>CAWDMG010000004.1:0-395039 GCA_963803285.1 uncultured Verrucomicrobiae bacterium | reverse complement strand
GCCCCGAAAGCATTCGGGGTTGGTCGGTCGACAAAATCCGCTACGTTTGCGCGCGAATTAGACGCCAGGGTAGCTCAGTGGTAGAGCAGGGGACTCATAAGCCCTTGGTCGGGAGTTCGACTCTCCCCCCTGGCATATTCTCTATGGCTTGGGTGTACATACTTCGAGGATCTTCAGGTCGTCATTACATTGGCTCAACTGTTGATCTTGATACTCGCTTTGCGCAACACTTGCGCGGTCATACGCACACAACCAAGCGGCTCGGCGAGAGAATCGAAATCGTCGCAAGCAAGAACGTTGCAACGCTGAAGGAAGCGCGAAGGATTGAGCGCTCACTAAAGGCAACGAAAAATCCGACAGTCGCGATCTACCACTTGCAACAGTAGAGCAGCCCCGAAAGCATTCGGGGTTGGTCGGGAGTTCGACTCTCCCCCCTGGCAATTTACAATTTATTCGGTGTTGGACGTTGGGTGTTCGGCGTTCGAGGTTTTTCCCGTGAAGCCGCATGAACTGCGAAATTTAGCCAAAAGATTTTTCGCGCTGGGAAATTCGTACTGGCTGACCCGATTTGTCATCCTGCGGCTGCTTGGGTTCGTATATGCGGTTGCTTTTTTAGTCGCAGCGAAGCAGCTCGTGCCTCTAATTGGACAGAATGGGCTAACGCCGGCGACACATTTTCTAAACCTTGTTCAAATGCAACTGGGCTCGCGAAGCGCTGGCATGTTGCGAGTGCCGACGCTTTTCTGGTTCGGAATTTCCGACAACGCATTGTCTATCTTCTCCTGGGTTGGGTTCGCGCTGTCGCTCGTTGTTTTTGGCGGGTACGCTAACGCAATCCTGCTAACGGTCCTTTGGGCGATGTACATGTCGATCGTTCACATCGGCCAGATTTGGTATGGCTACGGCTGGGAAATTCAGCTGCTCGAGACAGGATTCTTATCGATCTTTCTTTGTCCACTGCTCGATGGCCGGCCCTTTCCCAAGTCCAGGCCGCCGATCCTGGTGATCTGGCTTTTTCGGTGGCTCGGTTTTCGCATCATGTTTGGCGCCGGCCTGATCAAATTGCGCGGCGATCCCTGCTGGCGCGATCTGACATGTCTCTACTATCACTATGAAACGCAGCCCATCCCGAACCCGATCAGCCGGTATCTGCATTTTGCCCCGGTTTGGTTCCACAAATTTGAAGTGCTTTGGAATCACTTCGTCGAGCTAATCGTGCCCTGGTTTTCTTTCGGCCCGCGAAGGGCACGGCACATTGCCGGCGCGCTCCTGGTCGCGTTCCAGATTTTTCTCATCATCAGCGGCAATCTTTCGTTTCTCAATTATCTAACGATCATTCCGTTTCTGGCGTGTTTTGATGATAGTTTTCTTGGGCGTTTTCTGCCGCGATCAATCGTGAGACGCGCACAACAAGCGGCTCAGAATTCGCAACCGTCGCGCGTCAACAACGGCATTGCTGTTGCGTTAACGATATTGGTGATCTGGCTCAGTATTCCGACGGTGCTTAATCTCGCCTCCGGCCGGCAGCTGATGAATTATTCCTATGATCCGCTTGATCTTGTAAACACTTACGGCGCATTCGGGACAGTAGGGCGCGAACGCGACGAAATTATCTTTGAGGGAACAGAAGACGAACTGATTACGGGCGACACCCAATGGAAAGAGTATGAGTTCAAAGCCAAGCCCGGTGATCCGAATCGCCGGCCGCCATTCGTCGCGCCATATCAGCCGCGCATCGATTGGCAAATCTGGTTCGCCGCGATGTCGTCACCAGCCGAGTACCCGTGGACGCTGCATTTTGTCTGGAAACTTCTGCACAACGATCCCGGCACGCTATCGTTAATTGCGAACAATCCCTTTCCCGACGCACCGCCCCATTACATTCGAGCGCGACTTTATCGTTACCAATTTGCGCCGATTGGCGACAAAGCGTGGTGGAAACGCGAACCGGTCGGAGAATGGCTGCCCGTGCTTTCCGCTGACAATCCGCAGTTTCGCAGGTTGCTTGAGTCGATGGACTGGCTCGATGAGTAATGTGCAGGGATCATGCCTTAACTGGGTGAGTTACAACTTAGTCTGGGCGAGATGAAAATCTGCTCCGTTTGTCAGCCCGACCTTCTAGAGCGGTTGCTGAACCCGAGCCACCGGACCGAGCACGTTAGTTGCGATATTCTAATGCGCTGGCGACGGCAGACCTCAGCCGCTCAGAGGTACTCCATCCAGTCGACGGGTGGCACGCATCCATGGAAGGAGCAATCCCACGGTCGACGCTACGTTCAGCGATCTACAAGCCAGTTTGGAGTTCCTCGGAATCTAGCTCCGTGGCAACAAATCGCCGCGGTGTTTCAAGTGCGCGATTGTTTCTCGCATGATGCGATAGCCGAAATGTCCTTGTCGCACGCGTAACAGTTCCGAGCCTCGCCATGTTTGGTGGATCGCTTCGATTTCCGCAGCTGGAGCAATCGAATCGAATTCCCCTGTGACGAACAGGATCCGCCTGGCATCGCACACCGGCCGGCCGTGCACGGGTGAACTCAGATGAAAATGTCGCGCAACCAGAGCGCGCTCGATGTTTGCCTGGACCAGTTCACGCCGAATACGACGCGCTGCCGGGCTATGCCAGATGGCCTGCTCGACGTTCACGATCGGCGACATTAATGCCACAAATCGGAAATCGCTCTCCACGAGCGTCAGCAGCGCGCCAATCCATCCGCCGTAACTGGTGGCCAGCACGCCAAACTCACGGCAGCCGTGTCCCCGCAATAATTCCATTGTTTGCCGCAGCTCGATTACGCCCTGGCGCAGTCCTTCCGCGTTGCGAATCAAATCCGGGGTGATCGCCAGTTCGCCATTCCAGTAACCAGTCGGGACACGCGAAAAGTGGTATGGCAAATGAACGAAACACGCGTTCCAGCCGAATTGATTGAATTTCTCTGCCCATCGATAATAACCGGTCTGACTGGATGACATCAGTGCGTGCAGCAGGAACATCGTCGGCGCTTCAGTCCATGTGCGTGCATCAGTCCGGAAAAAATCCACGCGCGCGGTGTTGTTTGCTGCAAAAGCTGTTTTGATCGGGCTGCGCCACGACAATGTTGTCATACGTGCATCTCGGATGCCATTCACCGCCGGCTTTGAGTCGGAGGCGCCGTTATTACCGATTGCTTGCGGAAGGACATAATATTCCTGCGGCGAGAGCCGCTCGCACGCCGTTAGATAACGCTCCATCTCTTGTCGACTGTGGCCGTTCAGCGGGTGACGTCGATGAAGCCAATTGATCGACGCGCAGAGAAGCGAATCGACAGTTTTTGCGCTAGCGCGCCGTAATGTGTCATTCCGAGCGGAGCGCAGCGCAGTCGAGGCTGCAACGCAGCCGTCGAAGACGGCGAGGCCAGGCTTTCCATCCCGCGGCGTTGCCTTAGAGTGTTGCAACGGGCTCCCTCGACTTCGCTCGGGATGACAGGCTGTTTTGCTCATCCGCTCATGCGGCGACCGCGGCAGATCGTCCGTCGTGAGGCAAAAACTTTCGCGCAATTCAGCGTAAAGATTTTTGAATGCGCCAGCCAGTTCGGATTCGATTCGTTCGCGCGCCTGAGATTTTTGCAACTCTGGAAAACATGAAATCGGCTTTCCAAAGGCAATCCAAACCGGCGTGCGCCGGAACGGTAGCCATCGGTTTGTGGAATAAAAGCGATCCGTACCAAGAATTACGCACGGCACGATGGGAACATCGGCAATCTGCGCGAGTGTAGCTACGCCCGGCCGGAGCGGAGCGCCTTCGAGCAAAGAGCGCGCACCATCGCGAATGCCCCCCTCAGGAAAAATGCCGACGATGCGCCCGCTCTTTAGCCGGTCGATCGCAGTGCGAATGGTCTTGAGATCGGCCCGGTCCCGCTCTGCCGGGAAAGCGTCAATGGAGCGCAGAAAAAAACCGAGCGCAGGCGGCCGAAAGAATTCGGCCATGGTCATCCAGTCGATCTTTCGTCGCACCGCCAGCGAAATGAGAAACGGATCGAAGTGACTTATGTGATTCGATGCCAGCAAAAATCCGTCGGCGAATCTTGCATTCTCCCGGTCAATTACGTGAATGCGCGCGACACAGCCAAACACGAATCTCACCAACAACTTGCCAGCGTGATACATGGCCGTTTTCATCTGTGCATTTCGGGTGTGTCGCGGCTTGGGCGCGACGGGAAGTTATTTTTTCAGGCTGATTGAATTTTTGAACGTGGTATTGTGTTGCTGGTTCCAAACCAGTTGTCGGTCAGAGTCTATGAAACCGAGGAGTCCTTCCACGGGCGGCAAGGGACGCTCTCCGCAGACAGACTATTTTTTTCATTCGGGCTTCGGTCAATGGCGCGGACATTTCTGGTCTTCCGACGGAGAAGATAGATCGAGATTCAGGAATCTTTTCAATCTGGGACGGGAATACCGTATCGAAGCAGCGCGCGAACGAGCAAGAGAAATGGCGGCATTTGCGGTGATCGTTCTCACCTCAGCGTGGCCGGTGGTCTACATGATTGTGACGGTTGTGAAGTTGCTCAGCAAAGGCCGACCTCTGAATTGATCGCCCCGCTGTCCGGGTGGTTACTGGCGCGGTTTAGGCCAGAGAAATTCGTCGCGATAGTCGGGCGACTGTTCTGGAGCGAAGCCGTGGCGGCTGGTGTTTTCGGTCACTACGCGTGGCACGAGAAAGTTCAGAAGATAATCTTCGCCACCGGCCTTGGTACCGCTGCCGCTCATTTTGAATCCGCCAAACGGGTGGCGGCCGACGATTGCGCCCGTGCACGAGCGGTTGATGTAAAGGTTGCCAGCTTCCAAGCGGGATTTCACCCGATCGATGTTATCGGGGCTACGCGAGAAAAAGCCGCCGGTCAACGCGTAGTCGGTTCCGTTCGCGACTTCCAGCGCCTCGTCGAGATCCCGCACTTTCAAGACGCTTAGCACCGGGCCGAAAATTTCTTCGCGTGCGATGCGCATGTTCGGTTTCACGTCGGTGAAAATTGTCGGCGGAATAAAATATCCATGCGGCGGAACTTCTTTTGCCTGATAAGCGAGCGTCGCCTCTTTTTTCCCGATCTCGATGTATTCCAGAATGCGTCGGTACGCAGGTTCATCGATGACGGGGCCGACCATGATGCCTGGTTGCTCCGGATTGCCGACTCGCAGACTGGTCGCGGCCGGAATTAAACGTTCCATCACACGATCGTAATTTTCTTCGAGCAAAATTAGACGCGAAAGCGCGGAGCACTTTTGTCCCTGAAAACCGAATGCGGAATAAATTGAGTACATGATCGTCTCATCAAGATCCGCGTCCGCGTCAACGATCATTGCGTTTTTGCCGCCCATCTCGCAAATCACCCGCTTCAGTTCGCGTTGACCAGGGCGGGTAATTCCGGCCGATTCCCAAATTTTCAGTCCGACTTCACGCGAACCGGTGAACGCGATTAAATCGACGTCTTTGTGATCGACCAAATGCGCTCCGATCGTAGAGCCGTGTCCGGATAAAAAATTCAACACACCCGGCGGAACCCCGGCTTCCTCGAACACTTGCATGAGCATCGCGCCGCAGACAATCGACTGCTCGGACGGTTTCATGATCACGGCGTTTCCCGTAACAACTCCGGCCGACGCCATGCCGCAGAGAATCGCGATCGGAAAATTCCACGGCGCGATTACGAAGGCGACGCCCCGCGGCCAGTAATGATAATAACTTTCTTCCCCCGGGACCTGTTGCGTGAGTTTGGGGCGTCCGAGTCGCCGCATTTGCTGCGCATAGAACGTGCAGAAATCAATCGCTTCACGGATGTCGCCGTCGGCTTCAGACCATGCCTTGCCGACTTCGAAAACTTCTACGGCCGACAGCTCATAGCGCCTGCGCTCGAGGATGGCGGCCGCGCGTTCCAGCAACTGCGCCCGCTCCTCGAATGGCGTCCATCTCCATTTTTCGAACGCCGCGCGCGCAGCTTTAACGGCACGCTCGGCTTCCTCGATCCCAGCTTCCGTTCCGTAGCCAACAATCTCGGTCGGCTCGGCTGGATTAACCGAGGGCGTCAAATTGTCCGTCCAAATTTTTTCCCCTCCGATATACAACGGATATTTTTCGCCGAAGCGTTTTCGCGCTTCGCGCAATGCGCTCTGCATTTTTTCCTGGCTATCTTTGTAAATGAAACTCACAAGCGGTGCGTTTCGGAAACTATCGCCATCTGTTGCGCGAAGTGAAGCGCCATTTTTGTGATTCGACGCATTAAGATGGCCGGGATCACCCGCCTTCGCCGAGGCTTCGGCGGACAGGCCGATTTCGGCTGCAGCGGGCTTAATCAGTTCGTTTGGGTCGCGCAGCAATTCTTTCGCCGGCACGTTCTCGGCAAATTTTGCCCGCAAAAATCCTTCGTTCGACGTGTTCTCGAGCAGGCGCCGAACCAGATAAGCCATGCCGGGCAGCAGCTCGCCGATCGGACAGTACTCCCGGACGCGATACCCCATCTCCACGAGCGCGCGCTTGATTGGACCTGCCATGCCATAAAGCAGTTGAAACTCGAACCGGCTGCGATCAATGCCGAGCTCATCCGCGACGGCTTGTGCGTGCGCGATGCTGCGGACGTTATGCGATCCAAACGCAGGTGTAACCACGGACTCGTTTTCAAAAAGCACGCGCGTAATCTTTTCGAAATTCCCGTCGCTCTCTGGCTTCTGCAGAAAGACCGGAGGATTCGATCCGTTCTGGCCCGACTTCGTTGTCTCGTAATCCCAATACGCGCCCTTCACTAATCGGACTGCGAAGCGAGTGCCGCGCGCACGGCCCCACTCAATCAAATCGCGCAGGTCGCCCTCTGAATCTCGCAAATAGGCTTGGATGACAATCCCGGCATGCGGCCAATCTTTGAACTCCGGCTCGCTCAAAATGGTTTTGAACAGCTGGAGAGTCGTATTTTTGAGCGCATAACTCTCCATGTCGAAATTGATAAATGCGCCTAGCTCGCGCGCGCGACGGAGAAGCGGCCGGAGCTTGGTGCTGAGATGGGCAATCGCATCCGCCGGAGCATCCGGACTCATTTGCGAATACAGGGCAGAGATTTTGACCGACAGATTTACAACCGGGAAAAGCTCCGCGTTTTTCCCGAGCGGATCGGTCCAGTCTCTGGTTTCGTGCGCCAGTTTCTCCAGTAAATCCGCGTAACGTGCGGCATATTCATCCGCCTCGGCTTCGCTCACAACAGCTTCGCCCAGAACATCTACGGTGAAGCCGATTTTTTGGGCCCGCCGCTTACGCAATGGCGCGATGACGTCATGCGCATTTCGTCCGGCAATAAACTGGCGAGCCATTTCGGAAACATTCCACCGCAGGATTGGAGCGCTTATCCACGGGAGGATGCGCGCCGAACGAATCCCCATGCCCACGAGCGGGGAGAAACCACCGTTGCTATCGCTGAAGTATTCTTTGAGATGCTGAATGATCTCGGTTGAACTGCGCAGTGACGGCAGAACGGCGACAAAGCGAAACAGTTGTGTCTTGAATCGCTCGTCATGCATCGAGAGCGCCATTAGGCGCTGATAAAATCCGGCCTTGCTGAAAAGTCGCTCCGGATGTTTGTCGACCAGCTCAAAAATGCGCGTGCCGCGCTGCTCGACGTCGCTCTGGAGCGATCTCATTGGCGAAGGTTAGTCTGCCGCCGCGCGTTAGGCAAAATGCAACAAAAAGCGATCAAAGTCGTAAAAATTTAGCGGGAACACGCTCATTCGACGCGCCCTATCCGAAATAGAAATGAAGCTGCTGTACGCAATTCGAGGAGCAAAAGTAGAGGAGAGATTTGCCTGGCAGATTCGGAGGCCCAGGGCTCCGCTGTCAGGCAATCTCTTTGTGCTGATTGTCAGGCGCCAAAACTCACGTAATAGAGGCCCGATGCGCGCCGACACGATTCGTCACCAATTTGCCAGTGATAACACGGCGGCGATTTGTCCCGAGGCGTGGAGGGCTTTGCAGCAGGCGAATACACATTATGCGCCCTCTTACGGCGAGGACGAATGGACTGCCGCGGTGTGCGATCGTGTCCGTCAAATTTTCGAAGTCGATTGCGACGTTTATTTTGTGTTCACCGGCACTGCGGCGAACGCGCTCGGTCTCGCCCAGCTTTGCCAACCCTTCCACGGAGTGATCTGTCACGAGCGCGCGCACATCCAGACGGACGAAGGCGGCGCAACGGAGTTTTACACGCGGGGAGCCAAATTGTTTTTGACGAAAACCAATGACGGAAAGATCGACCTGGGCGAGACAGAAAAACTCATCGGACAACAGGTCGAGCTGCACGGGCATATGATGCGCGCCATTAGTATCGCACAGGCGACGGAGCTAGGAACCGTGTATTCGCAAGATGAAGTTGAGGCGATTGGCGGCTTTGCGCGGGCGCACAGAATGTTGCTTCATATGGACGGCGCGCGCTTTGCCAATGCCGTCGCGTCGCTTGGCTGCGCGCCCAAAACGATCACATGGAAAGCGGGCGTAGATATACTCAGCTTTGGCGGGACGAAAAATGGCGTCGCGGCGGGCGAGCTGGTTATCTTCTTCGACAAGGAATCCTCACGTGATTTTCAATACCGGGTGAAACAAGCTGGGCACCTCGGCTCAAAAATGCGCTTTCTCGCTGCGCCGTGGCTGGGGTTGCTGAACGGTGATGTCTGGTTGCGAAACGCGCGGCACGCGAACGAGGCGGCGCGCAAGCTCGCGCAGCGTCTTCGAAAAGAGGCAGGGATGGAAACCGTATTCCCGGTGGAATCGAATGCGATATTCGTCCAGTTAGGCGATCAAGTCGTGAAAGGTCTGAACACGAGGGGCTGGCGTTTTTACAAATTTGTGGAGCCCGACATTTACCGTCTGATGTGTTCGTGGTCCACCACAGACAAGGAAATTTCAACGCTGGTTGGCGATCTTGTGGCGATTAAATGATTGAACGGATCGTGGTTGGAACGATCTTACCAACGAGATGAACCCATTTGAACGAGCAATGGTATTGGCGGCGATTTTGCTGGCCGGATGCGGAACGACGCGCAACGTGGCACAGACTTCATATCATGTGACACGCGATGTGGCAGTCGGTTCTTATCGCGTTGCGACCGCGCCCGTGCATTACGCTTTGAAGCGCCACAGTAACGAGCCAACCATGGTCGGAACAACAGATGCAATCGAATCCGATGTGACCCAGCCCGGTCACCCCGCTCCATCGACGCAGGTGGCCTCGGCACCGCAGCCACAGCGAAAGGCTGATACGACAAGATCTCAGAAGCCGCCTAAAACGACTCCGCCTGTCGCTTACAGTGAAACCACGCAGCCCGAACCAAAACCATTGCCACCGGTGCAAGCGTCCTCTACGTCCACGGCGTTCCCAACTGCAAAGGCAGTGCCTGACAAACCGGGGTACGTGTTTAGTCCATTTGATTCGAGCGGCAGATACGTTGACGTGAGCGGTTACACTCCGGGGACCAAGGTTAAAGATCCCTGGACCGACAAGATTTTTGTCGTGCCGTAGCTGTAGCCGTCGCCCTGTGGCGACGTTCGCCAGTGAATACCGAGATCGACGTCGCGCTTCGCACGGCGAAGCGGCTACAGCCGACTGAATTGCCGTCGTGGTCAGCGAATGTTACCTAATCTTATGCGAATGGCGTCGAGATCATCCGTTTATTCGCTGCTCTGCTGGGTGCTCGTTGCTGTTGCCACACCAACTCTTGCACAGACCTACCAGGGAAAACAGCTCGTTAGGCCAGAGCTTTTGGCCGACACAAATGCGATTGTCCCTGGCAAGTCGTTTACTGTCGGATTGTTGCTGCGAATGGCTCCGGGCTGGCACACCTACTGGAAATTTTCCGGTGACGCGGGCTTGCCAACGGAACTGAAATGGAAGCTGCCACCGGGCTGGAAGATCGGCGAGATCCAATGGCCTATTCCGCTGAAAACGATCGATCCCGGCGACATCGAAACCTACGGCTACGAAAACGAAGTCCTGCTAATACAGGAAATCACGCCGCCGTCGAAGCTCGACGATTCCTCAGCAAAGCTTTCCACCGAAGCGAATTGGCTCGTGTGCGAAAAAATCTGCATCCCCGGCAGCGCCACATTGCAGTTGGATTTGCCTGTCGCATCAACAAGCCAACCGGAGAACACCGACGTTTTTGCGCGGTATCGGCGTTTGCTTCCGCAAAAGCTGCCGGCACCCAATGTGGCGCGCGCCGATTGGAGTCGGGTTGGATCCGATCTTCGCCTGAAAATTACCAGCGAAACCTTGGCGAAATCTCCAGCAATCGATTTCTTTCCATTGCCGGAGCAGGAGACGATCGTTGGTCATCCCGCGGTTCAATCGCGGAACAACAATGTAATTGCGTTTCGCATTCCGCTTGAGTCGGCACCGAAGGATCTGTCGTCGATGGCGGGTCTGGTGGTGTTTGCGCAGCAGCTGAACGGCGACGATCGCGCGGCATGGCAGATCACGAGTGCGCCCGCTGTTTCGGCGAGCCGTTCGGCGCCGGCACGCGGAATTTTAACCTTTCTGCTCTTTGGGTTTCTCGGTGGATTCATTTTGAATTTGATGCCGTGCGTCCTGCCGGTGATCTCGCTCAAGATTTTCGGTTTTGTCCAACAAGCGGGACAGAGCCGGCAGAAAATTTTTCGCAGTGGCATTGCGTTCACGCTTGGGATTTTTGCGTGGTTTATCGCGCTGGCGGTCCTGCTGATTGCACTTAAAGGCGCTGGGCGAGATGTGACTTGGGGCGGTTTTCAGTTCACGAATCCCTACTTCGTCCTCACCTTGAGCGTGGTTGTCCTCGTATTCGCGCTGAATCTCTTCGGCGTGTTTGAGGTTTCGTTGCCACAATCGGTTACGCGCAATTTGCTTTCGACGAGCGAGCGCAAGGATCTGCTCGGCTCGTTTTTCCAGGGCGTGTTCGCGACTGTGCTGGCCACGCCGTGCACGGCGCCATTTCTAGGTACCGCCCTCGGCTTCGCGTTCACGCAGTCAGCGGCGATCATTCTGGCGATGTTCGTTGCCATCGCTGCCGGTATGAGCGCGCCTTATCTGCTTTTAAGCGCGCAGCCTGCGTGGCTGCGCTTTTTGCCAAGACCCGGGCCCTGGATGGTGCACGTGAAACAATTCATGGGCTTCCTGCTGTTGGCGACGCTGCTATTTCTGCTTTATGTGCTCGGCGCCCAACGCGGCTTGGAAGGAGCGATCTGGGCGAGTTGTTTCCTGCTTGTGATCAGTGTCGCGTGCTGGATGAAAGGCGCGTTCGTTGTGCCAACCGCACCAGCCGTGAAGCGGATCGTCGTGCTCGCGCTCATGCTCCTGCTCGTAATCGTGAGCGGTGTTTATTTCATCGGCGACAAATTTCAGTCCGCAAAAATTGCTTCAGTAGATTCGCAGATCCAAGGTGACTGGCAGCGGTTCACGCCCGAACGCCTGCAAACCGAACTGGAGCAAGGCCGGACTGTCTTTGTCGATTTCACGGCCGCGTGGTGTCTTACCTGCAAATTCAATGAAGCCAGTGTGCTTGAAGCCCAGGATGTGCGAGAGGCGTTCCAGCGCCACGGGATCGTGAAAATGAAGGCCGATTGGACCAACGGCGATCCCGTGATCACAAAATTATTGCAGCAGTTCGGCCGCCCCGGTGTTCCACTCTACGTGCTTTATCCCGCGAAAAACGAGGAGCCAATTGTCTTTCCGGAAGTGCTCACCAAAAGCATGGTCCTGGATAAGCTTGAGACCGTCGCGCGCAGCGTCGCTTCACAATAATTAAGGCTGCGAGGTCGCGAGCAGCGTGAGACATGCGCCGGGATCGAGCTGCTTGACGTTGAAATTTTTCCGGGCCGCGACGATTGTTTTACTCGAATAACTTTAAACGTCTCAGCAACTCTGTTTTCTAATAACTCATATGAAGATGAAACTACTCTTAACCGCCCTTACATCATTGATTGGAACCGCAGTCTTTGCCGCCGAAGCGCCGCCGGTTGGAAGCGCCGCGCCGGATTTTTCGCTCACGGACGCGAAAGGCAAGACGCATTCGTTGTCCCAATACAAGGGCAAGTACGTCGTGCTTGAATGGTTTAATCCACAGTGCCCTTTCGTGAAAAAGCATTACGGCAGCAGCAACATGCAAAACCTGCAGAAAGAGTTCACTGACAAAGGCGTTGTCTGGCTGACCATCGATTCCAATGCGCCGGGCACAGAGGGAAATCTAACGCCGGAAGAGGCGCAAAAGATCGCGACGTCGTGGAAGACGCATGAGACCGCGCTGCTGCTGGATCCCGAAGGCAACGCAGGCCGCGCTTACGGCGCGAAAAACACGCCGAACATGGTGATCGTCAATCCAGAAGGGAAAGTCATTTACCGCGGCGCAATTGACAGCAAAGCCACCCCAAACCCGTCAGACATCCCGAGTTCTACGAACTACGTGAAGGCGGCGCTGGATCAATCGTTGTCAGGCAAGTCTGTCGCGACGCCAGAGACAAAGCCCTACGGTTGCTCGGTTAAATACAAATCCTCGTAGAATTCCTGCCTTGGCAGGATTCGAAAGTTTCAAAGCGGCGGTCCGAATGCGACCGCCGCTTTTCTTTTGTACGTTTTGGAGTGCGGCGCTGCTGTGCCGCTTTTAATGTTGGGCCGCAACTGCCATGGCGTCTGGTGAATCAAAAACGTTTGCCGCTGCGAACGAACGCGTTTTAATCTTGCTGCTCTGTGTCGCCGCTGCGCTTCGTGTTTTCATTTTCTCAGCAGCATTTCCGTTCTTCAGCAACATTGATGAGGATCTGCATTTCGATCTGGTCACACAGTATTCGCATGCTCAGGTCCCGCGCAGTTTCGATCGGCTGAAAGAAGAAACGCTGAACTGGATTGTTCCCTACGCTTCGCCGGAGTTCCTGTTTCCGCCGGAGGGGTTTCCAGATGGGAAATTTCCGGCGCCGCTGTGGAAAGAACCCTGGTCGAAGGTCGAACCGGAGATTGCGGCAACACGAGCGGCATGGAGCAGCGAAATCAATTTCCAGTCCTCTCAACCACCGTTGTATTACGCGTTGGCAAGTGCGTGGTGGTGGATTGGGAAGCATATTGGATTGGCCGGGCTTCAATCGTTGTACTGGATTCGGTTTCTGAATGTCCCGCTTGTCGCAATGATCGTTTGGTTGGGCTACGTAACCGCTCGTACAGATCGCGCCAGAGCGGATGGATCTGTGCATCGGCGTACCGTTGCTGGTGGCTTTCATTCCTCAAAATGTGTTCTACGCAATGAACAACGACATGCTCTCGCCGCTCTGCTTCGGTGCGTTGTTCCTTTGCATTTTGCAATGGTTGCGAACGAACGCGCCAGGCTTTTTGCTCGGAGCGCTCACAGGTCTGGCGGTCGCAGCTACGTGCCTGACCAAGCTGTCCAACTTGCCGCTGGTCGCAGTCGCGCTCGTGGTGATCGTTGCAAAATCCATCGCCATCATCTTACGAACACCTCGCGCCGGGCTGATCGCGCTTGCCGCACTGATTTCGTGCGCCGCAATTCCGGTTGGCGCTTGGATGCTGTGGACAAAATTTCATTTTGGCGATCTCACAGGATCGACAGCGAAAATTGGCTTGCTCGGTTGGACGCGAAAACCGTTCGGCGATTGGTGGCAGCATCCCATTTTCACGCCGCGCGGTGTCTGGATTTTCTGGTCGGATTTAATCTCGAGCTTGTGGCGCGGGGAAGTCAGTTGGCATGGCCGGCCATTGCGTTGGCGCGGGACCGATGGATTCTACGCGGTCTCGTCATTGCTTCTTCTTGCCTCGGCTACTGTCGGGTTGCGAAAACAGGCTGGGGTTCGCGCGTTTCAGCGACAGGCAATTGGAAGCGCAATTTTGATTTTTCTGTCAGGCGTTGCGTTTCTGGCACTGCTCTCGATTCAATTCGATTTCGGTAACTGCATCAACCCGTCACGGGAACATCCTTATTTCACATCTGGCCGATTGCTAAGCGGCGCGCTGATTCCGTTCGCTGTTGTGTATGTGTATGGCGTCTCCTGGGTCTGTCGTCGGATCAACACCGCCTTGCCTCTCATCGTGCTAGGATTAATCGTCGTGTTCGTGATAACCTCGGAGATTCTCGTGAATCGTGTCGTATTCGTGAGCGAGCACAACTGGTTTCATCGCTAGCGTATGTATGCAATTTGCGCAGGCCACTTTGGCTGCCTAGACGGTGAAACAACAAACGATTGCGAATTTGCGGATTTCAAATTCGCAGATTTTGTAGGGCGTTTCTATGAAACGCCATTCTGTTTGCGTGGCGTCTGACACGGACGCCCTAAAAGCTACACGACGCCGCGTTTTTTCCTCGGCGAAATCTGTGCCACCCATCGCAAAACGGGCATTGGCATTAAGCGGGCGAGAAGCATCAACAGCTTCATCGCGAACCCCGGAATGACGAGCGGTCGGTCCGCTTCGAGTGCTGCCAACGCATCGCGCACCACTTGTTCGACAGTAACAACGATGAACTGCGGACCGATGTCAGGCTTCATTCCCTCACGCTTGGCCACCTGTTGGAATTCCGTTACCACAGGACCAGGGCAAAGCGCGCATACGCTTACGCCCGTCCCGCGGAGCTCGGCTCTAAGCGCTTCAGAGAAACTTGTCACATATGCCTTCGTCGCGGCGTAAACAGCGGAGCCGGGAATCGGGAGAAAGCCAGCTGACGAACTAACGTTGAGAATGGCGCCGCGGTGTTGTGCGATCATTCGTGGAAGCAAATGGCGAGTAACTAGTGTTAGCGTAGTGACGTTTACGAGTGTCATTTCTTCGTTACGAGCGGGATCGCTCTCGGCAAAAGGTCCGCTGTCGCCGAGTCCGGCGTTGTTGATCAAGAGATCGACTTCGAGTTTCTCCCGATCAAGCCACTCAAAAAAAGCCTGCAACTGCCCAAGATCAGCGAGATCAACTTTTCGAATGTGAACAACGAGTTTCGGATGCTCCCGTTGCAGTTGATCAGCCAGTTCGATCAGCCTTTCATCGCGCCGCGCCACCAAAATCATCGAGCGAGCACGACCGGCGAGTTGACGCGCAAATTCATAGCCGATGCCGGCTGAAGCCCCCGTGATCAGCGCATTACAGTTGTCGAGTTTCATCGTGGAGGGCGGAGCTTCCGCGACGCCGGGCCCGGGCTCACGGGAGCTCGCCACTCCAAAGATGTCAATTCGCGCTTTGTCAATGGGCGCCAGTGGCCGCGCGGCAGGTCGCCAAGCCGAAGATTAGCGATGCGAACGCGAATGAGATCTTTGACGCGATAACCAACGGCTTCGAACATACGGCGAATCTGGCGATTGATTCCCTGTTGCAGGACAACGCGCAAGCGAACGGGCGACACGGAGTGGAGTCGCGCAATCCTTGCTCGCTCACCGCCGACAAAAATTCCGCGCAGCAATTTCAACGCAAGTGAGGGTTCCCAAGGACGATCCAGTGTCACTTCGTATTCCTTCTCAATTTTGTAACGTGGATGCGTTAGGCTCTGTGCGAGATCTCCATCACTTGTGAGAAGCAGCAGACCTTCGGTTTGCGCGTCCAGGCGCCCAATGTTGAACAGCCGCGAGAATTTTGCCGGCAGCAAATCAAAAACAGTATCGCGCGCGTGCGGATCTCTCCGGGTCGAAACGAATCCAGGGGGCTTGTGCAACATGATGGTGAGCGGCGGCGCGACGTGAACAAGTCTGCCATTCACCTTGACGTGGTCGCGTCCACCTGGTTGCGCACTGAAGTCAGTGCAGGCTTTACCGTTGATAGTGACCCGGCCGTCCGCGATCAATTCATCGCAATGCCGACGCGATCCGATACCCGCAGCGGCGAGAAAACGATTCAAGCGCACACCGCTTCTTTACACCAATTGTCATTCCGAGCGAAGTCGAGGCTGCAACGCAGCCCCGAACGCTTTCGGGGCGAGGCCAGGCTTTCAATCCCGCAGCGAGATCCAAAGGTAAAACTACGGGATCCTTCGACCCCGAAAGCTTTCGGGGCTCAGGATGACCTGAATGCTAAACGTCGGGCTTTGTCTTCGGCAGGCCGATCACTTTCTGACCGTCCTTCCACTGGCTGCGTTTCTTGAGAAGCTCGACACGCTCAAAGCGTTTCAGCACGTTGCGCTTAGCCGCAATGGTGCTGGCCCCTTTTAAACTGCGATGTTGCGACATAATTCGTTGAACCGGTGAAGAGTTGAAGTGGAAGTGAGCCGGACATTAGCGCGACTCGGTCGTTTTTCAAGAACGCCCAACAAATGAATGAACTCCTTTAGAGTTGATTGCTAAGCACAACGTACGGTGCCGGATGTGGTGACCTGGTGATAAACGTGAAACCGGCTGATCACTCGCTGTTTCCAGTAGTCGGCCCGGCTTTGCTCCACAATCAGGTAAACCGCGTCTGGTTGACCCCATTTGTCCAGAACAGCTTGTTCGTTCAGAAAAATCTCGGTGGCGGGTGCGCCCATGGGAGCTTCTTTCCTGGGATTTTGGTTAACAAAAAAGAATTTTCGATTGAGATAAAAAATAAGACTGCTGCTGTCGTCCAGTGGTCCTTCGAACATCGCGTGGCCGCCTGTCTCCAAGCGCGGATTCAGGTAACGGGCTACATCGGCGAGTGAGAAATAGGGCGCCGTTTTCGCGACGCCTATTACCATGCTTAGCCCGGCTGGAATCATCGAGGCTGCCAGCGCTATGGCCGCGAGTTTCCCGCGTTGTTTGAAAACGAGGTAGAGCGCTACGATCGAGAAGAACACGAATGAGACAGCCGTAATCACGAGCATGGGCCGCAGCGCTACCCACGCAGACACAGGCATATCATCCAGGGCTTTCCACGCGGTCCAGCGGGAGTCCATCACTCCCCAATTTCCGTTTAAAGCACGCGCGGCACGCGCCGCGAATAGCGCTGCGCATGCAAGGATCAGACCGATGACACCCACCGCGATGGCGCCCGCGGCGCGTAACGACTGGGGAATCCGATCCCACGCAATGGCGGCCCAAAGTGCGAACGCGCTCCACATACTCATGGAATAATAATCCTGTCGCTGTCCCAAAAAGAGCAGCGGAACGAACACCACACCCATCCAGCAAAATAGTAATGCATCGCCGAAAGTGATGTCCCACGGCCGGGTAACACGACGCCAGGCAAAGATCACGCCCGGCAGCAACGTGATCGACCATGGAAACCACCACGCTACATGCAGGATCACAAATTGATAGGCAGGCACGCCTAGGAAATCGTGCGTCTCATCAGTGAGCCCGCGCAAGTGTCCCAGCCATTCGGATCTGACTAAATAACGAAAATAATGCGGGAAATGCCATTGTGCCCAGATGTGCCACGGCGCCAGGATCAAAAGAAAAATCAGAACATATTCCAACCGCAGCAGCCCGCGAAACCGTATCCTCGCTTCGCGATAAAAAATCGAGAGCAAAACAAAGACCACAGCGGGGTAAACGAAGCCGAGCACACCTTTCGTTAGGCACGCTAGCGCGGCGAAAATCCAGACGCCGGCAAACCACATGCGCCGATGGCCCCTCCGTTCATAGCCGCATATTCCGCAGAACATCGCGCCAGCCATGAATGCGGTGACGAGCGGTTCGGGCATGACAATGCGCGCGAGAAGAAACGTGCCGCAGAAGCTGAGATAGATCAGGCCGGCGATGAAACCGCGCCAGTAATCTGAGAGCTTTTCGCCAATTAAAAAGATAAGTGCAACCGTGGCTACGACGGCCAGCGCGAGCGGCAGCCGAGCCGCCGCCTCATTCACGCCGAGAATCTTGTACGAAGCAATGATGAGCCAGTACAGCAATGGCGGTTTTTGCAGGCGCGGTATGCCGTTGTTCGTTGGGAGCAACCAGTTATGGCTCGTCACCATCTCGCGCGCGGCTCCGGCGTATTGGCCCTCCGTCTCACTGTAGAGATCGCCAGTCCCAACGGTCACCACATGTAACAGCGCTGCGAGCGCGATCAGAATTACGAGCAAAGCGTGGCGCGTGGGCGGCGGTGGCAACGCCTGCGGTTCCAGCAGCGTGTCTTCAATGCTTAGCGTGCGGGCGCTTGCGGTCATTACCCATGTTCTCCACCGGGAACCGTTCCGGATCCGGGTCCGCGTTCGCGATGTTCGCTGGATTCGGCTTTGTCGTACGTTTTCCAATGCTCAGGCAAGCGCAGCAATTTTCCCGTCGGCATCTCGATCAATGCGAGCATCTGGCGGCAGTCGGCGATCAACGTGTTGTCTTTCGGACGCGTTATGCGGAATGCGCACCAGAACCGCGCGCGCTCTACCAGATCCAGCCAGCCCTCAATCACCAGCCGGTCGCCGAGCCTCGCCGCGCGTCGATAATCGATCTCAGTGTGGACCACGACCGGATACGTTTGCTTTTGCGCCATCTCAACGACCGCGAGCCCGAGCTCCTCCGCAAGGTGTGTCCGCGCTATCTCAATGAAGCGCAGGTACGCAATATTGGATACGACGCCTCCGCAGTCGGTGTCGAAAAACATTACCTGCACGTTTGTGCGAATACGGGGGGCCATGGCCGATTTCACATTTCCGATCTAAATTAGAGTTGAGCGTTCCATTCCGCACGTTTTTTGAGTACGAAACAGCATGATCCTACTGGCTTCCCAGCACGTTTGCGGTACGCGCGCCCGACTATTTTCGGTGGCCGGGTTGATCCTACTACTCCATGCTGGCTCGGTCGCAGCAACCGCAGGTTCGTTAACATTCGCGGGAGTTGCTTTTTCTCCGGGTTCAACCGTCAAGGCCAACGTTCCTTTGAGTGCGCAGGAAAAATTGTTGGCCGCTCAAGGCGGAAACGCTTTGCCACCGAATGCAGTGGCGATGCTCGCCACTCCTTCGAATTTTGATCCGCGAAAAAGTTGGCCGGTATTGGTCGTGTGCTCCACCAGCGATTTCAAACGGCAGAATCGCGATGACCTTGTCGACTTTTATCGCAGAGTTGGACTTGCGGAAGGTTGGGTGCTGCTTGCTGGCGACGGTCCGCAGCCTGCGCGGAACGACACCGCCGCGTGGCGTGGAGCGATGAGCCTCGCCGCCATCAACGCGTTGTACCGTAGCTTTCCCGGCTCCAACAAGTGGCCAGTCGCGTGCGCTGGGTTTTCGGGCGGCGGCAAGGGCGTAGGTCTGGTCGCGCCATTGCTCGCGAAGAATGGCTCTCGTGTCGCGGGCATTTACATCACGGGTGCGAATCAAGACCAGTTGAGCGAGGGCTACACGCGGGTCGGCCCCGGCAAGGGGTTTCTCATGACGCCGGTTTACATTAGCGCCGGGCGCGACGACCGCATCGCGACTTTGGAGCAGCAGTACAACGTGGCGGGTTCAATCAAACGCACCGGATTTCAACGGATCCGAATCGGCCCCTTCCACGGCGGCCACGAAGTCAACGATGCCCAAACTTCCATCGCGCTGCGCTGGTTTCGCCAACTGCAGTAGCTAGCGCAGCGTGCACTCCTGAAATCCCGTCCGGATTGCTGTGGTGAGCCCGTGGGGATCATCAGTGCCGAGCGCGAATTTTCGACCATCGCGCAACGTGATTGCTACGGCGTCGAAGCCAGAAACATTGTAGAGCCATCCGGCTGGAGTCAGATGAATACCCCAGCCATACCACCAATGAATGCGGATAGGTTCGCATCCGATGATCTCTGCAAGTCGCACTCCCTTGCGGATAATGCCGGGTCCAAATGAGACGCACAAAAACTCATTCTCGATCGTAATCCTGAGTTTGTAGAACAGGACCAGACAAACCAACAGAATGATCGAAACGATCACTGGCGGCTCGCGATGAGCCGATGATCCTATTAATCCGCTGGCAATCAAAATGATCGCGAGAAGGGACCAAATGATTACATGACCGATTTGCGTGTGCTCGTATCGCGTCACAAAAGCTCGGCGTCGCCTGACATTTTTGCGTCGCGGGTTTGCTGAAATTTTTCCAGTGACTTCACCAAATTTCCGGGCAGCGGTCGCACGCGATCAAAGATGCGCGCGGCCAGCGGTTTGGCCGTCGTGTAACCGGCGGCGAACATTTCCAGCTTCGAATCGAGATTGTCGATGTAATGCAGCGTCATTGCTTCCGGCGTCTTCGGTTCAACCGGTGAACCCAGGTCCTTCTGGCCATGATGCGAACCGATCAGATGCAGGAGATGCAGACGCACGTCTTCCGATGACGGCGAGCAGGTTTTCCAGACATCTGCGTTTTCGGCGCTGAGTTTTCGCCAAAGCGAATTCACAATCTCGAGCCCAATGGAAATGTGACCCACGAGTTCGCCGACTTCATCGTAGTCCATCACAAAGCCGGTTTCCGAAAATTGGTTTTCCCAAAGTTTACCCGAGTCGTGGAAAAGAATTCCGGCGACCAACAGATTAAGATTGAGTTGTGGGTACGCCGGCGCGATCGCCTTCGCCACGCGCATCATTTGCGCCGTGTGCTCGACGAGGCCGCCGCGCCGTGCATGATGGTATTTGCGCGCTGCTGCGGCGCGCCGAAACCGGTCGCCCCATTCGCTGAGGAAAGCTTCACCCAACGCGAGCAACCGTGGATCGCTGATTCCGGCCACAGTTTGCCTCACGAATTCGAAATCGGACGCCTGTTTGGCGCGTAAATCTGCAGGGCCCTGGAGTAATTCGTTTTTCTCCTGATCGGTTAACGGTCGGACCGTCCACTTGCGAGCATCGAGTCCGTATTGCGACTGGTAAAACTCCGCGGTGAGCTCGATGAAATCCCGACTGGTTAAAGCACTGCACGTTTTATACGCGGGATGATCGCTCCAGACACGCAGCGTCATCCGGTCGCATGCGTCGGCCAACGTAAGCTCGCAATACGGCTGCTGTTCGCGCGTGAGCTTGGGCGTCGCGCTTTCCACCTGCACGTGCAAGCGTGCAGACGCCGCTCCATTCTGCGCCGCCCGGCGAATTTCTGTGAGCGTTAGCAAATTCATCGGTGCAATCTAACACATCACACAAGGCCGGGCGCTTGCTGTAGCCGTCGCCCTGTGGGCGACGTTCTGTAGGCGATTGGCTGTCCGTCGGTCCTGCGCTTCGCACAGCGAAGCGGCTACAGTAATTCGCGGTCCTGGCAGATATACGCTTCAATTGCTCCCATGTTTCTGAAGCGTCTTGAATGCAGCGCGTGCGGCCTCGAGCACGAATGGTCTCGTCTGCAAAATCTTTGTCGCTCCTGCAACAAACCGCTGTTTGCAATCGTCGATGTCGCCGCGGCGAGTCGAACCCTGACCCGCGAAGCACTGCTCGCGCGGGAAAAATCATTGTGGCGTTATCGCGAAGTGTTGCCGTTGCCACTCGATGTTGAACCGGTCTCGTTAGGCGAAGGCGGAACACCCTTGCTGCGTGCACCCAAAGTCAACGATGACGTCGATCTTTGGATCAAAGACGAGTCGCTCAATCCGACACAGAGCTTCAAGGCAAGGGGGATGAGCGTGGCTGTTTCGATGGCAAAATATCTCGGCGCAACAAAGCTTGCGGTCCCCAGTGCAGGCAACGCCGGCGGCGCGCTTGCCGCGTATGCAGCTCGGGCTGGTCGGGAAGCGCACGTCTTCATGCCGAGCGACACGCCGCGCGCAAATATCATCGAGTGCCGCGAATTGGGTGCGCACGTCACTTTGATCGACGGACTGATCACCGATTGCGCCACCGAAATCAGCCGCCGCAAAGCAAATGAGGGGTGGTTCGATATGTCCACGCTCAAAGAGCCATATCGGGTCGAAGGAAAAAAGACACTCGGTTACGAATTAGCGGAGCAACTCAACTGGCAATTGCCCAATGTGATTCTTTATCCGGCTGGCGGCGGCACTGGTCTCATCGGGATGTGGAAAGCGTTCGAGGAAATGGAAGTCCTCGGCTGGATCGGGAAAAACCGGCCGCGCATGTTCGCGGTGCAAGCCACCGGTTGCGCGCCGATTGTGCGGGCGTTCGAAGCCGGAGAAAAAACCGCAGCTGAATTTCAGGATGCGTACACGATTGCTTCCGGCTTGCGGGTTCCAAAAGCGATCGGCGATTTCCTGATCCTGAAAATTCTTCGCGAGTCCAATGGCGGCGCGATTGCCGTCGATGACGAAGAAATGATCCGCGAGGCGCGTGAGGTCGGAGCAAATGAAGGTCTCTTTATCTGTCCCGAAGGCGCTGCTTGTTTCGCAGCTTTGAAATTGCTTCGATCCGCCGGAAAAATCGCGTCCGGTGAACGCGTCGTCGCTTTTAACACCGGATCGGGAATCAAATATCTTGAAGCTTACGATCGGGGGTGAGGCGAATGACACTGTCTTACGTTCATTTACCAGCGAAAGATGGAGATGCGTTTTGCAAACGCCTTAGATGGCTCGGCGTAGAAACGCCGTCCGAGTTCCAGCGCATCACGGCGCAATCGTTTGCAGCGTTTACCGATCAGTTTTTGTAGTTGTCCCAGTTCGTTGGCGAATTCTGCGTCGCCGCGTTCCTTCTCCAGGCGCGCAAGAAGAAACTCGAGATCGTGCTCACTCCCCAGCAATTCACCCAGGATCTCCGCGTCGTGAGCCATTTCTTCCAGAACTGTTCGGTTCAGTGGCTGCAAAATTCGCAACTCGTACCACACATCTTTCACCCGCTTGCGCCAGGCATGAAAGGTTTCCGGCTCCGGATCATCGATCGTTGTGGCGAGTGCGCGCTGACCGCGCCTGTAGATTTTACATACCGCGTTGCAAATCTGTTTCCAATTCAGGTCGTCCAGCGGCCACGTCATCAGACGTGCTTTTATTCGTTCCAATTGCGGGATCGCCTGGCGTTGCCAACCGGCGAACGCTGCAGAAAAACTTTCGCGTTCCAGCAGCAATAGTTCTTCTGTGCGCGGAAAGAGCTGCTTTTTGGAATGTTTTGCCGCCTTGTCGCGCAGTTTAATAAACGTCTGCAATCGCACCTGCGCATCACGCAAATCCGACACCAATCGTCCGATCTTGCGCACGTAACGATCCTCCTTCGCGTGACAATTTTTGCCGACCGCGCCAATCGCAAGCCGCATTGCGGCACGGAGCTTTTTGAGATGCTTGCGAACCTCGTGGACCGTGACGCCACGTTGTTTGGCAGGATGTTGGCACAAGTGCAAAGCCGAGTCGATTTGTTCACAAAAAACGCGCTTGAGTCCTCCGGGCAGGGGTTCGCGCAATTTCAAACGGAAAGCCATGGCGTTTGTTATTTGAGGGCGAGGCGCACGTTGCTGTAGCGTTTTTCCCCGGTCACTTCCCGCCCAAACCACCACGGCGCTTTGAATCTGCGGCAGCTGGCACCATCAGGAAATTCCACCTCGGCAACTACAAGGCCGGCATGTCTGCCCCGATAAATATCTAGCTCGATCAGCACATCTTCCCAGGGAATTTCGTAGCGTACTTTTCGCAGTCTTCTTCCGGCGGTGCCCGGCCAGAGCGCTGTGAATTGCTTTTGGCTCAGTTTGATCTCGCGTTCTTCGCGATGGCTGCCGCGACCGACCTTGAATGTCAGCGACGAAGTTTTGTTTGTTTTTCGAAGCCGCACCTGCCTGCCTGCGGATTCTGTGGCCAGATAGCCTTGCTCGATAATGAAGTGCCGCGACCGCTTGAAGTTATCGGGTAACCATTTGACTAAGAACTTCCGTTCAATTTCCCGATTGTTTCGCGTTCGATTGCGACTTCCCACAAGCTGCACATCCTAAACGCGATGCATTCAGTGTCGAGACTTTCACACTCGATGCTGCAGCCAGAGCTCGGGTTCACACCTGCGGAAGGAATTCGCTGAGTGCGTTTGCGGCCGCCAAAACCGGCCATGCTGAGATTGCCACGATGATGGCGAAGAGTAGCGCTTCAATAGTGAACTCCACGGTCCTTTCGCCGGCCAGATAAGACCGGGAAAGTTCGCGGAGCGATTGGCGCGTTGCCGAGCCTTTGGCGCGTGTTCTCCTGACGATTGTTCGCTTCACTGTAATCGCGGTCATGACAGGACCGATAAAGCAGAAGCGCACCGCGTCAGGTTACGAATTGTTAAAAGGCGATGACGACTTAGAAACACGCGGGCCGAAACGGGACGGATCGGTTGAAGAGTCGAATTGTTCAAGGATTGGAGCGGTCGTTGTAGGGCGTTCGCCGCGGCGAACGCCCCGGCGTCTCATAGATGGAGCCAGCGGGCGCTGAGCGACATGGACGGGTAGGCCGGAGGCCGAGCGAGTGGGAACGAGTGAGTCAAACGCCCTACGATTTTAATTATTTGCCAGGGACTGCTTCGGCCGCGTGGAGTCGATTGTCGGAGCTACTGTGCGTCCGCTCGCGGAGAGTGGGTGGTAATTAACCAACGAGATCATGCCATCATCGCCCTCGACTAATGCCGTGCAGCTTTCGACCCAGTCACCGCAGTTGTAATACGAGATCGTTCCAAATTCGCGGATTGCTGCGCTATGGATGTGCCCACACAGCACGGCATCGACGTGGTAGCGCTCAGCGTAGTGTGCCACAGCGGCCTCGAATTTACCGATGAAGCTCACAGCGTCCTTAACCGTTCGCTTGGCATACGCGCTGAGAGACCAGTAGCCCAGACCGAAATGCCGCCTGACAAAGTTAATTAGCGGATTGAGCGAGAGCAGAAATTGGTAGCTAACGTCGCCTGCGAACGCGAGCCACTTCATCCGGCCGCTGCCGGATACCACCACGTCGAGTTCGTGACCGTGAATAATCAAGATCCGCTCGCCTGAGCCGGCCACATGGATTGCGTTCTCCTTGATCTCGATATTTCCGTAGGTTCCACAGAAGCTTGTCACCAGTTCGTCATGATTTCCCGGGATGTAAACTACACGCGTGCCCTTGCGGGCTTTGCGCAGAATTTTCTGGATCACGTCATTGTGTTGTTGTGGCCAGTAAGTCGCGCGCCGCAGCGACCAGATATCGATCAAGTCGCCCACGACGTACAGCGTGTCGAAATCCGTCTCGCGCAAAAAATTCAGCAACGCGGTGGCGTTGCTGCCGCGCGTGCCCAGGTGCGCGTCGGAAATCCACGCGGCGCGATAGCGTTTCGATCCTGAAACCTGCTGTCGCGATCCACCAAACGAGAAACGCTGTTGCACGTTGATCGTTGGTGCTGATTCGCGCCGGGGGAGAGTCAACGCCTGCATGCGTGATTGGGCGCAAACGTACGAATCGGCAGGCGGATCGGCAAAACAATTAGCGTTACATTTGTGTGGCAAAACGACCTCGGAAGTGCCCGGCGCGCATGGAGTGCCGCGCCCTACCGTCGGCGTCAGAAAGGTAGGGCGGGCAGTCCTCTGCCCGCCGCAATTTCGAAGTAGAACGAATGATTGATTCCGAAAATGAGCGGGCGCCCCGGAAAAGATCAATCCAGGGCGCCCGACTTTTAGTTTCGCCCTAACCTAATCTCTGCTTCCAAAATGTCCGCGAGTGGCCTGAATGACTCGAGTGCATGGGTCATCATCGCACTGCGCGGTGACAACCAGATGGCGATCGCGAAAAAAACTCGTGACATGTTATTGTCAACGCTGCGAATTCACCGCGAGCACGGGAGCTCTCACTTGCGAGCCCCCGTTTACGCCTCAATGATGTAGCCGAGTGAAAAAAATAACCGCGGCATTCACAATTGTAGTCGCGCTTGCTGTTGCCGGATGCGGCCTCTTCGGATCGGGTGAAGCTGTTAAACAAGACCCTAGCCGAACCGTCTATCGAGCTGCGGAAGCTCCTCCGGACCTCTCGGACACGACGCCTGTGCGACAAGAGGTGCCAGGAGAAAAGCGCTCACGGGTGCCCTGATTCCTCCGTTGAGGACAGCGGACGCAACAACTCTGCTGTCACAGAAACGTAACATTAATTCCATTGCTGGCTTCGCGGCTGTTTCGCATCGTCGCCAGTGTGGAAACCACCGCGCAAGAACTATCGATTCCGGCGGAAAAAAGCGCGACTGGACACCGACGGCGAACCGCCGAATCAGCCATCAGAGCTTTCTTTGGCAGCAACGCGCTCGTTGCCATCATTGTACTGACGTTGATTACGATTTTCCTCTTTCGCGACGGCTTCGGTTTTTTCGGGCAGAATCTGGCGAATTTGCGGCTGTATCGGGAGGCGGGTCTCGAATACGTGGACATCATCCGAGCGCAAGCCGAAAAGCAGACGGCTCTGTCACGTCAACTCGGCGACATCCGGCTTCAATACGTGCAAGCCGGAGCCGACCAGGCAGCGCTGGAAAAATTCGATGAGTTCGCAAACAAATTCAGCGACACCGGCGAGCGATTAAACGGACTGGTATCGGACGCGACCGATCAGGCCCAGGCGCTGCGTGAAACAATGCTGCGGCTTGGCAGCCATGCTGGCGCTGGTGTGATCGACAGCGAATCGCAGGATGAACCCAGCGCCGCGGCTGCGCCTGCTGGCAACGAAGCGGAGCAGTTGGCTGCACTTCGTTCTGCAACGGACACCTTCGCGCAAATTGCCGATTCGATGAAGCCGCAGATAAATGAACTGCTGGCCGCGTCTCCGGCGTTGACGAACACCAAAGCGGGCAAAGCCTTTGCAAAATGGAAAGCCGAAGTAGAAGAGTACCTGAAGCAGCTTCCCGCAGCTGTCGAAAAACTGCGCGCGTGGGACCCGAACACACCGGTGCCCGCGTATCGTGCCATTACCTCTTTTCTATTTGGCCCGCAGTGGATCACGGCAAGTTTTTGGCAGGATTGGTACGGCATCATTCCGTTGTTCGTGGGTTCGCTGCTGGTCTCGGTCGTCGCGCTGCTAATTGGTGTTCCGCTCGGCGTTTGTGGAGCGATCTACGTAAGCGAGGTTGCCTCGCCAATTGAGAAGAGCCTGATCAAACCGTACATCGAATTCATTTCGGCGATCCCGTCGGTTGTGCTGGGTTTCTTCGGGATTGCTGTACTTGGCGAAACAATCCGCGCTATCTCGCGCGCCTCGTTCATGCAATGGGTGCCGTTCTTTCCACTCAGCGAGCGCCTCAACGTGTTTACCGCGGGTTGTTTGCTCGCGCTGATGGCTGTGCCTACGATTTTTACTCTCGCCGAAGACGCGCTTCGCAACGTGCCTCGCAGTTTCAAGGAAGCTTCCTACGCGTTGGGCGCGAATCGGCTTCAGACGATCGGACGCGTGCTCGTGCCGGCGTCGTTGTCGGGGATTGTTTCAGCAGTGTTGTTGGGGCTCGGCCGCGTGATTGGAGAAACAATGGTGGTGCTGCTGTGCGCCGGAAACCGGATCGCCATTCCTGATTTCACACAGGGACTCGGTGCATTTTTCCAACCGGTGCACACCATGACGGGGATCATCGCGCAGGAAATGGGCGAGGTCGTTCGCGGCAGCATCCACTATCGCGCTCTGTTCATGGTGGGCCTGGTGCTGTTTGCGATCACTCTGGCCATCAACTACTGCGCGCAGAAGCTGGTCACGCGCTATCGCATGAGCATTGGCTAAACATGAATTTCGAAATTTGGCGATGTTTGAGACACAGAACTCACTGTAGCGAACCTTCCGCTTCATCAGCTGGTGTTGTAGCCGGGGGCGATGACCCCGGCCGCCGCGGATTTTACGGCGCGCAAAGCCGCCGCGGTCAGCGCCCGCCGCTACAGCAGGATTAACATGGTCGCCGCTTCTTCCAACAACCGGCGCAGCTTTGTCCAAACGTTTATGTTTTGGGCGTTTCGTCTGGCCACGTATTTCGTGTTGGCGTGCGCCACCTACATCTTTCTCGATATCGCAATCAAAGGTAGCCGGACGGTGTTCACCAATCACGCACCGTTCATCAATGTGAAATTTCTTACCGAGCCGCCGCAAACGCTCTACGTGTTCGATTATCAGGGCAAAAAAATGGAGCTGAGCGATCGGGAATTCCGGAAATGGCAGGAAACTCACAAGGAACCCGTTGACGCTACCAGCATCGCTTATTCTGCCGGCGGAATTTTCCCGTGTATCGTTGGCACGGCACTCCTTGTCATCGGCTCGATGATCGTGGCCCTGGTTATCGGGATTAGTGCGGCGATTTACCTCAGCGAATACAGTCGCGACACGCACTTTATTCGCTTCACCCGCGTAGCTATTCTAAATCTTGCCGGGGTGCCATCGATCGTGTTCGGCCTGTTCGGATTTGGGCTGTTCGTCATTTTCTTCGGTTGGAACGTTTCGCTGATCGCAGGCTGGTTCACGCTGGGTCTCATGATTTTGCCGGCGATCATTACCGCGAGTGAAGAATCGTTGCGGGCGGTGCCGAAAGGATTGCGTGAAGGTTCGCTGGCGCTTGGCGCCACCGGTTGGCAAACCATCCGCAAAAACGTTTTGCCTTATGCGATGCCGGGCATTTTGACTTCTTCGATCCTTGGCATCGCCCGTGTTGCCGGTGAAACCGCGCCGATCATGTTCACGGCTGCTTACGCGATGCGCGATGAAATGCCGTGGCAGGTGACCAAATGGACGGATTTCTTTTTCCAGGGCGTCATGGCGCTTCCGTACCACATTTATGTTGTTAGCTCGAAAATTCCGCAGAACGAATACACCGAACGCGTTCAGTATGGGACGGCTTTTGTTTTTCTAATAGTCGTAATGCTGATTGCATTAGCCTCCATTGTGCTGCGGGAGAGACAAAGGAGACGCTTATCATGGTAACAGTGATGGAACCGCCACAAACAGTTCGACCACAAACCCCACCGGAACCTCTTGAACCGGCAGCAAATGAGACGGAAAAACTTCAGGTAATGATCGACGTGCGAGAAGTCGATTTCGCTTACGGCGATAACAAGGTCCTCCACAATATCTCGCTGCAAATGCCGGCGCGTGCGGTGACTGCTTTCATCGGACCGTCCGGCTGCGGGAAGACAACTCTGCTGCGTTGCATTAATCGCATGAACGACCTCGTGGACGGCTCGGGCATTAGCAAGGGCGCGATTCACGTTGACGGCGTTGATATCAATTCGGCCGGATTGGACGTGGTCGATTTGCGACGGCGTGTGGGAATGGTGTTTCAAAAATCGAATCCATTTCCCAAATCGATTTACGAAAACATCGCCTACGGTTTGCGCGTCGCCGGCATCAAAAAACGTTCGCGCATCGATGAAGCAGTCGAGAAAAGTTTGCGTTCAGCCGCGTTGTGGGACGAAGTCAAAGACCGGTTGGAAACCAACGTGTACGGACTATCCGGTGGCCAGCAACAGCGTTTATGCATTGCACGCGCCCTAGCCGTCGGACCCGAAGTGGTGCTGATGGACGAGCCCTGCTCCGCGCTCGATCCGATCGCCACGGCGAAGATTGAGGAACTAATCCAGGCGCTCAAGACGCAGTACACGATCGTGATTGTCACTCACAACATGCAACAGGCCGGACGCGTTTCCGATTTCACCGCGTTCTTTTATCTCGGCAAACTGATTGAATTTGGATCAACGGTGAAAATCTTCACAAACCCCGGTGAAAAACAGACCGAAGACTACATCACCGGCCGCTTCGGTTAATCCCTGATAGCCGGATAGATTTGCGGCGGCCGCGAAGCGCCGCTACAGAACGAGCATGAAAATTTCGTGGTTGTTACACGCGACCTTTTTCTTCGCCACGGCGTCGCTCGTTGGAAGTGATGACTTGAAGGAGCGCTTGCAGCCGGCGCTCGAAGCGATCACGCCGGACGGTCTGCTCGCACATATCAAAGTTCTAGCGTCGGATGAATTCGAGGGGCGCGCACCGGGGTCAAAAGGCGAAGACCTTTCGGTCAAATACATCACCGATCAGTTCAAAAAGATCGGACTTAAGCCTGGAAATCCCGACGGGACTTATACACAGGGAGTTCCGCTCGCCGGTATCAATAGTGAACCGCGAATGTCCTTCGTCATCGGTGGCAAAACGATGGATCTGAAATTTCCGGATGATTTCGTTGCTTCATCGGCGCGGCTCCAGCCCGAGATCAAAATCGAGAAGTCAGATCTGGTCTTTGTTGGCTACGGCGTCGACGCACCGGAGTACGGCTGGGACGATTACAAAAATGTCGATGTGAAGGGCAAAACGCTGCTGATGCTGATCGGCGATCCGCCAGTTCCCGATCCAAAAGATCCGTCAAAACTCGACGACAAAATGTTCAAGGCAAAAGCGATGACGTATTACGGTCGCTGGACCTACAAATACGAAATCGCAGCGCAGAAAGGCGCGGCGGCGGCGATCATCATTCACGAAACGGAACCTGCAGCTTATCCGTGGCAGGTGGTGAGATCGAGCTGGAGCAAAGAAAACTTTGAGCTCGATAATCCGAACAAAAACATGGACGCCGTGTCCGCGCGTTCCTGGATCACCTTGGATGTTGCGAAGAAATTATTCGCCGACTCCGGCCAGGATTTCGATAGCCTCAAGAAATCTGCGATCACCAAAGCTTTCCGACCTGTGGTCCTGAATGCCAAAGCCAACATTGCGATCAAACAGCAGGTGCGCTCCTTCAAATCACACAATGTCATCGGCAAACTCGAAGGCAGCGATCCAAAATTAAACGATGAATATGTTATTTACACCGCGCACTGGGACCATCTCGGCCGACATCCCGAATTGCAGGGCGACCAGATTTTCAACGGTGCGATCGACAATGCGTCTGGCGTTGCGTCCGTCATCGAACTCGCGGGCGCCTTCAAGAAAGTAAATCCGCCGCCGAAACGGTCTGTGTTGTTCATGGCAACGACAGCGGAGGAAGCGGGATTGCTCGGTGCCAAATTTTATGCGGAACACCCGCTCTATCCCCTGGAGAAAACGCTGGCGGACATCAACCTCGATAGCATGAACGTCTGGGGCAAAACGCGCGATATTGAGGATCTGAGCCTTGGTTTTTCCACACTCGACGATCTTCTCGCTGCCGCGGCCAAACAGCAGGGCCGCCGCGCGATCCCGGACAGCCGCCCTGACAAAGGCAAGATTTATCGCGCTGACAATTTCGAATTCTCGAAAGTCGGCCTGCCTTCGCTCTACGTTGGCAAAGGTGAACATCTTCTCTCCCGCTCCGAGACCGCGCCACTCCGGTCCGACGAATATGACTCGACGGATTACCACCAGATCACCGACGAAGTTAAACCCGATTGGGACCTCTCTGGCGCCGTGCAAGATGTTCAACTTGTATTCGAAGTTGGTTACGAAGTAGCCAATGGCGACAAGTTTCCTGAATGGAAATCAGGGAACGAATTCAAACCAAAACGCGATGCAATGCAGAAAAAGTCAATAACACCAGGCAAATGACCAAAACCTTGATCCGTTTCAAAGCGAAACTCTTCCGGCCGGCCGAGAGCGAAAAGGCCGGCTCCTGGACGTTTCTCGTCCTGCCAAAGAATGCCAGTGCGAAACTTCCCTCGCGCGGGATGACGGCGATCGAAGGCGCCATCAATGGCTTCGCTTTTCAAGCGATGCTCGAGCCAGATGGCCAAAAAAGCCATTGGCTCAAAGTGGACCGAAAGCTCTCCGAAGCTGCCGGTGCACACGCAGGCGACGTCGTCACGCTAGAGATCGCACCCGCGGCAGAGGAACCGGAGCCACAAGTGCCGGCGGATCTGAGAAAAGCTCTCGCGACCGCCGCCCCGAAGGCACGGGCGGTGTGGGAGGACATTACGCCCATCGCGCGCCGAGATTGGATCCACTGGATCACCTCTGCCAAGCAGGAAGAGACGCACGCGCGCCGGATTAAGAATGCCTGCTCGATGCTGGCGGGTGGGAAGCGCCGCCCTTGCTGCTTCGACCGCTCTGGGTTCTACGATAAAAGCTTGAGCGCGCCTAAAGCGGTGACTTAAACGAGGACCTGTTTGCCGCGTTGAATAGGAACGCGAACCAAGGCTTATCTCCCTCGTGCGGCGCTTGCGCAGACTGCGCCGCGAACTTAATCTCACCTGGTGAGTCTGACTGAAATCGAGCAAGCGGTAAGACGTTTGGATCGTAAAGAACTGGCGAAGCTTGCAGCTTTCATTGCGAAGCAGGACAAACTCTCTTGGGACGAGCAGTTGGAGGAGGATTTTTCGCCTGGCGGGAAGCATGCTTCCTCCTTGAAAAGGATCGATCCGGAGATTGACGCAGGAAACTTCCGGCCCTTGCCGTGAGGTCCCATTGCGCTGGCTCCGTTCTGGCAGTGCTACGACGCGCTTCCTGAGCATGTCCGAAGACTCTCAAAAAAGAACTTCGCGCTCTCTTTAAAGCCAATCCAAGGCATCCGTCTCTAGGATTTCAGAAAAAGGGCGGCATCTACACCGTAGAAGTTGGCAGAAGCTATCGCGCGATCGCACGCGAACGGAACGGCGAGTACTACTGGTTTTGGATTGGAACGCACGAGGCTTACAATAACTTTCGGTTCTGAGTTGAGAGCGACTAACTGCAGAAATTGATCATCTCGGTCGAGGCTTCTGCCGGCGAACCGCGAAACCGAAGCAAGGCAGCGGAACCTGATCTAAGTTGCGATCTAATGATCACCTCAATTCATACCCTAATTTACTCCGATGATACTAACGCGACGCGGGCGTTTTTGCGGGACGTGCTCGGGTGGAAGTACGTTACGGAGGATTTCGATGGAGATTGGCTCATTTTCAAGTCGGGGCCGAGCGAGATGGGCGTGCACCCGACGCATAGCGAATGGGAAGGCCAAACGTATGACCACCCACGTCACCACGCGATCGCGCTGATGTGCGACGATATAGAAGCGACAGTCGGCGAATTACGGACGAAAGGAGCGCAATTCCGGGGTCCTATCGAGCAACGCGAGTACGGCCGCGTCATCATGGTGATTGTGCCCGGTGCGGATGACATTCAGCTGTACCAGCCGACTCACAAGCTGGCGTACAATCTTTAGAGCAATGACGTCATTCGATCCTCTGTCGAATACTGAGATTTGATTCGCTCATCTCCCATTCGCTCAAACTCCAGTCTTCCCGTCGATGTCGCGGTTTTCCCCAGCCGCTCCATTCTCGACTTCGCTCGGAATGCCAACTCAGAGCTAATGTTGTTAATCTGATCGCGCCAGTAAGTCCGGTTCTTCCGGCTTAACGAAATCGCGAATCCTCCGTGGTGTGATCACGACGTGTGTGCCGATGTGGACGCGATCGTAAAGATCAATGATGTCGCGCGACCGCATGCGGATGCAACCGAAGCTTGCCGGTTTGCCGATCCGGCGTTCCTCCGGTGTTCCGTGGATATAAATGCACCGATCACGCGCTTTCTGGTTTTGCGTCTCCATTCCTCGCAACCAGATCACGCGTGAAACGATCGGGTCTCGACCGGGCGCATCTACGGCAACGATCTCACCGGTCGGAATTCGATTCTTGATAACTGTGCCCGGGGGCAATCTGTCTCCGATTTTCGCTGAAACGAACAGGGTGCCAAGCGGGGTGCGATAGCTGGCATTAGAATCGCCGGTTCCGAACTTCGAAGTCGAAATTGAGTAACGCGCGATCAGCTTACCCCGATCCACCAGTGCTAACACTTGATCGGGCACACTAACGACCATATCTGCACTGAGTGGTGCGGCGAGCGCCGGGGCCGCACCGGGGCTAACGAGGATGACGCTGAGAACGAGGACGAGTGACCAAGGAGTGACAGCTTCCCAGCCGTCATCTTTCTGGTCAACGGCTGCCCAAGCCGTCGCACTTTGTGAACACCGCCTCATTTCGAATCACTGTTATCCGCGTCGGGTCGTGCGATTGACTGCAAGTCGCGAATCAGCGAGTCAAGCTTGCGCACATCTTTGCGCCGGCCCTTTTCGGGTTTCAATTTGCGCTTGCGCATCATGATCGTCAGGTCGCGAACGTCGTGAAGTCGCTCGCGCGATAAGTCTTCGGCCCGTTTGTACCGAGTCACCGCTGCAATGCTTTCGGCGAGATCAAGCTCCAAACGCGCGGCGTAAGCCCGAATCGTCCGACGCAAGTCGCGTCTCACTGCCTCCAGTTCGTCGGTTAGCATCGTGACGGGAGAAATTTCCCGCGCTTTCTTGTGCCGTTGTTTTTTTCGTTTCACTTGTGAGTGCGTAACGAAAAAGCCCGTCGGGGGATTTTATCGCCGACGGGCCTTCCGTTAACCTAACCACGACCGATTCATTTGATCGGTACAAATCCAACTTGCGCTACGACTTTCTGGCCACCGGGTCCGACGGTGAAATCGACAAACTCCTTAGCTAAACCACTCGGGTCGCCATTTGTGTAGTAAAAGGTGGGCCGCCAATAAGGATAGCTGTGCGCTTGCACGCTTTTGGCCGAGGGCACCGCACCATCGATCGGCATTGCTTTCACGCCGCCAGCCTTGAGGTACGCCATACCGACATAACCGACGCCATTTGGATTTTTTCCAACTTCGGCGGCGATTTGTTCGTTGCCGGCCATCTTTTGCGAGCCCCCTGCATAATCGCGTTTCTTCATCGCCAGTTCCTTGAAATCGGAGTACGTGCCGGATGAAGTGTTACGAGTGTAGACGGAGATCTTACCGCCTGATCCACCGACTGCGCTCCAATCGGTCACGTCACCGGTGAAGATTTGTTCCACCTGTTTCTTCGTTAGGCCTTTGAGTGGATTCGCAGAGTTCACGATCACGCCGATCCCGTCGAAAGCTACGATCGTTGGCTTCATGTGCTTTCCCTTGGACGCAGCGGCACCTACTTCAGATGTCTTGGCGCGACGGCTCGACATGCCGATTTGTGCCGTGCCATCAATGATCGCAGCGATACCGGTGGTCGACCCTTCGGCGGCAATGTCGAAGGTGGTGCCGGGATGTTGCGCCTTGAACTGTTCCGCCAATTGCGGAACCAGTTTGGCCCCGAGTGTGTCGGAGCCTTTGATAACCAGACGATCCGCGTTTGCGTTAGACAGGGTTGCAGCCAACAACGCTAGAACGACTGCGAGGTGCTTAATTTTCATAGGTTTTTGGGTGTGTCGACGTTTAGAACTTCACGCTCATATCAGCTTGAAAGAGCTGGTACTGGTCGAGTGGATTGATAGCGATATCGCCATTGCCGCCGGTGCCGTAATTACCATTAGAGCGCCAGCCATATGTGTACGTCAGGTTCAAGCTAATAGCGTCCGCCAGCATGTACCCGGCTTTTACGGCTACCCCTTGCATGTTCACACGGCTGTCGAAGATGTCGGAATCAACCAAGTTGGGATCCAGCGAAAACTGGTCGGTGTGCTGCCACCAGGCGCGGATCTCCCAGTCGCTCTTTGCCTTTAGCTGACCAACAGCCAGACCGAGTTCCCACGCGTATCGCTGACCGCCACCGCCTGCGTGGCCTGCCGCTGCAGCGCGATCGTCAGCGTCAAAATTAACAGCGAAGTCACCGAAGACGCGCATCGGCAAGTCCCAAAGTTTCCAGCCGACTTCCATCGGCATATCGAAAATCAGAAGGCTGTTGATGCCGGTTTGGTTCTGCGCCAATGACTGCGCGTTCGTTACGTGGGGAGATCCCCCCTGGAAGTGGATATTAAAAAACTGGCCGTCGCCGGTGTAGTTGTAGACGGTGGGCGCGAGTTGGAAGTAAACATTGTTCGGGAAAGTAAGTCTCGCGCCTGTCTGCCACGCGAGCAGATACGCGTTCGTGTCTGGGATAAGCTGGCCGGTCTGACCAGTTCCATCTCCGGCTGAGGACGACACGGTCGGACGAGGCCCCAACCCGTTTTGTATAATGTTACCGCTGTAAATGAACTGCCCAAAGTTCGCGAAGAGATCGAGCTTCAGTTTGAAGGGCTCACCGGTAGGCGCTGCGACGACGCCTTTGCCTTCTTTGCTATACTTGCTATACCCCTGCACCGCTTCGCCGCCTCCGCCGCCAAAATTGAAAGTGAACGTGTGCTTCCATTGCTCAGCGAGGCCTTCTGGATTGATATCGTCATCCCACACCATCGACGTGGTCACGAGTGGCTGTGGCATTCTGCCGCCGGTAAGCTTGAAGTCAGGGAAACCTGTGTAGCCGAAATACGCCTGGCCTACGAAGATTCCGTCGTCGTTTTTCGAAAACGGGCCGTTGTTGCTGTCACCTCCAAACGTGACGTTCGTCGAGCGATTACTGGTGCTGGTTTCCAACCGAAGGCCGAAAAACCAATCGTCAGCCAACGTTCCGCGGAGGCCGACGCGAAGACGATAACGCAATCGGTCGCGCTCCAGCCAATCGTTCCTCCCTGCCACACCGGGAGCGGGTGGTGCCACCGGGCCGTTGCTGCTGGTTCGGCCTCCGCGATACTCGTAGCGGAGACGCGTGTCACCGTAGAGCTCGAGCTCAGTAATCGGCGCCGAGAGCTTCCATTTTCCCGCAGCCGTGCTGGCCGACTCTTTCACCAACTCGGAGCGCACTTCCTCCGCTTCCTGATCGGTTATGAGCCTTTTCTTTACCAGCAAGTCGAGGAGGGCCCCTGCCTCTTGCGCCCGGGCAACAGTTCCGCCAAGCGCAACGCAAAGAGCGGCGGCGGCCAGTGTTAATTTCTTCATAGAGATTGTTTCTCCTTGGTTGTGCCCCGAAACTTTTCGGGACGAGGTGTTGTTGTTTCGCCGCGAAAGATGAACGGAGATTGTTACAACCGTATGGCGACGACGTAACAATTGGGTGAACTCGAAACTATTTTGGCTGCACTCAGGCATGAATGGCAAAGCGCAGACTGGACGATGAGCGTGTCGTCCTTAGAATTGGGCAATGCGAATTGCGACTGTGCTGGCGGCTACTCTCATCACGAGCGCTTCAGCCATGGCAGACGTGGTCAGTGTTACCAGTCCGAATCACGCGCGAACTTATGCGTACGGCGCAGTGACCTGGCGCCAGCTCTATCTGGAACGAACGCGCGGTGAACTCACCGCGCGAATCACCTTCAGTAATTTTCCCTTCGCGGATGCGAACGAACCACGCACCGACCAACCGTTCGATTTCCGGTTTCCAGGTATCCACGTCGATTTGGCACGGCATGCATTCGTTGCGACCGGACGCCGCGGCGAATTCATTCCGGTTGCCTGGTTTCGAGGCGATCCCTCGTGTGGCTGGATTAAGCTGGCACCCAACGCAAAAATTTATCTGGTCAAAGAGAGCGGCCGCGTGACTGCCACGTTGACGGCGACGAGTTACCCGCGTGACGGAGAGCGCTGGATCGAGTTAGACAACAATTATTCGCTTCAGAATCTCTTGTGCGTCCTTTTCCGTGAGATTGGTTTAGGGCCGGACGGTTGATGTCGGTTGAAGGTCCCAGGCTTGCGCGAAAGATTTAAAATTTCAACGGCGACGCGGATTTACGCCTACTAATCGATTATGCGAACGCGTTTCCTTTGTGCTTTTGGTCTCCTGGCAATTGCCGCATCGTCGTCTGCCACTTCATTCCGCGACGATTCGCGTTACGTCGCGCGCGGGCCGCGCACCGGGTATTATGTCGTCCGTCCCGGCTCAGTTTTGATTCAGCAACTCGGTCTTCAAGGAGCCCCGTTCAGGGATACGTCGGACCCATTGAATCACGGGCGTGGGGCTGATGTGCTTGCGTTGCGCTTTAACACCGCTCGTGTGTTATCGATGCCCCCGGCTTACATCGTGCAGGGGCAGCCTAACGACTTTTACATGAGGCGCATCGGTTCGTTCATCCGTGGGCGCATCACCTCGCATGATGTCGAAAGCTTCTTTGGGCGTCCGAAACACATTGAAAAGCGGCGCGACGGTTTCATCGCTTATTATACAATCGAGGTTTACAACCCATTCGAAGAGAATTCAGGTGGGAGACGCTAGTCAGGCACCCGTTCAATAACAAAACTGGTCATCAATAGTTAATCATTTTTCAAAGCTTGATTTCATCTTATGGACGCCGGCTCTGGCAGAAAAATCCTGATCATCGAAGACGAGAGCGACGTGGCGGATCTTCTCACGCTGAGCTTGCGCAAGGCAGGCTTCAATACGTCGGCAGTCCCTGACGGAGCAACCGGTTTGCAGAAGGCGCGGGATAACCGGCCCGATTTCATCATTCTTGATCTAATGTTGCCAAAGATGTCCGGACTTGAGGTCTGCAGAATTTTGAAAGGCGACGCGGCTACGTCGCACATTCCGATTCTCATGTTGACGGCAAAAGCGGAAGAGATTGATCGAATCGTTGGTTTGGAATTCGGAGCTGACGATTACGTGACGAAGCCTTTCAGCCCGCGCGAAGTGATGCTGCGGATCCGGGCAATTTTGCGGCGCGGCGAGAAACCAGAGGAAACGCTACAAGCCGGTTCTATCTCGATCGATCCTGCGCGTCATCAGGTTCGCGTGAACGGCAAACGGGTGCATCTCACCAGTCTCGAGTTCAAGCTGCTGCGAACGTTAATCCAGCGCAGAGGCCGGGTGCAGGAGCGCGATAAATTGCTCAACGACGTCTGGGGCTACGAAAGCGTGATCGACACCCGCACCGTGGACACGCACGTGCGTCGGTTGCGCGAGAAACTGGGCAAAGCCGGGGATGCGATTGAAACCGTGCGTGGTTTCGGCTATCGGCTCCGCGAAAGGTAACGGCGTGGGTGTGAAAGAGGTGCGGAGCCTCGCACTCCAAACCTGACGCACCAACCAGCCGTGCCTAACGAGAACTTTCACGAAGTGGTTTGAGATTGCGAAACGTCTTCGCACCCGCTTTGCTGCGAAAAGTATTTAGAAAAGAATAGAAATGCCGTGGCCTGGTTCATTGTTGTTCTAATTTGCGTTGCATTCGGCTGCATCGCCTTCATTGCCTGGCGCAAATGGATCGCGCCGTGGCGGCAGGTTGAACACGTCATAACTCAAATTGGTCGCGGCGAACGGCCGCGGACGTTTTTGATGGAAGGCAGCGCGCCCGCTCAACGCATCGGGTTCCAGCTGGAAAAGATCGTTGGCGATTTGGAGCAGTTCCAGAAGCAGATCGCAAAACGCGAGTCCGGGATACAGACAATTTTCTCTGCAATGCAGGATGCATTGCTGGTGGTGGATTCCAATCGCCAAGTGATTTTGACTAACCAGACTTTTCGAAAACTGTTCGACGCTCCCGAAATTTCACTGGCGACGCCGCTATTGGAAATTGTCCGTGATCCTACACTCGATCGACTGCTGGCCGATGCATTCCGCGGTGATGGCCCGGTTCGCTGCGAGTTGACTCTGGACGCGTCGCAAATCGAGCTGCACGCCGTTGCGACAAAGAACGAAGCCAATGAGATCACCGGTGCACTGGTCTTATTTCACGACATCACGGAGCTAAAAAAAATGGATCAAGTGCGGCGGGATTTCGTGGCGAACGTTTCGCACGAATTGCGCACGCCGCTGTCTATCCTGCGCGGCTACATTGAGACGTTACTCGATAGCCCAAAAACCCCGCGGGAGGAGCTTACCCGAATTCTCCGCGTAATGGAGCGCCATTCGGATCGGCTCGAGTTGCTCGTCGAAGATTTACTTACGCTGGCGCAACTGGAATCAGGCAACCCGAACTTGCAGATGGGAGCGGTGGATCTGTCGACTTTTCTTCCGGAAATGGTTCGCGATTGGGAAAAGAAGCTCACAAGTAAACACCTCAACATGGTTATCGATGTCCCGCCTGAGTTATCGCCGATTCGCGTTGATCGCACGCGGCTACAGGAAGCGCTCTACAATCTGCTCGATAACGCTGTAAAATATTCGCCCGAGCACGGCGAGATACGGCTGAGCGCCCGGCAGCGGGACGGTGAAACTGAGTTAGCTGTGAGCGACGATGGCATTGGCATCGCCAAAGAAGATTTGCCGCGCATTTTCGAGCGTTTCTACCGCGCGGATAAAGCACGGAGCCCTGATAAAGTTCGCGGAACGGGCCTCGGTCTGGCGATTGTAAAACACATCGCGCAGCTACACGGCGGGCGTGTCGAGGCGGAAAGCGAACTCGACAAAGGCACAATCATCCGCGTGGTGTTGCCGAGCGCAATGTGACGTTCTGGTGACAATCCCACGGATGGCTTCAATTTGTGTTCGGTCTCGATTAACATTCGGTCTGTGAAAAGGAACGTTCTTTTTATTTGTGTGCAGAACAGTGCACGCAGCCAGATCGCTGCGGCATTGCTTAACGAGATGTGCGGTGATCACTTCGAAGCCCAGAGCGCTGGGTTAGAACCTGGCGTTCTCAATCCTTTGGCGGTAGAAGCGTTGCAGGAGCGAGGAATCGATATTTCTCGCAACAAGACACAATCCGTCTTCGATGTTTGGAAATCGGCGCAGCACATATTCGCCTATGTGATTACGGTGTGCAGTGAGTCCGAAGCAAAAGGCTGCCCGATTTTTCCTGGTGTGACTACACGACTGCACTGGTCATTTCCGGACCCTGCGAAGTTTACTGGCACACACGCGGAAAAGCTCGCGAAAACGCGGGAGTTGCTGGAAGAAATTCGCGCGAAAATTGACGGGTTCTGCGAAGAGCATTGCGAGTTGGATCTGCAAACCTAAGTCTTCGGCCCTTTCGCAAAGCATGGGGAAAAGGCTAATCGCAGAATTTTTGGGAACTTTCTGCCTCGTTTTTGCCGGCACCGGCGCGATCGTAATCGATAGTGTAACCGGCGGCGCAGTGTCGCATGTGGGAGTGGCGCTTACTTTCGGCCTCATTGTATTGGCAATGATTTATACGATTGGAGATATCTCGGGTGCGCACATAAATCCCGCCGTGACCATCGGGTTTTTCGCCGCGGGGCGTTTTGGCGCGGGATGCGTTCTTCCTTATGTCGTGAGTCAGTGCGCCGGCGCTTTCGCGGCCAGTGTTGTGCTGCGATTTCTGTTTCCTCAAACCGCGACACTTGGAGCGACCATGCCAGCAGGTTCCACGATGCAATCATTCGTGCTTGAGATGCTGCTGACAGCACTGCTCATGTTCGTGATTCTGAGCGTTTCGACAGGTGCGCGCGAGAAGGGAATTACTGCTGGCATCGCAGTCGGTGCCGTCATCGGTCTCGAAGCTTTGTTCGCCGGACCGATCTGCGGCGCGTCAATGAATCCTGCGCGATCGCTCGCACCGGCAGTAATTTCCGGACATCTCAGCGGCTTGTGGATTTATCTTGTGGCACCAGTTCTCGGCGCCGCTCTCGGCGTTATCGGATGCCGTTGTGTACGGGAACGCGGCTGTTGCTCCGGCGCTGAGGCAGGTGGCATTCCTCCGATGTGAAAACGCAAGACTTCATCATCAGGTTGAGGAAGGCTCCAGCGAAGGCATTGGTGTTTATTAATTCTGACGGTGTGACAATTCATGGCGGTTACCACCTGACGGAGTTAAAAGCGGCGTCGTTCGATACAGTCGATTGTGGCGCGCAAAAGAACCAGTGGAATGAAACGATCGTGCAGCTGTGGGTTCCCGAGGAGCAGGAGAACGGCGAGTTCATGACCGCAGCCAAGTTTCTCTCGATTTACGACAAAGTCGCGGGCCTGATCTCCCTGGATATGACAGCGGAAATCCGTTTTGAGTACGGCGACGAGAATTTTCCGCCCTCCGATTATCACGTTGAAAAAATCAGTGAAAACGAGACTGAGCTTCGCGTGCAGTTGCGGCTTCCTCAGACGACGTGCAAGGCGCGTGATCGCCGTGAATCCGAAGCGGGTTGTTGCAGATAATTCTGGCTGCGTGGCGAACCCGGCTTGGTTGTGCGCTGGACAATGTGACCTATTGAATCGTCACAACGTGACAATTGAGCCGGTGTAACGCTGTAACGGATCAACAATTTACGCGGCGAAGGCCTTTGTCACAGAATCGTAACAGTAAACGCTTTGACCGGCGGAAATGAGATGCGGCACGTTGTGACATGACGAAATTTTGTCTCTCTCAGGTTGTGGGGCTGGCGATCGCGTTCGGCTTAACGGGGACGGCGTCGGCGCAAATGATGATCAATGGAGCGGGGGCGACGTTTCCGTACCCGATTTATTCCAAGTGGTTTGACGAATACACGAAGGTCGATCCGTCGGTTCGGTTCAACTATCAATCGATCGGTTCGGGAGGCGGGCAAAAGCAGATAATGGCGCAAACGGTCGATTTCGGCGCATCCGATGGGCCTATGAGCGATGATAATCTGAGCAAAGCACCAGGAAAACTTCTGCATATCCCAACGGTCGCAGGCGCAGTGGTGGTCACCTACAATCTCGAGGGCAACCCGGCACTCAAACTAGATGCCGACACGATTTCCGGCATTTTCCTTGGAACGATCAAGAAATGGAACGATCCGAAGATCGCGGGAACAAACCCCGGAACAAAATTGCCCGACCAGGACATTGTGGTTGTGCATCGATCCGATGGAAGCGGGACCACGTTCATTTTCACTGATTATCTGAGCAAGGTCAGTGCGGAGTGGAAATCGAAAGCCGGCAACAACACATCCGTGAGCTGGCCAGCCGGGATCGGTGGCAAAGGTAATGAAGGCGTATCGGGCCAGGTGAAACAGACACCAGGCGCGCTTGGATACGTGGAGCTGATTTACGCGATCCAGAACAAAATGCCGTACGCGGATATCAAGAATTCTGCGGGTGAATTCGTTAAGCCAACACTAGATTCGGTCACTGCCGCGCTGGCTACAGCAAACATTCCTGACGATTTTCGTTTCTCCATGACGAACGCACCGGGCAAGGACGCCTATCCGATCGCAGGCGCGACGTGGTTGTTGGTTTACCAACAGCAGAAGGATGCCACCAAAGGCAAAAAGCTCGTTGAGTTCTTAAAGTGGGCCCTAACGAAAGGCGAGACCATGGCCAAGGATCTCGACTACGCGTCGTTACCCGAGAGTGTCCAGCAGCGAGTCCTGAAACGGATTGACGAAATCAAAATGTAGGGACGACTTCGAATAATCAGCTGGAGTATGTCATCCGTCACTGTCGAGCAAATAGACGCGATTCAGCCGGCGCAGGCGCGGATGTCGCCACCATCGCGGTTTGGTGATAAGGCGTTTTATTGGCTCACGCTGTCGATGGCGTTCGTTGTGGTCTTGCTGGTCATTCTGATCGGCTGGGAACTGGGACAGGGTTCCTGGCAGGCGATCCAAAAATTCGGATTCCGTTTTCTCACCGCGTCTACGTGGGACCCCGTGGCGGAAGAATTCGGCGCGCTGCCATTCATTTACGGTACAGCAGTCTCCTCGCTGATTGCGTTACTTATCGCAGTGCCGCTGAGCATCGCGACGGCGGTTTATTTGACGGAACTCGCGCCGCTCCGGATACGGCAACCGATCGTGTCGCTCATCGAGATGCTGGCCGCGATCCCCAGCGTAATTCTCGGGTTGTGGGGAATTTTCGTCATGATCCCGTGGCTGCGCGATTATCCATTTGCGTTTCTAAAGCGGACACTCGGTTGGACTCCATTTTTTAACGGCCCGATTTACGGCCCGTGCATGCTGGCCGGTGGAATCATTGTTGCGATCATGATCCTGCCGATCATTACGTCGGTCTCGCGCGAAATCCTGCGAAGCGTTCCTGATTTGCAGCGCGAAGCCGCGTACGCCCTCGGTGCAACTCGCTGGGAGGTGACCCGTATCGCAGTGCTCAGCTACGCGAGAAAAGGTTTGTTCGGCGCAGTGATTCTTGGGCTCGGCCGTGCGCTCGGCGAAACGATGGCGGTGACGATGGTGATCGGTAATACGCCGCAGATTGCCGCATCATTGTTCCAACCGGGTTATACGCTGGCCAGCGTGATCGCGAATGAATTTACCGAAGCGACCACTGACATGTATCTGCAAGCTTTGTTCGAGATTGGGCTGGTGTTGTTCGGCGTCACAATTTTGGTGAACCTGATCGCGCAAGTGCTCTTAAAAACCATTACCGCAGGCGCAGCGCCAGATCGTGTTCAATAAATATGCAGACCCGCAAGCACCATCATGGTTGGCGCAAGTTCAAGAGCGCGCTCGTCTCAGGGCTCACGTTCTGTTCGGCAGTGCTGGTGATCGCGCCGCTTGGTCTCGTGTTTTTTCACGTGCTCAAAAGCGGAGTGGGCGCAGTCAATCTCGAATTCTTTACGCATCTGCCGAAACCGGTCGGTGTGGCGGGTGGAGGAATGGCAAACGCGATCGTCGGCACGCTGGAGTTACTGGCGCTTGCGTCGATCATTGGAATTCCCGTCGGCGTCCTTGGCGGAGTTTTTCTGGCTGAGTATGGCACAGCGCGTGTGAATGCGGTGCTGCGCTTCATAGCGGACGTGCTCAACGGCGTGCCGTCCATCATCTGGGGCGTGGTCGTTTACGGCCTGATCGTGTTGCGTTTCAAAAGCTTTTCCGCGTACGCCGGCGGCCTTGCGTTGGGGTTAATCATGATCCCATTGATCCTGCGCACGACCGAGGAAATCATTCTTCTTGTGCCTGTCGGCTATCGCGAAGCCGCTCTCGCCCTGGGCATATCACGCTGGAAAACGATTGTCCATATTGTGGTGAAGACCGCATCGCGCGGAATCATCACCGGAATCCTGCTCGCCCTGGCGCGCGTCGGCGGCGAAACTGCACCGCTTCTTTTCACCGCATTCGGCAACCGCTTTTGGAACCATGACCTGAGCGAGCCGATTGCAGCGCTGCCTCTGCAAATTTTTACATATGCAATCTCGCCGTACGATGACTGGCATCGCCAGGCGTGGGCCGGAGCGCTTGTTCTCGTCACGGGCGTTTTCTGCGTTAATGTGTTGGTGAGAATTGTCACCCGTGTTCGCACCGCATCGGCTTAGATTCTCAAGATGATTGCCTCACCTATGGCGCAACCTGAAGTAGTTGAACCTCGCGATCCCGGCGCCGCGGTATTGTCAGACACAGAGGGAGAGCCACTTCCTCTGGCAATGGAGGCCAAAAACCTATCAATGTGGTACGGGTCGAAGCGCGCGATAGACCACGTGAGCCTGGACATGCCCGCCAAAGCCGTCACAGCGATCATAGGGCCGAGCGGCTGTGGAAAATCGACGTTCATCCGTGCGCTTAACCGCATGCACGAGCTGACGCCGCACGCGCGCATCGAAGGCAATGTGTTCCTTCACGGCGAAAATCTCTACGCAAGCGGTATGGACCCGGCAGTTGTGCGCAGGCGCGTCGGCATGGTGTTCCAGAAATCGAATCCGTTCCCGACGATGTCTATCGGCGAAAACGTCATCGTTGGTCTGCGTTTGAATGGCGTTAGCGATCGCAAATTTCTTAACGAACGGCTCGAGCAATCATTGAGGATGGCGGCTTTATGGGAGGAAGTGAAAGACGACTTACACAAATCCGGCACGAGCCTTTCCGGTGGCCAGCAACAACGCCTCTGTATCGCGCGGGCGCTATCCGTGGAACCGGAAGTTCTGTTGATGGACGAACCATGCTCGGCGCTCGATCCGATCGCTACCGCGAAGATCGAGGAGCTGATCCAGGGATTGAAAATGCGATACACGATTGTCATCGTCACGCACAACATGCAGCAGGCGGGACGCATCTCCGATTTTACCGCGTTCTTTTACATGGGCCGGCTGATCGAGATTGGTTCGACGACAAAAATCTTTACCAACCCCACTGAGAAGCAGACGGAAGACTACATCACCGGGAGGTTTGGATAACACTATGGCATTGTCATTCCGAGCGAAGCGAAGCGAAGTCGAGGAATCCCGCGGCACAACCGAAAGCATATTCCACGGGGTCCCTCGACTCCGCTCGGGAGGACGGGAGCAATTATGGTGATACCAAAACACATTCTTGGAACATTTGATGAAGCCCTGACCTCATTGCGCAACGATCTGCTGATGATGGCCGGCCTTGCCGAACGGAGCCTCGACCGGGCAATCAAGGGTTTGCTGCAGCGCGACGACGATCTCTGTACACATGCCATCGCAGATGATGAAGAAATCGATCAATTGGAGAAACAGATCGACAAAGACGGATTTGAAATTTTGCTCCGCTACCAGCCTGTGGCTTCGGATCTGCGGCGGGTGATTTCGGCCATTAAACTCTCCCCGAACATCGAGCGCGTGGGCGATCAGGCCACGAACATCGCCAAACGCGCACGCAAGTTGAATCGGCATCCGCCATTGCCTGAAGTGCAAATGATTGTGCCAATCCAGGCGCACGCGATGTCGATGTTCAAGGACGCCATTAACGCGTACGTGCGGGAGAATATCGAGCTGGCGCACTCGGTGTGCGGCCGTGACAAGCAACTGGACGATATGAATCGCGATGCAAACACGAAATTAACCTTGCGGATGATGGAGGATAGCGAGCAATTGCGCGGGTATTTTAACCTCATCTTGATTTCGCGCGCTCTCGAGCGCGTCGGCGATCACGCAACCAACATTGCCGAGGATGCCGTTTACACCGCGGTTGCGGAAGACATCAGGCACAAGAGCCTGGCGGCCTCCGTCTGAGACGCGGCGTTGCGTATGCGCGGGTGATCGGCAATCGTTAGAACATGCCGCAAGCCCAGGCTACTCCGCGCACTGAAGAGAAAAGCGATGCGACCGCTGTTCCGCAGGTTGTCCAAACCGTCCACGACCGTTTCGGCGATCCGAAGAATTTCATCAACCGGGAGCTGAGCTGGCTGGCGTTCAATCAACGCGTCCTCGAGGAAGCCCAGGACCCCACGCAACCGCTCATTGAGCGGGTTAAATTCCTCACGATTGTTAGCTCAAATCTGGATGAGTTTTTCGAGATTCGCGTAGCCGGAATCAAACAACAGATTGAAAGCGAGACGAGCGATTTTGGTCCTGACGGCTTGAGCGCGACCGAGCTGTTCGACCGCATTCAGAAGACCGTGCGCCAGCTTGTGGGGACGCAGTATGCGCTTTGGAAAAACGAGTTGCTGCCAGAGCTGGCAAAGAACGGGATTCACGTGCGGGAAATCGCCGAGTTGTCGGCGAAACGCACTGCCTGGGCAAATCGCTATTTTCAGCAGGAAGTTTTCCCAATGCTGACGCCACTGGCGGTGGACGCCAGTCATCCATTCCCGCGTCTGTTGAACCGCAGCCACAATCTGCTGGTACGAGCGAAGACGCGCCGTCGCGGCGAGCCGCTGCACGCCATTGTCCAAGTGCCGCGAGTTGTGCCGCGGCTTATCCTCATGCCTCGCGGGACCGGTGCGAACGAGCCGTGGGAATACATTTATCTGGCGTCGCTGATCAAACAGCATATCGGCGAATTGTTTCCCGGCTTGATCCTGGACGGCGTGCACGCGTTTCGCGTCACCCGCAACAGCGATCTCTACATTGACGACGAGGAAGCGGAGAACCTTTTGCGAACGATCGAGCAGGAACTGCGACGCACCAGCCGTGGCAACGCCGTGCGGCTGGAAGTGGAAACCGATTGTCCGAAAGATTTTCTCGAACTGCTTCTCGAGTTTTTCAATCTCTCCGAAGCGGACGCTTACAAGCTCGATGGCCCATTGACGATGACGCATCTTGCTCCGCTGGTTGCCAATGACGCGTTTGCCAAGCTGAAAGACCGTCCGTTTCAACCGGCGCGCGATCCGGCGTTGCCGCCACACGCGGATTTCTTCGAAGTGTTACGACGACAGGACGTGTTGCTGCATCATCCTTACGACAGTTTCGATGAAGTGGTCGAGTTGGTCGAGACGGCGGCAAAAGATCCGCAGGTGCTTGCCATTAAAATGACGCTGTACCGCACAAGCGGAGATTCGCCCATTGTGGAGGCGCTCATCGACGCGGCTAACGCAGGTAAACAGGTTACCGCGATTGTCGAGCTGCGCGCTCGTTTTGATGAGGCAAGCAACATTCAGTGGGCGCGACGCCTGGAAGAAGCCGGGGCGCACGTGATTTACGGCGTGGTGGGTCTCAAGACTCATTGCAAGGCGTTGCTGATCGTTCGGCGCGACGCCGACGAGATTCGGCGTTACGTGCATCTCGGCACGGGAAATTATCACTCGCGGACCGCGCGCATTTACACCGATTTCAGTCTGCTCACCAGTGAACCGCAGCTGAGCGAAGAAGTGGCGACCGTTTTTAATACGCTTACCGGCCTCGCCGGTTATCCGGGATTGAAAAAGTTGATGGTCTCGCCGTTCGACATGCACAGTCGGTGCATCAAACTGATCGAGCGTGAGCGCGACAACGCGCTGGCAGGCAAGCCGGCCCGCATCGTCGCGAAGATGAACGCGCTGGTGGATCAGGAGATCATTGAGAAGCTCTATGAAGCATCCTGCGCAGATGTGACCATTGATCTGGTCGTGCGCGGAATCTGTTGCTTGCGTCCGAAGGTTCCAGGTCTTAGCGACAACATCCGCGTCATCAGCATCGTTGGCCGGTTTCTGGAGCACAGCCGGATCTTTTATTTCGAAAATGCCGGGCAGCCGCGGGTTTTTCTTTCCAGCGCAGATTGGATGCCGCGCAATTTTTACCGGCGAATCGAGCTGGCATTCCCGATCGACACGCCCGCGTTGCGAGATCAAATCGTCAACGACGTCATTCCCGCGTTTCTGAACGATCGCGTGAAGGCGCGGGAATTGCAGCCGGACGGCACGTACCGACGTTTAACCCCTGAAGGTGCAGAACCCCGCCGGCAGGCGCAGTGGCAATTTCGCGAAGTATCACGCGAACGCACGAAAAGGCTTGGTGGTTCGACAAAAAAAGCGCGTGCGGACCGGCTGGTACCGATTGCCGTTGTAAAGGAAAGCGGCGCGACCGGAGCGACGAAATCGGAGACGCAGTTCACCCCGTGAGATACGACGCACGATCGAGGACACAATGGCACCCGCGGTTATCTCACGGGGTGAAGAAAAAAATCCTCGTCATTGATGTCGGCGGCTCGAACGTGAAGCTGATGATTGCGCGCGCGCAACGGCGAAAATTCAAGTCCGGCCCGGAAATGACGCCGCGCGAACTGGTGACTCAGCTCAATTCGCTGTTGCAGGATTGGACGTTCGACGCCATTTCGATGGGGTTCCCGGCTCCGGTCCGCCATGGCTGTATCATGAACGAGCCGAAGCATCTTGGTCGGGGTTGGACACGATTCAATTTTGAGAAGTCGTTAGGCAAACCAGTCCGCATTATCAATGATGCCGCGATGCAGGCGCTTGGCAGTTATCGCGGTCGGCGGATGTTGTTTCTTGGACTGGGCACCGGACTGGGTTCGACCCTGATCTGGGAAAGCAACGTGCTCCCACTCGAGCTCGGCGATCTGCCTTACGGTAACGACCACATCATCGAGAATTACCTCGGCAAGTCTGGACTGAAAGAGCTCGGCGAAAAGCAATGGAAAGGCGAAGTTCTTCGTGCCGTCGTGTTGTTGAAGAAATCGTTGATTGCCGATTACGTCGTTCTCGGCGGCGGCAGCGCGAAGAAATTGGATCAACTGCCGCGTGGCGTCGAGTTGGGACACAATCGAAACGCCTTTCTCGGCGGCGTTCGCCTCTGGCAAACCGACCCGCACACACGCAGGGTAAAGTGGCAAATCTTATGAGAAATTAAGTCTGTCATGTCGAGCGAAGTCGAGACATCCCACGAAACAACCCGTAGGTTGTGCTACGGGATTGAAAGCCTGCGTCGCCCCGAAAGCTTTCGGGGCTGCGTTGCAGCCTCGACTTTGCTCGAAATGACTGTGTAGAATATGCAACTCTATTTTCTCAGACACGGCGAAGCCGATTGGCCGGGCTGGACCAAGCCGGATGATGAACGGCCGCTCACCGATTTTGGTAAAAAAGAGATGCGACAGGTGGCGACGTTTCTCAACCGTCTCAAGGTGAAACCGGATCTAATTGTAACCAGCCCGCTGCCGCGAGCGTTGCAAACGGCAGAGGTCGCAGCGGAACAGCTCAAAACAAAGTTACGGCAGGACGAAGCGCTTGAGCCCGGATTTGGGACTAGCGAGTTGAGGACTGTGCTCAGGCGGCATCGCTCAAAAGTTTTGATGTTGGTCGGGCATGAGCCGGACTTTTCCAGCGTGATCTCCGCATTAACCGGTGCTTCCGTCAAGCTATCCAAAGCCGGGGTGGCGTTGGTCGACATTGATCTCGAGACTGAGAAAGGAAGACTTCTCTGGCTGTTCCCGCCGAAATTCGCGCGCAAAGCGAAATAGGTTTCTCTCCGATCAATTGCGCCGAAGCTGTAGCCACCGACGTACGGCCAGTCATCTTGCCGCTTTCGCACACAACGGCCCGCAGGGCCGTGGCTACAGGACAAAATATCGAGGACCGGCGGGCTATGATTTTGGTGAACCTGTCGGTGCTGCGCTTGCGGCTGGAGAAACAGCGGTCGACGCTTGTGCCGGCGTAATTCCCGGTGACGAGCCGGGCGATGATTGTGCTCCCGCAGGCGCCGGTGAGGTTTGTGGCGCCGCCTGGTTTTTCATCAGTTCACGACGGAAGGCGCTGCTGGCCACGCTGTGGTGCGCATAAAGCACCGATAGCGCAAACGTAAGCGCGAAAAATATTCCCGCCAGCCACGTGGTGAACTTCACCAACACGTTCGTGGTTTGCGCGCCGAAAATGTTCTCCGTGACCCCGCCGCCAAAGGCCGCGCCGAGACCTTCACTCTTTGGTCGCTGCATCAGGATGACAAGGACCATCAGCGCGGCGACTAGCACGAAAAGCACCAGGCAAAGGTTGATCAGCAGGTTCATCGGGAGGCGAAATATGGCGAAAGCACAATGTAGCGAGAAGCAAACGCCGCAACATCCAACGCTCGAACGCCCGAAACATTCAAACGATTTACAGTGCGAAGATTTAGCGTTCGAGCGGCTGGACTTTGCTTTGATGTCATTCCAAATCGCATCCATCTCGGCCAAGTCCACTTCGCCCAATTTCTTGCCGCGCGTTTTGAGTTCGTCCTCCAATCGATTGAAGCGGGCGACGAACTTGTCAGTGGCAGACTGGAGCGCGGTTTCTGCGTCGATTTTGCACTTCCGTGCCAGGTTTACGACGGCGAACAGCAGATCGCCAACCTCGTCTTCGATCCTTTCCTGCTGTTGTGACCGGATCGCCTCTTTGGTCTCACGAAGCTCTTCTTCCAGCTTGGCCATCACATCGCGCAGTGCTGTCCAGTCGAAATTCACCCGGGCCGCTTTGGATTGCGCTTTTTGCGCGCGAACCAGCGCGGGCAAGGCTTTCGGCAAAGTGGCGAGGTAATGCAAATCGGCGTTTTTCTCTTCGCGCTTGATCGCTTCCCATTGTTTAAGCACGGCGCCGGCGTCGCGTGCTTCGCTCGTGCCGAACACATGCGGATGCCGCCGGATTAGTTTCTCCGACACCTGCCCAATCACCTCCTCGATGTCGAACCGGCCAGTTTCGCGCGCGATTTGGGCATGCATCACAACCAGCAATAAAAGATCGCCGAGTTCCTCGCGAAAATGTGCGTCGTCCTGAGCGCGCGCTGCCTCGGCCGTTTCGTATGCCTCCTCTATGAGCGCTGGCAATAACGACTCGTTGGTTTGCTCCCGATCCCACGGGCAACCATCAGGAGCGCGAAGTTTCGCGACGATGTCACAGAGGTTCGCGAAGTCATCGGTGATTTGTGGTCGATGATCAGGCATAAAACAACCCCTCTGAACGTACAGCTCTTCACTGAGCACGGATCTAGCGGGAATCCAGTGCCGACTTACAACGATCGCACTTTGTTCTTTGCGCGATCCTGTGCGTTAAGAGCTGCACATTCCGCGACAAAGCGATGAGACAGACGATTTTTAGAATACGGAGACTGATTGATGGCCATCCATTAGTGGCCCAAGGTGGCTTGTGTGGCTTCGCGGATTTGTCTGCGCACGAATCTGCTTCAGTTTTTGGTATTGCTCAGGTGAAAGAATGGCCTTCATCTGCGGATCGGTCTGCTGATGAATAGCCCTGAGTTGTTGTATTTTCTGCACAGTTGAAAGCGAATTGTCGTTCTTGATGGACTGCACTTTTGGTACTTCGGCGGCAAGAATGGGCAGGATTTTCTCCTTTTGTTGGGGTGTAAGGCTAAGCTGTTGTGCTATCGCCTGAGCCTTTGACATCGCGGCCCCTTTTTGAGCAAACGAAGCTGGGTGCCAACAGCGCAAACATCGCGACGGATAAAGCGGAGGTGACGAGGTGAGTGTGGTTCTTCATATTTTGCTCCTTTGGTTTGGCGCGCATGGTGGTAAGGGCGGTTTATTAAGTCAAGCCCAATTGCGGCAAACGGATTGTTCGGAAGGAATTTCTCTTGAAACCGTCTCTAATTTTCTTGTGACAACAATCGCCGAACATCGCTGAAAGTCCCAGCGGAGATTTTCGCTACAACAGCATGCCACTTCAACTCGCGAGAATTGCGTTTCCTTTCCCATAAACGGATGCCACCCAGGAATGCGTTTTCATTTTGACCGCGCACGATTCCCTTCGGCAATCGATCGAACCGATGCACCAGTCCGCCGCCAAGGACGACATAATCGGCGATGAACGCACGGTTTAATTGGCCGACGGCATAAAGGACCTCCCGTTTCCATTTTCTCTTGCCCAATTTCGCCAGGCCGGAGACACCGAGATGATTCTCAATGATCATTTCCATTCGGGTAGGGGAGGTCACCTAGCTCGAGTGACATGAGATTTCTGTCCCACACCAGCGCGGATCCAAGCCCTGTTCCGAGCCCCAGAAACAGCATGCGTCCGTCGCCGAGATAACTGCCGAGCGCTTGCATGGCTGCGTCGTTAACGATGCGTACGGGTATTCCCAGCGTCCGGGCAAAATTAAAATGGACCCAATCCTTACCCAGGTGCTTCGGGTTTCGAAGAATTCGTCCGTCGCGTACAGGCGCCGGAAAACCAATCGACGCAACGTCGAATTTCCAGCCCCTTACGGTCTCCTTAAATTTTGCGAGAAACTGTTTTGGAGTCATTCGTGGACCGGATGCAAATTCGCGTTCCACGCGCTCAGACATGAGCAGTTTCACGAAGCTGCCGCCGATATCGACGACGAGAATTCTTCTCTTCATGAGCGCGCGTCCGCGCGAAGTGAGCGCAGCTTATCGGCCGCGCCCGAACAATCGCCCCATGCCGGCCTTCGGTTCGGGCTTTGCAGCTGTGCTGCCAGGCCAGCACTCTACGATTTCAAGCGCTACGAACCGGAACAGCAGTTGCCGGGCAGATTTCAAATCGAGCCGCAGATTTTTTGCAATCTGTTGCACGGACCTGGCGCCATTGAACTGCGAGCCGAATTGGGCTTCATCCGAAGTGAGCTTCAACTTCTGGACGCGATCGAAGCCTTCTCTCGTGTAAGCCGGGATTGATGCCGGATCGAAACCTCCTGGTTGCTCCGGGTTCTGGACGAGACGCAAAGTCTCCAGTGACCAGTCGTCCACATCGGGGTCGCCGGTTACGTCGCCAAACCCGCCTAACAGGTCGGCGTTCTTTTCAAACATGATCCATACATTTGGCGCCGACCACAGTTGCGAAAAGAGCAGTTGCCCCTGATGGCGAATCAAATCGAACGCCGGCTGCCGCTCGATCGACTCGTTGCGAGCAAGCGTTAGCAGAAAAGGAGTTCCATTTTCTTTCTGCTGATCGCGAGCGTTGGCAACGACGCACTGGATCAACGTTTGCGAGGATGGATGGAGTCTCCGGGCAATAGAGATCCAGGTCCCGGGTTGTGGCTAAAACAATCTCGCCGTCACGGGCTAGAACGTCGATCCGCTCCTGGTCCCAGCAGGCTCGGAGCAACCCGGTCAAGTTCTCTTTCCCGATGGCTCGTATCGCAAGGTTCAAGGGAAACAGATTTTTGCGGCCGCAAAAATAAACATCAGCCGTGCCGAATTCCTTCCGCTGCCCGATTTCCGTGGCTGCAGCGTTTGAGACGGGCTGGGCCCAATCCGACTCGGGCGCGGATTCTCGCCACCAGTCGTCGGACTGGAAAGCCTCGGAACTCGTGCCGGGCTCGGATCGCTGCCTCGTCCTCGCGTGGGGCGAGTGGCCGGTCGATCTGGTCGCGCTCTTCGCTCTTCGAACTTTCCATTTGGGCTTTTGGTAGCTGGGGTTTGCGGGCTGCTGTCGCCGTAACCTTTTCCGTCCCTGTAAGCAAACCCCTTATCAAGGCTTTATCAAGAAGCCAATGTTCGCAACGGAGAACTCCCATCCTGTCCCGAGAATTGCCGCGCCAGCTCGCGTCTGCTGATTTTGCCGCGCTCGTTTGTCGGAATTATGTCGACGATAAAGATTCGTTTCGGCACCTGCCATCCGCTCAACGCGGTGCGGCAAAATCGTAAAAGGTCGCTTTCGCTTACCTCCGGCGAAACCCGCACGCACGCCGATACTTCTTCATTTCGTAATCCTGCACCTGTAGGGCGGCCGAATACGACCGCCTGCCGAACTCCCTTAAAACGCAGCAGATGCGCTTCTACTTCCGCTGGGTTCACCTTCTTTCCGGCGACGTTGATTACGTCCGAAATCCGGCCCACGATCTTCAGCGCGGAACCGTGTCGCTCGAGCAGATCGTCCGGAACAAAAACACCGTTGCCAAGCTTCTGATCGTTGGGCTCGGGAAAATAGCCGTCGCTCACTGCCGCGCTGCGAACGCGAATCTGGCTGGCGGACTCTGTTGGATCGATACGCTCAACTTCGACACCCTTCATCGGCTGGCCGACAAGACCGTCCTCGAACGTTGTGCCGTGGCGATCGTAGCAAATTCCGCCGCATTCCGATGCGCCGTAGAAGGAATGGATCGTTTGCTTGAATTTCTCGAAAAACTTTTTCGCGACGGCGCTGGAGAGCGGCGCACCAGCAGAAATGCACAACCGAAGTTTTGGTAACGGGGGCACATCACCAATGTCGCAAAACGCCTGGTAAAAGGCCGGCGTTCCGGGAAAAACCGTCGCGCCGGTGCGCGCAAGATCAGCAAGAACGGCTCGCGGTGTTCTGTCGCGGCTCACAACTATGGGCACACCGCGAGCTATCAATGGTGTAAGCAAATTGCTAAACCCATACGAGTGCGAGACCGGGATCACGCCAAAATTCAGGTCGTCATTTGAAATGTCCATCGTGTCGCAAATCTGATTGCAATCGACCAGCAATTGGTGGCTGCGAAATCGAATTGCGCGCGGTGCTGCCGTTGTGCCCGAGGTAAGTTTTAAGAGCGAGGGCACATTTTCGCCCCAATCTGCTGTTGTGTCGGTCGTCCTCAGCAGAATAATCTGCGGAGAATTTTCGCTGGGGATTGCGGAGACCAGAGCGCTCGCTCTGCAAATCTCCAACGCTGCTTCGCGTTGCTGGTCCCCAATGGACTGGTCCAGCGGCAGAACAACCCGTTGCCTGCGTAGACACGCGATGAAAACCGCAGGCCAATCTTCGTGGTTGCCAATTTGCACAGCCACGGCCGCTCCGGGGGGGAGCTCGTCCATTTTGGCTTCGAAAGCACGTGCGTGTCCTTCAATGTCCCGAAAGCTCCGCGCGATTCTGCCAGTTGCATCGAAAACGGCGGCGTCATCGCTTTTGCGCGAGATTGTCGTCTGCCATGCGAGGAGCAGTGAATCGCCATGTTTCATCGCTTGCAAAAACCGGCGGTCGCGAATACATTCCGCGCTCCATTTAGAAGATGAAAGCAGGCATTCATCCAGAATACTACGAGACTGATATGGTGTGCGCATGCGGCGCGGTGTATCACACGCGCTCCACGCGTCGCGATATTAAGATCGGCATTTGTGCTGCTTGTCATCCCTTTTTCACCGGCGAACAAAAGTTTGTCGACACCGCGGGTCGGGTCGAGAAATTCGCCCGCCGTTACGGCAGCACCAAAGCTGCCCGCGCCGAGAAGAAAGCTTAGCTCCTTGTAGAGGCGTTCGCCTGCGGCGAACGCCGGATTCTGCGGCTGACACAGCTGCCACCTTACCCTCATGGATTTAAATTCCCTCATTCAACTCAAACGGGAACGCTTCGAAGAGCTCGAGCGCGAGGTGGCGGACCCGCGCCTGTTCGATAATCGCAAACGCGCCGAGGAGATCATGCGCGAACACGCGAGTCTGAAGGACCTGCTGGAGAAATGGCGCGTGCTCGAAACCACGCGCAAGCAATTAGACGACAATCGCGAGCTGGCGACGTCGCGCGATGTGGAGATCGCGGCCATGGCTGACGATGAAATTCCGGAGCTCGAAAAACGCGTCTCCGATCTTGAACGCGACTTTCAGATCGCGTTGCTGCCGGCGGATCAAACGGAAGAACGCGATGCGATCGTGGAAATCCGCGCCGGGACAGGCGGCAGCGAAGCCGCTATCTTCGCCGCCGATCTTTACCGGATGTATCATCGCTATGCAGAAGCGGCGGGACTGAAAACTGAGGACCTCGAATCCAGTCCATCGGAGCTTGGTGGGTTCAAGGAAGCGATCTTCCGGGTTTCGGGCGAATCGGTCTTTCGAAAGCTTCGTTACGAAAGCGGTGTCCACCGCGTGCAACGCGTGCCTGCCACCGAGGCTCAGGGCCGCATTCATACATCCACAGCAACCGTGGCGGTCTTGCCGGAGGCGGAAGATATCGACGTTGAGTTAAAACCGGAAGATTTGCGGATCGAAGTTTCGCGCGCGGGCGGTCCGGGCGGGCAAGGCGTGAACACAACCGACTCAGCGGTGCAAGTGATGCACATCCCGACTGGGATGATTGTTCGCTGCCAGGATGGTCGCAGCCAGATTAAAAATAAGGAGCGTGCGTTATCGATTTTGCGGGCACGGTTGCTGGAGCGCAAGCAGCGCGAGGAAGCGGAGAAATACAGCGCGCAACGCCGGGGACAGATCGGTACCGGCGGACGCGAAGAAAAAATTCGCACCTATAATTTTCCACAGAACCGCGTGACCGATCACCGCGTCGGCCTCACGCTTTATAATTTGGATCGAGTAATGGATGGCGATCTCCGTGAGTTAATTCAGTCACTGCAAACCGCCGATGTCGCTGAGCGGTTGAAGGAATCGACCGCCCCGGCATAATCGGCTCAGCATTTCGCTGAAGGGCGCTTGACGTAACCACGCCGCTTTGTTGTACTGCGCGTCTGGACGCCGGCGCGTCAATCCTATGGCTGCATCTGATCGGCGAGGGCAAGAGGAAGACGGAATAAAGCGGTTTGATCCGCGGATTCTCGATCGCAGCGTTATTGCGATTCCGCTGCTTGAGACAATCAGCAAGGACGAGAATCAAGTCCACGCGGTCATCATCGATGTAAATCTTGACTACGATAAGGGTCGCGAGGCAGGCCGAAAATGGATTCGAGAGGCGATCGAAAACGCCAGAGCCATAATCGCACCATCCGACGAGAAACAGGGCGTACGAGGGAAGAAGTCGGACTTGAGCAATCAATACATCTTCGCCCGTCTCAGTGGAAAAGTAATTCGCGAACTCGTCCGGCTGGACGTCGAGCACGCTGGCAGCCAAGCCAAAACGGCCAAAAAACCGCGGCAGGCGAAGAAACGCGGAAAAACCTCACTGCAGTCGGGTACAGCTGCACTGTACCGTTTTCGTGCCATCTACCGCATCTGGCCCGATTTCAAGATTTCACCCTGCATTACGAAGTCGCTCGCGACAGTGAAAGCAGACGCGGCGCAAACTTCGTTCTGCGCGCACGGCGCGGATATCACCTGGGCTATCATGGATTCGGGCATCGATGCGAATCATCCGCACTTTGTGCGACATGGGAACGTGGATCCCGTTTCTCCGCTCCACGCGGATTTTACCGATACGCCGAATGTTCCCAAGGGCGGGAACGCTGCGTTGATCGATCGCTTTGGACACGGCACACATGTGGCGGGAATTGTGGCGGGAGAACAATTGGCTGATGGCACCAAAGCGCAGGCGCAAAAAATGCGCGCCGTCACACGGTCGGTTAAGGGCTACGAAGACGGGGATTCGCCTGCAGTGGAGACTCGTGAGGTTGTGCTCAATTCCATTCGCGGAATGGCGCCTCGTTCTCGTCTCGTTAGTCTGAAGGTACTCGATGACGAAGGTAACGGCGAAGTCAGCAATTTGATTGCGGCAATCGCACACATCCAGGAGAAGAACGGCCACGGTCGTCTGAATCTGATCCACGGAGTTAACATCAGTCTCGGATACGATTTCGATCCGGAGTGGTTTGCCTGTGGACAAAGTCCATTGTGCGTTGAAATCAATCGCCTGGTGCGATCGGGCGTGGTGGTCGTAGTGGCCGCGGGCAACACCGGCTATGGCGCGCTGGCGGCGCAACAGCGGACAACGAATGCCGGGATGCAAGTCACAATCAACGATCCAGGCAATGCGGAACTAGCCATCACCGTCGGGTCCACGCATCGCGAGATGCCGCATGTATATGGCGTGTCGTTTTTTTCCTCGAAGGGCCCGACTGGCGATGGACGAATGAAGCCGGACGTCGTTGCTCCGGGTGAGAAAATTCTTTCTGCTGCCACGGGAAAGTTGTTAATGGATCGAGCAGAGGGGAAACAATGCGAATACGTCGAGGACAGCGGGACCAGCATGGCTGCCCCGCATGTCAGCGGTGTTATTGCAGCATTTCTTTCCGTGCGCCGAGAGTTCATTGGCGAACCGGAACGGATAAAGCAGATTTTTCTTGGGGCAGCTACCGACTTGAAGCGGGAGCGCTCTTTTCAAGGTGCGGGGTTGATCGATCTCATGCGCGCCATTCAGTCTGTGTAGATATATGATGTAATGGATTTATGAATGATATCGCAGGCATTTCTTATGTGGCTGCACGCTTCGACAAAGACGGCGCGGCCTTAAACAAACAGGAAGTCACGCTGCCTAACGGGACGACGGACGTTATCGTCGCGTCCCACGGGTGGAATAACACTGAAGAGCAAGCAGAACAGCTGTACATCCCGTTGTTCACCAATTTTGCAGCAGTCGCGTCGGATCAGCTTCAGAATAAGAAGCTCGCAATTGTGGGGGTCATTTGGCCCTCGAAGAGATTCACTGATGTCGTTGACGCCGCTGTTGCAGAACAAGGGCGCGGCGGTGGCGCGGGATTCGGAACCAGCTCCACCGCGGCGGACGAAACCATCAAGGCCAAGCTCGACGTCATTGCGACAATGTTCGACAAGAAGGCCGCAAAAAAAATCGCTGCTGCGAAGAACCAGATCGGCAAGCTGGAGAGTGATCTCGACGCACGGCGAAAGTTTGTAGATGAGCTGCGGAGTTTGCTAGATGAGAGCGCCGCGCACGAGGAAGACAATTCTGCGCTCTTTTTCAAGCTCGATGGATCTGTGATGCTCGAGAAGCTAAAGGCGCCGACTCCTCTGGTTTCTTCGGGAGGTGGAGGTGGAGGCGGCGCTGCATCGCTTGGCGCTCACCCGAAAACGAAGCCTGCGGGCGGCGCAGCCGGTTTGGGTGATATTTTTTCTGGAATCAAATCCGGCGCGATTCGGTTCCTGAATTACATCGCTTACTACGAAATGAAAAAGCGCGCTGGAACAGTGGGCCAAAAAGGCGTGGGACCAATGCTCGATCGGCTGGCCGACAATGTGCAGCGGATCCATCTGGTAGGCCACAGCTTTGGCTGTCGCGTCGCGACTGCTGCCGCGGCGACATCTACGACAGATAAATTGCAAAGCATGTGCCTTTTGCAGGCGGCTTTTTCGCACAATGGCTTCTCGAAATCGATGAATGGATTTTTTCGTAGCGTCGTGGATAACCACCGCATCAAGGGTCCGATCGTCGTTACGTATACGCCGAACGATCGCGCGGTAGGCATTGCTTACCCGGTTGCTTCACGATTGGCCGGCACGGTCGCGTCTGCTTTTGGCGACGCGAACGATAAATTTGGCGGCCTCGGCCGAAACGGTGCACAGAAAATGGAGCCGGGCGAAGTTGTGCAAGGTATTGATCGGCTTCTGGCCGTCGGCGGCGACTACAGCTGGCGGTCCGGCCATTTTCACAACCTGGAGAGTAGCAAATACATCGTAGATCCAAGCGGCGGTGATGCGCACATGTTCGTCACCGGCAAAGAAGTTGCCTGGGCCATCAGCCGCGCGATGGCGTAGCTATAAATTCGACGATATGCAAAGCGGCTGCGTACGGCGCCGGATCTGCGCCTAAGTTGCCACATGACTGTGCTCGAGGTGTTGCAATCGACAACGGGCTATTTCCAGAAGCGCAACATCGAAAGTCCACGTTTGAACGCAGAGCACCTGTTGGCGCACGTACTGGGCCAGAAGCGACTAGACTTGTATCTGGAGTTCGAGCGGCGGTTGCCGGAATCGGAACTTGCGCCGTTGCGCGAATTGGTGAAGCGCCGCGGCTCAGGCGAGCCACTTCAGCATCTGCTTGGCACGGTTGAGTTCTGCGGCCACACTTTTCGCTGTGACAAGCGTGCACTGGTGCCGCGACCTGAAACCGAGCAGCTTGTTGAGCTGCTGATTTCACACTTCAAATCCGAAATTGCATATTCTCGCATGGCCGATGTTGGAACCGGCAGCGGCGTCATCGCGCTCACTCTGGCTGCGGAATTTCCAAAAGCCGAGATCGTCGGGGCCGATATTTCCGAAGATGCTCTCATGCTCGCTCGCGAAAATGCCGAGCGGCTCGGCTTGCTCGACCGTGTTCGGTTCCTGCGAAGCAACTTACTTGCAGATGTGCAACCAGGGTTCGATTTGATCGTCGCAAATCTTCCGTACGTTTCGACGGAAGACCGGCAGAATCTTTCTCGCGAAGTATTACACGATCCCGAAGTGGCACTGTTCGCAGGCGCGCGCGGGGACGAGCTGGTGCGGCAATTGATTGCGCAGGCGCCGTCGTCGCTTCAGCCCGCTGGAATACTGGCGATGGAGATTGGGATCGGCCAAAGCGAGACGCTTCTGGCAGCGCTGGCGGAGAAAAATTATCGCGACATTTGGACCGAAAAGGATTACTCGGGTGTGATACGTTTTTTGTTCGCGAGGTATGGATAAAATTCTGGTCCACGGCGGCCGTCGCCTTTCCGGTTCCATAAAGGTCAGCGGCTCAAAAAATTCCTCGCTGCCAATTCTTGCTGCCACATTGCTGACTCGGGAGCCATGTGTCGTTCACGGCGTGCCCGACCTGAGCGATACGAATTACATGCTCCAAATTCTCGCTCACCTCGGTGCCCAGGTGGAGCGCGCGAGCGGCACCGTGACTGTGACTGCCGAGAAGATTCACTGTGTAGCGCCGTACGATGTCGTCCGGAAAATGCGCGCGTCCGTTTGTGTTCTTGGACCATTGCTGGGTCGATGCAAGGAAGCCAGCGTCGCGTTGCCCGGCGGCTGTGTCATTGGCGATCGGCCGATTGACCTGCATCTGAAAGGGTTCGAAGCCCTAGGCGCAGCGGTGCGCGTGGAAGGCGGCGACATCAAAGTTTTTGCGCCCAAACTGCACGCGGCACAGATCAACATGAAAGGGCAATTCGGTCCGACTGTCCTCGGTACAGACAACGTGATGATGGCAGCTGTCCTTTCCGAAGGTGTGACTGTCATTGAAGGAGCAGCATGCGAACCCGAGGTCGTGGACCTGGCAAATTTCCTCAACAAGATGGGCGCAAAGATCGAAGGTGCCGGCACGGACCGGCTCGTCATCGAAGGTGTTCCTGAGTTGCACGGCGCGGAGCACCGCGTTATTCCAGACCGAATTGAAGCAGGCACCTTTCTGGTAGCAGGCGCAATTGCCGGGGAGGGAGTGACGGTGAAACGCGTGGAGCCCGAACACGTGCGCGCGGTCACTGATTCGCTCGCAAAGTGTGGTTACGCCGTGGATATTGCACGCGATTCCATTTCCGTTCTGCCCAACGGCGATGCCAGCGCGTTGGAGATTGTTACGGAACCCTATCCTGGGTTTCCGACCGACATGCAGGCGCAAATGTGCGCGTTGCTTTCGACGAACAGAGGAACGAGTTCAGTTACTGAAAACATTTTTCCGCAGCGTTATATGCACGTGGCCGAGCTAAAACGCATGGGAGCGGAGGTCCATTTGGAAGGCGCCACTGCGGTGATTCAAGGAGTGGATAGCCTTCTCGGCGCGCCGGTCATGGCAAGTGATCTGCGCGCGTCTGCTGCGCTGGTGCTGGCGGGACTAAAAGCAGGTGGCGTCACGGAAGTCAGCCGCGTGTATCACATCGACCGTGGCTACGAACATCTTGACGAAAAACTGCAGGAACTAGGCGCGCACATCGAGCGGGTGAAGTCGGAATAGTTCGATATCTTTTTTGTTGCGCTTTGACGGCGAACAGGCAGTCGTTGTATAACAAACGAAAGGTTCGAATATGGAGACTTCTACTTCTTCCCGAGACGTACGGACGTGGAACGTGCTTTGTCACGCCACTGCCTTGGCCGGATTCTTCGTGCCATGGGCTGGGCACATTCTTGGTCCCCTGATCGTTTGGTTGGCTAAGCGTAACGATTCGCCGGAGATCGACGAAAACGGAAAGGAATCGCTCAACTTTCAGATATCGATGTTGATTTATAACGTGATTGCTGGCGTCCTTTGCCTGGTTTTGATCGGCTTTGTCATCCTGGCAATCCTGCACATTCTGAACCTGGTGTTGGTGATCGTCGCGTCGATCCAAGCGAACGAAGGAAAATTCTATCGTTATCCAATAACGATCCGGCTGATTAAATAGCTCAGCGCCGTCATCCCGAGCGAAGTCGAGGGATCCCGGTGGAATCACTCTCGGGCACGCCGCGAGATTGAAAGCCTGGCCTGGCCCCGAAAGCTTTCGGGGCTGCGTTGCAGCTTCGACTCCACTTCGCTCCGCTCAGAATGACACCCTAGCCTAGCGCTGATTGGTTAACCGGCGCAGCGTCCTTAGATTTATCACGTCCTCCGCGAGGTCTTTCTCTTTTGGCGTTTCCAGCACTTTCGGGATTTTGCGGAATCGCGGGCTTCGCATGATGAAGCGGAAAGCGTCGAGACCGATCCGGCCTTTGCCGATATGCTCGTGTCGATCTACTCGCGAGCCGCGGCCTGTCTTCGAATCGTTTACGTGAATCGCAACGAGACGATCCAGCGCCTGAGGGATGACGCGATCGAATTCGCGAAATGTTTTCCTCACTCCTGATTCGCTGCCGATCTCGTAACCCGCGGCGAACAGATGCGCGGTGTCGAGGCACACGCGCAGACGCTCCGGCTCGCGCACGTTCGCGATGATGTGTGCCAGATGCTCGAATCGATGACCGATGCACGAACCCTGGCCGGCTGTAATCTCGAGCGCGATTTTCGTTTTCACTTTCGGAATCTTCCGAAACACCTCCTCGATTGAATCAGCGATCTTCTTCAAACCTGCTTCTTCGCCCGCGCCCAGGTGCGCACCCGGATGCAAGACCAAAAACGGGAGTTCAAGTTGATCTGCGCGGACTAGTTCTTCGGCGAGGGCCCGGATGGAATTCGTGTGAAATAGCGGATTCGTCGCAGCGAGGTTGATCAGGTAGTTGGCGTGTCCAAATACCGACAACAATTCGCCACGCTGGACGTGATTGAGAAACGCGCGGATTTCCTCGCGGGTCAGTGGTCTGGCAAACCACTGCATGTTGTTTTTTACAAACATTTGCATCGCGGTGCAGTGGATCGATCGCGCGCGCTCGATCGCCATGCTCACCCCTCCGCGGATGGACATGTGCGCGCCTAGGAGAGGTTGACACGGCGAGTCGGCGAATCGGCGAATCGGGGAGGACGCCGTTTCGCCGTTTCGCCGTTTCCCGGTTTCTTTTTTTGTCACTGCTCTTTTTAAAACCGCTTTGGATGCCAATCGGGTTTCTTGAGGCTCCCTTCGCCGGCGTATTCAAAAAGTTTATACATCGGCATCAGCACTATGCCCGGCCCTTTCATGTCCAGCCGCAGATTGAAGTCGAGTTTATCATCGAGAAAATGAATGTCGCCGTTGCCGAGCATACTGAAGAGAGAACCCGCGGCCTCGAAATCCTCGGTGTGAATAATGCCTTTCTCGACGGTGAATTCGGCGTTTGCTTTGCGGGCGATGCTGTATCCGCTGCCGGGCACGATGTGGTTCAAAATTCCTGAGAGCGGCCCAAAAATCGGTATCGCGAAGACGTCTCCGTTGCTTACTTCAATTTTCCCTTTGCCTCGCATCGTTCGCCAGTTGTTGCCCAGGCCGGTGAACTCATACGTGCCGCGTAACAGGCCCTGCGCAGTTTTGTAATTGAAGTACAAGTCAGTCAGTCGCGGGAAATTGATTTCGCTCACGGATAGAGTGGCATGGTGACGCGGATCGTTTCGTGCCAGCGAGATGTCAGCATTCCCGCGCAGCGTGCCGGCGAGGAGATCCGCGCGAACATCGCCAATTTGCAGGTGTTCGTTCGTGAAGAGCAATCGCGCCGAGACACGATCGAACGGCAGCGTTTTGCCGAGAAACACGTAGTCCATTCCTCCCGCACCATCGACCTTGATTTCCAGTCGTGTGTTCTTGCCGCCGCGGAACTGGTAAACACCATTGGCGACGACATTCGGCGGACGCCGGAACTTGTAAGGAACAACAGTTTTCGAAGCCTTCGGATCGATCCAGAAAATTACTTCTGCCGGATACAACGAGCTGCGGACATTCGAAATCCGCACCTCGTGGTTTTTGAAATCGTAGGTGAAACTGCCGGAACCGGTGCCTTCGTCCCGCGTGACCTGAATATCTTCACAAGTGACCGCGCCGTCGGCGAAATGAATCCTGGTGTTGGCGCCGTTCATCCATGTTCCGCGAAACCGGGTGCGCCCCAGAGCAACTGTGCCGTCGCCCTGCCAACTCTCGGGATTGCGGTCTGTGCCTCGAATTGCCATCCGGATCGCAGGCGAACGTTGCCACTGCCATTCTCGCAGAAACTCGTTTGACTTCGGTGGAACGAGCGGGCGCACTGCCTCTGGCGACATGGTGCTCTCAAGGTTTAGCCGAAAATCGTTGGGTGCGTCGAAGAGATCTGCTCTGAGTTGGCCGGTCTGATGGCGTACGCGTAGCTCCCGAACCAAAGTGCGCTCGCCGTCCCACGAAAAATCCGCGCTGAGGTCAGAAAACGGTACCTTCTTATAAGTGAACTGTCCAAAAGCGGCATGTCCGACCATGTCCGGTTGGAATTGCTCGGCGCCCATGTTTATCGAGCCGGTGATTTCGAGCAGAGGCGGAGAGTGAAATTCTACATCTGCCATCGGTTCACCAACGCCGAAAGCATCGAGGAATGCTTTCAAATTCAGGGTGCTGTGAATCTGGAATTTGGCGATGTTGCTTTCTCGATTCCACTCGCCGCGACCGGCGAAGGCGCCTTTTCCGTCGCTCCATTCACAATGCGCGATATCCAACCGATGATTGTTCCATTCAACCGCGGCGGAGAGATTATTAATTTCGTAGCTGCCGCGTTGTAATCGTTCCCCGCGCAGGGTCGCTTCGACTCTGGCGTTTTCGAGCTCTGCGATGTCTCCGCTGAACTTCAACTGCAAAGAAGGAGGCCCTGCGGGGAAACTGAACTTTTGCAGTTCAGTCACGACACGCTGGGCAAGCGACAATCGCTTTTGCCATTCTTCCGGTGTGATTGATGCCGACTGCTTGTAATCGGCGCGCTTGATTAATTGTCCTCTCGCTGACAGTCGAATCCCACAAAAAGTTCCTTCCGCCTGACTGACGTAAATCTGTTCCGGCGGAAAATAAATGTGCGCGCGGAGGTTAGTCAGTTGCGCGCGACTGGCCTTTCCTTCGGCGGTCTTGATTGGAAATGTGATCTGCGCGTCGCGCACATCCAGCGCGTTAAGAAACGGTTCATGATGGATGAGTGCTGCGTAATTAATATCGAGAGAGACTTCGCTGATCCGGGCTAATGTGTTTTCGCGGTTTCTGTAATCGAAAATCCTTACGTTTTTCGCGACCAGACCGCGGAACGGGTCCAGCGTTAGCCGTCCGATCTGAGCTTCGACGCCGCGTTTGTGTAGCTCTTCCACGACGCGGTACCGCCATTCACGACCAAATCCCCGTCGCGCGAGATAATAACCGCCGCCAGTGATTGCAATCATGGCGGCGAGAATTGTCAGACGAATTGCAATCGCAGCGACGCGACGTGCCCCGCGCAATCGTGGCGTTTGCGCGGAATGATGAACCTGGGGTTGTTCCACAGCGGCAGGCATGCGTAATGAGGCGTTAAACCGTTTAAGCGTCGGAGGAGCAATTGGTCATCCTGAGCGGAGCGAAGCGGAGTCGAAGGATCCCGGAGTGTTAGCGAGAACTGATGCAACGGGATTGAAAGCCTGGCCTCGCGGACTTCGTCCGCTGCGTTGCAGCCTCGACTTTGCTCGGAATGACATTTTAATTTTAACGGTTCAGCCGCTTCAACGTGATTTCAACCTCCGACCTGCCCGCCCTCAATGCCACGTTTAATCTCGTGAGCACCATTTTTATTTCCATGGGTTGGTACTTCATCCGGCGCGGCGCGTGGCGCCGTCACATGGTGTGCATGATTATGGCGCTTCTCTCGTCTGTCTGTTTTCTGATCGGCTACATCACTTATCATGCGCGCGTTGGCGAGAAATCTTCCGGGTACACCGGCTGGATCGCGGGGGTTTATTTTCCGATCCTGGCCTCGCACGTTCTGTTGGCGTTTGTGACGCTGCCGTTGGTCATTTTGACACTTGTTCCGGTTTTTCGTCGCCGATGGGACCGGCACAAGCGGATCGCGCGTTGGACGATCCCAATCTGGCTGTACGTGTCGGTTACCGGAGTTCTCGTTTACTTAATCCTCTACAAATGGTTCCCTCCACCGGCGCATTAGGCGCGTCCGCTGAACCGGCAAATCACTCCGATGTCAAAATCTTGCGTTCGACGGCGATTTGATGTTTGATCAAAGCGATGTGCCGCCGCGTATGGAGGAGATTTTATGGTGACCATTGCCACGTTTAATGAGCCGGCCAAAGCGCGTCAGCTTAAACGGCGTTTTGAGGATTCGGGGATCAAGGCCGACGTTCACAATGAGGCCCCCATGCAGCAGTTCGGCTTCATGTCCAAGCCACAGGCGAACGCTAAAGTCATGGTGGAGGACAACGATTTCGAGAAGGCGCAAAGTCTGATGATCGAATGGGAATCAACTGATCCAGACATCTCGGCTGCCCTGATTCGCTGCCCGCAGTGCAACTCTTCAAGTATCGAGTACCCGCAGATGACGCGGAAATTTTTGACGCCTGCACTCGTCGGCGTGCTTTGTGCCCTTAAAATTATTCCGAAAGAATTTTACTGTCAGGATTGCCACTTTACCTGGACAAACCGGGAAGAGCCTACAATTGGACGCCTTTGGCATCGGTTTTTCCCAGGTGGGGAGACCAGTTAGGTCCTGGCGAAAAGCGGGTCACAGAAGCGGAGGACCCAATTCGGGATGCAGAAAACGCTCAACGCTCAACGCCCAACACTGAACACTCAATGGACTGCTTCTGAGTTGGGCGTTAGGCGTTCGACGTTAGACGTTCGGCGTTTCCCTGTTCGTCTAATGAAATGGCTTTTCGTCCTACTGCTGGCGCTGGCGATCTTCGGCGGGGCCGCCTGGTTCGGTTACAACACCTTCGTCAAAGAAGAGATCGAAGTGAAAAAGGAACAGCGCGGAGAAGTCACTCCGCCGCCCGCGGTGGACGTCAGCCTGCCGGATTTTGAAGCGGCGGTTAAGCTGCGCGAGGATGGAAAACTCACCGAAACGCGTGATGCGCTTGTGGCTTTTATCCAAAAATATCCCAACGGGAAACACCTCGATGAAGCCCGGGATATCCTTGGGGACGTGAACATCGCAATTTTGTTGTCGCGTCGTCCATCTCCGGAAAAGACCGAATACATTGTGAAACCCGGCGACGTGCTGGCGAAAATTGCGCGCAAGCTACAGACGACTCCGGAGATGATCATGCGCATGAACAATATGAGCGGTACCATGCTGCGGATTGGCGACCGGCTGCTCATCTCACATCCCGATTTCTCCATGGTGATCCAGCGCAAAGCGAACCTGATTGTGGTGTTGAACCACGGCGCGTTTTTCAAGCAATACCACGTGCGCGAGGCAAAGCTGCCGCAGAAACAACCGGCTAAAATCACGGCGAAAGTTGCCGAGACGATGGCTTGGAAAGGTGGCAAACGCGTTGGCCTCGGTAGCAAGGAGTATCTGGCCAGCACAAAGTGGATCAGGCTGGCCGGCGCTCCAGCTTATACGTTGTACGCAGTGCCGGATGCAACGCACCCCAATCTCGACCAACCACCCCCGCCGACGGGTCTCGGTCTGGCCGCGATGGATCTCGAGGAGCTAAGCACGCTTGTAAACAATCGCACCTCTGTGACGATTATTGACTAATAGCGTTGAAGCGTTGAAGCGTGATGCGTTCAAGCGTTTTCGTGGTTTGTCATGTTGAGCGGAGCGAAACATCTCTGATATCGGCTTGCAGCAGGTCAACCGCGAGGAATAATCAAGATTCTTCGCTTCGCTCAGAATGACAAAGAACAAATCCCACTTTAACGCCTTAACGCTGTAACGCTCATGGAATGGCAACCGCTCGATTTTGAAAAGCCGATCTTTGAATTGGAACGGCGGCTGCAGGACTTGCAGAGTCATTCCACAAAGCACGACGTCGATCTCGGCTCGGCGGTGAAAGAACTTGAGGTAAAGCTTCGGGAAACGCGCCGTCATGTTTACGGTAATTTGACGGCTTGGCAGCGGGTCCAAATCGCCCGGCACACTCAAAGGCCGTTCGCGCTCGATTACATTCAACGCTGTTTTACAAACTGGGTCGAATTGCACGGCGACCGCCGCTTTGCCGACGATCGAGCAATGCCATGCGGAATGGCATTGCTCGGCGGCCAGCGTTGCGTCGTTATCACTCACCAAAAGGGGCGCAACACCAAGGAGAACGTGATGCGCAACTTCGGATGCGCGCATCCGGAGGGCTATCGCAAGGCCCTGCGCTTGATGCGTCTCGGCGAAAAATTCGGGATGCCGGTGATTTCTCTCATCGATACGCCGGGCGCTTTCCCAGGAGTCGGATCGGAGGAGCGCCACATTTCTGAGGCGATTGCTGTGAATCTTCGTGAGATGATGAAGCTGCGCGTTCCCGTCATTGCCGCGGTGATCGGCGAGGGCGGCTCGGGAGGTGCGCTCGGCATCGGGGTCGCAGATCACGTTTTGATTTTCGAGAACGCTTATTACTCAGTAATTAGTCCGGAAGCCTGCTCCGCGATTTTGTGGAGAGACCGGCGACATGCTGCTGAAGCCGCTGAGGCGCTCAAATTAACTGCGCAGAATCTTTTGAAACTCGAGGTGGTTGACGAAATCATTGCCGAGCCGGAGGGCGGCGCGCACCGCGATTATGATTCTGCCGCTGCGAATCTTGGAGAAGCGCTGCGCCGGAGCTTGGAGCGAATTTCTCAGATTCCGGTCGCGGAATTGTTGGAGAAACGATATCAGAAATTTCGCCGTCTCGGTGTGTTTTCGGAAGGAAAAACTGTCACGGCCCCGGCTCGCATTTGATGTGATGTTCGAGACCTGGGGCAAATCGGTGGGGGCTTGGGGCTTCGTTGCTTTTGCTGTCGCGTTCGCGCGTGCCGACGGCGCCGCGTCGGAGTTCCGTTTTGATCGCGACACCTTCGCTTTCGCTAATCAAACAGTGTTCGAGTATCACGAGGGACACGCTTCTTTGCGAAAATCGTCAGCTACGAAGAAAGACGCATATAATCGGCACTGCTTCGTGATGTCCCGCACGGCCTTGCAATTCAAAAAGTTTGCACGTTTCGAGCCGCGAAGTACTCCCCTGGATGATGCGTCGCTGGCGGCTCGCATTCGCGCCGTGACACGTCAGGCGACTTGGACGGAGCCGTTGCCGGCAAATCAAAGAATTGTCTTCCCGGGATACAAGAACCTGAAAGAAATGAGCAAGGCCCATCGCGAACTCGTGCAATTAAACATCGGACATGGTTGGCCGAGTTACTTCCGAATGAGCAATGCCCGGATGATGTTTCAAGACGGTACGGGCTACCAGGAACGGACTCACGCTCAACTGAATGCAGCTTTGGCGCGCGGCGAGTTTTTCGTCGCATTTCTTACAACTTATCCCCGGTTCAGCATCAATCACTCGGTTTTGATTTATAAGCTGAAATCTTCATCACCGAATCCCGGGTGATCACTATCTCGTGTACGATCCCAATCATCCAGAGTCGCCGCGCGATCTCACGTGGTCTGCGCGCGATCGCGCTTTTTCTTATCAAAAGGATTGGGATTTTATCGGCGGCTTCGTTCGTGTTTATCAAGTTTACGGCAAACCACTGCAGTAAAAGCGATTGTCTAATTGGAACACAATGCCAGAGATTCCGTCACCGCCGCGTCCAACTCCGCCACCGCCTGTACCTCCACCTGAACCGTTGCCGCCGAATCCGCCGCCGGTGCCTCCGGTAGCGAAACTGTAGCCGTCGCTCTGTGGGCGACGCGTCATAACGTCATATCAGCGTCACGCTTCCCACAGGGAACGTACAGTCTTACCTCCCCGCTGGAAATAAAAAGCGCAGCGCCGGTTCGACTCTTGCCGCCCAGGCTGCTTCACTATGATCGCCGTGGTCGGCTTCCATATATTGAATCTCCTTGGCCGGTTCCCACCCTTTCTCGACCAGTCGTTTGCATAGTTCGCGAGTTTGTTCCCAGCCCGGCTCGGCTGTTCCGGTATCGAGCCAAATTTTTAATAGTGGTTTTCGCTCAATAGAATCGACCAGTCGATAAATCGCGAAGTTGTCCCACCAGACGGATGGCGACATCACCATCAGCCGGCGGAATTTTTCCGGGTACAAAATGCCAATCGCTATCGTCACAAGACCGCCCAGAGACGAGCCACCTAAGCCTGTGAATGTCGGACCTCGCCGAGTCCGATAAGTTCGGTCGATAAAAGGTTTCAGTTCGTCCACCAGAAAACGGCCATACAGTCGCGCCAAACCGCGGCTGCGTTTCTTCCGTCTGCCTTTAGCTTCGATGACGCCGGGTGTGGGCGTGTATTCGTGGACTCGGTCCTCGCCCATGTTCGCGACTGCGACAATGATGAGCGGTTCGATAACTTTGGTGCGAATCAGGCGTTCCGCTGTCTCATCCACACCCCATTCGATGCCACCGAAGGAAGTTGCTGCGTCAAATACGTTTTGTCCGTCGTGCAAATAGAGCACCGAATGCCGCCGCCATGAGAATCGCCGGTAACCGGGCGGCAGATACACCAGAATGTCCCGCCGGTTACCGAGAAACTTCGATGGAAATGCGCGATGCACTTTGATGTTTCCAGTCAGCGTATGTTTGCGCATCGAATCGAAACGCTTCGTTGAAGAAGAAACGCAGCGCAAGCGGCTTGATTCGCAGCAGGACGAATCCGTGTGCCGGAATTGGCATTTTCCGGCAGCGCAACCAAGATGGTCTCGCTACTTCGAATGAACGAATGTCACATCAAATGGGATACACCGTGGCTTGGTCGCGAGGTTGAGATGCTCGCTTTCGGAATCGGCGGTGGATTCCCCTTGATCATCTTTCCCACTTCCTTTGGCCGTTACCACCAAAACAAGGATTTCGGACTCGTTGGCTCGGTGAGCTCGTTTGTCGACGTGGGCACGTTACGGTGTACTGCCCGGACGCAATCGATCTGGAAAGTTTTACAACAAATCAATCCATCCGGCTGGTCGCATGCGCACTCATAACGCGTACGCAAAGTGATCGTGCGTGACGTGTTCGACCTGGCGCGGCGGGAGTGCAATAGCCATCGCGTGGAAATACAATCACATGGACATCATCATCGGCACCGGCGAATGGGACAACACGCGGGATGAATCCTATCGGCTCTCGGGAATTTTATATTCCAAGGGCTTTAATTACTGGCTCGACGACGGAAAATGGCGCGGCCACGATTGGAATTACTGGCGGGACATGTTGCCGTATTATTTGTCGGTGTTATGACTGTCTCGCTTCATCATCCCGAGCGAAGTCGAGAATGGAGCGGCTTGGGGAAGCCGCGACAAGGACGGGAAGGCCGGAGGCTGAGCGAACGGGGAGTGAGCGAATCAAATTCCGTAGCGTTACCGTTTGGTTGCTCCGCGGGATTCCTCGATTACGCTTCGCTCCGCTCGGAATGACCGAACTACTATGAAACTCGTAATCGCCGCGACTGGTGCAAGTGGAGCGATTTATCTGCAACGCTTGCTTGAGCAAATCGACTGCGCGGCGCACGAAGTGCATCTCGTTACGAGCGCGTACGCCAGGGAGGTTGCGAAACAGGAACTCGATAGTTTCAGAATTCCTGCGGAAGTTTCCCACCATTCGGAAAGTGACATGAACGTGCCGTTTGTGAGCGGCTCGGCGCGTTTCGACGCGATGGTGATCGTCCCTTGCTCGATGGCCACGCTGGGGCGAATCGCTTCCGGTTCCAGCGACAGCGTCCTCTTGCGCGCGGCCGATGTCTTCTTGAAGGAACGACGGAAACTGATTCTCGTCCCCCGGGAAACACCGTGGAACTTGATTCACGCCCGCAACGTCGTGACTTTGCTTGAAGCTGGCGCGATTGTTCTCCCCGCGATTCCATCCTTCTACAGCCGTCCCAGTTCCCTCACCGCCGTCGTCGACACTGTGGTTTGGCGCATCCTGGATCAAGTCGGGTTGCCCAGCCAGGGTACATATCGTTGGGGTGAACAAAAGGGGTCGACGAAAACGTCGCGCAAGAAAAGTTGAAGATCGAAGGCAGGTTTGCGCGATGGCTGATCGCGTTCGGAGTTTGTTTGTTACGGGTCTGGGAGCGTACGCTGCGGTACGAGGTCAATGATCGGGCGGGCATTCTCGGGAAACCGGTGACGAAAAACTACATCGGCGCGCTCTGGCATAATCGGTTACTAATTTTCCCCTCGGTTTTGCAACGCTTTTTTCCAAATCGTCCTGGCGCGGCGCTAATCAGCGCCAGCCGCGATGGCGATTTGCTGGCCGATGCCATCCACCGTTTTGGCTATGATGTGGTTCGCGGTTCCAGTTCACGCCTGGGCGCGAGCGCAATTCTTCAACTTACCGAAACGCTCGCGTCCGGACGCGACGTGGTCATCACACCCGACGGTCCACGCGGCCCGGCTTACGAACTCGGGCCAGGCATCGTTTTCCTGGCGCAGAAATCCGATGCACTGGTGTTGCCAATGAATCTGGAATATTCGCGCTGCTGGCGGCTGGGAAGCTGGGATCGCTTCATCATCCCGCAACCATTTTCGAAAGTACGCGTGCTGATCAGCCGACCGCTTCGTGTCAAACCGAGCAGTACACCCGAGGAATTCGAGGCCGAACGCCGCCGCGTGCAGGACGCGATGATGGAATTGGTTGAAATGCGCTAATCGCATCCTGTAGCCGCTTGCCTGTGGCAAGCGTGTCGTTGAAGCGTTTGCCCTGCTTGCGTTGCGCGTCCCACAGGGACGCGACTACAGCAACGCGCGCTTGCGTGGCGCTCGCTCGCTGGCAGGATTGCCTGCTTCCTTATGCCAAAACTTATCGATGGCCGCGCTATCGCGGAAAAAGTTTACGATGATCTTCGCGGTGATATTGCAGAACTGAAAGCACGAGGGATGACGCCCGGCCTTGCTGTGATCCTCGTGGGGGACAATCCGGCTTCGCGCGCTTATGTGCGTTCGAAAGACAAAATGTGCCGCGAACTTGGCTTGCACTCCGTGAAACTGGAACTGCCTGCTTCAACCTCGCAGAGTGAATTGCTGGAGCGCGTCGAAGAATTCAATCACGATTCGACCATTCACGGCATTCTTGTTCAATCGCCGCCGCCCGAGCATATCGACGAAGCGGCAATCGTGCGCGCGCTGGACCCGCGGAAGGATGTGGACGGATTTCACCCCGAAAATGTCGCAAAGCTGGTGCTCGAGGACGCGAGCGCTTTTGTGCCGTGCACGCCACTCGGCGTGCAACGTTTGCTTCTGGAAAGCGACGTCGAGGTGAATGGCGCCCACGTTGTGGTCATCGGACGCAGCATGATCGTTGGCAAACCCCTGGCACTACTCCTGATGCAGAAAAACAAAAACGGCAACGCGACGGTGACCGTTGTGCATTCGCGCAGCCGAAACCTCGCGCAGATTACGCGTTCGGCTGACATTGTTGTTGCTGCGATTGGACGAGCAGAATTTCTGAAAGCCGATCATATCCGCGAAGGCGCTGTCGTTATCGACGTGGGAATTAATCGGGTCGAAGACGCGGCCAGCGAGCGCGGCTACCGGCTCGTGGGCGACGTTGCATTTGACGAAGTGTCAAAAAAGGCGAGGGCGATTACGCCCGTGCCAGGCGGAGTTGGGCCAATGACGATCGCAATGCTGATGGCGAACACGGTGAAAGCGGCGAAGCAAGCTCTCTGAACCGTCATCCCGAGCGAAGTCGAGGGATCCCGCCGGTTGATCGTTCGGTTGCTCCTCGGGATTCCTCGACTACCCTTCGCTACGCTCGGAATGACGACTTGTCGGAGGAACGATTTTTGCGGTGAGCAGTTCCAATATCGACGGACTAATTCGCGCGGCGTGAATAAAAAACGACCCGAGTTGCGGCCGCAAGACCGCCTCGCGCGTGAGGCGATTGATCCACAAACGTCCGCGATACATTTGTGCGTAGGCGCGACTAAATTCGCGCACCGCCGAGTTCCGGCCATCGCCGCGAAGAATTTTCGCGATCGCGTTTGCGGCCAGTTCGCCCGAGCGCAGAGCGTAATAAATTCCTTCGCCCGTGAACGGCTCGACGACACGAGCTGCGTCCCCGATGAAAAACAGATTTTCATGAGCGGATGGAATCGGCGAACGCGTCAGCGGCGTGATCGTGCGCCAGGATTGATTCGCAGGAAGGTCAAATTGGCGCTCTGCCCATTTTCGTAGAGTGGAAATTGTCGGTGGCGTGCCGACGAGGCAGAGATTCAACTGAGTCTCATTTACTGGAGCCTGGCCTGAATAACCTTCGCGCAGAAATCGTAGAACGATGCGGTTCCCAAAGTCTCGCGGCAGCGGGATATGCGCCTGTAACGCTACACGTTCGCGCGCAGGACGCGGCAACAAATTGCACAAATGCGCCACCGTAGAGTTGCGTCCATCCGCACCGATTAATATCCGAGCCTGGAAAAATTCGCCGGAAGCGGTTTCAATGTTCCAGTGGTCGTTTCTGCTTAACCCGGTCACAGTGGTTTGTTCGTGCACGTTCGCGCCGAGCTCGCGAGCCCGCCTTAAAAGCAGGTCGTCAAAGAGGCTGCGTTTCACCGAAATCTCGCAATTGGCGCCCAATGGAAGATCGACGGTCACTCCGCGCCCATCGATCGCAATGAACGCGACAGAACATAGTTTCGCGTGCGGCAAATCCCGCACTTTCTCCGCGAGCTCAAGCCGCGCCAAGACGGGCCAGCACGACGGATTTAAACAGTCGCCGCAGACTTTCTCGCGCGGAAATTTTTCCCGGTCGAGTACCAGGGATTGCAAACCGGCCATTGCGCAAAACGCGCCGCAGCTCGAGCCGGCTGGCCCGCCGCCGATGATTGCAACGTCAAAAAGCTGCATGGAGTTAATTGAACTGCAAAACAGCGTTGGCGCGCGACTTAATCAGAGAGGACACTAATTCGCATGGGCTGGTCGATTCCAATCCTTCGTGTTGCCGGGATCCAATTGCGGATTCACATCACGTTTCTGCTGCTGATCGCTTGGATCGCATTTGCCTATTATGGCCAGGGCGGCTCGTCCGCAGCAGTCGGCGGGGTCTTGTTCATTTTGTTGTTGTTCGCCTGCGTGGTGTTGCATGAGTTCGGGCACGCTTTGGCGGGGAAAGCTTTCGGAATTAACACGCCTGACATCACGCTGTTGCCCATCGGCGGTGTGGCGCGATTGGAACGCATTCCGGACGAGCCGGTGCAGGAACTCGTCATTGCGGTAGCAGGTCCGGCTGTCACGGCGCTGATCGCGCTCGGTGCGTTCATCGGCGGTGGTTCATGGGATTATCCACCAACCACGAAAAGCAGCATTCCGGATCTGTTGTTCACGGTGAACGTGATGTTGCTTCTGTTTAACTTGCTGCCGGCGTTTCCAATGGATGGTGGCCGGGTGCTACGCGCGCTGCTCGCAACGCGCATGAGCTATGCGCGCGCCACGCAGATCGCCGCGACCGTTGGCCAGGGGTTCGCGTTCGTGTTCGGTTTTTTCGGTCTACTTTTTAATCCATTTTTAATTTTCATCGCGCTGTTCGTTTACATCGGCGCCTCGCAAGAGGCAGCGCTGGCGCAAATGAAAGATGTCTCGCGCCGGTTTCCAGTTTCCAGCGCAATGGTGCGCGAGTTCCGAACGCTAGCATTAGACGCGACGCTCGAGGAAGCGGTTGACGCTTTGCTTGCGACTTCGCAGCATGATTTTCCGGTCATGGACGAAACCGGAAACGTCGCCGGTTTATTAACCCGTCACGATCTCATCTCGGCCTTGCGCAAAAACGATCCCACGCTTCGCGTAGGCGATGTGATGCGGCGCGACATTCCAACTGTCACGACCGGCACACGATTCGAGGAGGCATTTCGTATTATGCAGGAGTGCGATTGCCCGGCCGTGCCCGTGCTGGATCGCATGAAACGGCTGGTCGGCTTGCTCACTCCGGAGAACGTCACCGAACTAATGATGGTTCAATCGGCAATGCCGCAGCGGCGCGTTTTGTAAGCTGGTAGGGCGCGTCACTCCGTGCGCGCCGCCTCGGTCGGGTTTGGCCGAGAGAATTACGAACTGATGCGCATCGGCATTATGACGTAGAGGAATGGCGTTTGAATTTTCACAACGCCCGGGCTCATCTCGTCGATCAGATCGAGAAAAACTTCGTCCTCCGTAAGAGCGCGCAGCGGCGCCATCAGAAATTCCGGATTAAACGCAATGGAGAACTCGCGCCCTTTGTACGGCACAGCGAGTGATTCCTTCGCTTCGCCGACCTCCGGCGTATTCGCGGTTATATCTAGATTGTTCTTGCTGAAATTCAGTTTCACCGAGTGCGACTTGTCACTGGCCAGAAGCGAAACGCGCCGCAGTGAATTTAGAAACATTTCGCGCTCGAGTTTTACGCGCTCTTTCGCTTCGCCGGGAATCACCTGGCGATAGTTCGGATAATTGCCTTCGATCAATTTGGAGACCAGCAGCGTCTTGTTGAGATCGAACGCGATCTGGCCGTTGGCCATGCTCACCTTCACGTCGCCATCATCGGTAAGCAGACGCTGCAATTCGGTGACCGCTTTGGTCGGAATAATCAGGTCCGATTCGTGGCTTCGCGGGAATTCCAGTTCGATTTCCGCCATAGCGAGGCGCCTCCCGTCGGTTGCCACCAGTGTTAGCTTATTGTCCTTAAAACTGAACAGGACGCCGTTGAGCACGTAACGGGTTTCATCGGTAGAAATCGCGTAGGAAGTTTTGCGCAAACCGTCGCGCAAATCTTTCTGCCGCATGGTGACCACTTTTGCGCCTTCAAATTTTGGCAGGGGTGGAAATTCATCCTCGGGCAATCCTAGAATCTTGAAGAAACTTTGGCCGCTCCGGATAGACGCGGCATTTTTTCCATCGACGTCGACCTGAATTTCGCTCGACGGCAGTTCGCGGATAATGTTGAAAACACGGCGTGCCGGAAGTGTGGTGGCTCCTGGCTTGTCCACGTGCGCTTCGCAAGTGCCGCGCACGCCGACGTCCAGATCGGTGGTTGTCAGAAACAATTCAGTTTCGTTAGCCTGTAGCAAAACGTTGGAAAGAATCGGCAGCGTGGTGCGGGTGCTGACTACGTTTTGCACCTGTTGCAGCGCTTCGAGGAGTTTTTCTTTGGTAACGCTAAATTTCATGGTGACCAACAAGCAGCCTAAGATGTAAAGCCTTCGATTTTATTCGGCAACCGCAATCTCTCATCTCTGCCCCTTGCAGGCTTGCACGCGCCTTGGCCCTACCGCTGGAGGGAGCTGTCGATGTACGAGATCGTCTGGCGAATGTTGTCCTGCTCGGCAATTCGTTTCTTCACCAGCTTGCAGGCGTGCAGCACAGTGCCATGGTCGCGCCCGCCAAACGCATCGCCAATTTCGTTCAAGGATGCCTTCGTGAGTTCGCGCGCCAAATACATCGCGACCTGTCGTGGAAACGCGATGCTGGCGGGGCGCCGCTTGCTCGTCATATCGGCAAGACGCACGTCAAAGTGTTCGGCTACACGCCGCTGAATTTGTTCGATGGTGATCGATTGCCGCCCTTCTTCCTGCAGAATGTCCTTTAGCAAATGCTCCACGGTTTCCTTGGTCAGTTCCCTGCCGCTAAGTGATGCAAAAGAAGCGACACGCATGAGCGCGCCCTCCAGACGACGCACGTTTGTCCGGATACGGGTAGCGAGGAATTGGAAAACGTCTTCATGCAGTTTAATCTGCATGGTGTCCGCTTTTTTTCGCAGAATGGCGAGGCGCGTTTCGATGTCGGGCGGCTGAAGCTCGGCGGTTAGCCCCCATTCAAACCGCGATACCAGCCGGTGCTCCAGATTTGCGATTTCTGAAGCGGGCCGGTCGCTGGAGAGCACGATTTGTTTATGTCCGTCAAACAGGGTGTTGAACGTGTGGAAAAATTCCTCCTGCGATCGCTCCTTACCACCGAGAAATTGAATGTCGTCAATCAAAAGAAGGTCGGCTTGCCGATAACGCTTCCGGAATTTAACCAGATTACTGTGCTGAATCGCGTCGATGAACTCGTTGATGAACAGCTCACTCGAGAGGTAGATCACCTTCATGTTTTTCCTTTTCGCCCAGACGAATTGGCCGATGGCTTGCATGAGATGGGTCTTGCCCAGACCGACGCCGCCGTAAACGAACAGCGGATTATACGTACGCGCCGGCGCTTGCGCGACAGCGAGACTGGCTGCATGCGCGATCTCGTTATTCGGACCGACGACGAAAGATTCGAAGGTGTTTCGCGGATTGAGCCCCGGAACAGTTGCGCTTGGTCGCGCGTCCACTTGAGGCGCGGGCAACACTTCTTTCACCGTCGCCGAATCTTCCGCAGATATTTGCGCGCCAGGCGCCGACGGGGCGGAAAACTTCACCGAACGCGGCCCGCCAAGCGTGGCGATAATCGCATTCTGCAACGCCGGCATGTAATTACTCTCGATCCAGAGCTGGTAAATGTTGTTTGGAACAGTAAGCGTGATCGATTTCTCCTTTGCTTCCACTAACTCGACAGTAGAAAACCAGCGTTTAAAACTATCCGCGCTAATCTGTGGCTTTAGAGCAGCAGACAATCGTTGCCATAGCTGCGCGCATTTCTTGTCCATACGGAAGTTGTTAACAGTGTTACAGAAACGCCACATGCGCCTGTGCCGCGGAAAATCGCCTACAGCGGCCGGGCAATAATGGAGCTGCTCCCCAGTGTGATTCGAAGATCGACGGTTCAAAAAAAGTGCCAAAAAGGTGTAAATACGAGGGAAAATGCCTCGAGGCGTCCTGCAGTGTATGTTTACCACGAAGCTCGCGCGCAACAGCAGTCAATCGTTCTGTCGAGGACTTTTCTCTGTCGTTCATTCTTGCTGTTGGAAGTTTCTCAAACATGTTCACAACTTATTCACATGCGCTTTGTGGCTGCTCTCGCCAGCGGGCTTGAGACTAGAAATCAGTTGCGAAAGCGACAAGAAAAAAATGAATTTAATTTTCGATTTCGACAAAAAATTTTTCTTGACTGAGAAAATGAGCACACGTGTCGGTGTGAAAACAGAAACAGTGTGTTGAAAAAAATTCGCGCAGCCCAAACCGCTACCATTCAAAATCGCGGCGGCGAACAGCCTTCGTCGCTGATTTCCTGCTCTTTGCAAGTTGACCGACTTAGCCTGTGCGGGCAATTTCCCGCCTCTGCGAGCGGAGGGCAAACGCTCAGCAAATTGTAGATGCAGGCAACCGATACCGATACCGCAGGGCGTGTTTCGATGTGCGTTACTCGTTCGAACCAGCCGATGATCCGCCAATGTTTTTTGATTGGCCTGATCGTCTCTTTTATTCTGTTCGCGCAACACGCACGTGCCGCTGATGAATTGGTGCCGCCGTTCGGATTTCGTTGGAACGATTCAATGGCTCGGGTAGAGGCGGTGCTGCACGGTGCCAAAGCCAAATTAGTTTCGCGGCAAAAGAAAGAGAACCGCGAAGTATGGACTGTTGAGGGGCTGATTCATCCCGGCCTCAAACGCACTGTGTTTACGTTTAAGGAGCGAGCGCTCATTGCGATAGAACTGCAGTACCGAATACCCCGAGTGGTCGATCGAACGTTACAACCAGCGCATGGGGGAAATTCGCAAATACTTCGATGAAAAATACGGCACCGGAAAACTGGTGTCACGTTCTCGCGACCGCGAGACCGAGGTGATTCAAACACTGGTCGGATATCAATGGATGGTCGGCACCACGATGCTGGAGCTTTTTTATTTCTCAGCGCAACACGATAACCTCATTTACCGGACGATTTCTGTGGATTACAAAGCGCTGTAACTGCCCAACGCGCTTTAAAGCGAAGCTGAGATTCAGCAGCAGTTACTGAGGCAATGATAAACCTTCGTACGTCTCCACGACGATGTTATCGACCACTGCTTTCATGTCCTGTGTTTGTTCCCACGCAGCCAATTGACGGTCCGCGCCGGTGCCTTCGCGGATGATTCGCTCGATGTGCGCCATTTCTCTCTCGCTTCCGAGTTCTTTGACTTCGGTCGAAACGAAGTCGAGCAGTTCGTTTAACAAACTCCGTTCGTCCACCTCGGCTTCCCTGCCGAAGTCGATCAATTTTCCGTCGATGCCATAGCGCGCGGCGCGCCAGCGGTTCTCATCCAGAAGACGCCGCCGATAGATTCGAAAGGTGATGTTTTGGTGGAGCAGTTTATGCAGTTTTGAAATTACAGCCTGGATGAGTGCCGCGATTGCGAGGGTGTCGTCCACGCGCGATTGCGCGTCGCACACGCGCACCTCCAGCGTGTCGAAGAATGGATGCAACCGGATGTCCCACCAGATTTTTTTGGCGTTGTCGATGCAACCGGTTTTAACCAGTAGCTTGCAGTAATCCTCATATTCAGAGAGCGACTCGAAGGAATCCGGAATTCCGGTGCGCGGAAAACGTTCGAAGACTTTCAGGCGATAGCCTTTTAGACCCGTGTTTTGTCCAACCCAGAAGGGCGAATTGACCGACAGCGCGTAAACGTGCGGTAGAAAATAGCGGGCTTGATTCATCACGTGAATGGCCGTCTCGCGATTCGGAATGCCGACGTGCACATGCAATCCGAAAATCAGATTGGCGCGCGCCAGCGATTGCATGTCCTTGACAATTTCCTGGTAACGTTCGCCTTCAGTGATGAGTTGATCGCGCCAGTGCGAGAACGGGTGCGTTCCCATCGACGCGATTTTTAGCCCGCTGCGAGCTGCCAATTCCGCTAGTTTCGCACGCAGTGCGGTGACGTGATCGCGCGCACAACCAATGGAATCGCAAATTTCGGTGCCCAGCTCAACGACCGACTGGTGCATCTCCGGCTTGATCTGCTCTTTGAGGGTGATTTTCCCGCCTTCGAGAATTTCGTGAATATGCGAACGCAGCTCGCGCGTTTCGGGGTCGATGATCGCGAACTCCTCTTCGATTCCCAAAGTGAACGTATGGTCTTTCATGCGAATGATGGCGGTGACGAAATGTCCCTCAAAAACAACGCACTGTCATCCCGAGCGCAGTCGAGGGATCCCGTTACGAAAGTAATGGTCAGATCGCGGGATGGAAAGCCTGGCCTCGCCCCGAAAGCGTTCGGGGCTGCGTTGCAGCTTCGACTCCGCTCAGAATGACATGTCGCCTCAGGCGAGTTCGCCCAGCGAACGTTGCGTTATCGCAGCTTGCAGGAACTTGCCCCAGCTTAGATTGTCCCGACCGGGAACGTGCTCACGCGCCTTGCGGATGGCCATTTCGGCGACTGCTTCCACCACCCACTCGAAGTTGTCCTGACCGATCCACGCCGCTTCGCAATCAGGGGCGGGATTGCAAAAATCGATCGCAACCGGCACGCCATCGCGCAGGGCGAATTCCACGGTGTTTAGGTCGTAACCGAGAAATTGATTCAATCGCAGAACGCCCTCCTCGACGTTTTGCAGAATTTGCTTCGGCGCGTGCCACTCCGTTCGGTAACGCAAATGAAAGGGGTTTCGTGGCTCGTACGGCATGACTCGGACGTGACGCTGATCAATCGAGTAGCAGCGGAAATACATGTCGAACTTGATTTCCTCCTGCAGCATCATCACCAACTGTTCGGTGTCGTTGTAAGCGCGGAAGAATTCCTCGCGATTATGCAACCGATACACGTTCTTCCAGCCGCCACCTGCGAACGGTTTGAAAAACGCGGGCCAGCCTACGTAATTGAAAATCCCTTCCCAATCGAGAGGATAGCCGAGATTTCGAAACGATTTGTCGTTGGTATCTGGCGGTGGCTGATTTGATGGAAGCAACACCGTTCGCGGAACGGCGACGCCGATTTTTGTGGCCAGCGCGTTGTTGAAAAATTTTTCATCCGCGCTCCACCAAAACGGATTGTTTACCACGGCAGTGCCGGTTAGCGCGGCATTCTTTAGCCAGGCGCGATAGAATGGCACGTCCTGCGAAATCCGATCGATCACCACGTCGTATCCGCACGGTTCGCCCTGAATCACTTTGTCGATCTTCACGAACTCCGCGGCGATGTCTTTGCCGCCGGTTTTCTGATTTACCCGATCGACAAACGCCGGCGGAAAACTCTGTTCCTGTCCAAAAAGTATTCCGATTTTTTTCATAGGTGCGCTGCTGTAATTTCGAGCGAAGCCGGAGGTGAAGTCGAGAACCCTCTCGAATTTCAGACCTCAGCAAGAGATGTCTCGACTTCGCTCGACATGACACAAACTAGTCGGGTCGCGGACTCTCATGGACACCACGGCTACGAGCCCGGTGCACTTCGCGAGGAGCGCAATGAAGCCGTTTTAGGGACTTTGTCCAGAGAGAGGTGTTTGAATCAATCCGCTCAACCAATAAGATAGGCCATGGTCAAGAAATTACTGCACACGCGTTATCGCGTACACGACTTGGAGAAGACCATTTCGTTTTACAAGGACGTCCTCGGTCTCCAGGAAGTTCGTCGCCACACGTCGGGGCGCGGATCACAACTCGTCTTTCTGAAAGCACCAGGCAGCGATGAGGAAATTGAGATATGCAAATTCGATGGGAGCGGCCCAATTGTCGTCGGTCCCGATCTGACGCATCTCGCATTTGAAGTCGACGATTTGGACAAGTTCGCCAAGCACGCTGCGGCAAAAGGCCATTCCTTGTCGGACGGACCACATTCCACGAACGGCGGTAGAATTGCCTTCATTGACGCGCCGGAGGGCTACGAGGTCGAACTCATCGAGCACGGCAAGAAATAATTTTTTGCAAGCAATCCTACCGGGCGTCCGCGCCAGAAGCCATTCAAAACGCACCTCGCAGAACGACTTTTGACTCTCTGGCAGCGATCAGGATCGCACGCATATGCAGCGCAGGCACTTGCGCAGGCGAACGTTTCGTCGATAATTTTCGGTTCATGATTTGGCGCAATCGAATTTGGTTCCTTTGCGCACTGATCCTGAGCTCAGCGCTGAGTGCGCGGGCACAGGACATCGTTGATTCTGATATTGTCCGCCCGAGCGGCGTCAATGGGCCTGTTCGGAAAGCCAAGGCTGTAACGCAGAAAGATGCGGATGACGACGCCGAATCCGCTGCTCCCAAAGCGAAGAGATCAAAGTCGAGTCATGCCCGGTCGCACCGGGCGCGCGCAAAATCGAAAGAAGAGCCGGACACAATTGCCGCGCCTACCGAGTTCACACCTGACGGCATACCGAAGACCAGTGCGGCTTCAGTGATCGTCGTGGACGCCAATAGCGGCAGGATTTTGTATGAAAAAAACCCCGATCAGGTACGACAAGCGGCGAGCACGCAAAAATTGTTGACTGCGCTGATCGTCGCAGAGACGGGTTTTCTCGATCGACCGGTGACGGTGCAGTCGGTGGATACAATGTGCGACCCGGTGAAGCTGGGAATTAAATCGGGCGAGACTTATCAGCGAATGGATCTTTTACGGGCCTTGCTGGTGAAAAGTCCCAATGACGTCGCGCGGTGTCTGGCGCGAGACAATGCCGGAAGCGTCGAGGCATTTGCCCAGATGATGAATCGACGAGCAGTGCAACTCGGAGCTGTACATTCGCACTTTGTGAATCCGAATGGTTTGCCGGTGCCGGGACAATATTCCAGCGCCCGCGACCTCGCGCTCATCGCCCGTGCTGCTTACGCGAACCCGACCATCCGCTCCATTGTCTGTCTTCCTCAGCTGGTCTTCCGTTATTCTAATGGGCGCACGCGCGAGCTTGAAAACACAAACAAACTTTTACGACGGCTGCCGTACTGCAACGGCATGAAAACTGGTTACACAGACGGTGCGGGCAAATGCCTGATCGCAAGCGGAACGCGTCCTGGCAAAGATGTGATCGCTGTTGTGCTGGGCGACAGCTCTGGCAAGATCTGGCGCGACGCCTCCGCTCTGCTTTCGTGGGGCCTGTTGCTGTAACAGCCGACGACGGGATTCGAACCCGTGACCTACGGTTTACGAAACCGTTGCTCTACCAGCTGAGCTACGTCGGCGCGAAGCGGGCAAAACATTGCATCCAGCGGCGGTTTACACAAGCGCGCACTGTAGCCGCTTCGCTGCGCGAAGCGATAGAACGCGCCGCGTAAACAGGCTATACGTAAGCTGCTCCGACGCTAAGCGAACGCGTCTCACAGAGACACGGCTACAGAGGCAGCACGAAGGTCTCGCCAATTTCCCGCAGGGCAATTCGCTCGGGAGTTTTACTTAGCGCGGCCTCGAAGCGCTCGATCGGTTCGCGGAACGACTCAAAGCTGAGCCGGAACGTCTGGTGATGCACCGGCACAACAAAGTGAGCGCCTGCGGCGTTCGCCATCTGGACTGCCTGCTCGGGCGTGCTGTGTGATTGGATCCACGGATTGTACGCGCTGATAGGCATGATTGCCACGTCGATTGGGCCGTGTCGCCGCAGCGCTGCGAAGCTTTCGGTCATTGCGGTGTCGCCGGCGAAAATAATTCGGCGTCCCCTTCGTTCGATTAAGTATCCGTTGTATCCGCGGTGTGTGTCCGTCTGTGTGCGCGCCCCCCAGTGTTTCACGGGAAATGCGGCGATTACCATCTCGCCCGCAGTCGCGCTAACGGTCTTGCTTTCAGCCCAATCAAGTTCCGTGACGTTGGAAAGGCGGGTTCGTTTCAGTAAATCGCTCGTGGCTCGCGCAGTGATCACGCGCGTAGTCACATCAAAACAACTGAGTGTTCGCAGATCGAAATGATCAAAATGGGCATGGGACAGAAGGATTACATCGATATGCGGCAGGTCATGAAACCGGAGCGCGGGCGCAGTCAGGCGTTTCGGGCCGATGGTGATAACTGGCAAACGAATTCCGACGCGCGGAAAGAGCACGGGATCGGTGAGAATTGTGACACCGAAAAAATTGATCAGCACTGTGGAATGCCCCAGCCAGGCAAGTGTCAACTGCGTATCGCTCCATTTCGAGGGTTCGGGTTTCGCAAAGGCTGGGGCGATCGGCCGCCAGCTTTCAATCGTCCATTCACGGAACAGATGCCCGAGCCAGCGACGCACCTTGGATCTGCGCGGGGGTGGTTGCTGCGGTGCGTGCACCCCGGAACCTAACACAGCTATCATGGCTGCAGGATTAGCAGGCTGGAAACCTGCACGACCAATCAGGCAGGATGCCTGAACTACGTCCCTACGGCTTGCCAAACAATCCTTTGACCGCTTTCCAGAGCGTTCGAGCTGGCTTGGGCGGGCCTGCGCGCGCAACCAGCACCGGACAATTGGCGCGATTTAAAATGCTGCGCGTTAAATCGCCCATGATGTAATGGCGAAGCAATCCGCGCGCTTGTGATGTACCGGTCACGATCAAATCGTAATCGCCTGCGCGCTCTTCCGCGAAGACCTGATCAAGCACGATGCCGTGCCGCACGCGCACTTCTGTCGGCACGCCAAGTCGTTCGAGACTTTCCTTTTGCCGGCGCAAATTCAAGCCCAGCTCTGATTTTGATTCGAGCAAACGACCGACATCTTCTTCTAACTGCACCAGGTCGGTGTAGATGGCGGGCGGTTCGGCCATGACATGGAGCAATGTTACCGAGGCTCCGGCGGCCACGGCTACCCTGCCGGTGAGTTGCACCGCGTCGTCGATGAATTCTTTTCCACCGGTGCACACGAGAAAGCGCTTTAATCTCTTCCGTTCCCCGATGGCGACGAGGACCGGCGGCGGAATCGACTTGATGACTTCGTAGGTTTTTCCCGAGCGCCAGTAAAGTCCCGTTGTTCCCGTCTTTCGTGAGCCGATCACGACGAGATCGTAGGTGGTTGTTGAGGTTTGCTTGAGAATTTGCCAAATCGGCTCACCCGCTCGCACTACAATTTCCGGAAACACGCCCTCCGCGCGAAGCGTCTGCGCCTGCGCCTCGAGTGCATCGCGCAACGAGCCTTCGTCGGTCGGTTTTTCGGTAATGCCAAGAAGCGTTGTTTCAGCGCGAGAGGGGCTGGCCAACAGGCCGCCCAGTCGGGTTGCGCTGTCCGCGGATGGCATACCGTCGCTGCAAATCAAAATCTTCATTCAGCCTTACAATTTGTGTCCGGTCATCATAGTGTAAATGACGATGGCGGCACCAATCAGCGGTAACGGCACAAAGGCCAGGCGAATTTTCGGTCCGGCAAAATATTGCGTCGAGATGGCGCCGATCTGCGCGCCAATCGCCGCGCCGGTGTTCATCACCAGCGCTATCAGAACGTCCACGTTGCCCTTGATAGCGTGGCTCATTGTGCCGTAACCAGCCGAGATGATGATTTCAAAAAGATCGGTCCCGACTGCGAGGTGGGTGGGAATCCCGAGCACGTAAACCATCGATGGCATGCGGATGTAGCCAGCACCGCCACCGAGAAAGCCGCTAAACAATCCGCCGACAAACGAGACCGCTATGATTATCCAAAGCGAAATGGTCACGCCGGAGACTGGCAACTTGATCATCGGTGGAAAGTTCAGGCGTTGAATACTGCGGGTGACGTGCGCGAATGAGGATTGGTCCTGCTTCGCGTCTTTCACTTTTCCACGCCGCGTCCGGTTTTGCGCGAGAGTCTTGCGAGTTTCCCAGATCATGAAGCTGGAAATGCTGACATAAACTATGATAGAGACGATGCTCACGACGAGGTTGACGTTGCCGGAGCGCTTCAACGCCTGGATCAACTGCGCGCCGCATTCAGCGCCGCCGATGGTCCCGATAGCCATAAACAGGCCGAGCTTCAGATCGACATTGCCGAGCGCGCGATGACGTTTCGCCGCCACCACCGATTTTCCGACGATGTGCGCGAGATCGGTGCCGACCGCGAAATTCCAGTCCAAACCGACCAGGCGCAATGCGGGGCCGGCAATAAAACTGCCGCCCACTCCAAAAAATCCACCGAGCACGCCGATTACAAACCCGATCACGGCAAGGTAAATCGGGCTGATGTGGGAGTTGGAAATGGGAAAAAACATATCGATCTTTTACTCGGAGCGGCCTCGGATCATGCGCAGCAGAAGGGTCGTCACCGCTCCCAAAGCAACTGCCTGGCCGATGATAAGAACAAGGGCGACGACGGCGTAGGTGTAGCGGTGGTGCATTTCCAATCGATACAACCAGTCCCCGAGGAAATGGAGTACGAGGAAAAAATATCCGACTATGAGCACGGCGTAGATCGCCATCTCAATCAAGAAGGCGCGCAGGGTTTTAGCACCGTCCTTATTCATGAAAAGAGCGTTGAAGAGTTAAAGGGTTAGACGGGTAAATCGTTCAAGTCTCGCTAAATGGTCGGCCATCATGCTCTTTTCATTTGAACGAATCAACGCCTTTGATGTTTGAGGAGATACGTGCCAGCGGCACGTTGCGGTTGCGTCTGCATCGATTAGCGGGCACATTATTGCGTTAGGAGCCTTTCTTCCTAACGTTCCATTTCACCTTCAGGGAAACATGGCCGACTCAGCGAACAAATACCCCGAGAACGTACCGGGCAAATTCTACGTCGATGATCAGTGCATCGACTGCGATTTGTGCCGCGAAACGGCCCCTGCCAATTTCAAACGAAACGATGACGGCGGGCACTCCTACGTGTACAAGCAGCCGGAGACGCCGGACGAAGAAGGTCTCTGCAAAGAAGCGATGGAAGGCTGCCCTGTCGAAGCGATCGGCAACGACGGGAACGGCGCCTAGCTTGTACCGGCGGTCTCTGACCGTCGAATCCAATGGGTAAGCAACGCAGTCGGCGCCCAGACAGCGTCGCTACAGTCCCGGTCGCGCTCACTGTCGCCGGTTCGGATTGTAGCGCAGGTGCCGGTATTCAGGCCGACTTGAAAACTTTTGCCGCTCTTGGCGTCTATGGATTGACCGCTGTGACCTGCATCGTCGCGGAAGTTCCTGGGAAAGTCTCGCGAATCGAACCGGTAACTGCGAGAATGGTTCGCGAGCAAATTGAAGTGCTGCTCAAAAATTTCCGAGTAAGCTCGATCAAGACCGGTCTGCTCTGCTCGACGGAGATCATTTGCGCTGTCGCGCAGACCATTCAAGCCGCGGAAAAAAAAACGGCGCGATCCATCCCATTCGTAGTCGATCCGGTAATGATTGCGACGAGTGGCGACAACCTCCTCGAGCCCGAGGCTATTGAAGCTTACAAAAACAAACTGTTTCCGCTCGCGACGCTTATCACGCCGAATCTCGACGAAGCAGCCCTATTGCTCGAGACCACGATTATTGACCGGGAACAAATGGAGAAGGCTGCAAAAGTTCTCGCGAAAAAATATCGCGCCTCGATCCTCTTGAAAGGCGGGCATCTTCGCGGCGACAACGCGATCGATTTACTTTTTCACCAGGGCGAATTGACAGAATTTTCGGCGCCGTTCGTGCGCGGCATCGAAACACATGGCACCGGTTGCACGTATTCGGCAGCAATTGCCGCGGGTCTGGCGTCGGGTTTCTCGTTAGAACAGGCAATCGAGCGCGCGAAAAAATTTGTCACCGAATCAATCGCGCTGCATTTGCGCTGGAAACGCGGTTCTACCGAAATCGACGCGTTGAACCATTCGATTTGACTTACGGGAGGGCGCTTTTTCAAAAGCCCTTCGCCGGCTGGAAATCCCCGCTCCCCAGCGGATCACTGCTCTTTCTCCCAGCGCTTTAATTGCAGGGCTTCGAGCGCCGCCGCGGTTTCCGCTTGTTTCTTGCTCCGCCCGGTGCCTTGGCCAAGAACAATTCCTTCCCAAACAACTTGTGAGACAAAAGTTTTTTCGTGCTCAGGTCCGCTCTGTGAAACGAGTTCGTAAACCGGACTGTGCGGCGAGGTGCTTTGCAAAAGCTCCTGAAGATCGCCCTTCGGATTGAAATCCGACGGCTCTTCCGCCAGTTTCGCAAGATCGGCGCGAGTCTGTGTAAGAATGAAATTTTTGGCAACCTCGAGACCGCCATCCAGGTAAAGCGCGCCGATGAGCGCTTCAAACGCGTCGGCCAATGTGGACGTACGTTCCCGGCCGCCGCTGGCTTCTTCCCCGCGGCCCATCAAAATGTAACCGCCCAGATCGAGAGCAGCAGCATGTGCCCTCAGTGCATCGCGAGAAACCAGCCGTGAACGCAATTTCGTGAGTTGTCCTTCCGCTTCGACTTGGAAATGGCTGAACAAATATTCAGTGATGACGAGTTGGAGCACCGCATCGCCCAGAAACTCCAAACGCTGATAATCAAAGTGATAACGTTGCGTTTCGTGTCCGAGGCTCGGGTGCGTTAGCGCTTCGGCCAACAAAAGCGAGTTGCGAAACTTATAGCCGATACGTTCCTCGAGCGGCGTCACGTCTCTGATTCTGAGCAAAATCGAAGAATCTCGTCAACTGTATAAACCCAACACCTAAGCGAACGGCATCTGATACAGATCCTTAGAAACAAACACTAAACGTCGTGAGCGCCGTTTATCGTTTTTGATAAACTTCCAGCGAGGTGACTACGTCCAGAGCACGCTGTAAAACTGGATCGTGCGGCGGTGGTTTTTCCGGCATCCGGCCGCGGCGTTGCTGCGCCGCTTCGGCGGCTTCTAACTCGGGATTTGTGCCGGCTAACAGCGCAGCTTCACTCATGTGCGGACGCCCCGTCTCATAAATGAATGGCACCATTCCCTTTTCGCTGCTCGACTGAAAAATTTGTCGCTTCTCTGACAATGACATTTCGATGGGCAAATCTGGTTTCAGGCCTTCGGGAAATAGTGACCGACCCTCGGGTGAGATCATTTCAGCCACGGCGAGCCGCAGATCCTTGCCACTGGGTAATGGCAAGTCTGAATATTCGGCGGCGCGGCCGGCAGTTGGTTGGCCGATAATGAGTGCCTTGTTGTAGAACCGCAATGCAGCTGCAATCGCTTCGGCAACGCCACTCGTGTCGCTGTCTGCGAGCACCATTAGCAGGCCGCGAAATGCCGGCTCACGATCGGAACTAAACACCCGGTCTTGACGTCCTGTCGGTTTTCGCACCGTAAAGATCGGTTTGCCCTTCGGACAAAACCGCTTCGCGAATTCTGTCGCCAACGACAAATCGCTCGTCGCTGAACTGGCGCGAAGATCCACAATGAGGTCAGTCACCTTTTTTGCAGCGAAACCGCTCAGAGCCTTGTCAAGTGCCTGAAGGTTGGCGTTGTTCAATGTCCCCAGGCGCACGTAGCCGGTGCGTCCGGCAATCAGCTCACTGTAGAACGCGCCTGGGGTTGCGGAGGGGACGCTTTCTTTGTTTGCCAAAAGCGTAATTCCACGCGGCAGCCGCACCAACAACCCCTCAACAGTTGCCCGATTCAAATCCACGTCGGTGATCGCGTCCGGGTTGGTGAAATTAGCCTTGAGCAATGTGATGAACGCCTGCAGATCGGCTGGGCCTAACGAGTCAACCAGCTCTTCCACGGTGGGCGTAGCCGAGGGGGAAGGCGTCGGCTGTGCAGGCGATTTCGGTCCGGTCTGCGGCGCTGATGTCGGCGCCGGTGATTGGGCGACCAGATTCGCACCGAGGATAGCGATAACAAATGCCGCCAGTACAGATCGAGACATCACAATAATTCGGTCACGTTAGCCGTAACAGCATTCAGAGCAATGTCGCGGCGGTAATGACAGTTCGCGAAATGAATATGCGACACGGCCTCATATGCGCGTGCCCGCGCCGTTTCGAGAGTTGACCCGAGTGCAGTGACGGCGAGGACGCGGCCCCCGGCAGTTTTTACTTCGCCACCGTCGCCTTTGGTTCCGGCATGGAAAATATGCACATCATCGAGCTTGGCTGCCTCGTCGAGACCTGAAATTGATTTTCCACTTTCGTATTTGCCAGGGTACCCACCCGAGGCCAGCACAATCGCAACGGCAGGACGCGTATCCCATTCAATCGCGCATCGCTCGATTTTTCCGTCGATCGTTGCCTCCAACAGTGGCAACAGGTCTGACTTCATTCGGGGTAAAAGCGCTTGGGTTTCCGGATCGCCGAAGCGGCAATTAAACTCCAGCACGTGCGGGCCATCGCTGGTAATGATCAAGCCCGGATAAAGAAGTCCTCGAAACGTGACACCTTCCTGAATAAGACCATCCAGCAGCGGCTTCATGATTTCGGTATGGGATTGTAATTGCAATTTGCTGTTCCAATTGTTGGCAGGACTAAAGGCGCCCATCCCGCCCGTGTTCGGCCCTTGATCGTCATCCAATGCGCGCTTGTGATCGCGAGCCGATTCCAGCAGAAGATAATTTTTTCCGTCGACCAAGGCATGCAGCGAGCATTCTGTGCCATGCAAAAACTCCTCGATGACAACACGCCGACCAGCGTCGCCGAAGCGACTTTGGTTCATCATCTCGTCGATCGTCGATCTTGCCGTGTCCGCATCGGCGGCGATGACAACGCCTTTGCCCAGCGCAAGCCCATCCGCCTTGATCACGATCGGAAACCTCAAGCACTCGCAGTAATGAAGAGCTTCGCTGCTATTGGAAAATGTGCGTGCTTCCGCGGTGGGAATTCTTTGGATGCGCATCAATTCTTTTGCAAAGATTTTCGATGACTCAATCCGCGCTGCCGATTTATCTGGTCCAAACGCGCGCAATTTCTCTTTTGTGAACAGGTCGACGATCCCAGCAGCAAGTGGATCATCCGGACCGACTACTGTTAGATCGACACGGTTTTCCCTAGCGAACCTAACGAGCGCTGGCAAATCGCTCACGGCAATTGCGACGTTTTCAACAATTTCGCCGGTCCCGGCATTTCCCGGTGCGCAAAAAATCCGGTCCGCATGCGGCGATTGCCGCAGCTTCCATGTGAGCGCGTGTTCGCGGCCGCCGCTGCCAATAACGAGAATTCTCATCGGTTAAGTAGCGTAACCGTCCCGGTTGCGCGGCAAATCGCAAGCCAGAGGCTCGCGCTACTTTTGTGCTCGCGATTTCGCTGGCAAAATTGGCAACTCCAATTTCTCCGTATGCCGAATGATCGTGAGGCTGGCGCTCACGTTAATTTGTTCTCCGACCAAAACCTTGACCACGGCTGGCGCGACTCGCGCAACCGCGCTGACTACTGTGCGCGAATACGCGTCGAGCAACTCGGAATCGTCCGGTTGCGTTTCGCCGCGAAATGGCTGTGAAGGGCCGAAGTCGGTCTCATGGAAGAGAAGTCGAGGAATCTCTAATTATTTCTCCTCTGGCACCTCCAACGCCTGCATCAACTCATCCACGTTTTTGGCTTCATCCAACTTCCAAGCCAGCTCGATAATCTTTTTCGCTCGGCTCTCCCCAATGAAGCGCTCGACAAGCGCGAGAAATTTTCCTTCGACTGCCGAATCTTTGAGCCGATTCTTCGCGTTGCCCAGCGGGTAATCGACGCGCTGGGTCAATCGCAGGCCATCGGCAAGATCAACGTGCACAATGTTGCCGACCGCATCTGGATACATCGCGCTCAGTTCCGCGTTCCGTTGGACCTTCACGTTCTGCAAAAACTTCCAGACCTCGGGATCTTTGAATCGCTCCGGCTCGAACTGGCGATCGGTGATTTCGCCATCAATCAGCGCAATTGCCGTGATGTAAGGCAAACTGTGGTCTGCAGTCTCGCGCGTCTTCGGTTTCCATTTCTCCGGTTCGCTTCCGATGATGTCCACTGAAGCATCGTGGCTCTCGATCAAGACGCCTTTGATTTTTGAAATATCGTCAATCTGGCTGCGTAAAAAAAGCGCCGCTTCAATCGCGCTCTGACTGTGATATTCCGCCGGCCAATATTTGATGCTCGTTTTCAAAATCATTGTTGGCGATCCGCGAAATTTCTCGCCCACATTGCCAAGCGAGACGCCGAGTTGTTTCTCGAATCCCATTTCGCCTTCGAAAATCGGCGCGGGCCCGGTCATACCATGGCGAGCAAGTAGCGCGGAGAAAACGCCGTGGCGCGCCGCCGTGGCAAAGGCTACGCCTTTCCAGTGCGAGAGTTCGCCTGCACGGGCCTGGCGCATGGCCGCGCCGGCCACACCGGCAATATTCACCGCATGCCGCGTGTTCGCCAGGTCAAGCTTCATCAACTTCGCGGACGCCAGCGCAGTCGAAAACGTCCCGTAAGTCACATGGTCCCATCCACGCGCACGAATGCTCGCGGCGTCGCACAGGCGGCATTGCACTTCATATGCCAGCGCGATGGCGGTGATCAATTCGCGTCCGTCAGCGCCCACACTTTCCGCGACGGCCAGCGCAGCCGAAATGTTGTCGCTGGGATGCGCTGGCTCCTTCGATAGATATGTGTCGTTAAAATCGAAATAACGAATGCCGCAGCCGTTGGCGAATGCCGCCCAGTCCGGCGGCGCCTTGTGATCGGTGCCAAAGATTGTGGATCCGTGTTTCGCCGAGAAATCTCCCGCTACTCTTCGCGCGATCACAAACGGTTCTTCCTTCCATGCACCGAGAGCGCAACCCAGGGAATCGATCACGCGCCGTTTCACTTCGTGCACGACTTCTCTCGAAAGATCCTCAAACCGCACTGCGCACGCATAATCAGCAAGTTGATGAGCAAGAGTTGTCTTCATGTAAAAAATCGAGATTCCAATCTGCTGATGATTTTTACGGGAGCAAGAGGAGCGCGGGAGCTTGCCGCTCTAGCGCTGGGAAACAGACTGACAGGCCGATCAATGCGGCGGGTTTTTCGGAGCCACGGCTTCGGCCATCGATTTCAGCATTCGACCGAGATCGCTGTTGGTCGACAGGACCGCCGTCGTGTCCTTTTCAAACGCGGCACGCATCACATCGAGGCTGCGCAGAAACGAATAGAGTTCCTGCTCGTCAGGCGCGCCAAAAGCTGCGGCGTAAATCGCCGCTGCTTCGGCGTCGGCTCTGCCTTCGGTTTCAAGCGCAATCTTTGTGGCGTTAGAACTGATTGAGGCCACGTCGCTTTCCTTTTGGCCGCTAATATTCGCCGCTTCGCCGCGGCCTTCGGAACGGAATCGAGCCGCGATTTGGTGCCGTTCGCTCGACATGCGCTCGATGATTTTCTCCGCCACCGCCGGATTGTATTTGCTGCGTTTAAAACGTTCGTCGAGCAGGTCGATCCCAAAGTCAGCGATCTTTTGACGCGTGCGCTCGGTGATCTGTTTCTCAATTTCGCCGCGCCCGTACTCGATATCGGGAATTGTGGTGGGCAGAACCGTGCCGGTCTTTTCCAGCTCCTCGTCACGCACCGGTTTTCGCCCTTTGGTTACGCGAATGATTTCGACCAGATCATGTGTGGCCACGGCGCTGCGAGTTTCGCTGCCGAGGATGTCGTCGAGACGCGAAAGAGCGCTGCGCTCGTCATTCAACCGATTGTAGTACAGCGTTGGATCGCTGATTCGCCATCGGGCGAAACAATCAACGATGATGTAGAGCTTATCTTTGGTCGGACATTCAGTGGGTGGCCCGTCCCAGGCGAGGATGCGTTTGTCGAACCGCTGCACCTTGTCGATTATCGGCAGCTTCATCTTTAACCCGGGCGTGGTGATGGTGCGAACGATCTTCCCGAAACGAGTGATGATGACCGTTTCGTATTGGTGAACGACAAACAGCAGCGTTGTCCATTTAAACGCAGTCAGAATGAAAAGAATCCCGAGGATCGTCATCACCCGGCTCTGCAGAAACCGCACAATCGCCGACACGGCAGCTGGGCGCGGAGTAACATCGATAACGTTCATGGCGAGCTTCTCGATTCGCTGGGCACCTGAAGCGGCAGCGTCTGGAGAATGTTCTTCAGGCTGTCATCCACGATGATTTTCTTTTGCAACCTCGGCAGGATGGCTTGCATTGCCTCGAGATAAAGGCGTCGGCGCGTCACCTCCGGCGCTTTGCGATACTCGGCGAGCAACAACGAGAACTTTTGCGCCTCGCCTTTTGCTTCGTTCACTCTTCGAAACGCGTACGCTTCCGCCTGTTTCTCGCGCTCTTTTGCCTGGCCGCGCGCGTTCGGAACAGCATCGTTGTACACGGCCCATGCCTGGTTGATCGCGGTTTGCTTTTCCTGTTGCGCCTGATTGACGTCATTGAATGCCGCCTGCACCGCCGGCGGCGGGCGAACGCTGGTGAGTTGCACCTGCTGAATCTGTATTCCCAAATCGGTACTGGGAACAGAGATCGGCCAAACGTTTCAACGTTGAGGTCTCGATGTCGTGGCGCCCGATCGTCAGCACTTCGTCGACGGTGCGGTCTCCGATCACTTCGCGCATCACGCTTTCGGAAAGATCGCGCAACGTTTTCTCCGGCTCGCGCGCGCCGAACAAATACATTTTTGGATCAGTAATCCGATATTGGACCACCCATGGCACAAGCGCGGTGTTCAGATCACCCGTGATCATCGTCTCAGTTTCCTCGGGTTGCGGATCGCCCTGGTACATGTTCATCGCGCCGGGCGTGGAAAAACCGAACTCGAGCTTCTGCAAACGCTGGGTAGGCACGATGTGGATTTCATCGAAGTACGGAATCGCATAGGCCAGACCGGGATTAATGATGTCGTGATAAGCGCCGAACCGAGTCTTCACCCCGACGGAGTTTGCCGGAATCGTCGTGAACCCGAGCAGCAATGTGAAAAGTATGGCTACGATGCCGATGCAGGCGATCACACCGAGAAGCAGTCGCAACGGTTTAATGGGAAGGTGTTCGATAACGTCCGGCCTCGGCATAGAAGGCTGTTATTGACTCAGAGCTCTCACGGAAGCGCAAGCTTTCATTCTGAGGAGCGCAACGCGGCTCGCGTGCTGTTTGCCGCGGCCTCGCGGAAAATCTCGGCGTCCTAACGTGCGTTTCAAGAAGTTGGCGATGTCGAGGCCGCCCTCGACAGCATGCGAATCGCGTGCGCTCCCCCTCGTTCCTTGACTCACTGCTTCCGCGCTTCAAAACTGAGGCATGAATATCAAAAACACAATCTTGTCAGCGATCATAGGTCTTGCGACGTTCACCTGCATGGCAGCAACAGAATCTCAAACGCAGCCCAAAGTCGGTAAGCCCGCGCCGGATTTTAGTCTCAGCACCGGAGACGGTTCGCAGGTGAGCTTGAAAGATTATCGCGGTAAATGGGTGGTTCTTTATTTCTATCCCAAAGATTTCACCAGCGGTTGCACGATGGAGGCGCGCAATTTTCAGCGCGACATCGCGAAATATGGTGATGCCGGCGCAGTCATTCTCGGAGTAAGCGTCGACACCGCGCAATCGCATAAGGATTTTTGCACGAAGGAAGGGCTCAATTTCAAATTGCTTGCCGATCCCGATTCGAAAGTTTCGACCGAGTACGGTTCAGTGATGGATTACAAGGGCCAGAAGCTCGCCGCGCGCAACACGTTCATCATTAATCCCGACGGCGAGATCGTAAAAGTTTATACCGGCGTGAAGCCAGCCGAGCACAGCGAGCAAGTATTGAAAGATTTGGCGGAGTTAAAAAAGAGCTAACCGCGGGTAGACACAAATCCCACGAATTTTTTGCCCCGAAAGCTTTCGGGGCTTTGGGAGTGCGGCGACTTGACGCCGCTTTTCCGTCTCGGTAAAACTGCTTCACACTCCAATTCTTATGGCCGCACAACGAAAATCCATCGATTGCAGGGATTACTCGAGCGAAAAGAATTGCTCGCTCAAGATTTCTGGAAGGGAAGAAGAAGTCCTCGACGCGGCGGTGCAGCATGCCGCTTCCGTTCACGGGCACGAGAACACGCCGGAATTACGAGCGCAGATCAAGCAGATGCTCAAGGACGAGGGCGACTAGAACGTATTTCACAATACGCAATACGCGTAGTCCTCCCGAGCGAAGTCGAGGGATCCCGTAGAACTTGCGTCGAACGTTGCTGCGGGATTCTTCGACTCCGCTGCGCTCCGCTCAGAATGACAGCCCTGTTATTGAGGCGACTTTACAATTCGCCTCGGATCATGATTCTCCTTTTCCAATCCGCCCTCGCTGCTTCTCTGCTTCGACGTCGAGTTCTGCAAGTAGTTGGCGTGCGATGTCGGGCAGTTTGCCGGACCACGCAACACCCACGACCACAGGCGGGAAGTCCGATAACGGAAGTGCGCGCAGTTGCGGTGGCGCTTTAAAGCCAGGCACCGCGACTGTCAAACCGATGCCGTAATCGCTGGCGACGTAGTGCTGGATCAATCGCTCGGAGGTGACTTCGATCCCGCAAAACCATTCCACTCCGAGCCGCTCAAGGCCGCGCTGAAAATACGCGTGAACCGGATCACTCCGCGAAAAACATATCAGGGTCTCCTCGATTTTGTCGCGTTTCCACAACTCTTCGGCACGGGTCAGCTTGGATTTTTTGTGCACCAACAGAACCAACGGCAGCTCCAATAGAGGTCGCACCTGAATCCCGGCGCGCGATTTTTTGTCGATGAGCATAATGGCGAGATCGACGTCGCGAGCCAAAAGCAATCGTTCGGCATCGGTGCGGGTCGCCTCGTGCAGATAAAGCCGAAACGCGGGGATTTTTGCCCGAACGCGTTGCAGGATTTGCGGCAAATAATCGTGGAGCACGATCGCCGGAGCAGCGATGCGCAATTGCGGCGAACTGTTCTGGCGCAGCCTTTCGGCGACAACATCAATGTGCTCGAAGAACGGCCGGATGAACTCGAAGAGCTCCGTTCCCGTGGGCGAAAGCGCGAATGGACGCCGCTGAAAGAGCTTCGTGCCGAGTGATTCCTCCAGTTTGGCGATTTGCCCGCTGACGGCCGGTTGCTGAATGCCGTAGGGAATATTGCGGACCGCTGCGGCGATGCCGCCGTGTTTTGCGACGAAGTAGAACAACTCCAGATGATGAATGTTCATAAAATCACATCTCGTTTTGTCATTCTGAGCGAAGCGAAGCTACAACGCAGCCCCGAAAGCGTTCGGGGCGAGGCCAGGCTTTCAATCTCGGACTGATTTTAGACCGATGACGCAACGGAAATAAATCAGAGATGTTTCGCTTCCCTCAACATGACAGCGCCATTCATGAGACGTGGTCTAATCGAAATCGTCGATGAAATCCGTCATTTTTATCAATTCACAGTCGCCGCGCAAAGCAGCTATCCTCTGTCGCAAAGGCCGGAGTAATCCAGCCAAACCCCAACAATCAATGGAATTTCTAGGTTTTCTTGTAATCGGTTTTTGCATTGCGATTATCGTTCTGCCGTTTGTCGCACTAGCAAAAGCAAATAGGGCAAAACGCGCCGTTGCCGATCTCGCCAAGCGATTGTCATCCGTCGAGAACGAACTGCGCAACTTCCAGCCGCAAACGGTTTCGGCTGCGCAACCGGAGGCACCTGTGGCGGCGCCCGAGCCAAGAGTGGAAGCTGTTCGACCGCCCATCCCGGCGATGACGCCTGCTCCCGTCGTATCCAAGGCAACGCCAGAGCCGCCGCCAATCCCACAAGAACTCCTCAAACCGAGCGCGCCGCAAATCGCCAGACCAACCAAACCGCCGATCAACTGGGAGCAATTTATGGGCGCGAAATTGTTCGCGTGGATCGGCGGGCTCGCGCTTTTCCTGGGCATCGCGTTTTTCGTGAAATATTCGTTCGAGCACAATTTGATCCCGCCGGAGCTGCGGATTGCGATCGGGTTCGTCGTCGGTGCCGGTCTTGTTGTTGGCGGTTTGCTTTTGAAACGGAAAGAAACCGCCGTCACAGCCCAGACGCTCTGCGCAACCGGCATCCTGGTGCTGTACGCCGTGACCTTTGCATGTCGAGGTTACTATCATTTCGCCTTCTTTGGTCTCATTCCAACGTTTCTGTTAATGACCCTGATCACAGCGGTCGCGTTTGTGCTTTCCGTGCGGTTGAACGCCATCATCGTCGCGGTGCTCGGGATCGCGGGTGGATTTCTCACGCCCATTTTGCTCTCAACGAACCAGGATAATCCGCTGGGACTTTTTGGTTACATCGCGCTGCTCGACATCGGTCTGCTCGCGCTGGCGCAACGGCAACGCTGGAATGCGCTGTCGATCCTGGGCGCGATCGGAACGGCGTTGATGCAATTCGCCTGGGTTGGCGCGTTCTTTGTTCCGGAGAAATATTTCGACGGCAACAGAGTCCTCATCTTCATGGCGGTCTTTGTCGGGTTTCAGGCGCTATTCCTGGCCGCGGCCGCATGGGCAAAGCGCACCGGAAAAGCGAACACAACATTTTTCTCGTGCGCGATTGGTGTTGCCGCGGTCGCGATGTTCTCGGCATTTTACCTGCTTGGTTTCCATGCAGTCGCGCATCGGCCGACGCTGTTGTTCACTTATCTTTTCGTCATCGACCTTGGTTTGCTGGCCCTAACGCTGATCGAAAGAAAGCTTACGACTGTTCAAGCCCTGGCAGGACTCGCGGCATTCATTTTTCTCGGTGCGTGGACGGGCAATTACCTGACGATCGGTCACATTTATACCGCGCTGGGATTCTATTTCGTCTTCGCGCTGTTTCATGCGGCAGTCCCAATAGCGTTGCAACGCTTGCACAAGATCCAGGTTCCACGGTGGACTCACATCTTTCCTGCGCTCGCGCTTCTGCTTGTGCTGATACCGATATTCCGAGTCACGGAGCTTTCACTGCTGGTCTGGCCGTTCGTATTAATCATCGACGTTCTCGCAATCGGTCTGGCAATAGCGACTGCGACTCTGCTGCCCGTCATCGCCGTGCTCGTGCTCACACTCGTTGCGGTCGGCGCGTGGCTGCTGCGAATTCCGACTGAGCTCACCGGGTTGCCGACGGCGCTGCTCCTACTCGCCTGCTTCGCGATTTTCTTTTTCGTCGCCGTAAGTTGGGCGTGCCGGCGCTTGATTAAGCCCGGCGCACGCGCGCCAAATCTGTTCGGCAACGTCACCGACCCGGCAAATCTTTCGGTTCAACTCCCCGCGCTCTCCGCGACGTTGCCGTTTCTGCTGCTCATCATGGTGACGCTGCAGTTACCGCTGGCAAATCCGTCGCCTGTATTTGGTCTGGGGTTGTTGCTGGTAATTTTGCTTCTCGGCATGAGCGAAATCTTTTCGCTCGAGCTGCTCCCGGCGGTCGCGCTTGTCTCCGTGCTCGGGCTGGAGCACGCGTGGCATTTTGAACATTTCGATCCTACCCGCGCAACGCTACCGCTGATTTGGTATCTCGGGTTTTATGCCCTGTTTACGATCTTTCCGTTCGTTTTTCATAAACGGTTTGCCGGAAAAACGGTCCCGTGGGCGACGGCAGCGCTTGCTGGTCCCTTGCACTTTTATCTTATCTACCAACTCGTTCGCACTGCGTACCCCAGCGGAGTTCCCGGGCTGGTGCCGGCCGCATTTGCGCTGCCAGCGCTACTTGGATTGTTCGTGCTGGTAAAACGCACGCCGCTCACAAGCGAGGCACGCAACGCGCAACTGGCGCTCTTCGGCGGCGCGGCGCTGTTTTTCATCACATTGATTTTCCCGATCCAATTCGATCGACAATGGATCACAGTCGGTTGGGCGCTGGAAGGCGCAGCGCTGTGCTGGCTCTTTCTTCGGGTGCCGCATCCCGGGCTGCGTTTGACGGGGATTGGTTTGCTCGTGGTTGTATTCGTTCGCCTGGCGCTCAATCCAGCCGTGCTCAGTTATCATCCGCGCGCCGCATCCCCGATTTTCAACTGGTATCTTTACACATACGGGATCGCGACGGCTTGCCTGTTCGTCGCTGCGCGATTACTGGCGCCGCCGCGCAATCGCGTGCTCGGGCACAATGTGCGGCCGTTACTTTATACGCTTGGCACCGTGCTCGCCTTTTTCACCGTGAACATCGAGATCGCTGATTACTTCAGCACACCGGGCGTCGCCGCGTTGACATTTCAGTTCTCAGGTAATTTCGCGCGCGACATGAGCTACAGCATTGCGTGGGCGTTGTTCGCTCTTCTGTTGCTCATTATCGGAATCCGAAAACGAATCGCGGCGACGCGCTACGCCGGCCTGGGATTGCTCGGCATCACAGTCCTGAAACTTTTCTTTCACGATCTTTCGCAGCTTGATCAACTCTATCGCATCGGCGCGTTCATAGCCGTCGCCGTAATCGCAATTCTCGCATCGTTTCTGTATCAGCGGTTTTTCGCCGCAGCCACGAAAAACAATGAAACCAATACTGCGGTCTCACCCGCTCCATAACTTCTGCGTCATTGTCGCATTGACGATCTTACTCGCTGCGCAGACGTGTCTGGCCTTCGATCCTAACGAATGGCGTAACACGCAGGCGCTCGAGGTTTCAGCCAAGGGACTCGTGCGCGTGAATGTTCCGGCGGCAACGTTGGATGCAGCGCAGCCCGGGCTTGAAGATCTGCGCATCGTCGATTCTACAGGGAACCAGGTCCCCTATCTCATCGAGCGATTATTGCCGGACGCCGAATCAACGATACGGCCAACGGAATTTCGCAGCACCATCGAGAACGGCGCGACACGCCTAATTCTTAAAACAGGAATAAGCGCGCCGATCACTGGCGTGAGTCTCGAAACGCCAGCGACGCGCTTTATGAAAGCTGCGGACGTCGAAGGATCCAATGACGGGAGGACTTGGACCAAACTCGCCGGCGGGGATTCGTTGTTTCAGTTGCCGAACGGTGCATCGAAACTGCGCGTTTCAGTCCCCGAGGGCGCGTGGCAATTCTTGCGCGTCAGCATTGACGATCTGGGGTCGCCACCGGTGCCTTTCATCGGGGCGCAGTTGCACAAGGCGCGCACAACCGCGCCCGCAGAAGGGGTGGCCGTCACCCTCAAATCGCGCGACGAAAGTCCCGGCACAACGAGACTCGCTCTCGATCTTGGCGCAGCGAATCTGACTTTGGGGTCTCTGCGGATCGAGAGCAACGAACCGGTTTTCACGCGCGCTGTTACCCTCGCCGTGCCCGAGGTCGGCGACAACGTTATTCGCGAACGCAACATTGCCGACGCTGTCATTTATCGAGTGAATGTAAACGGCAAAAACGAAGCGCACCTTGAGATACCGCTCGAATCGCAGATCCACACGCGCGAGTTGTTGGTGCTGATTCAAAATGAAGATAGCCCACCACTTTCGATTGATACCATCCGCGCTGACAGACGCTTCGTTCGCCTAACGTTTTTCGCAAACCAACCCGGCCAGTATTCACTTCTCAGCGGCAACACCCAATGCGCTGCGCCGCGCTACGATCTTTCGGCGCTGAGTGGAAAGCTCAAGAATGCCAGCGCAACGGACGTTGTTCCCTCAGCGCTTGTTCCCAATCCAAACTACAAACCGCCCGAAGCACTCGCCGCGCTCACATTGACCGGAGCGCAACTCGACGTCGCGAAATGGAAATTCCGCAAACTTCTACCGCTCACACAAAGCAGCGTGCAACAAGTCGAACTCGATCCCGAATTGCTGGCTCGTTCGCAACCCGACCAACGCGACATCCGCATCGTGCGCGGCGAGTATCAGCTGCCGTTCCTTTTTGAACGCACGTCATTGTCGCGTCCTATCAATTTAAATGCCGCCGCGGCGAATGATCCGAAGAAGCCTGCCTTTTCGCGTTGGTTGTTAAAACTCCCCCAGCCCGGGCTGCCGATCACACGGCTGGTCTGCACATCGTCCTCGCCGCTTTTTCATCGGCAAATGCGATTGTGGGAAGAAGTCACTGACGAGCGCGGCGACAAATTTGTATCTGAACTCGGCCGCGCCACGTGGGACCAAACGCCCGACGCTCCAAAACACGATCTGGTTATCGAGCTCAACGCCCGCCCCAAAAGCGATACGTTGTTTCTCGAAACAGATAACGGCGACAACCCGGCAATCGAGCTGCGCGACTTTCGCAGTTACTACCCGGTAACGCAGTGTCGTATTCAAAGCGACGCCGGATCCCGCGCAGCCGGTTTGGCTTTATTACGGCAATCTCGATGCAACCGCCCCGCGTTACGATCTCACTCTCGTGGCCGGCGGACTTCTGAAGGCTGAACGCGGCACCGTCGCCGCAGGTGCGGAAGAAAATCTTTCGCCAAAACCCTCGTTTGTTGGCCAGACGCTAACCGGATCGACTCGCTACATTTTTTGGGGCGCGCTGGCGTTAGTTGTGATCGTGCTGCTCGCAGTCATGTCGCGCTTCCTGCCCAAAGCTCAGCAACAATGATCGCAGATTTGAGGCGTTTGTCGCTTATCTCGTCACGTGTCTTTGGCCCACGAAACACGCGAAAAGACGCGAAAAATTTCAGTCGAAGATCGACGGAATACCTTTTCATCACCTTCTTAGTCGACTTCCTTTCGTGTAGTTCGTGTGTTTCGTGGGCTAAAGGAATGTGAGGGCAAGAATTGTTCCAACGGGTTGGTGGTTGCTCGTACTTGGCCTCGGATACGTTCTTCTCATGATCTTCGGACATTTGCCGGACCATCTGATTCTTTTTCCGACAAAGACGCCGATTGATGCCGGCGGCGCCGTTCGCAGAACGATTCCTTTCGAGGATGGCGATTTGGAAATCTGGACGGCACGGTCGCAGTTGGCACGTCAACAGGGCCGCGCAGACGTTTTCATTTTGCGCTTTTACGGTAACGCGGATCGCGCGGATCGCTGGCCTGCCATGGAGGCCGAGATGTGGAAGGATCGCGCAGTGGAAATCTGGGGAATGAATTATCCCGGATTTGGTGGCAGCACGGGACCGGCGCGATTAGCGCGCATTGGACCAGCAGCGATTGCGGCATTTGACGAATTAAAGCGTCACGCGGCGAACAAGAGTGCTATAGAGTCCGCTCTGCCCAGTGGACCGACGCCGGCGCTGACAACAACGCAGGGCACAGCCCCGATCGTGGTATTTGGCACGAGCATTGGCGCAACGGCTGCGCTTTATGTGGCTGTATCTCACCCCACCGAAATTGCCGGATTGATCTTGCAGAATCCTCCGCCGCTGCGCGAAATGATTCTGCGTCAATTTGGCTGGTGGAACCTTTGGCTATTGGCAGGTCCGGTGGCACTGCAGATCCCGCGAGACCTCGACTGCATTGCAAACGCCAGCACGAGTCGCGCACCGGCAATCTTTTTGCTGGCGGAAAGAGACGAGATAGTGGCGCCGCGTTTTCAGCGGTTGGTGGTTCAGGCATATGCCGGAGAAAAACGCATCATCGAATTGCACGGCGCCCATCACAACGATCCTATCGAAGGCGCAGCACTGGCGGATTTAAGCCACGCGCTGGATTGGTTGTTAGGGAAGCCCTCAGTAAAATCCGCGCGTCATCCTGAGCGCAGTGGAAGGATCCCGCGAACTGGACGGTGGGTTTCGCCACGGGATTCCTCGACTTCGCTCGGAATGACGTTTATGAGAGCACACGCCATGCAGAATGCTCAAAACTTAATGAGTAGTTTCGAGTTCATCGCCGCGCTCATGTCCATCATCATCGGCCTCGGTGTGACCAACCTGCTCGCAGGCGCCGGTCGCGCGTTTTACCGCCGCAAAGAAAACCCGCTCGATGAAGTCCACATCGTTCTCACCATCGCCACGCTGCTGCTGCTGGTTTTGCAATGGTGGGTGACGTTTAAATGGAATACCGAGGTCACTTGGAGCTTTGACAGGTTTCTGGTGCTGATCGTTTGGACGATCACGCTTTACATGCTCACCGTTTTCCTTTACCCGCCCGACCTATCCGAAGCGGAAGAACACCAGCGGCGCTTCCAACGAAACCGTGTGGGCTACTATTCCGCGTTCATTGCGATGTGTGTGCTCGATATCGTGCAAACCGCAATCCACGGTGACTTACTTCATCCGATTTGGTACGTTCCCTTTGTCGGTCACTACGCTGTCCTGGCGGTCGTCGGTCTTTTCGCGCATCGCCGCGGTTACGACCGTTTCTTTGCGTGGTATCAACTGATCACGCTGCTAATCTGGGCCCTGCTGGTAAGGAGATATCTCGTTCCAGACACGATGCCCGCCTAGAAATGCTGGTGGCTTCAGCTCTTTACTGCCACCCACTCGTTCCGCGCACAAGAATCGGAGACAGCTTGCACGACGCGCATGTAGCTCAGGCCATCTTCGAAATTTGGATGGGGATGCACGCGCCCCTTTGACTTCACCGCGGCAAGAAAATCTTCTTCTACGCGCCATTCGCCTTCCAATTCCGTGGGAATATCCACGACGTGCAATGCGCGATCGCCAACCTTTCCCGTCTGCATGACGTCGGCGGTAAAATCATACGTCAGGGTCCCGGTGTTTCCGTAAATTTCCAGCCGATCACCTTCCGCCAGCGCATTAACTCCGCTGAACTCAACCACGCCTTCCGCGCCATTTTCAAAACTGCACAGCACCGTGAGCAAATCGGGAACCATCACGTTGTAGGCTTCGCGAAGTGGCTGAATGATTTTCCCGCGCGCGAACACACCGGTGATGTCGCCAAGCCAGCGCTGCAAAACCTCAATGTAAATCCCCAGAGTGAGCGTATTGAGTCCACTGATCTCGACTTTTTGGCGCCAATGCGCGGGCGCGTCGGGATCCAGGTAATTTCCGTGGAAACTTTGCAGCCGAACGTGATGGGGCTGGCCGATGTAATTTTCGGCAAGGATTTTTTTGACCATCAAATCGCCGCGTAGTCCGAAAGGCGGCGGACAGAGCATCGTCACCAACTCTGGATATCGCTTCGAGGCGGCGAGCATTTCCTCCGCCTCGGCAAGGTCCATCGACATGCGCGCCTGGCAAAATACATGTTTTCCCGCCTCAAGCGCAGAGATTGTGACTGCCGAATGCATGTACGGCGTTGTGCCGATCCAGACGATGTCGATGTCCGGCGTCGCAACCAGCTCCGCCCAATCGCGCATCGGTAGCGCCGCCAGCGAATTCTCTCGGCAGAAGCGCTCCGAGTTTTCGTATGTGGAATTTGAAACGGCGGCGATTTCCACATCGGAGTTTTTTTTGAGCGCCGGCAAATGGCGGGTGCGCACGATGTTGCCGGCTCCTACGATTCCGATCCGCAATTTGTGATTGTTCTTGTGCATTAGTCCTGTGCCATGATCGTTGCTGCGGACGCCATTGGTTGTGGTCGGGCTAGTTTGACCGTTGCCAGCGATTGCGCGTTCAACTCAAAGAGCGACGGGCTTGGCCAGTCCTTAGGGAACGCCGAACAATGATCTGCTTGACCTCAACGCTCCAACGCGGCAGGTTACGCCGCTTTTTTCGCGACATGAAAGTTTGTAACATCACAGGATCCAGAGCGGTGCGAGGCAGCGTGATTCACCGGCGCGGTTTGGCCAAGAAGAAAGGTGGTGTAGGTCGGCACATCACGAAAATGGTGCCGCGGATTTTCGCGCCCAATTTGCAGCGCCACCGTATTTGGGTGCCGGAGCTGAAGAAGTTTGTGCGTATTCGCGTCACGGCGCGCGGTCTCAAGACAATAAACAAGCAGGGCGCTTACAAGGCGCTGAAGAAAGCCGGCGCAATCTGAAATAGACGCCGAGGCGTCTCACAAAGACGCGCCCTACAGCAATTGCTTGGGCTGGCGCCAGGTAAGCTGTAGCGGCCACTCCATTGTAGTGGCGGTTGTGTCAACCGCCAAGGCGCTTGGCACAAGCGCCTCTACAGTTTTTTGCGGCCGCTTTGATTTCATCCGTGGTAGATCAAGTGAACTGTCGTTAAACTCGATCAAGTAACCTTCGTTGATCAGCCAACGCAGATCGGACGCGAGCGCCAGTTTGCGCGGCTCCGCGTCTTCGCTCACTCCATTGCCAGTCAATGTTTCAAAAAGCTGCTTCCGATTAATTCCCGCCGTCGCCGATACTGCTTCGAATATCGCGTTCACCAACGGAGACACGCCGGCCTGTTCATGAACAAACGCGCGGACACGAATTGGCGAAACAAACAACATGCCGCGTCGATGGCGGAAAATGTGCAGGCCGTTTTGCCGGAATCGGCTCGCAAGCTCCTGCATCACGTTTGAAGGCGAGCGGGTTTCACGCACCCACGCCTCCTCGATCGCCCGATTCAGTATCCGGTCTGGCAAGCTACGGCTCGACGTGCCGCCGACAGTAACGTCCGGGACGCTGCGGACCAGCGCCGGGAAATAGAGCGAACGAAAATGTCGTTCCGCTTCCGCAGCAGATGAAAACGTGAGAGGCGTTTGTTCGCGCAAGGTGGTGTAAGTCGTGACCTTTCTGGCTTCCTCTTTCCAGCGCTCGACCACCGCAGGATCGCTGACGATCTCGATTTGCCGCAGATAATCGTCAAAGCTCAAGCGCCGGCTGAAACGCTGCTCGTACAAGCTTCGCAGTTGCGGCTGGTAAGCATGGTGATTAGTCGGGCCCAGAAGCGTGCCGCTCAACCGACACCGGGCGACATTCGAGAAACTTCCCTTTATCGGATCGCTTTCTACAACATTGACCTGGTAAAAGTCGCGCTGCGCGAACCGGAACGCGTTTCGCTCGAGGAATTCCCGGTCCACGGAGACTCCGCCGTCCTCGCCAAGTTGATAAAGCGGCGGTTCGGCCTTTGCCGTGAGACGAACTTCATATCGCCCCGGTTTTTCCAGAAACAAGCGGGCCAGAACAAACAGCGAATAGGCAACCGAGCCGGACTTGATCTGCGCAACCACATTTTCGAATACGTTCTGACACGGGAGAAAATGAATCGTTCCCTCGAATGGCTTTGACGCAGCCCGTGCAACGCGGTCCGACGGACGCCGATTTTGGACTCGATCGGAATCGCGACGCCTGGTGCCTTCTGCCCTGGGGGTTCTGCCGCGGTGGCGCCTGTCGGGCTGGGATCCTGGGTGTCGGGTTTGTCCTCGCCGTTCGCCGGAACGGAATGTTCGGTCCTTGTGTCTGCCACCCCGGTCGCGGCTGCGCAATTCAGAAGGCGCCTCTTCTGCCGTGTACTGGTCGTAATGATTCGTCGCACCGGGTTCTTTCACCCACGCAGGCAAAAACTTCAGATCAAGAAGATCCACAGACTCGACGGGCGGAGCGCTCATCACGTTCATCTACTCGAAGCAGAATGGAAGGCAACCTGAAGGTGTATCATTCGTAGACCCTCTGATCTCTCCGTGGCTAGCCACACCATCTTGTCATGTCGAGCGCAGCCGAGACATCTCTAATTTTAGAAATGCCTGCATGCGCTCAGAAAGCGATCCAGAGATTCCTCGCCTTCGCCCGGAATGACAAATTTTGCACTGTGCCATTGCTCCCGAAATTGATTGACATCCTCTTTAATTCATTTACTTGCGATGCTGTGCCCGGGCTGTCCGGCATCAGCTGGATTTAAGTCCCGCGCGACTAATACCAACCGAACAAATTTTATGGCGGAAAAATCGATCGAAGAGAAGGTCAAGGACATCATCGTCGAGCAACTCGGCGTGAACCCGGAGCAGGTCACGCCGCAGGCCTCGTTCATTGAAGATTTGGGGGCAGACTCGCTCGATATTGTGGAACTGGTGATGGCTTTTGAAGAAGAGTTTGGGGTCGAAGTGCCGGACGAAGACGCGGAAAAACTGCAGACCGTCGGCGACGTCATCAAATACATCGAAGAGAAGGCGACCAAGCAACAGTAGCGCCCCTTCGGATCGCAGCTGCATCGCTTTCGAAACTTCAGGCGTTGCCCATGGCGGCACGCCTCTGCAACCCGCTGGGTTGCGAAGCCCCATGACGCGTTCACACTAGGACGTGGATATGACGCTTCTGCAGCAGCCGCTGTTTCACATCGGCCAGCACCACGTAACGGTCCTTGGACTGATCGCCTTCGTCGGCTTTTTCGCCGCCGGACTGATCATCGCCCGGTTTTTGCAGAGCCAAATCGTTCGGCGTTTTTTCAGCCGGTTCAAGATCGACACAAATTTCATAGCGATCGTCACGACGATCCTAAGTCTGGGGGCGATTGTCTTTTTCACCGTCACCGCAGTGAATGCAGCGGGAATTCCGCTCGCCTGGACCGCGCCACTTCCGGCAATCACTCTCAGCCTCGTTCAAATTTTCCTACTGATCGCATTGTTGGTGGGGGTGTTTTGGTTTTCCTCGGGGACCAAACGTTTTCTTTTCAACCGGCTCCTTGCGCAAAGCGGACTCGATCGGTCGTTGCAGTACGCCATTGCACAAGTCGTCAGCAACATCGTGTTGGTGGTTGGCATTTTCTTTGTTCTGGAAAACGCTGGTATCCATCTCGCCGCACTGACGGTTTTTGCCGGTGCGGTTGGCGTCGGCGTCGGATTTGGCCTGCAAAATATCGCCAGTAATTTTATCAGCGGTCTAGTCATCCTGGCGGAGCGGCCAATCACGATTGGAGATCGCGTCGAAGTAGCAGGCATCCTGGGCACAGTTCGGGAAATCCGCGCAAGGAGTACGGTGATTGTGACCAACGACAATATCGCCATCATTGTGCCGAACTCGAAATTCATAGATACGCCGGTAACCAACTGGCATTACGGCGATCCGAGTGTGCGGTTTCGTCTTCCGGTGGGCGTGGCTTATGGCAGCGACGTGAACAAGGCTCGTGAGGCGCTCATCGCCGCAGCACGCGAGCACCCAGCCACCTTGAACGATCCGGAGCCGGCCGCGTTTCTGGAGAAATTCGGCGATAGCAGCATCGATTTCGAGGTCGTTGCCTGGAGCCGTGAAATGAGTCACAGCCCGCGCCGATTCCGAAGCGACTTGAATTACCTGATCTACAAGCATCTCACCGCTGCCGGCATCGAGATCGCATATCCCCAACGCGACCTGCATATCCGCAGCGGTACGCTCAAAGTGGAAAACGTCACAAAGAAAGACGACACAACCGGATCAGAGGTCTAGCATTCATCTCATCACCAGCCGTGTAATGTTGAGCGAAGCGCTGCAACGAAATGCGGAGCATGAGGCCAGGTTTTCAAACATCTCGGATTTTTTGTTGTGGCAACGCGATCCAGAAGTGACCAGAGATTGAAAGCCTGGCCTCGCGGACTTGGTCCGCTGCGTTGCAGCTTCGCTCCGCTCAGAATGACACCTCTGACAACCTTGCAGGTGTAGCCAGCCTCCTCGATCGAACCGACTTCCTTCCCCATGCCCCACGGCAATACAATCGAATTTGACGAGGGCCTGGTGAAGGTTGAGCAGCTGCGCGACCTGCAGAATCACGACGCCTGGAAACGAGCGCTTCAGCACAAGTGCAAAGATCATCGTTACTACGAGATCGTGGAGGAAACGCTGGAGTGCGGTTTCGAGAATCACTATCTGCTGCTCGAGGACGCCTCTGGCAACGTGCGCGCGATCCAGCCGGTGTTCTTCGTCCGGCAAAACTTAGTCGAAGGCGTACCGGGCAAGACCCGCTCAATTGTCGACAAAATCCGTAAGGTCTTCCCGCACTTTCTCACCATGCGCGTTTTGATGGTTGGTTGCGGAGCCGGCACAGGTGATCTGGGAGCATGCGACGAAAAAGACGATCCATGGGTGGCAGATGGATTGCAGGCGAGTCTTCGAACTTACGCCAGAAGAAACAAAGCTTCGCTTGTCGTCTTCAAGGATTTCCCGGCGAACTATCGCTCATCCCTCGAAACGTTGGTCTCGAATGCTTACGCGCGCATTCCGAGCATGCCGATGACGCGGCTGCCGCTGCCATACGCAAACTGGGACGAATACTTCGGCACACTTAGTAAGGCGACCCGTAAAGATTTGCGCCGAAAGTTTCGCAAAGCGGAGCGCGCACCGAAGATCGAGATGGAAGTGGTAAATGACGTCGCGCCTTTGGTCGACAAAATTTATCCGCTGTATCTGGCCGTCCACGAGCGATCGTCACTGAAATTTGAAACGCTGACCAAGGATTATTTCCGCACCGTTGCTCAGCGGATGCCGGACCGTGCGCGGTTTTTTATCTGGCGACAAGACGGCAAAATCGTTGCGTTCAGTTTCTGCCTCGTCTGTGGCGATGCAATCTATGATGAATGCATCGGGCTCGATTACAGTGTCGCACTTGATCTGCACTTGTACTTTTACACGCTGCGCGACATCATCTCGTGGTCGCTACAACAAGGATTAAAATATTACTACAGCAACCCGCTCAATTATGAGCCTAAGCTACATCTGGACTGCGAATTGGTTCCTCTCGATCTGTACGTCATGCACGCGAGTCAGTTGCTGAATCCGATTTTCCGCCGGGTGATCAAATACCTCGGGCCGACGCGACACGATCCGGTCTTGCGGAAGTTCCCGAACGCCAATGAGCTTTGATAGGGCAGTGATCACGTGGTAAGGCAGGCAGTCCTCTGCACGCCGAGCGTCCGGCGCGCAACGGAGTGACGCGCCCTACCAACCGCGTTCAAAATCGGTTGCGGTGCTTTGATCGCGCGCTAGAAAAGCGGATGCAAAATCGGCCATCCGGCTTTGGGAACCCGTGGCTGCAGCTCGGTTTGAGCGTCGTGTGTGTATTCGCCTCCGAACTCCTTTTGAAACGGGGCGCAACGGAGGTCGCCGCGCCAGACAACGCATTTTCCTGGACCGGAATCAATGGTTTGGCGTCGCCGCTGGTGTGGTGGGCGATTGTTCTAATCATCGCAAGCTTCATCAGTTGGCTGTACGTGCTTCGCTACATCCCGCTCAGCTTTGCTTATCCGCTCTCGCGCGTGGTCGATATTCTTGTTCCGTTAGGCTGCTGGATTTTTCTCGGCGAACTGATTTCTACCTTGCGTTGGTGTGGGATTGCGTTGGTGGTTTTCGGCCTGGCTTTGGTCGCAAAGCCGATCGCAAAAATGGAGGAACGCTTGTGAGTTTTCTCGCTCTCCTGTTCATCCTTATTTCGCTGGTGACGTTTGTGGCAGCGCAACTCATCCTCAAGAAAGCGATGGAATTCTCGGCGACGGACGGTATGCGCAATTCGTACTTCGTGTCGCGCGTCGCCATCGGCGTTGTTCTAATGACGATTTCCTTTTTCCTGACTCTCGGGCTGCTACAGCGCTTTGATCTGAGTTATCTTTATCCTTTCCAAGGCTTGAGCGTGATATTTATCACGATTCTCGCCGCAGTAGTGTTGAAGGAAAAACTAAGCGCGCGGCTCACCATCGGTTCGCTCCTGATCACCGCCGGAATCGTGCTCGTTTCGATGAGCTAAATTGTGACGCGACCGCTTCGGTTGTCCACGGCAAGCGATGCGCTTGCCTACAATCATCCGGCTAGTAACGGCCAGAGTTTTTCCAGAGTCGCCAAATTAGTCGCGCGCGCTTTTTCCAGGTTTGGTGGCGCGAGCTTCGGCCGGTCGAACTCAGCAGCGAAGCCTTGCTTCCAACGCGCATATTTCGGAGGCGAATACGCACCGCAGATGTCGCCACTAGTGATCGGAGCAAATTCGCGAAGCTTTCGAAGCGCCCACTCAAGATCGGCCACCGTGAAGCGACCGCTCTCCCAGTTTGTGACCGCCTCCTCCACGCAGAGGCAGTCGAGATCGATCGTGACGTAGACATTTTCGCCGGCGAGACGTTTCGTAAATTCTTCAAAACGCTCGCGCCAGATATCAGGCAGAATCGCGCCCTTCCGCTGTCGATCTTTCAACGGCCGATCTTCTGCCCACGGATGAACTTCAAGAATTCCGGCGCGTTCGGCGCGACGATTGCCGAAAATCTGGTGCGGCCACCAACATTCGAAATTGCCGCAGCCCCAAACACTCGCGAGCCGTATATTTGGAAGTTCCAGAGCGCGGTTTACCCATCCGCCACAGGCCCATTTCGGGGGCCGCACATCCCAATCGGGATGATTATCAAAAGATACGAGGACCATCGGTTCGGCAATAGAACGCAATCGGAGCGCTGTCAGGTGATGAAAGTCACCGGAGCCGTAGAGCAGGAACGGCGCTGCGAGATCTCTCGCCCGCTCCCGATAAAATTGTTCGATCAGCCTGGGCGGCGCGGAAAAACGCAAACGCGGCCCCCAATTCCGCGCATCGGCTACGGAAAGGCCGATAGATTCGTTAGGCCACGCGTCATCGAGACTAAGATGAAGCGCGTGGTCGCTCAAGATCACCGGTGCGCGGCTGGGAAAAGTTCGGCATCGGCCGCCTTCGCCACGCGCAGGTTTTCCGCGGCTTCCTCGTATCCGGGGTTGCGGCGCAGCGCTTCACTGAACTGGACCACGGCTTGGGAGATCTGGCCCTGGGCCAGGTACACTCTGCCTAAATTGTTATAGGCAACTGTCAGCTCCGGGTCGGCCCGAAGCGCCGCCAGATAATGTCCTTCCGCCTCCTTCAGATTTCCATTCGCAAAAAGTCCGTCTGCAAGACGAAACTCAACGGACGGATAATTCGGCTTCAGCCGGAGAACCGTCCGAAGCTCGCTGACGTATTCGTCAATCTTGTCCACTGCCAGAAGGAAAGCTGCGTAGCTGTAGTGCGCATCAGCTGAGTTTGGTTTCAGGCGTGTGCCCGCTTCGAAGTGAACCGCGGCGTCATCGTTGCGTCCGATCCGTTGCAGCAGATTTGCATACATCAGATGATAATCGCCGTTGTTCGGTTGAAGCCGCAGCGCTGTTTCCATGTGCGGCACCGCTGCGTCGAACTTGGCTTGCCCACTCAACGTAGCGCCAAGGTCGATGTGCGCTGCCGCGTAATTGGGATCCAACTGGATCGCGAGTTTGTACTGTTCGATTGCTTCGTCTAGTTTCCCTTCCTTTTGCAATGCAGAGCCGTAATCAAAATGCGGTTTTGCGCCGTCAGGCACATCCGCGACCAGCCACGCCGTCCGTTGCACATCGGGAACGGCAAGATGCGTTTGCCAGAACCACAGCGCTCCAAGCGGCACCACGAACACGCCCACCCATTTCAACCCGTGCCATGCCCAACTGGGAAGCAAACCACCGAGCGATACATCAGCAGTTCCACCAGCAAGCCCGAGCGATTGACGCGTCGAGCGCTCCCGAACTTTCCAGATGAATCCGTCATAATAAAAGTGCAGCAGCGTCGAAGCGGTCACCACGCCGGTGAGAATCCTTTTGACGGTATCCATTCCGAGATGCGCATTGATGAAGGAAACTGAGCCGTAGGCGAGAACAAGGCCGACATAAAGCCCAATCAGCGAGCCGCTCCTTCGGAACACGAATCGCATGAATCCGCCAATGTTGCTGTCTTTCTCGACGCGGTTGCGGTTGTAAATCCAGACCAGCGACAGGTATTGCACGTCGTGAAATACTTCGAACAGCGCGATCCCGACAAGAATGTTTGAGACCAGATTATTGCAGTACCACCAAAACGCGATGCTGGTCACCAGCAGTCCCAGTTTTACTGGGTTTGGGCGGTGCCCCGCGACCCACGTTCGAACAAAATGCGCGGCGAATAAAACCGACACAAAAATCGCTGCGCCGAGAATTATGTTCTGGCCGAGGTTTACAATGGACGGCGGAATAAACGGGCCGCCACACATGTAGTAGGTGCCCAGCGTGTCGCTCAGCCGATACGGGGAAAGTGCCACCGCAGTGGCAAACCAGATCACGCACATCGCGAAATCGAGCCGGCGCGTAAGCGTATCGAACGTTCCTGTTTTGGCGTCGTAGATGCGGCAAAACCCATAGGTCTGCATCAATCCGTGCCAAACGCCCCAGAAGAAAACCACTAAAAGAATTCCCTTCAGGTCCCACCAAAAGAAAGCGACACAAGTTACGAGCAAAAACAACGGCGCCAGAATGAAGCGCCATTTGAAACGTTCGAACAAAGCCCGATCCCCGTAGGCGCGGATCATGCCCGGCAGGTGATGACCCATGGCACCGAAGGCAGCGACGAAAAGATAAATGTCCTCTGGACTCCACTTGGCCTGGGCCAGCGCGAACGCGGGAATCAGCAGCAGCGGTGTGCCCACGTACAAAACGAGGTCCCGCCAGGAATTGAGTATCCACAGCTTCGGCCTGGCGGCAGTCGCCGCCCCGGATGGGACAGTTTGCAGACGTGAAAACCCTTGAACCTGCTGCATGAATTCGGGGTCAAGTCTTCCCTAAAACAGCGGGGAAATCAATCCGCATGTGCCCTGACATCGGGGCGAAAGCAAGACGTGCGCGCAACTGTGCGGTCAGGCGCGAAACACTTAGTGACATGGCGAACACGACTGGGGCAAAACAAAGAAAGAAAAACGAGCAGGAGCGCGATATTTTTTGCGTCGTCAGGGACGCCTTCCGATGTTTCGCGCAGCGTGCATCCACCGTACTTGGCAGCGCATGGGCGTTTTGCGGCGCTGTGCTTGTAATCGTTGTTTGGCTAGTAACCGGACCGACATTTCACTTTTCGGACACGTGGCAATTGATCATCAACACCGCCACAACCGTTATCACCTTCCTCATGGTGTTTTTGATTCAGAACACTCAGAACCGCGACGCCAAAGCCCAGCATCTCAAGCTGGACGAGCTAATTCGAGCCGTGAAAGGCGCGCGCAATCAACTCGTCGATCTGGAAGAGCTCTCTGATGACGATCTCCATAAGCTGGAGGAGCAATTTCGACGGTTGCGAACGCGATCTGAAAAAAGTCGAACAGGCTCTGATAACGGCCAGCCCGCAAAATCGCGCTAAAATCCAAGCGTCTCTATTCCGGCTGGTTTATCGTCGCGAATTGCAAAGTTACCGCACTCGCATCTAATCTCTCGCGCATGACGTCAGTGTGGGATCTGGCCAATCCGCAGTTGCGCGATCTCGCCGTTTACGAACCCGGGAAACCGATCGAGGAAACGGCGCGCGAACTAGGTGTCGATCCGAGCACAATCATTAAGCTGGCCTCGAATGAAAATCCCCTCGGCCCTTCTCCCAAGGCACTGGAGGCGATGCGCGCCGCGCTAAAGAATGCGCATCTTTATCCTGACGGTAGCGGGTTTTACTTGCGCAAAGCAATCGCAGCGAAGCTCAGTGTAGCGCCTGAGAACGTGATTCTCGGCAATGGATCAAACGAGGTGATCGAATTCGTCGGGCACGCGTTTCTGAATTCCGGCGATGACGTAATTACCTGTCAGTACGCCTTTATCGTCTACAAGCTACTCGCGACCGCTTTCAGCGTGCGCACGATTGAAACGCCGAGTCTGGATTATCAGCAGAACCTCGATTCAACACTGGAAACGATCACCTCAAGAACCCGGATCATTTTCATTCCGAACCCAAACAATCCCACCGGCACATTGATTTCGCAGCGGGCGATCGACAGTTTCATGTCGCGAGTGCCAGGCAGCATTATTGTCGTTTTTGACGAGGCGTATTTTGAATTTCTCGATGACCCGCCCGACACACTTCGATTTATTCGCGAGAGGCGAAATGTCGTTGTGCTCCGTACGTTCTCGAAGATTCACGGCCTTGCTGGGCTCCGCATCGGATATGCCATCGCACCTCCTGAAATGACCGAAGTGCTTCACAAGACGAGACAGCCATTCAACGCGAACAGCATTGCACAGGCCGGCGCCATCGCGGCGCTCGATGATGAAGCGCACCTGCGGGACACCAAGCGGGTCATAGCCGAAGGCCGTGCTTATTTGCAGGAACAATTCACCGAAATGCAGATTCCGTTCGTGCCGGCCGCTGCGAATTTTGTGATGGTAAACGTCGGTGACGGTTGCGCGGTGTTTCAGAAGTTGCTGCAACGGAAAATCATCGTGCGCCCGCTCAAAGGCTATGGCCTGCCCCAATGGGTCCGGATTTCCGTGGGCACAATGGAAGAAAACGAAAAGTTAATCGCTGCTTTGAGCGAAGTGATCCGGCCGCGATAGAATCGGCGGTCTCAATGGAAAAGCGGCGCAGCAACGCCGCAATCCGAACGCAAGCGCCACATATTGCGTCTGTAATTTGCGGCCACGTTTTGGAGTGCGGTCGCCGCGGCGACCGCTTTTCGATTCTCTCTCCAACACCATTTGGCAACCGAAGCGGTTGCCCTACAATTTGAGTCCAAACGTATGACCGCTTCTGACACCATCGCCGCTATCTCGACGCCGCCCGGTGAAGGTGCCATTGCGCTCGTACGGATTTCCGGCGCGAATGCGATTCAAACAGCAGACAGGATCTTTCGGGGCAAAGAACAACCGACCAGATTCTCGTCACACGTTCAGCATCTCGGCGAGATTTTCGGCGCGGGAAATCAGTTGATCGATCAAGTCGTCCTTTCAGTGCACCGTGCACCGGCTAGTTACACCGGTGAAGATGTGGTGGAGATCAGTTGTCACGGCGGCACCCTCGTTTCCGCGAAAGTTCTCGAAGCGTGTCTGCGTGCGGGGGCCAGAGCGGCGCATCCCGGCGAATTCACCGAGCGTGCGTTTCTCAACGCCAAGATGGATCTCACTCAGGCCGAAGCGGTGATCGATTTGATCCGCGCCCGAACTGATCTGGCGCTGCGTTCGGCCACAGAACAACTCGAAGGCAGACTCGGCGATCAAATCAAGAAGATCCGCGATGAATTGATCTCGCTGCTAGCGAACATCAACGCGTCGATCGATTTTCCGGAGGAAGGCATTGAGCCCGACGAAGACGAAACGCTCTGCGCTCGGCTCGATGCTGTTCGAGACGAAATTGTCGTGTTGATCGCGACTGCCGATCAAGGTCGTGTGCTGCGCGAAGGCGTGCGCGTGGTGATTTATGGTGCGACAAACGCCGGCAAATCGAGTTTGCTCAATCGTCTGCTTGGCTACGATCGCGTGATCGTCAGCGACACACACGGCACGACGCGCGATACGATCGAGGAAACGGTCAATTTGGAGGGTGTGCCGATCCGCTTGCTCGACACTGCGGGGCTACGCGCTTCGGAAAGCGAACTTGAACTTACGGGAATCGAGCGCACACAGAAATCGCTGCAACTGGCTGATCTGCGGCTGCATATCGCCGACCGCAATTCGCCGAAGCCCGCGCATTTCGACGGAGCGATGAGCAATTCCAACGAAATTGTTATCTTGAATAAGAGCGATTTGCCCGAGGACAATGACTGGAAGGATTTCCCGGCGTTGCGAATTTCGTGCGCGACCGGAGACGGATTGCCAGAACTGAAAGAGAAAATTCTGGCACGCATCCGCCAGCAAAATCTGCGACCGGAGAGCGCGATCGCGATTAATACTCGTCATCGCGACTGTCTCCGTCGCGCCTTGGAATCATGCGATCGCGCCCGCACGGCGCTGGGCGAAGGATTATCCGGCGAGTACACTGCGGTTGATCTTGATCAAGCGCTGCGCGCAGTCGGCGAAGTCATTGGCGTCGTGGATGTGGAACAGATTCTCGATTCGGTGTTCAGCCAGTTTTGCATCGGAAAGTGACGCCGTAATTATTCCAGAAAACAGCGCTGTCATGTTGAGCGAAGCGAAATATCTCGGTTTTCTCCGTGACAACTGGCACAGAAATGATCAGAGATTCTTCGCTTCGCTCAGAATGACATGGCTGTGATGAGGACCTCTGGACTTGAAGAGTTAAGGCCGCGGTTCAAATGAAAAACGGCTACGAGCTATTCGTTAGGCCGCTGCTGTTTTCTTTGGATGCTGAAACTGCGCATCATGTGACGATGCGATTGCTTGGCCAGTCGTCTCTGTTCGATGTCGCGTTGAGCGCGCTCAAGCCTTTTCAGCCGAGGCCGAAACCGATCATCTTATTTGGCCTGAAATTCTCAAACCCAATTGGACTTGCGGCCGGGCTGGACAAAAACGGTGTTGCTCTTCCCGCGTGGGCAGCGCTCGGATTCGGTTTTATCGAGATTGGGACTGTGACGGCAAGGGCGCAGCCTGGAAACCCCAAGCCCCGCATCTTTCGATTGCCCGAGCAACGAGCGCTGATCAATCGGCTTGGTTTCAACAACGACGGCGCGGACGCGATTGCGCAGCGATTGACGGCACTGCGTAAAAGCGGGCGATGGCCGGCCGTTCCGGTGGGGATCAACATCGGCAAATCGAGAACGACGCCGCTCGAACAAGCGACAGACGATTACCTGTACTCGTTTCGCATGCTGCGGGATTTCGCCGATTACATCACATTAAATATCAGCTCGCCAAACACACCCGGCTTGCGCGAGTTGCAGCAGCCTGAAAAGCTTTCGGAGTTGCTGTATGCCATTGGCAAGGAAGCAGGAACAACTCCAAAACCTCTGGTCGTGAAAATTTCACCGGACCTGTCAGGCACTGAACTCAAAGCCATTCTCGCTGTGTGCGAAGAGAATGGCGTCTCCGGAATCATCGCCACGAACACCACGCTGGACCACTCCTCGATTGCGCCGCAGCTGGATCAAGCAGGCGGCTTGAGTGGAGCGCCACTTCGAGACAAATCGACCGCATTGGTGCGTGAAATTGCTGTTCGATCTACAATTCCAGTAATCGCTTCCGGCGGAATTTCCGACGCAGAATCGGCGCAGCAAAAATTTCAGGCGGGCGCACAACTGATTCAGCTTTACACCGGCCTCGTTTACCGCGGTCCGCAGCTTCTACGCGAAATCATGGATAGCTTGTAGGGCGGCCGCATCGCCTGCCGTCCCCATGGTTGGCAACCGAAGCGGTTGCCCTACAGTTCAGCGATTTTGAAATGAAGCTTACCCGCAAGATCCTCAAGTTCACCGATCCATTGACCTACCGGCGCGGGTGGCGCAGAGCGCAACGCTCGATTTTTCGCGTGCCGCTCAAGCCGATGCTTGCGCAGATCGACTTGGACCGCGCACGAGAAATCCAGCAGCGATACTCGAATTCCACTGCGGGCTACGCCAAATACGCAGATATCCAGCCGTGGTTGCGGTTGAATCGTGAACGCGTGCAGGATTTGAATCTTCATCGCTCGGAGCCAAAACGTGTTCTCGACCTCGGTTGCGGAGGCGGATTCTTTTTGTTCATCCTGAAGAACCTTGGCCACTCCGTTGTGGGCCTCGACATCGATCGCGTTCCGTTGTTCGGCGAACTACTGGAGCTGTTCGCCGTGCAGCGAGTCGTTTATAAGATCGACGCTTTCGAGCCGCTGCCGGACCTCGGTCAACAATTCGATTGGATCACGGCGTTTTCTGCAAACTTTTACCTCTATCATCCGGCCAAGAAACGATGGGGAACGGCGGAATGGGATTTTTTTCTGCGCGATTTACAGCATCACCTGGCGCCGGGCGGAAAAATGTTTTTTGGACTCAATCCTTCCTACAACGGCGGTTATTACACGCCTGAAATACGCGATCTTTTTCTGAGCCGTGGCGCAGACGTCGAGCGCGAACGAATTTTCTTCGAAAACGGCGTGCGCTTCTGACCTGTAGTGTCCGCTCCGCCCAGCGGAATTTTTGGGGAACGCCGTGGCCGAAGTGCGCTAAGGACACCGCACTCTACAACGGCTAAGGTGTGGTCGACGGATCTTTGGCCGAATGATCGTGAAAGCGATGATGTCGCCAGCGCCGATGTCGCTCTTCTACTTGCTTCAGCTTTTGACGCTGTTCGTCAGTGAGCTCGGTAGCCATCTGGTGATGTGCGTCGGCAATGATCTGGCGAACTCGCCGGCCCGTGTCCCTCCGAATATCTCGCAGTTGAGCAGTTGTCTTGTCGATGACTGGCGAAATTTTCGTGAGTTGTTCCGGAGTCAGATTGAGTTCGGCGCGGAGCCTTTCTTTCATTCGTCCGCCGATCCGTTCGGGATGACGCAGTTCAAAGAAATGATACCGGACATATGATCCGCCAAAGAACGCGCCGGTGATTCCACCGGCGACAAACACCAGAAGGAAGCCCGCGATGAGTTTCCATTGCAACGCCCGGTTCATTTCAAAACTCATCCTGGATCGCCGAATCCGCGATGGCGAATTCATTCGTGAACGATTCGCGGATTTCGCGGCTCTGATTTAATTCGCGAATCGCCGCGATTGTTGATATGACAATCACAGCTATCGACAACACGGCCACCCGTCGAAGAAGTTGCATCACGCCGTTCGCCTTTGGCGTACCAGCGCGCCAGAGGGCGACCACGCGAGTGTCGAATCCAAACGGCATCTCCGCCGGAACCTCTTCGTCCGCCTGCGCCGCAGATCGCAGCAACCGATCGATCTGTTCGTTCTTCATCGCTTTTCTTTTTCCGAAATTTTCGCGAGCTGTTGTTTCATTTTTTGCCGGGCTCGAAATGCGCGCACTTTAATGAGCGCCGCGCTCCAGCCAGTGATCTTGCGTATTTCTTCCACGCTGCGTCCCTGCAAGTATAGCAAATCGATCGCCAGCCGCTCGACCGGCTTCAGTGCAGCCAAAAGATGCTCCACCAGTTGGCGTGAAGCTAACTGCTGGTCCGGCGCCAGTTCCTCGCTGGCGCTTGCGAGATTTTCGATCACCGCTTGCTCTTCCACGCTCAAATCAGCGTGCCGCACTTCCGGCCGCACTTTTTCCGATTCGATTTGGTTGAGACAAGTGTTGACCGCAACGCGCGAGACCCAGTGCTCCAGCGGCACGTTCCCCGAAAACTGCGACAGCTTTTGGAATACTTTAATGAAAATCATTTGGCAGAGGTCTTCCTCCGAGGTGCGACGCGGCCGATGCGCACGGACGATCCTGGCAACGAACGGATAAAGCTGTCGCACCAGCGCGCGAGCTGCATCGTCGTCGTTTTTAAGCGCAGCTTTAACCAGAGCGCCTTCGTCAGAATCATCCATGTGCTCGAGAGCGCATCCACACCATTAACCATGACAGGATGGGCTGCGCTTTGGTTACAACTTCATATGTGCCGATTGCTAGTCCGCGCGTGCTTGTCATTTCGAGCGGATTCGAGAAATCTCTTAAAATTATCTGCCTTGAAGCACGTCCGCGCCTAAGTCGCACCAACTCGGATTCAATCGGTTAATGAGTGTCACCTTCTTGGCACGCGACCATTTTTTCAATTGACTCTCTCGTGCAATCGCGTCGCGGATGTCACGATACCATTCGTCATAAATAAGTTTCGTGCATCTGTAATCGGCAGCGAACCCGGGCCGATCTCCTTCACGATGCTGCCAAGTTCGCCGTGAGAGACTATTCGTCACGCCAATGTATAAAACAGAGTGGTTCCGGTTTGTAACGACGTAGGTCCAAAAATTGTAATCGCGCCCCATGATCGGATTTACATCAAGAGATTCCTCGACTTTGCTCGGAATGACATAATTACACGACAAGCAAAATTTTGTAACCGGTCTGGTGCATGCACGGTCATGTCTTTCAAAGGCGCGAAGAGCGCTTTGTAACAAGAAATGAAACCAACTATGAAAAGAAACATATTAGCAATTGCAGCCGCCGGTGCGATCGCGCTCGGTGGCTTTGTCGTTGTGCAGGCACAAGCAGGTCACAGCGGTGCTGGACACTGGCGTGGCCACGCGTTCGGCCTGAAAGGGATTACCGAGAAGCTAGACCTGACTGCTGAACAAGAGACAAAGGTTCAGCCGATCCTTGATCAAGCCAAACCGCAGATCGTCGCCATTCATCAGGAGGCGATGCAGAAGATGCATACAGTGATGAACAGCACGCTGTCGCAAATTCGGCCACTGCTAACGGCTGATCAGCAAAGCAAACTCGATGCGATCGAAAAAGCGCATCAGGACATGCTGAACGCCAGGAAGCAACTGCACGACGCGATGGAGGACTAATTTCCCGCTCGTTCAGAGCGACAAGGGAAAAGGCGGCGATCTCAAAAGGGTCGCCGCCGGGTCGCTCTCTCGCGGTTTTGACCGCGAACTGTAGGGCGTTTCTGTGAAACGCCGACTGAATGTATCGGCGTCCGCCGCGGCGGACCCCGTACAACTACCGCCGCGCTAGCCTCGTTTCTTCCTTGAACGAAACCAAAAACATCACCACGCCGATCGCCGTCAGAATAATCGCGATGGTAAAGCCCGTGGACGAGATCTCGCCGCGGTAATGATAATTTTCCTTGAGTGCCCCAGCGAGGCCTATCAGGAAAGCGAGAACGCCAACGCAGAACAAAATCAGCCCGATCGCTCGCTGGTCATCGTTCGAGATTTTCATTGGCGGCGGCAATCAAATATAGCCGGCAGCCCAAAATTCAAGTGCGCTCTTTAGCTGGACGGCGTTAATTTCGGGATGCGCGAGATTCAGCCACTGATATTTGCACTGGTTACGGTCGGATCAGCTTTATCTTTGGATGCGCAGATCGATCGCATTACCGGTAAAAATTTCGCCACGCGATCGGAAGTTTTGGCAACGCATGGAATGGTTTGCACCAGCGTGCCGGCAGCGACGCAGGTCGGGATCGAGATTTTAAAGCGCGGCGGCAGCGCAGTTGACGCGGCAATCGCTGCGAATGCCACGCTCGGTTTGATGGAGCCGGTTTCGAATGGAATTGGCGGCGATCTGTTCGCGATCGTTTATAGCGCAAAAGATAACAAACTTTACGGAATCAACGGGAGCGGTCGTTCGCCGTTGGGTCTGAGTTACGACGCGATGAAATCAGAACTGGCGAAGCTGAATCTCGAGACTATTCCGCCGCGCGGCATGCTGCCCATCAGCGTTCCAGGATGCGTCGATGCGTGGGTGGAGCTACACAAAAAATTCGGCAAACTGAAATTGAGCGACGATCTCGCCCCGGCGATTCGCTATGCCGAGGAAGGTTTTCCGGTTACCGATTTGATTGCGTATTACTGGGCGTTCGGTCCGCGCCTCTACAAAGGTTTGCCCGGAGCGTTTATCGAGACCTACACGCTTGATGGCAAAGAACGCACGCCAGGTAAAGGTGACATTTTCAAGAACCCGGATTTGGCGAGAACGCTGCGGTTGATTGGCGAGAAAGGGCGCGACGCTTTCTACAAAGGCGAGATCGCTGACAAGATCGACGCGTTTATGCGTGCCAATGGCGGGTTCCTGCGGAAAGCCGATTTCGAGAAGCATACCTCAACGTGGGTCGAGCCCGTCTCGGTCAACTATCGCGGTTACGACGTGTTCGAGCTTCCGCCGAACGGCCAAGGGATCGCTGCGTTGCAAATGCTGAACATTCTCGAAGAATTCGATCTGCGCGCCATGGGACGCAACTCACTCGAGACGCTGCACACGATGATCGAGGCCAAGAAGATCGTGTGGGCTGATCGAGCGAAATTCTATGCGGATCCTGCGTTCGCAAAGGTTCCGCTCGCCGGATTGCTTTCGAAAGACTACGCGGCAGAGCGCCGGAAATTGATCGATCCGAATCGCGCAGCCAAATCTGTAGAGGCAGGCGTGCCGCCTGCAAATCCCACAGCCTCGCAGCCGACACGGCTGCCGCTACAGACGCGCCTGCTCGATCAAGGCGATACGATTTACATGTGCACTGCGGATGATGAAGGCAACATGGTCTCGCTCATCCAAAGCAATTATCGCGGGATGGGCAGCGGCATTGTAGTGCCGGGTCTCGGATTCATGTTTCAGGATCGCGGCGAACTTTTCTCGATGGACCCGCAGCATGCGAATGTTTACGCGCCCGGCAAGCGCCCGTTTCACACCATTATTCCCGGATTCGTGATGAAAGACGGCAAACCGTGGGAAGCTTTCGGTGTCATGGGCGGCGGCATGCAGCCGCAGGGTCATGTACAGGTGCTTACGAACCAAATCGATTTCAATTTAAATGTGCAGGAAGCCGGGGATGCGTCACGCTGGCAGCACGAAGGCGACAACGAACCTACCGGCGACAAGATGAACGCTTTAGGTGGATACGTTGAAGTGGAAAGCGGCATTCCGTACGAGACCGTGCGCGAACTGCACAAGAAGGGGCACGACGTGCGTTTCGCCGTCGGCGACTACGGTGGTTATCAAGCGATCAAAGTCGAAATGAATGATGGCCGGCGCGTTTATGTCGGAGCCAGTGAATCACGCAAAGACGGAATGGCCGCCGGGTACTAGATTCGGAGGAAAGGGAGAACAATTGGATCGGCGTTTGACACAAACGCCCTACAAATTTTCGGTCTAATTCTTCGGGCCTTTGAGCTCGGCGAGTTTTTCTTCCGCGTTGGTTACGTCGGATCTGTGGGCGCTGCCGAGTTTAAGCAGTCTTTGCTGACGCCGCAGATTCGCTTCGGCAAATTCAAGCTCGGCGCCTTCGCGTTTAGCTACTGATTTTTGTTCGGCTTCGATCAATTCCGCGAGCGCTGTTTTCGCCACCTCCAACTCTTGTTTTGAGGCTTCACCAGACGCAACGCGCGTTTCCTGCGCGGCGACTGTTTCCCTGGCTTGGGTGACTCGCGCGCTTGCTAGTTCAGTTTCGCACTTGACCGCCTTCAACGCTCGCTGCTCGACCTCCACTTTCGCGAGTACGCCAATCTTCCACAGTCGTTCCGCGCCGGCCGCACTTCGTTTTGCACGCTCCAGTTTTTTTTCGCACCGGGCAACGTCGCCGTCGGGCGTTGCAGCCTCGGCGAGTTCTTCCGAAAGATTTTGCTTCAATATCGGAGGCTCAATGTCGAACTCGCCGGGCTCGGCAGAATTGCTCGATTGATCCGCAGCTAATGCGATCAACGCGCTGGTGAGAAACATCACCGGCAACGCGATCGCGCGGATCATGCTGCCAGTTTATCACAAAAATTTTCGTAGCACATGCATCTTGCTTGTGGGGCAGGTAGGCATCTTGCCTGCCGCTGAATAGAACTCCGCTGAGGACAGCGGACGCTACAGTGTTGACGCTGGAAAGCCGTCACTGCTTGAATTTTTTTCTTTTCATCTGCAACTTTCCTTCTGTAGAAGACAGATCCGGAGGAACTTATCTATCCGGTCAATCGCCAAATCCTGCTAACTGTCGTCATCTCAGGATTGATCCTTCCATCAGCGTCGGCCGATCTTTTTCCGAGTTCCGGACCTGTTGTGTCGGGCAAAACCGCGCGTCTTCGATTCGGGAAAGCCGCTGCACCGAAGAATGCACCGGTCCCGGTAAAACGCGCGATATGGGCGGCAAACGAACTTCGCCACAAGCGGTATCGCTACGGGGGCGGCCACAAATCATTTAAGGATCACGGTTACGATTGTTCCGGCACAATCTCTTACGTCCTGGCAGCGGCTGGTCTAATCACCTCACCGATGAGCTCAACCGAGTTTCGCAGGTACGGTGAAGGCGGCGCGGGTAAATGGATCACCATCTACGCGCGCGAGGGTCATACGTTCGCGGTCATTGCCGGGTTGCGGCTGGACACTACGCCATTCGATCACTACACCGGCAAATGGGCACCGCGCTGGTACGCGGCTTACCGCCCACCCCGCGGCTTCGATGCGAGGCATCCGATCGGATTGTAGTTCCACTGCAGTGTCCGCTGTCCTCAGCGGAGTTTTCCTTTCCGACCCATCTGCCGCCGCTCGTGTAGCCGCTTCTCTGTAAGAAGCGCAACGCTGATGTGTTTAACTTATGGTGTCGCGTCGCCCATAGGGCGACGGCTACAGAGTGCGTTATGCACTGAGGACAGCGCCCACTACAGTCCAATCAATCTTGACTTGATGGCTAGGAAGCCGTCACTCCTTTGAGCATCAATATGCAAACGAGTTGTTCAATCGTTATAGTTTTAGAGTCGTTGCTAATCCTCGCGGCGCCGTTTTGTGTTGCCGCACCGGAAAAATCTCATCTCACCTCCGAGCAAGTGACGCACGCTGTTCAGGAAGTCGAGAAACTGGCGCAAAAGCAGATTGATCAAAACGCGGTACCCGGTCTCGCAATCGCAATCGTGTTTCAGGACAAGGTCGTGTACGCGAAAGGATTTGGCGTGCGCGATGTAAACACAAAAGCACGAGTGGATGCGGACACCGTGTTCCAGCTAGCGTCGGTGTCCAAACCGATTGGCTCGACAGTGGTTGCCGAACTGGTCGGCGAGGGAAAAATAACCTGGGACTCAAAACTCAACACGCTCGATCCAGCATTCGAGATGTTCGATCCCTGGGTCACGCGCGAAATCACCGTTCGCGACATGTACGCGCATCGGAGCGGCTTGCCCGATCACGCTGGCGATCTGCTCGAGGATATCGGCTTTACGCGCGCGGAAATTTTGTTTCGTCTGCGTTATCAACGTCCCGATAGCAGTTTTCGTTCGCACTACGCGTACACGAATTTTGGCATGACCGAAGGCGCCGTCGCGGCGGTTAAACCATACCGGCTGGAGTGGGAGGAGACGTGCGCCCAAAAACTATACAAGCCGCTCGGTATGACTTCGACCAGTTCTCGTTACGCTGACTTCATCGCGCGCCAGAACAAAGCGCTCGGGCATGTGCTGGTAGACGGGAAGTGGGTGCAAAAGTTTAAACGCGATCCGGACGCGCAATCACCCACCGGCGGCGTGAGTTCTTCAGTGAACGATGTGGCGAAATGGATCCGGTTGCAGCTCGCCAATGGAAAATTTGATGGCAAGCAGATCGTTAGCGAAAAGCCGCTGGCCGAAACTCATCATCCGCACATGCTCACAGGATTTAATCCGTTCACGGATATGCCGAGCTTCTACGGCTTGGGATGGAACGTCAGCTATGACCAGCAGGGTCGATTGCGCTTGAATCATTCCGGTGGGTTTGATCTTGGTGCGGCGACTTTCGTAAACCTCGTCCCTTCTGAGCAATTGGGCGTTGTCGTGCTCGCGAACGGGCGTCCCATGGGCATAGCAGAAGCTCTCGGGACAATATTTTCAGACATTGCATTATATGGAAAGCCGACGCAGGACTGGTTCCCGCTGTATAAGCAGCTGTTTTCGAACCCGGCGACAACAGGGACGGTGCCCGGCTTTGATTATTCCAAACCGCCGGCCTCGCCCGCACCGGCACTAAACAACGGCGCGTATCTTGGAAAATACGCGAACGATTTCTTTGGCGACATTGCGATTGTCGAAAAGGACGGCGAATTAGCGATTGTGGAGGGTCCGAAGAAACTCACCTTCCCGCTGAAACACTACGACCGCGACACATTCACCTATGAAACCACCGGTGAGAATGCTGTCGGCAGAAGCGGCGTCACTTTTACCATCGGCCCTGACGGCCAGGCCACACAGGTTGTCGTTGAAAATCTCAATGCGCACGGCGAAGGAACTTTCAAGCGCGTTTCAACACCGGACCGCACGTCACAGAGTGGCGCGCCACCATCCGCCTTGGACAATTTTGCCGGCCTCATCGACATCGGTGCTGGCCGCAAGATGTATCTCCAGTGCAGTGGCTCGGGCGGCCCGACGGTGATTCTTGAGTCGGGTTACAGAAATGATGCCGACATTTGGAGCGCCGAGCTTGAGCTTGGAATGAGCCCCGTTTTTTCGCAGGTTGCCAGGTTCACGCGGGTTTGCGCCTATGACCGGCCGGGAACGTTTCTCGATGCGGATCATCTAGGCCGGAGCACGCCCGTCCCCATGCCGCGCACCGCACGCGACCTCGTTTCCGATCTTCATGCCTTGCTTCAGACGGCGCACGTCGCCGGACCGTACGTCTTCGCCGCGCATTCCTTTGGCGGCATCTTTGCCCGATTATACGCCAGCACTTACCCGAACGAGATTGTTGGGATGGTCTTGGTTGATGCGCTGTCGGAAAAAGTGAGGACCAGTCTCACACCCGAGCGATGGAAGTTCTATGTGGATTTTGGATTTACGAAACCCACGCCCGGCCTTGAAAAGTATAAAGACATCGAGACGCTCGACGTAGATGCCAGCCTGGATCAAATGGAAAAATCTGCCAGCGCGGAACCGCTCCGTCCCATGCCTCTCGTTGTTCTGACGCAAGGCCAACCGTTCGATCTCAGCCCGTGGCACTCGTTGCCCGTCGATTTTCCCGGAGCACTGAACAAAGCGTGGCACGCGGCGCAGGATGCGCTGGCGACACTTGCACCAAACGCCAAGCACAAGACCGCAACCAAAAGCTCGCATTACATTCAAGCCACGGAACCGCAACTGGTGATCGACGCAATCAAGCAGGTTGTCGAGGCAGTGCGCAATCCGTCTGCATGGACGACTTCGCCTTGATTCGGTTTTGGCTGCCCGATCAGGCAAGAGGCGAATGTTGTAGTCGCCTCGCTGTGTCGAGGCGTTTATTTGATATGGCTTTCCCTGGACACACGGCGACACAGCGCCGTGGCTACAACGCAGTCGCGATTTATACAGTCGATGCAGCTGCCTGAAGCGTCTCGCGTCTCCCCCTCAGAAGGCGGATTATAAGTTAACGGGCTCTTCGACTTCTCGCTCTTGCGCCTGATAACCGCTCACCCTCCCCCTCTCCCTTTCGAACGGAGAGGCGACCATGCCGAAGATTTCCGAAGTGGAGATGTCTCTGGAGCTTCGATGTCGAATTGAGCGAGCTTGCTTCGTGCGAAGCGCTGGCAATTTTGGTTTCACCCGCATCCGAGTTGCGCAAGCTGCGCGCATTGAAAACGCCCGCGGGCATACAGAAATTCCTCGACGACCTGCCTTACAATCTTAATTATACCGCACGTTCGCCAAAGAAAGTTCTGCATGATCGTGTTGCTTCATGTCTGGAGGGAGGAATATTTCGCCGCGGCCGCGCTACGCATTATCGGTTTTCCGCCATTGATCTTCGATTTGGAAGCGGAACAAGACACCGACCATGTCATCGCGATTTTCAAAGTGCGCGGACACTGGGGCGCGGTAGCAAAATCCAATTTCACCGGCTGCCGTTATCGCGAGCCGGTTTATCGCACACTGCGCGAGCTCGCCATGAGTTATTTCAACATCTACTTCAACCTGCGCGGTGAACGCACGCTTCGGCGTTACTCGCGTCCAGTGAACCTTGCGCGATTTGATCATCTGAACTGGATGACCACAAAAAACAGATCTGGTTCATCGCCGAACACCTCTGCGAAATTCCACACATCTCATTGCTCACCCCGGCAATGGAAAAAAATCTAACCCGCCTCGATCGTCGTTCAATGCAGGGCGAAATGGTCGGACATAGAAAGAAATAGTCTCAGCGCTGTTTGCTCTCGCAAAGGCAACGACAAAGTGATACAAACCGTTTAATGAGGCGAACCACAATATTTGCCGTTGGCGTGCTGCTGCTTGCAGCGACGACGATGTCAGCGCACGCAGCCACCATAACTGTCACCAATACAAACGACAGCGGACCCGGCTCATTGCGTCAGGCACTCGCGAACGCGAATAACGGCGACACGATTAATTTCGCTGTAACCGGCATGATCTCGCTGACGAGTGGTGGACTGGGGATCACCAAGAACGTCACGATTTCAGGCCCTGGCTTCAACCAACTCGCAGTTAATGGCAACCAGGCGTTATTTGTTTTCGGAGTCTTTCCCCAGAGAACTGTCAGTATCTCTGGCCTGCGCATTACGAATGGTCAGTATGGGATTTATAAAACCAAGGTACGTTATCCGTCAGTAATTGCGTCTTAAGCGGCAACTCGTCCGCCGGGCTCGGCAACGATGCCGGGCAAGTTCCGGCGGGGCTTTCATGACGGTCGCCAACAGCAACATCAGGAACGCTCCAGGTTGGGATTCCGAATAATCAAGGCACGTTGATCGGTCATCAATTGCGTCTTAAGCGGTAACTCGTTCGCCGGGATCTACTAATTATGCCGGCCGGAGGTTCTGACGGGGCTTCCATGACGGTCGCCAACAGCATCATCAGCCACAACGCCGGAGAAGGCGCTATTCAATTGGCTCCCGTCGGACGGCGGTGGTTGTGCCTGCATGTACAATCACCGACAGCGTTGTCAGCAACAATACGCGATGGGATGTTCAATATCGGGGACGCTTTTCTTCCGGGGCCGCCAGCCTGGCGGTCGTTAATAGTAATGTCAGTGACAACAACCACGGCGGTATTAATAACTAGCCAACGGCGGTAGCGGCGGAAGCGCTGATCGCGACGATCGTGAGCACCACGGTCAGCGGTAACTCGGCAGGTGGTGTTTTCATTTCCGCTGGTCGGGCTCTGCGGAGGTTACAATTGCGTAATCAGTACCATCAGCGGGAACTCGACTTACGGTGGGATCCAGCGCTGTCAATTTCCTTCCTCCGTCCGCCGCCGCCGCCAACCTGTCCGGCGCTAATAGCACGATCAGCGGGAACTCGGCCGGAGACAGTGGCGGTGGCATCTATGCCAGTGATCTGGGCGGATTTTCAGCATTGTGAACAGCACCATCAGTGGCAATTCAGCTGGAACAAGCGGGGGCGGTATCTACAACTTCGCCTCGTCGCTGAACGTTGCAAATAGCACGATCACGGGCAATTCGGCAGGTTCTGGCGGGGGCATTTATAACGACGGGCAATTTGGTGTAAGTGCCGTTGAGATCTCCAACACCATCCTGAATGTCGGCGCACTGGGTGCAAACATCTTTAACAACCTCGGCACGGTCACATCCCATGGATACAACCTCAGCAGCGATGATGGCGGCGGTTATTTGAATGGTCCGGGGGATCAGATCAATATCGATCCGTTACTTGGTCCTTTGCAGGATAACGGCGGGCCGACCTTTACGCACGCGTTGTTGCCTGGCAGCCCAGCGATTGACGCCGGCGATCCGAACTTCCATCCGCCGCCTTTCAATGACCAGCGAGGCTGTCCTTTCGATCGCGTATTCAATGGTCGCATCGATATAGGTTCATTTGAGACGCAACCGCCACGCCGCGGATGTCCTACACCAAGGTCGCGTCCAACTCCAGCGCCTCGCCCGACGCCGGGATGATTCCGCCATTGTCGGACTGCTTCGTATCAAGCGGTCGGATCAGACGAAATAATTCCTTAGAATATTACGGAAACATTCCATCCATATCTCGTTAGGTTTATGCCGATTTGAGATCAGGCAAAGATCATTTCTCGTTGGCGTGGTCGCTAATTTTGTGCCTCGTTAGGCCTATAAACACTCGCATCGCCACAGCGATAATGCTCGCCATTTGTCCATTCGCCACGGCACTGGCCGACACGAAGGTCGTTTTACCGCACTATCAACGTTTCGCCGACACTGGTAGAGACTTCCTTCTCAAGACGACAATTCCGGGCGATTTCAAAACACTGGAAGGCATTGTGTGGGGGTTGCTGACATTGTCATCCCAGTGCCCGGACAAACAGTTCTCCTCATATTTTTTCCCCGATGCCCTAAGCTCCAGCTCGCACTTTGAAGGTGCGCAGCCCCTTTACATGTACTTTCGCGGTTTACGACGAGACGGTCGCAAGGTGATTCTTCGCTTCACGGGTGATGCCAATCGCTACCTCAATAACACGGCTGCCATTCAAGAATTAGTGAAAGGTCCTTTAGAAGCGACCATCAGACTTCACACCAATAAATCCACGATGGTATACTATGAGATCGACGGCCAAATCGTCGAGGAGTGGGACGCGTAACCGACCTGGACGAATTCGTCTCGTCCTGACTCACCTCATTCGTAGCTGATCGGTACGCGGACCTGGGAAACTGTTCCGGGTTTAAACCGCCAGCTCTTGAATGTTTCGGTGGTGATTTTGTCGAGTAGCGGACTGCCGGTGCTTTGGAACATGGTTGCGTTACTCACTGTTCCTGTCGCGGGATCAACGGTAACGATACAGACGCCGCTTCCGGTGAGGTTGCGCCGTTTCATGTCGTACGTGTACTCAGGCAACGGCGCGGTGATTGCCATGGATTGTGCCACCGAAAGCGACACCGGAACGGGCGCCGAAATGCTTGCTGCCTCTGGTTGTGCAGCAGGTCGCGACCGTTTTCTCGGTCGAGATTTCCTTTCGGCAGGCACGACGGTTACCGCCGGCTCTTCCGCAGGAGGCGCCTGTTCGATCGGAGTCGCCGGTTTCTGACTTGGTGGCATTGAGGCAGTGCTCCGATTGGGCTCGTTTTTTTTCTCTTCCGCAGGGGCCATCTGTGTTGACGCTTCTTCCGCAGCCGGCGGCGTGTGTTCCGGCACAGGTGCAGTATCTTGCGTCGCCACGGTTGCCAGAGTTTGCGAGGTCGCTTCCGCTTTTTTCTTTTTCGGCTTGTGAATTTGAATCATCTCGCCGGTCTGAAATTGATCGGGAAGATTTGACGAAGTCGCCTCCTGAGCTCGAATCAACTGCGCACCGGCGAAGCAAACACCTGTGCACACAACGACGAGAACCCCTCCGCGCGAACGCATCGGGCAAATCTTCCGCCCCGTCGCGGGAAGGTCAAATCGCGGGTTCGCGATGAATTGCTGGGGAGCGCGGGCGCCTCGCCCGCTGTGTCACGCGCCTCGCGGGACACTTTTGGGAAGCTTTTCGGCGGGGGCGCAGAAAAGGGCGGGCGGGGCGTCCGCGCTCCCCGCGCACCGCTTGAACTTTGTTGTGAAGGGGGAACGTTAGTCGAAGGGTTGTCAACGCCCATGCTTCTCGTTACCTCGACAGACATTACCGTTTGGGTCGTCTCCGCGCTGCTGGCGTTTGGCATTGGCGCGGGCAAATACGCAAAATGGAAAGCGCGCAACCGGCTCGTGCGGGAACTCGCAGCAATGGATCGGGAACGGCGGGAAAAAATCCTCAGTCGGATGAATCCAGCGCAGGCAATGGAAGCGCGTCAGGAATTGATGCGACGATTCAACATTTTCTGAACCCTAATCATGTAGGGCAACCGCATCGGTTGCCAACCCCGGCAGGCGGAGCGCCTGCCCTACAATAGTATCTTCATTCAAGATGACAGCGCTCGTCGTGAGATCAATTTTAACGCCTCATGTCCTCTTCTGCTTTTGAAATGACCGTGTTAGTGATGCCCGAAGACATCGACGAGCAAAATCATGTCAACAACACCGTTTACCTGCGGTGGGTTCAGGAAGTTGCTACTGCGCATTGGCAAGCGATCGCCAGTGGCGAAGCACAAGCGAGCATCGGCTGGGTGGTGTTGCGACACGAGATCGACTACAAAGCACCCGCATGCATCGGCGATACAATCGTGCTGCGCACGTGGGTCGGTAAAGCGACCCGGCTTACGTTCGAACGGTTCACTGACATTCTGCGCAGCAGCGATGGCCAGCTATTGTCAAAGGCTCGGACGCTCTGGTGTCCTATCAATGCGCAAACCGGCCGGCCAGCCCGAGTGCCGGCGGAAGTGCGCGAGCAGTTTTCAATCTGAGGTTTATCAAACCCGTTCCATAAATGACGCTGTCATGTTTGAGCGAAGTGCTGCAACGAAATGCAAAGCATGAGGCCAGGCTTTCAAACAGCTCTGTTTTGTGTCGTGGCGCGTCGGTCTCGAATAACCAGAGATTGAAAGCCTGGCCTCGCAGACTTCGTCCGCTGCGTTGCAGCTTCGCTTCGCTCAGAATGACAGGACGCTTTGCGTTGTGAACTATCCCACGCGTTCGGCCTTTCTTGGGAGTGATTGACTTGGACGCCGAACGTTGAACGTCTAACCTTGGGCGTTGAATACCACGCCCGATACACGCCCGGTCATTGCCTGTTATTGCGCGACGTTTCTCAAACCGGAGATGCTGCATATCTACCGGCAAATCACCGGCCTGAAACGATGCGCTCCGGTGGTGATTGCGCAGAAACGCGAAAACGCCACGCGCTACCCGTTTGAGCCTCTTCACATCGTCCCCAAGCCGCGAACGCATGTCCTTCGGCGGTTTTGGTTTCGACAATTGCGCGATAAGCCGTGGCAGATTTCAGATGGGGAACTGAGCGAGTTGCTCCGCGTTCTGAGTGAAACGCGCGCGCGTCTTCTGCACATTTACTTTGGCCACATCGCGACGCATCTCCTACCGTTGATTCGGGCGTGGAAGAATCCATCGATTGTTTCCTTCCACGGCGCCGATGTCATGGTCGACATGAACAAGCCGTCCTATCGAGAAGCGACTTTGCAAATGTTGGACACAGTAACTCTGGTTCTCGTTAGGTCGGAATCGCTGCGGCGTGCTGTCGTTGATCTTGGCTGCGACCCGGAGAAGATTAAGATCCAGCGCACCGGAATTCCGCTGGAGGAATTTCCATTTCGCGAGCGTGCTATCCCGAAAAACGGCGAATGGCAATTCGTGCAAGCAGGCCGATTGATCGAAAAAAAGGGGTTGCCGGTAACCCTCCGCGCTTTCTCAACCTTTTTGAAGCAACACCCAAACGCCACGTTAACGATCGCCGGCGAAGGACCTTTACTTCCCGAACTCCAGAAATTTGCGCGCGAATTAGGTGTCAGTGAGCGCGTCTCGTTCACGGGTTTCGTTTCGCAGGAACAATTGCGTGAAATCTATTATCGCTCGCACATCTTTCTGCATCCGAGTCAGACTGGTCGCGACGGAAATCAAGAAGGAATTCCAAATTCGATGCTAGAAGCAATGGCCACGGGCCTGCCGGTGTTTGCCACTGAGCACGGCGGCATACCCGAAGCAATCGAGAATGGCGCGAGCGGAGTGCTTGTGCCAGAGCGCGATGACGAAGCATTAGCGCGAGTGCTGCTCAATGCAGCACAAGATCCCGGTTTTCTTTCGCGCATCGGACATGCGTGCGGCAGCGCTGTGCGAAAAAATTTTGACCTGTCCACGCAAGCGCAGCGCCTGGAAGAAATTTATCTTCGAACGATTGCAGGGCCCAATTATTAGGCGTTCTAGCGATTTGGTCGGGATCGATTCTGGGGAGCGCACGCGGCTCGCGTGCAGGTTTCGGCGGCCTCGCCGAAACCATCTGATTCCGGCTCTAGTAGAGTTAGGTAAAAGTTCGCGATCGCGAAACGCGATCGCCAGCACGCGAGCCGCGTGCGCTCCCCAGAAGATTGTTGCGATAGCCGACCATCGACCTACTGGCGATGCCACTGCTGCGTGACGTTCTGAATCCGTGGCTTGCAAACGTCATTCACCAACACGAAGGCCAGAGTGCTTGCGTCTGGTCGGCTGAACTTATACGTGCCAGGACCTTTGCAATTTTTTGGGACCGCCCCTTTCTGGCGAGTCTCCTGAACTGTCATGGTATCTCCGAAAACCGTGTAAGTGCCCCAGATCTGTGCCCTTGGCTTTGTAGTTGCAACGTGAAACGTACCGTCGGGATTGATCGTCCAGACCGTGCCCAGGGAGTTCGTCCACTGCCCGGCGAGCGCGGCCGGGCCGGAGCTCGGGACAGTTTCGCATCCGGCGATCATTGCTACTAAGAGCACTGCAAAAAGAATTCGGAGAGGGTGTTGTCGTTTCATGCCTGCCATCGTGCCTCACGAGAATCGAAACCGTCAAGGTTAGACCGCGCGCTACAAGGAGTGACGGCTTCCAGCCGTCATGTCCCTCGACGGCTATGAAGCCGTCGTTCCTTGTGGTTGTTTGAAGAGATACGTTGCAAATAACTTCGTCACTGAAGTAGAAGAGGCTCGTGGATCAACCGCTGGCGCAGCCTGCAACAGCAAGACCAAACTGGTGGAAGCGAAACTGGAAATGGTTCGTGCCGATGGGCTGTTTCACTGTGGCGCTGCTGTTTCTCGCGTTCGTTGGATCAATACTCGTGATCGTCTTCAGCGCGATGAAATCGACAGACGTTTATAAGGAGGCATTGGCCCGCGCCAAGGCGGATCCGACTGTAATTGAAGCTCTTGGTTCACCTATCAAAGACGGATTTCTTCTCTCGGGAAACACAAACGTGAACGGCGCGTCTGGTGAATCCAACATGGCGATTCCCATCTCTGGTCCCAAGGGAAAAGGGACAATTTACGTGTCGGCAAACAAGTCGCTCGGACGATGGAATTATTCGGGGCTCGTCGTGGAAGTCGAACAGACGCATGAACGCATCGATCTTCTTAAAAAGTCGGCGCCGTCCAATTCACCTTGATTTGCTTCGATTGAAGCTGCGCCCAAGAAACTTTCCGTCAGCGCTACTCTCTCCGAGGGTTAAACGATTACAGATTCGCTACAGGGATGGATTACCCGCATCGCTAAAAACCTAGCGGCTGTCTTTCCGGGGAGCGCATGCCCCTCGCGTGCACGTTTCGGCGGCCTCGCCGAAACGCCGTTAGCAGCGCTGCGACCTGAATTGGGAAACCTAAAAAGTTCTCGATCGCGAGGGCGCGGTCGCCAACACGCGAGCCGCGTGCGCTCCCCGGAGCAGATCGATGAAAACGCCGCGCAGAGTTTACCTCTGACGCTGCGCACGTAATCTTGATGCATGTCGATTTCTGAGGAGCAAGTGAAGAACGCGTTGAAAGCCGTGAAATATCCGGGCTTCACTCGCGACATCGTTTCATTCGGATTGGTGAAATCGATCCAGATCAATGATGGCGACGTTAAAGTGCAACTGGCAATCGCCACCAATGATCCAAACGTTCCCGCGACAATCAAAGATGACGCCGAACGCGCCTTGAGCACAATTGAAGGCATTCGCAGCGGCAAAGTTTTGATCGACATTCATGCGCCTCCTGGCGGCGCAGGCGCGGGTACAGTCACCACGCGGATTCCGGGCATCAAACACGTTATCGCGGTGGCGAGCGGTAAAGGCGGCGTAGGCAAATCAACAGTCGCGGCAAATCTCGCGGTGGCGTTGGAGCAAAGCGGCGCACGCGTCGGTCTGTGTGATTGCGATATCTATGGGCCGAGCATCTCACTAATGTTCGGCACGCGCGAACGGCCAACTGCGACGGATGAGAATATGATTGTCCCCATCGAGCAATACGGGTTGCGGTTGATGTCGATGGGATTTCTGCTGGATGACACTTCGCCGGCGATTTTGCGCGGGCCGATGGTGACGCGTTACACGCAACAGTTCCTGCGGCAGGTTGAATGGGGCGAACTGGATTATCTGGTGCTCGATCTTCCGCCCGGCACCGGCGACATTCAGTTGACCATTGTGCAGACCGTCGCGTTATCGGGAGCGATCATCGTTACGACGCCGCAGGAAGTAGCTTTGATCGACGCGCGCAAGGCAGCAACCATGTTTGAAAAAGTGAACGTGCCGGTGCTCGGGTTAATCGAGAACATGAGTTATTTTGTGTCGCCATCGGACAACAAGCGTTATGACATTTTTGGCACAGGCGGTGGCGAACGGGAAGCCAAACGGTTGCGTGTTCCATTGCTCGGGCAGGTTCCGATTGACATAGCCACGCGCGAGAGTGGCGATCGCGGGATTCCAATCGTGAGCGAGAATCCGAAATCGCCCGTCACTGCCGAATTTAAGCGGATTGCCGAAGGTCTTCGCAAAACGCTAGCCTGAGTAAGGCATCCGCGGCGCCCGCCGGAAATAGAGGTCTAAATAAATTCTGCGATTCACTCGTCCAATTCCGGTGTTGATATTATTGCGGCCGCCAAGCCGTTCGGAGTTGACTAGGTGGAGATCTTATGAAAGTAGAACCGGACATGTCCCCTTCGGAAGCAGATCAGGCGCAGTTCGTTAAAGAATCGGCGCTATACAAGGAGTTCCTCGCGGAGCGCGCAGAAATTTTGAAGCACAAGTGGATCGAAAGCGAAAAAGCCGGGAAAGACATCGGCTTTGAAAGAGCTCTGCTGGATTGGATCGTGAAACATCGTTCCAACTGGCGAGAGCGACGACGAAAGGAGGCGCGCACCGAAAAGGCCGCCTCCTAATTTCTGTACCTTTAAGGCGATCCTGCGAGGTCGCCAAGGAAACCGTGAAACCAAAACAGACTTCAACCGCCGGCGTCCCGATCATGGACGCGGAAGCAATTCGTCGGGCGCTACGCCGGATTGCACACGAAATCATCGAGGGAAACCCGAACCGCGAAAGCGTAGTGCTCGCAGGAATCCCATCGCGCGGCGTGGAACTCGCGCGCCGAATCGCGGCTTTCATTCGCGAGATCGAGAAAACTGATGTCGACACCGGCGTCATTGATGTGGCGATGCATCGTGATGACTTGGGGACGCGCAAGGAATTGCCGGTTGTGCACGCGTCGAAACTTCCCGTACCGCTGGAGGACCGGACGGTGATCATTGTCGATGACGTCCTTTATACCGGTCGCACCGTGCGTGCGGCGATGGACGCCATCAATTCATTCGGTCGTCCCGCGCGCGTTCAGCTGGCTGTCCTGGTCGATCGCGGCCATCGCGAGCTCCCAATTCGTCCCGACTACGTCGGAAAAAATTTACCGACCGCGACGCTCGAACAGATTCAGGTGCGCCTGCAAGAAACCGACAACGAACCGGAGGCCGTTTGGCTGGAAAAGGGATGAATGTGATCGCGCAACTTCCGGGGAGCGCACGCGGGTCGCGTGCTGGCGAGCACGTCCTCGCGATCGCGGACTTTTCTTTAAAGTTCACAACTCGGTATGAGTTGATACACACGAAAAGTTCGTTTCGGCGGGCCGCTGCTGCAACGGATGCGAAGCAACGGCCAGGCTTTCCAACCAGCACGCGAGCCGCGTGCGCTCCCCGGATCACATGACTACGCGCTGGACACGCAAGGATTTACTGGGCCTGCGCGAGTTGACGGCCGACGAAATCAATTTCGTTCTCGAGACAACGGACGCGTTTAAACAGGTCGGCACGCGCGAGATCAAAAAAGTGCCTGCATTACAGGGAAGGACGCTGGTTAATTTCTTTGTCGAACCAAGCACGCGGACGCGCACCTCTTTCGAGCTGGCTGCATTTCGCCTGAGCGCTGACGTAATCAATATCTCGGCAACGACCTCGAGCCTGACTAAAGGTGAAACGCTCAAGGACACCGCGCGCAACCTCGAGGCGTTGCAGGCCGACATTATCGTATTGCGCCACAGCTCTGCAGGCGCACCGCAGTTTCTGGCGAGCAGACTGAAAGCCAGCGTAATCAACGCCGGCGACGGCGCGCACGAACACCCGACACAGGCGCTTCTCGACCTCTACACGATCCGCGAGCGCAGAGGTAAAATTGCCGGCGTTCATGTCGCGATCATTGGCGACATTTTGTTTAGTCGCGTCGCGCGTTCGAACATTTTTGGTCTACTCAAGCTCGGCGCGCGCGTCACGCTAGTCGGCCCAAGCACGCTCGTGCCGCGCGAGTTTGAAAAGCTAGGCGCCGAGGTTTCGCACAAGATCGAGGACGTCCTGCCGACCGCGGATGTCGTGAATCTTTTACGGATCCAGCACGAGCGGCAGCGCCGAGAGTATTTTCCGGGCCTCGGCGAGTACATCCGCTTGTTTGGCCTGACGAAAGAACGCGCGAAACTTTTGAAACCCGACTGCCTGATCATGCATCCCGGGCCGATCAACCGCGGCGTGGAAATCGACAGCGAAGTCGCCGACGGCGTGCAAAGCGTGATCCTCGACCAGGTCACCAATGGTCTCGCCGTTCGCATGGCTGTTCTTTATTTGTGCGGAGGCATCGCCGGATGAGGAAACGATCTCCGTTTGGGGAGCGCGGGCGCCTCGCCCGCTCAGTTTCGCGCCCCCGCGAAGCTGCTTCAGATGAATTCATTTTATTTGCTTTTCGGCGAGGCGCCGAAAAGTGCGCGCGAGGGCGCGCGCGCTCCCCAATCCAATGAGCGCGACGATCATTCGCAACGGTCGGGTGATCGATCCCGTGAATAAGCGGGATGAAGTCGCCGATCTTTACATCGTTGATGGAAAAATCGTCACGTCCAAATCCGACCTTCGAAGTCCGAAATCCAAAATTGAAGAGATTGATGCGAAAGGATTGATCGTCGCGCCCGGCTTGGTCGACATGCACGTGCACCTGCGCGAGCCGGGATTCAGTCACAAGGAAACCATCGAGTCGGGTGCGCGAGCCGCCGCGGCCGGCGGATTCACAACTATCGTTTGCATGCCGAATACTGCACCTGTTCCGGACAATCCGGGCACGATTGCGTGGATCAAAGATCGGGCTTCCACTGTCTCGCGCGTGAATGTTTTGCCAACGGGCGCGATCTCAAAAAATCTCGCAGGCGAAGAACTCGCGCCGATCGGCTCACTTGCACAGGCGGGCGTTGTGGCGATAACGGATGACGGTCATTGCATTCAAAATCACGAACTCATGCGGCGCGCCGTCGAGTATGCACGAATGGTTGGCGTGCCAGTTCTGGACCATTGTCAGGATTACAATTTGGTCGGCAACGGAGTGGTACATGAGGGTTATTGGAGCACGCTGCTGGGATTACCCGGCTGGCCGGCGGCCGGCGAAGAAGCGATAGTGATGCGAAACATTTTGCTAGCGGAACTTTGCGATCATCACATTCATTGCCAGCACATCTCGACTGCAGGCAGTGTACGGTTGCTTCGTGAAGCTCGGGCGCGGGGCGTGAAAATCAGCGGCGAGGTTTGTCCACACCACATCGCGTTAACCGACGATGCGATTCAACATTTCGACACGAACTACAAAATGAATCCCCCGCTGCGCTCGCAGAACCACGTTGATGCACTGTTGGAAGGAATCGCAGATGGAACGCTATCGATCTTGTGTTCCGATCACGCACCGCACGCCAATTTCGAAAAAGAAGTTGAGTTCGATGCTGCGCCATTTGGCATCGTTGGGTTGGAGACAGAGCTCGGGTTATTTCTGGATCTGCTCGTGCACAAACATCGCACGATCGACGTCGCGCGATTGATCGAGATGTACACAGTGGAGCCGTCACGTTTATTGAAGATTGACGCCGGCACATTGTCGGTCGGTGCGCGCGGTGATATGACGTTGATTGACCCGGAACTGGAGTGGACGGTGAAGGTTGATCAATTTCACTCAGCGTCCCGCAATTCGCCATTCGACGGCTGGAAGCTGAAAGGCCGCGCGGTGCGGACAATTGTTGGTGGGAAAACGGTGTGGAAATTGTAGGGCGTTTCTGTGAAACGCCGCGGTGAGATTGGCGTCTGACACAGACGCCCTGCAAGATTTGTCGAATCACCCCGCGGCGAAACCGCCGTGGATATAATTTTCCAGATGGGCAATGGCGGCTTGCTGGCAGGAAATCACATGTTTCACCAGGTCGCCGATCGAGATCACCCCGACCACCTTGTCATCATCAAGGACGGGCAAATGGCGAATGTGTTGGTCTGTCATGAGGCGCAAACATGTTTCGACTCCCTCGCGTCGATGCGTTGTGAACACATTCGTTGACATGATTTCTGCGACTTTGGTTTCACGGGAACGCTTGCCGCGCAGCATAATTTTGCGCGTGTAATCGCGCTCGGAAATGACTCCCACCAAACGCTCACCGTCCATTACCAGCAAAGCGCCGACATTCTTCGTGTCCATCAGCTGGACTGCTTCGAACACCGTTGCGTCCGGCGAAACGGAGTAAATCTCCCTGCTTTTCTGATTCAGAACTGCGCCGATCGTGCCGCTAACATCCATATCACTCCGAAAATTTTAGCTGCGAAAGAGCAGCAACCCAAAATACGCTAATCCCAGCCCCCAACGCAACAAGGAATGACGGCTTGGGCAGCCGTCATTTAGAAGTAACGGCTGGGAAGCCGTCACTCCTTGTGAATGCCCGCAGTCGCATATCTCCTCGGCGCGAGTTTCGGCGGTCGTTTCCCGTTGACGATCGCGCCTGCCACCGGAACATACGAAAGTTCCTGGCGATCCGCGGCGCAACGCAGCATCAGTCCACCACGGCTCATGTCGCCCCGACCGACAAAGTCCGCCGGAAATCGTAGTCGCTCGCCAAAGTTGGCCAGCAACACGTCGACGTATTTCCCAGTGGCGATGCTGCCGAGAAGAACCACTTCGCTCTGGGCCGACAGTTTCTTTGCCAAATGCCGCGCGTCGCGCTCGATCGGCATTCGGTAACGCGGATCGTCCTCGTGGATGTCGACCTCCGCAAATTCACGCAGATCATCAAGGCAAATCCGCGTTCTTGCATCGATAAGACCGCGGGTTGGCGTGATGACAAGCACACCCGACGTGCCGCGCGCAGGCCGCGCAAATGCATTTGCGTAGGCAATCTTTCCACGAAAATAAAGGCCGCTCAGAAACGTGAACACTTCCGCGATCGGCGCACCACGTTTTCCCGCGCAACCTTCGGGCGAGCGGAAATTGCGCCTGATCGCGCAAAATCGTTCGGGCTCGTTCACCGCCGGCGTAAGCTGGCGAGAGAAGGAAAATCCGATGGCCAACGCTCTGCCTCATTCCTGGCGATTTTCAACCCAGCCGAGGACCGCCGCAACCCGGCACTCCCGGCTTGCTTTTTAAGTCAGGAATGGAAAATATAGTGGCGTGCGTTGGAGCTGGCCATTCAAATCCCGCAACGGTAACCATCGGAACGGTCACGGTAGCAGCCACCACGCTAACGGCGACGACGGTAACGGACACGACCTCAACGGCGCCGTCGGTGATGCACATCCCGATTTCCTATGTGTTGGAGCACAGAAAGCCGGAACCTCGTGGCTTTATGGACAACTTGAGCGTCATCCGGACTTCTGGATGCCACCGGTAAAGGAGCTCCACTATTTCGACCTGCTAAATAGAGCGAAGAGATTGCACGCTCCACGGTGTGGAGACCAGCGCGACGCCTCGTTTCTGGAGGAGATGAACCATCTGGGTGCACGTTTTTATCTCGATCTCGATAGTTACGGCCGGTTGTTCTGTCATAAAGGGCCCCTTGTCTCGGGTGACATTTCGCCAGCCTACTCGACTCTGACCGATGAGATCATCGAAAGAGTGGTCGATCATTTTCCGAAATTGAAAGTAGTATTTCTCGCTCGTGACCCTGTTGAGCGGGCCTGGTCGCAATTGTCCATGGGCGTGCGGCTCGGAATGATCAATAAATTCGATGCCACGGATCCAGAGGAGGTGATTTGCAATTTGCTGAATCCAGGTGTGCTGGTTCGGTCGCACCCTAGTAAGACTGTCGCGCGTTGGAAACGTTATGTTCGTCCGGAAAACTTCCGTATCTATTTCTTCGACGATCTGAAGGAAAATCCCGCTGAGCTGCGGCGATTGATTTTGCGTTTTCTGGGCGGCGACCCCGACAAGCCAAGCGGCGGATTAAAACCGCACGACAATAACGATGCCGGCCGAGAGAAGCTTCGGCTCACGGCAAAAGTGCGCGACCGTATTGCTCAATTTTTCGAACACGAACTGAAAGCCTGCGCGGTGGAACTTGGCGGGCGCGCGAAAAGCTGGCCGGCCCGGTACGGCTTTTCACTGGTACTGTTCTTTTGGGACTTGCTGGACGATATCGATCTGCTCTTCTGGTGTGACTGGATCGCGTGAGGTTGCTGTAGCGTCCGCTGTCCCCAGCGGACGATGCGTGAACTCCAGCTATTTGAACGAGCGTGAAAGCGCGTTTCAATCCGCGGATCGGTCTACATCGTTGCCATGGAGCTGGTATTCCTTTTCAGCCGATTACTACAGACATGATGTGCCTAACCGCGCCGTCAAGCAGATGTCGGACTCGTGTCCTTTTCAGCAGTGCGAACTGATTTTTGCGAGCGGCAAAAATTGCCCGCTCCGCGCGCTTGGGATTACACTCCCATCGTGACGACGCGCATTTGCTATGTCCACGCCGGTCCGCACAAGACGGGCTCGACTTCGATTCAGTGGTTTCTACAGGAAAACCGGGCGGCACTGCTGGAGCGTGGCTATTTCGTGCCAGAAAGCGAGACAAAGCGTGGCGCGCACCACGCGCTGGTTGAGAAGCTTTGTGGGCTGGAGCTGGGAGCGCACCGCGAGCCGCTCGTGACCAGGTCTATCCAGGCACTCGTCGAGACGCCCGCCGAAGCAGTGGTCATTTCCTCCGAAGCATTGGAAGGACTTCTGGCAAGCCGAAAACATGCGAATGAGTTCTTCCGCCGAATTGGCGAACTGAAGCTCGAACCGAAGCTCATCCTGTTCCCACGCCATCAGCCGCAATGGATTAACTCGAGCTATGCCAGTTCGGTCAAGAGTTTCCGTCGGTCGGACTCGTTTCAGTCCGGCGCCTTGGGCTTCGCTGAATCTCCTGGCGCCAGGTTCTCGCGTTGGGTCGAGTTAGCAGATGCTCACGCCGTCGAACTGATTGCCCGGCCCTTCACGAAAGAAACCATTTCCCAAGGCGTAATACCGGAGTTCCTCCGGAGCGTCGGCATCAACTCATCCCAATTCCGAGATGCGGAGATCCGGCGTAATGAAGCCGTCGGACCATTCACAGTGGGTGTGGCCCGCGACGTCTTGCGCTCGATCAACGAGATCGGCAAGCCGCTTACCTGGCTTCAGGCGAGGCGATGCAAAGTCACACTTGCCGCGTATCTTGGCGAAAGAGGACTCGCCGATGCAGGTTATTGCGGGTTGACCACGGCTTTGGCGCGACACATTGAAGCAAAATTGCAGGTGGATAATGATGCATTTGCGCAGCGAGTGTGGCGCAGACCATGGGCTGACGTTTTTGCTGGCGACACCGGTGAAGAGTTTACGCCCAATGACACCGAGATGTCCCAGCCGGGCTGGTTCACTCAACGGCGACTCCGGCGGGCCGAGCGTGAAATGACAGCAGCTGTGCATGAGATACTCCGAGACCCAGCCCTTGCTGTCGAAGCGGCTTGGAACGACTGGCGGCAACGGAGTGGCTTAATTTCGCCCGAATAGATCCTCTTTTTTGAATTAAAAACTCAGACTAACGTGAGCGCACATCCAGCCATCGAAGATCATGCGAGCAATGCGGGCTCACGAGTCACAACCGGACTCTCAGCATGAAGGAGGGCAGCGTTGTCGGAACGGTTTTCACCATAATTGACAGGGGTTCGACATCGCAAAGCGCCTTCTATATCCACATAGGTCCGCACAAAACGGGCACGAAATCGATCCAGTGGTTTCTGAAGGAAAATCGAACGGAGTTGCTGAAGCGTGGTTATTTCGTGCCGGAAAGCGGCAATATTCATGGCGGACACCACGCGATCGTTCGAGACTTCTGGGGGCAGGAGCTGCCGGAACATCAACGGTCGGCAGTTTCTAATTTTGCCCGAGCGCTCGCAAAAACTCGGTTCGAAGCAGTGATTCTTTCCTCGGAACCGCTGGATGGCCTGTTGAGAACAGAGATTACGTCTGCGCGCTCTTCCATCGAATCGGAAAACTTAATCTCGAGCAAAGCTTGTCTTTTTCGTGCGGAACCAATCGCAATTGATCAATTCGCGTTACGCGCAAGTGATCAAAGGCTTTCGCTGCTGCGAATCATTTGAGGCATTCGTTCAGGGACTCACTCAGCGGCCGGACTTTAGATATTCCCCGTTAATCGAGTTGATTGACGCCTTCCATCCCGAACTGATTCCTCCGCCGATTTAACGAAGAAACCATTGCTGAGGGTGTGGTAGCGGCGGTTCTGCAAGCCATTGGCATCGACTCCTCGCAGTTTCCAGATACGGGTCTCCGCCGTAATGCGGCGGCCGGGCCATTTACGGTTAGCGTCGCCCGCTGTGTGTTGCGCTCGATCAGTACTCGCGGCACGCAGCTCAACTGGATGCAAGCCGAACGATGTAAAAAGACACTGCTCGAATATCTTCAGGAAAACGGATTGCCGACACTGGATACTGCGGCCTCATGACCTCGCTGGCCCGGCAGATCGAAAAGGAATGGCGGTCGGATAACAATACGTTTGCGCAACGAGTTTGGGGCAGACCGTGGAACCAGGTTTTTGCGGCCGATATTGACAGGGAGTTTACGCCTAACGATTTCGAAATATCGCCGCCGGAGGAGTCCATCGAGCGGCGACTCTGCGGGGCCGTCCGGCAAATGAGGGCGCGTGTGGGCGAGATTCTCCAGGCGCCCGGCCTCGCCGTCGATGCGCCTTGGAACAACTTGCGGCAACGGAGTGGCTGGCCGGCGCGACACGGCTTTTCACTGTACTATTCTTGTGGGATCTGCTGGATGATATCGATCTGCTCTTCTGGTGTGACTGGATCGCCTGACGTTGCTGTAGCGTCGCTGTCCTTAGCGGACAAAGGCTGCTGCACCAATCTCCGCCACACGTGCGTTGAGGACAGCGCACTCTACAGCATGGCTCGTTGCACAGCCCTAAGTTGCTCCTCACCGGGTTGCTTTACTCGTTCTTGATTTTTCAAGCGGCGAAAGGAAGATAATCTGGCGTGAAATGGCCTTGGGCGGGCGATGGTCGCACTAGCGACGGCGAACATAAGAAAGGGAACGGGTCTTATGCCAACGGGCCACGACCCGATTTCTTGTGTATCGGAAGCCACAAAGGGGGAACGACCTGGCTCTATCAACAACTCGATTCGCATCCGGATTTCTGGATGCCGCCTTTAAAGGAACTGCATTATCTTGATCAACTGGGGAGGGTCCAACGCTCATCTGCTCCGCGCCGCAGAGATGAGCGCGATCTTCGCTTTCTCGAGAATATAACGAGCCTCAGTGCTATACCGCACATAGACCTCGAGCATTATGCCCGACTGTTCGAACCCAAGGGACCGCTTCTTTCCGGTGACATTTCACCAAACTATTCGACGCTAGGTAAAGAGGTCATTCGACGAGTCATCCGATATTTTCCAAACTTAAAGGTGATTTTCCTGGCGCGTGATCCGGTTGAGCGAGTGTGGTCGCACTTGTCCATGGAGGTGCATTACCACCAGATCGAACCGTTCGACGTAACCGATATCGACGAGGTCAATCGGAATTTGCTTCGGCGAGGAATGCTCTTGCGCTCGTACCCCAGCGCAGTCGTCGCGCGATGGAAACGTTATGTTCGTCCGGATCGGTTTCGCATTTATTTCTTTGATGACCTGCAAAAAAATCCGACTGAACTGCGGCATTCCATCCTCGATTTTCTGGGTGCTGATCCGGACAAATCAGGCAGCCAGATGCCGGTCGACTACAACAGTTGGGCCAGGATGGAAAAGCTTCCGCTCACGGATAAGGTTCGGTCGCATCTGGCTCAGTTCTTCAAGAAAGAGCTAAAGACCTGTGCTGCGCGGCTCGGTGGGGCAGCCAGAGATTGGCCGGCGCGATACGGCTTTTCACTGCTGCTATTTTTGTGGGATCTGCTGGACGACAGCATCGATCTCCTCTTCTGGTGCGACTGGATCAGTTGAGAATCTGGAGTGGTGGAGTAATGGAGTGCTGGGGATTCACTACTCCAACACTCCATTACTCCGTCGCTGTTATCCTCCGCTCAGTCGTGCTTCCGCCAGGTCGAGGTCGCGCTGAATTCGGCGCAACGCGTCGTCATTAATCACCCGCTCGTTTCGCAGGCGGATGATCGTCTTTCGTTCGATGCCCAATGCTCGATGTTGCAGACGCTGATATTGTGGTGAGGCGATTTCGCCCCGGCAATCGTCCGGATTTTCAGCGCAAAGCTGCAGTTGCTCGATGCGTTCGTCGTATTCGGCGTGCAATCGATTCGCGGCGTCCGGCGAAAACTTTCCATTTGCGCCTGCTTCCTCGATCCATTTGAGCGCCGCCTTGTTTGCTTCCAATCGTGCGAGGCGCTCCTCTTCGTCCGTCTCTCCATCGCGTGGTACGCCGAGTTTCCTGATCAAAAGCGGCAACGTCACGCCTTGAAACACGAGTGTGACCAGGATCACAGCGAAAGCGACAAACAAAATGTAATCGCGCCCGGGAAACGGCCTGCCACCAGGTAATGCCAGCGGCAATGCAAACGCTCCCGCCAATGAGACGACGCCGCGCATCCCTGTCCAGCCGATGATGGCAACGTATCGCCACGATGGAATTGGATCGCGCGGCCGAAATTTGCTGCCGAAGAGATACGGCAGATAGGCTGCCGGTATGACCCACGCGAAACGGACCAAAATCACGGTCGCGCAGATGACGCTCGCACTGGCAATTGCCCCGGTAAGAGTTTCGCGATTCCAGGCGCGCAGGATCCCGGGAAGTTGCAGGCCAATGACAATGAAGACGAAACCGTTGAGAAGAAAAACGACGGCTTCCCAAAAAGCGTAAGCTTGCAGCCGCGTGCGGGCACTGATCGTCAGCGGTACGTGCCAGCCAAGGAAAATTCCGGCGGCAACCGTCGCCAAAACGCCAGAAGCACCCAGCTGTTCAGCCGTCAAGTAGGCGATAAACGGCGTCAGGAGTGAAATTGTGATTTGTATCGGTGGATCATCGAGATGGCTCTGCACCCACCGCATTGCTACGCCAACCAGCAACCCGACTCCAATGCCAGCAGCCGTCGCCCAGACAAAGCGACCCGCGGCATGAGTTGGCGAGAAATGTCCTGTAACCAGCGCGGCAATCGCAAACTGCAACGCGACAAGTGCGGTCGCATCGTTCACCAAGCTCTCGCCCTCCAGAACTACCTGGATGCGATGAGGAACGCCAAGCCGGCGAATGATTGCCGCCGCCGCAACCGCATCTGGCGGAGAGACGATCGCGCCCAGCGCAAAAGCGCCGGCCCAGGGAAGCGCCGGCACAATAGAATGCGCGATCCAGGCAACCGCCAGTGTTGTCGCCAGGACCAGCCCAATGGCAAGCATGAGTATTGCCCGCAGATTTCGGCGAAAATCACGCCACGATGTGAACAACGCAGCGGGATACAGAAGCGCTGGGAGAATGAAGTAGAATACAACCTGTGGATTGAGTGTAACCTCCGGCAGTCCCGGCACGAAACTCAATGCGAGTCCCCCAAGAACCAACACGAGCGGATACGGCAGCCTCATCTTGCACGCCAGCACAGCCAAAACCGCGACTGCCGTAAACAAAAGGACGATAATCTCAGCCTGGTGCATGAGTTACTGTTTGCTGTAGCCGGGGGCGGCGACCCCGGTTCGCACAAAAGAGTACCTCATTTACCGCGGTCAACGCCCGCGGCTACAGCTTTGGCCCGCGCGCGGTTCGCTTGAAGCTCGCTGAGATGCTTTTCCGACCAACGACAAAGTCCCTGCAGCGGCTCGATCAACGTCCGTCCCAATCTTGTAAGCGAATATTCTACTTTCGGCGGCACAACCGGATGCACTGTGCGTTGCACCAGGCCGTCGCGCTCGAGGCTGCGCAGAGTCTGGGTGAGCATTTTCTGAGAAATCCCGCCGATCTCGCGCTGAAGCGCGGCATAACGCATCGTGCCGCCGGCCAGAATCTGGATGACGAGCGCAGTCCATTTGTCAGCAATGCGGTCGAGCACCAGCCGGGAGGGACAGCGTGGATCGAGCACGGAGGGAGCCGAAGAAACTTTTGGCATGGCCCTGTGTAGAACAACTTGCTAGTAGGTGCAAGCTGGAGGGTAACATTCCGAAAGGTGCGTATGGTTCCGGGTCGTGTGTAGTTGACTGCTGGTTTCGGCGTACGAAATTGAGTCATGAGCATTACAGCTCCTCCGAAAAATAATGCCGGTTGGATCGACTTTCGCGCGGAATGACAGAGGGTTCGCTGGACATGACAGGACAAACAAAGGCAGCGCGACTGCGTGAGCTGATCGCGAAAGGCGCGATCATGCTGCCCGGTGTACCGAACGCATCCATGGCGCGACAGGTGGAGCGTGTCGGATTTGACGCCGTGTACGCGAGCGGCGCGGGAATGGCGAATATGACAGCTGGCGTTCCCGATATCGGTTTGCTGACGCTAACGGAAGTGGCCCAACTGGCCGGATACATCGCGAGGGCGGTGAAGATCCCGGCAATCGTCGACGCGGATACCGGGTTTGGAGGTTCGGAAAATGTCGCACGTACAATCCGAGAGCTGGAAGAAGCAGGTCTGGCCGGGTGCCATATTGAGGACCAGGAATTTCCGAAGCGCTGCGGACATCTTTCCGGAAAATCGATTGTCGATGTTGAAGAGATGACGGAAAAAATCAAAGCGGCCGTAGCTGCGCGACGCGATCCCGATTTTATGATCATCGCGCGGACGGACGCGCGCGCGGTCGAGGATTTTGATCGAACAGTCGATCGCGCGCAGCGGTACATGGAAGCGGGCGCCGACGCAATCTTTCCGGAAGCATTGCAAAGCGCAGAGGAGTTTCGCGATTTTGCCAGTGAGATCGCGCTGCCGCTTCTGGCAAACATGACGGAGTTTGGGAAAAGCCCGCTGCTTTCATTTATGGAGTTGGCCGGATTCGGCTATCGCATGGTGATTTTCCCTCAGAGCGCATTCCGCGTGTCGATGAACGCGAGCGAGGAGTTTCTGCGTGCTCTCAAGGAAAGCGGGACCCAAAAGGAATGGCTCGATGACATGCAGACGCGCGCAGAGCTTTACAAATTGCTCGACTACGATCCAACTGCGGAGAAATGGCTGGGCTAGAGCGACTGACGATTTGTCGGCGCGCGTATCGTAGTTACAATCAGCGAACAACATGGGTACTCAAACAAAACCACAATACAGCCCGGGACTAGCCGGGGTAATCGCCGGTGAAACGGCGATCTGCTGGGTCGATCCCTCTGCCGGGTTGATGTATCGCGGCTACGACATTCATCAGATGGCCGAGAAGGCCACTTTCGAGGAGGTCGCTTATTTGTTGCTCAACGGTGAATTGCCAAATGCAAAGCAACTGAAGGACTTTACGCGACAGATCGCCAGCGAACGCGGGTTGCCTGGGCCGGTTACGGAAATGCTGCGACTTCTCCCGAGCGACACGCATCCAATGGATATGCTGCGCACTGGCGTTTCGATGTTAAGCGCCTTCGACAAGGACCTGAACGATAACTCACACGACGCCAACATTCGAAAATCAATTCGACTGATCGCGCGCGTTGCCACTTTGGTCACCGACGGCTGGCGCATTTCGCACGGTGAACAACCGTTTCCCGAAAAACCGGAGCTCACGCAAGCAGCGAATTTCTTCTACAAGTTCAATGGCAAAGTTCCCGAGCAGTGGCAGACCCGGATGCTCGACACGATTTTCAATCTCTACGCCGACCACGAATTCAACGCGTCCACATTTGCCGCGCGGGTAACGGCTTCGACGCTGGCCGACATGTATGCCGCGGTTACATCCGCGGTTGCGACTCTCAAAGGGCCGCTGCACGGCGGCGCCAATGAGGAATCGATGAAGATGCTTGAGGAAATCGGAACGCCGGATCGCGCCGAGGCATGGTTAATGAAAAAGTTAGGGACGAAAGACAAAATCATGGGTTTTGGCCATCGCGTTTACAAAGCAGGCGATTCCCGCGTGCCAGCGATGCGCGAGATCGCGCGCGACCTTGGGAAACGCACCGGGAAAGAGAATTGGGTGCCGATTTGCGAGAAGCTTGAACAAGTGATGGAACGGGAGAAACAATTGTGCGCTAACGTCGATCTTTACGCCGCGCCCGTGTTTTGGCTGTTGGGATTTCCTCCTGAGTTGAACACGCCGTTGTTTGCTGCGTCCCGCGTAGCAGGTTGGTGCTCCCATGTGATCGAGCAACACGATAATAACCGTCTCATTCGGCCGCGGTCATTTTACGTCGGGCCAGAGTTGCGTCCCTATCCGGGGTCGCCGAAATGAGGCTGCACCTGTAGCGGCGCTCTATGAGCGCCGAAAATCGCAAACCTCGATTGCACCGACTGGACCGAGTGTTCGTCCATTCTCCGATTTATTTCGTTACAGCTTGTACGCACGCGAGGCGAAAAATTCTTGCCACCACGAAAGTTCACGAAGCTTTTCTCGATTTTGCCGGGAGAGGCCCTGAGCATGGGGCGTGGGTCGGCACGTATGTGATCATGCCGGACCATTTGCATCTGTTTGTCTCAATGGATGATCAGAGGATCATGTTGAGTGTCTGGATGAAGTCTTTGAAAAACGCGGCTTCCAAAGCTCTGCGTTTGCATGGAACTCCTCCGCCGCATTGGCAGAAGACCTTTTTTGATCACTTGCTTCGCACTGCAGAATCCTATTCAGAAAAGTGGAGTTACGTTCGTGAAAATCCGGTACGGGCAGGGCTTGTATCAAAGACCGAGGATTGGGCGTTCACGGGCGAGATCTTTGCATTGGAATATCATCCCGAGTAATGCAGTTTCGGCGGTCACAGACCGCCGCTACAATGGAACAGTCGCTACAGGAAAAATATGCGCCCCGAAACATGTGCTTCGGCTGTGGCGTGGCAAACCCGGATGGTTTACACATCCGTAGTTTCCTGAAGAACTCCGATGTATCGCGAGCAGACGGCGGGGTCGTCGCTGAGTGGAAGCCGGAGAAAAAATACGAAGCTTTCGAGGGAGTTTTGAATGGCGGGATCATCGGCACGTTACTTGATTGTCATTGCAACTGGACGGCGGCGTATCTTCTGATGAAACGCGCAGGCGAAAATCGCCCGCCTTGCACAGTCACTGCGGAATACGCTATCAAACTGCTGCGACCGACACCGACGAACGACTCCGTGTTTCTCTCTGCCAAGGTTATTGAGATAACGGATGACCGTGCGACCATCGAGGGAACACTGACTGCTGGAGGAAAAGTTTGTGCCACATGCCGGGGAGTCTTCGTCGCGGTGAAGGAAGGTCACCCCGCGTATCATCGATGGTAACAGTAGCGCATGCCTCCGGCTTGCCAGCCGAATGGAGTCTCCGGTGGCGCAATTGAGATTTGTTGCAATCGCAAGCGGGACGCTCGCGCTACATTTCGCTTTGCTTTTGTTGCTCGCGGCGAGTACGCCGGGATCGACCAGCAATTTCGCGAAAAGGATTCTATCTATCGAGCAGCGAACCGGCGCTCGAATCGGTGTCGCCACACTGGACACTGGCAGCGGTAAACGTCTCGATTATCGATCGGAAGAACGTTTCCCGATGTGCAGCACATTCAAATTTCTAGCTGCAGCAGCAGTCTTGAAGCGCGTCGATGAAAAACAGGACCAATTGGACCGATTCATACATTACGACGCAAAAGACATCCTCGAATATGCGCCCGTCACGAAAGCCCATTTAAAGGACGGCGGCATGACGCTTGGCGCGTTGTGCGCAGCGGCCATCGAACAAAGTGACAACACGGCCGGCAATCTTTTACTCGATGCAATCGGCGGACCAGTTGGACTGACAAATTTTGTGCGCAGCATTGGCGATGAGATGACGCGGCCTGATCGCAAAGAACCGGAGTTGAATAGCGCCATTCCCGGTGACGACCGTGACACCACAACCCCGGCGGCGATGTGCGCAGACATGCAACGGTTACTGCTGGGCAATGTGTTATCCGAATCGTCACGGCATCAGCTCGAAGATTGGTTGCGTCACAACGAGACCGGCGCATTGATGATTCGGGCCGGCGTTCCAAAAACGTGGACCGTCGGCGACAAAACCGGGCGATGCGGAAATGGAGCGACGAATGATGTTGCCATTATTCGGCCACCCGGACGTGCACCGATTCTGATTGCTATTTACTCGATCGGCTCGACATCCTCAGGAGATGATCGCGCTGCAACTCTTGCGGAAGTAGCGCGCGTTAGTGTGGAATTTTTTTCTCCATAATTGTAGCCGTCGCCCTGTGGGCGACGCCGCGCTTCCCAAAGGGAAGCGGCTACAGAATTCGCTGCCTGAATTTCGCCGATGCGCGACGCGCGGTGTTGGATTTAGTTCTCGCTTCATGAAAACCTCGAGCTTCCACGTCCTTCCTCTTCCTACCGAAATTGCTGACGCGGCGCGGCGCGTAATAAAGGCTGGTGCACCGGATCACGCACTCATCACGGTAGATTCACCCGGAAGCAGTCCATGCCGCCACTGTCTCCGTTGGGCGCAGCCTGGCGAGCGGGTCATTCTGTTCCCGTACGCCACGGTTCCATCTGGTCATCCGTATTCTGAGACAGGCCCGATTTTTGTTCACGCCAGTGAATGCAACCGCTACAGCGCGATCAACGAATACCCTGCCGACTTTCGCGATGGTCGCGTCTTTAGGGCTTACGACTCAAAGTACAACATCATTGACGCGCAAGCTTTGGATGGCAGCGAACCGGAAGCCGTGATTGAAAGTTTATTCCAAAATCCCGACACCGCGTTTGTGGATGTACGCAGCATTACCCGCGGCTGCTTTACCTTCCGAGTTCTTAGAGCAGGGCATGCCTCCGGCCCGCCGGGGCGGGCGAGGATGCTCGCGCCACTTTGAATTCGCTGCTCGAATTTCGTCGATGCATCAACGATTCTGAGCGCTTAGCTTTTCTGCATGAAAACGCTCGAACTTCTGCCGCCCGCCGAAACGATGTATCGCGCACTGATGAAACGCGATTCGAGCTTTGAAGGAATTTTTTACATCGGCGTGCGTACGACTGGAATTTTCTGCCGGCCCACGTGTTCGGCGAAAAAACCGGCACGCGAAAACGTCGATTTTTTTGCAACATCAAACGATGCGTTGGAAAACGGTTATCGGCCTTGCTTGCGCTGCCACCCGCTCGATTCAAACGCGCGTCCACCTAAACTGATCGAGCGCTTGCGCGCGGAAGTGGAGCGCGCGCCGGGCGGACGCCTCACGGACAAGGAACTGACCGCGCTCTCGATCGATCCTTCAACCGCGCGTCGACAGTTCAAGCGCCATTATGGAATGACATTCCAGGCATATCATCGCGCGCGCCGGATGGGTCTTGCTTTGAGCCAGGTGCGGAAAGGCGATCGCGTGGATCAAGCGAGAAACGGGAGTGGCTTTGAATCTGAGAGCGGTTTCCGCGACGCGTTCACCAAGATCTTTGGCGACTCGCCAACAAACGCCAGGACGCAGGCACCACTGTTTGCGGAGCGAATCGATTCGCCGCTCGGGCCAATGATCGCTGTCGCTGACGACCAGGGCTTGCGCTTGCTTGAATTCATCGACCGGCGCGCGACAGAAAGCGAGTTGTCCATTTTGCGGAAACGATTGTGCACAAATGTCGTGCCGGGGAAACATCGGAATCTCGAAACCGTCCGTTCGCAACTCAGGGACTATTTCGCCGGCAAGAAGCTGGTGTTCGAAGTTCCGCTGGCTCCGGTCGGTTCCCCCTTCCAATTGCGCGCTTGGAAAATCTTGCAGTCGATTCCTGTCGGCGAAACGCGTTCGTATTCGTGGATGGCAAAGCGCCTGGGCGATGAAAATGCGCGTCGCGCAGTTGGTCGCGCGAATGGCACGAACATGATTTGCATCATCATCCCGTGTCACCGGGTCATTCGCGCCGATGGCACGTTGTGCGGGTACGGCGGCGGTTTGTGGCGCAAGAAATGGCTGCTCGATCACGAGCGGCGATATGCCCGTGGTCGAAAGGCGAGTAGTGATCAGTGATTGGGATCGGCGATATCAGGTAAGGCGTCCTGCCTGCAAAGCTTGCTTGGCGAATCCGAACCAAACGAATCGGATGAGGCTGAATGCGCTCATGCTTTTGACACTCTCCATCACTATGCGAGTCGTGATGCGCGATGGAGCGCAGCGAGCATGGAGCAATAAAGATTGAGACGACAGCGCGTCACTCCATTCGCGCCGCCGCTGCATTTCCGGCCGTGAACGCCTGGTGGCTATTCTGCGTGCTGGTTCTTGCGATCAAGCTCTTACTCCTTTGGCTGGATTCAACGCCAAAACTCTTTATGGGCGACTCGGGCAGCTACATTCTGACGGCGCTGATCGGCTCGATTCCAAGAGATCGATCTTACTTCTACGGCTACCTAATACGTTGCCTGGCGGTTTGGCCGCAGAGTTTTACTCCGCTTTTGGTTGTGCAGGCGCTCGCCAGCGGTGCAACAGCGATCGTGTTTGCGTTGATTTGCAGCCGCTCTTTTCGGATGTCAAACAGGATTTCGTTTCTGTTCGGATTAGTCTGCGCGCTGGATCCTTGTCAGCTTGTCTGGGAGCGGTACGTGATGACCGAGACCTTTAGTCTGTTGGCTTACGTGCTGGTTTTATACTGGTCACTGCTCTATCTGCGGGACCGCCGGATCTGGCAACTCTTCAGTCGTACAGGCGCTTTCGGTCGTGCTGATAGGCTTTAGGATGAGCTATCTCCCTGTCGTTCTCGCCTGCACAATTTTGCTGCCGTTAATTGCGTTCGCGCCGGCCATCCGAGCAGTTCGCAATCAATCGGGCCCGAGAAGGCTAAGTCGCCTAACGACAGGTTTCACGCACGTAATCGCCAGTCTTGCGATAATGCTTTTGATGCATGGCGCCTATAAGCAGGCGTACGGAAAGCTTCGCAATCGGGAATCCGCTTATTTGCATGATGCCGGAGCTCATCTTGTCTCGGTTTGGGCTCCGGCACTTGAGCCAGACGATGCCACGGATCCCCGCTTCGGCGAACTCATCGCCGAGGGAGATAAGTTCAAATTGAAAGATCTGCGCTTCCGAAATGCCCAACTTTTCGGCAAGGGTTTTCTGATCCACCGCTGGAGACAAATTGAGCACAATCGGAAGAAGAGCGATCGCATTGCGAAGGGGACCGCGATGAACGCGTTGCGTCGTCGGCCGCTGCAAATTGTCGGGCTCGCCATGCAGACTTACATGGGATACTGGGGCATCGCATCCATTCAGTCGTACGCCCGAGAAGATCTCGGTTATGGCGAGTTGACTGAAGAACAGGTTAAGGTGTTTGCTGAAAAGCTCCGATTTATAACAGTAAAACTTCTGCCCGCTCAGCCATACTCATTATTACAACAGTACTTTTCTTGCTGCCTGGCCGTATTACTTCATCGTGGTTGTCTCGCCTTTAGTTTGCGCATTCGCCACATGGTTGAGTCGTGATAGAGCATTTGCGTTTCTTTTGTTTATTCATGCTTCAATCCTGATGGTGGTCATAACAGCTCTGTCAGGGCAGGCATGCGTCCGTTACCTCCAACCCGTCTCTGTTTTGACCCTCTTGAGCATCGCTATTTGCGTTGATTGGCTTATCAGGAGAACAAGGCCGGTGGCGATGCAATCCGCTTCTTGATTCCGCCGCGCTCAAGCGACGCATTTTGAAGCTGCGCGCCCGGAAGGACTCGAACCTTCGACCTACGGATTAGAAATCCGTTGCTCTATCCGGCTGAGCTACGGGCGCGAATATTTTCGCGGTTCAAATGACTGCGCGGTGGAGTATCGCGGCTGATTCCTGACACCGCAAATATCACAAAAGTTGCACCAACCGGCCTGTAACCGGCTGCTGCACTGAACCTGCTGATTCGAGTTCCACAAATGCGGTCAACAATTCATTCGCACGCACAATAAAACGCACGAGCACACGGGCGAGTTCAAAGAGCGATAAGCGTCATTGCGACTGTATTATTGGATGTACGCGCAATCTCTAGGGATTGCTGACCACTTGCGGTGCAGGTCCGCCACCGCGGATTCGTCCTGTGGCGAATTTGCTTGCTTCAAGTCCGCCATGGGACGGACTCGCTGCGGCGAGCTGTGCGCTCACCTTCTGAAGGCCCGCAGTGAGCGCCGCAACTTCTTTCTTCAACTCTAGCACCGTGCTGTGCTCCTTTAGAAACTCATTGAGCAACATCGCGTTCACCTGGTCATAGCGCACACTGTAGGCTTTTCCTTCCTTGTCGCACACGACCAGATCGGGATTCACCTTTTCCACATCTTCGGCCACCAAGCCAAACTGCGATTTGCCAGTCGGATCAATCTCCTTCTTATAGTGGAAAATAACGGGTTTAAGCGCCAGGAGTGCTTCGCTGGCTTTATCCATCGGTTTGATGTTTTCTTTAAAGCGCTTTGAAGAAGTAGTTGTACCAAGCTTATTGTCTGAGTTAATCAGAATCTGGATTCCGCTGGCAGAAGTTTGGCCAAAGATGCTCTTGATGTAGCAGGCATTGCTCTCACCAGCTAGACCTTCCATGCCCGAGCCGATGTAGACGTTGTCGCTGCCTGTATTTTGATTGCGGCCAGCGGACTCGCCGATGGCAGTGTTCCGGGACCCTGTCGTGTTGAGCTGGAGAGCCCGAAAACCGACGGCAATGTTGTCGTCGCCGGTAGTATTGTTCTGGAGCGCATCATAACCATTGGCCGTGTTTGTGGAACCGGTGTCATTGCTTGAGAGCGCCAAAGCCCCGGTTGCGGTGTTGCCAGCGCCTGTGGTGTCACTATCGAGCGCAGAAGCACCAAGAGCCGTGTTGAGATTGCTGGAGGTGGTGCTCGCGAGCGCCCGAAAACCCACGGCCGTGTTGTTCGCACCGCCGGCATTGCTAAATAGCGCCAGATAACCGACGGCTGTGTGTTGGGTGCCGTTGGTGTTGCTGGAAAGCGCGAACGCTCCGTTGGCCGTGTTGTAGTTGCCGGTCGAGTTAAATTCAAGCGCGGCTGTTCCAGTGGCCGTGTTTTCTGTGCCAGTGGTGTTAAGCAAAAGCGCAGCGGTGCCCATGGCCGTATTGTTGTCTGCCGTGTTGAGGTCAAGCGATCCAGCGCCAACAGCGGTGTTGAAGCTGCCAGTGGTGACGCTAAACAACGAAGACGTACCAATTGCTGTATTCCCAATGCCGGAGGTGAGAGCCTGAAGGGCGTGGTCCCCCGCAGCAGTGGTGAAGTTGGGATAGCCCCCCGGGGGTGGCGGAACGACCGCTTGCACTTTTGGCAAAAGCGAGAAGCAGAGGAGCGTGAGTATGATGAGAAGCGGTTGAGTTGTTTTGAGCTGAATCAATAGATTCATGGTTCTTCCTTTCTTTTCCCCGCTAGGTTGATTCTGAATTGCCGGGTTCCCGAAAGAGGCGAAGACCCAGCGGGGAAAGTCCTCCCGCCTGATTCAAGATCGGCTTGGCGACGCCGAGTTTGGCAGGAATCTCGCCAACGTGTCAAACCAATTCGCCGCAAGCTCGAATCGCCGAATTGCCTCACATTAAATCGTACCGAAGGGAGTGAGGAAAGAGGAAGAGTAAGGAATCGTTGCCTTATATTTAATCGTACCGATGGAAACGTCGGAGAGGTTAAGCATGAGATCGAGGAACTGGTGGCAGTATGCGGCTACCGTCGCAAACATGCGATTAGTTTGTTAAACGGGGCAAAAATGCCTCGGGTATTGAGGCGCAGGGGGCCAAAACCCTTTTACCAAGAGCCTGTGCGCGTGGTACTCAAGCGGATCTGCTTTGCCAGTGATCAGCTCTGTGGCAAACGGCTCAAAGCGGCGTTGCCGCACTGGCTGCCGCATTACGAAAAAGAATATGGCACCCTTTGCGACCCACTTAAAACGAGATTGGAAGCGATCAGCGCGGCCTCAATCGATCGGCTGCTGGCTCCGATACGAGCCAGGGCGCGGCCCAAGGGACGTGGCGGGACCAAACCCGGGCGCTGGCTCAAGAACCAGATCCCGCTACAAACCGATCAATGGAATGAAAAGCGGCCCGGCTTCATGTAGGCGGACACGGTGGCGCACTGTGGGAACGGTCTGGAGGGGGATTTTATCTGGAGCTTGTGCTTTACCGATCTTGCCAGTGGCTGCACGGAGCTGTACGCGGTCTGGAACAAAGGCGCCCATGGCGTAATGAGAGCGGTCCGCGAGATGGAGAGCAAGCTCTCCTTTTTCTATCCCGGGCTTTGATTGCGACAACGGGAGCGAGTTTTTAAATCATCATCTGTGGAGCTACTTTGCCCGGCGCAGAGAGCCGGTACAGTTCACCCGCTCGCGGCCGTATCATAAGAACGACAATGCGCATGTGGAGCAGAAGAATTGGACTCATGTGCGCTGTCTGCTTGGATACGAGTGGTTGGGAAACCAGGAGTTGTTAGGAGCAATCAACCACTCTATTGCGGCGCTTGGGCGCCGTATCACAATCACTTCTATCCTTCGGTCAAACTGGTGGAAAAGCGCCGTGAAGGCGCGCGCCAGATCAAACGCTATGACGAACCCAAAAGTCCTTATCAACGGCTGCTGGAAAGCGGCGCTCCAGATGGAAACAAGCGTGCCGCACTTGAGCAGCAACACGCGATGCCCGTGAGGCAACGCGTAGCCACTGACACTCCCGGCGCTCTGGCGCGTTTCAGAGAGCGGGGCATTAACGATTCCGGTTTTGAGTTCCAGAAATGCTGACTTTCGCAAAAGCCTTAGCGCGAGCGTAGCCGCCCCGCTGCCCGTAAGCCGGGCTGGTTTTTCCGATTGCTCTTCGCGCGCGCGACTGACCCTGACGCGGTTTTACTGATTGTTGACCACCTGCGGTGCAGGTTTGCTCTCGCCAAGCTGTGCGCTCACTTTTTGTAGGCCCTCAGTAAGCGCGTCAATCTGTGTTTGCTGCTGCGCAATCACTGCCCCTTGCTCCTCTATTTTGCGGTGAGTTTTGATGAACTCGTTGAGCAACATCGCGTTCACCGCTTCGTAGCGCACCGTTTCAGGTTTGCCATTCCGGTCCTGGGTTACAAGGTCTGGATCGACCTCGGCCACTTCCTCGGCAATTAAGCCAAAAGAGCGCGAGCGCGTCGGATCAATGTCCTTCTTGTAGCGAAAAGTCATCGGCCTGAGTGCGAGGATCGCCTCGCTAGCCTCCGCCATCGGTCTGATCTCTTGCTTGTAGCGTCGTGAGGAGGAGAGTGTTCCGATCTTGTTATTCGCATTGACGTAAACCGCCCGGGCCGTGGCGACGGAATCGTAAACATTGCGGATCCAGGTTGTGTTATCTACCCCAGCCGCCCCAAAGACGTTTGTGCCGATGCAGACATTGTTGTCGCCCGTGACGTCGTGGCCGGCGTAATAACCGATGGCTGTGTTTTGGAAGCCGGTGGTGTTGTCGTGGAGCGCCCGATAACCGGTAGCCGTGTTAGCGTCGCCTTCGGTGTTGTTTGCGAGCGCCAAAAACCCGGTGGCCGTGTTGTTGGTGCCGTTGGTGTTGTCCTGGAGCGCCCTGTAACCGGTAGCCGTGTTGATGCTGCCCGTAGTGTTGCCAAAGAGCGCTTGAAAACCGGTGGCCGTGTTGAAGTCCCCGGTGCTGTTGCTAAAAAGGGCGAACGCTCCATTGGCCGTGTTGAAGCTGCCTTCGGTGTTGCTTAAAAGCGCTCCAGCGCCAGTAGCAGTATTTTGGTCTGCGGTGTTGGCAAGAAGCGTCCCAGCGCCAATAGCCGTGTTGAAGCTGCCGGTGCTGTCGACGCTGAGCGAAAAGAAACCAACCGCGGTATTGTATGTGCCGCTAGTGAGACTCAGAAGGGAATTTTGCCCCTCCGCCGTGTTGCCGCCTGGGTAGCCCCCGTCTGGTGGCGGGACAACCGCCTGCGCTCCTGGCAAAAGCCCAATGCAGAGGAGCGCCAGTGTAATGAGAAGTGGTGGAGTTGTCGTTTTGAGTTTAATCAGTGGGTTCATAGATATTTCCTTTCTGTTTCACCGCCGTGTTGATTCTGCGATTGCAGGTCTAGAAGAGGCGAAGAACCCAGCGGGGAAAGTCCTTCCACCTGATGCAAGATCGGCTTAGCGACGCCGAGTTTAGGAAAAAACCCCGCCGCGTGTCAACGCGATTCGCCGCAGGCGCCAATCACAGATTCGAGTTCAATAAACGTGGTCAGCTTTTCATCCGCACCGCTTTCCGTTGTCGCGATGCGCGTCAACAATGAGGATGCTCGGTTTGGATTTTGCCCCAGCTAGTAGCGCCGAAACGGATCTGAATCTGGCGCGTGTAGTTGGGAGACGGTCACGCAAACCGAGCAAAACCGTGAATGTTCCGTCTAATGTCAGAAACCTATACTTCGTGTCTCCTGACGAGCGGCTACGCCTCCTGTACCGCGCAGGAAGAAAACACGGCCTTTCATTGATTCTTCTACGGAAACGGCGAGAGCAAGGTTCCGGAAATTTTAGACTTTTTTGGACTCCTGGCGCTTCAAAAACCGTCCAGTCGCTTGGAAATAGCTGGCAACGTGATCGAAGCGCACGAGCACGCGGGCGATTTCAAAGGCCCGTGAGCGAGCGAAACAAAAAGCCGCCACACGGTGAACCGTGACGGCTGATTGTGAAATGCTGCTGCTCAGGGATTGTTGACCACTTGCGGCGCAGGTCCGCCCGCTTCAAGTCCGCCACGGGACGGACTCGCTGCGGCGAGCTGTGCGCTCATCTTCTGGATTTGCGCAGACTGCTCTTTCACCGTTGCCGCGAGACTTGCGACGACGCCTTCCAGTTTCTCCACGTTGCGGTGCTCTTTGAGGAACTCGTTGAGCAACATCGCGTTCACTGCCTCGTAGCGGACGGTTTCGGGTTTGCCTTCCTTATCGCGGGTGATCAACTCTGGGCTGATCTCGGCCACCTCTTCGGCAATCAAACCAAAAGACAGCGCGCGCGCGGGATCGATCTCTTTTTTGTAACGGAAAGTCACTGGTTTGAGCGCAAAGAGCGTTTCGCTGGCTTGGTCCATCGCTTGAATCTCTTCCTTGTAGCGCCGTGAAGAGGAAAGCGTGCCAATTTTGTCATCATTGTTAACGTAAACCGCCCGGGTAGTCGCCACGGAAAAGTAAATGTTCCTGATGCGAGTGGTGTTACTCTCACCCTGAACACCGTGGACATTAGCGCCGATACAGACGTTGCCACTCCCGGTGGTGAGCAAATCCCCTGCCGCACCACCGATGGCCGTATTTTCGGAGCCGGTGTTGTTGTATAGCGCGACGCTTCCAAAAGCGCTGTTGCCGTTCCCGGCTGTGTTGCTGGAAAGGGCACCCCCACCGAAAGCATTGTTGCCATTGCCGGTAGTGTTGTCGAACAGCGTTGTATTCCCGACGGCCGTGTTGTTTCCACCTGTGGTGTTGTTAAACAGCGCAAACGCTCCAGTGGCCGTGTTGTGGCCGCCGGTTTCGTTAAATTCAAGCGCGGCTGTTCCATTGGCCGTGTTTTGTGTGCCGGTGGTGTTAAACAGAAGCGCTGCAGCGCCAGTGGCCGTATTTGAATCTGCGGTGTTAAGGGCCAGCGCTCCGGCGCCTACGCCGGTGTTGAAGCTGCCGGTCGTGTCGCTGAACAGCGAATACCAACCAACTGCCGTGTTCCCAGAGCCGGTCGTAAGGTTCCCAAGGGCGTTCTGCCCTTCCGCGGTCGTAAAGCCGGGATAGCCTCCGTCAGGCGCCGGTACGAGTGCTTGCGCTCCGGGCAAAAGGCCAATGCAGAGAATCCCGATCAGCGTGTGAGTTAAGTTTTGAAATTTCATGTTTATTTTTCCTTGTTTAGTTTGTCCCGGCGGGTGGACCCTTGGCAGTGCACATCTGAAAAAGGGGAAGAAAGCTCCGGGAGAAAAGCTTCCTGCCCTGATCCCGGTTCCAGACAACGCCGAGTGTGGCAAAAATTTCGCTTGCTCGTCAAGACAACTTACCACGAATGCGAATCACCGATTCAAGTTCTAGAAACGCCGTTAGTTTTTCGTCCGCACGCACAACGTAACGCTTTCCGTCGTCACAGTGCGCGTCTGCAATCCAGATTGTTCTTCCCATCGCAGCGACGGCTAAGACACAGCTCCAACCGGCTTCGATATTCCTGTGATTGACCGCCGGGCCGCAACTCGGGTAGCCTGAATTGCAAATGTGGGCGCGTCTGCTTTTAGTTTCGTATGACTGGCGGGTTTCCACTGCAAATGCCGAAAGATTCGGCACAATTCTCCCATGACTCTGGTTTTGTCGGGTGATTGCCAGCAACGCGAGCGGATTAGACGGAATAATTTCGCAAAATATTACGGCGAAATGCCGTCTACATTTCGTTAGGCGACCGGGGGAAGCACTGGTAACCTCTGGACCCATGCTGAAGAAGAACCGATCGGCACCAAACACGGCCGTGATACCCGTCCTGTACTACCCCGACGTGCGCGAAGCAGTCGAGTGGCTCACAACGGCACTGCCATTTACGGTACGTCTCCGCAATTCCGACACTCGGTGTCAGCTCTTGCACAGCAAGGGGGCCATCGTTGTGGCCAAACCCGGCGTACACGCTAACGCCGCTCCTTCGACACAGCAGAGCCCCGCGGCGCACTCCGTCACACTTCGTGTCACGGCGATCGACGAACTCTTTGGACGCGCCAAGGCAGCCGGTGCTCGTGTTCTCACTGAACCCGCGGATCACATCTATGGCGAACGCCAATGCTCGTTCCTCGACCCATGGGGACATCCGTGGACACTTTCGGAGACAATTTTCGATTCCGATCCGGCCGACTGGGGCGGTGAACTCCTTGTCGAATGAGCGTGTTTGTCGCCACACCATGATGTGGCTTATCTCAGTCGCGATAGGGCTCGATGCTAACGCGAGAATGATATGAGCTATCAATTACAGCGGTTATGGTGCTGACCTCGATCATCATCGGCTTGGGCATTACGAACGTGCTTTTAGGCGTCAGCGGTGCGATCGAGCGTTACTCTGAAGGCGAACGTACACTGGTGGTTCGGCGGGCCGGTAATCGCTGCGCACGAATACTAAGGGCTTTGATTGCGAGGGTTGACGCACCGCCACAGGCTTGATAAACGCTAGGGCGTCCCGAATGCTTTCGGAATTTGCGTGTCATGACAAAGGAAGCTTCATCGGCCAATCCCTCTGTTCCATTGCATGAGGTGCTGGAGGCCGAGTTCGCGCAATTGCATGGGAAATTGCCGTCTGATTATCCCGGTTCGACCGAACCAAACACCCGCTTAAAGGCAATCTGGGCGGCTGTGCACGAGCTGCCAGAAAAGCGCGCCGCGCTCTGCATTTCGGGGGCGGCATTCGCAGTGCGACATTCGGACTGGGAGTTTTGCAGGGTCTTGCTCGCTGCGGTTTGCTCGACAAGTTCCACTATCTCTCCACGGTCTCGGGAGGCGGATACATTGGCAGTTGGGTGAGCGCCTGGATTAACCGCGAAGGCCTAACAAGTGTCACCACTCAACTCGCGCGTCAGAGCGAGGATACGAGACCCAATCCGGAACCGCTAGAGATTCAGAATCTGCGCAGCTACAGCAATTATCTCAGTCCGCGGCTCGGGTTCTTCTCGGCGGATAGCTGGACGCTTGTTGGCACATATTTGCGCAACCTGTTGCTGAACTGGTTCGTGATCATTCCATTGCTCGCCGCGTTTCTCGCACTGCCGTGGATTTTTAGCTCAGTGGTGATGATGGATCCGCCGCTGCGGACTGACGCGCTATTCTGGAGCGGAGCGGCACTAGTTGTGATTGGCGTCGCTTACATGGGACTCAATTTGCCGTGTGGCCGCAATCTGCGATGGGATCAAAAGCGATTCCTATTGTTCTGTCTTCTGCCGCTATTCCTCGCCTCGGTCCTCATGACCATTCATTGGGCCTGGTTCAATTATTATGGGCTTTCGCTGATGGCCTGGCCGTTGTTCGGCTTTGGGCAACCGCAGACGTGGGTGCCTTTTCTCTACCTTGGAATAGCGCTCCATATCGTCTCATGGCTGACGTCGTTACTTCCCGCGCACGGATTTCGAACATTGGAATTCCTCGCAGTAATCGTCTCTGGCGCCATTGGGGGCGTGGTTCTGTGGTTAGGCGCGCAAAAGTTGTTTCCGCATCCTGTGATGCAAATGGAGTTGTACATTTGCCTGGCTGTTCCCGGTTTCATGGCGCTGTTTTTCGTGGCGATCATGGCATTCGCCGGAATTTCGAGCCGCTGGACCGACGACCCGGATCGCGAATGGTGGGGACGTGCAACCGGGTGGTTGCTTGCCGTGGCTCTGGGATGGCTACTAATCAGCGGACTGGTCGTCTTCGGACCGCTTTCGCTAAAGTGGACGTGGTCGTTCATCACTACCGGAGGTCTGGCAGCACTTCTTACCGTTCTGGGCGGCCGCAGCCCGATGGTTGCGGCGAGCCAAAAAGAGCGAGCGACCGCGAGTCCGCTCGGTCTAATTTTGTCCAAGGCATCCACGATCGCGGCGCTGGTCTTTGCGGCCGTCCTGTTCATCCTCATCGCCGAGGCAACCACATCGGTGATGAAGAAGTTGATTCAGGCCTATAACATTAAATTGAGTTACCAGGCGACGTTGGACTCCAAGTCGGGGTTGCTTGGTCGTTCTGAGGAATATCTCAACGTGATTTTTTACACGCCATGGTGGCTGGTGATTCCGTTCGCGGCGCTACTTTTGCTCGCAGGCGTCCTGATGGCGCGCCTGATCAACGCAAACAAGTTTTCATTGCACGGGATGTATCGCGAAAGGTTGATTCGCGCTTACCTCGGCGCTTCGAATTCGGAACGGAAAGAAAATCCATTCACGGGATTCGACGAGAACGACAACATCAAAATGCGCGATCTTTGGCTGCAGGAAAGATTTCAGGGCAAACTCATGCCCGTGGTAAACATCGCGCTCAATCTGGTGTCCGGCGAAAAGCTTGGCTGGCAGGAGCGCAAGGCGCAGAGCTTCACGGTAAGCCCGTTGCACTGCGGATCATCGGCGATGCAACCGGGCTATCGTTCCACAAACGGCGCCGATGGAACTGTGTATGGCGGCCCGCAAGGTATCTCGCTTGGATCGGCGATTACGATTTCCGGCGCCGCCGCCAGTCCTAACATGGGCTATCACTCATCGCCTTTCGTCACCTTCATCCTGACATTGCTCAATGTGCGGCTCGGCGCGTGGCTGGGAAACCCCGGCCAGGCAGGCGATGACACGTTTCACCTTGGATATCCCGAGAGCAGTGTGCGGCCGATTATCGACGAAGCCCTGGGCCTGACGAACGACAAAAGTCCGTATGTGTATCTCTCTGATGGCGGCCATTTCGAAAACCTCGGTCTTTACGAAATGGTGCTGCGCCGTTGCCATTTTATCGTAGTCAGCGACGCGGGCTCGGATCCCGAATGTTCGTTCGCCGATCTCGGTGAATCCGTGCGAAAAATTCGGGTGGATTTTGGGATTCCGATCGACTTCGATCAGATGAACATTTATTCGCGCAGCCAAATCGACGCAGCGAAAAAGCAGGGCCATAACTGCGCCATTGGCCGCATCCGCTATTCAGCTGTCGACGGTTCCACCGCTCCGGACGGCATCCTCGTTTATATCAAGCCGGCGTGTTACGGCGATGAGCCGCGCGATATCTACGAATACTTTAAGAGGAGCGAAACATTTCCGCACGAGAGCACCGCTGATCAGTTTTTCTCTGAATCGCAGTTCGAAAGCTATCGGATGCTTGGCGCGCACACGATGGAGAAACTCTGTGTGGACTGCGCTGGCGATTTTCGGCGCTTCACTGGTGAGATCCTGAGGACGCACCTGCAGATTCAACCGCCCGATTGGCTGGCGACATTAATCCAAATGTCTGCCACCGGACGCGAAGCCGCAGGTCCTGTATAACGAGAGTTTGCAAAGTCGACCAGCACGGCGTTACCACGCTTCGGTTTGCGCTCGTTGCTCGATCTGCTCAAGACTGGGGTCAGTGTTGTTGATCCAATTCCGCGCCTGATTGATCTCCGTTGGATTCACCGGGATCGCGCGGGGAATTTCTTCACCTCTTGTCACTAGCGCGCCTTCATATTTCACGGCTTTAGCGCGTTTGATGGGAAACTTCCAATGATGCCCGAATTTGTAGAGAGCGTAATACATGGTCTTAGACTCGGTCGCGCCAACCCCGCTGCAACGCATGGCGTAATAGAACATGCGGTCGCAATCCTGCCACGGCCGCTTGCGCTGGCCGTACGCGACATCGTGCAGCACTGAAGCGTTCCGATATTTGCCTTCAAACGGCCCGCCCATGACCGACCAAAGATACCGCGGAATGGATGCGCCATCGACGAGCGAACCGACCGGCGCGACCCAGACTTCCCCGTGCGGATCAGTGTATCGCAACTCAGTTAAGAGCGTCATCGTGCGCCCGTCCGGATTCCATTTGGTCACGGGTTCGCCGTCGTAGTGTCCCCATTTAGTTGCCCCTGGAATAGTTTGATCGACACCAGGGGCACCCGCTCGGTTGCTTGAGGCGCATGCAGCCAAAATGGCTGCGAACAGAAGAATGAGCGCCAGTTGTTGAATTCCCTTGCCGGTTCCCATAGGCGGGGAACGTTCATCGCTCAACATTCAAGATCAACTCTCAGTTCGATGACGTGCGATGGACTCAATACTGACAGTCGCGGTTGATGGCGCTCAAATTGTTTATCGGCGAATTGGGAAAGGTCGACCGCTTCTGGTCTTGAATGGCTTTGGTGCGACCAGTGCAGACTGGGATCCGTGTTTCATTGATCGACTCGCGTCTTCCCACGACCTAATCCTGCCGAACAACCGCGGCGTCGGCGGCTCGACAGACGATCGGCAGCCGTTCGATATCGCGAAGCTTGCCGATGATACCGCGCAAGTAATCGAGACCCTCGGTATCGAGCGCGCGAATGTGTTGGGATGGTCGATGGGTGGATTCATTGCGCAGGCATTGGCGTTGAACTACGCGGATCGCGTTGACAAGCTCGTGCTGTTGTCGACGGACCCGGGAGGAGCCGAGGCGGATCTTGCCGCACCTGACGTGTGGTCCAAACTCGTTGACGCGTCCGGCACGCCTGACGAGCAGGCGCGGCGTTTGCTGTTCTTGCTTTTCCCAAATGATGTCGCCGAATCGTTCTACCGCGAATTCGGCGATATGGTGGCAGCGGCGCGGGCGCAAATACCGGTTGAACTTTTGAACCGGCAGTCAGCGGCGATGGAGGCATGGCATCGCAATGGCGTTGCGAGTCAGTTGCGAGAGATAAGTGTGCCGGTGCTAATTGCTACTGGAACCGAAGACGTCGTGATTCCTGCTTCAAATGCCCTGAAACTCGTGAACGCAATTCCTGGCGCGTGGCTCGCTCAGTTCCCTCACGGCGGCCATGCCTTCGTGGCGCAGTATCCACAAGCGCTAGCAGATTTAATCAACAGCTTTCTCGCGGTTAAGTAATGGTGCCTTGGTCGAAGTTACGGGCGGCCACCACGAACGCGGATACCTTAACCAACATGGTGTGAGCACGAGAATTCTCGTGCTCACACTAGCCTAGTAGGTTCGAAAATTTACTCGGCGTTCCGAACTTGTAGTCGGCACCGCCAGATGCGGCTTAACAACCTCCGCCAGCGCTCAGCGCGTCCACGCTTTCCAGCGTTTGCGGATCGGCTTCGCGTATTGTTCCACGTCCATTTTCTTGAACCGTTTAACGCCGTTTCGCATAACGTCCTCCGATTTTTCCCGGGCCGATTTGAACAGCGGCCAAAGAAACGGCAGCGAAAGAACGCTCCAGTTGAATTTCCCCCACGGCGACTCCAACACGATTTCCCGGTTGCGTTCGCTGGGAGCGGCGTAGCGGATGGCCAGGCCAATGGCAATTCCGATGCCGAGTGCGCCGAGAATCGTTGGCATGGGATTTTCGCGCACGAAATGCTCGGTACGCTCGATTGCTCGGCTCGCCTTGTCTTTCGTTTGGTCCCACGTCTGGCTCATTTCCGTGGAGACTTTTTGTGTTGCTCGACGAAACTGCTCACGCCCAGATGTGCCAATGTCTTCTTCACGTGGCTGGAATTGCTGCGCTGGAAGCGGTTCGTCCCTCGTAAGATCGTTTTCGTTCGGATTTATCATACAACATTGAATCGTATGCCGCGCCACGATTGCGTTTCTCTGATGTAACCGTTTCGTTGGGCGAAACACAGTGCTGATGCAACGCGCTTCGCTTCCCACAGGGAAGCGGCTACAGGATTTGGCGATACGCGTCGTAAACGTCTTCGCCCCAAACAACGAAAATCACTTTCTGGATCTCGTCGCTCATCGCCAGAAATTCGCACGTCGTTTTGAACGCAACCTGCGCGGCTTCCTCAATCGGATAACCGTAAGCGCCGCAACTGATCGCCGGAAACCCTATCGTTCCGATTTTATTTTCCACCGCAAGCTGCAGCGAATTGCGGTAGCAATTTGCCAGTGTCCGCGCTTCGTCATATTTCCCGCCGCACCAGATCGGTCCGACTGTGTGAATGACGAATCGAGCAGGCAAACGATAGCCGCGGGTAATCTTCGCCTGGCCGGGTTCACAACCGCCTAGCGCGCGGCATTCGGCGAGCAGCTCGGGGCCCGCGGCGCGGTGAATCGCGCCGTCGACACCGCCACCGCCGAGGAGCGTCGTGTTTGCCGCGTTCACAATCGCATCAACGTCCAGTTTAGTGATGTCGCCGTGGAGGATCTCAATTTCCCCGCCCATATTAACTTCTCCTGCCTTGGTGTTGCACCTACGACACAAAACTGGAGTGATGGAGTGTTGGAGTATTGTCGAAAAGAAAAATCAATATTCCGTTACTCCACCACTCCATTTCCCTCGGCTCACGGCGCGAGCCGATCAATTTGCCACGATCCGTTCACCAGCCGTGTATAACGAAAACGATCGTGCAGCCGATTTGGCTGGCCCTGCCAAAATTCCATTGCGTCTGGTTTCAACCGGTAACCGCCCCAGTGCGGGGGTAATAGAATCCGTTTTTTACGAAAGCGCTCGGTCATTTCTGCCATGCGCGCATCGAGCACACGACGCGCGTCGACGATTTCGCTTTGGCGCGAAGCCCACGCGCCCAACTGGCTTCCCACAGGCCGCGAATGAAAATAAGCTTGCGACTCTTCACGCGAGGTCTTTTCCACTTTTCCACTGATACGAATTTGCCGGTCGAGTTCGATCCAGTAAAACCCAAGCGCGGCGTGTGGATTGGCCTCGAGCTGTTTCCCCTTCGTGCTTTCATAATTCGTAAAGAACACGAAGCCATCTTGATCGAAGCTTTTCAGCAGAACGATTCGCACCGACGGTCTCGCGTCGCGATCAGCCGTCGCAAGACTCATCGCATTGACGTCGCGAATACCAGCCTCAATCGCGGCGGTGAACCAGTTGGCGAACTGCTTGATCGGGTCGCGATGAAGGTCGCTACGTCGCAGCCCTTGGCCGGCGTGCTCGTAACGCGAAGCGGAAGGATCGTGCGGAATTTCCATCATGCCAACAAAGTCGGCGCCACCTCGCGCCGCAAGGAAATTATCAAGGAGCGGCGGTCTCCGGCCCGCCGTAGGAAAGTAGCGCATGCGTCCCGCCCGCCGCGGCGGGCCAGAGGCTCGCGCTACCTTTTCCGCACGTGCTAATTAGTCACAACTGTTTGCGGCGCAGGCCTGCTCCTCTCAATCTGCTCACTCACCCTTTGGATTTTTGAATCCTGCTCTTTGAGACGCGCAACCACAGTCTCCATTTCCTTTTTTAGCTGCGTGATCGTCGTTTCCTGTTCTTGGATCTTGCGCTGTTGCGCCTCGACTCTCTTGTGTCCTTTGAGGAACTCGTTGAGCAACATCGCGTTCACTGCTTCGTAGCGCACTGTTTCAGGTTTGCCATCGGGGTCCGGGGTGACAAGTTCTGGATCGACCTCGGCCACTTCCTCGGCGATCAGGCCAAAAGAGAGCGAGCGCGTCGGATCAACCTCCTTTTTGTAGCGAAAGCTGACCGGCTTGAGCGCGAAGAGCACTTCACTCGCTTTATCCATGGGCTTGATCTCTTGCTTGAATCGGCGCGATGAGGCGAGCGTTCCGATCTTGTCGTCGGAATTTACGTAGACCGCTCGGCCATTGGCCACGGAGGCGTAAATGTTGCGAATACGGGTCGTGTCACTCTCGCCAGGAACGCCAGAGGTGCCAGCGCCGATACAGACATTTCCACTGCCCGTAGTCAGACTCAATCCGGCGTTTAAGCCCAAGGCCGTGTTGGAGTTACCGGTGGTGTTACTAAAAAGCGCCTGAAAACCGGTAGCCGTGTTTTCCATGCCGGTGGTGTTACTAAAAAGCGCTTGAAAACCATTGGCCGTGTTGAAGTCGCCGTCGGTGTTGAGATGCAGCGCAAACGCCCCGTTAGCCGCATTGGATATACCAAGATTGTTGAATAAAAGCGCCCCTGCGCCAGTGGCGGTATTTTGATCTCCGATGTTCAAAAGGAGCGCCCCTGTGCCGATAGCGGTGTTAAAGCTGCCTTGAGTGTCGCTATAGAGCGCACCCCAACCAACTGCCACATTACCAGTGCCGCTGGTGAGGCTAAAAAGGGCCTTTTGACCCTCTGCTGTGTTAAACCCCGGATACCCGCCATCCGGCGGCGGGACAACCGCTTGCGCTCGTGGCAAAAGCCCAAAGCAGAGGAGTGTGAGTGTGATGAGAAGTGGTGGAGCTATTGTTTTGAGTCGAATCGGGTGATTCATTGGGATTCCTTTCGATTCCCTGCCGTATTGATTCTGTGGTTGCAGGTCTGGAAGAGGCGAAGAACCTAGCAGGGAAAGTCCTCGCACCTGATTCAAGATCGGCTTGGCGACGCCGAGTTTGGCAAAATCTCGCCAGCCCGTCAAGGAAATTCGCCACCAGCGGTCCCAAATCCGGACCGACTTTGCTGAGATCGTCTTTACTAGTTGTTATCGGCCACTTTCGGCGCAGTTTTGCTTGTTTCGACCTGGGCGCTCACCTTCTGTAAGCCCACAGTAAGCGCCTCAATTTGCTTTTGCTGGTCGGCAATCTTGGATTCGAAGTCCTTCGTTAGCTGCTCCATTTTGCGGTGGTCCTTGAGAAACTCGTTCAGCAGCATCGCGTTGACCTGGTCGTAGCGCACGCTGTAGGGTTTTCCTTCCTTGTCGCGCACGATCAGATCAGGATTCACCTTTTCGACGTCCTCGGCCACAAGTCCGAATTGAGACGTGCCTGCGGCATCAATGTCCTTCTTGTAACGGAAAGTAACCGGTTTAAGGGCGAGGAGTGCTTCGCTGGCTCGCTCCATTGGCTTTATCTCTTCTTTAAACCGCCGGGAAGAAGTCGTGGTGCCGAGCTTACCCGCTGAATTAACCAAAACGCTGATTCCCACGGAAGTCACGCCAAAAATGTTGCCGATGTAACAGGTATTGCTCACGTTCTCACCATCAACGTCCGCGCCGATACAGATAACGTTATCCGCCGTCGTAACGCCAGTGCCGGCATTTATGCCCAAGGCCGTGTTGGATCTCCCGGTCGTGTTGTTTGGAAGCGCTCCTGCGCCCATGGCTGCGTTGAAGCCGCCGGTGGTGTTATGATTGAGCGCACCATCTCCGTTGGCCGTGTTGTTGTTTCCGGTGGTATTGTTACCGAGCGCGAAAACGCCATTGGCCGTGTTGTCATTGCGGGTGATGTTACTCACGAGCGCGCGAAAACCGGTGGCCGTGTTGCTGAAGCCTTCGGTGTTGAGAGTGAGCGCTTGACCACCGGTGACCGTGTTAAAGTCACCGGTGGTGTTGCTAAAGAGCGCTTCCCCACCGATGGCCGTATTGCCGCTGCCGGTGGTGTTGCTGACGAGGGCAAACGCTCCATTGGCCGTGTTTAAGGAGCCAGTGGTGTTGCTTAAAAGCGCCCCCGCGCCAGTGGCCGTATTTTCGTCTGAGGTGTTGCCAAAGAGAGCCCCAGCGCCAAGGGCTGTGTTAAAACCGTTGGTGGTGTTACTCCTGAGCGAAAAGAAACCCACTGCCGTATTGAAGCCGCCGGTGGTGAGACTAAGAAGAGCGCTCTGCCCTTCCGCTGTGTTGCCTCCGGGATAGCCGCCATCCGGTGCCGGGCTTACCGCTTGCGATTTTGGCAAAAGCCCAATGCAGACAATCCCGATTAGAAGGTGAATTAAGTTTTGAAGTTTCATGTTTATTTCCCCTTTTTGGTTTGCCCCCGGTGGGTTAACCCTGCCCGCTCAGGCGGGTCATCTGAAAAGGAGAAGGAAGTTCCGGGAGTAAGCTTTCCTGCCCATGCCCCTCTCCATTTCTTTGGTGATGCTAAGTCTTGAAAAAACTTGCCCGTTTGTCGAGATCGAAATGCTTCCTCCAAATCACGCCTTTCGCCAAGGCCCGCCGCGGCAGTTAGCCTTCGAACAGCCATATTATAGGAGCAGAGCGTTGGCAGTGCTTTGTGTAGCCACTGGCCTATGGCCAGTTGAAAAACGGGCGCCCTTAAGAAAAAGAACTGCTCATAGAGCCGTGGCTACAGGGGTCAGCGCCGCGGTTTGGCGCAGCTTCGCGATTACTTTCGGAACGCCAAGACTCACAATTCCTGCGACGTTTCCGTTCCGCCGCGTTGTCCGTTTTCCTGGCCGCCGCCTGCAATCAACGGACTAAAGCGCGTTTGCCGGTTCACATAAAGCGCGCCCACGCCTTTTGGCCCGTGAAATTTGTGCCCCGAGAGGGAAAGGAAAGGAATCCCCATTTCGCGCAGGCGAATCGGAATTTTCCCGGCCGCCTGCACAACGTCTGTGTGAACGAGCACACCTTTTTGTCGACAAATCTCAGCAATTTTCTCGACTGGAAACAGCACGCCGCAAGAAAATTATCGAGCCGGGAAGTAGCGGCGGTCTCCCCAGCGCGCCGTAGCCTTGGCGCAGGCGGCCGGTCCGCCGCAGGAAAGTAGCACATGCGTCCCGTCCGCCGCGGCGGGCCAGAGGCTCGCGCGACCTTTTCCGCTACCGCTCGGTCTTATTGACTATTCAGAACTATTAGCGGCGCAGGCTTGCTCATCTCAATCTGGTCACTGACTCGTTGGATTTTTGCGTCCTGCTCCTTGAGACTTGCAGCGAAAACCTCTATTGCCTTCTTGAGCTCCGTGGTCGTAGCCTCCTGCTTTGCCGCATAAGATTTTAGCTGCCTGATCATTGCTTCTTGCTCCTGAATCTTGCGGGCCTGGTTTTCGAGTTTGCACCCTTGATCTTCGACTTTTCGGTGCTCCTTCAGAAATTCGTTGAGCAACATCGCGTTCACCGCCTCATAACGTACGGTGTAGATCTCGCCGTTGTCGTCGCGCACCACCAGGTCGGGGTTCACCTCGGCGACCTCCTCCGCAATCAAACCAAATTGCGGCGTGCCTGTCGTGTCGCTCTTATAGTGGAACGTGACCGGCTTAAGCGCGTGGATCGCTTCGCTGCCTTTGTCCATCGGCTTGATTTCCTTTTTAAACCGACGCGAAGAGCTTATCGTGCCGAGCTGGCCAGCGGAGTCGATCAGGACGGGTACGGCGTCTGCGTGTGCGGTTGTGACCCCGCGAATGCGGCCGATAAAGCAGCTGTTGCTGACGTCCGCACCAGCGCTCCCGATGGCAATAACGTTACTGGCTATAGCGACACTGATGCCGGCTGCATCGCCCAAGGCGATGTTGTTGGTGCCGATGGTGTTGTTAAGCAGCGCTAACTCACCGATGGCCGTGTTGAGGCTGCCGGTGGTGTTGTTCTCGAGCGCTCGGGACCCGGTGGCCGTGTTTCGTATGCCTTCCGTGTTGTTAAAGAGCGCACCAGCGCCAGTGCCCGTGTTGTTACTGCCGGTTGTGTTGCTAAGAAGCGCAAAAGCTCCGGTAGCCGTGTCGGAGAATCCGACGGTGTTGAACGCGAGCGCGTTTAACCCGGTGGCCGTGTTGTCGGTGCCGGTGGTGTTACTTAAGAGCGATTGAAGACCGGTGGCTGTGTTGTGGTCTCCGGTCGTGTTGCTAAAGAGCGCTCGCCACCCGGTGGCCGTGTTGTCTGTGCCGGCGGTGTTGCTAAAAAGCGCTTCAACCCCGGTGGCCGTGTTGCCGCCGCCTTCTGTGTTGTTGAAGAGAGCTAACGCTCCGTGGGCCGTGTTTTGGCTGCCGGTGGTGTTTAGCAAGAGCGCTCCAACGCCCGTCGCCGTATTTTCATCCCCGCTATTGAGCACAAGGGTTCCAGCGCCGACACCGGTATTGAAGCTGCCGCTGGTAACGCTCTCGAGCGAAAACCAACCAACTGCCGTATTGAAACCGCCGCTGGTAAGGCCAAGGAGCGCGTTTTGCCCTTCTGCCGTGTTGCCCCCCGGATAACCTCCGTCCGGGGCAGGGACAACTGCTAGCGCATTTGGTCCGGCAACCGCCAGACAAACGAATGCCAGTGCGGTTATAAGGAGTGATAATATAGTGATTTTAGATTGAATGATTGATCTCATGACATGGTTCTTTTCCTCCCCCGCCACGTTGGTTTGGGTGATTGCGGGCCTGAAAAGAGCGAAGAACCCGGCGGAGAATGGGCCTCGGCCCGAGTCAAACCGACTTAGCGTCGAGTGTTGCAAGAATCTCGCCGCGTTGTCGAGAACAAAATTTCCGCACACAGCTGGAGAAGACGCGGAGCCGAGACACCGGCATCAGCGATGCCGGCTACAGCATTAGTCTGCGTACGTTTGAGCGGTTACTTTCCGGCGACTTTTACGACGGAGCTATTCATTTGCACCTGCGCACTTACTTGCTGCAACTTTGCGGCCAAATCCGCAACAATCGCTTCCAATTTCTCAACTTTGCGGTGCTCCTTAAGAAATTCGTTGAGCAACATCGCGTTTACTTGGTCATAGCGCACGCTGCAAGATTTTCCATCTTTGTCGCGCACGACCAAGTCACGGTTCACCTTTTCCACTTCCTCAGCCACCAGTCCAAACTGCGGGATGCCTTGCGGATCAATCTCTCTCTTGTAGCGAAAACTCACAGGCTTGAGCGCCAGAATCGCTTCGCTGGCCTTGCCCATTGGCTTGATCTCATCTTTGAACCGCCTGGAGGAGGTCATGGTGCCAAGCTTGCCGTTCGCATCGATGAAAACAGCCACGCCACCGCTGGCGGTTTGGCCACTGATCCCCCCGATAAAGCAGGCTTCATTAAACGTGTCGCCAATACGTATTGTTTCGCTTTCCGGTCCCGGTGCCGAAGGGTGAACGAATGCACCGAGGTAGATGTTAAAGTTGCCCTCGACCCCCGCGCCCGCTGAGTCACCGACGGCTACGTTCGCAAAGGCGTGAACGCTGGCACGCATTGCTTCAACCCCCAGAGCCGTATTATTGCCGCCTTCGGTGTTGTTACCCAGCGCTCCAGCACCGTGGGCCGTGTTAAATTCACCGGTAGTGTTGCGAAAGAGCGCCTGGGCACCGACAGCCGTGTTGGACCTGCCAGTGGTGTTGAATTGGAGCGCTCGGTCACCCATGGCCGTATTGTCGAAGCCGGTGGTGTTGTTGAAGAGAGCTAACGCTCCGTTGGCCGTGTTGTCCAAGCCGATGGTGTTTAGCAAGAGCGCTCCAACGCCCGTCGCCGTATTTTCATCCCCGCTATTGAGCACAAGGGTTCCAGCACCGACACCGGTATTGAAGCTGCCGGTGGTAAGGCTCTCGAGCGAAAACCAACCAACTGCCGTGTTTGCCGAGCCCGTGGTGAGACTAAAAAGGGCCTTTGTGCCTTCTGCCGTATTGAAGTTGGGATAGCCTCCGTCCGGGGCCGGGACAACTGCATGCGCCGCGGGTAAAGTCGCAACGCAGATCAGAACGAACGGAATAAGAATCAACGCGCACCGTAACAGCGAATCGCTGATCGGATTGCTGATTGTTAAAGTTGTAGTTTTCATACAAATATTGTTTTCCTTTCACTGTTAATAAGGGAAACTTGAGCTGACCGTTGCACTAGAAAGGTAACGCTGTTGTTACGTTTGTTGATCCGATCTCAACTAACCTATCGCGATGAAGCGAGCAGCCGCTGCTCGAAATAATTTCTGCGTGCTTGCGACCGACCTCGCCCGTGGCTTATCTCTTCTCCAGTTGTGGGCGCGGGTGGTTGCTCCGTCCGCGCTCCCCAGCCGCGTTTGCCGAGATTGTCAGCGATGATTTCCCATTACTTCACGAATCCGACAATTTCAGTCGTTGTTCTTAACCGTTTACGGCGCACGGTGCAGTGTGATTCAATCCCTTCCTCATTGCAGCGCTGCGAGCTGCTCGCGCCCCCAATCGAGATGCTGCTGTGCTCGTGCCCGGAGCGCCTCGATTTGCTTCTGGTAATCAGCGTCACTGGCGTCATTAGCGTGGGCGTCGATAACCTTGAACCCGTTCTGCACCAAGCTGAGGAATCCGTTGAGCGCTTTCACCAGCGCGTCATGCTCCTCTTTGCACGCTTGGCTGTCGGTGTGCCCGCTGCATTCCTGTTGGAACTTTTTGATGGCGGGCTCAATCTTCGCATGCTGCTCCTCAATCAGAACGCGGAGCGGAAGCGAGCACACATTACCGATCCCGCACAGCAGCGCCGCAGCCATGACCATCATCGTCGTTTTCGTCTTCGTATTTCATGGCCGAGTAAAGCAGCTTTAGGGATTGTTGACCACCTGCGGTGCAGGTTTACTCGCTTCAAGCTGTGCACTGACCTTTTGGATTTGCTCGGCCTGCTCGTTCACAGTTGTGGTGAGAGCCTTCATTCCACATTTCAGCTCTGCGACTGTCGTTTCTTGTTCTTGAATCTTGCGATCCTGTTGCTCGACCTTCCGATGCTCTTTCAGGAACTCATTGAGCAACATCGCGTTGACCTGATCGTAGCGCACGCTGTAGGGTTTTCCTTCCTTGTCGCGCACGATTAGATCGGGGTTCACCTTTTCGACGTCCTCCGCAACCAACCCGAACTGCGATGTGCCTGCCGGGTCAATCTCTTTGTTGTAGTGGAAGCTAACTGGTTTAAGCGCAAAGAGCGCTTCGCTGGTGTGATCCATGGGCTTGATCTCCGTTTTGAACCGTCGAGAGGAGGTTGTGGTGCCAAGTTTGCCATTCGCATTAATGAGAACGGCAATTCCGCTGGAGGATGTTGCACCGAAGATGTTGCCGATGTAGCAGCCGTTGCTCACGTTCTCACCAACGGCGCCGATACAAATAACGTTACTGGCCGTATTGATTTGGTCACCGGCGCTTACGCCCAGGGCAATATTCCCGCTGCCGCTGGTATTGTGGGAGAGAGCAACGGTGCCGACGGCCGTGTTGTCGCTTCCGGTATCGTTGGCATCAAGCACTTCAAAACCGATACCCGTGTTGCTGTTGCCCATGGTGTTGTTAACGATCGCATCAACGCCGATGGCCGTGTTGTTAGAGCCGGTGGTGTTGCTCAAGAGTGCAAAAAATCCGCTGGCCGTATTGGCGTCGCCTTCTGTGTTGCTCGAGAGCGCATCTTCTCCGATGGCCGTGTTTGCGCCGCCATTTGTGTTGTTTAAAAGAGCGGCCACTCCGATGGCGGTGTTTTGAGAGCCGGTGGTGTTGAATAAAAGCGTCGCCGCGCCAAATGCCGTATTTTCGTTAGCGGTGTTGAAAAGGAGCGTTCCCGCGCCGGTAGCAGTATTGAAGCTGCCCGTCGTGTCGCTAAAAAGCGAAAACCAACCCACCGCAGTGTTTGCAGACCGGTGGTGAGGTTAAAAAGGGCCTTTTGCCCTTCTGCCGTCGTGAAGTTGGGATAGCCTCCGTCTGGCGGCGGGACGACTGCTTGGGCTTTGGGTGCGAGGGCCGACAGCCCAAGGAAGGTAAATAAGTGATAACTTATCGAATGTTTGTTTTCATAGATCTGCCTTTTCGCAAGAAATGTCGCCAGCTTGTCGAGACCGAAATCCTGGCGTCGCTGCTGTAGCCGGGATCGGTGATCCCGGCTCGAGAAGACGCGGAGCCAGACACAGGCATCAACGATGCCGGCTACAGCGTTGGTCGGCCCGATTTTGAAAAGGTTACTTACCGGCGACTTTCGAGATGGAGCTATTCAACTGCATCTGCGCACTTACCGTCCGCAGCTGTGACACAAGATCGGCAACCGTTCGTTCCAATTTCTCGATCTTGCGGTGCTCCTTGAGGAACTCATTAAGTAACATTGCGTTGATCTGCTCATAGCGGACGGAATTCTGGCTGTCCTCGGATTGCGCCCCACCAGATCGGGATACACCTGCGCCACATCCTCAGCGATGAGACCATAGGCGAGCGTCTGCGTGGCATCATACTCCTTGTTGTAACGGAAAGTGACCGGTTTGAGCGCCAGGATCGCTTCGCTGGCGTTGTCCATGGGTTTGATGTCGTTTTTATAGCGCCGCGAAGATACGTTGCCCCGGCCAAGTCGGCCTGCACTATTTACGGTAACATTGTCGGGATCAGTCCCAACAACAGGTTGCACTGTGGTGTGAATGTTACGGATCCAGGTGGTATTGAACTCGCCAGCAACGCCTAGCATCCCTTCGCCGATACAAACATTGCCGGTCCCGGTAATGTTGAAGCCGGCGTTCGTACCAATGGCCGTGTTCTTCATGCCGGTGGTGTTGCTCTGGAGCGCAGCACGACCGATCGCCACGTTGTCGCCGCCGCTGGTGTTGGCGAAGAGCGCTCCATTACCGATGGCCGTGTTGCCGAAGCCGGTGGTGTTGCCCTGAAGCGCCAAACTACCGTTGGCGGTGTTTACAAGGCCGGTGGTGTTGTTCTGGAGCGCTTGAACCCCTACGGCCGTGTTGCCGGTGCCTTCGGTGTTGCTTAAAAGGGCGGCCGCTCCAACGGCTGTGTTGCCGAGGCCGATTGTGTTGCTTAAAAGCGCCGCCGCACCAAACGCGGTATTTTGATCTGCGGTGTTGAAGAGGAGCGTCCCCGCGCCCGTGGCGGTATTGAAGCTGCCCTGGGTATCGCTAAAGAGCGAATACCAACCAACTGCTGTGTTCGCAGCGCCGGTAGTGAGGCTAAAAAGGGCTTTCTGCCCTTCTGCTGTGGTGAAGTTGGGATAGCCGCCGTCTGGTGGCGGGACGACTGCCTGTGCGTTGGGTCCAGCACCCGACAGACAGAGGAACGCGAGCGATATTACAATTATTGTTTTCATATTAAGAGTTTGCGAAAAATCTCGCCAGCATGTCGAGACCGAAATCCTGGCGTCGCTGCGGTGCCGGGATCGGTGATCCCGGCTTGAGAAGACGCGGCACCAGATACCGGCATCAACGATGCCGGCTACAGCGTTGGTCGGCCCGGTTTTGAAAAGGGTTACTTACCGGCGACTTTCACGATGGAGCTATTCAATTGCATCTGCGCACTTAGCGTCCGCAGCTGTGACACGAGATCGGCAACCGTTCGTTCCAATTTCTCAACTTTTCGATGCTCTTTGAGGAACTCATTAAGCAACATTGCGTTGATCTGCTCGTAGCGGACCGATTCGGGCTGTCCTTCGGGATTGCGTCCCACCAGATCGGGATACACCTCGGCGACTTCTTCGGCGATCAGGCCAAAGGCAAGCGTCTGCGTTGCATCGTACTCCTTGTTAAAGCGGAAGCTCGCTGGCTTCAGCGCGTAGAGCGCTTCGCTGGCCTCGTCCATTGGCCGGATGTCGTGTTTATACCGCCGAGAGGATACGTTACCGCGGCCAAGTCTGCCGGTGCTGGTTATGGTGACCGAATCCGGATCGGTCCCAACAATAGGCTGTACGTTAAAGTAGATACGGCCGATATAGCAACTGTTGTCCACGTTCGCGCCCGACGTTCCAATACAGGTGACGTTGCTTGCTGTGGTAACGCTGCCGCCGGCATTCTGGCCTAAGGCGATATTGTCACTGCCGGTGCTGCTAAAGAGTGCCCCGTGACCGATGGCCGTGTTGCTGTTGCCAGCGGTGTTGTTAGCGAGCGTGTTAGCGCCGATGCCGGTGTTTTGCGCGCCCGTCGTATTGAGAAGCGCGCTCGTACCGATGGCCGTGTTGAAGTTGCCGGGCGGGTTGTTTGCGAGCGCGGTGTCACCGATAGCCGTGTTCCCCTGGCCGGTGGTGTTGTTTAAGAGCGCTTGGTCTCCAACGGCGGTATTGAAGTTGCCGGTTGTGTTGCTAGAGAGCGCTCTATCGCCGATGGCCGTGTTCTCGCCACCTTGCGTATTGTTTAAAAGGGCGGCCGCTCCAATGGCTGTGTTGCGTTCGCCGATGGTGTTGAATAAAAGCGCCGCCGCGCCAAAGGCCGTATTTTCGTCTGCGGTGTTGAAAAGGAGCGCTCCAGCGCCGGTAGCGGTGTTGAAGCTACTCTCGGTGTCGCTAAAGAGCGAAAACCAACCAACTGCTGTGTTCGCAGCGCCGGTAGTGAGGCTAAAAAGGGCTTTCTGCCCTTCTGCTGTGGTGAAGTTGGGATAGCCGCCGTCTGGCGGCGGGACGACTGCTTTTGCTTTTGGTCCGGCAACCAACAGACAGAGGAACGGAAGTATCGTGATAATTAATCGGCTTATTGGTTTCATAGGCACAAGGCTCGCAAAAACCTCGCCGGCTTGTCGAGATAGAAATCCGGGACGCTGCTGCTGTAGGCGGGATCGGTGATCCCGGCTCGAGAAAACGGGCAGCCAGACACCGGCATCCACGATGCCGGCTACAGCATTAGACTGCGCAGTTCTGAGTGATTACTTACCGGCAACTCGCGCGCTGGAATTCTTCATTTGCACCTGCGCACTTACTCTCTGGAGCTGTGCAGCCAAATCCGCAACAGTCGCTTCCAATTTCTCAACTTTTCGATGCTCTTTGAGAAACTCATTAAGCAACATTGCGTTAATCTGCTCATAGCGGACGGATTCTGGTTGTCCTTCGTGATTGCGTCCCACCAGGTCGGGTACACCTTGGCCACTTCTTCAGCGATCAGGCCAAAGGCAAGCGTCTGCGTGGCGTCATACTCCTTGTTATAGCGGAAGCTGACGGGCTTGAGCTCGTAGAGCGCTTCGCTGGCCTTGTCCATCGGCTGGATGTCGTGTTTGTACCGGCGCGAAGATACGTTACCGCGGCCAAGTCTGCCGCTGCTGTTTATGGTGACCGAATCCGGATCGGTGCCAACAATGGGCTGCACGTTCGAGTAGATCTGACCGATATAGCAGCTGTTGCTGACGTTCTCAGCACTGATGCCGATAGCAATCACGTTGTTTGCCGTAGTCACGCTACTGCCGGCTCCTCTGCCCAAGGCTGTGTTGAAGCTTCCACTGGTATTGGCCGAGAGTGCAAGGACGCCGCAGGCTGTGTTGTTGCCGCCAGTGGTGTTGAACTGAAGTGCCGCCGCACCACTGGCTGTGTTGCCGATGCCAGTGGTGTTGCTAAAAAGTGCATCGGAGCCGACCGCCGTGTTAGCGGAGCCGGGGCCGCCTGTCGCTGTGTCGCCAGTGGTGGCGCCGTTGCTAAAGAGGGCATTAGCACCGACAGCCGTGTTATCGATACCGAGGTTGTTGTTTAAGAGGGCGGCCGCTCCAATGGCTGTGTTGTCGAAGCCATCTGTGTTGAATAAAAGAGCCGCTGCACCAACGGCCGTATTTTGGTCTGCGGTGTTGAAAAGCAGTGCTCCCGCGCCGGTAGCGCTGTTGAAGCTCCCCTCTGCGTTGCCCCAGAGTGAGAACCAACCAACAGCTGTGTTCGCAGAACCGGCGGTGAGGCTGAAAAGGGCGTTCTGCCCTTCCGCCGTATTGAAGTTAGGATAGCCCCCGTCCGGTGGCGGGAGGACTGCTTGTACTTTGGGCCCGGCAGCCGACAGACAGAGCAATGGGAGTATGGTGATAATTAATCGAATTGTTGTTTTCATAGGCGCATAGTTTTGCAAAAATCGCGCCGGTTCGTCGAGATTGAAGTCCCGCGACTTTGTCGAACAACATCGTTGCTATTTAGGCGGCGTTCGGCGCAGCCAACGAACAGTCTCAGTCCATCATGGACGGCGGAAGAAATTCGAAGTACCCGATCTTCAGTTGGCCGCCTTCGTCGACGAGAACGATCTTGAGATTGAAATACGGATCAAAGTCTTCGCTTTTCTTCAAGTCTTCCGCGCTGATCCCCTCTTTCTGCGCCACATTTTCAACTTCCTGCGGTGACAGTTCAGTCTGGATTTGGCCGCGCAAACTCGCGCGACGGATATCGGCGGGAATCCAGTCTGGCATTGCGCCGACGGCAAACATGGAATCCATCGCGCCGAATTGTTCCTTGCTGCGCTGGTTCAAAACGTCTGGATCAGTCGAAAACACGTGCAGCATCTTGGGCGCGCGAGGTGTCCCGTGCGCTGCCTCAACGTATTGCATCAAATAGGCGAATTGTTCCGCGGTCACGTTGTCGAATGTATACGATTGGCTTTGCTCAGAATTAGGGTCTCGCTGAGCAGGCGTAAACTGTTCGAGCGGCATCCGCGCTCTGGCGTGGCTGGAAAGTAACGCATAAGCCTCTGCGTATCTTCGGCTGGCGACGGCCAGAAAGAACGGTTTCGCCGCCAGGAGATATTTGCGTTCGTCCGGCCTCGCGTCCTTGTCTAAGAAGTCGTCCTCGCTTTTTTGAGCGGTTTTCTTTTCGCCGCCCTGATCTTTCTTGCCGCAACTCGTCACCAATAGCGGCAGCAGAATTGCCGCAGTGAAAATTGTCAGACGCCAGGCGCCTGACAGTGCGTTCATGTTACTCCGCGTCTTGCTCCTGCGCTAATTGCTCATGTCGTCCACGGTAATCTTTGCGGCGGCGAGTTTGCCGCCACTCGTCGCCCGCACGTTCCATTCGCCTGCGGCGAGCTGCCAAAAAAATCGGCCGTCGCGCGCTGGTGCAACTCGCGCACCGTTTACAAACCACTCCACATCGCCGGCGCACGCTGCAGTGAGTTCGACCATCTGTTGTGATGCCGGCAGGACAGGATCAATTTGATAACGCGCGTTTGGCGCCGGACTCGTGATGCGAAAATCGGATCGGATATGTGCGCCAATCATGTTATCGCGGCTTGCGCACCAGCGAGCATATGCGTCCGGCAAAATTAATCTTCCGTCATTGGCAAAGTAATCTGCCGAATCATCACGCGGCTCCGTTCCAGCAAGAAAAAGCTCGTTCATGGTAGCGGGGCTGAAACGGCACGGCAGCAGTCCGGTCGTTTTGCAAATGTCCCGGCGCACGAGTCCGCCGCAGGCCGGATTCGCCGTGACGAATTTCTCATCTTCTACCAGTGGATGGAGCGGATCATCGCGCCTGAGCAATTCCTGCATGATTGCGGCCCAGAGCGGTGTGGCCGCCCGGACGGCAAATGTATCGCGCATTGGTCGTCCATCGAAATTGCCAGCCCAAACGGCGACGGTGTGCTCTTTGTCGAAGCCAACAGTCCAGGTGTCCCGGAAGCCGCTGCTCGTTCCGGTTTTTGCCGCGATCCGTTCTTCAAAGGCGAGCGGTGAACGCAGTCCAAAGCTTTTCTGGCGCGCGTCGTTATCGCACAAAATGTCGGTGATAATTGCTGTCGCCTCTCGCGAGGCGATGCGCGTGAGCGGCCGATGTTCTGATGCCAAAAATTTTGCGCGCATGGCTGTCCCGCCGCGAGCGAGTCCGGCATACGCACCCGCGAGATCAACGAGGCGTGTCTCGGCGTTCCCCAATACAAAACCGGCGCCGTAATCATCGAGGCCCTGTGGGAAATTGAAGCCCCACTTTTGCAACTGATAGAATGTTGGCCGCGCACCGAGCTGGCTCAGCACAAAGACCGCCGGCACATTCAGCGAACAACCGAGCGCTTCGCGTAAGCGCACCGGGCCGAAATAATGATGATTGTAATTTTGTGGATCGTAATCCGCGTACTCATTGCGAATGGCATCAGGCGTGTCCGGCAACAAGCTCGCCGCGGTGAACCGCCGTTTATCGATGGCCTCGAGATAAACGAACGGCTTCAATGTCGATCCACAACTGCGCGGCAGCGTCGCGCCGTTGATCTGCGACACAGCATAATTTTCCGATCCAACCATGGCGCGGATTGCGCCTGTTGCATTGTCGACCACAACAACCGCGGTCTGTGTGATGTCATGACGGTTTAGCGCTGCCAAATGAGAGTGCGCCAAACGTTCGACCGTCGATTGCAGATCAAGGTCGAGTGTCGTCCTAACCGTGCCGTGCAGTCGGGGGTTTTGCGCCACCACTGCATCCACAAAATGTGGCGCAAAGCGCGGTGGATCGAAGCGCAGGATTTTCGGCGGCGCTAAAAGCAGCGATTGCTGGTCGCGCGTGATAACTCCCAAGTCAGCAAGCCGCCCGAGCGATCGCGCGTACTTGCGATTTGCTTCTTCTGGATGCCGCCAGGGATTGAAGCGCGTTGGCGCCTGGGGCAGACCGGCCAGGAAAACTGCTTCGCTCAAAGTGAGATCGCGAGCCGGTTTGCCGAAATACGTGCGAGCAGCGGCCTCTGGGCCGAGTCGCCGATTCCCGTAGCTGCTCCGATTCAAGTAATCCGACAGAATTCGCTGCTTGTTCCAGCGCCGTTCCAATTTCCAGGCGACGATTGCCTCGTACAGCTTGCCGCTCCAACTGCGTCGGTCACGGCTGCTAGCAAGTTTCACAAGTTGCTGGGTGATCGTGGATGCGCCCGAAATAATTTGCCGCGATCGCAAATTCCGTGCGCACGCGGTAACGGTTGAGCGCCAGTCAATGCCGCGGTGTTTATAAAATCGCCGGTCCTCGAGTGCCACGGTGACTTTTGGCAGCCACGGTCCCATTTGCTCGAGCGCGACTGGAAATTGTGTGCGCGCTTCCGGCGACGCGAGTTCGGCAATTTCGCGGCCGCGGCAATCCAACAGCGTCAATGTTCCGCTCGGCGATTTCTGCAGTTCGCGAGGAATGGGTAGCCACCACGCAAAGCCAATGGCGACTAAAAGGATCACAAGAATAGAAGTGACCAAGAAACGCCGATGCGAAACTCCGGGGAGCGCACGCGGCCTCGCGTGCTGGCGATGGCGTCCCCGCCATCGCGAACTTTTGGGAACGTACGTTTCGCTTTCAGTGCCGGCTACCCGAGGGGCGTTTCGGCGGGGGCGCCGAAACGTGCACGCGAGGGCGCGTGCGCTCCCCGGAATTAATCGGCGGAGACGACGCATACGCTTGAAGGAGACAGGCCCGAGAAACGGCTGTCGTACATGGGCGCGACTTGCGTGGCTGGCCAACGAAAGGTGCCTGCCGCCGTTGCACGCGCGAGAATTGAGTACGTGCCCGAGCCAGGATCCACAGTATCAAAATAAAGAAGCGCTGATCGATCGCGCATCTCGGAGTACGACAGTTCGAGCAAACGATCCTGCGGATCGGGCGGCGGCAGTTGGTAGAATTTTGCGACGAGCGCAAGATTCGGATTCACCACTTCCACGCCTGCTGCCAACGCATCCTCCAACGCCACAAAATTCTGAAGCTTCCGCGTATTCAGCCTGTACGTGATGAGCAGTTGATCACCCAATTTTAACGGCGCGTTCGGAGTGCCTGCGCGCGTTGCATCGGTAAGATTTCTTACGACACGCTCGATTCGGAATCCGCGGTCCACGCGATCGGTATCAACTTCGGTGGTGGAATATTCCGCCTGCATCAAAAATGTGAGCGCGCTCTGATTCAGGCCTTTGATCGCGAGATCGTTCTCGATTTTGCGATCGACCCACGAAGCTGATCGGCCATTTTTTGAAACCACGGTCGCCGCCGGCTGTGCTGCGTGCAGTTCCGGCGTTGTTTCGGATCCTAGCATTGATTTGAAGGCCAGCAGGAGCCACAGATTTTCCTGCGTGGAAAGGGAGCCGGCGCCGTCCATCAATTTCGACATGCGGTTGCGCGCCTGTTGTTTTCTCTGCTTCGTCCACATTGGCGGTGCGATCACGTTGAACGCGAACGCACGCATCGCCTCCGCGCGAGTCATTGACGTAAACGTGACGGGATTAAACGCGCGCTCTTTGATTGGCTTGTCGATCTCGCGAAGGAGTTGCTCCTGCTCGCGCGGCATGATGTTTTGCTGATGCAACGCGATTGCGAGCAACGCGCGATCTTCATCGCTGCCTTCGTTTCGGTGGAGATACAAATCCTGCGATTCGTTTTTATAATCATTCTCGCTCTCCGAGCGCGCGGGAGAGATGCCAGCGTTCACCGGTTGAGCGCGAGGAATGTTCGAAGGACCTTTGTCGCTGTTTGCTTGGGTCAGGACAAAAAGGGCGAAGCATTTTTCAAATCGCGACGCCGGCACCTGCCCTTTGAGCATTTTCTTTACCGCAGCCGCAAGTTTCTCCTGTAACTCTGATGGCGGCTCAAAACCGACATTGGCCGATTCGTTCATCGACCACAGCGCCTGGCATGTGACAAAACCGTTGCCTGTATTGCCGCCGGGCCAGTAGGGGAGCATGCCATCCTCCCGGACCGAGTCGGCGTACTGTTTCATCCCGCGCTCAAGCGTGGCGCGATATTCGGCATCGCGTTGCTGAAAATCCGGCAGGTAAGCGAGAAGATTCGTGAGCAAACTGTACCCCAACAGCTTCGTCGAAATTTGTTCGAAGCAGCCGTGCGGATATTGCAGAATCACCGGAAGTCCCGAAATCTGTGGCAGCCACGGAGAAGTTGAAATCGTTGTGGTGAATTGGCCACGGCCACGCTTCCACGCTTCGGGCATCGCCCGGCGAGCATCGAACTGCGGACCATTGAATGAAGCGGCCACGCTTTCCTTGCGCACAATCGTCGGCGCTTGCACCGGAATCGTGATCTCCACCGCGTCGGACATTTGTTTGTTCGAGTTCGAGACCGCTTCGAAGCGCACCTTTGTCGGTGCGAAATTCGGGTCGGTGACTTTTGCCTTGAAACGAAACACCGTCGGCGCGTCGCGTTGCGCTGACTGGGTGGTAACATCGCTGCCGAGTAACTTAAGGTTCCCGTCCGTCACACACCGCGTCGTGACGCCGTCGCTATCGGCGAAGTTTTGGCGGACTACGGCGCGCAATTCGACTTCATCGCCCTCGCGCAAAAAACGTGGCAACGCGAGATCGATCAGGAGCGGTTTCGATATCTTTACAGTTTGTGTTGCATCACCACCGAATTGATTCGCTTTGGTCTGGCCGACCGCCACGAGGCGATATGTGGTCAGGTTATCCGGCGCGACGAATTCGAACGCGACCTTACCATCGGCGCCAGTTTTCAAACTGCCCTGCCAAAACGCGAGAGTGCGAAATTCTTTGCGAACATTTTTGACGTTCGAAATCGCTTCCTCTCCGCCACCGCCGATCACGAATCCTTTTTGGGTCAAACTGAGTTTGGCGAGGTTTTCGATGTAACCGTGCAGCGCCTCGTAAGTGCGCACGGCGAAAACGTTCTTTGGGTAAAAGCGCGCGCCAATGTTCGGCAGTTTCCAATCGCCCAGCGTAAGAACGGCGTCGTCGACTGCGAACACGAGCAGATCGGCATCGGCAACGGGTTTGTCCTGCGATGTCACCAGCACTTCACCGCGCACCACATCACCCGGCTTCGCGGTCGTGCTGCCAAGACGCGGCGCAACTTTTAGTTCGCGATCTGGTCTGCGAACATCGATCTCGGTGTAAGCGAAACGTTCGAGGGGAAGCTCGTTTTCGCCGCCGGGCTTCACCAGATAGATCGAAACCGTTGCGTTCGGCGCGTAATTTTCTTTGATAGGCACTTCGATCCGGCAGGCGTTGCCTTTTACCGGAATCAGCAGCGTGTCGAGCACCTCATCCGTCTCGACCGATACCCACGCGACGCCACCGAATGGCGCCTGTATGGTGAACGCGGCTTTCTCGCCGGGTAACCACGGCTCGGTTCGACGATCGATCTTGAACGTGGTCTCGTTGACCACCGGTAGTTCCGCCGGTTTTTCACCGGTAACAGTGGTCTCATCGCTGACCATTGGCGCTTTGACTTTTGTGGCGTTGACCGCAACAACGTAACGGCCGGTCTCGGTCGTTGGGAAAACAAGTTCTGCGGGCGTTTTCGATTCCTGCGATGCGACTTTCGCGAACTGGTCAGTGTTGCGATAGCGATAAACAAACGGCGCAATCTGTTCTTTGACCGTCTTTGTGGTGACGTGAAAGAGGTCGGCGCGAACAAGAACTCCATCCAGTTTCTCGTCCCCGGAGTTGAGCGCGTCGATGGCGACTTTTACTCCCGCCTGCGCCGAGGCTCCGGCGGGCAGGCCGGCGGGTTCAGTAGGCTGCTCTTCAGCGCGGACCCCGAGACGCGTTTGTGTCGCGAAAAGCGTGGCCATCTCACCGCCGCTGAGGGTTTGTCCGTCGATTGAGGTGACGTCGGCGCGCCAGATAATACTCGTCCGGCCGACGGCGGGATTGTCTTTAAACGGCGATTCGCAGGCGATCGTCGCAAAACCATGTGCGTCGAGCTGTGTATCGCCCTCGATTGTTTTGCTGTCCTCACTGTCAACGTCGAGACGCGGACCGACCTCGGAGTAAGAGTTGAAACGTTTTCGATACGGTCCTTCTGAGTCAGTGGCGAAATCCGCCAATGTTGACCAGCTCGCTTTCCAGTGCACCCGTGCACCTGCGTTCGGTGCGCCGTGAAAATAGGCAGAGGAGATTCGGGCATGCGCGGTTGTGCCAACCTCTGGTGTCGTTGCCTCCAGCATGACTGAAAACAGCGGGACGCGGAACTCTTGAACGCTGATCACTGTCACTCCTCCGTAATCGCGACCACCCACAGCGCATCGCACTTCGTAACTCCCGAGCTTGGCCTTTTCCGGCACATTCCACTCCGCTTCCCATCCGCCATAAGCCGATAGCGTCGTGTCGCCTTCTCCTACGACCCGGCCTCCGTAGCTTTCGCTTATGCTCCAGTGCACGGCGGCGCCGGACGGGATCATAAGACCGCTGAAGACGGTAACGTCCCGCGCCAGCCCCTTCATCTTCACGGTATGGCCCGGACGATAAAGATTGCGATCGGTGACGATCTCGGCGTGCGGTCTGTTCGGTGAAGGAGCGGAATCAATTCCAGAGGGATAAGCTGTGGCTTCAGCAAATTGCAGCGCTGGACCAGTCGCCGTGTCCGCGATAAACAGATGCGTATTCTTCGCGTTAGAATCACTCGCTTTCGGAAAAACCTTGTCCTTCGCGAATTCTGCGATGCCGTTCTTCTCCGTGACTGCGCGAGCCAATTCGATATTGTCTTCTGTAAGGGCGCGAATCGTTACACCGGTCACCGAGCTCGCGTCGGACATTTTCGCGAGACGCATTATTATCTTCGTGGGCGTTCGTTTTTGAGTGAGCAGATAATCGTTAACGCAAATAATCGATCGGTTTCCAACGATTCGGCCGTCAGGCAGCGTTGCGCTGGCTTCGAAAAGGTATGGACCGGCTAAGGTTTCGTTTGCTGGCGGCACGCACCGGACATCGCGTCGTGTTTCGGTATCGTTGCTTGTGGCCTCGAAGGTGCCGCTGCTCGCCACTGGCAGTTGAAATGCGTCAACGAGCAATTCAGTCTGAACTTCTTTCGCGAATCCTGTGCGCGGATCGATTATCACCTTCCCGGTCACAGGATCCCTGGCGTCTTTTTCAAATTCTTTCACGCGCGCGGTGACTGCCGACAGTTTCTCCGCGGGAATGCGCCCCAGTTTCCATGTGACCTGCGGCGTGTTGACTTGGAAGAATGCAAAGCGCAATTCCTGGCGCGCGCGGGCAAACACCTGCGTTGATGGGAAGATCAGGCACGACTCCTTCGGTCGAAACGTTGCGCCCCAGCGCGATTCAGACGGGAGTCCATAGCCACGATCACCCTTCAGCTCCGGTGAAATGGTGACTTTGTAGCGCTGCTTGAGATCGAAGTCGCCTGTGATTGCAATCTGATCGGCGCTCGCAAGGAGTTTCATTTTCTCCACCGCAGGTTCGACACGGATTCGTTCCGGCGTCGCTTCAACGGGATCGATCGTGTCGTCGAATTTGATCCGAATCGTAGGGTCCTCGAGCGGGTGATTAAACGCGCCAAGCCATTGCACCTCGAGCGGTTCGGTTTTACCCGCCGGCATCACTTGCAAATACGGAAGCGGCCGCCGGCTTTTCGCGTCGAGCAAGCCATTCACAATCAGGTCGAATGTGTGTCCGACTGGAAGTGGTGCGCGCGGCGTGACTCGAAACCCAGTCCCTTCCAACGAACTCGAAGCTTTCCCTTCAGCCGTTTGAATTACTTCGACTGGAAAACGCTGACGTGATTCGCGGTCTTGAAAGTAAATGTGCTGCGCCGCTTCATCGAGGCGAACCGCATAAGTTGATTCGAGATAGATTTGCGGGCGCGCCGCCAACTGTTTGCGCTCGCTGAACTCTGTGGTGATCGCAAATTTCGGAGTTCTGAATTCGGCGCTCCAATCTTTCACCACGAACGATTTGCCAGTCGCATCTTTCAGCCCTGGAGCCAGCATCAGCCGATGTCGCGCTCCGGCTACGACGCCGGTCACCGTGAAAACGCCTTCGGTCTGACTTTTCCAGAGAAACGTGCCGTCGAGTTTCGGCTCGCTGACAAACGGGCTTGGCTGATCGCCAACATCGATGAGGTCGGCGGCGACCATCGAGACGGGAAACGTGATCGTAATCGTGTCGCCCTCGGCGATCTTCCCGCTCGATGGGTCGATCAAAACGCCGCCGGCATCGGGTTTTGCATTCGATGGTTCTTCTTGTTCTTCGTCTTGCGCCAAGGCGATTCCAGCCACGCCAACCAGCAAAAGGCAGGCCAGAAATGAGAGGATGTGCCCGCATCTCTTTGGCGCCAACGGCGCTGTATTCAAATCAGCCTGGGGCAACACCCCAGGATTTCCGAGCGGAGCATCAGCCAAGCACTGAAGGTGCGATTCAATTCCAGACTGAGTCGCGCTTTCAGCGCTCGGGTATTCTGGTTCGTGAATCCTGGGGCTCTGCCCCAGGCTAATGATGAATGCTGCGCCGTTGGCGCGAAACACATGCGTTCGTCGGGTCGCCCTCATCACTTTTGTGGTGCCAGTTGTTGTATCCGGCGGAGATCGGCATCGGCTTCGGCTGTCTTCCCGATGCGGCGTTCGCATTGCTCGCGTTCGGTTAATGCGACCAGTGACTCACTAATTTCAATTGCACGCGTTTGCGACGCGACGGCTCCTGTGAAGTCTGCCCGTTGCCGTTCGAGCACGCCGCGAAAGAACCACATGTTTGAATCGCGAGAACTCAACTCCGTTGCGATGCGCGCGTGCAAAAGCGCCTCCTTCTGCCGGTCCAGACCGTCCAGATCTTGCGCGGCTTCGAACTGTGCGGCCGCGGATTTATCATCGATCGCCAGTGCGGCATTGGCGTCCGCCAGGGCGAGCGTGAATTGACGCAGGCCTCTCAAAATTCCAGCGCGCTCTACCAGTGCGTCGGCATCCTTGGGATTCGCTGATAAACGAGCGTCCAGCGTTCCAAGTTGCCGTAATGCCTCGTCGCTAACGTGTTTGTCCTCTCCACGGCGAAGATATCTGTCGACGTCCAACTTTGCCGCGTTCTCGGCTTGCCCCGCATCCAGCATTGCCTCAGCCAGCTCAACGCGCGCGCGCATTGATGCGGGCTGAAGCTTGAATGCGCGCCCGGCGTCGTCGATCGCCAGCAAAGGACGGCTGGCCAGAATGAAAACGCGGGCACGTCCAAGCAACAGCGCGACGTCATTTGGTGATTTTGCGATCTGCGCATCAAGCGCTTTGATTTGCGGCAGGAATTTTTGCAATCGCTCGAATTCCGGAAGCCACTCCTTCACTTGTGAGTCGGTGGCATCCATTTTGTTTGCTTTCGCCATATCGGCGTAAGCGGCGTCCCAGTTATGCAGGCGCAGCAGAGCGACCGCACGCAATACGCGGCGCGCGGCGGTGTCCTGCGCGGCGATTGCCTTTGTCCGGTATGTCGCATGATCTGTCCAACGCGCCTGCTCTGCGCACAATTCCGCCAGGTTATCGTAATCCGTCGCGACATCGGTCCGCGGCGGTTTGGTCGCGATAAACGCAAGCCAGTGCTGCTCTGCACACTGATAATCCTTGCGATTGAAGCACAGCCCGGCGCGGAAATCTTCGATCGCTGCGGACGGTCGCTTGAACGCTTTTTGCCACGACTCGAGCGTACGCTCCAACCCATCGAGTTCCTCACTTTCGAGTTGCGTCTGCGCGAGCGTGTCCCAAGTGTTGGAATCGTTCGGAGCGACCGAGACAATGCGCTGGCTTAATTCAATAATTGCAGGCTTGTCTTCCGCGTCTTGAGCTTTCTTCAGTTGGTCTCGCAACTGTTGAAGCCCCGGCGCTTCCGTGGCGGCGAAAGCGCTGCCAGTCAGCAGAACAAGAACGGCGATCGCAAACGTTCTCAAGTGGTTCGCGATCTTGGCCATCGCGATCCAAAGGTTCAAGCATTTTCAGAAGGCTTCAGGGCCTTTCCGGTACGCAAGAACATCTTTCCGCTGGGACAAAGGCTTGAACACTTCGCAGCGGCTGCAGTCCGGCTTGCGCGCATAGCAACGGCGGCGTCCGTGCCAGATGAGCCAGTGACTCCAGTCTGTCCAATGCTCGCGCGGCACGAGCTTCATTAGGTCGAGCTCAATCTTTACAGGGTCCTTTTGTTTCGTTAGGCCAAGGCGCTGCGATAGGCGGATCACGTGTGTGTCGACCACGATCCCTTCATCCATATGAAAGGCGTTCCCCAGCACCACGTTCGCAGTCTTGCGGCCGACACCCGGCAACGCGCATAATTCCGCCATTGTATCGGGCACTTTACCGCCGTGTTTCTCGACGATTTCACGCATGGCGCCACGAATGCTTTTCGCTTTGTTGCGATAGAAGCCCGTGGATTTGATCGCGTTCTCCAGCTCGGGGAGCGGCGCTTCCGCATAACTTTTCGCGGTGCGATATTTCCGAAACAGAGCGGGCGTGACCATGTTGACGCGTCTATCCGTGGATTGCGCCGAGAGAATGGTCGCTACGAGCAGCTCCAGCGGATTCCGAAAGTTCAGCTCGCAATGCGCGTGCGGATAAATTCTTGGCCAGGCTTTCAGAAGTTGCGCAACGCGCTCGCGGGCTGTCATCCGGCGATTATTCTCAAAGGCGGCTATAGATTTCAATCCGCGTTTGAAATCAACGGCGCGGAATGCTCGCCTTTATCGAGCTGTGGGAAGCGGATCGGATTTATTCTGGCGTGGGCGAGGGAGACGGCGAACTGGACTGCGTATCAGAAATTTCTCCATTGGGAGATAATATCGCGCTCTTCTTCGTTCGTGCCTCTTCGAGACGACGCTGTAGTTCCACGGCTCGGTCTTCTGTTCCTCTGTTTTTGTCCGCTCTTCGAGAATCCAACAGTGAGCGGTCACGAATGAGCGTCTGAAGTTCAGGAGGAAGCTGTTGTATTCTTTTTTCTCTTTCAGCTTTGGCCTGCTCGGGGTCGGACGTCTGGCTTTGAGGCGCAGTTTCTCGATCTTTTGCGAGGTTTGCAGAGTTCGTCTGTGCGGGGTTGGGAATCAGCGCACGAAGCTCTGGAGGGAGCTGTTGTAATCGCTTTTCTCTTTCCGCTTCCACCTCCGCGGGGTTGCGAGCGCTGCCGCGCTGGAATGATACGGCCGTTCGGTACGGCTTTTTCCTTTTCGACCAATGCCTTCTCTTTTTCATCCAGTGTCTTCTGGCGTGCGTCCAGCTCCGCTTTCCGTTGAGCAAGTTGCGCTTCAGCTGCCGAATCTTGCTTTTCGCAGGCGCTAATCATCGCAAAACAAATGAAGGTCGAAAGGACAAAGATCTTTCTCATATCAGGAGCAAACTATAATTCCGTAGTTGCGATGAACAACAGCTAAGGTTTGTTCGCGACTACTTTTGACGCTGGCTTGGTCATCTCGAACTGCGCGCTCACTTTTTGAATTTGTGCGGCCTGCTCTTTCAGCTGGGTCGCCAACACTTCCATCCCTTTTTGTTGCTGCGCGATGGTGGCTTCCAAGTTCTGCACTTTTTTGTGCTCCTTGAGGAACTCGTTTAGCAACATCGCGTTGATTTGCTGGCAGCGGATCGTGTAGGGCTTGCCTTCTTTGTCCACCGATATCAAAGCAGGGTTCACTTTTGCTACTTCTTCAGCGATCAAGCCAAATTGGGGCGTATTCGTTGCGTCGTTCTTGTAGTGGAAGGTTACCGGTCTAAGCGAGAAGATTGCTTCACTGGCCGTATCCATCGGGTCAATGTCCTTCTTGAACCGCTCCGAGGACACACCAACACCCAGTTGGCCGGTCGCCGGGTCAATCGATACGTCGCCTCCGAAAGGGCCGTTACCGACTATTCCCGCGATATAGCAGTGACTTACATAACCTGGGTTTCCGAGGCGGACCGTAGCGTTTTCGGCCGTAATGCCGTTACCAACCGACTCGCCGATGTAGATGTTATCCGAGCCTTCAACGTTCTGTCCCGCGTGAAAACCCACGACGGTATTGTAAATGCCCGATTCGTTTGCTGACAGGGCTGAGTCACCAATCGCTACGTTGTTGTAGCCGCTTACATTGGAAGAAAGCGTACTAGAACCAACGGCCGTATTCGAGAATCCGTTACCGCCGGCAGAGAGCGAAGAGAGCGCCTCAAAACCGACGGCTGTGTTGCGGCTTCCTGCAGGCCCGTTGTTGTTCGCCAGTGCCGCATATCCAACGGCCGTGTTTGAATTGCCATCAGCGTTATTAAAAAGCGCCAAAGCGCCGACGGCCGTGTTGTGCCACGCTACATTGTTTCCGGTGACGTCATTAAACGCGAGCGCGAGATCACCAACCGCGGTGTTTTCGGCGGCGTGAACATTTTCAAAAAGCGCGCTCGTACCAAGAGCGGTATTGCCAAATCCGTCCACGTTAGAGAAGAGCGTATTGGCGCCGATGGCGTTGTTGAAGCTGCCGTCGCCGAAACTCGGCCCACCGACATTGCTATTCAGCGCAAAGGCGCCCAGAGCACTGTTGTTGAAGCCGGTCGAGTTATGGACCATTGCAGCCGCCCCGTTGGCGGTGTTTTGCGTGCCGGCGGTGTTGAGGATAAGCGCTGCAACACCAGTTGCCGTATTTGAATCGCCGTTGTTGAGGGCCAGCGTTCCAGCGCCAAGACCGGTGTTGAAGTTCCCGGTAGCGTTGCTCCTGAGCGTAAACCATCCAACTGCCGTGTTGAACCCACCGGTGGTGAGACTAAAAAGGGCGTTCTGGCCCTCTGCCGTGTTGCCTCCGGGATAGCCGCCATCCGGCGGTGGAACAACCCCGAAAGCGTTCGGATGTAACAGCACTAGGCACGCAAGCGTGAGCAGAATTGTCATGAATAGAAGATTTTGATTTTTCATAGACGTTTTTCCTTTCATTGGTTTCTTTGAGTTCTATCTGGCGGTGCTGCCTGCTCCCGAAATGCTTCCAGAGTGAATCCACACACTACGGGAGGCCGACCCCCTCAGAATTCAATTTCCGGCCTTTACTGATTTCGATTTCGCTAAGCTTTTTACCAAAAATGCGGTCGGGGAGTCAAGGAAAATAGAGGGAGCGGACTGCGCCAGGCAGTTGTAGAAATGACTCTGCCGGGCTGAGATCGAAACTTGAAATCTCGCCGATACGAGTTTCACCATGGCGAGAGTAGAATTGATTTGATACAAACTCCGAATGAAACAGAAAGCCGCGGTGCAAAGGCATGGCGGCTTCCTTGGTATTGCGGTCACAGACCGCGGATACAGAATCGGCTATTTATTAGCAACGGTTTGCAGCGCCGGCTTATCCACTTCGAGCCGGGCGCTTACTTTCTGGATTTGAGCGGCCTGCTCTTTGAGTTGGGCCGTGAGAACCTCTATTTGTTTCTTTTGTTGCGCGACCGTTGTCTGCAACTTCTCAACTTTGAGGTTCAGCTTGGCTTGCTTGGCGTCGGGAACGGCTTGAGGCTTGGGTCTTTGGGGAACGGCTTGGGGCTGGACGACTGGGAGTGCCCCGGTGTTCGGGAGGGCCTGAGTGCCCAATTTTCCATCCTGATCGACGAATACGAACAGGGCGGTGTTACCATCTACTCCCGCACCGGCGATATTGCCGATATAGCAGCTGTCATCCACCTGTCCATTAGTGGTAGATACACCAGGGAGGTGGCCGATTACGATATTGTTCTGGGCAGTGGTGATACTCGACCCGGCAAGCCTGCCTACGGCGACGTGGTTGCTGGTGTTTTGGATGCTTTGAAGCGTTAAATTACCAATGGCTGTGTTGTTGATTCCGCTCGTGGGACCCGAGAGGGGACCGACACCGATGGCCACATTATTGAACCCATCGACGTTGTTCAAAAGTGCCTGGAAACCGATGGCTGTGTTGGAGCCGATGTCGTCGTTTTGGAGCGCACTAAACCCGATGGCCGTGGCGCCGAACGCGGCCGTGCCGTTCTCGAGTGTCAAGACACCGAGAGCGGTATTATTGGACCCGGTGGAGTTGAATAAAAGCGCCGCCGTGCCAACGGCCGTGTTTCGTAATCCTTCGCCGGTAGTTTGGTCTCCGACGTTCAAAACGAGCGTTCCAGCGCCGACAGCGGTGTTGAAGCTGCCGTCGGTATTGCTGAAGAGCGAATACCAACCAACTGCTGTGTTCGCTACGCCAGTGGTGACGTTGAAAAGGGCATGGTCCCCGTCCGCCGTGTTGAACCCGGCTAGGGCAAGCTGTGGAGCCGCTGGCGCTCTTTCTGCTGCGTCTGGAACGGCTTGCGCTTTTGCCAAAAGCGGAAAACAGCCAAGTGCGAGGATTGTTGTGAATATGGTTGCGCGAATTTTCATGACTTAATTTTTTCCTTTCATTGTTTTTGGGGCTTCTGGGATCTTTGCCGGCTCGCCACAGCCCGGTACTCGCCAGGCGCGGCGGCGCCAGTCCGTTTAAGTCTAGCCGTTTACAACTTAAACGGAAACCCTTTCGCCAGAAGCCGTCTATGAATATCGCACATCTTGCTCCTTCTCATCGTATGCCGCGGCCAAGCCATTCATTGGCGAACTTTCCTGCTTTCCTGCGTTCCTGATTCGCCTAGTTTTTCCTTGTGCAAAAAATGATGAAGGCGATTGTGAAGGCCAAAGCAGAGCCCGGTCTTTGGCTCGAGGATGTGCCGGTTCCAGAAGTTGGCGGCGACGACGTACTGATCCGCGTGTTGAAGGCGTCGATCTGCGGCACCGACGTGCACATCTACAACTGGGATGACTGGGCGCAGAAAACAATTCCAGTGCCGATGACCATTGGTCACGAGTTTGCCGGTGTCGTTGATGCTGTCGGCGACCACGTGAAAGGTTTTGCGCGCGGCGACCTCGTGGTGGGCGAGGGACACATTACCTGTGGACATTGTCGCAATTGTCTGGCTGGGCGGCGCCATCTTTGTCCAAACACACAGGGCGTCGGCGTGAATCGTCCCGGTGCGTGGGCGGAATTTGTGGCCATTCCTCAGGAGAACTGCTGGCACGCGGACCCATCGATCCCGCTCGATGTGCTTTCGTGCTTCGATCCGCTGGGCAACGCTGTTCATACTGCGCTGTCATTCGATCTTGTCGGCGAAGACGTGCTGATCACCGGCGCGGGCCCGATCGGTTGCATGGCCATTCCGATTTGCAAACGCGCGGGGGCGCGACACGTGGTTGTCACAGATGTGAATCCGTACCGCTTAAATCTCGCGCGCACAATGGGTGCCGATCTCGCACTCGATGTGCGCACCGAAAAACTTGCCGGGGCCATGCGGAAACTCGGGATGAAGGAAGGGTTTGACGTCGCTCTGGAAATGTCCGGCAATCCGAAAGCGTTCGCTGACATTTTGCCGAACATGTTTCACGGCGGCAATATTGCCTTGTTAGGTATCATGCCCGGCAGCGCTGCCATCGATTGGAACACAGTCGTATTCAGCGCGCTTACGATCAAAGGCGTTTACGGCCGCGAAATGTACGAGACTTGGTACAAAATGACGGCCATGATCCAGAGTGGCCTGGATATTTCTCCCGTCATCACACACCGCTTTCCATACACGGAGTTCAAGGAAGCGACCGAGTTAATGAAATCCGGTAACTCGGGCAAAGTAGTGCTGGACTGGAGCGAACAAGGAGCGACGGCTTCCAGGTCATCGAGCTAAAGGTGACGGCTAGGAAGCCGTCACTCCTTGATGGCTAATGCAGCGAAGCCGCTTCTTTCTCGTGGCCTTCCAACTCAAGCACCATCCGTTTGATGTGCCTGTAATCCTGGTGGCGGCGCAGGAACTGAAGACTCTCCTGCGGATCGCCCCATTTCAGGATTTCGATCGTCTCCGGACGTGCGCCCCAGGTATTCATTTCACGCTGGTTCGCCATGTAAAGATCGATGGTGTTGCGTCCTGAAAGCGCCCAACCGTAGTCTTCCACGCGATAGTTTTGTCCGGTCGAGAGCAGACGAAAAACTGTGCCCGCCGGCCAGCGCGACCAATCGGCGGCTGCGCTGCCGATCTGCGGCGGTTTGGAAACTGCGACAGCCCGCTTCACGTTGCGCGTTGGTTTTGCCTGGCGTTTCGCCGTGCGCGTGACCCGGCGGCGGCCGGATCTCTCTTCCATCGAGAAATGTTGAACTGGTGGCGAATACGAAGCACTCCCGTCGACGGGGATAGCGCGTGGAACTTCGTACGCCAGCGTTGCACGCGTTACAACCTCAGCCCGGTGAATCGCCGGACCTGCAGCGCGCAATTCTCCACCGAGAGCGTTGCGATTGCTGTACTGGCGATGGTCAGATTCAGTATGCGTGTACGCAGTCGTGCGCACATGCTGAAAATTTGTCTTGCTCAGCGGCGGCTCGTACGCCGGCAATGCGTGGTGTGTAGTGCCGCAGGCGGTAAGGAGGATAAGGGCGATGAAAACCGCCAGCAGGATTAAGGCAAGATTACGACGCTCAGCGTAGGTCAAGGCGTATCACCTGAGCAACTTATTAACAAGTTATTCACATCCTGGCAAGAACTTTTTGTCGCCACCGATCTCGCACAAAGGTCGCCACGGACACCCTTCAATCCCTCAAGTGCTCGTTGGGTCCGTCGTGGACTTTGTGTGAGAAGATTTGTAGTTTCGCTGCCTATGATCGCGGAATTCGACAAACAGCTTTCTCAAACACTGGAGGACATTAAATCACACGGCCTCTTTAAAACCGAGCGCGTCATCACAAGTGCGCAGGACGCCCACATCGCGATCACCGGCGGCAAACGCGTGCTGAACATGTGCGCGAATAATTATCTTGGCCTGGCCGATCATCCCGCGCTGATTGCCGCCGCCAAAGAAGCGCTCGACACGCACGGCTTCGGCATGGCGAGCGTCCGTTTCATCTGCGGCACACAGGACATTCACAAGGAACTGGAAGCCGCACTTACGAAATTTCTCGGGACAGAAGAAACGATTCTTTATCCCTCCTGCTTCGACGCCAACGGCGGATTATTCGAAACACTGCTCAGCGAGAAGGACGCGGTGATCAGCGATGAATTGAATCACGCCAGCATCATCGACGGCATCCGCCTCTGCAAAGCGCAACGGTTTCGCTATAAGCACAACGACATGACAGATCTGGAAGCGCAACTCCGCGCGGCGCAAGATGCGCGCTTCAGATTGGTTGCCACGGACGGTTGTTTCTCGATGGACGGTACGATCGCGAACCTCTCGGCCATTTGCGATCTCGCCGAAAAGTACAAGGCGCTGACCATGATCGACGACGCGCACGCCACCGGTTTTCTCGGCAAAACCGGACGCGGCACGCACGAATATCGCGGCGTGATGGGCAGGATCGATATCATCACCGGCACGCTTGGGAAGGCCCTCGGCGGTGCCAGCGGCGGCTTCACCAGCGGGCGAAAAGAAATTGTCGACCTTCTGCGGCAACTTTCGCGACCGTACCTATTTTCCAACACAATCGCGCCACCAGTTGTTGCTGCCTCTCTGAAAGCGCTTGAGCTTCTCAGCGCATCGACCGAACTGCGCGACAAGCTTGAGGAAAACACAAAGTTCTTCCGCGCTGCACTGAGCGAACGCGGCCTGACGATTAGGCCCGGAGTGCATCCGATCGTCCCCATCATGATCGGTGACGCGGCAAAGTCGCAAAAGTTCGCCGCGCGCATGTTGGAGAAGGGAGTTTACGTGATCGGTTTCTTTTATCCGGTCGTGCCACACGGCACGGCGCGCGTGCGCACGCAGGTTTCCGCCGCGCATTCCCGCGAAGATTTGGAATTCGCGGTTAAGGCGTTCGCCGAAGTAAACGACGAACTGAAGTAACTGTAGAGGCAGCCGTGTCGGCTGCGCAGTCAGTATATTGCGGGCGGCACGCCCGCCACTACAAGAACGCAATGCTTCGTGCCGCCTATCAGCTCGCTTTCTGCTTGGGGCGACACCTCGGAAGGTATTTTTGTAAAAAACGCAATTAAGACTTGCAAGAGGGCGGCAAAGGGATGGTAGCCTCCCAGCCTGTGAAATTGCCGCCCGCGAAAGAGCACGCGGGGAAAAAGCTATTGTGGGTCGTGGTCGTGGGAGACACATGTCTCAGCGATCAAGACATGGGGACCATCGGTGAACGCCTTAAAAGATATGGTGTTTGTGGCTGCAAACATCGATTCCCTGGGATCGCACACTTCCCGATACCGATAGCCGACCAATTTTCACACTCAGTCGCAATCCTCCGATGAGTTGGGTCACCGCCGCCTGGTCGATGAATGCCGCAGCGTGTTTAACGTTCGCGGGATTTTACTTTGTGGTTTGGTGCAAACAGCGGCAGAGCCCGGCATATTTGTTGTTTTCCTGTAGCGCGATCGCGGCGGCGGCGATCTCTGCATTCGAATTATGGATGCTGAATTCCAGGACGGTAGACCAATACGAATCGTTGGTACGCTGGATCCATGTGCCCACGTGGGTGCTCACGCTGTCGTTTGTGGCTTTCGTGCGACTCTACCTACAGGCCGGACGAGGCTGGTTAGTCTGGAGTATTTACGGCCTGCGGACCCTGGTACTGATCCTCAATTTCATTTTCCCGGTAGGTATCAATTTCACCGCGATTACAGACATCCGCCAGTTTTCATGGGGTGGGCAGATGGTCTCGGTTCCGGCCGGCTCTCCGAATCCTTGGGGTCTGCTTAGTACCATTAGTTTGCTCTTGCTGCTTATCTTCTCGGTGGATGCCGCAATTACCGTGTGGCGGCGCGGCGATCGGCGACGCGCATTGCTGGTCTGCGGCAGTATGATCTTCGGTGCGATCCTGGCGTGGCACGTCCCGTTGGTGATCTGGGGAGTGCTTGACGTGCCGTTTTTCCTCGGCTTCACATATACCGCCATCGTGGCAACGATGGGTTATGAGCTGAGTAACGACGTGGCTCGAGCAGCGGGTCTGGTGCGCGAATTGGAAATCAGCGAGAAAAGGCTCAACCTGGCCGCCGACTCCGCCGATCTCGGAATGTGGGAGTGGAACATTGCGCGTAATGAAATTTGGCTCACGGACAAAGGGCGCGCCATGTTTGGCTTCGCACCGTCGGAAAAACTCGACTTCGATCGCTTTCGCAAAAGGTTACATCCTGAAGACCGTGAATCGGTGCTCCAGGCTGTGGAGAATAGTTTGCGCACCGGCGCAGAATACCGATCTGAGTACCGCGCGGTTCTACCGGATGGGCAAATACGCTGGATCGTCGGGCGCGGCCATGTGGAGTTTGACGGTAACGGTCAACCGGTTCGAATGCGTGGCGCTGCAGCAGACATTACCAGGCGCAAGCAGGCCGAGCTTGAGGCGGCGTGTCATCGCAACGAGATGGCACACCTCTCGCGCGTGACGATGTTGGGCGAACTTTCCGGCTCGATTGCGCACGAGCTTACCCAGCCGCTCAGCGCCATTCTGAGTAATGCGCAGGCTGCGCAGCGCGTCCTCGCAAGCGGCGACGCCAACCTCGCCGAGTTGCGCCAAATTCTTGATGAAGTCGTAAACGAAGACAAGCGCGCCAGCGAAGTCATCCGCCGGCTGCGCCTGTGGCTGAAAAAAGGCGAAGTGCAGCAGCATTCGCTCCGTATCAACAAAGTTGTACGGGATGTCCTGAACCTGATCCGTACCGATCTCATAAATCAAAAAGTCACTGTGGATACTGAGCTCGCGCAGAATATCCCAAGGGTTACCGGCGACCCGGTGCAGCTTCAGCAGGTCTTAGTCAATCTGGTGGTCAATGCTTGTGACGCTATGGCGAATTGCGACACTCTGGAGCGCCGGCTGCTTATTCGTACGGGAATAGAGAACGGCAGCAGCGCAGTGATTGTATCCGTTGCCGATCGGGGCTGCAGTATTCCGGAGGAAAAGATGGAACAAATTTTTGAGCCATTCTTCACCACGAAAGAGAACGGAATGGGGCTCGGCCTTGCGGTCTGCCGAACCATCATCGCCGCGCATCAAGGAAAACTCTGGGTCACAAACAACATCGACCGCGGCGCGACCTTCCACTTCACGCTGCCTATAGAAGTCAGCGCTGCAGCCACGGCGCTCAGTCGCCGTGCTATTGGGAGTGACGCCGCCGGAGCGCCTCGACACAGCGAGGCGGCTACAACATTCATTGAGACTGGTTCTAACAAAAAAACTGATACCTGATCATTGGCACCCGATGACTGCTCCTTGTCCGACCGTATTTGTTGTCGACGACTACACGCCAGTGCGAAGATCCATTTCGCGTCTGTTGCGTGCAACTGGGTTCGCTGTAGCCGCCTTTGCGTCGGCAGAGGAATTCCTTGCGCAATACGATCCCCAGACACCGGGCTGTCTCGTGCTCGATCTCACTATGCCCACGCTCAATGGTCTTGAGCTGCAACGCATTCTGGCCAAAGCAGGCAGTATCCTGCCCATTATTTTTCTGACCGGTACGGCTGATGTTCCCATGAGCATCCAGGCCATGAAACAAGGCGCTAGCGATTTTCTCACCAAACCCGTCAACGACGAAGACCTGCTGGCAGCTGTTCGCGTGGCAATCGAGAAAAATCGCGCCTTGCGACGCGATGAGGAAGAACTTTCCGAAATCCGCGGGCGCCTGGCCACGCTCACACCGCGTGAGCGGGAAGTGCTCGAATATGTGGTTGCCGGCAAATTGAACAAACAAATCGCCGACGAGCTGGGGACCGTCGAGCAGACGGTCAAAATCCATCGTGCCCGGGTTATGCAGAAGATGAAAGTGCATTCCGTGGCCGAATTGGTTCGATTGACGCAACGTTGCGGCATCAGTGGAAGGTAGGAGCAGTTTACCCGCCTTCGCTGTTTAGCTGCGGCGAGCCAAGAAGGACAAACACCTGCAGGTAGCGGCGATTGACCTCAATCGTCAGGGTAGCCGGGCTTGCCGCGCCGTAGCCTCGGCGTAGGCGGGTCCCGCATTATACTAAAGTTTAATATACCAAGGTCTAATAGCGCACGGGACGTTGCTGCGTTATTAGGGTAACAATTCCCCCCAGAATCCCCCCGACGCCAGCAGAAAACGGTCGCCAACGATCAATAAAAACTGCGGCGGTGTAGCGGTGCTCGCCGCGGCGAGCACCGGAATGATAAGGCGCTTGGCACAAACGCCTCTACAAGTTCGTTCTGTAGCCGTCGCCCTGTGGGCGAGGCGCGACGCTTCGCACAGCGAAGCGGCTACAGTTGGGTCGCCGCTGCCACGACGCCTTTACAGCATCAACGTTTCGTCGCACGCTGCGAATAAAGTGGCGCTCGGCGGGGCGTGGAGCAGATTATACTGTGCATAAGGCTGTCGCCAGCCAGGTGGACTGGAGTGCTCTTCGCGAGGATTTCCCGATCCTGCGTCAGGAGGTACAGGGCCATGGGCTAATCTATTTCGATAGCGCCGCGACCTCGCAAAAACCACGTCCGGTGATCGAGGCGTTGCGGAATTTTTACGAGCATAACAACGCGAATGTGCATCGTGGACTACACACGCTGAGCTCGCGTGCGACCGAGGCTTACGAAAAAGCGCGGCAGCGTGTTGCAGAATACATCGGCGCAGCAAGTCCTAACGAGATCATCTTCACTCGTGGCACGACAGAGAGCATCAATCTGGTGGCGCACGCGTGGGGCGAAAAATTCATCCGCGAGGGTGACGTAATTCTTCTCACCGTGATGGAGCATCACAGCAATTTGGTGCCATGGCAGTTGCTGGCGGAACGTAAAGGCGCGCGTCTTCGTTTTCTGCCGGTGCGTGACGACGGAACTCTTGATGTCGACCAGCTTTCTTCCTTGCTAACACCAGAAGTAAAACTTTTCGCGTTCACGCACATCTCAAACTCGCTGGGCACAATCAATCCAGTCGCCGAGCTTTGCGCTAAAGCGCGCTCAGTGGGCGCGGTGACCTTAGTGGACGCGGCGCAGAGCATCGGCCATATGCCGCTCGATGTGGAGGAATTGGGCTGCGATTTCCTGGCGTTTTCCGGGCACAAGATGTGTGCACCGACCGGGATCGGTGCGCTTTACGGACGCGGGGAGGTTTTGGATTCCATGCCGCCGTGGCACGGCGGAGGCGAAATGATCGTTAGCGTCACGCTCGAAAAGAGCACATTCAAGAAACCGCCTCACCGGTTCGAAGCTGGCACGCCCAACATCGCAGGCGCGATCGGGCTCGCGGCCGCGATTGATTACCTCGAGAGCATCGGCCGCTCAGCGATTTTTGAGCACGACTCGCAGCTTGCGCATTATGCGGCTGATCGCCTGACCGAATTACCGGGAACGCGCGTCTTTGGTCCAAAGGAAGAGCGGGGCGCGCTTGTTGGGTTTGTCATGGACGCTGCGCATCCGCACGATCTGACCACTTTCGCGGACCAATACGGCTTGGCGATGCGCGGTGGGCATCATTGCAACCAGCCAGTGATGCGTCGCTTCGGCGTGTCGGGCACAACTCGCGCCAGCTTCTACTTTTACAACACAATGGAGGAGATCGATCGAATGATTGAGATCCTCCAACGCGCGGTGCGTTTCTTTTCATGAGCCGTTTAGATTGTCATTCTGAGCGGACCGAAGCTGCAACGCAGCGGACCAGGGTCCGCGAGGCCAGGCTTTCAATCTCGGATCCGTCTGAACCCCAGCGTCCCCAGAGGTGGACCAGAGATGTTTCGCTTCGCTCAACATGACAGATCGAGTGGGGCGCATTGCTTTTCATGAGTCCAGAAATTGAAGAGCTTTATCAGGAGGTGATCCTCGATCATTCGCGGCGACCGCGGAACTTTGGCGAGCTGCCCGACGCTGCCGTGTTGGTGCATGGTGATAATCCGGCGTGCGGGGACGAAATTCATCTAGCCGTAAAATTCGACGCGAACGGTGGCTTGGAGGACATCAAATTCAGCGGACACGGGTGTGCGATCAGCCAGGCTTCGGCGTCGTTGATGACGATGAAATTGAAGGGCAAAAGCCGGGCGGAAGTAATGGAAATGCTCCAAGCATTTCACGATCTTGTGACAGCCGACACGAGCGAAGCACCGAAGACATTAGGTGATCTGCGCGCGATGCAGGGCGTTCGAAAATTCCCGCAGCGAGTCAAGTGCGCCATGCTGGCGTGGCGCGCGGTGCAGCAGGCGTTCGAGCAAGGCTCCGGTGAAGCAACGGTGTCAACGGAACCGGCGTAATCTCGCACACGAACGTCCAAACGCGCACCGCGTGCACATTCGAACCGCCACGGCAGACGATGCCGCGGCCATCGCTGAAATTTACAATCAAGGCATCGAGGACCGCATCGCCACTTATGAAACCAGCCGCCGATCTACCGAAGATCAGCAGGCGTGGCTTCAAGCCATCGCTGGTCGTTATCCCGCCGTTGTTGCGCAAATCGATGGCGAAATCATCGGCTGGGCTGGAGCCGCACCGCACCGGGACCGGGAATGTTATCGGGGCATCGGCGAATTTTCGATGTACGTCCATCGCGACTGGAGACGTCGAGGCGTGGGTGATCTACTTCTCGCTGGTCTCATCAGCGAAGCGGAGCGGCTGGGGTTGTGGAAACTGCTGTCGCGCATCTTTCCGTTCAACGAGGCCAGCCGCGCAATCTGTCGCAAACACGGCTTTCGTGAGGTCGGCGTGTACGAGAAACATGCGCGCCTCGATGGTCGCTGGCTTGACGTTGTGATCGTCGAGCGGCTGATCTCCGCGAACCTGAAGGTCGTCAGTTTGTGACGCCTTAAGATTCCGCTGCTTCGTGCAGCGCGATGCTGGCACCCACCCAGGTTTTGTCGATGTTGAAATCGACGCCCATCATTTTGCCCTGACTCATTCGGACTAGATTGTTCACGAGCGTAGGATCGCGATCCTGATCCGGCCACACAAACATCATCCGGATCTCGGCTTTCGATTTGTGACCGTCGACGGTCGGTACAAACGAGGCGTACTCGACTTTCCTCTGTAAAATCCATTCGTGCGGGTTTTGCAGCGTAGCGATCTTTTCCCGCGTCGGCTCCATGTCCACACCGTGGCCGGCGAATGAATAAAGCGGTTTCAACACGTAATCTCCGATGTTTTCGTCGGATGGAAATTCATCAACGAAAAACGTTGGCGAAGTGTGTTCGGTTTTGAGAAACGGCAGGGAATGTTTGCTGATCTTGAAATACCAGTTCGGATGACCGACCCACGTGACATCGAGATCATCCTGTAAACGAAACTGTAAATTCAGATCGGTCCGTTGACTCAGCTCGTCGAAGATGACGCGATTATAAATTCGTTCGATCCGCACTTCGCGCCCGTCGCGATCATAGAATAGTTTCCGGCCGCGCTTTTTGATTTTGGTCACGCAAACCGGGCGAATGCCGAGAAACGTTTCGGTAGCGGCAAAATCCACGCGCGTTTTTTGTTTTTCCGGCTCGATATCGAGCAACACCACACTCTCTACCGGTGCATCTGCGATGATGGTGCGCCGTAGAAGTTCGAGATACGCGTCATCTTTGAGTCCACCAAATGAGGAGGTCCAATTGCGCGGAATGATTGGGTACGCTTTGCGGATGCAATCCAAGAGCACCAACTGAAAACCGAACAAGCTGGGGAATGCCTGCAATTCGATCAAGCGGGGGACCAACCGATCTCCTTCGGCGCAAATCGCAAAATCGACGAGATGAAAACTTGGATGCGCTGATTCGTTAGGCACTTCCAAGTCCTTTGGAACCGCCACTGCTGAATGCCTGACAAATTCCGGCGTGCGCGTCGCCGCTACAATCTCGTTCGCCGCGCGCGTTACTTCGTCGGTGAACTCGCGGGTTAAGAAAACCGGTGTCTCTGAAATCCGGAAATCTGCCGGCCATTTCTCGGATTCATTTACGCACCGCGCCAGCGCGGCATATTTGTCGGGCGTAAAGTCAACGTTGAAAGCGGCGCGAAGTTTCGGATCCATTGCTTAGACCCGCAGCGCGCTATTCGCCATTCGGCTGTGAGTCAATGACGCTGTTGATGTGGATGGGGCCGAGGATTGCCGTGGCCCCCTCGTCAGTAAACACAACCACGCGATTACCGCGTGGCGAGATCGTCGCGTGATCGACGGTCGGAACTGAGTATTCGTGTCCGTCTGAAGTGCGGATCACGAACGGTACGAATGGAACCCGCTCAAGGCGCCTGCGAACGTCAGCAATCATGTGGACAATTATACCAAAAACTTCCCGCCGCGCATCACCTGCTGGCCGTCGAACCAGATGTCGAAATCGCGGCCGACGCAGTCGATGTGCGTCTTGGAAACCCAATTTGCTCCGGTATGCTCGGCGTAGGGATGACCAAACGCGATATGGACGCCGGGAATTTTTTCGTCCTGCAGGATGTGACCGATGATGCGCGTGCACGCGATATTTGTGCCGATGGCAAATTCACCGACGCGGTTGCTGTTTTCGTCGGTGTTCGTGTAAGCGCGAAATTCATCGCGCAAATCCTTGTTCTCCGAACGCAGCGCTCGGATCCGATTATCTTCCACCTCGATGGTGAGCGGATTCGATTGCAGATCGCCAAAGCGTTCGCACAAGTAATCGCCGACCACGCCATCCACCACAAACACGCCGTTGGTATTCATCGGCGCAGTGAAAATTTCGCCCCCAGGAAGGTTGCCCCATTTGTCGCGAGTGATGATGCCGCTGGTTTTGAGCCACTTAAGTTTCGGTGAAAGTTCCGCCTGGAACTCCGTGCCGTGGGGCGTTTTGCAGGTGATGCGATCCACTTGGCGCGCGTGTTCGACCAAACGCTGGCTAAGGTCATCGACTGCACAAAAATCGGCGCGCATGCCTTCGAGCATGATCTGCTGATTGATGTTCACCATGTGAGCGTGCCGGATCCGGTGACGGTTTACCACGGCGGTCATTTCGGTGCGTGCGCCTAGTTCTCCCGGCTGACTTTGTGCCGCAAAAATGGAGACCTGCGAGAGCGCCAGGTCATCCAAAATAAGCTCAGGCGTGTGCGGAAGAGGCCGCCGCGCGTGATGCTCCAGCACGAACAAGCTGTATTCCGATCCAACTCGCTCGACTTCCGATTGCAACGCCGCCGCGATGCCGCGGGTGACCGTGTCCGTGATAATCGTGATTCGCTCCTGCGGTTTTAGTCGCAGACAAGTGTCGATCGCATTGCGCGCACCGGGAAGCAATTCCGGGTCAATTGGATGGAGATAAACGCGATCGGGCATACGTGAAAGCTGAGAGGATTACTCGGAAACCAATCGCAGGCAAACATTCCTGTGCACGGAGAGTTCTGTATTGCCAAAAAGCATTGAACTCAGAACCCAGGATGCGCAAAAGCCGACCAGCATTTCACAAGTTCCGCGCAGCCAGCGCACTATCCGGTGGTCACAGTACGGCCATGATAAAGAGACGATCTTTTCTCAAATGTGGGGCAGTAGCCGGTGTTGGCTTGGCCGTGCCGTGGACAGTGCGACAGGCCTTTGGGACCATGCCAGCGCGCAGCCTGCTGACCAAATATGTTCAGCCGCTACCCGTGCCCGGCGCCGGGATCGTGGTGGCGACGCCCAGCGGGCTAAATCAATACGCATTCACGTTGCGGGAAATTGCACGACAACTGCACCCGAATCTCCCGCCAACGCCGTTCTGGGCGTACGACGACGGTTCGGGACTTGGTGGGCAAGCGGGTTCGTTTGGAATGGCCATGGTCGCGCAAACCGGCACGCCGATTGGCGTGGACTACACCCATGCGTTGCCGTTCACGTATCCGGATTGGATTCCGGTTGATACTCGGCTGACGCCGCTCGGCGATCAGGTGCGCATGATGACGCATCTGCACGGAGCCTTTGTTGCGGCGGACAGCGACGGCAGCCCGGCAGTTACGCCAAATGGCTTTGGCCTTGGCCAGACGCAGATGACCTATTATCCAAACGAACAGCCGGGAACGCTTATGTGGTTCCATGATCACGCGCTAGGTGCGACGCGCCTCAACGTGTTTGCCGGGCTCGCCGCCGCTTACATTCTTCGCGACCAGTACGACACTGGATCAGAACCGAATCCGATTGGTATCCCCGGCGGAGCATACGAAATTCCGCTGGTGATTCAGGATCGCCAATTCAGCCGAGACGGAAAGTTCTTTTACCCAACGAGCGATATCGAAGGCGTGACCTGGATCGGCGAGTATTTCGGCGACGTGATGCTGGTCAACGGCAAGGTGTGGCCATACCTCGACGTTGAGCCTCGCATGTACCGTTTCCGAATTTTGAATGGGTGCAACGGGCGCATCCTGAACCTTGACCTTAGCGGTTCAGACTTCTGGCAGATCGGCGCCGAGGGCGGCTTGTGGGACACTCCGGTCCGAACCAGCCGGCTGGTGCTCGCCCCGGCCGAGCGAGCCGACGTGATCGTGGACTTTTCAAGGTTTCGCGGCGGCAGGTTCGTGATGATGAATCACAGACCGCCGAGCCCCGTCTCGAGTCCCGCACCGCAACTGCCGCAGGTGATGCAGTTCCGTGTCGGAAGAACTGTTAGCCAACCGGGACCAAGCGTTATTCCATCGACTTTACCGGGGCGCGCGGCCAACCTGGGCAGCCCCGTCGAGACACGTTACATCACACTCAACGAGATCGATCCTGAGGAGGTGGAGTGGTATTTGAATCTGAGCGCCATGCACTTCGAAGATCCGGTCACCGAGACGCCGCAGGTCGGAACAATTGAGGATTGGGTTTACATCAACATGACGGGAGACACGCACCCGATGCACACACACCTTGTCACGTTCCAAGTCGTCGGGCGCACACCGTTCGACGTCGAGGCCTATGAGGAAGCTTACGGTGGTCCCGGCGGGGTACCCGGTGGAATCGATCCCACTCCGTTCGCGACCGGCCCGATGCAGCCGCCGGAACCGACTGAGCGCGGGTTCAAAGATACAGTAAAAGCCAATCCCGGTGAGTTCACGACCATCCGGGCGCAGTATGATCTGCCGTCCGGCGTCAGTGCTCCGCAGACTTACGTTTATCACTGTCACATTGTCGAGCATGAGGACAACGACATGATGCGTCCATTTACGGTTGTTCCTTGACGAGTCAGTGCACCATTATTTGCTGTTTGAATCCACGAAAATAACCGATGGATCTGACGACGAATTATCTCGGGCTCTCGTTGCGTTCGCCTCTGGTGCCGTCTGCTTCGCCGCTTTCGGAGAAGATCGACAATGTCCGGGCGATGGAACAAGCAGGCGCTGCCGCGGTGGTTTTTCATTCGCTGTTTGAAGAGCAAATCGAAGCCACCGCGCCGGAATTTCGCATCGATCCGAACACCTACCTTGAGAACATCGCGCAAGCCAAGCGCGCCGTCGGTATTCCAATCATCGGCAGTTTAAATTGTACCACGCTGGGCGGGTGGATCAGCTACGCGCGCCGAATCACCGAGGCGGGCGCGGACGCGTTGGAATTAAACATCTACAGGATACCGACCCGCACTGAGGTCACCGGCAGCACGATCGAAAATATTTACATCGAGACGGTTCGCAGTATTAGGGCTGCCACAAAGATTCCGCTCGCCATCAAGCTCAGTCCTTACTTCAGCAGTTTCGCAAACATGGCGATCAGTCTGGACGATCTGAACGTCGATGGCCTTGTGTTGTTCAATAGATTCTATCAGCCCGATATCGATCTGGAGAAAATGGAGGTTACGCCAAATTTCACGTTGAGCACTCCGGCCGATATGAGATTGCCGATGCATTGGATTGGCATCCTTTACGGGAAACTGCGTGCCAGTCTCGCAGCTACAAGCGGCGTTTATCAGGCGCAAGACGTGATCAAGCTGGTGATGGCCGGCGCCGACGTGACCATGTTATGCAGCGCGCTGATGCGTCATGGGATCCCGCACATTCAGAAAATCGAAATGGAACTGGTCGCATGGCTGGAGCAACACCAGCACAAATCCATGGCCGAAATCAAAGGCACCATGAGTCAGCAGAATTGTCCTGATCCCAGCGCATTCGAACGCGCGCAATACGTTCGCGGACTTTCCAGTTACACGTCGTTGTTTCCAATGCGGCGGTAGCACAGGCATCTTGCCTATGGGACGACCGGGCGTCTCGCCTGGTTTCGCGTCCCTTCGGCAGGCAAGATGCACGCCGACCTCACAGCCAGGATGGCCGTGCTCCTGCGCTGACAGTTAAACCGCCAAGCCTTCGTTTGTCTCGGCCACGATTTGATCGACCACGGCTTTCATGTCCTGGGTGCGTTCCCACACCATCAGTTGCCGGTCCGCGCCGGTGCCTTCACGCATGATCCGCTCGATGTGCTCAATCTCGCGCTTGTTGCCAAGCTCTTCCACTTCTTCGGCTACGAATTCGAGCATCTCTTCGAGCAACTCCCGCTCGTCTACTTCGCATTTACGGCCGAAATCTATCAGTTTGCCGTCCAACCCGTACCGACCCGCGCGCCACCGGTTTTCATCGATCAAACGCTTCTGATAACTCCGAAACGTCACGTTGTTGCGGCGCAGCTTTTGCAACTTGAAAACAATCGCCTGCATCAGCGCGGCCAAACTGATCGTGTCGTCCACGCGCGATTGCGCATCGCAAATCCGAAACTCGATCGTGTCGAAAAACGGGTGCAGCCGGACATCCCACCAAATTTTCTTCGGATTATCGATGCACTTGGTCGCCACCAATAATTTCAGATAATCTTCGTATTCGCTGAGACTTTGGAACGCATCCGGGATGCCGGTGCGCGGAAGGCGTTCAAAGATCATTTGGCGATATGCCTTCAGCCCGGTGTTTTGTCCCAGCCAAAATGGGGAGTTCACCGAGAGCGCGTACAGATGCGGAAGGAAGTAACGCACTTGGTTCATGATGTCGATCGCCTCTTCACGGTCCGGAATTCCGACATGAACGTGCAGGCCAAATGTTAAACAGACTCGCGCCACCTGCTGCATGTCGTTTATGAGCGTGACGTAGCGCTCGTTGACCGTGATCAATTGATCCATCCAATGCGAAAAAGGATGCGTGCCGGCTGAAGCGATTACCAATCCGTGCTGCGCCGCAAGTTTTGCTAACTCACTACGAAGTGCTGTGATCTGCCGTCGAGCGTCCCGGGCATCGCTGCAAATCTCGGTGCCTATTTCCACAATCGACTGGTGCAGCTCCGGTTTGATCTGCTCTTTCAAAATGATTTTACCGTCAGCGAGAATTTGCTGGATGTGCGACCGGAGTTCTCGCGTCCCCGGATCGATGATCTGTAGTTCTTCCTCGATCCCGAGAGTGAACACGTGATCGGAACTGCGAAGCCTCGTTGTCGATTTCTTTATTTCAGACGAAGCGTTTTTCGGAGAAGTCGCAACGTCCCTGGTGTCGGGTGTCGAAAGCATGGTTGATCGTGGCGTTTTTCTTCGCAACACACTCTGCGGACTTTGCGATTCACTAGCTTTTTTTTGCGCCATTGCTGACTCCGACAACACTCTTCATTTGGTTTCTGCCTGAATCGCTTCGGTAACTTCCGCTGGCGTCCACGTGTTGCCCCGCCAAATCCTCCGGACCTGGCCATCGCGGTTGATCAACGCAGTCGCGAGCCCATGGGAAATAGTGCCTCCTTCATTCTGCCGGTAAACGGAAAACGCGCGAGTGAGCGAATCGATTTCCTTGTCGTCTCCGGTTACGAAGCTCCAAATTTTGGGATCGGCATGGTGAAACGCGGAGTAATCACTCAAAACTTTCGGCGTATCGTAGTCGGGATCCAATGTGATGCTGAGCAGATGTGCGGTCGCAAGTGTGCCAGTGCCGCTTTTGATCGCTGCCTGTAGTTCCTCAAAATTGTTCGACATGCGCGGGCAGAAATTGGGCACCGGACAGCGGGTGAAAACGAATGTGAGCACAAACGGCTGGCCGCGAAATGTGTCGAGCGAAATGCGCTCGCCATTTTGATTCGTAAGGCTAAAGGGCGGCATCTCGTCGCTTTCTTTGAGACGCGCGTCGCGCTCTGTGGAAACCGATGAAGTCTGTTTCGGTTCCGCAACATTGACCAGGTCGCGCCGGATCTTTTTCACATTGTCGATCCAAAAATCTTTTTGCGTCACAGTCATGCGAAATGAAATGGCCGCACCGGTCTTGAGATCGGCAACCTCCTTCGGATCGCGCGCGACGAACGGCATCGTCATGGACGGCATAAACCCAGGAATATTTTCATGCTGAATTTCAATCGCCGATCGGTCCGGAGAAAATCCCCGCACGATTCCGCGGGTGTCATAATGATCGCCTTTTTCATCAGAGTTTGTCGAGCGGCCACAACCGAGTAAGGCGAGAATGACGCAGGCTGTAAGCAGGATTTTTCGCATCGACAGAATTGAAGTCGAGGGAGGATTTCCTTCCAGAAAAAACCGACAAAAACCTTGATCTGCATCAAGGTGCGATTTTTCACGGCGCTCTAATTTCAGCGCATGAGAAAAACAGTTATTCAGCTACTCGCACTGGTCGCGCTTGGTTGCAGCGCGGTTTTCTTGTTCGTCACCGGTTGCTCGCGCGCACCAGCAGCGCCGCCAAAAGAAGTCAAAATTCAGGCCGATGACAAAATGCGTTTCGACGTCACCGCATTTGATGCCTCGCCGGGTCAGAAGGTTTCCGTCACGATCACGAACATAGGGACGACACCGAAGTTTTCGATGGGGCATAACTTTGTTCTGCTCGATCGCACCATAAACACCGGCAACGTGCAGGCTTCGTTTCTCGACAAGGCTTCGATGGAAGCGTCGCACGATTACGTTCCCCCGGGCGACAAGAACGTGCTCGCCCATTCGAAACTGCTTGGACCTGCAGAAAGCGAGGTCGTTACATTCAACGCACCCTATATCCCCGGGGAGTACCTCTATCTCTGCTCGTTTCCCGGCCATTATTCCCAAGGCACCAAGGGGTTCATGACAGTGAAATAAGATCGACAAACAGAAAGACCAGACATGAAAGCTAAATCCACGATCGCGCTTGCGATCATCATCACCGTCGTCAGCCTCGTGGGCTGCGGCAAAAGCAGCAGCACTAACCAAGCTGATCGAACTGCGAATGCATTGGCCAGTTACGTCGCGCCCGGAGAGAAGGACGAATATTATCTCTTCTATTCCGGCGGGCACTCCGGCCAGGTGTTCGTCGCAGGTATTCCATCGCTGCGGCACATCACCACCATTCCCGTCTTCGCCCCATATCCGGGCACCGGTTACGGATTTGACGAGGAATCTAAGAAAATGCTGGGCAATTTCACGTGGGGCGACGTGCATCATCCGGGACTCTCGCAAACGAACTCGAAATACGATGGTCGCTGGCTTTTCGTAAACGACAACGCCAACAATCGAATTGCTCGAATCGATCTGAAGGATTTTAAGACGCGCCAGATTCTCGGACCGATCCCGAATTCGATCGGCAACCACGGTTCATCGTTCATTACGGAGAATAGCGAGTACATTTTGTGCGCGACGCGGTTCTCCGTGCCGCTGCCGAAAGGTCGTGTGGCCGATCCAAACGATTACGAGAAGGAATTCAACGGCATGGTCAGCGGCATTAAGGTCGATCCGCAAACCGGCGAGATGAAAGTCGGATGGCAGATCCTGACGCCGCCCTTTGATTGGGACCTCGGCTCGACCGGCAAAGGACCGAGCACCGGCTGGGCGTTCTGGACGAGCTACAACACAGAAATGGCACACGACACCCTGGAGGTGAACGCGAGCCAGAAAGATCGCGATCTTGCAGCGGTAGTGAACTGGCGAGCAGCGGAAAAAGCCGTCGCCGAGGGCAAAGCTGACATGCTGGATGGCGTGCCGGTCATCGATCCGGCAAAAGTTCCCGGCGTTTTGTACTTCGTTCCGATCGGCAAATCGCCGCACGGTATGGATGTGGATCCGACGGGCAAATGGGTTGTCGCCGGTGGCAAACTCTCGCCCACAACAACCGTGTTGAACTTCGAAAAAGTTCAGGCCGCGGTTAATAACAAGACGTTCGAAGGCGAGTTCCGCAGCGTGCCGATTTTGAAATACGAAGCCGTGGTGGAGGGCGAGGTCCCGGTCGGACTCGGGCCTCTGCACACGCAGTACGACGGCAAAGGCAACGCTTATACGTCGCTGTTCATCGATTCGGCCATTGTGAAATGGAAATTGCCGCCATGGACTGACGAGGAAAAGAAAGACATGACCAAGACCGTGCTCGACAAGGTTCAGGCACACTTCAGCACGGGGCATCTGGTCGTGGCAGGCAGCGACACCGCGCAGCCGTACGGAAAATGGTGCGTGGCGATGAACAAACTTTCCGCCGGCCGTCACATCAATGTCGGTCCGGCGCAACCGGAATCGAGCCAGTTAATCGACATTAGCGGCGAGAAAATGAAGATGGTCGCTGAGTCCTACACCGAACCGGAACCGCATTTCGCTCAAATCCTGAAGGTGAGCGAAATCCAGCCTAACGAAATTTATCCGAAAGACGAAAATAAAGATCCCAACGCAGTCTGGGAAAAGGCACAGAGCGGCGTGACCCGCACCGGGAACCAGGTGACAGCAAAGCTCATGGCTATCCGGAGCCGATACAACCCGGACAGAATCGACGCCCAAGTTGGTGACGAGCTCACCGTCGCCGTGACCAACGTCGAGCAAACCCGCGACATGATTCACGGGTTCGGCTTGATGGAACACAACATCAACATGGTAATGGACCCGGGCGAAACGAAGACCTTTCACATCAAGCTGACCAAGCCCGGCGTGTTTCCGTTCTACTGCACGAACTTCTGCTCCGCATTACATCAAGAGATGCAAGGATATCTCGTCGTGTGGGAGCCAGGCAAAGGACCCGTTACCGGAGCCACAGGCACCGGCAGCGCAAGCGGAGGTAAATGAATGCGCGATGCGAGGACGCCAAAATCGTTGCAGGGGAAGCTCACACCTTTCCCTACGGAATGAGGCAAAGCTCAAGATCTACAATGGCTCAGGCAGTTTCAGGTCTGCTTCGGCGCGAATTTCGGTTTCTTCACAAACCGCTCAATGTCTGGTCACGTCTGTTGCTGCTCGCGGCCGCGGTAACGATCGGGGTGTCACTGTTTTTTCCGCTCTGGAAAATGCATCTGGTTGCCCCGCAATATTCGGACGGGCTCGATCTCTACATCTTCCCCTACAAGATCCAGGGCGGCGGATTGAATGGCCAGCATCTGAACGAGATCAACAATCTCAATCATTACATCGGGATGAAGCCGCTCCAGGCAGCGGACTTCATGGAGATGCGCTGGATGCCGTTCGTGTTCGGTCTGATCATTCTGATGACGCTTCGCTCGGTTGTGTTCGGCGAGATGAGCAACGTGGTCGATCTCTTTGCCGTCTATTCCTATTTCGGGTTGTTTTCCATCGGATCGTTCTGGTACCGGCTTTACGAATACGGACACAGTCTCGATCCGCACGCGCCGGTACACATCAAGCCGTTTACGCCCATGCTGATCGGAGTGAAACAGATCGCGAACTTCCGTGAGTACAGTTTTCCACAGGCCGGTGCATACCTGCTCTGCGTGTCCGTGCTCTTGATCGTGCTCGCCGGCTGGTTTTCACGGAAGGAGACCTTCGCATGACGATTCCGGGGAGCGCACGCGCCCTCGCGTGCCGGTTTCGGCGCCCTCGCCGAAACTATCTTTGGAACTCGCGACAGAGCTCCGCGCGTTCAGAAAAAGTTCGCGATCGCGAGGGCGCGCGCCAGCCGCGAGGCGCTGCGCTCCCCAGATCGTCGCGGCTATGCTTTTCTTAACGCTGAAGGCGGGAGCCGCAACGCTGCAGCAACAGATCGATGCGGCTGCGCCTAACGAGATCATTCGTCTGGAGGCCGATGTCTACGCCGGAGCCATCAAAATTAACAAGCCACTTACGGTTATTGGCGAACCCGGGGCGGAGATTCGCGGCAATGAAACCGGCAAAGTCGTAACGATCGCCGGTGACGATGTAAGCTTGCGCGGATTGCGCATCACCGGCTCCGGGCTGCAATTATCTGATGATGACGCCGCGATTTTCGTCACCGGGAATCGCGTCAAGATTGAGAATTGCGTCATCGCCGATTCTCTGCACGGCGTCTATTTGAAGAAAATTTCCGGCGCGCAGATTCTAAATAACCGGATCCAGGGCAAAACAACTCTCGCTGCATCAACCGAACCGGTGGAAAAAGGAATCGGCCAAAGTGCCGAAAACTGCGACACCACTCTGATTGCAAACCGTCGCGGCAACGGAATTCACCAGTGGAATTGTGAAGGGAATTTGATCCGCGGCAACGAAATCAGCGAAGCGCGGGACGGCATTTATTTTTCGTTCACCAACAATTCGCGTGTCGAAAACAATCTTATCCACCACGTCCGTTACGGGCTTCATTACATGTATTCGGACGGAAATATTTTTGAAAACAACACATTCACCGAAAATGCGGCCGGCGCCGCGATCATGTTTTCAAAAAACATGGTTGTGCGCGGCAATCGGTTCGTAAGTAATCGAGGCTATCGCGCTTACGGCCTCATTTTCCAATCTTCCGATAACAGCCGCCTCGAGCAAAACGAGATAAGCGAAAACGCGGTCGGGCTTTCTTTTAACCAATGCAATCAAAATGAAGTCGTCGGCAACCGGGTCACGCGAAACTACATCGGGTTGCGCTTTGGCTCGAACTCGGATGCGAACCGTTTCACCGAAAATATTTTCACTGGCAATTTGCATCCAATCGAGACTGGCGCATCAGATGTCTCCGGCAGCCTTTGGGCAGTTCATGGAATCGGCAATCTTTGGGACACCGAGCTTAATCTCGATCTCGATCGCGATGGGATCGTCGATCTCCCGCATCGGGAGCTTGATCTCTTCGGGATATTGCGTCGCGATTTTCCAGCGATCGCATTTCTCTCCGAAAGTCCGGCGGTAAAGTTGTTGCGCTTCGCAAACGAGCGCGCGGTCATTCCCGGGATGAGCTCAATTGAAGACCCGGCGCCACTGACCTCGCAGTTTTGGAGAATCCGCGCGCAACGCTCGGCGCGCTCAGCCCTGGCAAACAACAAATGATCTCCGCTCAAAACCTCACAAAGAGTTTCGGACGCAAGGCAATCCTGCGCGGCATTTCTCTGCACGCGGATACAAAGCAAATCACGTTAATGGTCGGTCCCAACGGAGCCGGCAAAAGCACCACGATCAAGGTGCTGGCCGGCTTGATTCGTCCGAACAGCGGCACTGCTCACGTCAACGGCTTCGACATCGTTGAGCGAAGAATCGCCGCGCAACGTTCGACAGCCTATTTACCCCAGCGACCGAGCTTTCATCCAAAGCTGACGTGTCTTGAGGTATTGCGCTTCTACGCCGGGTTGCGAGGCGTTCCGATTTCTCGTTGCGCAGCAATGCTTCAGCTAACCGGACTCAACGATATGGCGAAGATGCGGACAGAAAAACTTTCCGGCGGGATGCGGCAGCTATTGGGCGTCGCTTTCCTATTGCTCGCCGACGCTCCGGTTCTTCTGCTCGACGAGCCAGGCCTTAGCCTCGATCCCGGCTGGCGAAAATGGCTCCAGCGGAAACTGCGCTTCGAAGCCGAGCGCGGAAAAACGATTTTGGTCACGACGCATCTGATCGCCGAATGGAACGACGTCGCTGATCGCTGCCTGCTTTGCCGCGACGGCATCATCGAACGCGAACTCGACCCGAAAAGTCTGCCGAATGATTTCGATGAGTTGGAGACCCCCGGTGTATTCCACGCAACCTCGAGTCAAGCGTTTCCGGGGAGCGCACGCGCCCCGCGTGCTGGCGATGGCGCCTCGCCATCGCAAACTTTGCTCGGCACGGCTTCAGAGGGAATTTTGGCGAGGGCGCCAAAATTAGCACGCGAGGCGCGTGCGCTCCCCGGAGCTACGCAACAACGCCTATGAGTCCGTCTGAGCTAAGGGATTTCGTTAGCCATTCATCGCGCGCGCTTTTTGCCCGCGAGTTTCGGGCTGCGCTGATCAACCGCTATTTCCAGGTCTTCGGCGCGCTTGGTTTGCTGGCCGGAATCGCTGCCGCAATTTTCAGCGAAGACGCAAACGCCACCGCCGTTTTTTATGTTCAGATAGCCATCTATTTCGTTTCACTCTTTGCGCTACTCGCTGGTGTGGGCAGCGCGCAAGCGGAGCGAGAAGAGTGGCAATTACTGCTTACGCAACCGCTGCCGAGAGCTGCTTGCGTCGTCGGAAAATTCTGCGCTTTACTGTTGATGTTCGGCGGCGTCCTTTTACTGATGTTCCTGCCCGGGCTCTTGGTAGGATCGCCCATCCGCGCGCTGTCCGCGCTTTATTTCGAGACGTTGTTGCTCGCTGCTACGTTTCTCGCCATTGGGCTTGCAGCCGGTTATTTCGCCCACGACCGCGCGCAGGGTTTGATTGCCGGTGTGAGCGCCTGGCTGCTGCTGCTTTTCGGTCTTGATCTTGTGGCTCTTTTTGCCGCGCGCTGGAGCGCAATTCAAACTCTGCCGGATTTATGGGTAGCGCTGCTGATGCTGAACCCGCTCGACTCATTTCGTATCAATGCGTTGTTCGCTCTCCAACAAATACCCGCAGAAGCGGCTAACAAGACTCCACTGGCCAGTTGGTGGATCGGGCACGCCAGTTTCTGGTTTCTTGTAATCGCAGTGGCGTGGTCACTCATGCTCGTGATGCTGGCCGGGCTGCGTCTGAAAAATTGGGAAGAGTAATGGCTATGGCGACTCGCAAATTTAAAACACTGGACGTTCGTCCGATCCTCGCGAAAGGCGTCGAGCCGTTTTCTAAAATTCGCCAAACGGTTGATGCGCTCGGACCCGACGAAGGACTTTCGGTTATTGCGCCGTTTCTCCCGTCGCCTCTTATCGAGAAACTTGGCAGTGAGGGTTTTCAATCCCGCGTCGAACGCCAGCTCGGCGGCGGCTGGACGGTTCATTTTTGGCGTGGGAAGTGATTGTTCGATACCTGGCGCTGTTGCCGCGATAGATGCGCGGAAGTCTTCCGCGCTTGGTTTTGCGGAGCCGTTTAGGATTTTCTTCCCTGTTGGATTATTGCTTGGGGCGATCGGCGTAGCGTTGTGGCCGCTATTCGTGTGGCACGCGATAGAGTTTTATCCCGCGCAGGCGCATGTCCGGTTAATGATCGAAGGGCTGATGGGCTCGTTTATCATTGGATTTCTTGGCACTGCGGGTCCGCGCTTGCTGGATGCGCCCCCGCTGGTCGCTGTCGAAACTTGTGCGCTGCTTGCGCTGCAAATCGTAAGCGCTTTCCTGCATCTTACGCAGAGACAAACAGCAGGCGACATCGTCTTTCTCGTTTTGCTCTTGTTGTTTCTCGGGCTGATTGCAAGGCGCGCGCGAGCACGACACGACCTACCGCCGCCGCAGTTCGTGCTGGTCTTCTTCGGGTTCGTCAACGCAATCGCGGGAATCTTTCTGGTTACCGCAGCGAAATCGATGGTGAACGGCTTATTTGCGAATCAGCTCGGCAATCTAATGCTCAACGAAGGCTTCGTTCTGTTTCCAATTCTTGGTGTCGGGGCATTTTTCTTTCCCAAGCTTCTCGGCGGTGCAAAACCTAGGCCGTCCGATCTACGAATCGCCGCTTCACTGTGGGTAAAACGCTCTGCGATTGCAGTGGTAACCGCGGTGGTGATCTGGAGTTCGTTTGTGTTGGAAGCGATCGGCTGGATCCGCACAGCCGCCCTGGTGCGCAGCCTAACGACTCTGACATATTTTGTTATACAAGGTCATTTGCTGGAAAAACCGAGTCCCGCCAATGCGGGATTCCTCGCGCAGTGTTTTCGACTGGGCGCGTGGCTGCTGGTTGCGGGTTTGTTTCTTCCGGCCGCACTCCCCGGATATCGGCTGGCAAATCTACACCTCACGTTTATTGGCGGTTTCAGCATCATTCTTTTCACGGTGAGCACGCGGGTAATTCTCGGCCACGCCGGGCAAAGCCATTTATTTCGAAAAAGACTTCGGTTCCTTATCGCCGCTCTCGCGCTGCTGGTAATCGCAATGATTGCAAGGGTCGGCGCCGATTTCATTCCGCCGGCACGCAACAGTCACCTTGTTTATGCCGCGTTGATCTGGATTCTTGCGGCTGCTGTCTGGTTAGTTGCGCTCGGACCGAAATTGTCTCTGAGCGACGACTAACCGCGCTTTTTTGGCGCGACGATTCGCAGGGGAGAGTTAAGATCCCCCGCGTGGCGCTGGAACCGAGCCGGTTTAGACAGGCGATCCTTGAAAATACGCTGCGCAGTTGTCAGCTCTTCATGGGTTTGCCCGCGGCAGACATTGTGGCCATCGCCTCGTTCATCATTTCAAAGCACCTCGACAAGGGGGAATACCTTTTTCGCGAAGGCGATGGCAGCGAAGGATTTTATGTCGTGCAAAAGGGCGCCATAAACGTGCATCGGGTCAATGCGGCGGGGAAAGAGCAGGTGATCCATTTGTTTCAGCCGATCGAATCGTTTGCCGAAGCGACGCTTGCAACCGAAGGAGGTTACCCAGCCGACGCACGGGCCACTGAGCCCACCACTGTTCTACTTGTGCCAAAAAACGATTTTCTCGATCTCCTGCGAAGGCGACCCGATCTTGCACTCCGTATGCTCGGCTCCATGAGTCAGCATCTCCGCGTAATCGTGGGATTGCTCGACGATCTCACTCTGAAAGACATGGAAACCCGGTTGGCCAATTGGTTGCTAAAACAATGCCCAAGGCCAGTTAGTACGGCGCCAGTTGAGGTCAAACTCAACCGAACTAAACGTGTGCTCGCCGCTGAAATGGGAACAACGAGCGAAACGTTGTCGCGCACACTGGCAAAATTTCGCGACCAGAAGCTTCTGCGCGTCACAGGAAACACCGTTGTTGTGATGAGGCCGCGCGAGTTGCAAAAGCTGCTGCAACGAAATCTGGGTGAACTGTGAGCGCGGCTCAGGCCTCCCGGCGGTTCCCTCGGAAGGTCACGGGCAGCGCCGGACAAGTTCTCCATCGCGTCTAAGAGAACCCGCGTCCAATGGTCGCCTCCGTCAGTTCCGGAGATCTTGATTGATCGCCGAGCGCCGAAACCGCTATCTCTCCTTGCGAATCAGCCTCCGCAACGCCTCCTGATCCGGCGCCAAAAACTCGGAGATCCGCTGGTGATTGACGTCGGCGACGATGATTTGGCCGACCTCGGTGTTGACCTCGCTGAAGATGCCGTGAGACGTCATCTTTGCGACCTGGTACTGGTTGTCCTCGGTGGGGGTGACGTAGTGCACCGAGTCCGCCTTGAAGCGGTGCACCAGGAAGAGGTGGACGAGGGTCATTAGGCGCTTCTTGCGCAGTGAGTCCGCAAAGGTGTTCTGGTCGCGCACCGAGAGGATGCTGCGGCCACGCCGGTCGTGGATGGGGGCGAAGATGACGTTGGCGAGCTTCTCCTCCCCCTCGTCGTAGACTCCGAGTTCGAGTAACTCCGAGCCGGCGCGGTGGGGCCGCATCTGGACGCGGAGCCTGCCGGGGAGTTTATAGTGCCGCATCCACATCGCCAGCCACTCTTCAAGGAGCTTCTTGGGGACCTCGGTCTGTATCAGGTGCTGATGCTGGGTCGAGCCCTTGCCCATTGCCATGGTCGTCGCCGTGCGCCCCGACGTAGCGGCCAATGCGGCGTCCGCGCGCGGTCCGCCGACGAGGGTCTGGGGCGTGCCGTAGGGAGAATCGACCATGCGGAGTTTTCGTTGCAGGCGGGCGAGGGCGAGCATGCCGTCCTGCTTGAGGGCCAGGGTGAACTCCTCGGCGGCGAGGCCGTCGATCTGGTGACCACCGTAGGTGATGAAGTTGAAGACGAAGCCCAGCTTGCCGAGTTCCTCGGGAAAGCTTCGCATTTCCTCGTCGCTCATGCCGGTGGTGTCCCAATTGAACGACGGCGAGAGGTTGTAGGCGAGCATCTTGTCGGGAAACTCCGAGTGAATCGCCTCGGCGAACTCGCGCGCGTCATCGAGGTTGGCGGTCTTGGTCTCCATCCAGAGCAGGTCGGCGAAGGGCGCCGCCGCAAGCGACTTGGCGATGGCGTACGGAATACCGCCGCGCACCTGGTAGTACCCTTCGGGCGTCCTGGCCGCCTCGCAGTCCCAGTCCACGTCGACGCCGAGTTCGTGCGCCTTCTCGCGGGCGGCGTAGAGCGAGGCGCGCGCGGCGAAGCGCCGCCAGTCGTCGACGCTTGTCTCGACCGGTTCACCTTCGCTCGACCGGAATTCGATCACTTCGGCAACCGCCTCCCCGAAGGTGTTCAGTTCGGCGTCGTCCTCCCAGGCGTCGAGGAAGCGGGCGGTGATTCGGTCGAACATCGCGTCGATCGAGGTCTCTTTCCCCTCCCGCAACGACGCCACGGCTTCGGCGGCCTGCGCCAGAATGCCCCGGCGCTCCAGCCATTTCCGGGCGACGGTGTGCTCTCCGGCCGGTATGGCGTACAGGAGATGGCCGGTGAGTTCGGCGACTCCCAGCTCGTGAAAATGCTGGATCAACGCCAGGAAGCACGGCTTGTAGGCTGGCACGTCGGGGTTCGTCGCCCCAACCAGGAAGGGTTGATCGCGTTCGTCGCCGCGACCTTCGATCAGGTTGGCGGCTTCGGCGTCGGTGCGGGCGACGATGAGGCCGGGAACGCCCATGACGTCGAGCTGGAAGCGGGCCGCGTTCAGTCGCTTGTTCTGCTCGTCCTGCGCCACAAGCACTTTGCCGCCCTGATGGCCGCACTTCTTGGTGCCCGGACGCTGGTCCTCGATGTGGTAGCCCGGAACGCCGGCTTCCACGAAGCGGCGGATCAGGTTGCGCACGTGTGGATCGCCGCCGTGGCCGGTGTCGGCGTCGGCGATGATGAACGGCCGAAAATCCCGAGCGTTCGTCGCGGCGCGCTGCGCCTCAGTCATCCGCGAACGCAGATACTGCTGGTTGCGATCCGCCGAGAGCAGGGCGCGCACGAGCGTCGCTGCTTCGTCGGGCACCTGGCTGAGCGGATAGCTGGCGAGATCGGGTCCCGGGTCCTCGCTCGTTCCGCCCTTGGCGGAGGTCGCCCAGCCGCCGAGGTAGATCGCCTCGATCCCCATCCGCTTCATCGCCACCGCCTGCCCCGGCGAGTACGGGCCAAAGGTGGTGATGCTCTTGCGCTCCGCGAAAAGTTCGCGCAAGCGATCGTAAAACGCTGCGGCCGCCTCACGCGCTATCGTGTAGTCGTGGCGGATGGTGCCGCGCTGCTCGACTACCTGACGCGCGGTATACGGGCGAACGATCCCCGCGAATCGGGGGCTGTCGAACCACTCTTGGGTCTCGTTGATTTCCTGTTCGAACGATCTCGTAAGGGCACTCCTTGGTTCAGACAACAAAATCGAGATTCTCGGTGATCCGCGTTCCGTCTCGCTCGAAGGCCTCGATGTAGGACCGGATGCGGGATCTGGCATTGGCGAGATCGTGATTGTTCAGGTTTAGATTCAGGAGATCGATGTACCAAGGCAGCTTGGTGCGATTGGTCACGTAGGTAGCGACGATCTCGCGTGCGATGGGCAGCGTGGTCGTCTTCGAATCGTCGTGGACGTCGCGGTCGCGGGCAGCGAGCAGCTTCTCGTATTCTTCGTCGAGCAGGCGGGTAAAAAGCGCCAAATCGAACTTATCGCCGGCACTGGCGCCCGTTTTTTGGTCGTCCTCGGTGAGTTGCGCGCCCTTGTGCAGCCATTCCCAGAGGATGCTGACCCGAATCTCGCCGGTCGCCATGTCCTCCATTAAATAGAGCACGTCGTCGTTGCCGAAAAAGTCCGCCGGCTTGAGCGCCGCCGCCTGGAAACCCTGCTCGAAGGCGTTGCCGTACTGCAGGGCGACGCTCAGCAAGTCGCGGGCGCCCCGGACGGTGCGCGGCGCCGGCTCGAGCAGCACCAACCCGTCGGCGTCCTCCTGCGTGTAGGTGAGCGGCGGGAACTTGCGTTCGAGCTGGTTGTCCGCGCCGACCTCGTCCCATACCGGCCGCACGATGTGCACCATCTTCCAGTGCGCCACCCACTTGCCGCTCGCCCCCTCGAGTTGCTCGCGCTCGCCGCCTGCCTTGCGCCCTGCGCATGCCTGCGGCGACGCCCGCCGCGGAGCCGACCGGGATGTTGGTCTCCATACCGCCCTGCCACAGAGCGCGGCGGCCGTTGCGATCGGGGGTGTTCACGGCCCGGCGCACGCGGTCCTCGTAATTGCGCATGTAGCCGTAGGTCATGCCGATTGCGTCGATATTGGGGTTGATGAAATCCGGTTCCCACGCCATCGCGTCGGCGACACTGTTGATGTAGTCCCACCGCCCAGTGTTGAAGCCGACGAAGTGGCGGCCGAGGGCGGCGCGGATCTCCATCAACTGGAAGGACGCCTCGATCTGCTCGACGAGGACGTAGACCTTGATCGTGCCTATCGGTAGCCCGAGATGCTGCTCGAGCGCCGCGAGCAGGTCGTTCCACAGCGCTGCCTCCTCGGCGGTCTGGATCTTCGGCAGGTAGAGGACGATCGATGCCCCCGAGTCGCGCAGGCGCTGGTGGTTGTTGACCACGTAGAGCGCGAGATCGACGATCGAAGCAGAGAAGCCGGTGCCGTCCTTCTCGCGCACGTGGCGGTCGTCGAGGTGCAGACCCCGCGCGCGGAAGATCTTGGTGGTGAAGTCGAGCTGTTGGCGCCAGTCGGCGACGATGGGTCGCCCGAAAAAGCCTTGCGCCCACTGGTTCATCTCGGCGCTGACTTTTTCGGCGACGCGCAGGAAGCGTGGGTCTTTGGCGATCGCGAGCTGGAGGTTGCGCTGGTTGTCGAGCGACATGGTATCGACCTGCCCGAGGGCGTCCTCGCCATCGAACATCCAGCCGTCAGCGCCCGAGAGCAGAGCGTAAGCGATGTTGCGCAAGCCGTCTCGGTGCTCGCCCGTGGCCGAGTGGCCGGCCCGGTGCCTTGGATCCACTGGCGCATCAGATCGGCCGGGATCTCGCTCCCGTCGAAGTTTCCGTCGCGGGCGTCCTGAACGCGGATGCCTGTGCGCGGAATCAGCGCCTGGGGATCGAGGAAGGCAATGCGCTGCCGGCCGCGCTCCCGCGCCAGTCGCAGCGCGATGCGCCTTGCCATCAGCTCGCGCCGGTCACGGTTGAGCGGCGCCAGAACCTCCAACGCCTCAAGCGCCGCCGGGCTGTAGACCTCGGGGTACGCCTTAAGCACGCTGTCGCGGTAATCGAGTCTTCGAGTCATCTGCCTCTCGTACCCCAAAACTTATGCTGCCGAGGGATCTGGACCCATTGCGGATAAACGCGCGTTGAACTAAACCGCTGCATTCGTCGAATGCTCTTGACCCCTCCTCAATCTTCACGTTCTTCCGGAAATTTGGGCATGTTATAGATCTTGATTCTTTCTTGCTCCAATACAAGAAGTGATAATCTTGCATCTCGATAGTGGAAGTATCGCAAAGTTTCAACGTGAACTGGGGGCGATGGGCTACAAATTCCAATTCGTTACCCTGGCCGGTTTCCACGCGCTCAATTACAGCATGTTTCAACTCGCGCAAGGCTATCGCGATCGAGGAATGGAGGCGTATGCGGAACTGCAAGAGGCGGAGTTCGCGGCCGAAAAGCATGGATACAGTGCGACCAAGCATCAGCACGAAGTGGGCACCGGCTACTTCGACGACGTCGCTCAGGTTATCGCCGTCGGTCTTTCCTCCACCACGGCGTTGCGAGGTTCAACCGAACAAGAACAGTTTCATTGAACCGGGCAGAGACGGCTTCGTCGGCAGCCGCGGCTTTAACCGACAGCCGCCTGGCCGCGCTTTGCGCAGAGGAGGCGCGGAACGCGTTCCGCGATTACGTGGCGCGCTTCGACGAGATCACGCAGCGGGCGCGCGATCGTTTTCTGGCGCGCGACTGGCACGGCAGCTACAACGACGCGGCCGAGAGACTGCATCTTTATTCGCGTGTGCTCGATGGCCTAACGAATCGCGTCGAAAGCTTGTTGGGCGCGCGTTTGCGTGAACGCTCCGTCTGGCAGGCGACCAAGGCCGTCTACTCCTCGCTCATCGCGCAATCGATCCGCTGGGAAATCGGCGAGAGTTTTTTCAATTCACTTACCCGCCGCGTTTTTGCGACGGAAGGAGTTGATCAGGCGATCGAGTTTGTCGATACCGATTTCGACGCGCCCGCCGACCGAATTCATCATGCTCGAACTTTGCCGTCGCATTTATTCCGGCGCAGCCTTGCCGGACTTGATTTCGGCGTGCACTGACCGATCTCGACAGCGGGCGTTCGCGAGCCGAATCTCTGGCACGATCTAGGTGTCTCGATGGCCGCGGCGGCGGAACGCAGTCTGAGGCGGAATTTCCCGGTGCCGCAAAAGGATGCCAAGTGCGTCTCGAAATTTTAACCGCGGTGTCTTTTATCGGGGTCGAAGGCGCCTACCTTGTCGGTCGCGCGATTCGCGATCGGTGGCGATGGTGTCGCATCGCCGCTGGCCTTTTGTCTGCGCCATGAGGATGAACGCGGCCTCACGCTCGATGCCGTGCTTATTCGGCGAAGCGCGATCTCTCGATTCTGTTTCTCTTACACGCGCGCATATTTCCGAGTAAGCGCCGTCGCCTCACGCCCTGGTGCATTCCTTGCGGAGCTGATGCCGCTCAAACGCTTAGCCGATCTCTACAACGAAATCGGTTTTAACCGACATGCCAAAACGGAGTTTTATCGCGATTTCGTCGCGCAGATCAACGCCTCGGCCGACCGTTTCAAAACCGCCGAAGGCGCGCGCGGAATGGTCATGCTCGTCTTCACTTTGCCCAGCTACGACGTCGTTTTTAAGGTGATCAAGGATCGATTCGATCTTCCCAAGGATACCACTCCAAACGAGGTGATGCGCCGTTACAAGCTAGTCTTCGAGCACGATCGTGCCGGACGTTTGGTGGAAGCGCACGAGTTCGAGCACCTCCGCATCCCAAGGAACCGATTCGAGCCAGCCCTCCTGGAAGATTTGCTCCGCGCGGCCGGAAAGACCGTGCGGCTGGAAGGCGACGATGTCGTCATCGCTCATGTTTACGTCGAGCGTCGCATTCGTCCGCTTAACATTTTCTTCGCCGAAGCCGATGCGACTCAGAGTGCAGCCGCCGCTCGCGATTACGGCCAGGCCATCAAGGATCTGGCCGTGTCGAATATTTTTCCCGGCGATGTGTTGACCAAAAACTTCGGCGTCACCCGGCGAGGCCGGGTCGTCTTCTATGATTACGACGAGCTTTGTTTTCTAACCGATTGCAATTTTCGCGATCTGCCGCAGGCCAGCACGTACGAGGAAGAAATATCGGCCGAGCCGTGGTTCTCCGTGCGCGAGAATGACGTGTTTCCCGAAGAATTTCTAAATTTTCTCCGCCTACCCGGACCGGCGCGTGCCGCGCTGCTCGAACAGCACGGGGATTTATTTCATCCGGATTTCTGGCGCAACGTGCAACGGAAGCTTCGAGAGGGCGAGACTCCGGAAGTATTTCCATATCGGCCGGAGCGACGATTAATCACCGCGAATTGAAGCTTAGTACCGTCTGGCCTTTCCGAATGATCTTCACGGGCGGTCGTTCTTGAACACGACGTTGTAATCGGCGTGATCGTGGGATTGCTCGACGATCTCACTCTGAAAGACATGGAAACCCGGTTGGCCAATTGGTTGCTAAAACAATGCCCAAGGCCAGTTAGTACGGCGCCAGTTGAGGTCAAACTCAACCGAACTAAACGTGTGCTCGCCGCTGAAATGGGAACAACGAGCGAAACGTTGTCGCGCACACTGGCAAAATTTCGCGACCAGAAGCTTCTGCGCGTCACAGGAAACACCGTTGTTGTGATGAGGCCGCGCGAGTTGCAAAAGCTGCTGCAACGAAATCTGGGTGAACTGTAAGCGCGGCTCAGGGCGCGCGCTGTTCTTGTAAGACAAAAAACCCAGTTTCGCCGCCGCCGGAAGTGACGTTAACGATTGGCGTGGCGGATAAACGAACCATCGCACCGCAAACTTTGCCTCGAAAAAGAAATGGGTTCGTATCAACAAACATCGGCTGCAACTTCCATTCGGTTTCGCTAAATATTGGAAACACCTCCGGGTGCAAATCGAGCGCATCCTGCGCGATGTAGTCGGCTGAAAGCGCAGTTTGGATCGCGTTATCCCATTCGCGCTCGTTTAATTGCGCGCCGAAATGAACGCCGTGTCCGCCGTAATCATCATTCGGTTTGAGAACAAGGCGTGACCGATTTCTGCGGATGAAATCGAGTAGACCGATCGTTCGCGCTTCACGCGTGGTCTTTCGGTCGGCGACGCGCCGGGTCCACGGCACCGATCGGCGAATTGCTTCCTGTTCGCTGTTGGTGAACCAGTCGTGGCGCTGTTCGTCCGTAAGCATCTCGAACACCGCTTTCTTGTGCATGATCTTGCATCTGAACGGATTCACGAGACACACGTCGTGGTTCATATATGCGCGGATCAGTGGATGCGTGTCGTCAAAGCGCGCGAGGAATTCGTGGATGATTACACGCTTGTAGATGAGATCGATGCGAAACGCGCCGCATCGAAGTTGCCTTTGCTCATACTCGAGATCGTCCGGCGAACAGATGGTGGTGGGAACGCCGTGCGCGCTGAAATGCTCCTGCAGAAAAACGAACTCACTCGACGTGGGCAGGTCCTTCCAATCCAGGATCGCGATATTTGGGACGCCGCTGCCGCCCCATTCGCGAAAAGTACTCAACAGCGTTTCGAGAAGTCTCTCGACCGGCGAGAACTGACGTAAACGATATCGTTTGGCAAAGGTCGCCATTGCCGGCAGCTCGGAGAGTAATCGATTCAGTTCTTCTTGGTCCGGCAAGCTTGAAGGATTCTCGGCGTTCGACTCTACAAACTTGATTTCGTCGCTGTGAACGAACGCATCGAGCCGCGTCGTTACACCGGCTGTTGAAAATCCGGGATCAACCAGCGCCATCTTGTGCTCAGCTTCTGTCAGGCCGAGTTCACGCATGAGGTCCGGATTTTGCACGACCGTGGCAGCAACCTTTTCCAATGCACTCGTAACGCGTTCTGCCAAGAGAGTCAGTTCGCGAAATTGTTTCTGATCGAGAAAATGTGGTCTTAACGCGATGCCAATGGGTCGGTCGCCGTAGACCAGTCGTTGTTTGCGCATGGCGCTGCGCAATTTTTGGAATGTCGCAGGAGTCAGCGTCTCGTCCGCGGTTAGTAGCTCGTGATATTCGGCAATCGCTCTCTCTCGGAGACTAGCGGTATTTGTTGTAGTCTTTTTCAAAGACGCGGTGTCGTCATTTATCATTTAGGAGATTCACTTTAGTCGGCGCACGCACCAGACGCTTCGCGCGGTTTGCCATTCGCCGAGCATTTGTTGCACATTTGTGAGATTAGGCATCACAAAAAATGCACACCATTCCGCAACAGGTGCGGAGCGCGTTCCTGTACGAGGGGTAAAAGTCGCATACATGAAAACCGCAGCTCAACGTATCGAAACCGCGGACACCATCGAACTGGTGCCTCAGATCCTCCGTCTGAAAAAAATTCTGGTGCCAACCGATTTCTCCGAGACATCGAAGAAAGCAGTTCAATATGCGCTGCGATTCGCGGAGCAATTTGGTTGCGAGATCGCTCTGCTATACGTGGTGGAACCGGCGACCCCCATGATTGGCGCGCCGCTCGTCATCGAACCGTTCACGGATAAAGATGAGTTCTCGAGTGCCGAGAAAGACCTGGCAGTGCTCGCGGCGGAATCGCACACCAATGGCGCGCATTCGGTTAGTTCATTCGTGCGTGTCGGGCATGCGCCTAACGAGATCACCAAGGCTGCCAGGGACCTTGACGTCGATCTGATCATTATCGCCACGCACGGTTACACGAGTTGGCGGCATTTTTGTATTGGCAGCACGGCCGAGCGAGTCGTGCGCACCGCGCCTTGTCCAGTACTCGTCGTGCGCGAAAAAGAACACGAATTCGTTTAGATAGATCGGAGGAGCTTATGAATCCGCAAATAATCAATCACGAGATACAAATCGAACCACTGGCCACACGTGTCGCGCTTCATCCTTTTTTAGCCGGGATGAATCATACACAACTCACGCTGCTAACGGATTGTGCGGTGGCGAGACATTTCAACGCAAACCAGGCGATTCTCTGCGAAGGCGAGTTTGCGAACGGATTCTACATTGTCGAGACCGGCAAGGTGGCGCTCGAGTCGGAGGCCGGCTTTGGCAAATCGATCCCAATACAAATCCTTGGCGCAGGAGATTTGCTCGGGTGGTCATGGATGTTCCCGCCGTATGTCTGGCAATTTACAGCCCACGCGATCGAGCCGACAACTGCGCTCTTTTTCTACGCGGCAATTCTACGGGAATACTGCGAGAAGGACCACTCGTTAGGTTACGAGCTTCTGAAGCGGATCAGCGCCGTGATGGTGACGCGCTTGCAGGCTGCGCATAACCAAATGCTGTCGCTCCATTGTAACAAGCGTGTCGCGTGAGGCGCCGTTCACAAACAGGAGATATCCCAATATCCTAAGACGCTGCCGATCGCGTTTGACGCCATTTTCCCAAGCTTGGATGATCCGTGTATTATAGGGAGCATGGTTCAGGCCGAAGTCGCCCACTCAGATTCGAATAAGCAGCTCATTGATACTCTGCGACGCTCGAAGCTGTTTCGCAGATACGAGCAGGTCTTTAGCGAGGCAACGGGGTTGTCTTTGACGCTTCGGCCAGTGGACTATTGGCAGTTGGAGCACGACGGCAAAAAACACCAGAATCGGTTCTGCGCCATGCTGGCCGAACGGCCGGCCACACTGGCGGTTTGTTTACAAGCGCATCAGGACATTATCGACCACACTGGCTTGATCCCGCACACCGTCACCTGTCCTTTCGGTTTAACCGAGACAGCAGTCCCAGTGAAACTTGGGTCCAAGATCACCGGATACCTGCGCATCGGCTCGGTGTTGCGTCATACGCCCGTTAAATCGGACACCTCGAAGGTCAGCCGCGAACTGGAGCGGAGCGGAGTGCGATTCACAGGCCAGATTCGCAAAGCATGGGAGAAAACTCCCCTCATTCCACCGGACAAATACAATGCCACCGTGCGACTGCTCACGTTTTTCGCCGAACAACTCTCCGCCCTGGCTAATCAAATTGTGTTGGAACAGCAGAATGCAGAGCCGCCCCTAGTCCTGAAGGCGCGCGAGTACATCGAGAAGCACAAGAACGAAGAATTATCTCTGGCTGACGTGGCAAAGGCTGCAGGCGCGAGCGTTTTCCACTTCTGCAAAGTTTTCCACAAAGCCACCGGACTAAAGTTCACCGACTACGTCGCGCGTGTGCGCCTCGAAGATGCGCGCAACCGGCTGCTGAATCCGAATCTCCGCATCAGCGAAATCGCGTACGACGTGGGATTTCAATCACTCACGCAATTCAACCGCACATTCAAACGCGTTTTCGGCCAATCACCCACCGAATTCCGGACGCGGGTTTCTTCCGGCAGACGCGCAGGTAAAACGGTCTGATCACGGTTTACTCGGCGCGGTGATGTGGAATCGCCTGCATCGTCGTTAATCACAGCGCAAGAAACGCTTCGCCTTTGGCAAGCAATGCCGAGCAACCGGGTTGTGAGCGTTCATGCTATAGCCATGAAAACGCTGAACATTCAAAACATCGTTGTTCCGATCGACTTCTCGAAAATGTCGGTGCAAGCGATCCAAATCGCCAAGCAGTTGGCTCGGCGTTTTGGCGCTTCAATACACCTCGCCCATGTGCGTCATCTCAATTACGCAACAGACTTTGTGGCACCAGCGCCGCCGATCGTCCCGTTTGCCTTCACGTCATACGAGCAGGTTGGAGAACAAACTGCGTTCAAAGAGCTCAGGCAGGTGGCAAATGAATGCGGCGTCTCGTCCGCGACCTGCGATGTGCTCGGTGGCGCACCGCCCTTCGATGAAATCTGTCGGCTTGCGCAGACAATTCCTGCCGATCTCGTTGTGATGCCGACGCATGGACGCACCGGGTTGAAGCATGTTTTTCTTGGCAGCACGGCTGAGCGGATTGTGCAGCATTCGTCGTGTCCGGTTCTCGTCACGCGCGGAAGCGCTCTTCAGACGAACAATGGTTCACGATTCAGGATTAAAACCATCCTCGTCCCAGTCGATTTTTCCAATTGCTCACGGGAAGGTCTCCGCTACGCGGTTGCGTTCGCGCATGAATTTGGGACCAAGATCATTTTGCTGCACGCCACGTATCTTGGATACATCTATTCCGCAGAAGGCGCTGCCCTCTACGACATTCCCGGTTTGCAAAAGGCTGCCAGGAAAACTGCCGAGCGCAAAATGCGCGAACTGGTGCGGTCCGTGAACTTCGGAACCGTCAAATTTGAAACGGCGTTTACCGATGGATCGCCTGTCATTGATATCTGCGCTTTTGCAAAAGATCACGATGTCGATCTGATCATTACGTCAACGCACGGGTTCACCGGTTTCACACATATTTTGATTGGGAGTATCGCCGAGCAGGTGGTACGACACGCGCCCTGCTCCGTTTTGGTAGTGCCATCCCACCCTCACGTCAGAGCAGCGAACCTGGCAAAATCAGCCGGCGCCAAGGTTAACCGAGTGGCCAGGCAACGGCAATCGCCGAATGTGCCAAGAGGCAAGGCAATCACGAGAAAAGATCAACACGCACGTCAACGAAGAGTTTTCATGGATTGAACGCGACACCGGATACTTCCACAGCAGTTCTCACTAGCCCGTTAGGATTCAAAATTGAAAGAATCCTAGTGCCACTGGATTTCTCCTCGGCATCGATGGTAGCGCTCGATTACGCCGTTTGGATGGCGAAACAATTTCACGCTGCCATTCATCTTGTGCACGTCTATCCGCCTGATGAAGCGTCAGCGCCGGGGGCGGGACGTCTCCTGTTTGAGTCAGCAGAGGCGATCGAACGGCTTAACGAGGAGTTGACCGGTATTCATCGCAAAAACGTGCCGACTTTTCGTCCGGAGAATTGCCACATCCGCGGCGGACGCCCTTTCGACCAGATCATCAATTTGGCCCGTGAGATCAATGCCGATCTGATTGCACTTTCGACGCGCGGACACAGCGGACTAAAGCACCTTTTGCTCGGGAGCACGGCGGAACGAGTCGTGCGCAGCGCACCGTGCCCTGTGCTTGTCGCGCGAAAACGGAAACAAGGAGCGAAGGCAAGTCGCGAAGGATTTGCGGTCCGCACTATTCTGGTTCCGACAGATTTCTCGCAATGTTCGCTTGCCGGAACGGAATACGCAGCCTTTTTGGCAAGAAAATTTGGCGCCATACTACGCCTCTTCCACGCGATGTATCCGTATACGAATTACGTGTTCGTTGATCGCGCCGGCGTCCGTCTCACCGGGTTGGCCGAAGCGGTGGAGCAAACCGCGCGGCAGGAAATGGACGCGCTGAAGCAGATGGATTTTTTGCGCGGTCTGATCGTTGAAGCCGATCTTCTCCCTGGTCCCGCAGTTGACGAAATCTGTACGGCAGCGGGCTCGCCAGATGTTGATCTTATCGTCACTTCCACGCACGGCCGCACAGGGTTCAAGCACGCGCTCATCGGAAGCGTCGCAGAACAGGTCTTCCGTTACGCAGAGTGCCCGGTGTTGGTTGTTCCCAGTCGTCACGCCGAATCCTAACGGGAAAATCGTATGCCGAATACTCTAGTGATGTTATGAGCGAAAAGGCAGAAGCGCTGGTGGGCGGACTGAAGAAATATTTTCGACGGGACTCCAAATTCATAATGTCCGCACTAAAGCTCTGCTTCTTGATCCAGGTTGTCCTTGCCATACCGGCGTTGGCCCAAACGCCCTCTGAGCAAGACAGGCCACTCCCCTCACAAGCTAAACAGGTGCACGGCCTCGCGGTGCCGGTGCCCAAAGAGATATTCCATTCTCTCGACCAATTCCCGGACGCGAACTGGCGTGCTGTAAGACGGCCCGAAGTGGCGCGATGGAAATCACATGGGGATCAGACGCAGATCGCAATTTTGCTCGGAGTCGTGACAGCCGAAGGTTTCATTGCAATGGAAGCGCAAGACTCGACGGAGGTAAAAAACATCGGCAACAGGGTGCTGGCGCTAGCTCAAGGACTTGGTATTGAGGAGCGCGCAGTGCGTCGCGCTCGCAGCATTATCGATCTCGCAGATAAGGAAGAATGGAATGAGGCGCGGAAAGAGTGGGATCGTGTGGTTTCGGATCTAGAAAGCGGAATGATTGAGCTCAAAAGTGGAGAGCTATCCCAGTTGATAAGTCTCGGTGGGTGGTTGCGCGGTCCTGAGGCTCTATCTGCGCTCGTGCTTCAGAATTATTCACCCGAGCGTGCCGAACTCATTCGCCAACCGGGTCTGGCTACTTATTTGGAAAAGCAGGTTCTGGCAATGAGCAGTGACGTCCAGCGTCGCCCGATGCTCTTAAAGCTCGTCGATGGAATCGGCAGTATTCGTGCGCTCGTTGAAAGCGAAAGCGGACCGTTGCCGAAAGAAACTGTCCAAAAAATTCACGAAATTTGTGAAGATCTTGTACGCCTCTCATCACTGTGACCTGAATTCCCATCTTGAAATCGCAAAGGAGGGCCGCAGCATCCAATCGACGTTTTTGTCGATAAAATCGTGAGCGGGCGCGCACAAGAATGCGCAGATGGAATGCCGAACGCTAATTCTGTCGCTTCCGGCTTAACAAGCGCAGAGGCCCAAAGACGTCTGACCGAATTTGGGGAAAACCGAATCAGCAGCCAACGACGCGCCGGCGCGCTTACGCTCTTCGTCACTCAATTCAAGAGCCCAATCATCCTGATTTTAATCGGCGCGGCGATCGTGTCGCTCTTCTTGCAGGATCGCACTGATGCGACATTGATTCTCGCGATCGTGCTCGCGAGTGCGGTGCTTGGATTTTGGCAGGAATACAGCGCCACAAACGCGGTGGCGAAATTACGTGCGCTAGTCGAGACAAAGGCGCGCGTGCTGCGCGACCGGGATGAAGTAATCATTCCGCTGGCGGAGGTCGTACCGGGCGACGTGATACTGCTATCCGCCGGCGCAATTATTCCAGGCGACGGTCGGCTTCTCGAAACACGCGAGTTATTCGTTAACGAAGCCGCTCTCACAGGGGAAACGTTTCCAGCCGAGAAAGACGCGCAGTCTGTCGATTCAACGGCCGGGCCGAAGAATGAAGTATTTCTTGGAACGCATGTGGTTAGCGGGTCGGGCAAAGCCGAGATCATTTCGACCGGCCGGAAAACACGGTTCGGCAAGATCGCGGAAAGTTTGCGAATACGCCGTCCCGAGACGGAATTCGAGCGCGGCGTGCGTCGCTTCGGTTATTTGCTTGCCGAAGTGACGCTGTTGCTCGTGTTAGCAATCTTCGGGTTCAACGTTTTCCTGCATAAACCGGTGTTGGATTCGTTCTTGTTCGCCATGGCGCTTGCGGTCGGACTCACGCCGCAACTGCTTCCGGCGATCATCACCATCAATCTTTCGCATGGAGCGCGCCGCATGGCGCAGCAAAAGGTGATCGTGAAACGACTGACCGCGATCGAAAACTTCGGCAGCATGAATGTCCTCTGCTCAGACAAGACCGGTACGATCACCGAAGGCAAGATTGGCATCCGCGCCAGCGTGGACGCGCGAGGAAATCACAGCGAAAAAACGTTGCTTTACGCGTACCTTAACGCCGTTCACGAAACTGGTTTCATCAATCCGATCGACGAAGCGCTTCGGGCTAACCCGCCTGCTAATTGCGACGGCTGGCAAAAACTGGACGAACTTCCCTACGACTTCGCTCGAAAACGGTTGAGTATTCTTTGCGAGAACAAAGATGCGCGTGTTCTGGTTACGAAGGGTGCGTTGCGGCAGGTTTTGGCGATTTGTTCGGAAGTCGAATTCAGCGACGGAAGATGTGACAGCATCGACACCGCTCGCGAACAGATCGACGAACAATGGCGAAGGTTTAGTTCCGAAGGAAGCCGGGTCCTCGCTGTCGCTTACCGCAGGTGCGGAGGTGATTGTTTACGAATCGATCGCGAAACTGAAACCGAAATGGTTTTCCTCGGACTCATCGCGCTTTCCGATCCTCCGAAAGACGGGATCGGATCGACTTTGCGCGAACTACGCGATCTCGGTATTCGGTTGAAGATCGTTACTGGCGACAATGTCTTGATCGCAACGCATTTGGCGCAGCAAGTCGGTTTGAATGCGAAGCAAGTTCTCTCTGGGCGCGACATTCAAACGATGAGTAACGCCGCGCTTATGCGACAGGCGAGCGACATCGACGTCTTTGCCGAAATCGAACCTGCCCAGAAGGAGCGTTTGATCCTCGCTCTCAAGAAGGCCGGTCATGTCGTCGGCTATATCGGCGACGGGATCAATGACGTGTCGGCCTTACACGCGTCGGACGTGAGCTTGTCCGTCGAGGGCGCTGTCGATGTCGCACGCGAGGCCGCAGATTTCGTCCTACTGGAGCGCGACCTCGAAGTGTTGGTTGATGGCGTGCGCGAAGGGCGGCGCACTTTTGCGAATACGCTGAAGTATGTGTTCATCGCCACCAGCGCCAATTTTGGAAACATGTTCAGCATGGCCGGTGCCTCGCTGCTCCTGCCGTTTCTGCCGCTGTTGCCAAAGCAAATCTTGCTCATCAATTTGATGACCGATTTTCCAGAGATGACGATCGCCAGCGATGACGTCGATCCCGAGCTCGTCGAGCGCCCGCGACGCTGGGACATTCATTTTATTCGCCGGTTTATGATCGTGTTTGGCCTGGTCAGTTCCGTTTTCGATTACCTGACGTTTGGCGTTTTGTTCTGGCTGAATGCGACCGTCGAACAATTCCGAGCCGGCTGGTTCATAGAATCGATTGCGTCGGCGGCGCTAATTGTTCTCGTGGTGCGCACGCGTCGTCCATTTTTCAAAAGCCGCCCGAGCAAATTGCTAGCGCTCGCGACTCTGGCGGTGGTGATAGTTGCCGCGCTCATACCATACCTTCCGTTCGCAACTGTGCTCGGGTTTCAAGCGATGCCGTGGCACTTCTATCCAATCATCGCCCTGATCATTCTCGCGTACGTCGCCGCGGCGGAAGCGACTAAGGCGCTATTCTATCGCAAGAGCGCGAACGCGTGATTATCCGGTGCACCGGCCGCAATTTTTGCCCAGTTAAAGGCAATCGGTGGTTATCGCGCGAAAAACAACGAACTAAGCTGAAAACGAAAGGAGGCGTTATGAAAGAGATTAGAGTGCGACGATTTATGGAGACCAGAACAGTTGCTGTGCTCATTGGTCTCGCAATTGGATTGGGCATTGCGCTGCACGAAGCTTTTTTACTTGTTGCTCTGTTGATCGCGGTTGGTGCGGCAGTCGTGTGGACAGTCGAGGCAACAGCCGAGCATCACCATGTTCGCTATCTGGCGCTCGCGCATCGACATTTGTGAAAACTTGATTCGACGCGCGCAATGAATGGCGTCGCTTGGCGCAGAAATTCGGTAGGCGTTGCGGTTTCGGCCGTTGCTGCGATCGCTTTCGCGTTAGTGCTATCAGGGTCGTCATTCGTTTATGCCACTCGCGTTGCGCCCGGTAAGGGAACTCAGCTCGGGAGTCCGGAAATTGCCGGACCATTCGGTGAAGTCATTCGCGGCCCACGTGGTAAATCTCAAATCGCGCTTACTTTTGATGGCGGTGCCGACGCGGAGTGCTTTGATGATTTAATCGGCGCGCTCTCGCGCGCGCACGTAAACAGCACTTTCTTCATCACTGGAAAATTTACGGAGGAGCATGCGGACTGCGCTGTAGAGATCAGCAAGCATGGTCACGAGATTGGAAACCACACGTGGAGTCACCTCAATTTGACCAAACAATCCGACGACGTTGTGCGAGATGAAATCCTGCAAGCGGAGCGCGCTATCGCCCGGGTTTCCGGCCAAAATCCCAGACCGAGATGGCGAGCTCCTTACGGCGAGCGGGACGATCGGGTCCTGAAAATTGCGAACCATCTCGGGTACCGATCAATTTACTGGACGATCGACAGTTTGGATTCAGTCGAACCGCAGAAGACCCCGGAGTTCCTGATCAATCGCGTTACACGAAAGAGCGATTCGCAACTTGATGGTGCAATTATTTTGATGCACGTCGGTATTCGTAGCACCGCTGACGCGTTGCCAGCCATTGTTGCGAACCTTCAAGGGCGCGGTTTCCATCTCGTCACGATTTCAACGCTCTTGGAATTAGCGCCCAAATCGCAATGAAATCCGCCGCAAGAAATGCGCGGCAATTCGCAATTGTTGCGAAGCGTAAATTCACTCGCAGCTCAAAATTTGAGCATGAAGACAACAGTTATGCTTCTGCTCACAAACGACAATGAATTGGAAGATGCCGTCGCCGAAGCGCTCCTGGAGCTCGGCGGCGTGAGCCATCTTACACAGCGATGCCGGCGATGCGCTGGAAACCGTCTGCGGCGTCGCCTGATCTCGATCTCGCCATTATTGACTTCGAACACGGACCTCATGGAATGACGCTGCTTAGCGCGATCAGCATGCTACGCGGAGAATCTTCCTGTCATTGTGATCACTCACGACGACGAAAAACATGTTGAGGCGCTGGCTTACACGAATGGCGCCACGGCCTGTTTTTCCAAGCCGGTTCGGCCACGCAATTGGCGCGCGATTCGCGAATTTTGCGTAATCCGAAAGCGGAACGGGCCTTTGCCTAACAAGGAGGATTCACCAATGCAAAAAATGAAAGCCAACTGTTTTTCACGGACCGAACAATATCCATCTCGAAGAAGTGCCGCGGCCGCATGCAGGCGCAGGTGAAGCGGTCATTCGGATTACCCTGACAACCATTTGCGGGACCGATCTGCACATTTTGCGCGGCGAATATCCGGTGAAGCCAGGGCTGGTGATTGGACACGAGCCGGTCGGGGTGATCGAAGAGCTTGGCGAAGGATTGTCCGGATACAAAATCGGCGACCGCGTTTTAGTCGGCGCAATCACGCCGTGCGGTCAATGCCGGGCTTGTTTGTCCGCGCAATGGGCGCAATGTGGCCACGGCGAAGGTATTGAGGCGATCGGCGGCTGGCGATTCGGCAACACTATCAACGGCGCGCAGGCCGAATATATGCTTGTGCCAAACGCGCAGGCGAACCTGGCCAAGATTCCGCATGACCTGACGGATGACCAAGTCGTCTTGCTCGCTGACATCGCTTCGACGGGATTCAGTGGCGCGGAATCGGCGAACATTCGCATCGGCGACACGGTCGTTGTGTTTGCGCAGGGTCCAATCGGCTTGTGCGCCACCGCCGGCGCGAATCTCATGGGCGCTTCCTTCATCATCGGCGTGGAAAGCGATCCTGTTCGCATGGAAATGTCCAAGCGAATGGGCGCGCACGTCGTGCTCGATCCGAAGGAGTGCGATGTCGTCGCCGAAATCAAGAAGCTCACCGGCGGCGGCGCGGACGTAGCGATCGAAGCGTTGGGCCTCCAGGTAACCTTCGAGAACGCTTTGCGCTCTCTGCGTCCCGGCGGCACGTTGAGCAGCCTCGGTGTTTACTCCGGAAAACTTCAGGTTCCGTACGACGCGTTCGCAGCCGGCCTTGGCGATTACAAAATCGTGACCACACTTTGCCCGGGCGGGAAAGAACGGATGCGCCGTCTCATGTCGATGGTGCAATCAAAGCGGTTCGACCCGCTGCCGCTGCTCACGCACAGGTTCAAGCTCGATCAAATCGTAGAAGCATACGATCTGTTTGGCTCGCGGCGCGACGGCTGTCTGAAGGTGGTGATAAAACCCTAACTGCTGGCGCCCTGCGCGCGCAGCAAGCGCAGCCCGTTCAGAATGACCAAAACTGTGCTCCCTTCGTGGCCAAATACGCCGGCGGTAAGATTAATCTTTTCTGCCAGCGCGGAAATGATCAGGAGGAAAATAACCCCCAGCGAGATCGTGATGTTCTGGCGAATGATCGAGCGAGCGCGCCGGCTCAACACGAACGCCACTTCGACATTTTCGATCTTGTCGTGCATCAAAACTACGTCGGCCTGTTCCAGTGCGGCATCCGATCCGCGCGCGCCCATTCCGATCGATACATCAGCAGCCGTCAGGCTGGGTGCGTCGTTGATTCCGTCGCCGACCATCGCCACCTTCTTTCCCGACGCGCGCCAATCGTGAATGCATTGCAGTTTGGCCTGTGGACTCAGCTCGGTGCGGACATCGTTAATGCCCACTTGCTCGGCCACCAACGCAGCCGGCCCCGGTCGGTCGCCCGTAAGCAGTGCGACAGATAGACCGGAGCGCTTGAGAAAATCGATGACGCGTTTGGCGGCCGGCCGAATCTCATCACGCAGATAGATCACTCCAAGTGGCTGATCGTCGTCGCCGATCCAAACTTCCGCATCATTTGTCAATTCAAGTGCGGGCAACCCGATACCGCTGTCACGCATCAAACGTCTGCTCCCAACGAGAACTCGGCTTCCATTGACCGATGCTGCCATGCCCAGTCCGGGAAGATTTAAGAAATCGATTGCCTCGTTAATCGGCAGGTTCCGCTTCCCCGCCTCTGCGACAATCGCACGCGCCAAAGGATGCGTGGAAAAATGTGCTACTGAGGCGGCGCGTCGAAGAAGCGCATCTTCACCTGGTGAATCAAACGAAACGATCCTCGCGACGACCAGCGCGCCTTTGGTAAGCGTTCCGGTTTTGTCGAACGCGAACTGGGTCGCGCCGGCGAGATTTTCGACAGCGACACCGCCGCGGAACAAAATTCCGCGGCGCGCGCCTGCCGCGATGGCGACCAGAATCGCCGACGGAACCGACAAGACGAGCGCGCACGGCGACGCGACGACAAGCACCGTCATAGAGCGATAAAACGCGTCGGCAATCGGACGTTTCATCACCAGCAGGACGACAAACACAACCGCGGCGAGCGAAAGCGCAATCCACGTGTAGTAACGGCTGAAATTGTCTGTGAAACGTTGCGCCGGCGCTTTTTGCTGTTGCGCCATTTCAATCAGCCCAAGAATTCGGCTGAGCGCGCTCTCCTCCAGTCGGCGCGTCACGCGAATCACCGATTGGCCGTCGAGATTGAGCGTGCCGCCGCTCACGTCGTCGTCGATTTGTTTTACGACCGGAATCGCTTCGCCAGTCAGCGCCGATTCATCGGCGGACGTCGCACCTTCGATCATCACGCCGTCTACCGGAAAAAGTTCGCCCGGTTTCACGAGCAACTCATCTCCGATCTGCACTTCCTCAATCGGAGCTTCCACCCAGCCCCGAAGGCTTTCGGGGTTTTCACGTCGTAATGCATGTTTCGGCGCGACTTTGAGCAGCGACTCGATCGATTTGCGTGTGCGATAATTTGCGAACTGTTCCAACCCATTGCTCAACGAAAACAGAAAGAGCAGCGTCGCGCCTTCGGTCCAGCCTCTAACGAAAAGCGCGCCGAGCGCGACGGCGACCATCAGGAACTGAATGTCGATCTTGCCGCGCTCGAGCGCGTGCCACACATCCTGCGTCGCGAACCATCCGCCGCTGAGATAAGCCAAAACAAAAGAAGCTGCGATGAGTGCGCCGGGCATTCCCGCGCGGCCAAAGAGAAAACCGGCAAGCGTGCTTAATCCACAAGTCGCAGCCAGCAGCAACATGAGGCGGTAATCACGCGCGACCGGTCGCGGGAACGGACGGTTCCGCCAGGCCGGCAACGCAATCGATCTCCAAATTACTGGCGGTTCGGCGGCGGGATGAGCGCGATGAAATTCGGTCGTGTAATTACCGATCTTATGCAGATGAACCGTCGGCGATTTATCGTCAGGCTTTATCGATACATCCCATTCGCCGGAGAGTTCGGCGCGCACGTCAGTCTTGATTTGGTTCAACGTTTCTTCCGATGGCGTTTCGTAGAATCCGACCGTGACGCTGTGCTCGTTGATGTTCAGCCGCACTTGCTTCACGTCCGGATGCGTTTCGATCAGCCGGACTACTCGCGACCACGTGCCGGCGCTTGCCTCTGTTGGTTGCATGCCTGAAATGCTCTCGTTCTTCACTAGTTACTCATAGAGAAAGTCTCGCAGCTCCCTGTATTGAGAACGACCACGATGTTCGTGTTCTCACCTCTAGCGCAGTTACGCGTGCTGCTGGCAGCGGGCGAGAATCCAGATATTTGCTGTCATCGTCGCTATAACGCTAAATACAATTAGGTATTCCATGTTTTACCTCATTTCTTCGTGGGGCATTGAAATCGGAAGCTCCGGTGCCGGTTGAGCGATGCGCTCGACATAACCTGGAAACGGATGATCCCAGCGGTCGCAGTTGTAAGGGGCGACAGCTTCGGTCTCACGGATTGGGACCTTTGCAGACAGCGCGTTTCCCAACAACTGCGTCGGCTGCATGGCTTCGTCGTGTAACCGGAGAATCGTTTTCATCGGTGCTCGTTTTCTGGCTCCAGGCTATGGCCGTCGTGCTAGCAGCACTCGGCCTCGATTGGCTTTTGCTTTGCATAAATTGCCGGCCAGCAACGGCCATGCACACGAGACCACTGACTAAAGCCGCCGTTTTTCTCGCACTCGCCCTGCTAGAAAGGCGGTCAACCGGAACAAAACGATTCTGGCGCAATCGTGAACAATTGGAACAATTGCCTCTCAGCGATTGATTCCAACGGGCAATTTTTGCAAAGCAAAGGAATTCCAATAGATGCCCTGATATACATTATCGCCGTAAACCTCGGTACCGCCCATTGCTCGGCTCTCGTTCATGTGCTCGGGGATCGCGGTGCTCGCTGGATTGAAGTTGTCCGCGAAACCGACAATCTCTCCGGTATTTGCGTCCCAAAATGGACGTTGCAGGGTCAGCTTGCTGTCGGTAGCCAAACCGACAATTACCGGCTGGCTGTTAATCGCCAAGCCAGCCGACGTGGTCCCGCCTGGAAGCAATCCCAAGTCGGTGATAATAATTTGTGATGCGCCGGCAGCAGACTTGATCGATGGCGCCTGCCACGCCAAAATCATTGCGCTTAGTGCCAGGCTGATGACTCCGGCAACTAGCCTTATTGTCGTGTGATTACTCATGACTCATTCCTTTCTCATTTCAATCTTGTCGAAAATCGTTCTCTGATTGCCCCGCGAACCGTGGCGAGTTCGCTTCGTTAGGGCGAAATCGAAAGCTGTTACCATTCTGGCTGTTTCAGGCAGCCAACGATGATCAGCGCGTAGAGCACCATCATTGCTATTACTGCAACTAGAATTAGATATTCCATATTTTGCTCCTTTGTGCGCTTTGTAAGGCGGCGACGGATCTTGTGCTCCACCTTTCTTGGTTTTCCTTCGCAAAAATTGCTTTCGCCCAGAGCCATTACTTTTGCATTTCAAGGTTCGCGCGCATGAACAATACGAAGCGGTGATTGCGTGAGCGTAAGCAGAAGAACGTTATCGCAACCGGGTTGTAGCTAATCGCGAGTGCATCGCTCTAGCTGGCGCAATAATTGCACAGCAAAACGCAACGAAGGTACATCGGCCGGCTGCAATAACGGATACGTTTTGCATCGTGAAGACGGGCTATAAAATGTTGGATGCCAATGAGGCGGTGGCGCGGGTCGCGTATGCACTGAACGAAGTTATCGCGATTTATCCGATCACGCCGGCGTCGCCGATGGGCGAATGGGCAGATGCGTGGGCGGCAGCCGGCGTGAAAAATCTGTGGGGCACGGTGCCGTCTGTTATCGAGATGCAGAGCGAAGGCGGCGCGGCGGGAGTAATTCACGGTGCGCTTCAAACCGGCGCGCTGAGTACAACCTTCACGTCTTCGCAGGGATTGCTGCTGATGATCCCGAACATGTACAAGATCGCCGGCGAGCTGACGCCGACCGTGTTTCACATCGCCGCCCGCTCGCTCGCAGCGCAGGCGCTGTCGATCTTCGGCGATCACAGCGACGTGATGGCCGCGCGTGCGACTGGCTGGGCGATGCTTTGTTCGGCATCAGTGCAGGAGGCGCAGGACATGGCGTTGATCGCACACGCGGCCACTCTCGACTCACGTATTCCGTTTTTACATTTCTTCGACGGGTTCCGAACTTCCCATGAGATCGCAAAAATCGTCATCCTGCCTAACGAGGTACTGCTCCAGATGATTAATGAAGAACGCGTGATCGAGCATCGCGCGCGCGCACTCTCGCCCGATCACCCAGTGATCCGTGGGACCGCGCAAAATCCAGACGTCTATTTCCAGGCACGCGAGACGGTGAACCCACTGTACGCGGCGTGTCCGCAGATTGTGCAGCGGACGATGGACCACTTCGTAGAGTTGACCGGGCGTCGGTACGGCCTGTTCGAATATCACGGCGCGACTGACGCCAAGCGCGTGATCGTTTTGATGGGTTCAGGTTGCGAGGCGGTGCACGAAACCGTCGATTTTCTGAACTCCCAAAACGAGAAAGTCGGCGTCCTGAAGGTGAGACTGTATCGGCCATTCGACACACAGGCCTTCGTAAAAATGTTGCCCGCGAATGTGCGTCACATCGCCGTTCTCGACCGTACGAAAGAGCCGGGAGCGGGAGGCGAGCCGCTCTATCTCGATTGCGTGAATGCGCTTCACGAGCAAGGGCGCAGTGATGTGCAAGTGGTTGGCGGTCGCTACGGTTTATCCTCGAAGGAATTTACGCCGGCCATGATCAAGGCCGTGTTCGAGAATCTCGCGCAATCGTCGCCGAAAAATCATTTCACGGTCGGCATCGAGGACGATCTCTCGCACACGAGCCTCGGTGTGGAGCCGAATTTCTTGACCGAACGGGACGACGTTGTGCGTGCGCAGTTCTTTGGGCTTGGATCAGACGGCACGGTGGGTGCGAACAAGGAATCGATAAAAATTATTGGCGAGAACACGGATTACTTCGCGCAAGGCTATTTTGTTTACGATTCGAAGAAGTCCGGTGCGATGACCATTTCGCATCTGCGCTTTGGTCCGCGCCCAATTCGCTCAACGTACCTCATCACACAGGCAAACTTCGTTGCCTGCCATCAGGCGTTTCTTCTCGAAACATGTGACGTTTTGCGAGACCTCGCGTCAGGCGGAACATTCCTGTTGAACTCGCCACTTGGAGCCGACCGCGTTTGGGGCCGACTGCCGGAAAATGCGCAGCGCAGGCTGATTGAGCAGCGCGCGAACTTCTTTGTCATCGACGGCAACAAGGTGGCGCGCGAAGCAGGGATGGGCGGCCGCATCAACACGGTGATGCAGACCTGTTTCTTCGCCATCTCCGGCGTGCTGCCGGCACAGCAAGCGATCGAGGCCATCAAGAATTCCATTCGCAAGACGTACGCAAAAAAGGGCGATGAGGTGGTGGAGATGAATCTAAAGGCGGTCGAGCAAACGCTCGCGAATTTGTACGAAGTGAAAATTCCGGACGCTGTAGCCGGCGGCGTTGACGCCGGCCTCCGGGATCAACGATCCGGGCTACAACCCAACGGAGAACTGAAGCGCGCGCCTGAGTTTGTACGCAATGTGTTGGGCGAAATCATCGCGGGTCGTGGCGATCGCGTCCCGGTGAGCGCCTTGCCTAACGATGGGACATATCCGACGGGCACAACGCAATTCGAGAAGCGAAATCTCGCGACCGAGGTGCCAGTGTGGGATCCCCAAGTTTGCATCCAGTGCGGCAGATGCGTGTTGGTCTGCCCGCACGCAGTCATTCGCAGCAAAGCCTATGACGTGGCTGTTCTCCCCGGTGCGCCTTCGTCGTTCAAGTCGGCGGAGGCGCGGCTGCCTGAGTGGAAAGGCCTGAAATACACGTTGCAGGTGGCGGTGGAAGATTGCACCGGCTGCGGGATCTGCGTGGATGTTTGCCCGGCGCGCAACAAATCCGAAGCGCGATTGAAAGCCATCAACATGCAGCCGCAGTTACCGCTGCGTGAAACCGAGCGCGCCAATTGGAATTTCTTTCTTTCGATTCCGGAAATGGATCGCTGCCAGATTTCGACTGATCACGTACGCAAAATGCAGGTGCAACAGCCATTGTTTGAGTTCTCGGGAGCGTGCTCAGGTTGCGGCGAGACGCCGTACATCAAATTGCTGACGCAACTCTTCGGCGATCGTTTGATCATCGCCAACGCCACGGGGTGCTCCTCCATTTATGGCGGCAATCTACCGACTACGCCTTACACGAAAGATGGAAATGGCCGGGGTCCAGCGTGGGCCAATTCTCTATTTGAAGATAACGCGGAGTTTGGGCTTGGCTTCCGTGTTTCGCTCGACAAACAGCAGGAGTTCGCCAGTGAACTTCTCCAGCAACTATCGCCACAAATCGGGCGCGGACTCGTCACGGAAATCTTGAACGCCCGCCAGCGCGACGACGCCGACATTTTCGATCAACGCGAGCGTGTCGCCGAACTGAAGAGCAGACTCAGCTCGTTAGGCAATCCGATCGCAAGACGCCTGCTCGCGCTGGCGGACACACTGGTTCGCAAAAGCGTGTGGATCGTCGGCGGTGACGGCTGGGGTTACGACATCGGATACGGCGGACTCGATCACGTTCTCGCCAGCGGTCGTAACGTGAAGGTCCTTCTGCTCGACACCGAAGTGTATTCCAACACCGGCGGCCAATGCTCCAAATCGACGCCGCGCGCGGCGGTCGCAAAGTTCGCTTCCGGCGGGAAACGCGCACCGAAAAAAGATCTCGGTCTGATGGCGATGACTTACGGCACCATTTATGTCGCCTCAGTGGCAATGGGCGCGCGAGACGAGCACACGTTAAAAGCGTTTCTGGAAGCGGAGGCATATGACGGTCCGGCGGTCATCATCGCTTACAGCCATTGCATTGCGCACGGCATCAACATGACAACAGCGATGCAAAACCAGAAAGCGGCAGTGAACACCGGGCAATGGCTATTGTATCGTTACAATCCCGAGCGGCTGCGGCTCGGAGAAAATCCGCTCCAACTCGATTCCGCCGCGCCGCGCGTGAAAATCGCCGATTACTTCAAGCTGGAACAGCGGTTCAAGATTCTCGAGAAAAGCGCACCGCGCGCCGCCAGGGAATTGCTCGCCCAGGCGCAGGCAGACGTGAACGAGCGCCGCGCTCTCTACGAATTTCTCGCCACGCGAAAATTCAATGCCACACCAACTTAATGAACCTAACGACTAGATATCTCGGCTTTAAATTGCGCACGCCGCTCGTGCCATCGGCATCGCCGCTTTCGGAAAAGATCGACAACATCAAGCGGATGGAAGACGCGGGCGCTGCAGCGGTGGTGTTCCATTCACTCTTTGAGGAGCAGATTCGCCGCGATCACCACGATCTGGAGTTTTATCTCGAGCAGGGCACAGATTCTTACGCCGAGTCGCTGAGTTATTTTCCTGTTCGTTCCGAATTCAAGGTTGGGCCGGAAGCGTACCTCGAGCACATTTCACAGGCGAAGGCGGCGGTTGATATCCCAATCATCGGGAGCCTCAACGGCAGCACGTTTGGCGGCTGGCTGGCATATGCGCGGCAGATCGAGGAAGCAGGCGCTGATGCGCTCGAGCTGAACATCTACTCGATCCCGAGTGATCCGGACATTAGCGGCGAAGACATCGAAGCGCATTACCTCAGCATTCTCGCAGCGATTAAAGCGCAGTTGAAAATTCCGGTGGCGATGAAGCTCAGTCCGTTCTTCACGAACTTCGCGCGGTTCGCGCGGCGAGCCGATCGCGAAGGCGCCAATGCGTTGGTGTTGTTTAATCGGTTTTATCAACCGGACATTGAATTGGAGACGCTGGAGATTTCACCGAACATCCTGCTCAGCACACCGATGGCGATGCGCTTGCCGATGCGCTGGATCGCCATGCTCTACGGACGCATTGGTGCGAGCCTGGCCGCGACAAGTGGAATCCACCGTGCGACTGACGCGCTGAAAATGTTAATGGCTGGCGCCGACGTAACGATGCTCTGCTCAATCCTGTTGCGCCGGGGGATCGAACACATCCAGGTGATCGAGCGCGAGATTCGCGAATGGATGGAAGAACACGAATACGAATCAGTCGAGCAACTGAAAGGCAGTATGAGCCAGAGAAACTGCCCCGATCCGAGCGCGTTCGAACGCGCCCAATACATGCGCGCTCTCGAGACGTATCCGGCGGCGGATGTTTGAAGCGCCAGCGCAATAACTGCACAGCAAAACGCAATCGCGGTACATCGCAGTGGTAGAAGGCGATTATGATTTTCCCAATAAAAACGCCTAGGAGGCAAATCCCATGAAACTCGCGACTACTTATCTTGGACTCAAACTGCGGACGCCGCTTGTCCCGTCGGCGTCGCCGCTTGTCGGAAAAGCTGGACAACATTAAACGCATGGAGGACGCCGGCGCGTCGGCAGTGGTTTTCCATTCGCTTTTTGAAGAACAGCTTCAACTTGGAAACCATCGCATACGCCGCGCGTTCTGGAAATGGCGGTGAATTCTCGTCTCGACGCGCTCGATGATTACTCCGAACAAACGGACTTCAAGGTCGATCCGGAGGCGTATGTGGAACACATCGCAAAGGCGAAGGAAGCGGTGCGCATTCCAATCATCGGCAGCTTGAACGGCTCAACCTTTGGCGGTTGGCAACGATATGCACGACTCATTGAACAGGCAGGCGCTGATGCGCTGGAACTGAACATTTACAACGTGCCGACTGATCCGGAGCGCACCGCCAATGACGTCGAGACAGAATACTTAAGTATCGTTACGTCAATAAAAGGACTCTTGAAAATTCCAGTGGCGGTGAAGCTCAGTCCATTTTTCACGAATCTTTCACAGTTTGCGCGACGTCTCGACGAGCAAGGCGTCAATGCACTTGTGTTGTTCAACCGCTTTTACCAGCCGGACATCGAACTGGAGACGCTGGAGGTCAGCCCTAACGTACTACTCAGCACGCCTATGGCGATGCGTCTTCCGATGCGCTGGATTGCACTTTTGTATGGGCGGATCGGGGCAAATCTCGCAGCTACAAGCGGAATTTATCACGGCGTCGACGCGCTAAAGATGATAATGGCCGGCGCCGATGTGACGATGCTTTGCTCAGTGCTGTTGCGCCACGGCAGTGATCACATCCGGGTAATCGAACGCGAAATGGGGGAGTGGATGGAGGACCACGATTACGAATCGATCGAGCAAATTAAAGGGATCATGAGCCAGAAGAACTGCCCGGACCCGACTGCGTTCGAGCGTGCGCAATACACGCGCGCGCTGAAGAGTTATCCCAGGAGTCAGCCCTCGACGTGTAGGAAGAAAGGGACGGAAACGACTAAACCGATCTTGTAGTCAGCTCGCTTAATCGCTTCGGTCACTTGCGCTTCAATGCAAGGGCACTCTCGTGAAATCAATGCGTCGACTCATCGGTCGTTTATAGATGACTGTTACCATTCCGGCTGTTTCAGGCAGCCGATGATGATCAGCGCGTAGAGCGCCACCATTGCTACGACGCCAACTAGAATCAGGTATTCCATATTTTTCTTCTTTGTGACGATTTAAAGGCGGCGACCGATCTCGTGCTCCCCGTTTCTTGCCTTTTGCTTTGCAAAAATTGCTTACGCACGAAGCAACCATGGTTCCCGTCATCCCAAGATCAGGTGAGGAATTGGCAACGGAAGAACAGCGCGACCGCCAGCGACGGTTATTTGTTAGGCGAGGTGATTAAGATGTTGTCTGCTGCTGAATTTAAAAGCGCTGCTTCCGGGAACCGAGCCGAGCCGGTCGCGATCTGGAAAGCGCGCAAGTACATCGAGGAACATTCGAGAGAAGAGCTCTCCCTGAAGAAAGTCGCGAAAGCCGTCAACCAGAACGCGAATCATCTGAGCGAAAATTTCAAGCAGGTCACCGGCATTAATTTCGTCGAATATGTCGCGCGCACTCGGTTCGCAAATGCGTGTGACCTTTTGCGCGACCGAAATCTACGCATCAGTGAGATCGCGTTCGCGGTTGGGTTTCAATCGCTCTCTCAATTCAATCGCGTTTTCAAAAGATTTTCGGGTAAATCGCCGACGCAATATCGCGCCGCCGCGGTATGCGCCGGCAGGACAGGCAACATTCTGAAAGGCGAGTAAAAACATCCGAAAAAATGCGTAGTCATTATTTTTCGTTTCTGCACATACTCGCGATTTGTGTGGGGTTCGAGACTAACTCGATGGGTCCACGGTAAGCGCGAAACCTTCTTGTGGAGCGCCGGAGGAACAGTGGCACTGGCGGTCATTCTGCTTTCCTGTAGTACGACGAGCCGAACAATTCTCGCTCCTCCCAGCATCCCTGGCGCTGAGTTCGTTGGCTCAGAGGAATGCTCGACCTGCCACGAACAGATCGTGCGCGATTTCCGAACGGCCACTCACGCGCGATTGGAAGCGAAAGGGGAAAACGCCAAGAACATGGGCTGCGAGTCGTGCCACGGACCCGGGAGTTTGCACGTCAAAGCCGGCGGCGGAGCGGGCACGATTATCAATCCACGAAAGTCGCCCGACACCTGTTTCCAGTGTCACTTGGAAGTTCGCGCAGCGTTCTCATTGCCACATCATCATCCAGTGCTCGAGGGCAAGATGAGCTGCAGCGATTGCCATGAACCACACAAAGGGATTGCCGCCAAGGGTGCGCCTACAAATATTCAGCAGAAACTCAAAGCCGGCGGCCTTGCGTTCCTGAGCAAAAACGAGACCTGCTTCGAGTGTCATACGCAGCAACGCGGCCCATTTGTTTATGAGCACGAGGCGGTGCGGCAAGGGTGCACCGTCTGTCATTCACCTCACGGCTCCGTTAACCAGCGGCTGCTGAACGAACGTAACGCCACGCTTTGTCTGAAGTGTCATTTCCAGGAGCAAAAAATACCCGGTCACATTTTCATTGGAGAGATCGACCACTCGAATTTCCTGCAGCAGGGGACGTGTTGGTCCGCCGGCTGCCATGAGGAACCGCACGGCTCCAACGTGACCCCATTACTTAGATATTGATCTGGATGTCATGAAAACCGCCTCTCGCAGATTCCTGGTGCTGGTTTTTGCGGGAACTTTGGCCGCCGCTGGGGCTCGCGGTGGTACGAGCGATCGGAAGACCGTCGCTACGGCGACGGAAGAGCAACCGGAAGAGTACAAAAATTGGATCGAGCTCGCTATCGGGGGAGTCATCACGACCGGCGATCGCGCGCAATTCGAACAGGAACGCCGGCTACCGGGCGATCAGGTTTACGGAGGTATACAGGATCTGCACTTCGAGGGAACCATGGGCAAGGACGCGCTCTTTTCGATCGATGGTCACGCGCTCTGGGATTTCAACGATTACGACATAACCGTGCAACTGGCGAAGCCGAATCTCGGCTACATCAAGGCTGGCTACACGGAATTTCGCAGTTGGTATGATGGCAATGCCGGGTTCTTTCCGCACAACGATGTCTTCTTTGAGCCGCCGTATCCCGAGATGCACGTTGACCGAGGAGACGCTTGGATTGAGCTGGGCTTACGTGCACCGGACTGGCCGGAGATAACGATTCGTTACGACCATGAATTTCGTTTTGGCCAGAAGGATTCGACCGTCTGGGGCGATACAAATCTGACCGGCTTGCAACCTCCATTCAATTCGACGCGAAAAATCGTTCCTTCTTTCCGCAACATCGACGAGAAGCGCGACATATTTTCCTTCGAGGCATCAAAAACCATCGGTAACACCGATGTTTTGCTCGGGATGCGTTACGAGCACAACACGAACGATTACTCGCTAAACATGGAGCGCGGCGCGGGGCAGTTGCCGCCGGTCGTTCCGGCTCCGGGCCAGCAGCGCAAGGTCACTCAGCAACAGAATGACGACGTAGATTTGTTCAGTGGTCATGGAATTACTGTGACTCGACTTACTGACAAGCTCTGGTTCACCGCAGGCTACTCATACACCACCCTAACGAATGATCTTTCAGGTTCGCGTATCTTCGGCACGCATTGGGACGAGGCATTCGGAGAACCAGTACCGACGCTTGGCCAACGTGACCATTCTTTCATTGATCTAGCCGGAACTGCTCGAATCAGAGAAAATGTCTTCAATGCCAACCTGTTTTGGATGCCGCTGGAGAACCTCGCCATCTTGTCAGGGTTCCGATACACGCACGAGAATAACGACAGCGATTCGACCTTCCTTGCGGAGGAACCTGTTCCGAACACACCGCCATTTACTCCACTGAATCCGGAGCGCGGATTCCACTTCGGACCACCAATACCCGTCGAAGGCGCGCGTAACTCAGATTACAACCGTTTCGCCCAAAGGCTGGAGATGCGTTACACGGGCGTTAAGGATTGGCTTTTCTATGCTGAAGGCGAATGGGAAGAAGAATTCGCCAACGTCGACGAGTTTCAGTCGCTAGACGAAGAGATCCCCTTGGATAAGGACACCAACGCGCTGGGCCAAAAATATACCATCGGCGCTACGTGGTATCCGACGATGCGATTAAACCTGGCCGGGCAATACTTTCACAGAGTCGCGAGCTACGATGAAGACGTTTTCAGTGGAATATATCCGAGACTGAATCAACAGGAGTGGAATGTCGACGATTTCAATATTCGAATGACATTTCGGCCGAAGCTTCCTGCGTGCATGGGCACGCTTGCTCTGGTGACGCGCTACGATTTCGTGCATACGTCGATCGACAGTCAGTGGGAGTTATTTCCACAGGAAGAGTTGCTGGCCGAACTGCAGAGTGGCGAAATCAAAAAGCACGTGATCAGTGAGTCACTGAATTGGAATCCTCTGCCGCGCTTTTTCCTGCAGGCGAATTTCTCTTACGTGCTCAACCAAACGAACACGCCGGCCAATGACATCGAGTTGGTCCCCGGTGGAGGTCCAACAGTCGTGAATTTTAGGAACGATTATTGGACCGTAACCAGCGGCATTGGCTACATCATCGACGATAAAACGGACTTCTACGCCGATTACTACTTCTACTGCGCCAACGACTACTTTAAAAACGCAGCCGTCGCTGTGCCATACGGAATGGGCGCAACAGAAAATGCCGTCTCAGCGACTGTGACGCGCAAATTGAACAGGAACATGCGCCTGCTGCTGAAGTACGGTTATTTTAACTACAGGGACGTTACTTCCGGCGGTCACAACAGTTATCGAGCGCATTCGCTCTTCTCGAGTCTTCAAATCAGATTCTAGGCAACCCTTTTCGATTTTGACTACGAATGTAGTTTTGACGTGAGATCTCCACGAAGAAAGGCATTAATCTCATGAAAGAAAAAATATTCGCCTTCGCGACAATCATCATCGCGACAGCCGGAATCGGTGTTGCAGCCGATGCGGCCGCAAACTGGAGTCAGCTTTGTGCGTCCTGCCATGGCAAGGATGGCAGCGGCAACACGACGATGGGGAAAAAGCTCGGTGTGAAAGATTATTCAAAAGAGCAAGGGTTCGGTGACGCTGAGGCGATCAACATCATCAAGAACGGCAAGGGCAAGATGAAGGGATACAAAGACAAGCTGTCCGATGCCGACGTAAAGGCATTGGTGGCCTACGTTCGTTCCTTAAAGAAATAACACAGTAGAGTTTTGCGCGAACTGTTTTGGTGTAAGGCGGCGAATCCGATTTTGACGTTCCGACTTGATTCCAATTTATGCCTGCAACTGAGGCAATCGCTGGATTGTTTTCGATGCGACCTTTCACGTCGCGTGTAGATAATTGCCTCGATGCCTGATGCTACAAGTCCAACACAGACCCGATCGTTCAGGCGTCATTTTCAAAACTGGCTCAGTTGGGCTGGCATGGTGCTGGCCGCCGCGGCGCTGTTTGCTTTTGTTCTGCTCTTCGCGATCGATTTCTTCGCGCCCGCAAAGAATTCCTACATTGGAATCCTTGCGTATGTCATCGCACCGTTTTTTTTCCTCCTCGGCTTCGCACTCACGCTTTTGGGCGCGATCCTGCACAAACGTGAGGAGCGTCGCGCAACAAAGCTTGAAAAGAAGCATCACATTCTTCAGATCGATTTGTCGCGGAAACGTGACCGGCGGATTCTCGCGTTGTTCGCGTTCGGCGCTGTCGGCTTTCTTTTTCTGACTGCGCTCGGCAGTTATGAAACTTATCAATATACCGAGTCGGTAGATTTTTGTGGTAAGCGCTGTCATGTACCAATGGAGCCGCAGTTTGTTGTTGCCCAGCATACCGCGCATGCGCAGGTGGCGTGTGTGGAATGTCATGTTGGTCCCGGCGCGTCTGCGTACTTCAAGACCAAGCTCAATGGTGTAAAACAGCTGTACCACACCGTGCTCGGCGACTTCGATCGTCCCATTTACATTACGGCCGAAACCCGGCCGGAGCAGGAGATCTGCCTGGAATGCCATTGGCCGAACCGTTACATCGGCACGGTCGATCGCACGTATCAACATTACCTCCCGGATGAGGCGAACACACCATTCGCCGTGCGCTTGTTATTGAACGTTGGCGGCGGCGAGCCGTCGCGCGGCCCGGTGGGCGGGATTCATTGGCACATGAATATCGCTAATAAGGTCGAATACGTCGCGACCGGCAAAGATGCCGAAACAATCCCATGGGTGCGCGTAACTAACGCGCAAGGTCAGAGCACCGAATATCGCACAGACGATTTCAAAACTGACCCGTCGCAACAGGATATTCGCCGGATGGATTGCCTGGATTGCCACAGCCGGCCGGCTCACAATGTGATCCCGCCGAACGACGCCGTAGACATTGCGTTGGCTACCGGTCGAATCGACCCGAAGATTCCTTTCGCAAAAGCAAAAGTCGTTGCCGCACTAACGCAGCCCTATACATCCGAACCTGAGGCGTTACAGACGATCGCCACTTCACTGCACACGGCCTATCCGGATGTCGCGCAAGCCGATCCGCTCATTGCCGAGGCGCAGGCAATTTATCGCCAAAATTTCTTTCCCGAGATGAAGACCGACTGGCGCACGCATCCCAACAATATTGGTCACAAAGACTGGAATGGCTGTTTCCGTTGTCATGATGGCAATCACAAGACCGCCGATGGCACAAAGACGATCGCAGCGAGTGATTGCAACTCGTGCCACCTCATCCTCGCGCAGGGCAGCGGCGAACAGCTCAAGAAATTAAACGCCGATGGCTACACGTTTTTTCACATTGATTCAGAGTTCTCCGAATTCTCCTGCGCGATGTGCCATACCGGTGGTCCCCAGAAATAAATTTTGCTCGTGAAGACGGGCGCAGTTAATTCGCCTCTCTCCTTTCGTAAAGGGGAGAGGATTAAGGTGAGGGGATTTTTCAAATTCGCAAAGGCAGGCAGCCGGCTTGTAATTTGTTCCGCGTGGGTCGCTGCGTTGCTGGTTAGCTGCGAGAAAAACTCCGAGATCAAGGTCTACCGCGTTTCCAAGGCGCCGCTGGAACAATCGGCATCTCAGCAGCAAGACGCTATGCCAACCAATACGGCCGCGCCTCGGATGCCAGCCGGTCTTCCGCCGACGATGGAAACCGCGGTGACGATCCCGCCGAATTGGGAATCACAACCGCTTTCGCAAATGCGGCAGGCAAGTTTTCTGGTCAAAAGTGATAACGGCGCAGTGGCAGACGTTTCATTTGTGAGTCTGGGCTCCGCTGCGGGGAATGTTCTCGAGAATGTGAACCGCTGGCTGGGTCAACTCAATCAACCACCAATCACCGAACAGAAACTCGGCGAGATAGCGCAGCGACTCCACACTTCGTTAGGCGACGTCACCATTGTCGACCTCGCAGGACTCCCCGACAACGCCGACCCGGCAAGAGATGGCAGAATCATTGCCGCAATGGTGACAACTGCTAATGCAACGCTGTTTTTTAAAATGCGCGGCAACGCCGACCTGACCGAGGCGCAGAAAGCCGAGTTCATCAAATGGGTCGCGGGAGTTTGCAACGCCCAGACCCAAGCCGGACCGCCGCAAATGGCCGCGGCGCCCCCGCAGACGACGAGCGCACCCCCGATTAAATGGACAACACCCGAAGGCTGGACAGAAGTTCCGCCCACTTCGATGCGTTACGCCAGCTTCAGCGCTCCGGCAGACGAAGGCGGTAAGATTGATATTTCCATTGTGACGTTTCCCGGCGATGGAGGAAGCGATGCCGACAACATCAACCGGTGGCGTGGACAAATCGGTCTGGCGCCCATGGATACAAACGCCGTGACCTCGCAAGTCGCTCCTCTCAAAACCGGAGATACGACGTTCTCTACTACCGATATTGCTGGTAACAAAACGCGCACCATTGCGGCCTGGACCCGCCGCGACGGACGCGTCTGGTTTTTCAAAGCAACCGGCCCAACCGCGGCAATTGAAAAAGAGAAACCGAATTTCGTGAAATTCATCAAATCCGTTCGATTTTAATTTCACAAATGACTGTCATGTTGAGCGAAGTGCTGCAACGAAATGCGAAGCATGAGGCCAGGCTTTCAAACATCTCTGGCTATTCCCACGAAGGCCGAAATGACTTGAGATTCTTCGCTTCGCTCAGAATGACATTTAGAGATGGGTTTTAGAAATATGCTGCGCAAAATCGTCGACATCTTTACATCGCTGAAGCTGACGATCGTGTGTCTTGCGGCGGGGATGGCGCTGATCTTTGCCGGGACGCTGGCGCAGGTCCATCTCGGGATCCACGAAGCGCAGCAGCGTTATTTCCAAAGCATGTTTGTCTGGTGGCCGCCGGACGGGCGCGGATTCCAGATTCCGATTTTTCCCGGGGGCCATCTCATCGGGGCTGTGTTGCTGATCAATCTAATCGCCGCTCACTTGAAACGTTTTCGCTGGAGCTGGCGGAAACTGGGGATTCATCTCACCCACGCCGGATTGATCATCATGCTCGCTGGCGGTCTGTTCACCGACCTGTTCGCGGTGGAGAGTCATATGCAGTTGGCAAATGGTGACGCCAAGAATTATTCCGAGGACATGCGCCAGACGGAGCTGGCCGTGATCGACATAAGCGGCGATGAGCTCGATCAGGTGACCGCAATTCCCGATACTGTGCTGCGCCATAACCGGGTGATCGACCACTGGAGTTTGCCGTTCCGGATTGCAGTCAGAAATTTTTACCAAAATTCGCGCTTGAAGATGTTGAGCCAGGCAGGAGAAGGCGCGCAACCGATCGCGAATCAAGGACCGGGCGCAATGATCGCGGTCGAGCCTGTGATTCCGCGCGACTGCTACCGATGAGCGCGATGTTCCGAGCGCAGCCATTGAGATTCTGCCGAAGGACGGCGGCGGTTCGTTAGGCACATGGCTGGTTTCGGATGCGCTCGGCGCGCCGCAGACGTTTACGTCCGGCGGCCGCACCTGGATGATTACGATGCGTCCGTCGCGCTATTACAAGCCTTACAGCGTGACATTGCAGAAGTTCACGCACGAAAAATATGCCGGCACCGAAATCCCAAAGGATTTCTCAAGCAAAGTCACGTTGATCGATCCCGAGCGTTCCGTGAACCGCGACGTCTTGATTTACATGAATCATCCGCTGCGCTATCGGGGCGAAACATTTTATCAGGCCGGATTTCAGAAGGACGATTCGGCGACGATTTTGCAGGTAGTGCACAACCCGAGCTTCATTGCGCCTTACGTGGCGTGTGTGATTGTCGCTACTGGTCTGCTTGTGCAATTTGGTTTTCATCTCGTAGGGTTTTCGCGACAACGCCGGAGGGCAATCGCATGAAGCGTTTCCTACCGTGGATCATTTTGGCTGTTGCTGCCGCATGCATCGCGGCCAATTGGTTGCCGCCAAAAACGGCGAAGGACGATTTCGATTTCAGCAGATTCGGCGAAATCCCGGTGCTCGTCGGGGGTCGGATGAAGCCACTGGACACCGTCGCGCGGAATTCGCTCTTGATCCTTCACGGAAAACAGGAACTCCGCCTCGAAGGCGGCAGGCGACTGAGCGCGATGCAATGGCTCACCGATGTCGTGTTCAATGCTTCCGTTGCCGATCAATATGCGGTTTTCGTGGTGCAAAACGCAGACGTCCTCGGCCTGTTCGGGTGGCAACAGAGCGACCGCAAATATTTTAGCTTCGCCGACTTCGCGCCTTTCCTGAAGCAGATCGATGAACAAGCCGCGCAATCGGACAAGCTCGAAGGGGTCCAGCGTTCTGCCTATCAAAGCGCTATCCTGAATCTGCGGAACGGACTTTCGTTGTATCAGCGGTTGAAAAACAGCATTCAACCTGAGGGCGCAGAGAATTTCACTGCTGAACTTGATCGTTACGCGAGCAGCGTCCCGGGTGCAGCAACGGCAGCGCGCCAACGCGCGATGGGCGAAAATTTCGACAAAGCGAAACTCGATGACGTCGCTCAGATGATTCAGCGTTTCGAACATCTGTCGGAGATGGCATACATCCTGGCTGTTCCACCAATGGCCCTTCCGGGATCAGCGGCCCAGGCTACAGGAAACGGTGAGTGGCGTTCGGTTGGCAATAGTTTACTTCGATCGGTCGGGATCGGCGAGATTCATCCGATCGTGGCGGAATACGCAGTCATTGGCGACGCCTACCGCTCGGACGATCGGACGCTCTTCAATCAGCATGTGCAGCTCATGACTGATTGGTTCGCCAAAGAACAGCCGAACACGAGCAAGCGCGCGTCGTTCGAGTTTTTCTTCAATCGGCTTCAGCCCTTCAGTCAAAGCATGACGCTTTACGTGCTCGCGTTCCTGTTGGCGTGCGCATCATGGCTCGGATCGAGCAGTCTTTTGAGGCGATCAGCTTTCTACGTTTTACTGCTTGCGCTTGCCATTCACACCTTCGGCCTGTTTTCGCGGATGTATTTGCAAGAGCGTCCGCCCGTCACCAACCTGTATTCATCGGCAATTTTCATTGGCTGGGGCGCAGTCATTGTCGCCCTGATACTTGAACGCATTTTCAAAGACGGCATCGGCGCGGCTTGCGCGGGCGCGATTGGTTTTGTGACCTTGATCATCGCGCATCATCTCGCAGGTAGCGGCGACACCTTGGAAATGTTGCAGGCGGTGCTCGATACCAACATCTGGCTGGCCACTCACGTAGTCGCGATCACGACCGGTTACTCGGCAATGTTTCTCGCCGGTATGCTTGCCATCATTTACGTCGTGCGCGGCGTATTCACGCGTTCGCTAAAAAAGCAAACTGCCGATTCACTCGCACGCATGACCTACGGCGTGATTTGTTTTGCTACCCTGTTCAGTTTCGTCGGCACAGTGCTCGGTGGCATCTGGGCCGATCAATCATGGGGCCGTTTCTGGGGCTGGGACCCGAAAGAAAACGGCGCGGTGTTGATCGTCCTTTGGTGCGCAATCACTTTGCACGTACGCTGGGGCGGATTCATCCGGCAACGCGGCCTGATGATCATGGCGCTCTTCGGCAACATCGTCACCAGTTTCTCGTGGTTCGGCGTCAACATGCTCGGCGTCGGCCTCCATTCCTACGGCTTCATGCAAAAGGCGTTTCCATGGCTGGTCGGATTCATGATCAGCCAACTAGCCTTGATGGCTGTCGCTTCCATGCCGCTGGAGCGGTGGCGAAGCTTCCGTAAGGCAGGTGCGCCAACTCGCGGCGAAAGCCCGCAAGTCTCGCCCGCTCCTTCGCCTGGTTAGTTGCAGGCGCAGAAAAGCTGATCCCGTCACTCCATGAATGCTTCCGTTCGCGCCGCTGTCATCTCTGAATGGCGCGGGTTACCCGAGAAAAAAATGACAGCCGATCGCTGGCTGACTTCGGGCGAGCTAATGCCGAAACTGATGCAACGCCTCGGCCTCCGCGAGCGCCTCCGCGAAACCGAAGTCATTGACGCCTGGTCAAAAATCGTCGGCGACTTCATCGCCGCGCACTCAGCCCCGGTCGCATTGCGTGAAGGCGTCTTGTATGTCCGCGTACTCCAACCCGCATTGCATTACGAACTCGAACAAATCTCCAAGCCCGAAATCCTGCGAAAGCTCAAACAACGCTTCGGCGGCAAAACCATCCGCGACATCCGTTTCCGTGTTGGCTGACCAAGCGCAGCTGCTGCTGCGCGTTGATCTGCTTCGGGATCAAACCGAAGAAATTCTGCCTTTTCTCGAGAAGTTGGCCCCGCAGATTCGGGCAGACGAGTTACGTGAACAGACCGGTTGATCGCTGGCTGAAGACGACATTTAACGCTTGGACAATATCGACGGAAATGATAAACGGTTACACGTCTAATCTGCATTAACTGGAAGGGAACAATCTTATGCCGCTAACAAGACATCAAAAATGGCTCGTCCGTGCACCAGATGGCACGTACTACGTCATTCGTCAGGACGGATCTGTGTACAAAGTGGAGAAGCAGGACGCAGAGGTTAAGGTAATTGTAAAAGGGGCCGAAGCCGCTTTGAAAAAACTTTTTGATGAAACAGAGCCGAGCCTTGTAACTGGCGTGATGGTCGGATTCGCTGACCTGCCCCGAAACTCGTAGGCGTGCCGCTACTCCCCGAGTCGTTCAGATATCCGGTTGATGCGAGTAACGCTGAAGGTGTTGCGCCGAGGAACGCATAGATCGGCCAGCCTCAACGACACAGTCAAGCGCGTACTACCTCTGGCCCCGGTGATGGGCATAACGCGCGTCGCAAACGTGACCGGGTTGGACTGCGTAGGGATTCCGGTGGTGATGGTGTGTCGGCCCAACTCGCGATCTGTCGCCGTGTCGCAAGGAAAAGGAATCGATTTCGCCAGCGCGCGTGCGTCAGGTTTGATGGAGGCAGCTGAACTATATCACGCCGAGACCATCACCTTGCCACTCCGTTTAGCCGCTTACGAGGAACTTCGCTATCAATACAGCGTAGTTGAACCTGACGACCTTCCACGCACTGCTGATTCGCGTTTTCATCCACTTTTGCGCATCCTCTGGTGCGAAGGTCGAGACCTCCTGAGCAGGGAAAGTCTGCTTATACCGTACGAACTCGTTCACACGGATTACACGATGCCATTGCCGGATGGCCATGGTTGCTTCGCAGCCAGCTCAAATGGATTAGCCTCCGGAAACACTTTTATCGAAGCTATCAGCCAGGGAATCTGCGAAGTCATTGAGCGGCATGCGACCGCTCAATGGAAATTCGGCCGAGCACTTGAGGAAGACCGCGTCGATTTAAGAACCATCAACGACCCAATTGCGCGTGAGATCATTGACAAATTTGAATCGGCTGGGCTGCTCGTTGCCGTTTGGGACATTACAACCGATATCGGAATTGCTGCTTTTGCTTGTTTGATAGTGCCACAAAGCGAGAAGGTGTGGCATTGTGCGGCATCCGCAGGTTACGGTTGCCATCCGGCTCGTCAGATCGCGTTGTTGCGGGCGTTAACAGAGGCGGCGCAGACTCGGCTGACTGTCATATCGGGCTTACGTGATGATTTCGGCGGCAATACGTATGCACAATTGCAGGACGTAAACGTGATGAAATCGATCCGCGACCTCGTCACGGCCTCGAGGCCGGTGCGCGGGTTTGCTGACGTTCCTAACTACGACGTCGAGACTTTTGAAGAAGATGTGGAATGGGAACTACAGTGCCTCAGGGAGGCTGGTGTTCGGCGAGTAATCGCCGTGGATCTCACGAAACCAGCATTTGATTTGCCGGTGGTTCGCATCATCATCCCCGGCCTTCAGGCAACGCTTAAATCGAGCTATGTTCAAAAATCGCCGGCACATGCGGCAATTGCGGCGATGTTGTGAGCGCGTACATCTTTGCCGGGCCAACGATCTCGTCGGTCGAAGCTAGTGCTGAGCTAAAGGCAGAGTATTTGCCGCCTGCCACTGAAGGCGATGTGTATCGGGCAGCATTACATCGTCCGCAGGCGATAGGAATTATCGACGGCTATTTCCAATCTGTACCGACTGTCCGTCACAAGGAGATCTTATGGGCAATGAGTCGCGGCATTCACGTGTTCGGCAGCGCCAGCATCGGAGCGCTACGCGCGGCCGAATTACTTCCTTTTGGAATGGAAGGCGTGGGCGCTGTGTTTGAAATGTACCGCGATGGAATTTTGAACGATGATGACGAGGTTGCTGTGGCTCATGGGCCTGCCCAAACGGGCTTTGTATCCGCATCGGAAGCCATGGTCAATATTCGGCAAACTCTGCGAAAAGCGGAGCGACTCAGCATCATTTCAACCGACTTGCGCCTGTCGTTGGAAACCATCGGCAAGGAGCTGTTTTATCCCGAGCGGAATTATTCAGCTCTGCTCCGGCATGCTGCGGAGAACGGATCAACACAAGCCGAATTGACGAGTTTAAGAGAATGGTTGCCAAACCACCGGATAAATCAAAAACGGGAAGATGCTCTCCTAATGCTCCGAGTTATTCGGCGTCGGCTTGAAGGAGGTCTGGCGCCAAAGAGGGTTTCTTACTGTTTCGAGCAGACTTTCATGTGGCAGTCGGCGTGTCGTCAATCCGGCGAACTTGCGAAGCGTTTTCACCCTCTCAAATGACTCTCACTTCGATGTCAGCCTCGCTCACTTATCGTGTGGGGTTCGAGCCTACGAGTTTTTCGAACCGTGGATCACTTCGAAGCTCATCGAACATCGGGTCAAGCCGGAGCAGTGCAGTGGTCAGCGGCACCCCTGCAGCCATTGCGCCGTCGTATGGTATCGAAAGTAGTTTCTGTAAAGCGGAGATGGCGCGAGTGGGCTCTCCCACGTGCGCCGCGACTCGTGCGTCGAATTCAATCGGCATCGGGCCATCCATCGCGTCTTTTTCTATTGTAATCGCGACCATGGCCCGGTCTGATAAAGCCAACGCGGCGGCCTTATCACCAAGGCCCATATTGGTCAGAGCGAGATCTCCAATGAGAGAATAGTTTTCCGGCTGTTCTTTGAGGAAAGGTTCCAGTTCGCTACGAGCCTTTCTCCAACTTTCCTGGGCAGCGCTACGGTCCCCGGCAACTTCCTGGGCCCAGCCTAGCCAGAAGCGTAGTTCGCCGTTGATGTAGCCCAACGCCGGATTGGGCGTGGCCAATATTTCTTTTAGGCGTGGAATGATTTGTGCAGGCTGACGCTCCAGGATCACTTGATAAACTTGTGTCTCCAAGGCCTGTGTGTCGGCGGCTCCTGGATGCAGCGGAGCCAGCAGCACAGCTGCCTGCGACAGATTTCCCTCGGCCTGTGCGACAGCCGCCTTTTGCGCTATCGTATCAATGTCGTCAGGAGCAATATCGAGGACTTTATCGAGTCTTCGAACGGCTTCTGGGAAACGACGACGTTTGACGTCGGAAATCGCGTGTTGCGCGAGAAGATTAACATTGCGCGGGTCGAGCCGCTCGGCTTCTTCGAAATAATGGTCGCTCTGATCCCACTGACCCTGCCTGCGTGCCACATAGGCGAGCAATTCAAAAACCCGGCTACTATTCGGCAGAAAGCGACGCGCTTGCTCAAAGTAATGCACAGCGGTCCCGTAATCTTTGAGACAAGCGTAATGGTAGTATCCCTTAGCGAGCAGGGCCTCGCCAAGATTGGGTTGAAGCGTAAGCGAGGTTTCGGCTGCCTGTCGTGCTTCTTCACGAAGGGCGAGTGTTGGCTGAAGTTTGAGTGACAGATAGCCCACCGCATCGACATATGAGAGCCGCGCCCAAGCGAGGGCGAATTTCGGATCCAAGCGCACCGCTTCCCTCAGATATGTCTGCGCGCCAAGGATCGTGGACGTGGTTGCAGCTCTGAGACTGTAAGCCAAACCCCGTAGATAAGCATCATATGCCTCAGGATTATCGGTTGGTTTGGTGGCAATGACTTGTTCTTCGCGGCCGGTAAGCTTCGCCTGTAATTGGTCGGCAATCGCTTTTGCGATATCGCTCTCGACTGCAAAGATGTCGGTGAGTTTGCGATCAAAGGTATCGGCCCAAAGATGAGAATCGGTGGCTGCGTTGATTAACTGCACGTTAACACGCACGGCATCGCCGCTCTTCTGCACGCTGCCTTCCAGAATGTGAGCAACTCCAAGTTGTTTGGCGATCTCGGGCAGATTTTCTGGCGCACTTTTATAATGCTGCGTGGATGTCCGCGAGATCACCTTAATGTCCGCGATTTTGGACAGGCGCGTCAGAATCTCGTCTTGAATACCATCGGCAAAATAGGCGTTCGCTTTTTCCTCACTTCGATTTTCGAACGGTAAGACCGCGATGGATTTTTCCGGAATCGCTGGCGCATGTGACACTGGTGCCGGGTGGCGATTTGATACTCCCAAATATAACCCACCCAAAATGAGAACGGAGGCTGCCGCGATGCCCGCTATAAGAAGCGACTTCTTTTTTGTAACCGTGGGAAAAGTCGTCCGTGTTCTTGTGTGCGCTGATGGAAGTTGGAGCTGTTCTGCAATCTCAACCGCCGATTGCGGCCGTCGCGAGGGATCTTTTGCGAGGCAACCTGCGACCACTTCTTCCCAAACTTGTGAAACCGAGGCCGGCTCGATGTCGAATTCTTTCCGCCGATCCCTCATCAAAGGGGCGATTCGCTCACAAATCTGCCGATCGATGTTCCCGGAGTAGAAAGGCGGTTTGCTCGTGAGCAATTCGTAGATTGTCGCGCCTAACGAGTAGATGTCGTCGAGGTGTGTGCCGTGTTCGCCGCTCAACTGCTGCGGACTCATGTAAACGAGCGTGCCGCTCCGGCCCTCTTCCGCGGTTAATCGACTTGCTGAATCAACGAGACTGCGAGCTATGCCAAAGTCTGCCACTTTGAGATCGCCGCGTTGATTCACCATCAGGTTGGCAGGCTTCAAATCACGATGAATGACCTTTGCGTGATTATGCGCATAATGGAGCGCATCACAAAGTTGAGCGATCCAGCCGGCAAGCCCACGCGGTTCGAAAACCTTTTGTTCCTTTTCAGCTCGCAAATTTGAGAGCGTTTCGCCATCGACGTACTCCATGGAAATGCATCCGGAGCGTTCGTCGTGAACAAAATCATGAATCCGAACAATGTGCGGATGCGTCAATTCAAGGCAGCGCTTTGTCTCGTGTTTAAGCTGATCCAATAGAGCACGATCCTGAATCATCAGGTCGGGAAGAAATTTCAGCGCGACATCGCGCTCCAGTTCTTCGTCACGCGCCAGCCAAACAATCCCCATTCCGCCCCGGCCGAGGATCTTGACCAGCGTGTAGCGGCCGAATACGACTTGACCGCCGGCAGCGTCGAGCGCGGTCTGAAGAAGGCAACCGGGACAGCCACCCTCACGCGCGTCGGCTGAGATTTCTGTTCCGCACTTTTGGCAAACTCTGATTACGGGGGTCATTTCAGGAGTCGCTCGCGCGCTCCGCTATCTTATGAGCAAAATTCTACCAGAGATTACGCCGGACGACACGTTAAAATCGATGACAAGCGCTTCGCCTTCGGACTGCTTCTATTAGTCATAGATGTCGGCACGCGCTGCTTATAGATACGTCTGGGGATTCTGCCCTCTGGAAGGAGCTTGTGTCCGTGGAAGAAACTTTGCGTCTCTGATCAGTTTTGATAGGATCCTTCGGCGTGAACGCGCCCCCAGAGGAAGGTGCCTGGCTGGAAGCAGCCGATGGTAAATGTCATCCGATCAAAGGAAGTTGTTCGCTCGGACGAGCCAGTGCTAACAACATTGTATTGGAGTCGCCGAAAGTTTCGCGCCGGCATGCGCTTATTCATCTGCAAAACGTCGGTGAACTTTGGTTGATCGATTTCGGCAGCAGCAACGGCACTTTTTTGAACAAGCGGCGGATCAATCATCCCATTCGATTAAGTGACCGGGATCAAATCACAATCGGCGATCAGGTTTTCAAGGTCCGCCAGCCGCTCGCCATTTCAGAGCAGTACAAAACGGACGTGATGCAACGTACGTTGCGAGAGATCGAAAGCGTTCCCTGCTGGCTGCTGGTCGCGGACATTCGCAGCTTTACGCCCCTCAGCCGCCACGTTGAGAGGGAGGACCTGGATGTTCTTCTCGGCAGGTGGATTTTCAGTTGCAATGAGATCATCGAAAATCGGCACGGAATGATTAACAAATATCTCGGCGATGGTTTTCTTGCCTACTGGCCGGATGCCGCTACGAGCCCGGAAGAGATCACCGCGGTCATCTCCGCCTTCAAAGAATTGCAACGAAAACAATGGCCGGAGTTTCGCTTCGTTGTTCACTGCGGGGCCGTCGCGATTGGCGGCGTTGCCTCGATGGGCGAAGAAAGCTTGATGGGCAGCGAAGTAAATTTGATCTTTCGCCTGGAAAAACTGGCCAGTTCACTAGGTGAGCCGTGCTGTGTGAGCGAAGCAGCGCACACAAAGCTACGCGGACTAATTGCAACACGTCCGCTCGGTGAATTCGAGTTGAAGGGATTTGAGGCAAAGTGCGAGTTCTTTGCTGCCTGAGTGCGACATCGATTCAGACGCGATCGCCGGAGCGTTTGTGGCGGTCTTTGAAGGTGAGCTCGGCGATACCGGATTTGTCGAGCTCGCCGAGGTTTTCGGTTATCATGCGGTCGTATTGTTCCTTTGTGGCGCGGGCGAGAGGTAAATCGAGGCCAAGGCTGCGCGCGAGTTCGAGCGCGATCCCGCTGTCTTTGGCGGCGTGCGCGGCGGAGAAAAAGCAGCTGTGCTCGCGATTTTGCATGTCTTCACCGTCGGTTTCGAGGACGCGCGAGTTTGCACCAGTCTGCGAGAAAACTTCGTCGCAACATCGTTAGGTCGAGACCGAGCGCGGCGCCGAGCCCAAGCCCTTCGGCCAGCCCGGCGGTGTTAATGTTCATCACCATATTGACCAGCGCTTTCACTTTGGCGGCTTCGCCTGCTTTTCCGACGAAGCGAATTTGGGCGGCAAGCTCTTTCAAAATCGGTTCGGCTTTTCGGAAGGCGTCTTCGTTTCCGCCGCACATCAGGTAAAGCTTGCCTTCGCGCGCCTGCGTGATGCTCGACGCCATGCATGCTTCGAGCGATTGCGCGCCGGCTTTGTTAGCCAGCTTTTCGATCTCAACATGCACTTCTGGAGAGATCGTGGCGCAGTTGACGAACAATTTGCCGCGAGCGTTCACGAGCAAATTGTCACCGGCGCCGCTAAAGATTTGCTCGCATCGCATTGTCGTCCGTCACCACGGTAAAGATCACGTCGGATGCTGCCGTGACTTCCGACAAATCTTGAGCGGCCGCGCTCCCAAGCTCCGCCGCGAGTTCCGTGGCGGCGGTGCGATTTGTGTCGTAAACCGCCGTGACATGAAAACCGCGGTCCTTCAACCGGCGTGCCATGTTCGCGCCCATTCGACCAACTCCGACGAATCCAATGTTCATGTGGATGATGTTTGATGTTTGATGGTTGAGGTCGTGATGCTGATCGCCGGCCTGATGTGAAAATGGCAGTAAGCTCGTCAGCTTCCGTTACAAGAGAAGCAATCTTCTTCTCTCCGGAACAAAATTTCCATCTCCTATTAACTCGAGCCAGTACAAGCTTTCATCGGCTTCTTCGGCCACGATTCCTAACTTCGAGGCAAATTCTGCTCTTGATCGTGCTCGACACGCAGCGCGGTAATTCGCGCCAACGGATGTCGCGCTTCTCGACAGTTGATTTGCAAGTACGCGTCCACCGATTGTGTTTGGCAACCGATCGATCAAGACTAAAACTCGAAGTGCAAAACGCTTCGTCCGATCTTGTAATTCTGCCGAGTTCTTCATCCGGCAACATCAAACCTCAAACCTCGACCATCAAACTTCAGAACCTTCCTACAAAGAATGGGTTGTGTTCTTTCTCCTCGGCCACTGTGGTCATCGGGCCGTGCCCGGGGCAGATGATGGTTTCGTCCGGCAAGGTCAGAATTTTCTCGAGGTTGTTTTGTAAGGCATCGCGATACGACACGTTGCCGCCGCCCATTGAGCCGGCAAAAAGCGAATCGCCCACGATGGCGATTGGACGCGCGAGCCCAGTCACGACGTACGTCATTCCGCCCGGGGAATGACCCCACGTCAGGCGCGTATCGATTTGCAAATTTCCAAGCCGAAACTTTTTTCCCTCGTCAATGGGCTCGGCGCCAGGGACTGCTTCGCGCGCCGGGGTAAAAACATCTGCGCCGGTTTCTTCGCGGAGACCCGGCAAATCCGCGACGTGATCGGGGTGCGCGTGCGTCAGCAGAATCAGTTGCACATCCAGCTTGTGGTGCTTCGCAAAGCGCACCATCTCCTTGGAATCAGCTCCGGTATCGAAAGCTGCGGCCACGCGCTTCGTCGGGTCCCACACAAGATAAGCGTTAACGGCCATGCCGTTATAGTCGGTGGTGAATTGCGCGAGCCCGTCCAACGATTCGATTTTCTTTGGACGCCATTTGTCGTTGGCAATTTCGTTAAGGGCGCGCCCGTCCAGGCCAAGAACCGGCGCGACGTTTAACAGCGCCGATTCATCGAAATCGCCATCCCGCAGCTTCCGAATTGTCTGCGCACTCACCCCCGCTTTTTCGGCCAGTTCAGAATCGGAAATGCCAAGACCGCGTTGCGCTTTTCCGATAATGTCGGCGGCGTTGTCTTCGAGTGGAATCATGTTGGCTAAGCGTTCATCACTTGCGTTTCCGACGCAACGCGCAAAGTGAGAATCGAATCCAACGCCAATTTCTCAGCAGCTCGCGCAACGTCGGCAACAGTGAACGCTAGCTTCGTTTCCTTTTCCATCGATGTGATTGCGACGTTACTGATTCCGCACGGAACAATATGATCAAAAGGCGAGAGATCGCCGCACACGTTCAACGCGAACCCATGCATGGTGATCCAATGCCGTACACCGACGCCGATTGAAGCGATCTTGCGATTTTCGACCCAAACTCCGGTAAGCGATCCGCGTCGCTGCGCGGCAATGTCGTATTTGGCGAGAAGATCGATCAGCAGTTGCTCGAGCCAGCGCAGGTATTTGTGTAAATCCTGGCCGCACCGGCGCAGGTCGATAATCGGATAACCCATCAATTGGCCCGGCCCGTGATACGTTGCTTGCCCGCCTCGGTTGATCGAAAAGACTGGATGCGGCAAATGCACACCGCCTAATTCGCCACGGCGAATCCGTCCTGTGGCGGACAAGCTGGATCGATCAGGGGTGCGCCCAATTGTGTAAACCGGTTCGTGTTCGAGAAGCAGCAGCGGATCTTCAAGCGATGGGTCCTCCTTTTTTTTCCCAGCGAGTTCTTCCTGTAATGCGAGCGCCTGTGCGAATTCCATTCGACCGACCCAGTGAACGCGGAGATCTGGATGGCGCAGCTCCTGCGACGCCAGCGTCCTGTTGCGTGACAGCGTCTGCGCCTTGGGCTCACGGGAGTTTGCCCCTCCATTCATATTTGCATTCCTCCCGGAAGACCACGCGCCGCTGCCTCGTGCATACGCAAATGAGTAAGAGCGATTGCCAGGGCGTCTGCTGCGTCGGCATCCGGCGTTTCGGTTAGACCAAGCAGCGCGCGCACCATGAACGCGACCTGATTCTTGTCGGCTCCGCCGCGGCCCACTGTCGATTGCTTGATTCGTTTTGGCGGGTATTCGAACACCGGCAATCCTCTTTCGGCGGCGGCCAGAATGGCCGCGCCACGCGCCGCGCCGAGGACGATGGCAGTCTTGTAGCTTTGCACGTAAATGACCGACTCGAGCGCGCAACAATCCGGTGCGTGTTCGCGAATTAATTCGGCAAGCTGATCGCGTATGGAAACCAGACAGGATGAAGGACGCATCGCGCTCTTGTTGTGGATGGTTCCGAAATAAACAGACTGCGGTTTACCGTTGTTTGCGTCGACGATTGCGACACCGGTTTTGCGCAGAGAAGCGTCGATGGCCAGTACGCGCATTTACCGCAAGCTTAAAATCGACTGCTGCGCGTTCAACACGGGAATCGACAAATTCGAAAGCAACGGTTTTACTCGCGCGGCTAAGGAATGGACACAGGGACGGATTGGATCATGACCTCATGGGCGACATGGTTTTCACCTACACATTTCACGTTTGGGGTGCGAGGCGAGACCTCGCACCTATCGCGAGACATGGGAGCGGGGTAAAGTAGAACAGTGCCCGAGAAGTCAATGCCAGCACGGAGTCGGATCAGCGCCGGTCTGCTTATGTTTCGCCGCAGGAAGGATAAAATAGAAGTTCTCCTGGCGCATCCCGGCGGACCATTATTCGTTCACAAGGATGAAGACGTATGGACAATTCCAAAAGGTGAAGCAGCTCCCGAAGAAGATTTACTGACGCGCGCTCAAATTGAATTCGAAGAGGAAGTAGGATTTCGTCCCGAAAATGTTCAGGAATGGATCGAGCTCGGCTGGATTCAGCAAAAAGGCGGCAAAATTGTTCACGCCTGGGCATTCGAGGGAGATTTGCCGGAGCAGTTCAAGTGCAAATCAAATCTGTTCGAGCTGGAATGGCCGCCGCGTTCTGGGAAATACCAAAGCTTTCCAGAAGTCGATCAGGCGTGTTTCTTCTCCGAGAAAAAAGCCAGACGCAAACTAAAGTCCAGGCAGGTTCCTTTTCTCGATCGCTTGCGCGCTGCTCTTACCGACTGAAACGCGGATCCGATCAAGCGGCCAGCTGTGCCGAACGCTGACTGCCAGTTTGGAATCAGTCTTAAGCAAAGTTGCGCTGAGGCCAGCGCACGCTGTAGCCGGGTCGAAACCGGAATCGACAACCAGTACCCGAAGCGGTTTAATTCGGCAGCGAATCCCGATGAGCACCCCACCACTGATCTGCCAGATTTGTAAAAATCCGAAGTCACCAAACAGCGGAATGATCGCCGAACTCATTCGGCCGTCTCTGCTGGAGTTCATCAAAAGGAAAATGCCCGACCTCGACAACAAAGCATTCATCTGCTTCGAAGATCTAGGCGAGTTTCGGAAGGATTACGTCAAGGAAGTTTTGGAAGACGAGATCGGCGAGCTTTCCGCCCTCGACCAGGAGGTCGTCGAAAGCCTGGAACAGCATGAGATTCTTTCGAGCGACATCATTAAACAGTTCGAAAGGAAACTCACGTTTGGCGAGCGACTCTCCGACCGGATCGCGGAATTCGGCGGGAGCTGGAAATTTCTGATTACATTTGGGGCGGTGATCCTCGTCTGGATCGCTCTCAACGGCATCATGCTCGCGACACACGCGTTCGACCCGTTTCCATTCATATTGCTAAATCTGGTCCTCTCCTGCCTGGCTGCGGTGCAGGCGCCGGTTATCATGATGAGTCAAAACCGTTCCGAGGCGCGCGACCGTTTGCGGGCGGAAAATGATTACAAGGTGAACTTGAAAGCGGAGCTCGAGATTCGGCATTTGCACGAGAAACTCGATCATCTCTTGCGCCGTCAGTATAACCGGCTATTTGAGATTCAGCAGATTCAGATAGAGCTGCTTCAAGAAATCGGGCGCCCCAAACGGTAGCCGATGCCTTTCTTTGCGTGAGGAAGGTCGGTCAACTAGACTAGAACCCCTCATCAATGCGCTGTCATGTTGAGCGGAGCGAAACATCTCTGTTTATTTCTGTTAACGGATCGTCCAAATTTGATCCGAGATTGAAAGCCTGGCCTCGCGGACCCTGGTCCGCTGCGTTGCAGCTTCGCTTCGCTCAGAATGACATTATGCGTAAAACAGTTTATCTCTTCTTGTCGCTCGTTTTCTACTCGAGCCTAACCGTCTTTGGTCAATGGTCGGCTGCTAATTCGGGAACGACCAACAACCTGAATGGAGCCTATTTGCTCGATTCAGGAATCGCTTTCGTAGTCGGCGATGCCGGCACGATTTTGAAAAGCACGGATGCCGGAGCGACGTGGGCGCCGCGTCTGTCGGGAACAACAAACACTTTGTATGAGGTGTACTTTTTTGATGGTAATCAGGGCGTCGCAGTTGGAGACCAGGGATTGATTCTGACGTACCACCGACGGAGGGGCGATGTGGCAGAGCGTGGCCAGCGGCGTGGAAGACGCGCTTAGATCCGTCTTCTTTTTTGGGGCAGCCGGGATTTCTGGTGGCGATTCACAAACGATCCTCTACTCGACTGACTTCGGCGCCTCGTGGCCGATCAGCCAAAGCGGGTTTTTCGGCGGCGGTTTTCCAGGCGCTCATATGCTGAGTCCAAGCATAGGGTTTGTGGCCGGACAAAATTCGATCTTCCAACCTTTGGTGGGGGCTACGACCGATGGCGGTGCCAGTTGGGAGTTTCACGCATTTTATTTTGATAAGAACGAAGGCGGCGCCACTGATGTCCGTTTCCTCGATGTAAATACGGGTGTCGTCTCAGGGTTCGTTTTTGACGGGAGAGGCGCGATTGCGAGGACCACCGACGGCGGTATGAATTGGTCAACACTATTTTTCGATCAGCCAATAGAGGGCGTTGATTTCCCAGTAACAAACACAACAAACATTGGGTTTTCGGTGGGCTGGGGCGGACGAATCTTGCACACCACAAATATGGGAATCGCCTGGACCGATCAGGCCAGTGGAACCTCTGCCAATCTCAACGATGTTTCCTTCGCCAGCGACGCGTTGCAAGGGATCGCAGTTGGCGAAGGCGGCACGATTCTATGGACCGCAAACGGCGGCGGACCGGCGCCGACACCGACGCCTACTCCAACAGTTAGCCCGACACCCAGCGTGACACCACGGCCTACTCCGACGCCCAGACCTCGCCCAACACCGGCACGGCGTCCGACACCGGCTCGCTGAGATAGCTGGATAAATATGAAAGTCATAAACTCAAATTATCTAAAATATGACTAGGGATGAATAAACACTTGCTTACTACGATCGTAACGCACCTTGTTCGAGGCGCGTTTTTCCTCGCCCTGTTTGTTATAGCCATCAACACAATACGGGCCGTGCAGGGACAGCCGAAGAGTAACAAGAGGTCCCAGACCAACTCCGAGACGTCACGCAACGGCCTTGGCAACACCAGTGGCGCAAAGACCAACGTAAGAGTTCACGATACTGCGGAACGTTCTCAGATTGTATCACCACAACAAAATCGCAGCGTTACGAGTGCCGGTCCCCCATCGGGCGCTATTTGTGGCGTGGAGTCGCGTGCTGCGCACGGTCAAGTCGCGCCGAACACGAACGGCGGAACATTGAATCCAGTGGCTTTCATCAATCCTACCACCGTCAATGCATCCGGCCGCGTCGCATTTAACTCACAGGTTGGTGGCTCAAATCGTAACCAAGGTGTGTTCGTTGCTGACTCAGACGGCACAATCAGTGCAATCGCAATTGGGTGTGGCGGGCTAGGTGGTAGCGGCGACACAACTTCAATGTGCGGTGATGCCTCGCCTGTTGGTGGACATTTCGGCGGCTTTTTTTTTGGCACCTTCTTCACACCCGACATCAACGATGCGGGTGACGTCCTCTTTTTTTGCGATGTCAATGGCGGCGATTCGCGACGCGCTCTGTTTTTTTATCGCGGTGCTTCTGGGGAAATTGTCAAGGTGGCTGCCATTGGCGATGCTTCTCCGATCGGTGGGACCTTTGGAGCCGTGGGGCCTGGCTCGCTCAATAACAGCGGGAAAGTTGTCTTCCTGGCTTCGGCTACAGGAACCACTAACAGCGACATATTTATGTGGGACAATGGTGTGGTAACAAAAGTGGCTGCTGTTGGTGATCCTGCTCCTGGAGGCGGAACTTATTCTTTCCTGGGAACGGAAAGTGCCGGATTTCAAGACGGAACAAATATCCCCGTCGGTCCTGTGCCCGATATTAATGACTCGGATCAGATTGCGTTCCGCGCCATCGTGAGCGGTGGTATCACCCAGCGTGGCATCGTGGTTCGCACCGGCCAGGTCGATGAATGGTACGTCAAGGTGCCTGATCCCACGCCTATTGGTGGAACCTACTTTGATCTGCAGGCCGCTTCAATTAACAATGCCGGACAGATTGCTTTTTTTGCTGATTACAGGCCAACTCCCGAGACATTCAACTCCGGTTGGTTTGCGGGAGCTCCTGGTAATTGGCGAAAAGTCGTCGTGTTCTTCGATCCCATCGATGGCGGCGAATGCCTTGGGCTGGCATTCTCCCGTAATCCAATGCAGACAATCGACGCGGCAGGGAATGTCGTGTTCTGGGCTAACCTTGATAGCAACGGTACAAGCGACCGTCTTGTGCTTGGGTTGACTGACGGCAATCTGTTGATTGCTGCGCGCCGCGGGGATCCCACGCCTATCGGCGGAACGTTTGGCTCTATGGATGCCTGGCCTGCGGTGAACGGCAATATTGGCACGCTCAACGTAGCGACGCCAGGCGCACAGAATGGTGCACTCAGCGCGCACATGATTTTCAATCATTGCCCAGGCGGCACACCAACACCGACACCGACGGCAACGCCGAGTTCTACTCCTACGCCGACCGCGAGCCCAACGCCAAGAGCGACTCCGACGCCAAGGGCCAGGCCAACGCCGCGGCCCCGTCCTACTGCGTGAGGTTGAAAGCGAGCTACTCGTTCGGAACAACAATATGAACACATATCTGAAAATCCCATTGCTTATACTAAGTTTGATTGGCGCCTGGGGACTGACGCTCACGATTAAGAGTGGATACGCTGGAAGCCGCGTAGCAGCCAACCGATCCAACACGATTGGAGCTGCTTCATCAGGTCGGCAATGGGTTTGGCAAAATCCACTACCACAGGGTAACACATTACAGGATTTTTCCTTTATAGACTCAAATAATGGTTTTGCGGTAGGAGCCAGGGGTACCATCCTCAAAACAACAGATGGGGGTAACAACTGGGAGATTATTGCAGGCGAAACGGAGGACGATCTTTATGGCGTTTCCTTTACCGACTCAAATATCGGAACCGTTGTAGGCAATTTTGGAGCTATTCTGAGAACTACAGACGCTGGAAGTCATTGGACGATTCAGAGAGAGGGAATCAGCGATGTCCTCTTTGGCGTTTTTTTTACAGATGCCAATAACGGTACTGCTGTCGGTTCGGATGGTTTAATTCTAAGGACAACAGACGGAGGAACAAACTGGATTCCACAAACCAGCGGAACAACAAACTTCCTTAATGATGTGTCTTTCACTGATGCAAATAACGGTACTGCTGTTGGAGACAATGGCGCAATTCTGAGAACCACAAACGGGGGAAGCAACTGGGCTCCTCAAACAAGCAACACAACAAATAATCTCAACGGAGTTTCTTTCGCTGACGCCAATACCGGTACTGTTGTTGGATCAAATAGTACCGATTCTCAGGACGACGAACGGTGGAAACGATTGGATCCCTCAGACCGATCCAATTCCTTCTGACCTCCACGATGTTGTTTTTACCGATGCAAATACTGGAACGGCTATCGGCCCGGTGGGGTTAATTCTCAGGACGACGAATGGAGGAACTAACTGGATCAGCCAGACGAGTGGAAGCTTACAAATACTTTATGGCGTCTCTTTCGTGGACGCGAACAACGGTATCATAGTCGGTTTTGGGGGAGAGATTCTAACGACGACAGACGGGGGTTCTAACTGGATCATCCAAACACGCGGTACAAAACAGACACTTTACGGAGTGACATTTACCGATTCAACCACCGGTACTAGTGTCGGAGCCTCTGGGACGATTCTCAGCACAACTGACGGAGGAAGTAATTGGGCTGCCCAGAATAGCGGAACAACCAGTCAATTAAATGAGGTTGTTTTTACCGATGCAAACACAGGGACTGCAGTTGGTGAAGGGGGCACGATTCTCAGAACGACTGATGGAGGAAATGAGTGGAACGCCCAGGTAAGTGGAACTACTAACCTCCTGTTCGGGCTTTCTTTTGTAGATGCAAATACCGGAACTGCTGTCGGCGCGGAAGGTACAATTCTGAAGACAACCGATGGAGGGGATCATTGGCAACCTCAAACAAGCGGCACAACGAATTTTCTTTTCGGAGTCTCATTTACTGATGTTAACACCGGAACTGCCGTTGGATTAGGCGGGACGATCTTAAGAACAACTAATGGCGGAAGCAGTTGGGGCCCTCAAGCCAGTGGAACTACAGTGCCTCTTCACGGAGTCGACTTTCAAGATGCTAATACGGGCACAGCAGTTGGAAATAGCGGTACCATCCTTAGAACGACTGATGGCGGAAATCATTGGGGACCTCAAATGAGCCAAACAGCCGACCATTTGTGGGACGTTTCCTTTTCTGACACAAACAATGGAACTGCTGTTGGTGAGGGAGGGACGATCGTACGAACGACAAATGGCGGGAGTAACTGGATGGTAGATTTCAGCGGTACATTCAACACGCTGTACGATGTTTGTTTTACTGATGCGAATACAGGGACTGTCGTTGGCGACATTGGTGCAATTCTCAGAACGACGGGATCTGGGCCGAGTCCAACGCCCACACCGCGAGCTACTCCTACGCCACGACCGCGACCCACTCCAAGGGCACGTCCTACTCCGTCGGTCTAACAATCAACGCTAACTGGGTAAAAGGGGATGAATGCTAGAAGATTAACGATAATATTGTCTTTTTTGGTAATTACAGCCGTGTGTGGACTGGTATTGGCCAGCCATACCGAGCTCAGACAGAGCCGCGAGAAAGCACGCGCGGCGAACGATCGAAATGCCTCTTCAAGCGTGCAGTGGCGCTGGCAAAATCCTCTCCCACAAGGAAACAATCTCCGTGGCGTGTCGCTTGTGAACGCCAATATCGGTACTCTGGTTGGCGATTATGGTACCATCCTCAGGACTACCGATGGCGGAAATACCTGGACGATTCAGTCTAGCAGCACGATGCAAACTTTATGGGGCGTTTCCTTCACGGATGCAAACAACGGATCGGTCGTCGGCGAAAATGGCACGATCCTCAAAACCACAGATGGTGGCGCTCACTGGAGCCCTCAAACAAGTGGAACGGTGATGAATTTGCGCGCAGTTTCATTCGTCGACTCTAACAACGGCACGGCAGTTGGCGAAGGTGGTGTCATCCTCAGAACCACAAACGGTGGAAGCACGTGGATGCCTCAGTCAAGCGGCACTGCGGAAACTCTGTTCGGAGTTTCGTTCAGCGACTCCAATACAGGAACTGCTGTAGGTGGAACGTTCGGTGAGAGCGAAATCTTCAGGACGACAGATGGTGGCGAACATTGGGTTCCTCAGGCAAATCCGGGGACGGAGTTCCTTTTCGATGTCTCGTTTACCGACACGAACAACGGAACGGCCGTGGGTGATCAGGGCACAATTCTGAGAACAACCGACGGCGGAAACAACTGGATACCTCAAACCAGCGGGACCACCAAGACATTATACGGCGTCTCATTCACCGACCAGAACAACGGAACAGTTGTCGGATTCGAGTTCGGCGGGACGGGTATCATTCTCAGGACAACAGACGGAGGAAAAAAATGGGCTGAACAAACGTCATACTCACTTCCTCAAGGTGCGACCAGTTTCTTTGCAGTCTCCTTCAGCGACGCAAACACCGGATTGATCGTTGGCGAGGTAGGGATCGTTCTTCAAACTGCGGATGGCGGCCAGCAATGGAGCAGTCAGCCAAGCGTCACGTATAATTATCTATACGGAGTCTCGTTCACCGATGCGAACACGGGCACGGCGGTGGGTTACGAAAATCCGGATGGCACGATTCTTAAAACTACCGACGGGGGTAATACGTGGCTTCGGCAATCAAGCGGATTAAGCGACCCGTTTGATGGAATAAACTTTTTCGGAGTGAATTTTGTAAACTCCAATATCGGTACCGTTGTCGGCGAGGAGGGAGTCATTCTACGGACAACAGACGGTGGCAACAATTGGGCGACACAAACGAGCAACACAACTGATTGGCTGTATGGAGTTCACTTTACCGACGAAAATAATGGAGCAATCGTTGGTTTCCTCAATGGAACGATCCTCAAAACTACCGACGGTGGGCAGAGCTGGGTTCCGCAGTCCAAGGGGCAAGCCAGTGGTTTGCTTGGAGTTTACTTGACCGACACAAATAACGGCACAGCCGTCGGTAATGACGGCGTGATTCTAAGAACCACCGATGGCGGGCAAAACTGGATCCCGCAAACAAGCGCCACAATTAACCAACTGCGAGCGGTCTGGTTTACCGACAGCGACAGGGGGATTGTTGCAGGTGATCAGGGCACAATTCTTAGAACGACGGACGGTGGTGGAAACTGGGTTCCTCAGGACAGCGGCGTCTCTGAGACGTTGTTAAACGTCTTCTTTAGCGATGCTTCAAATGGAACCGCTGTTGGTCAACTCGGTGTAATCATAAGAACTACCGATGGCGGCCAGACCTGGATTCGCGAGGAAAGCAACACAAGTCAGGACCTTTACGGCGTGTCCTTTCCGCAAACAAATGCGGGAACGGCTGTTGGCGCATTCGGCGCTATTCTTCGAACGGCAACGCAAGGCCCGACACCGCGGCCAACGGCGACACCCAGGCCGCGGCCGACACCCGCGCCGCGACCATAACCTGCGTAGCTCAAAAAAATAATCACTGATTACCGATAGATCGAACGTTTTTCCGTTTGGCCGAAAATTCTGCTTGCCTTTTTCGCAGCCTCCCGCGCAATATCAGAGGCACTCAATCGCAGAGCGTCAGCTGCGATTCGACACAAGGAATCATGGACACTGGCGCGTAGAAAAAACCGAAGTATGAAAATATCTAATGCAGCACGGTTGATTTTTTGGGTCGCGGCCATTTTTGCGATCGGATTTTTGGTGCGCGCTGAATCTGGCCAGAGGAGCGCAAGTGCGCCAAATACAAGGAGCGCGCCACCACTCCGAATTGTCGATCAAAACGGCCACCAGGCCGTAAACGGAGTGCCATCGGCAACCAGCCAAATTGTTGATGTGACCGTGGGGCCTGACTTCGCGTTTCACCCGGATACAGTCAATATTTCAGTGGGCGACACGGTGCGCTGGACATGGGACGGCAGCGGCCACAGCGTCACCAGCGGCCCGCCGTGCGCGGCTGATTCGCAATTTTGTTCGCCTAACGACACGAACTGCTTTCCGGGAAGCCTCTCCAATGTAGGTACCATGTATGAGCATACATTCGCGAGTGCCGGCACCTACTCGTATTTCTGCCTGGCACACTGCCTTGTTGGCATGACCGGCGTGGTCAACGTTTCCGCCGGTTGCGCACAGTCGGGATGGTCTGCCGGTCCGGACATGCCCAGCACGGGAACGAGGATGGTGGGTGTTTATTTCGTGCCTAACGGGAAGCTTTACGCGCTGGGCGGCCGCAGTACCGACGGAGTAGGTAACGATTTCATGCATCCGTTTGAATACGATCCGGTCGCAAACAGTTGGACTACCAAGGCAGCCACTTATCCTGATAACCAGGTGAACAACATAGTTTGCGGCGTGCTCTCCGATGCTGGAACTCCCTACATCTACTGTGTAGGCGGCTCGGCTGGCGGCGCGACGGTCGCTACGGGTCGCGTTTTCCGTTACGACCCGGTGACCGACGTGATCAGTCCAGTTGCTGCTCCCTGGCCTGGTGTTGGCTCTAATGCTGTTCTGCCCGGTGGCTTCACGATCTTCCAGAACAAGCTCTACATCCTGGGCGGGTTCGACATCCCCGCGGGAAATGGGACCAGTCAGATATGGGAGTTTACTCCTCCTACTACGTGGGTCCAAAAGGCTGCTGTTCTGCCTGTTCCGCTCGGCTACATACCGACGACGACTATCGGCTCCCTCATCTACACAGGTGGGGGTAGCAATATCAGCGCTGGCCTTCTTAACGATACCACAAACTCTTTTGTTTATAACCCGATCGCGGATACGATCGGCACGATTGCCAGCATACCGCGAGCGACAGGAGAGACACGTGCGCTTAACTTCAATGGTCTCATGTATGTGATGGGTGGGGGCAGAACCGCGCCTAACCCTTCCACCGAGGTAGACGTCTATGACCCGGGTACCAACTCTTGGACGACAGCGCTGCCGTTTATCACTCCGCGACGCAATTTTCCGACCGACACCGATGGCACTACGAGGATTTGGTTGGCGGGTGGCTACACGACCGACGGCTTCATAACTTTGAGCTCGATGGAAAAGTTCTGCCAGGCAGGAGGAACTCCAACTCCGACGCCGACAGCGACTGCTACTGCAACTGCTACTGCTACTGCGACGCCAACAGCAACGGCAACGGCCACGGCCACGGCCACAGCATCTCCGACCGCGACACCACCACCAGGACCTCGAGTGACGCCAACGCCTCGCCCTCGCCCGACGCCAGCTCCTCGCCCGTAAAGACATGTAGCCGCTTCGCTGTGCGAAGCGCAAGGCCTTGGGACGATTGTAAGTTAGGTTGATGCGTCTCACAGAGACGCGGATACAGCGGGATTCTGTATCATGGGCGGGATTGGCGGAAGTGCGCATCCGAACATATATCGTAAAAACCCCGAGATTGCATCGGCTCGTCAACTCAAAAAAAGAGTCGATAGTGATTGTGCGTCCGATTCTTTTTTGCGGACAAATGCAAACGCGTCAGTGTCATAATCTTTCCCATCGAATTGCATCAGGCAAGCTTCCACTTCCGCGCGTACCTCCGGTCTCCGCAGGTGGCAAGCCTCAATACCCGCATCAAGCGATCTCCTGAATGCGACCGATGAGACGCACTTCGTATTCGCGTTGTTCGTCAGCACTCCATGGTTGCGGATGCAATCGAAGCCAAATATCGCATTCGTGCCGCCACTGACGCAGAAGTGGTTGCGGCACTAATCCGCCAGCCGAAACGTGACGAAGTAACTTACTCCCGGTTGGCGCTAATGTGGGAGGCGACGGCGAGCAACGGGGGACCTCGCCGTACGGGTCGAAGCCGCGGCGCGGAATATGTCGGCCCGTCGACATCGAGTGATGATCATGTCCGTTGAGCAGGCACTTTTCAAGACACGGGCCTCGCAGGGCAGGATGGTCTGCGTCACTTCAAATATCCAAAAGCACTCTCGCTTTCCAGCCGTCTTCCATCCGCTCAACAGAGAAACCGTGAAGCGTCACCGCTTTCACGTCCGCGCGTTGATGATGCCGTTCTGCATCGAGCAGTTCGCCCTCGGCCGTTGCCTTCACAAAATAATTTTCATCCCTCTCGGCGATTTGCATTTCTCGGATGCGCAGCAGCAAACGCTCGGCATCTTTGAGAAAGATCAGCTCCTGCAGGAGATCGAACAACAACATATCGAGCTTCTCATTCGAGAGCTCGATTTGGCGTGTCTCGCGCGGTTGAATCGCCTCGATGTTGTCGATCATCACGTTCGTCGTCGCGTCAGCAGCGGCGTTAAACAATTCCGCCAAATCGCGCCCGGTCGCTTCAAAAGCGATGTCAGCCGTTCCGATTTCCTCGAGATATTCGTAGGGCATTGGCAACAATCGTCATCCTGAGCGAAGCGCAGCGAAGTCGAAGGATCCCGCGGCGTTACCAAGCGTAATGCATCGGGGTTCCTCGACTTCGCTCGGAATGACGCGCTACTGGGTTTCGCACGCTCTCAACGCGCTCAGGATCGTCTCCTTTTCCATTGCAATTTTCCTCCCGATAAACACCAGTTCCGTGCGATCGAATTCAAACGGTTCCAGTTCCCAGCGGCCCGCCACGAAATTGAAAAGCTGCCAGCCATCGGCGAAGCGGATGAAACCTTTCGCGCGAATCACGCTCGCCGGCAGGCCATCTGCAAAGCCTTCGAAACAATCGCGCGAAAAAATTTTGCCGGAAGTGAATTCGAAAGCTTCGAATTCGGGCTGATGCCGATGTGTTGTAGCCGGGGTCGGTGACTCCGGTCCCAACCGTGCGATGTTTCTCTCGCCCGGTGAGATATCCGACATCGCCGACGGCATGATCACACGTGAGCGTATCTCACGGGGCGAGCGATCAAATCCAAACAACAGTTCCGGATCGATCCTGCAACGTCGGTGCGAACAATTACCGCGGTCGGATTGATTTCCCGCAGTTTCGTCTCAAGCGGCTTGGCCTGCCCCGGCTCGATCAGATCGATCTTGTTCAGCAACAAGATGTCTGCGCCTTCGATTTGCAGACGGGTTGTGTGGCCTAGTTCCGGGAAACGAATAAGCATGTCCGCGTCGATGACTGAAACCACGCCGTCGAGCCGGCATTGTGGCAGCGCTTCCTGGATGTTGAACACGAGCGCTTCAGGTTCGGCGAGCCCGGTCGTCTCGACCACAATTCGCTCGGGCGCGATCGTCTCGATGATCTCGTTCACCGCCGCTTCGAATTCGCCTAGCAACGAACAACAAACACAGCCACCGCCTAGCTCGGCGATTCGCACGTTTTTGCCTTCAATCACTTTCGTATCGATCGCGATCTCACCGAACTCATTCATCACGATCGCGATTTTCCCAGGTTGCACCGCCAGAATGTGACGGAGCAAGGTCGTCTTCCCGCTGCCGAGCGGACCTGTAATTAATGTGATTGGAGTGCGGAGCATGTCAGAAACAACGACGAATTACGGATGACGAGCAGTCCGAATCGCAATTTGTAGGGCGTCTGTGTCAGACGCCATGGCTTTGGATTCACAGAAACGCCCTACAATCGTTTGGATTTTGTTACTCACTTCATCCTTTCACATTTCCAATCGGCGTGAATCGCGCGACCGGTTTGCTGATCCCTGCCAACTCGGTCGCGGCGATTACCTCATCAATATCTTTGTAAGCACCACCTGCTTCCTCCGCGAGACCTGCCCATGAGGTGCTGCGAACGTAAATTCCGCGCGCTTCGAGATCGCGCTGGAGTTGTTTGCCGTTCCACTGCTTGCGTGCCTTGGTGCGGCTCATCGTGCGGCCGCTCCCGTGCGCAGTGCTGAAGAATGTTTCGGAGCCTGAATTTGTCCCGACGAGTAGATAGGAGCCAGTCTCCATGCTGCCGCCGATGATCACCGGCTGGCCGGTGTCGCGATAGCGTGCGGGCAACTCGTCGTGCCCCGGACCGAACGCGCGCGTCGAGCCTTTGCGATGCACGAGTAGTGTCTTTTCTTTCCCATCGATCACGTGCCTTTCCAGTTTTGCGGTGTTATGTGAGACGTCGTAAACCACGCGCATCTCGAGCTCTTCAGCGCTGCGACCGAAAATTTCGGAAAAAACTTCGCGGATCCGGTGAAGAATTATCTGCCGGTTGGCGAATGACATATTCAATCCGCATTTCATTGCGGCGAAATAATCGCGGCCTTCCGGTGAATCGAACGGTGCGCAAGCCAGTTCGCGATCCAAAATTTTGATGCCGTACTTCGGCTCCATCACTTTCAAGAACTTTTGGAGATAATCCGTGGCGACCTGGTGTCCGAAGCCGCGGCTGCCACAGTGAAACATCACCACGATCTGGTTCGGAATCGTGATTCCGAATCTTGCTGCGAGCTCCTTGTCGCGCACGTCCTCCTTTCGAGCCACCTGCACCTCCAGATAATGATTCCCGCTGCCGAGCGTGCCGACCTGGTTATACCCGCGCTCGACGGCGCGCTCGCTGATTTTCGATGCGTCGGCACCTGCGATACAACCGTTCTCCTCGGTAAACTCCAGATCTTCCTGCCAGCCCAGATCGCGCTCGACACACCAGCGCGCGCCTTGTTCCACCAAGTCTCGAAATTCGTTATGCGATAGTTTGAGGAATCCGTGAGTGCCGACGCCCGCAGGCACGCGTTGAAAAAGGCGATCGACTATTTCTTTCAAGTGTGGTTGTACATCTTCCAGCGTCAGGTTCGTGGTGATGAGGCGCATGCCGCAGTTGATGTCGAACCCGATGCCGCCGGGTGAAATTACGCCGCCTTTGTGCACATCCATGGCGGCGACACCGCCGATCGGAAATCCATAGCCGCTATGACCATCCGGCATGCAAAGCGCGTAGCGCGCGATTCCTGGTAAAGTGGCCACATTGCTGATCTGCTGGTAAACGGCTTCATCCATTTCGCGCACCAGCTTCTCTGTCGCGACGATCCGCGCCGGCACGCGCATGCCTTCCTTGTAGCTCGAAGGCAACTCCCAAACCGTCTCAGAAATTTTTTGCAGGTTACCGATGATGGCCATACGTCTTGCGTGTCATCAAAAAAACGTTTTTGATGGCTATTTATTTTCCAATTGGAAACGACAAGGTGATACAAACCGTGTTATGAGGCGAACCATTGCCATTGCCGTGTTACTGCTTGAATCGATGACGATGATGTCATCGCACGCAGCTACAATAACCGTGACGAATACAAATGACAGCGGCCCCGGCTCATTACGCCAGGCGCTCGCCGTGGCGCATGATGGTGATCGCATTACTTTTGCGGTCAGTGGCACGATCACCCTGACCAGCGGTGCACTTGTGGTCGTCAAGAACGTCACGATTTCAGGCCCTGGCGCCGACCAGCTCTCGATTGTCGGCATCCAGTTCCAATCTGTTTTCTCTGTCGGGGTCAAAGCTGCGACGATCTCTGGCCTGACCATCAGGAACGGTGGGTTGGGATTAATAATGGCGGCATGTTGACGGTCAGGAATTGCGTCATAAGCCGCAACTCAGTTGGCGGGATCGACAACGGGTCCAGCCTGACGGTCGTGAATAGCAATGTTAGTGACAACTTCATCGGTATTTTTAACGTCACCGGCGAATTTGGAGTTGTGACTGCGACGATCCTCAGCACCACGGTGAGCGGTAATTCGGCGGGCGGTGTTGTCGCTTCACCGCACTTTTTTGGCGGCCGTGCATACATCACGATTATCGATTGCACCATCAGCGGCAACTTTAGTACGACGGGAGGGGGCGGGATCTTTGCTACTAATACCTCCCTAAGCGTGGCCAATAGCACCATTAGCGGCAATTCAACTGGAAGCAGCGGGGGCGGTATCTCTGTCTCGGGCTCTGGTCTTGTTCCGGGTTCCAGCATTGTGAACAGCACCATCAGCGGCAATTCAGCTAAAACGAGCGGGGGCGGTATCTCTGGCGGCGCTACCGTTGTGAACAGCACCATTAGCGGCAACTCAGCTAGAACGAGCGGAGGCGGCATCTATGGGAGTGCTACTGTTGAGAACAGCACCATTAGCGGCAATTCAGCTGGAACAAGCGGGGGCGGCATCTACAACAACTCGTCGCTGTATGTGACACTTAGCACGATCACCGGCAACTCGGCAGGCTCTGGCGGGGGTGTTTATAACGACGGGGGGCAAAGTGTCGTTGAGATCTCCAACACAATCCTGAATGCCGGCGCACTGGGCGAAAACATCTTCAACAGCGGCGGCACCGTTACCTCGGATGGATACAATCTCAGCAGCGATGACGCCGCCGGTTACTTGACTGGCACGGGCGATCAGATCAATACCGATCCGCTGCTTGGTCCTTTGCAGGATAACGGCGGCCCAACCTCTACGCACGCGTTGTTGCCTGGCAGCCCCGCGATTGACGCCGGCGATCCGAACTTCAGTCCGCCGCCTTTCAACGATCAGCGAGGCTGTCATTTCGATCGCGTGTTCAATGGTCGGATCGATATAGGTTCGTTTGAGGTGCAACCGCCACGCCGCCCGTGTCCGACGCCACGGTCCCGTCCAACTCCAGCGCCACGCCCGTAGAGATTTTAGCTTCCGTAAGTGAGTAGGGAGAATTGATGGGTGATTGTGAAATGGAAACTCGCAAACGATTCCCAAGTTCTCACTCGCACTAAAAGGTGAATCGGCTGGAAAGCCCAGCCGTTGCTTCGCATCCGTTACGGCTCCGAAGACGATGTCAGTTTAGTCGCCGGCGGGGCAAGCATCTGGCGGCGAAGGCGCATTTTTTGCAAACGCGTTGAGGACAACGCATTCCACCTGCGCTCAACGCGTTTCGCTTTGCGCCTAACGATTGCTAACCATTTTGCGGCGCGCTGCAATGTCGGCCGCGAGAACCTGGTCGATGCTGGCAATCACACGCCTCGCCCATGCCTCGCCCGATTCGCTGTTGTAGTGAATTCCGTCGCCACCAGTTTTCCCCATGAGGTAACGCGTGAATCGACGTGAATCGATAACCGGATCGCCCCGCCAAACCGATTGCTGGATCAACTGGTAAATCCGATTCTGCACCTTTGAAAACTTCGAAGAATCCGGAGGACCGATCCAGATCATCGTCCGTGTGTTGCCGCGGTGCGCCGCGCTAAGGAACCGCGCGAGGACGGCACGGATGCGATCGTCGGACAGGGTTTGATCCATCCAGTTCGTGCCTAACTGGACAATCACAATCGTCGGCTTGTATCGCTCGATCAGCGTCTCGATCTTGGGCGTGGCTACGGCTGGCGGCCTTTTGCCGTTGTGATAATCGCGATAAATGTCGCTTGTGGGCGTTTTCTCGCGGTAACCGCACCGCGTATGAAACACCGGTTCATTTTGCAACCAACTCTCCGGCGACGATCCGCACGACGCGAAAAATGCCACATTTTGGCGCCCAAACTCGTGTTCTAGATGTTCCCGCACCGCCTCGCCAAAGCCACCTACAGATAATGAATCACCAATCATCAGCACCTTTGGCGGTGGCGGAGGAGGGGACGCCTTCTGCGGCTTCTGGAACTTACTGGCCAGAACGAAGCAGCCGATGACGACCAGCAAGCCAAGCGAAAATGAAACCGTGCGAATCATTGGCGACCAATTTTTCTTATCGCCCGCTCTTTGGGTATCGTGCTTCATCCTGGATGCGAATATAGGGTTCCAGCTCGATCCGGCCGGAATCGTCTTTCGATTTTATGGTACTCCAAAGTGAGCCGTCCAACGGACGCAACTGAAGCTCGTAGGTCCGGCCGATTTGAAATTTCCCGAGTGATTGCGGCTGCAGGCCGATGTAAGCCGGGTGCATGACCAGGATTTGTTTCTCGCCATACTGTCCTGCGATCACTTTTTCTACATCGTAAACAAACCCAACCAGAAATTCCTGGTATGGCAGTAATTCCTCTTTCTGAACCGGTTTCGTTTTGGAAACGAGTTTCGCTTTTACGATCAACGACGCCGCGGCGGGTGTTGCACTCGGCGCGGCCACTGGGGCCAGTTTTGCGATTGATTCACTGAGCGGCCGCACATCTGACCATGATTGTGCTGAGAGATCGCGGTCGATCTCTGCCCAGATTTTGTCCGCCCACCTGTTCATGTCTTCGCCAACGAAATGCTCCTTATCTGGCTCCATGTGTTTGTAGGGATAGGCGATCAGTCTTCGACTATCGATTAAGTCAGTTATGCTGCCGATATCCTTGTGCGTCTGCTCGAATACGAAGTCCTGAATTTCGCCTGAAACGCGTCCGGACGTGGGCGGCGCGACCCAGTAAATTTTTCGCAGCTTTGACGGCGGTGTAACCGCTTTCTTCACGAACGGCACGAGGTATTTTCGCAACATCGGCCCATCACGGTCGGGCTTTACCTTTTCGCGTCCCGAAAATAGGCCGAAAAGATTCGAACCTGTTTGCATAACGAGTATTTCCGGCTGAATCGTGGCGAGGAGGTCATCCAGCTTGGGAACGGCGTGCGATGTGGGACGATGGCCGTCGGGCGTTCCGTAAGTATCGCGCAGTTCCTTGGTGGCATGCGAATCCGGCCGCGATTCAACGCTCCAGTAACCACAATGCGTCTGAACGTTCGCATAGGGTTTCTCTTTTAACCAGCTCAGCGGATTCGTGCCGCATGTGCAATAGGTGAAAACCGATTTCACCCTCGGATCGGCGCGGAATTTTTGGTCGAGCCGTTTGCTGAATCCACACAGGCCAAGTGAATCGCCGAGTATTAACACGGTGAGATCACGTGGTTGATCAGCAGGAGCGGGAGTGTTTTGAGCAAAAGAAGAGATGGCGATGCTTGACGCAATTGCCGAGATGGCTAGCCGCTTTGAAAAACGTCCAACTCCGAAAGTCTTCGCGAGCGAGGCGCCCAACGTCCAACGTCCAACCTCCAATGAATCAGACTGTTGAATGTTGAGCGTTGAGTGTTGAGCGTTGGATGTTGGCATCCTTATTGACCTACAGGCACTTTGTCCCAGCCCTGGTCTGACTCGGTGAATTCGCGCGCGGCGAAACACCAGACGATCACTTTTTTCTTAGCGAGATAGTCGGGATCTTTCCGTGCGCGCCGATACAGACTGACCCGGACCGAGGTGGCGCCCGAGCCACGGGTGCCTATCAAATCAGGCGCAAATCCGGTCTCGTACGCAAGTTGATCAAGCAAGCCGGATTTTTCCGCGAGAAAATCGTGAAACACGAGCGTGTGGCTGTCGCCAATGATCAACAACGGACTGTTCGGATCGGGATTTATCACCGCGCCTGTTTCTTTGTCGCCGATTGTTCGGATCGCGATCTTTTCCGGCTCGATTTTTGTCTTCGGTCCGGACAGATCGCCAAGATCGCCTTTGATCGTGATCTCTTTCCATTCTGCCGCGTAATCCTTCCGCGGCTGCCCGGCCAGTTTCTCGCGAATTTTCTCCTTGATGGTTTGTGCCGCGAGAACACAGCCTAATCCAGACCAATGCGTATCAGTCTTGCAAAAAACCGGGCCATGCTCGTTCGCACGGTTCTGGAGAAAGACTGGTGAAAGATCGACTACGTCAATTTCGTGCTTCCGCAGCTCATCGTAAAATCGCGCAAGGTACGGAGCCGCCGTTTCACCATGAAGATCGACGTCCGGCAAAATTTTCTCCGGGTAAATTGCTGCCTTCGGCGGAACCGGCATTAAGAGCAGGTCGATTCCGCGCTTCTTAAGTTGATCATGAAAATCGACAATCGCCGGAATCGGATCCGCCGATTCGGGCTTGTGCGCCCGGCTCACTTTCGCCGCGTCAGCGCCCCAGAATTGGCCGACCGAGAGAAATCGAATATCGCTGGAAAGAAAGAACCAGCCGTCCACGCCCGGGATAACCGCCGCGCGTTCACTTTCAGCCGAGCGTGACTTGGTCGCCAGTTCATTAATAAATTTCTGTTGCGACTCCGACAGCGGACCTAAGTCACCCGCGAAGGCTCTTGGCATAGCCAAACACGCAAGGATAGCTGCGTAAAAACACGTATTGCGGGGAAGGCTAAAACCTTCTCGTGCACTGCGCTCCGCCAGTGAGAGCGCTGTCCGACGCTCGCGGACACCTGATAAGAATGGGATCGACTTCAACAAAAGTTTTTCTATAACCGTGTTGCAGAAAAAAGCACCAAATATCGAGCGTGGTATTTAGCTCTCACATTTTTATCTACTATTTTCTGCCTTTCGCGCTGCTCGTTTATTACGCGCTGTTTCGCGCGCGGCAACGCTGGCGTAATGCCTGGCTGATTGTTGCCGGATACACATTTTACGGCTGGGCCGAGCCAAGATTCATGGTGCTGATGTTCGGTACAACCTTCATCGATTGGTTGATGAGCCTGGTCATCGCACATAACACATGGCAGGTCTGGCGAGTCTGGAATCAGCCGGTAAAAATTGTCGACCCGGAGCATCGCAAGACGCGCATCCGGCGGACGGCAATCACGATCTCGATCGTCTGCAATCTCATTGTTCTGGGGTTTTTCAAGTACTTCAACTTCGGCATCGATACTTACAACTCGCTGGTGCAAAGCGCCGGATTGGAGGGCACGCAGTTGAACACGTTTTTTCGCGTGGTGCTGCCGCTCGGCATCAGCTTTTACACGTTTCAAGCGCTCAGCTACACCATCGACGTCTATCGCGGCAACGCCGAGGCAATGGCCAACTTTATCGATTTCTCCTGCTTCGTCTCGATGTTCCCGCACCTTGTCGCCGGGCCGATTCTGAAGTTCTCGTTCCTCGCCGATCAACTCAAAAATCGCCGGCTTACATCCGATAAATTCGCGCGCGGCGTCACGTTTTTCATGATGGGCGTGGCGAAAAAAGTTTTGCTGGCCAATCCGTGCGGTAAAATCGCGGACACGGCATTTGACGCTGGCTCGATTCAAACGCTCGACGCGTGGGTCGGATCGTTCGCGTATTCGTTCCAGATTTATTTCGATTTCAGCGGTTACTCCGACATGGCGATCGGGCTCGGCCTGATGTTCGGATTCGTTTTCGCGAAAAATTTTGATTCGCCATATCTCGCGCAATCGATCACCGATTTCTGGCGGCGCTGGCACATCTCGCTTTCCACGTGGCTGCGCGAATATCTTTACATTCCGATAGGCGGCAACAAGGGCGCCCTTTCCCGCACGTACGCGAACCTCATTATTACGATGCTTATCGGCGGACTTTGGCACGGCGCATCATGGAACTTTGTGATCTGGGGTGGACTTCATGGCGGGATGCTCGCATTCGAGCGCAGCCAGGGCCGCAAAGGTCTTTATCATAGTCTGCCCAAGCTATTGCGGATCGCCCTAACGTTTATGATCGTGAGCATTGGCTGGGTCTTCTTTCGCGGCGGAACATTACGCGGCGCTGTCCAATATCTCGGCGCGATGTTCCACCTGAATCAGCCGTTCCCGAATGCGGCGCTGATTGGCGGCCTGATTTACAAGCCGTATTACGTTTTGTCGATTCTGACCGCGGGAATCGTTGTTTGGTTTGGGAGACAGACTTGGGATTGGAGCCAGGAAATGACCTGGCCAAAGACGGCGACTTGTTTCGCGCTCGGCTGGCTCGCGCTGATCGTCCTGGCCACGCAGGAATACAATCCTTTTATCTATTTCATTTTCTAGCGCGTTAAATATGCCAACGACTCAAGCACCGCCCACGACTCACGCACCTCTGCCGAAATATTCGTTGCCGAGATACGCTGATCCGACTCCGAGCGCGGCGCATCGAAAACTTCCGCGCGAAGAAGAAGCCGATCTGGCGCTAAAGAACACGAAGTTTGCGCCCGGAACGCGGCAAACTCTTATTGCGCTGTTTTTGTTAACGATTGTCACTGTTCCAACGATTCAGCTAGTTGGAGAATTTCGCGCAGCGGGCTCGATCAGCCGCTTGCCAATGATTTCCATTTTCAAATCGCTGCCATGGCTTCCCCACGCTGAAGATCTGAAACGCGTCGAGCGCACGTTGGAAAACGAGTCGTTAGTCTCCCAATGGCTTCTGCCGCGCGTGCAATATCTACTCACTGTGTTGCTGGGCGCTGGCAACGAGCAGGTCTATTTGGGTCACGATCCCTGGCTGTTTTATCGAGCTGATGTCGATCATGTGATCGGGCCACCCTTTCTTGATCCGGTCCGGATGAAACACCGTTTGCAAACGAGCAGTGTCCAGCCCGATCCGATTAAGGCGATTGTCGATTTTCGCAATCAGCTTGCCGCACGCGGCATCGATCTGGTGGTTCTGCCGGTGTCAGTGAAACCAAGTGTCGAAGGTGAAATGCTCGCCGTGTCGAACGCCAACCGGACTCAGGCCAGTGGTGCGCTACCCAACCCGTCTTTCAACGAATTTAAAGCCCGGCTCGAACAAGAGAAAGTGCGCCTGTTCGATCCTGCGCCGTTTTTGATGGAGCGAGGAAGAAACGGGCATCGTTATCTCGAAACCGACACGCACTGGCGGCCCGAGACAATGGAGCTTGTTGCGGAACGATTGGCAGATTTTCTCCAATTGCCAGCGTCGGCAGGATCAACATCGCCCTCGATTATCGAAAAGGAAATCGTCGCGCGAGGCGACATCGCCGCGATGTTGAAGTTATCGAGAGGTGATAAATTTTTTCCGCCGGAGACAGTGACGATTCGACAAGTCGTCACTGGCAACGCGCTGTGGCGGCCAAGCAAGGCGGCCGATGTGCTTCTGCTCGGCGATAGTTTCTCAAACATTTTTTCTTTCGAAGCGATGGGCTGGGGCGAATCAGCGGGATTCGCCGAGCATCTGAGCGTGGCATTGAAGCGGCCCATTGACTGCATTCTGCGAAACAGCGACGCGTCATTCGCCACGCGCGAAATTTTGAGCAACGAGCTCGCGCACGGTCGCGACCGGTTGGCTGGAAAAAAACTGGTGATCTGGGAATTTGCAGACCGCGAGTTGTCGTTTGGGAATTGGAAACTTCTCGATCTAAAACTGGGTGAAGCGAAATCTTCTGGCTTTTTAAGTTTGAAAGCGGGCGAGGAAATCGAGGTCAGCGGAACTGTCGAAAGCATTTCGCCCGTGCCGCGTCCGGGCACTGTGCCATACAAGGATCACATCGAAGCATTACATTTGGTGGACGTTGTCGGTGCCGATTCGCGCGGCGAGGCGGCGTCGCATGGCCAGGCTGTGGTCTATTTGTGGAGCATGCGCGACAACGTGTGGACATCTGCTGCGCGGTTGCGCCCGGGTGAGCGGGTCAAGCTGCGTTTGCGGCCATGGTCGGATGTCTCCGCGCAATATGAGAAATTTAACCGGACCGAATTCGATGACTCAGCGTTGCAACTAGAGGAGCCGGTTTGGGGCGAGGACGTTGAATCGCTAAATCGCTGATTCAGCTGGGACATAAGCCACGTGCTTCAATTCTTTGAAGCCGCTATATCGAATCACTTTAATCGAATTCGTCCCTAAAGATTTCATCGGCGACCTGAAGGCCTTTTCGCCAACTGCGATCCCGCGGCAAGGAATGAATCGACCCACCAAAAAACGTTTTCCTTACGAACGTTGCGTCGCATCCGCTTCATTCGCGCAGTGCGTTCGGCCGAGCTCATGCGGAATGCTTTTACAATCGTGTCCGCCATCAGCTCGACATCGTAAGGATTGACTAACAGAGCATCAGGTTTGAGTTGCTCCGCTGCGCCTGCGAACTGGCTCAAGATCAGTGCGCCATCCTCGTCGGTGCGGCACGCGCAATATTCCTTCGCGACGAGGTTCATTCCGTCCTTAAGGGGAGTGAGAAACGCGATGTCGCATGCGCGGTAGTGCGCGAGAAGTTCTTCGCGATCGAGTCCGCGAAAATGATATTGTACCGGGATCCACGTGCTGGTGGAAAAACGGCCGTTGATGTCGCCCACCAGCCGGTCAATGCGTCCTTTGAACTCATGATACCGTGGGATTTCTACCCGGCTTGGCACCACGATCTGTATCAGCACGACACGGCCGCGTAGCTCCGGATATCGCTCCAGTGCATCGCGAAATGCGCGGAGTCGTTCTGGAATTCCCTTGCTGTAATCCAGCCGGTCCGATCCGAGCATCAACTGACAATCGGGAAAACAGGCGCGCAATTGCTGCGATCTTTGCGCTACCGACTCGGATTTTGCGCTGTTCTCGAACGAGTCGAAATCGATGCCGATCGGAAAATGCCCGACGCGAATCTTTCGCTTTTCGAATCGGATCACATGCGTTTCGCCGCGAGAAAGAACTTTCGCCTCCGGCATCACGCGCCTCACGCACTGAAGAAAGTTGCGCACGTCGCGGCGGGTCTGGAACCCGAGGAGATCGAACTGGAGCAGGGGGTCCAGGAGCCGCCGTTGTTGCGGCAGTTTCGCAAAAATGTCATACGGCGGAAAGGGGATGTGCAGGAAAAATGTCAGTGCCGAGAGCTTTTGTGATGCGCTTCGTTCGCGCAACGCCTGGGCAACGTACATCAGGTGATAATCGTGGACCCAGATGAAATCATCGCGCTGGGCACTTCGGATGATCGCATCCGCATAACGTTCGTTCACTTGCTTGTAAGCCTGCCAATACGCCGGATCGAAATTGCAGAAATTCTGAAGGTCGTGAAACAGCGGCCAGATTACCTCGTTGGAATAGCCGTAGTAGAATTCGTCGCGCTCGGTTTCGCTCAGGGCCACCGGTACGACGTTGTAACCGGCGTCGCGGGTGGCTTTGGCCAGCGGCTTGTGTGGAACGTCGCCGGCGATTCCCGGCCACCCAATCCACACTCCGCCGCGCTCGCGCAGCACCGGCTCGACTGCGGAAACAAGCCCGCCGACAGCAGGGGTGACCGTCCAAAGATCCTCGCCCGCCGAATCGAGCGAGAACGGTAATCGATTGGAAACGATTATCAGCCGGTTCATGTCAAAGCGTAAAAAATAAAGAAGTTGAAGCTGATCAAAAGTATGTCATTCCGAGCGAAGTCCAGGAATCCCGATGCATTACTTTACGCTAGCGCCACGGGACCTTCGACTGCACTTTCGCTCCGCTCAGGATGACCTTAACGGCTTAACGACTCAACGATATAACAATCATGATTCCATCGGCGCTCGAGCATGTCCAGCAGATCGCGCAACGCGGTGATCGATTAGCCGTTTTTCTCGACTACGATGGCACGCTTACGCCCATTGTTAGTCATCCGGAGGACGCGTGGCTCCCGGAATCAATGCGACAGACGCTGCGATCGGTTGCCGCGCGTGTGCCGGTCGCCATCCTGAGCGGGCGCGATTTGGATGACGTTCGGGGTCGCGTGCTCGTTGATGGCATCGTTTACGCCGGCAGTCATGGATTTGATATCGCCGGTGCTGGCGGATTACACAGGGAACTCGGTGCCGCCTATCTGCCCGTGCTCGACGCCTCAGAGAAGCAACTACGCGAAGCGCTTGATGAAATTCAAGGTGCGCAGTTGGAACGGAAGCATTTTTCTGTCGCCGCGCACTATCGCAACGTGAACGAGAACGACGCAATCAAAGTTGCCTTAGCTGTGGACGCTGTGGCAGCAAGACATCGCGAGCTTCGCAGGATGGACGGAAAGAAAGTTTACGAACTGCTGCCTGATATCGATTGGGACAAGGGCAAAGCCGTGCTCTGGTTGTTGAAAACGTTAGGTTTGGAGAGTCGGAATGTTCTGCCGATTTACATCGGCGATGACAGGACCGACGAAGACGCGTTTAGCGCGCTCGAGAAAGGCGGGGTCGGAATTCTTGTCAGCCAGCAACCGCAGGTGACGGCAGCGAGTTATTGGCTAAACAATCCCGATGAAGTCGAGCGCTTCCTGGGTGAATTGATCGCCCGCTTGCCTGGATAGGTAGGGCGCGTCACAGCTTGCGCTGGGGCGAAGTCGAATGGGTGCGCCGATCGCTTTCTGGTTTTTCAAACGGCGTGCCGAGGACTGCCCGCCTACAGATGGCGCGTTATGATAGGGCGCGTGGAGGTCCATAGATCCAGCCAATCGAGACGCTCGCCCGGCGACAAACGCAATAGGTAGGGCGGGCAGTCCGCGGCTTGCGCGCCCAGGCGTGCACGCCGTCTCGGGATAATCGGCGGCTCGCACAGGAGTGCGAGCCCTACCGAAGACGGCGTGCACGGAGTGACGCGCCCTACCTTATGTAATTTGTCCTGTCGCCGCGCGCTTGATTTGGTCGAGCGACGCCGGGTTTTCCAACGCAGAGGTATCGCCGAGTTTCTCGCCGAGGTACGCGGCGCGGACGATGCGACGCATCACTTTCGCATTGCGTGTTTTTGGGATGTCTCCGACAAAAATGATTTCACGAGGCGCGAGCGCTTTCCCGAGATCGCGGGCGACGCTTTGCTTCAATTCGGTGGCGAGGGTCGTATCGCCATTCGCGTCTTTCTTTAAAACGCAAAAGCAAACCAGCGCTTCGCCTTTGATGGAATCAGGGATGCCAACCGCGGCGGCTTCGCTGACTTGCGGATGCGCTACGAGAACTGATTCCACTTCCGCTGGTCCGACGCGTTTGCCGGCGATTTTAATTGTGTCGTCAGAGCGGCCAAGAATGTACCAAAGTCCGTCGTTATCGACCGCGGCCCAATCGCCGTGGACCCATACGTCGGGGAAACGCGACCAGTAGGTTTCGATGTAACGGTGGGGATCTTTCCAAAAACCGCGCGTCATTCCAATCCAGGGCTCGCGAATCACGAGCTCGCCGACCTGTCCGCGCACCGAGTTACCATTTTCATCAACGACGTCCGCTGCCATGCCGGGAAGCCGGCCGGAGAACGCGCACGGCTTCATGGGCGTCAGCACATTGCCCATCACGATTCCGCCGGAGATTTCCGTGCCGCCGGAATAATTGATGATCGGAAGGTTGCCGCGCCCGACATTTTGGAAGAGCCACATCCAGGGATCGGGATTCCACGGTTCGCCGGTCGAAGCAAACTTGCGCAGCGACGAAAGATCATGTTGATGGACGATCTCATCGCCATAGCGGCGCAACGCGCGGATCAACGTCGGCGAAACGCCAAGCGCCGTCACTTTGTGTCGATCTACTAATGACCAGACGCGAGCCTGCCCGGGGAAATCCGGGGCGCCATCGTACAGCATCATGGTCGCGCCAAGCAGTAACGTGCCGAAAACTTCCCACGGTCCCATCATCCAACCCATATCGGTCATCCAGAAAAGAGTTTCGTCGGGGTGCAGATCGAGACCCATCCACATGTCCTGCGCAGACTTGATCGGGAACCCGCAATGGGTGTGCACTGCGCCTTTCGGTTTTCCCGTCGTTCCCGATGTGTAGATGATCATCATCGGGTCCTCGGCTGACGTGCATTCCGTCGGCGAATCATCAAAAGGTCCGGACAATGTGCTAGGTGGTCGTGCATCAGCGCGAACATCTTCGATGAGCCATTCGCCGGCTTGGTTTAAGACGATCAGATGCCGCAGCGCTGGGATTTGGGCGGCGGCTTCATCGGCGATTGTTTTCATCGGACAAAATTTTCCGCGACGATACGTTCCAGCGGCAGTGAAGAGCGCCTTTGCTTCGGCGTCATTCAATCGCGACACAATTGCCGCTGCGCCGAATCCAGAAAAGAGCGGCAGGAAAATCCCGCCGATCTTAATGATGGCGAGCATCGCCACGACGATTTCCGGAACCATCGGCATGAACACTCCGATGGCGTCGCCTTTGCCGAGTCCGAGACTGCGCAGGGAATTTGCCATGCGATCGACCTGCTCGCGCAGTTCCTTGTACGTGAGCGTGCGAACTGTCCCGTCTTCGGTTTCGGATTTTATTGCCGGCTTCCTGTCGGTCGGTGTGCCGGCATATTTATCGAGCAGGTTGTGGACGATATTCATTTCGCCATCCACGCACCATTTCGCCCATGGCTTACCTTCACTCAGATCGACAACGCGCGAGTACGGTTTGTAAAACTGAATGTCGAGATCGCGCAAAACGCTGTCCCAAAACCAGGCGATGTCGGTCGTGGATCGTCGCATCAATTCGTCGTATGAACCGAGCTGATGTTTCTCGATGAATTGCTGAAGATTCGACTGCGCAATCAGCTCCGGTGAAGGCCACCACACGAATTCGCCGCCGAACTGAAACTCGCTCACGATTGAAGTTTGCTGTGAGCGTCTCGCGCAAGCAAGTGGATTGGGGAGCGCACGCGCCCTCGCGTGCTGGCGATGGCGTCCTCGCCATCGCGAACTTTTCGATACTGACGGTTCGTATGATTTGCCCGCTCAATGTGAATCAGCATCCTTTATTGAATCATGCGAATCTGGACCATCGGGCACTCGACACGGATGATCGATGAGTTCATTTCGTTGCTGAAGGAAAACGAGATCAACTTGCTTGCCGATGTGCGCGCGTGGCCAGGCTCGAAGCGTTATCCGCACTTCAACAGGGACGCGCTGGCGGAATCGCTGAAGGCGCAGGCAATTCGTTACGAACATTTCCCTGAGCTTGGCGGCAAACGAAAATCCAAGCCAGACTCGCGCAACACTGCGTGGCGCAACGCGTCGTTCCGCGGGTACGCCGATTACATGGAGACGGAGCAATTCCAAAAAGGAATCGAGCGACTGCTCGACGTTGCTGGTCAAGGACGGGCGGCTTGGGCAGCCGCCGAAGTAAAACATGACGGCTGGGAAGCCGTCACTCCTTGTCCGACCGCGATCATGTGCGCGGAAGCAGTCTGGTGGCGTTGCCATCGTTCGCTGATCGCGGATTACCTGAAATCGCGAGGGATGGAAGTGATGAACATTCTCGGCACAAACAAAGTGGAGCCGCATCCGTACACATCGGCGGCGCGGATTGTGAATGGGGAACTGAGTTATGAGGCAAACGATTTGCTGAGGTAGCGCATGCGTCACGCTTGCGAGTTTGCGGCCGCAAGCGAGGACGCTCGCGCTACTCTATTTCGGGTCAGTCACGCGGCCAAGAAATAGACAGACGCCGCTCGGCACGTGCTGAATGGCGTAAACGAAGGGGCGATCGACTTTTACTTCGATCGGCGGCGGAGGAGGTGACATTAGACCCGTGGCTGCCATCATCGCCACGGCAGTTGCGGCGGCTGCTTCGGTTCCTTTTTCGTCTACCGCGATAAATGTTTTGTGGAAAATCTGTGAGATGTAGAGGTAATCGTCCGGCGTCCGCGGCGCGATTTTATCGAAATTCGCGCTGCCTTTTGGTTGATCGAATGCGGTCTTCATCCCGAGCGCTTCAAATTGTTTGGCCAAAGTAATCGTCGGCGGCTCAAGTTTGAACTTTGGCAGATAAAGATTGACGTCGCGCTTTTGCAGTTTCGCGCAGCTCGCGAGCACGTCGGCGCTCAATTTTGATTCGAGCCCGCGTAGTCCGTTAATGTCGTCAGGAAGAAGAACGACGAACTGTAGCTCGTTGCCTACGTAGGGGAGGCTTACGACAGTGAATCCTTCGCGTCTTGCATAACCGAAATTCTTATCAGTCTTCCGCATCATCGGAACATCGACGGGTCCACCGCCGCGAACGAAGAACGGCTGCGGTTGCGTAGCGTTCTGTGAAAACTCACTCGCCCACGGTGCTTTCAGGTAAAGCGCGTTAGCCAGGACGAGTCGAGTTGTCTTGTCCAGCGCGCCTCCGGGGATTAGATCGCGAATTCGATCGCGCGTCTGATCCGCCACCCATTTGTTGATCCACTGCGTGGCCGCCGCGGGATCAGCAACAAAATCAAGCGGCTCGAATGCGCCGCCGAAATTCTGTTTTACTAATGACAGGAACGCCTCGCGGAAATGATAACCTTTTTGCGCAAAAAGCCTGTTGGCGATGTTCAGCGTGATAGGTTCGTTCGGGCCGCCGAATTTTTTGGATTCTTTTGCGAGTTCAGCTGTTTTCGCGCTCATCTGTTCGAGCGACTGCTGAAGCGCCGAGAACGAGGCGGGCACGTCGCCGCCATTTGGAAAATGCAGAACACGCGCCATCTCGCTGCGCGTTTCGCCGTCGGCGCCGGCAAACGTCATGGCCAGCGCGCTGTCGATTGAGTAAGGCGAGATGCAGAGGTTTTCGTCACCTGTCGCGAGCTGTCGGTGAAGATCGACTCCGAGCTCGTTCGTCGCTTTTGCGGCCAACTCAAAACTTGTCGCGCCCTGCGCCATCGTAACGAGTAACGTGCCGAAAACGTGTGAGATCAAAAAACGCTTCATGCGGATTATGAAACACGGGAAAGTGGAACGTTGCGACGCGAAATTTCTGGGGAGCGCACGCGCCTCGCGTGCATGTTTCGGCGCCCTCGCCGAAACGGCTTGGCGCGCCAAGCGGCCATAAGGTTGCGCAATCGAAAGCAACTCACGCTATGAACGCAGAGATTCGCCGATCGCGAGGGCGCGATCGCCAGCACGCGAGGGGCGTGCGCTCCCCGGACGAAGCGTTGCAGTGGGCGACGACCGCTGATTTAATGCGGACTCGTATTTCATGGTCAATACCCGAAAGCCGAACCTAATTCTGTTTCTTCCCGACCAGCAACGCGCGGACACTCTCGCGTGCTACGGAGGCGTGAAGGTTCGCGCGCCCAATCTGAACCAGCTTGCGTCTGAATCTGTGGTGTTTGAACGGACTTATGTCACGCATCCGGTTTGTACACCTTCGCGATCATCGCTCATGACGGGAACGTGGCCGCACATCAACGGGTGCACACACAACAGCGTGCTGCTCGATCGGCGGTTTCGCGTTTTCCCGGAGCTAATGCCAGACCGGGATTATCGGACCTCTTACATCGGCAAGTGGCACCTCGGCGACGACGGGCCTGTCGGACGCGGGTTCGAGCATTACATTTCTACCGATGGTCACGGCGACTATAGCAATTTTCTTATTTCAAAAGGCATTGCGCCAGACAAACCGAACGGGCGATTCTCGGAAGTAGCTGTGAGCAATCTGCGTGTCGAGCTGTCGCGGCCAAAGTTTCTCGAGAAACACGCGTGCGAATTTATCGAGAAGCATCAGCGCGATCCTTTCATTCTGGTGGTTGCCTTCGTGGAACCACATTCGCCCTACAACGGTCCGCTCAACGATGCGAATCCGCTGGATGAGGTGGAGCTTGATATGACGGCTACGCTTCTGGAAAGCGAAGACATTCCGTTGCGCTATCGTTTGATGCGCGAATGGCAGCAGGCTGAAGCGCTGTTGGATCGGGAGCGGCTGCCGATGCAGTTGTTCTTCGGGATTACACCCGACGAATACCGCAGCATCAAACAACGTTACCTCGGCCTGGTCACGTTGGTCGATCAAAGCATCGGCGCTATTCTTGGTTGTCTGGAACGATGCGGCTTGAGTGAGAACACGATCGTGGTGCACACCAGCGACCACGGCGACAGTCTGGGTGCGCATCATCTTTTCGGGAAAGAGACGATGTTCGAAGAAGCCGCGCGCGTTCCGTGGCTGATTCGGTTGCCGGGCCAGACGCGTCAGAAGAAGATTTCATATCCAGTGAGCCACGTCGATTTCGTACCGACGTTGCTCGATCTTCTCGGCCAATCAAATCACCCGCAGTGCGCGGGCAAAAGTCTTTTGCCATTGATCAATGACGCGACCGCTTTGCCGAACAATGTCTTCCTCGAGTGGGCTCCGAACCGCACGAAAGTGAAAAAGGGCAGCAGGCTCGCTCGGCGGCGCATGATCAAGCGCGCGGTCGAAGAATCCACTCGGACGCTGGTTTCTCCCGACGGCTGGAAGCTCTGTCTGCGCGATAAAGATTTGAATGAATTGTATAACTTGAAGGACGATCCATTCGAAACGCGCAATCTTTACTCAGATGCGCAATACGCGTCAGTAGTTTCCCGTTGCACCACCGAGATTTACCGATGGCAGGATGCGACGAATGACAAACTAGAGTTATAAGTAAGATCGCCCCGCCTGACCGTCGCAGCCCGGGTTTCCAAACCCACCTCGAGCGCCGCTTCACGCCCGGCCGATTTAGGGGAATCGGCTATACGGCAGGTTTGGAAATCCAGGCTGCCAAAAACGGTCAGGGAACGATTGTTCCGAGTTCGCGACCGCGAGTTAGTCGTGGGGCAAACACGAAGAACTTCGTGCATCGCAACACGGTTATTTCGTGCACGTTCAAAAATGGGGAGAGTCAGGCTTGACTGTCCCGGCAGGGGCGCTGTCCCGCCGCGCCCCGGCGCTTTGTGGTCCTTTCCTTTCATTGTTTTGCCCGTTGGGACTTTCGTTAGGCCATGCCTTCTGATTTTCCATGCTACAGAATGCTTACGAGCCTCCACCACCCATGTGCACTGTCGTTTCGCCGGTGTTATTATTGAATACCTCCAGACTCCGGTGGAGGCTGTCGCTCGGGACTCCAGAGGTGTGGATGTCCAGTTGAACTTGCATCTCAGCCCGGAGCTGTTCGGGAGACTCGCCTGGCAGCGAGTGCCGCTTAAAATCGACAGAAATAATTTTGCCGACTTCCAGGGTAGTTGAGGATTGAGCGAGTATGGCGCCCTTCGCGTCTATGAACCGCCAGCTAACGGTAATACCATTTGCTACGTTCATGTTCACGAGGTTAAGCCGCGCCGTCTGATCCAGTGTTAGCCCGACCGGGGCGAAGCTAATGCTGACAATCGGAAGGATGACACCAGGCTTGCCGAAGTTAGCTCCGGCCTCACTGTTCGCATTGCTGCGCGCACTGGAAAACAGGTCATGGGTCGGACCACCGTCGGGGTGGGGCCCCGCCTCGGCGCCTGGTGCAAACGCAAACGCAAGCGTCAGCGCTAGCACAGTGGCTGTGAATACTGCTTTTTGATTTTTCATTTTCGTTATTCCTTTCTTGTTTTGGCCTTCCCTGAACTCCCGTTTTGAGAACTCATTTCGGGCCATTCACTGAGGTAATGCGTAAAAGCCGGCGCGAGGTTACGCGGGAAATTCGCGAAGAACCGCGGATCACACCGATATCGCGCATGAGGTAGACGACACTCGCTGAGCCGTTGTTGTTGAACAGGACGACTACCCCGGCCAGGTTGTGTTGTTACTGTCGACCTATTGATTGAAACTGATCGAAGCACCCGTGGCCGTATTCTTCTGCCGGCTGCTGTCAGCCCCGTAATCAGTCCTAGGAATGTTGATGGCTTTAGCGTTAGTGCCATAAACCGCGCCTGGGACGTCGGAAGTGATCAGGAGCCATGGGGCGCCCGCAGGAAACCGTAACTCACGAACCTTCGGGGAGCTCTCATCATTGAGAACTCATTTCCGCCCGTTCACTGAGGTAATGCGCAAAAGCCCTCGCGGGGTTACGCGGAAAGTTGGCTACGGAAGTTTTGTTTTGCTTTCCTGCCTCGCGTTTCAATGTGTTCTCGCCATATGGCGACGGCCGATACTGCGGCGTGCCCAAGCCAGGGAAGGAGAAGCAGAAAAGTTATGATTATCGTTCCGCTATCTTGATGGTTCATAGGTTTTGATCCTTCCTTTATTCACCTACGTAATGCGTAAGATTCGGTGCGAAGTTACGCGGAAAATGGCTCGCGGTTTAAAGCATTCGCGCCCTTTGCGAACGAGATTCTTTAAACCTTATGTCCGAACTACGGCGATGAGATAGCGCAATTCGTCTTCGACGTCGCCGGGCATAGCCACGGTGTGTGCGATCTCCTCGCGCAATAGCGTTTGGTAACGCTGACGAAACCGGTAGAAGGCTTGCTTGACCGCGTTCTCAGTCATGCCGAATTCGATTGCGATCTGGGCTTGCGACGGACGGTCCGGTTCGTCCATGAGCATTTTCTTCATCTGATCAAAGAAGCTCACATTCCCGGCGCTGCGATACTCTTCGCGCAGTCGCTCCATCACTTGCTCCAATACCGTGAACGCCCAACGCCGTTCGTAGATTTGATCGGCCGTGAGGCGATCCCAGCGTTCCGCCTCGATGCGCTCCCCCTCCCGAATGTCGTCGAACGGAATTAAGCGTTGTCCTTTACCGCGTTTGAGCGCCATGGCACGACGCGACTCGTCAGCGAGAAAATGTTTCACTGAAGCAAGCAGGTACGAACGAAGTCGTCCTTTTTCCTTGCGCACACTGTTCAGATCTTTGCGCTCGAGCAACAACGCGAAAAAGCCCTGGGTAAGATCTTCGGCGTCCTCAGTGCCAGCGCCGTGCCGCCGTACGTAGCCATAGATCGGCCGCCAATACGTGCGGCAAAGTTTTTCGAGAGCCTTTTGTGCCGCGGGCGATTCACCTTGTGCCTCGAGCACTACACTCCAGTGCGTCGTAGCAAAGACCGCCGGACCATAGACCGTTTCACCGGTCGCGCTGAGCGATGTCAACGAATGTTCCGCAGGAGGCACATTACCATGCAAACAAACGACTGCAGGAAAGGCAAGCTTAGATTGAGCCAGCGCAAATGTGTTTCGAGTTACGGCTCAAATCGATAACGGTGTAGTTCAATTTCTTTGGCGAACGCGTTCTCTACAATTTGCCGTTGTTCGTTGTTGAACACTTCCTGATATGGCCGCCGGTCGGCGCGATATTCCGATTTTGCTGCGACATCGAGCGTACCGTCAAACGGAACATCGAGTCGCGCGAACACTTCACCCAGTTCCACCAGCAGGTTTTCGTAGCGAACGATTCGATCGACGATGATTTTGCTCAGCGAACGATCCATGTACCGGAAATCGTTAATGGGAAATCGCCCGCGAGCGAGATACTCGTCGAGCGAAAGCCCGCCGCCTTCATGCGCCGCGTGCATGTGGTAATGAGACAAAACTTTGTCCCACGGATTTCGCTCCACGCAAAATTTGAAGTAGCCGTTCCAGACGTCCACGGGAACACGCTGCTTCACCTCGCGCGCCGGCATGTGATTATAAAATTTCGTGCGGCTTGCCATTGTGTGGCGCAGCACGGAGAAAAACTTGCCTGGCCGTTCGAGAATTTCGGGAACCGGATTAATTAGGCCCTCGTAATTACGCGGTTGGTGTCCTTCAACACGCGGCAGAATAGGCGTCACGATGTCCTGCGGACCACAATGTTTCGACAGAAACACTTCGATGCTTGTGCCGGCGGTCTTCGCCGTTTTGATGAAGATGAATTTATGTTTGTGGGACAGGATCATCGAACGTGAGTCAACGCTGTCACTTTAATCGCGACCAAGTTATGATTTACTGCGGCCTCTGCACGAATGTTTCGAACCGAGAATCGCCCCGCAGCCTATCAAGCATAGCATCGATTGATATGCCTGTGGGATTGATGTTGTCGTGATTGAGGTATTCGCGTTTGAGGTAATCAATCGCTTTCGTTTTGTCTCCCAGTCCTGCGTAAAGGAGGGCGGATAAATAACCGCGGACGAATTCTTGTCGGGCCTGCGCCTCGAGCTGCCGAACGAGATCAACCGCGTCGTCCGGCGAAGTGTCCGCCGTTCGCCTTATTCCCTGCGGGGTTATGTCAAAAACCCATGAGAGAATTGCGGAAAGAATGAAACCCAGCGCGAGAAACACGACGATTGCTTTCATCATACACGGAGGCGCATCGAACGTCGGCAGAAAAATCGATGCGGCCTGGATCAGTAGCCAGGAGACAAAAGCGTACGCGACTGCGACTTTGTAAACCTTCCGCCGTTTCAACTCGGAGAGGAAGTTACTCGCCTTTATTTGGAAGGTTCGTGCCCTATTGCAGTGAGTGGAACTTCCGTTCACTGACCTGATAGCGTCCCAATTCATGGCGTGGCCAGAAGCTATCACTTCATCCTGCGAGAGTGGAATTATCGAGATTGAGTTGAGCATACATTCCTTAAAAATTATGGCCTCGGTAACGGAGTGGGACGCGGCCTGGGATTCAGCAGCACGGATCGGCCGACGTTGAGCATGTAAACTCCGCGGCCATAGGTGGAAGCGGCAAGCTGCCGGCTCGCGGCATTAAAGGAGAGCGCGCTAACCACCATGCCTGCGGGTATGCCTTCGCTTACATTTCCCCAGCTCCCGCCACCGTCTGTGCTGGCAAGAACCCCTGCATTAGAAGCTGCAAAGATATGCTGGGGATTCGCTGGATCGATCGCCACATCGCGATAGATCAGGTTAGGGATTCCGTATTGGGCCCAGCTCATTCCCATATCAGTGGTCTTATAGACGCCTGAATCGCATGCAAGATAGGCAATTTGGTAGTTCATAGGATCGACCCTTACTGCGGAGATTCCCCCCGGATTGCGGTACTCTGTGATCTGCTCCCATGTGGCGCCGTTGCCCAGACCAGCGTTCCTGGTTACAAAAACCGTATCGGAGTTGGTGACAGCGTAGATGACATCCGAATTGCCCGGAGCTTCTGTGGCAGCGGTGACAACTCCGATTACGCCCGGAGTGCCGGCCGGAAGGGGATCGTTCCCGATCGAGGTCCAGACTACAGACGAAGCCGTTCCATCCAGTGTACGGACCACGCGCTGGCATGCCGCGACCAGATGCTTTGGAGAGTGCGGGTTCATGCTGAAGGTCGGGAAAAAATTGCAGGCACAAGTCTCGTCAAATTGAGGCGGGCGAATATTAATCTCTGGCCCTGGCGTTGCTCCCGGCGCCTCCCTGGTAACCCTCCAAATGTCTTTCCCATACATGGTGAGATAAGCGATCCTGCTATCTGTCGGATCGATGAGGTTATGGGCGGAATCACCGCCATGAATGCTATTCCATGTCCTACCCCATGGCATGAGTGGATCACTGAAGATAACGCCGTTGTCCTGGGTTCCCGCAATCATGGTACCGTCCCGGCTTAACGCCACGCCGTAGAGCAATGCGCCGGGAAGGTTTTGATTGAGGTTAGCCCAATGTTGTCCGGCATTTGTCGATTTTACGACGCCTGCGTCATTGCCAACGTACACCACGCCAACACCGGTTTGCGAGAAGGCGATCGCTCTTTGGTCGGGGTGGATGCAGCGCGTCGGATCGGGATCGCCCCACCAATGCCCTATCTCAGTCCAGGTGATGCCTTCGTTGTTGCTACGATAGAGAGCCATGTTGCCTGCCACGATGTTCTGTGGGTTAACGGGATCGACAGCGAAAACGTAGAAGCCGATGTTGCCGTTTGAATCGTGGCAGCTGTCAGCCCCGGCAGGGCATTGCGTCGGAATTTGGATCCATGTCACGCCGCGGTCTGTGGACTTGTATAGGTTATGGTCCGGGTCGCGAGGCTCCAGAAGGTAAAGCGTCGAGTTGACCACGCTCAATCGATTGCGCGATTCCCGGAGGACGCTACGTATGAAAATCCATGACTGCCCCGAATCGGTGCTCTTAAATGTCCCGTTCTTCCCGGTGAGGTAAAGGGTGGAGGGCCGAGTTGTAGCATCTATAGCTACATCATAAAGGCCGTCCTCCACCTGGTACAACCGCGACCAGGTGAACCCGCTATCATTTGAGCGGAACAATCCGCAACCATGGTCGCAGCCATTGGCGACGTACATCGTTGTAGCGAATTGGGAGTTCGCACCGTTCGGGTCAATGGCAATTGCCCTGATGGATGTACCGTCAAACTGAGTTTCTCCCAGAGGGGTATTCCAGGTTACGCCTCCATCCAACGAGCGGTAGATGCCAACCTCATAAGATGCATAGCCAGTGCCTTCTCTGCCGGTACCCACATAGACGTCGTTAGACGCACCAGGATTGATAGCGATCGCGCTAACGCTCTGTGAATTCCACGAGTCAGACAAATACCGCCACGTTGCGCCACCGTCGGTTGTTTTGGCCAGGCCGCCGAAGCTGCCTGTGTAAACGACGTCCGCGTTTATCGGATCGATGGCCAGGCTATAAACCGCTGCGCTTGCATTTGCGCTGTAACTGTTCCGAATGGGAGGCGCCACGGGAGAGGTCCACGGTGCCAGTGCTCCGGGCGTTTCCGGCGACCTGAATGTCTGGCCTTCCAAAAGCGGGCTCGCAGGAAGCGCGCGTGCGACAGCCAGCGCGCGTTTGTAGGCGCTGGGTGAGACGCCGCCTGAATCATTACCAAAGAATCGGTTCAAAAATTCACGACGCTGTTCCCGATACTCGGGATCGTCATCGTTTTCACTGCGCAAAATGTCGGGCCCACTGCTACGGTTCTCCTCGCTGCCGCGACGCAAGTTCGCACCGGCATTGTAACATGTCAGTACCACACCTATCAGCATCAACGACGCTGCAACAAGGTATCTTTTCGAAATCAGGCACTTTGTTTTCATGCCCGTTCCTTCGGAAACCTTTGTTGGGCGTGGCAGACAAAATGCGAGAGCCTTGAATTACCGGCCTAACGAGAGTCATACGATGCAAAACAGTGGATGCTCACCCAATCCACCCATGGCGTTCTTTAGGAAGAGCGACAGGGCTGGTGCTATATGGCGAGACCAGCTGGCTGGCCGGGTCGGCGCGCTGCTTTGCTGGGTGTGAAAGTGATAAAACAAACAAGCCGTCGGGTAATGGCGTGACGGCTTGTATCGACAGTTGGATTACTGCCGCCTATTAGAAGAAATGGCTTGCCGTGTAGTTAGTCACTAAACAACTACATGCGCCAGGACCGCAAGCCCGAGACAGGCAAGTATAAGCACAATGATGCTGAGCATCCTATCTGGATCTTTGGCAGACGTAACTGTTCCTTCGTCTGCTTCGTCCTCCAGTGCGGACCGAAAAAGTATCTCACGATTCAGGTCTTGCATTTCAGCTTCGTTTTCGATCGGATTGTTCATTTACCTGTTCCTTCGGAAAACGTTAGCCGGCGTGGCAAAAAGATTTCCGAATCTTTAACGCCCACCACGACACACGATCGCGCAAATGGGACCAGGCGCGGGAACGCTTCAGCGAGAAATAAAAGGGGAGGTCTGGCGGAAAAGTCAGCCTAAGCCACCTGGATTCGACCTTCTGGCATCACCCAATTCGAATCAGGATCCACTTCTTTGACTTCACAGTTTTGAGGATTATACCAAAGATGTTGCTCCCATTGCGATGGCGCAGCGATTCGACGTTGCGCGTGCAGCGGATGCGCGCCAGCTTGCGCTGTCGCACTTCACTGCCGCTAACTGCTGTATGCCACCGACGTGCGATACAGCGCGCCGTTTCGGTCAATTTGCGCTTTTACCAAACAGGCCTGCTTGTGGTGCCCGTCCTCAGTGCGTTGTCCACTCCAATAGTATTCTTCGAGCGGTTGGGCGTTGTCGTCGTCTAACGCGATATCGAGTTTTGACACCCAGGCCGCGGTCGGTTGGATATTGAACTGCTTGAGCCTCTCGAGGACATCGTTCGTAAGGCCTCGTTTGACGCGGGCTAACACTTTCTTTGCCATGTTCGGTTGCGCCCTTTTTGGGGGCCGCCGTTCTGGAAGCAGGTTGCGGAGGCCTTGAGCCAGCCGTTCCCGAACCACCCGCCGCCGCCGACGCTCTTCATCAGCGAGTACGCCCTTCGGAAGTGCCCCGCTCGCTACTGGATGAATTGACGGATCTCCTAGCAAAACATACTCAATCAGGGTCTTCTCATCCGCCAGGCTGAGTATTTTTCCCTGGTCAATAATCGAGTACGCGTAAGCCGTCTTAGCATCGAGAAAAGCACGCCCAATCGAGGAACCTCCCAAAACGTTCTTCAAGTAACCGGCGGCAAGCACGTCCGCCCACTTTTTCTCGATCGGAAAACCAACCCAAGCTTTCATCGTGGAACCGACGAAAGCGAGAGCGCCTTTGCGAAGATAGGTGCTCGCCAGCGGCCACTCTCCGCGATACTTAGCCTTAGGATCGAAAGGTGAAAAGATTTGTGCACCATAACAGCACATTGTGGTCACCAATGTCGCAGACGTGAGGCGCGATTCCAGAGTCGGGCTGCGGATGGCCTTTAAAAATTTGGTCTGTTTATTGATTTCTTTTTCTCCGTAGAACACTGATCTGAATTGCGAGCCATGGCACTTAATCATGTGTACTGGGGCCGAAAGCTGTTTGCGGGCAGGGGACGAACCATCGGTAATGGGAGGGGAAAGAAATAGATGGGATTCCTGTCTGGCAATGGATTTCAAGCAGTCCAGTCCTGCGCCTTTAGACTCACGGGTACAAATGGCGTACAACGGACTCGCGTAAAAGGTGTTGGGTTGCGCCTCCCAAGATCTAGCGGTCTTAAGATACTCGACAAACCAGGCCGGATCACTATTGCGACCGGTGTCGCCAGGGTCAGGCAACATATCTGGGATCCGACCGATTACGCGGTCCGGAACAAGGTATGAGATTCGTTTTAACGGACGAAACTGCTTAAACGACGCGTAAGGATTATCGGTGGGCACCTTTTCATCGTCGTCTCCGTTCTGATCGAAGGCTGGGTTGAAAACTTCGAACATTGGGATGATATCGCAACCTCCAAACAGCACGAGGTACTCGGGCTTAAGCTTTTTCCATAGATCATCAACCGCTCGCTTGATTTTTGGAGCAGTAGCTTCACCCGAAACTGGCGTTACGCGTAGCTCCTTCATATTCTTATCTGCAGGATCGTCCACGGCGACGTGCACAGTCCGGATGCCGCGCGTGGCATCCGCTTTGATCCAGCGTTCAATTGCGGTATTAATTCGCTTGAGCGCAGCTGGGTCGTATTTGCCCTCGAGTTTAGATTTTACTGTGACACTCAGTTTGACGGCTTGTTGTTCTCCTAAGATTGAGGGGTTGGTAGGCAAAGATGTCTCCAGTTTCTAAGTAACGGCGACAAAGGGGATGTTGCTGATCAGTAAAACATATGAAGAGTTTGCACTCCAATATAATTTCTTGACGTGTTTTGCAGGCGCTCGCAACATGCTGTAATGCCAACTCCACCAGAAGAAGAGAACAACCCAGCTGGGAAAAAAATAGAGGACGTGATGACCGCGGAAGAGCGTCACGCCACCGGTTTGAGCAAGCTTTCGCCTGTCGAACTGCAAAAGCTTAACGCTTGGCTCGAGACGAATATCGGGAAGCTTACTCGAAGTAGGGGAGGCCTAGCTCCAGGTCCAATAAGCGGTTGACCTTAACGCTTGCTAAAGCTTAAACCTCATTTCGGTGCGAGGGAGGCGACGATTTTTTCAAAGCGCGGATCGCCTCGCAGCGGGTCCCAAAACGGCAGCAGTTTTAAATCGCCATAGGTGATTGAACTCGGTGGAGGAATGGCAATGGCAAGCTGCTCGCACGCGAGATCGTTATCACCAGCCCACGCGGCGATCATCGCGAAATATTTGACCACAGCCTTGCCAAAAACTGCATCTTTGTCCACGGGAAGGAGCTCAACTGCTCGCCGACCTTCCCGGAGCGCTTCCTCTTTCCGTCCCAACGCAGCATCGATTAGACCCCGCACGCAGAGGGCCGGGCCGTAGCTTTCGGGCGCTTGAAGTGTCTTCTGCTGCTCCGCGCGCGCCGCAGTGAAAGCTACTTGTGCACCTGCGTCATCTTTCGTCATGCGGGCGATAACACCTTCCATGAACGACCGACTGAAAGCAATGGTCTCATCGGTGAAGGCCGGGTTTTCACCGGCTGCCAGAACGGCATTTCTTGCGGCTGGGGTATCGCGTTCGGCCAGAGCATAAAAAAGCCAATACTCGGCGACATCTTTAGTGGCCGCGGGATTTGTGGCGCGAATTGAATCGACCAATTGATGCAACGGGCGCGGATCAGCTTTCCAGTAGAAGTCGACGCTCGCGAGCTCGAGTTTGATATCGATATTACTCGGCTCGATAGCCAACGCGCGGTCCAGCACCGATTTTTGCTCGGCGAAACGGCGCAGATGACGATAACTGAGGGCGATTTGCTGCAGCGTGACGCTGTTGCGTGGATCGAGATCACTGGCGCGCTCCAAGCTACGGATCGCCTCTTCTTGTTTACCCTGGCGACGCTCGATGTAACCCTTTAGCTCGAAAACACCGGCATCGTTAGGGAGGGTCTTGGCGGCGACTTCCAATTCGGCCAGAGCGCCGTCATAGTCGAGATAGCCTCGATAAAGGTTTTGGGCGCGTGCAAGGTGTGCTTCTCCCGCATCCGGATGGAGACGAAATGCCGCCTCAATTGCGGCTTCGGCTAATGCCAAACGCGCAGGTGTGTGGTCGTGACCGAGGAAATAAAGGCGGTTGTGAGTCGAAGCGAGCAGGCAATATGCTTTGAAAAATGATGGATCACGCGCGATAGCCTGCTTCAGCAGATCAACCGCCTCCAGCAAATTCCCTTTGGCATCCCTTCTCGTAAGAAGATCGGCCCGAGCGTAGAGTTCGAACGCGGTGACATCATTTGTGGGGGCTTGCTCGATAGCAGTCTTTTCGCGTGGCGAAAGGCTGGCTTGCAATTGCTGGGCAATCGACGTCGCGATCTCACTTTGAATCGCGAATACATCAGCAAGGTCGCGATCGTAACTCTGCCCCCAAAGCGTCCGATTGGTAGACACATCGATCAACTGGGCGTTGACACGCACCCGATTACCCGATCGCTGAACACTGCCTTCCACTACACGCGCAACACCGAGTTGATGGCCGATCTTGTTCAGATCGCGCGCGACTCTGCTCTCGTATTGCATCACGGAGGTGCGGTTGATCACTTTCAGATCGGCGAGGCTGGCCAGGCGGGTTAAAATTTCATCCTGCACGCCGTCGGCGAAATAGACGTTCTCCGGATCAGGGCTCAAATTTTCAAACGGAAGCACTGCAATGCTTTTGTTTGCTGCGGGATTCAACGCCGAATTTTCGACTCGCGATCGATATGCGAGGAAAAGTGTAGACACGCCGAAAACGATGGCGGTTGCGACTGCGAGAGCGGCGCGGGTGCGTCGCGCGCTGCGTACCTCCGGGGAGCAACGTTGCAGGCGTGCTGCTAACTCGCGGGTGCCGGGGCGCGAGGCCGGTTCGAATGCTAGCATCGATTCAAGCAGCGATTTCAGGCGATGCGGGACATGCGCTCCTTTGAGTTGTTCGACTGGAAGCCGATTTGATTCTTGAGCTCGGTGGATCTCCGACAGGGTACGGCCGGCAAATGGCGGTTTTCCTGTAAGCGCAAACCAAAGCGTTTCGCCTAACGAATAAATGTCGGAGCGCACGTCGAGCGCCGAATGTTCAAATTGTTCCGGACTGGCGAATGCCGGGGTGCCGACGAATCTGTCGTGGGTCAGCGATTTCAGATCGGTTGCGGTGTGAAAAGCTTTCGCCAAACCGAAATCGATTATTTTTACGACCGGAATCCCGCTCTTGCGGAGCGCGCGTATTTTACTTCGCCTGGACCGGGCTTGATCGGTCTTCATCACTTCCGGGTCGTCCGCACTTATGAGCATCAGGTTCGCTGGCTTTAAATCGCGATGGACTAGCCCATGTTTTTCGGCGGCGGCCAGGGCAGAGGTGACTTGCTGTGCAATTCCGATGGTAGAACGCGAATCGAGCGGCCCCTTGCGGTGAACGCGTTCATCAAGGGTCTCGCCCTCGATTAATTCCATCGCGTAAAAATATTGGCCTGTCTCAAGGCGCATCCCGAATTGGTAGACGGTGGCGATGTGTTCGTGTCGCAGTGCTGCAGCCGCTCGTGCTTCGCGGACAAAGCGTTCGCGCGCGTCGGCGCTTCGCTCGGCGATATCAGTCTTAATGATCTTTAAGGCGACTTTGCGCTGCAGCGACGTGTCGGTGGCGCGATAAGTGACGCCCATCGCGCCACGGCCAAGCTCGTAGAAACTTCCGTCCGCGTGACAATCGATTTCATAGATGCCAAAGCGCGTGCTGCCCACGATAGCGTCCGGGGTTGAATCTTTTGCCGTTTCTTCTTCGCTACCGATTCCCGCTTGCAATAGACAAAACATGCAGCCGCCTCCGCCACCGAATGTCTCCTCAAGCGCAGCGCCGCAGGTCGGACAGGTCAGAAGCTGCTGCGAGGAGGGTTGCATTTGTTTGAGCTAAGCGGGTAGGTTATTTAGGTGCGAGAGAGGCGACGATTTTTTCAAAGCGTGGGTCGCCGCGAAGCGGGTCCCAGAATGGCAAAAGCTTCAACTGACCATACGTAAGTCGGCTCGGAGGACGGATGGCAACGGCAAGCTGTTCGCAGGCGAGATCTTTGTCGCCAACCCAGGCAGCTATCATGGCCAAATATTTGATCATGGCGACACCGTTAATTGCATCTTTCTCTACGGAAAGAAGCACGACGGCACGCCGCCCTTCGCGAAGCGCTTCATCTTTTCGCCCAAGAGCGGCGTCGATCAAACCCAGTACGCATAATGGCGGACCATAATCTGGTTGAGCCTGGATGATCTTCTCCTGCTCAGCGCGCGCAGCGGTGAAAGCCGACCGCGCCTCGTTTTCATCCTTCATCATACGAGCGATAACCCCTTCCACGAATGGACGACTAAAATTAACAGCCTCATCGGTAAAAGGAGGGTTTGAACCCGCGGCGATGGCCGCAGTTCTTGCGGCAGTGGGATCGCGCTCAGCCAGTGCACAAATGAGCCAACCATCGGCGATACTCTGCGCGGCGTCGGGATTTGTTGCCCGAATGGAATCAAGTGTTTGATGCAACAGACGGGTATCGGCTTTCCAATGGAAGTTCACGAATGCACGCGCCACTTTCATATCGACATTGTTCGGGTCGATTTTTAAAGCGCGGTCCAATACCGATTCTTCTTCGGCATACCGCCGGAGATGATGGTAGCTAAGCCCAATCTGCTGTAGCGTGAAAGTGTTGAGCGGGTCGAGCTCAATGGCACGCTCGAGACTGCGTACCGCCTCTTCTTGTTTGCCCTGGCGCCGCTCAATGTAACCTTTTAGCTCGAAAACGCCGGCATTATTAGGCAGCGTCCGACGAGCAATATCCAACTCAGCCAAAGCGCCGTCATACTGGAGGTAGCCTCGATAAAGATTTTGTGCGCGTGCCAGGTGTGCTTCGCCCGCATCCGGCCGCAGGCGAAACGCCTCCTCAAGGGCCGCTTCAGCTAATGCCAGCCGTGCGGGGGTATGGTCGTAACCCAGAAAGTAAATGCGGTCATGAGTATGTGCGAGTTGGCAATACGCTTGGAAAAAGGAAGGATCATGTTCGACAGCTCGGTTTAGCAGATCGGCTGCCTGCAGTAAATTCTCTCTCGCATTCCTGATGGCCAGAACATTTCTGGCTTGGGCGTAGAGCTCAAAAGCGGCGATGTCATTTGTGGGGGCTTGCTCAATCGCAGTTTTTTGGCGTGGCGAAAGACTGGCCTGGAATTGCTGGGCAATCGAAATCGCGATCTCGCTTTGAATCGCGAATACATCAGCAAGGTCGCGGTCATAACTCTGCCCCCAAAGCGCCCGATTGGTAGACACATCGATCAACTTTGCGTTGACGCGCACTCGATTACCCGCTCGCTGGACACTACCTTCCACTAAACGCGCAACACCGAGTTGATGGCCGATCTTGTGCAGATCGCGCGCGGCTCCGCTCTTGTATTGCATCACGGACGTGCGGTTGATCACCTTCAAATCAGCGAGACTGGCCAGGCGGGTTAAAATCTCATCCTGCACGCCGTCGGCAAAATATGCGTTATTCGGATCAGGGCTCAGGTTTTCGAACGGAAGCACGGCAATGCTTTTGTCAGGCGGGGGATTCAAAGCCGCATTTTGGATCCGCGAGGGACGCACGAGCAAAAGTGCAGAGGTGCCGAGTATGAAGATCGCGGCTGCTGTCAGAGCGACGCGCGTGCGTCGCACACTGCGCACCTCCGGGGAGCAACGTTGCAGCTGCGCTGCTAATTCGCGGGTGCCGGGCCGGGACGCCGGTTCGAAAGAGAGCATCGATTCGAGCAGCGATTTCAGGCGATGCGGAACATGCGCTCCTTTGAGTTGTTCGATGGGAAGCGCCTTTGATTGCTGCGCGCGGTGAATCTCGTCCACGCTACGGCCTCCAAATGGCGTTTTTCCTGTAAGCGCAAACCAAAGGGTTTCGCCCAGTGAATAAATGTCGGAGCGCACATCCAGCGCAGCCCCGAATGCCTTCGGGGCAAATTGTTCCGGGCTGACGAATGCCGGAGTGCCGACGAATCTGTCATGGGTCAGCGACTTCGGATCCGTGGTCGTGTGAAAAGCTTTAGCCAAACCGAAATCAATTATTTTCACCACGGGAATCCCGCTCTTGCGGAGCGCGCGTATTCTAATTCGCTTGGACCGGGCGTGATTGCTCCCCATCACTTCGGGGTCGTCCGCATTTACGAGCATCAAGTTTGCTGGCTTTAAATCGCGATGTATTAACCGGTGTTTTTCTGCGGCGGCCAAGGCCGAGGTAACTTGCTGTGCAATTCCGATGGAGGTACGCGCATCGAGCGGCCCGGCGCGGCGAACGCGGTTCTCAAGGGTCTCGCCATCGATTAACTCCATTGCGTAAAAGTATTGGCCTGTCTCAAGGCGCATTCCGAATTGGTAGACGGTGGCGATATGTTCATGTCGCAGTGCTGCAGCCGCGCGCGCTTCGCGGACAAAGCGCCCGCGGGCGTCGGCGCTTCGCTCAGCGATATCGGTTTTAATGATTTTTAAGGCGACTTTGCGCTGGAGCGACGTGTCAGTGGCGCGATACGTGACGCCCATTGCTCCACGGCCAAGCTCGCAGAGACTTCCATCAGCGTCACAATCGATTTCATACACACCGAACCGCCCACCGCTCTCGAAGGCGTTCGGGTTTGAATCTTGCGTCACTTCATCTTCGCTGCCGATTCCAGCGCCTAACAAACAAGACATGCAGCCGAGTCCGCCCCCAGGTGTTTCCACGAGTACGCCACCACAGTTCGAGCAGGTCGAAATCTGCTGCGAGGAGGGCTGCATTTGTTTGGGCTAAGCGGCTAGATTATTTAGGTGCGAGAGAGGCGACGATTTTCTCAAAGCGCGGATCGCCGCGCAAGGGATCCCAAAAGGGGAGTAGTTTCAATTGACCATAGCTGACGGGGCTTGGAGGACGGACGATGATGCCCAGTTGCTGGCAAGCGAGACCTTTGTCACCAGCCCAGGCAGCAATCATCGCCAGATACTTGATCATCGCCGGACCTCTCAGCGCATCTTTCTCAACGGGCAGAAGCTCAACCGCGCGCCGCCCTTCGCGCAGCGCTTCTTCTTTGCGGCCAAGAGCGGCATCGATTAGACCCAGCACGCACATGGGCGGGCCGAAGTCTGGTTGAGCTTGGACGATTTTCTCCTGCTCGGCACGCGCTGCGGTGAAAGCCAACCGCGCTTTGTCAACATCCTTCACCATTCGGGCCATAACACCTTCTACAAATTGACGATTACAAAAAACATCGTTTCCCAGATTGATTGGATTCTCGCCCGCTGCGATCAAGGCATCTGTGGCCGCCGCGGCATCGCGTTCGGCTAATGCACAAACGAGCCACCACTCATCAATATCTTGCACCGCAGCAGCATTTGTAGCCCGAACTGAATCGATCGTTTGATGCAGCCGCCGGGTATCGCCTCTCCACTGAAAATCGACCTCCGCCAGGATTACTCTCGTAGCGGCGTCGTTAGGTTCCAAAGCCAGTATCCGGTCTAACCACACTTGTTGTTCAGCATAGCGCCCAAGAGTCGCATAATTTCCTTCAATGTTCTGCAGCACGCCGAAATTGCGGGGGTCAAGATTAGCCGCGCGCTCAAAGGTTCGGGTGGATTCTTCCCAGTGGCCCTGACGCCTCTGCACTGAACCGGTAAGAGACAATATGCGCGGATTATCTGGCAAAGTTCGGTGGGCAACTTCCAACTCAGCCAGAGCACCGTCATAATCGAGGTGTCCCCAGTAAAGATTCCACGCGCGCGCAAGGTGCGTCTCGCCTGCATCCGGACGGAGGCGAGAGGCCGTTTCGAGGGCTGTTTCCGCCAGGGCCAGACGCGCCGGTGTGCGGTCGAATCCATAGAAATAAAGTGAGTCATGAACAAAGGCGAGTTGGGTATATGCCCGGAAAAACGATGGATCACGCGCGACCGCCTCGTTGAGCAGCTTCTCCGCCTGCAGCAACACCGGTTTTGAGCTAACTAAAAAGCCCGGCGTTAAGAAAAGCTGTTTAGCGCGGGTGTAGAGATCGAAGGCATTGAGGTCGTTCGTTGCAGGACGCTCGATTTCGCTCTTCTCATTTGGCGAGAGTTTTGCATGAAGCTCATCGGCAATCGCCATTGCCATCCGGCTTTGTATTCCGAAAAAGTCCGCCAGATCTCCGTCATAGCTGTGCCCCCATAACTGCCGTTGAGTGCGCGCATCGACTAACTGCGCGTTGACCCGTACGCGATTGCCGGAACGCTGCACACTTCCTTCCAACACATTAGCCACCCCGAGTTCGTACCCGATCTTGCGCAAATCGCGCGCGAGGCCGCTCTTGTATTGTATCACTGAAGTGCGGCCGATCACTTTTAGATCTGCGATCCTGGCGAGGTTGGTTAGAATTTCGTCCTGGACGCCGTCGGCGAAATACGCGTTATCTGGATCGGGGCTGAGGTTTTCAAATGGAAGCACTGCAATGCTTTTGTCAGGGTTTAAAGACGCATTTTGGATCCGCAGTGGTTGAAAGACGAAAAGTGCAGACATAGCGAGGACTAGGAGAGCTGACGCTACGAGAGCGAAGCGCGTGCGTCGCACGCTGCGTACCTCCGGGGAGCAACGTTGCAGCTGCGCTGCTAATTCGTGGGTGCCGGGCCGGGAGGCCGGTTCGAATGCTAGCATCGATTCAAGCAGCGATTTCAGGCGATGCGGGATATGCGCTCCTTTGAGTTGTTCGACTGGAAGCCGATTTGATTCTTGAGCTCGGTGGATCTCCGACAGGGTACGGCCGGCAAATGGCGGTTTTCCCGTAAGCGCGAACCAAAGCGTTTCGCCTAACGAATAAATGTCGGAGCGCACGTCGAGTGCTGCGTGTTCAAATTGTTCCGGGCTCGCGAATGCCGGGGTACCGACGAACCTGTCATGGGTCAGCGACTTCGGATCGGTCGCGGCGTGAAAAGCCTTGGCCAAACCGAAATCGATGATTTTTACCACGGGAATCCCGCTCTTGCGCAACGCGCGTATTCTACTTCGCTTAGACCGGGGTTGATCGCTCCCCATCAGTTCGGGGTCGTCCGCATTTACGAGCATCAAGTTTGCTGGCTTTAAATCGCGATGGACTAACCCGTGTTTTTCTGCGGCGGCCAGGGCCGAGGTGACTTGCTCTGCAATTCCGATGGTGGTGCGCGCATTGAGTGGCCCGGCGCGATGAACGCATTCGTCAAGGGTCTCGCCTTCGATTAATTCCATCGCGTAAAAGTATTGGCCTGTCTCAAGGCGCATTCCGAATTGATACACGGTGGCGATGTGTTCGTGTCGCAGTGCTGCAGCCGCGCGCGCTTCGCGGACAAAGCGTTCGCGTGCGTCGGCGTTTCGCTCCGCGATATCTGTTTTAATGATCTTTAAGGCGACTTTGCGCTGGAGCGACGTGTCGGTGGCGCGATACGTAACGCCCATCGCACCGCGACCAAGCTCGCAGAGACTTCCGTCCGCGTGACAATCGATTTCATAGACACCAAAGCGCATGCCGTCTTCGGGAGGGTCGGGCTTTGAACCTTTCGCCACTTCTTTTTCGCTGGCGATTCCAGCGCCTAACAAACAAGACATGCAGCCGAGTCCGCCCCCGAGGTGTTTCCACGAGCGCGCCACCACAGTTCGAGCAGGTCGAAATCTGCTGCGAGGAGGGCTGCATTTGTTTGGGCAAAGAGGTTAGACTAGACCGAGGCAACGATTGCCCGATCTTCCGCTCAATCTCTTCTTGAGCCTCGGGGGACATGTGGAGCTACCTAAACAACATCTTTCATAAACCCGCTGCCAGGCTATGTCGAGAATAAAGCTCGCGACGAAAACGGTTTACGTTCGACGAAATGACCTTTCCCGTTCGTGCGTTTCGATCGATCATGGCCGCGTCCGTGAGACGAGCCGGCGGTCCAGATACTGGCTACTCTGCCTGACCGCGATGATGCATTAGCGGCTTTTTTCCGGACCGCAGCACCAGATCGTCTCCTATAACAATGAGTTCACCGTTAAACGGCGCCGCGGGTTTGATTGGAAAAAGCGGCCGTAACACCGCGAATGCTTGCGATACAAACATAAGCGAAACCCATGCAGACACTACTGCACACTTCATTTTCACGGAAGTTCGAACTCCTTTCCCAAGCTAATTTCCTCTGCGATTAAATTTTCAGCGCGAACGTTTGTTTCCTCTGCCGTTTCAACACGGGCCCACTCTGCCTTAATCGCTTCGCCAACTGCGATAGGTAATCCCGTATCTAAATTGTAAACGATAAAAGTTTTCATAACTAAAATCTCCTTTTCAGCGGTTTGCGATTTTGATCTCCACTGACGTACTTCGGGAGATCCGGCGGGATATTGCAGAAAATTTAACGAAACGAGATTTTCCGGGTCGCAGAAGACAACGAAGTGTCGCCCAACTGGGAGAAACCCACCTAATGATGCGAGCGAACGGCGAAAAACCTTTCGAGATTTATGGCTGCTTTTCCTCGCAGAGTTTTTGGAAAGCGGGATCGGCGCGCAACGGATCCCAGATCGGGTCGAGTCTAAGAAGGGCCGGCGTAATCGGTATTCCGTAAACCCCCCCCTCCATATAGGGCGTTTGTAACAGCTGGGTCAGAGTTGAGATCGCACGGCTATTCTCGCCGAAGATCGTCTGAATTAGCGCCAGATTCTCTTCGAAGCCAGGTCCGCTAATCGCGTCTTGAGCACGGGGCTCAAGCATGATTGCTCGCTCCGCTTCCTTCAAGGCCGAGTCCTTCTCCCCGAGCGCGGCATTGGCTATAGACAAGACTCGCGCAAGGTAGGCGTTGTCTGGTTGATTTCTACAGAACTGATCGAGTGTATTGCGGGCCTGTTCAGCGGTAATCTTTGCGCCAGCCCTATCGCCAGCAAGGTATTGAGCGAAAGCCAAGTTGACCTGGGCGATGCCCCTGTAGAACTCAGAATCAAAATGGAATTGAGCCAGTCGGGCTTGCAGTAGTCGAATGGCCTCACCGTGATTTCGTTCGAGCCTCAGTTGGGTGACCTTCGCAACAAAGGCGTTCTCGGATGGAGTCTGAGCGTTTATTTCTGATAGGAGCCTGGCGGCTTCTTGCAGGTTACCTTGGGACTGATAAATGTTGGCCTTGAACGCCATCATATCCGGATTGCTTGGTGTAATGTCGAGCGCTCGATCAAGGAGCTTTAGCGCTATCGGAAATTGTCGAAGCATGTCGTAAGTCTCTGCCGCGGGCATGAGTAATTCGACATTACGTGGATCCAGGGCGAGAGCCCGCTCCCAGTAGGCAACGCTCTGATCCCACTGTCCCTTGCGTCGGGTAACTACTGCGAGGGCATGTTGCACCTCGCTGCTGCCTGGTAACATCTTGCTGACGCGCTCGAACGTGGCCTTGGCAGGCCCGTAATCATGCAGCACGCGATACTGATAATAACCCAAGGCGAGCAGGGTTTCAGGCGAGTTCGGCTCCAGTTTTTGCGCGTTCTCCAAAGCACGTTTCGCTGCCTCGCGCCGTGCGATGCAAGTAGTGTCGTCGCAGTTATAGTAGATTCGGCCGTTCGCTCGAGAAAGCCGCGCCCAGGCAAGCGCAAAATTGGGATCAAGCTGCACCGCCCGCTCGTAAAAAGCCGCGGCTTCCCGCAACTGATCGGGAGAGTAGGAGGAGGAGTAGCGTGCTTCAAAAGCCAGGCCGCGCAGATACGCATCATAAGCCTCCGGGTTATTTGTCGGCTTAACTGCCAATGCCTGCTCCTCGCGACCGCTCAGCTTCGCTTGCAATGACGTAGCAATTGCTTTGGCGATCTCGCTCTCGACCGCGAAGATGTCAGTAACTTTCCGGTCGTAGATGTCTGCCCATAAATGGGAATCGGTTTGGGCGTTGATCAACTGCACATTGACCCGCACCTGATCAGCTACTTTTTGCACGCTACCCTCAAGGATGGTTACGACACCGAGCTGCTTTGCGATCTCGCGCAGATTGGCAGGTTTGCTCTGGTATTGCCGCGTGGACGTGCGCGAGATTACTTTTAAATCTGCAATCTTGGATAAGCGGGTGAGAATCTCGTCCTGAATACCGTCAGCAAAGTACGCATTTGCTTTGTCCTCGCTGCGGTTTTCAAACGGAAGCACTGCAATGCTTTTCTCCAATACCCCCAGATTCGAAACTGGATTTTGGGTGCGCACCCAAAGGAAGATGAGGGCTGCAGACGCACCGAGAATTAGGAGGGCTGCCGCTGCAAGAGTGACGCGCGTGCGTCGCATGCTGCGCACCTCCGGGGAGCAACGTTGCAGGCGCGCTGCTAATTCGCATAGTGCCGGGCCGCGACGCCGGTTCGAATGCGAGCATCGATTCAAGCAGCGATTTCAGACGATGCGGGACATGCGCTGCTTTGAGTTGTTCGATGGGAAGCACATTTGATTTTTGTGCGCGCTGGATCTCTTCCATGGTTCGGCCTGAAAATGGCGTTTTTCCCGTAAGCGCAAACCAAAGCGTTTCGCCCAGCGAGTAGATATCGGAGCGCACGTCCAGCGCAGAATGTTCAAATTGTTCCGGACTGGCGAATGCCGGCGTACCGACAAATCTGTCGTGGGTCAGCGACTTCAGATCCGTTGCGGTGTGAATTGCCTTGGCCAGACCGAAGTCGATTATTTTCACCACCAAGCTTTTCGTTGTTGCTAGTTTCGCCATCGGGCGAGACGAGCATCAGATTTGCTGGTTTTAAATCGCGGTGGACTAACCCGTGATTTTCTGCGGCGGCCAGGGCCGAGGTGACTTGCTGTGCAATGTCGATAGTGGTACGCGCATCAAGCGGCCCGGCGCGGCGAACGCGCTCATCAAGGGTCTCGCCCTCGATCAGTTCCATCGCGTAAAAATATTGTCCTGTCTCAAGGCACATCCCGAATTGGTAGACCGTGGCGATGTTTTCGTGTCGCAGCGATGCCGCTGCGCGGGCTTCGCGCATAAAGCGTTCACGGGCGTCTGCGCTTCGCTCAGCGATATCGGTTTTTATGATCTTTAAGGCGACTTTTCGCTGCAGCGACGTGTCGGTGGCGCGATACGTGACGCCCATCGCTCCACGGCCAAGTTCGTAAAGGCTTCCGTCCTCGTGACAATCGACTTCATAGACACCAAAGCGCAGGCCTCCTTCAAGAGCGTCCGGCGTTGAATCGTGCACCGTTTCTTCTTCGCTGCCGATTCCGGCACGTAACAAACAAGACATGCAGCCAAGTCCGCCACTCGGTGTTTTCTCGAGCAGGCCGCCACAGTTCGGACAGGTCGGGACTTCTGGCGAGGCGGGTTGCATTTGCTCTGGCTAAGTTGCAGCCACCGCGTGGCTGTTAAACACTCGGCAGTTTGACTGCAGCGGTAACGTCGCGCAGCGCAGTTCCTGTAGCAACCGGCCTAAGGCCGGTTTAGCGCGCGCTTGTGTCAAGGTAAGCGGCCTGCATGAAAACGGTCTGACGTTGTCGGTAAAGGCAGCGTCAATGCTGCTGACGCTCCGATCGCCGTTAGTGGAGAATATACTGGCCATGCGTCGGTCGGTGTACAGGGAAAGCCAAAAACGGGGGTCTGGGGACTTGGCGAACGTACGGGCGTGCGCGGCGTTGCGAATGATCCTGCTGCTATCGGAGGCGACGTGCTGATCGGTGTCGAGGCTATCGGCCGACACAAGGGCGTGCCGGGAGGTTTAGACCAGATTGGTGTCTACGGGGGACGGCCAGCCTGGGTACGGGGATGGTTTGGTTCAAACGAACGCGCAAAGATATATTTGGCACACCCGCTTGCCCAAACTACCTGTCAACGTAGAGCTAGGTGATGTGCTGATGATTACGACGGAAGCAGAAACTGGGCAGGGCTGAACTGTTACAATTCCTCAGCTGTGGGTCTGTTTTAGAAAAGGGCAGTTCTGCTTGGCCAACCTGTCCATTCTCAGAACCCGCAGTAATGGGAAACTTTAAGCTTGATAATTGTCGGCCGGAGAGTCAAACCTGCGGTCATGAAAACGCTATATAGAACACTGGCATTCGTTGTATTGGCGGTAATCGTGACCCTCGTGATCGGCAGTTGGTTCTTAACCTATAGAATGGTCCCCAACCAAAAATCCAGCGATAAATTGTTTCTGCTCATTGGAACCGATACGATCTTTAAGAGGGAATACATTCCCTGGACCAAAGAGGATGACTTCGACGACGCGTTGAAACAGGTTTGTCAGCATGGAGGGACGTACAAGATTCGCAAACTGAAAGCCGAGCACGAAAACGCATACGATGCTACACCTTGTCCGGAAATTCTGAAGACTGTTAAGGTCACAAAATCCAAAGTCGCTGACGGCGCAGCGGCTGGAGAATCTGCCGCTAACGATCCTAATGCTATGCACAAAGTTGCCGTTGCCCCTGAGAATATAGAGGACATGAAGAAGGTTCTGGACGCTCTTAGCCCAACGTCAACTCCTACGCCCTGAGTTACTGGACGGATCTTGCGGCAAAAATATCTTTCCGCGGCGTGGTTCGCCCTGCATTTTCTGCTGATCATTTCATTTTCGTGTCGCGACATGTTCCGCGTTGTGGCGGAGGGACCAACAATTCTTCCTGGTTCATTTAAGAATTTCTCTCAGAAAGCGGAGACGGCTCTTTCCGCCGCGCTCGGCCAGAAACTGCCGGCGTTGAATCCGGTGCGCGAGGCGCTCAACACGTATGTGCAGCTTGCCGGGATTGAAACCGGTTACGGATACTTCGCGCCAAACGTGCCGGGCGGTTACAGACTCGTCTTCGAGTTACATTACCGGGATGGACGAGTAGAATATGAGTTGCCGTCGGTTAGCAGCGCAGCGGCCGGACTGCGGATAGCCAGTTTGCTGGATAGCATCGGGCGCACCCCTCACGACGCTTTGCGGGAAATTTTGGTGAAGACGCTGGCGCAATCCGTCTGGCGCGAGCATCCCGACCTCAGGGGTCTTCGCGCGATACTTGGATCGATCAGGTTGCCGACCGCACGCGAGTTCAAGGAGGGAAAACGAGAATCGTACGAGTTCCTGTACGTGTACGATTTCAGTCTCGAGAACGCGCCTGCCAAAACGAAAGATCGCTAAGCGGATGCAAATGCTTAAGACCAGACTGTTCGGGTTTCTGTTTCCTCCAAGCACCGATACATGGCTGGCAGTATTACGGGTCGGCCTTGGTTTGGGGGTAACGATCTACTCCCTCTCTCTTCGAAACGATTGGACCTATTTGCTTTCGGGAACTGTACGCAAAGTGGCGGAAGCGTTGCTTTCTCTGGAAAGCCATTTTGTCCCAAGACTCGGATGGTTTGTTGTTTTGGCGGCACAACTCGGCATACATGAGGAGGCATTACTCTTTCTGGCATGGGCTTGTTTGTTAGCTGTCGGCTGCGGTCTTGTTGTTGGAGTTGCCTCCCGGTTCTCAGCAATTGCAGCGTGGTTTTTACACCTGTGCGCGGCGAAAAGCGGAGGCTTCGTTTCCTATGGGATGGATAATTTCCTGACGATTGGCCTGTTCTATTTGATGTTGTCGCCGCTGCCGGACCGATATTCGCTGGACTGGCGATTGCGAAAATCGCAGCCGAAAAATCCGCAGCTCCTTGGATTCTGGCGGCGGGTCCTTCAGTTCCACTTGAGCATCATCTACTTTTTCAGCGGCCTAACGAAATGCCTCGGCCCCGGCTGGTGGAATGGATCCAGTGTATGGCGCGCTCTCATCCGCCCGCCTTTCGACATTGTCGATCCGGAGATACTCGTAAGATGGAAATACCTGTTCCCAGTTGCCGGAATATTTATTTGCCTCTTGGAAATCACATATCCGTTTTTTATCTGGAACAGCAAGATGAGAAAGACTTGGCTGATTTGCATTTGTGCAATACACGTCGGGATTGGCGTTACGATGGGAATGTATCTTTTCGGGCTCACCATGATTGTTCTCAACGTCGCGGCGTTCGGGCCGGGGTGTTTCGCGCAGAGGACAAAAAGATCAGTTTACAACCGGAGAGAGCTGCTTCCTGATGTAATGAGCAGTTGAGGTGCCTCTCGCGTAGGATATGTTCATGCGAGCATGTAACGCGATTCCTCCGTTTTCGCGCGTATATTACGCAAACTAATTCCTAGACCTAAGCGAATGGAACTGAATTTATGGACCCGGCGGTCAAAGGCTGAAAGCAGCACTCGAAGCAATTCGAGACATCGCGGCGAATGCGTAAACCAAGTCGGGCAGTCGCAGGGGGAACGTTCATTGCGATGGAAATGCAAAGCCTGCCAATATCTAAAGCATTTCACGAAGCCTGTGCCGTTGGAAGCCGCTGCAGATACCCCGATGCAAGAGCACGGAGTTCAGACCTGTTCTGTGAGACGAGCTGAAGCCCACGGTGGGAACTGATTAGTTCAGAGTGTTTCCCGCTTTCTGCCGTTAGGGAAAAATTGAAATTTTAATCTAGAAACATGTGCCGTCTTAAAATCTCCAAGTTACCATCATCCAATTCGCTAAGTGTAATTAAACCGCGGCGATGTAGGCTTCCGACGTCATACCATTAAAGTTTCCGATAGCCTTTGCCTGATTGCTGCTATGCATCTTTGTACGGCATCGTTTATTGCGCTTCGCACTTCCGTTTTGTCTGGCGGAAGTTTTTGGACTTGCGAGTAGTGATCTATCTTGGCATCGACGAAAAGTTCATCGAGCACTTTGAACTCGCGCAAAAGGGTTTCTGGAATTAACGGCTCGCGATGTCAGCGTTGAATCGTGCACCGTTTTTTCTTGGCTGCCCGTTCCGGCCCGTAACAAATAAGTCATGCAGCCAAGTCCGCCAACGGGTGTTGCATCGAGCTCGCCGCCACAGTTCGAACAGGTCGAACTCTGCCGCGAGGGGGATTGCATTGGTTTGAGCTAAGAGGTTAGACCAGACCGAGGCAACGATTGCCCGATCTTGCGCTCAATCTCTTCTTGAGGCTCGAGGGACATGTGGAGCTAGCTGACAAGATCTTTCATAAACCCGCTGCCAGGCTATGTCGAGAATAAAGCTGGCGACGCCGAAAACGGTTTACGTTCGATGAAATGACCCTTCTGCTTGCGCATTTCGATCACATGCCGGGTTCGTGAGACCAAGGCATACCGTGCGTCGCGTCACGTCTGGCGCGAGTGGATAGGCGTACGAACGCTGGCGGGCTAAAGCAGTCTCTTTTGCTGCCGCGTCTCGCGCGCGTGGAGATCTGTACGAGAGCGTAGCCGACGCAAGAGAGAGCCCGCATGACAAAGGCCAGAGTCGGCTGTCCAGGTACTGGCTACTGTGCCTGGCCCCGGTGATGCATCAGAGGCTTTTTTGCGGACCGCAGCACGAAATCGTCTCCTATGATAATGAGTTCACCGTTAAATGGCGCCGCAGGTTTGACCGGAAACAGCGGCCGTAACACCGCGAATGCTTGCGATACAAACGCAAGGCTAATGAGTGAAGCCACTAATGCACACTTCATTTTCACGGAAGTTCACACTCCTTTCCCAAACTAATTTCCTCTGCGATTAAATTCTCAGCGCGAATATTTGTTTCCTCTGCCGTTTCAACACGGGCCCACTCTGCTTTAATCGCTTCGCCAACTGCTACGGGTAATCCCGTATCTAAATTGTAAACGATGAAAGTTTTCATGCCGGAATCTCCTTTCAGTGGTTTGTCTTCTCTGGTTTGGATCTCAACGAGTACTTCGGCAGATCCGGCGCGATATTGCAGAAAATTTTAGGAACGCGAATTACTCGGGTTGCTAAAAAACAAGAACGTTTTCGTTTCTTACCTGAGAACCTTTCCTGGCAGGGGAAGCAAGCTTGATTGTGCGCTGGCTACCGTGCGGCTAAGACTTGGCACAAATATCGCAGTTCTTCGTCCACGTCTTCGGCTTCAAACACCGTATCGCGCACGACTTCGCGTAGAATCGCGCGATAGCGCTTGCGCAATCGGGCAACATCGCTGCGCAATGTGGCGATTGGCCGGTGCGTTCGTTCGGCCATCTGTTCATACGGGATCGCCGATTCTTCGCTGGCTGAAAGATATGGCATCAAATGGCTAAGGAGGTCGGCTTTGCCGGTGAGCGCGCACTCTTGCGTAAGCCGATCCAGCGCTTGCCGCAAAAGCAAAGCTGCCCACTCACGGTCATAGACTTCGTCCGGTTGCCATTTTGTTTCTCGCGCAATTTGCGCCTCCGCCTCGGCGGTAGCTTGATCGTCCAAGCTCGTAAGGACCATGCCGCCGCCACGTTTCAAAGCCCGTCCACGATCGTGCACATCGGCGGCGAAATGTTTCAGTGTGCCGAGGAGAAAAGAACGGAACCGTCCCTTCTCGCGGTCGGCGCGCGCGTATGCGCGAGTCTCGATCAGATCAGCGAAAAAGCCCTGGATCAAATCCCGCGCATCCTCTGGGCCACATCCTTGTCGGCGTAAGAAGGAATACAGCGGGCGCCAATAAATTTGGCATAGTTCCGACAGCGCATTGAATGCGTGAGCGGAAACTGTCGCCGAATTGCCTGCTTCGAGGACTATTGACCAACGAGTCGAGGCGAATGATTCATACCGACTTTCCGCCTCGCCGCGGGGGGGCACCGGCGCTGCTTTCACGTGTAAACGACAATAGACTAATAGGCTGGTTAGTGGCAAGGCAGAAGCATTTTGAGGTAGACTGAGGCTAGGAATGATCTCGCTGCAGAAACGTTTCTTGTTCGTTCATATTCCAAAAACAGCCGGTAATTCGATTCAGAGCGTTCTGCGCGATTACTCGGAGGATCAACTGGTTGCTCTACGCAAAGAGCAGGACGGCATCGAGCGCTTCGGACTGCGCAATCCAAATTACAAGGTCAAGAAACACTCGATACTGAGCGAGTATCACGATGCCCTGGGGGACGAGCAGTTTCGCAAACTGTATAAGTTCACCTGTGTGCGGAATCCATGGGATCGAATGGTGTCGTATTATTTCACGCCCACGCAAAATCCCGAAACTTGGAATCGGAAAAAATTCCGCGGGATAATTTCCAAGGCTGCGTCGGTAGCGGACTATTTGCGATTGGACAACGGCGAAGCTGACCCATTCGCCAATGTCGATTACATCATGCGGTTCGAAAATCTGGCCGACGACTTTCGCACTGTGTGCACAGCGATTGGCATTTCGCCATTAACCCTCCCGCAATACAACCGCTCAACGCGGGAGCATTATTCAAAATATTACGATGACGAACTTCGCGACCTCGTACGCTCCCGGTTCGCTGCGGAGATCGAGCGGTTTGATTACACGTTCGAAGAGCAATGAACGCAAAATGTGCTACGCGGACCCAGCGCCGCGCGTGAGTTTTGGCCCGTCTTTTGTGTCGCGCACTTCCCAGCCGAGCGAAGAGATCCGCTCGCGCAGTTCGTCGCTGCGATTCCAATTCTTTTCGCGCCGTGCGTTCTGGCGCTCTTCTGCCAGCTGTGCCACTTCATGCGGAATGACGACGTCAGCTTCAGGTTCGAGATCCAGAACGGCGTTGATCCGTTTCCACCAGTCCAGCCAGTCGCTTGCTGAAGCCGCGTCCATTTTGTTTTGATCCATCGCGCGATTGGTTTCACGAATGGATTCGAATAGAAAACCGAGCGCAGCAGAAATGTTGAGATCGTCATCGAGCGCGTCTTCAAAATTGCAGGACACGCTTCCAGCTTGCCTCGCTTTTGGTTCCGCAAGCGGGACGCTCGCGCTACATTCACGCAGCCGCGCCAGCCACTCGTCGATTCGGGCTAACGACTCGCGCGCCTCATTCATTCCGTCCCAGGTAAAATTCAACGGCACGCGATAGTGCACACGCAGAAGGGCGTAACGGAGCTCGCGTCCGGTGTAATCCTTGACCAGAACATCCGGGACGGTGTAGAAATTGCCTAACGACTTTGCCATTTTCTGCCCGTCCACCAGCAGATGCGCGCAATGCAGCCAGTAGCGCACGAACTTCTTTCCCGTCACGCCTTCGCTCTGCGCGATCTCCGCTTCGTGATGCGGGAAAATGTTATCGACGCCGCCGCAGTGGATGTCGATCTGATCGCCGAGCAACGCCATGGACATCGCGCTGCACTCGATGTGCCAGCCGGGACGACCCGATCCCCACGGCGAATCCCATTTCACGTCGCCGTCTGCTTCGTCCCAAGCCTTCCATAATGCAAAATCGCCGATGTGCTCCTTGTCGTATTCGTCATGCTTCACGCGGCCTGTCGATTGCAACTGCGTCAGATCGAAGTGCGCGAGCTTTCCGTAATCCGGAAACTTATTGATGCGAAAGTAAACTGATTTGTCGTCGGCCTGATAAGCGAGCCCTTTTGAAATCAGCGCACTGATCATCTCGATCATTCGGTCGATGTAACGTTGGTCGGTCGCGGCGGGATATTCGTTCGCGCGCTTGATCCGCAACGTTTGGGCGTCTTCGAAAAAAGCTTCTTTGAATTCTTCTGTGAACTTTTGCAACGGAACGCCGGCTTCGCGTGCGCCGCGAATGGTCTTGTCCTCCACATCCGTGATATTCATCACGCGATGCACCGTATAGCCGCGCAGTTCCAAATGCCGCTGAAGCAGGTCTTCGAAGACGTAGGCGCGGAAATTTCCAATGTGCGCCCGGCTATAAACAGTCGGCCCGCACGTGTACATTCTGATTGGACGCGCGCTCGGATCGCGTGGCTCGAATTCCTCGATTTCGCGCGAGTAGGTATTAAAGAAGCGCAACGCCATGTGCAGTACGGTAGGGGCGGTTCACCTGAACCGCCACGGCGATTGAGGTCAATCGCCGCTACCGAGTATCTCGACTGTGGCGATGGCGATTGCGGCGATGCCTTCGCCTTGCCCGATTGGGCCGAGCTTTTCGTTAGTCGTCGCTTTAACGCTCACGTCGGATTCGCTCATGCCGATCGCTGCTGCAATTTGTCGTCGCATCGCCGGACCGTGCACGGCGAGTTTGGGCGCTTCGGCGATGACGGTCGCATCGACATTGACCACGCGAGCGTTTTTCTCTGCGAGCAAATTGGCGACGCGTTTCAAAATCTCCATGCTGCTGATGCCGCGAATTGATTCGTCGGTGTTTGGAAAATGCTGGCCAATGTCGCCAGCGCCGATCGCGCCGAGTAACGCGTCGGCGATCGAGTGCGAGAGAACGTCGGCATCCGAGTGTCCCTCCAGCCCGCGCGCGTGTGCGATCTCGACGCCGCCTAAAATGAGCTTTAGGCCCTCCGCGAAACGATGGATGTCGTAACCGATTCCGGACCTAATCATGGGCACAGCCTAACGAAGCATTGAACCGTAAAGCGGCGTCAAGCCGCCGCACTCCAAAGCGCGCTGCGCGCGAGAAAAATTTGTCATTCATTACAATTTCAAATCGATCAGACCGTTTGACGCGACGATGCTGTATTTTTCTTTCATGTTTTCGCGTGGGCGAAGATCGACAGTGCCACCAGCGGTTTCAACCAGGAGCGAACCCGCGGCGATGTCCCACAAGCTGATTCCCGTTTCAATGTACGCGTCGAATCGTCCGCACGCCACGTACGCCATGTCGAGCGCCGCGCTGCCGAGCACACGGCATTTGCGCACCCGATGAATCATTTGCTGAAGCAGTGGGAAATTCGTGTTGATCGTCTCTCCGGTTTTGGCGAGACCGATCGAGATAACGGCTTCGGCGAGATCCGCGCGATCGCTCACATGGATCGGAGCTCCGTTCAATTTCGAAACCTCGCCTTGCTGTGCGGTCCACATCTCGCTGCGAATGGGATCATAAGTCACCCCAACGACGATCTGCTTGTGCAGGCGCAGCGCGATGGAAACGCAAAAATGAGGAATGCCGTAGAAATAATTCACCGTTCCATCCAGCGGATCGACAATCCATTGATGGTCGCTGGACTGATCTCCCACGATCCCTTCTTCGCCATATAGCGCGTGTGCGGGAAATTCTTCGAGAAGCAATTTTCCAATTAACTCCTGCGCCCGAACATCGATTTCTAATTTGATGTCATGCGCCGCGAAAGCCTTGACGCTCTGCCGTTGCTGAAAATTTTCGCGCAATAATTTACCGGCAGCGCGGGCGGCGTTCTCCGCTGCATCGAGATAATGCTTCATCGGGAAGCATTACGTCGCACAAAGAACACAAAGTGCACGGTTGAAATCATGCAGTGACTTTTCCTGTAGCGGCGGTCTGCGACCGCCGATCAAAATGGCTGCAAGCGATTTCGGCGCTCACAGAGCGCCGCTACAAAAAAGAGCGCGTACAAAAAAACCGGGAGGAAAATAAATTTCCCTCCCGGGTTGAAGTTAGGGTTGTGACCCCGAAGAAATTCGGGGCCGTTAATACAGCGATGGGCTTAGTGCCTCTTTTTCTTCGCTGTTTTTTTCTTTGCTGCTTTTTTCTTTGCCATCGACTAATTCCCCCCTTTCAATCCGCAACGCGCGGGGCATTGTGAAGAGTTGGGAATGACTTCACTTATGTGCGTTCAGTAATCATCACAGTTTTTTTGTCAAACGTTTTTGTTGCGAATTTAAAAAAAATTTCACCAGCTCGCGCGCGAGAAATGTTTTTGGCGCGCGTGAAATTTTCCTCGATTCGCCATCAAGAAACAGAATCAGCAACTCATTTTCGTCGGTCTCCATTCCAATGCGCGCATCGTTCGCGACGATGATATCGCAATTCTTTTCGCGCAGCTTTTTCGTGGCGTTTGCCTCGAGGTGATCCGTTTCCGCGGCGAATCCGACGAGAAGAAATTTGCGAGTGTGTTGACGGCCTAACGACTGGAGAATATCGCGCGTAGGAACTAATTCGAGCGAAACTTGAGCGGCGCACTTTTTGATTTTAACTGGCGAGACTTCAGCCGGCTTGTAATCCGCCACCGCAGCACAGAGGACGCAAATGTCCGAGCTGTCCGCATGCTGATGAACGGCATCAAACATTTCGTCACTGGTAGAAACGGAAATGAATGTGGCGTCGCGCGGCGGCGCGAGATTCACCGGACCGGAAACTAGAATCACGTCGTGCCCGGCATCCAACGCTGCTTCGGCGATGGCGTAGCCCATTTTTCCGGACGAACGATTGGAAATGTAACGAACTGGATCGATCGGTTCCCGTGTCGGACCGGCGGTGATGAGAAATCTCACGCGATCAGTTTGTCGTGCCGGGTAAGAAGAAATTCCGCGCGGAACGCGATCTCGTTCACTTTCCACAACCGGCCGAGTCCTTCGTACCCGCACGCCAGCATTCCTTCTTCCGGCCCGATGAATTCTGCGCCGCGCGCCTTGAGTTTTTCCACGCTCTCCTGCGTCGCGGGATGCGCCCACATTTTTCCGTTCATCGCCGGCGCAATCAGAATCGGCGCGCGGGTGGCGAGAGCGATCGCCGTCAGCGGATGACCGGCGAGACCGCACGCGAGCTCTGCGAGTATGTGCGCAGTTGCAGGTGCGATGAGCAGCAGGTTCGCGCGGTCGGCCAACTCAATGTGCCCCGGTCGCCAGCTTTCCTTTTCGTCAAAGAAGCTCGTCATCACCGGATTTTTCGAGAGCGTCTGCAATGTGAGCGGTGAAATAAATTCGGCCGCGTCGTGTGTCATCACCACGAAAACTTCGTGACCTTGTTTGACCAGCAGACTCGCAAGCTCTGCGGACTTGTACGCGGCGATCGACCCAGTGACGCCCAGCACGACCGATTTCCGACCAGCGGGAATGTTCACCACTTTTCGAGGATTGGTTTTCTCCAACTTACGTCTGGAATTTTTCTCTATCGCAGCCATATCGATTAATTTGGCGTTAGTCGCCTGCTCAAGAATGTTTCAGCAGACATGATGTTGCGGACTTTTTCGAGATCTTCTTCGATTGAACCGCTGACGATAGTGTAACGGTAATCGCGCCAGAATTCCATTTCTCGCATGGCGGTGGCGAGACGCGACTCGATCTGCTGCGCCGTTTCCGTTCCGCGTTTCATTAATCGCCTCCGCAACTCTTCGACATCAGGAGGCATGATGAAGATATCCGCCAACGCCTGTCGAACGATCGGATCGTCAGAATTGCGAATGGTAGCGGCGCCTTGCGTGTCGATGTCGATTAGGATATCGACACCGTTTTGCAAATTCGTAAGCACCGGTTCGCGTAATGTGCCGTAAAGATCTTCGTGCACTTTCGCGTACTCCAAAAAATCGCCGGCATCGATTTGTGCCTGAAAATCTGCCGCGGAAAGAAATCGGTAATGTTCGCCATCAATTTCACCAGCCCGTGCGCCTCGCGTGGTGCAGGAGACGGAATAAAAAAAGTTTCCAGTTTTTCTGAGGGCTTGAACTACGGTGGTCTTTCCCGCGCCCGATGGAGCGGAAATGACGAAGAGAATTCCGTGCCGGCTGAATGTCATCGGATTGTCATTCTGAGCGAAGCGAAGAATCTCAGATTACTTCTTCTGTCGGCTCCCGAAGCGAAGAGCCAGAGATGTTTCGCTTCGCTCAACATGACAAAGAGAACGCTGGCTTCAACAGATCGCGATCGGCTGTACTGCGCGACCCGGGTCCATTTACGCCAAAGGATTGATTACTCAAGATTTTGAACTTGCTCGCGGATCTTTTCCAGTTCGGCCTTGCAGCCAATAACGCGTTGGGAGATTGCAGCGTCATTCGCTTTCGCTCCAAGTGTGTTGAGTTCGCGAAAAATCTCCTGGGTGATGAATTCCAGTGTGCGTCCGACCGGCTCTTTGCTGCGCAAATGATGGGCAAATTGAGCAAGATGACTTTCAAGCCGCGTCAGCTCTTCCGATACATCAGCGCGATCGGCAAAGAACGTAATCTCTTTTAGGACGCGCTCGTCCTCGTTAGCCAGCGGCAGCCCTGCTTTTTGTATCCGATCGAGCAGGGTGGTGCGATACCGTTTCACTACGTCGGGATGCAGTGCCCGGACTTCCTTGAGTTTTTTTCGAATTGCTTTGAGACGGTGAATCAAATCCTTGGCCAGATGTTTGCCCTCGCGTTCGCGCATTTTTATCAGATCTGCGAGCGCGGCACGCAGAGCGCCTTCGACGGCCGGCCATGTATCTTCGGGATTGAGGGCTTCCTCCGGAAACCGCATCACGCCGGGGGCTTGCAGGATGGTGGCGATGGTGATCTCGCCGGGCGCGTTCAATTCCTTTTGCAACGAGCGCATCGCTTCGTGATACGAGCGGGCGAGTTCCGTATTGAGCGCTAGCTTCCGCGCGCCGTTCGCGCCGCTGTGAAGACTGACCGTGGCGTTCGTGCGACCCCGCGAAATACTTTCGTTGATCGTCTGGCGAATGCGCGGCTCGAGCTCAACCAGATCGCGCGGCAAATTGATCACGACGTCGCTTTGTTTCCGGTTCACGGAATTTAGCTCGACAGTAAATTTTGTTCCGGCGTGATCGGTCTCGCCACGACCGTATCCAGTCATGCTTCGCATACGTCGAAAGGTTATCGCAGAGAAATGTTCAAGGTTCAACGAGCGTTTGGATCAAGCTTTCCGCTGCGCGCCGGTGAGGCGAAGGCATGGCGACCTCCTCGATCGATCCGAACCACTGCTGCCCGGGAGCGATTCGCTTTGGCGCAGGGCGACGATAAACAGAAAGCGTGACTCGATGATGGGTAAATGGAAACACGGACTCATAAACTGGCGGCAGTTGAAAATGCGGCTGCTTTAAGCCGTCAATAACAAGCGGCGGCAAGATCCACATTCCGCACCAGCGGTGGCGGGATTGCTCGAGCAGAATCCGGCCGCGCCTAACAATCAATGCGTGTGTCTCAATGAATTGCTTCGTTTCGGGTCGCGAATTTCTTACGGGGAGTGCAGCCGGATTCTTTGCGCAGCAAAACGCATTAACCGGGCAAATACTGCATTTCGGCTTCCGGACTACACAAATGAGCGCGCCAAGATCGAGAAGTGCAGAGTTGAAAGTCGCGGCATCGGATTTTGGGAGAAGACTCGCGGCATGTTGCCACAGTGTTCGCCGGCCCAGGTCGGAATCGATTGATTGGCGCAAATTGAAAAGCCGCGCCAAAACGCGACCGGTGTTCGCTTCGACGATTGGGGCCGATTGATTAAAGGCAAAGCTGGCCACTGCGTGCGCGGTGTATTTCCCGATCCCGGAAAGTTTTCGCATTTGCTCGATTTCCCGTGGGAAGTCTCCGCCATGTCGATCCATAACCGTTTTTGCTGTGGCGTGGAGATTTCGCGCGCGAGCGTAGTAGCCGAGGCCTTGCCACGCGCGAAGCACCTCATTTTCCGAAGCGCGCGCCAGTGAGGTGAAATCGGGAAACCTGCGCAGCCACTGGTGGTAAAACGGCTTGACCGTGGCGACCTGCGTTTGCTGGAGCATGAACTCGGAAACGAGGATTGCGTACGGATCGCGGGTCCGGCGCCAGGGGAGATCCCGGCCGTGGCGACGATACCAGCGAACAAGAGAGCGGCGAAAAACGGCAAGGTTTTCTGGCGATGTCACTGTTTGGGAGCGAAGGTCCAACGCCCAACGCTGAACGTCCAATGTCGAATTCAAGTTGAGCATTGAGCGTTGAGCGTTGAGCGTTCGGCGTTTTCCGAAATGAATTCTTACACGCATCCACTCTCGCACGAGCAAGTGGGAAAGCTTCGCGCTTTGCTCGAGGAGTCTGGGTTCGAGTTCGCGCCGAAAGAGTGGACAATTTTTTTTGCGCAGAAGAACAAGCTGAGCGTGGCCGTTTATGAGAAAGGGCCAAAGGTACTGGTGCAGGGCAAGGGCTTCGAGGAGTTCGTGCAATTCGAATTGGAGCCTAAGGTTCTGGGCGAAGCGAAGCTCGGCTATGAAGAAGTGCACTCGCCCGAAATGTTCGAGGCGCATTTTGGGGTGGACGAGAGCGGGAAAGGCGATTTCTTCGGACCCTTGGTAATATCTGGGGTGTACGTTGATCGCGCTATCGCGCGCAAGCTTCTCGACGCCGGCATCGTGGACAGCAAACGGATAAGCTCTGACGCACGGATTCGAGCACTGGCTGACACGATTCGAAAAACCTCACAAGGTCTGGTGGAAACGGTTCTGATCGGCCCGGCCAAGTACAACGAGCTATACGAGAAGTTTGGCAATTTGAACCGGCTCCTCGGATGGGGGCACGCACGGGTGATCGAGAATTTGCTGGCGCGAAAACCGGGCTGCCCGCGGTCTTTATCGGATCAGTTTGCCGACGCGCGCGTAATCAAGGAGTCCTTGATGAGACATGGGCGCAACATCGTCCTTGAGCAACGGCCGCGAGCGGAATCCGACATCGCGGTGGCGGCCGCATCGATCATCGCGCGCGAAGGATTCATCAACTGGCTCGAGCGCAAAGGCAAAGAACTTGGTATGCGATTGCAACGCGGCGTGTCATCCGGCGTGAAAGAGACTGCAAAAAAATTGGTGGAAATGGGCGGACCAGAGGCGCTGCGCGAAGTGGCGAAAGTCCATTTCCGCACCGCGTATGAGATTGCTCCCGAGCATTACGCCGCACCGCCGGCTCGTGAAGATTGGCGACGGCGCACCTCCCCGAAAATTGGCCCCTGAAGCGCTGCAAGTCGGCTTCATGGCAACCAAGCACTCATTTAAGCAGTATCAGGGCTTCAAAAAGTTGCTTTTTTGTGCTTCATTTGGCCACCGACAGAGTCACAAGGAACGAATACTTAAATAGATATGGCGAAATTAACCAAGCGCGACATTGTGGTATCGATCAGCAATCAGACTGGGATGGTTCAGCATCAGGTCTTCGATGTAGTGCAAAAGACCCTCGATAAAATCACTGACAGCCTGGCCAACAACATTCCGGTTGAGTTGAGAAACTTCGGCGTGTTTCTACCGCGCCTTACAAGACCGCGGATCGGACGAAACCCTAATCAACCGGGTAGCAGTTTTGTCATTCCGCCGCGTGCGACGGTAAAGTTCAAGGCGGGTAAAATCATGCGGCAACGCGTGGAAAAGCTCTCTCGCCAATTAAAAGAAGCGGAAGAGCAAAAGGTTAAGGCAGAGGTCGGTGCGCACGTTGGTGAATAACTGAATCTGATCGACGCGATTCCAGCTGCGACCCAGATTCGCAGTGACCGGATTGTCTGTCCTTACAAGTCAGGAGAGCAAGTTTTGGATGGTTTTCTCCAAGCGCTCAAAATTAATCGGCTTCGTCAGATGTTCAGCGAACCCTGCTTCTCTGGCTTGATTCACATCCTGTTCGCTGCCGAAACCGCTCAAAGCGATCCCCGGCAAACGCTTGTTGAGACGCACTTCGCGCATTAATTCGTAGCCGCTGCGATCAGGTAACCCGATGTCGCTGATGAGTAAGTCGAACTCCTGTGTGCGCACTTTCTCCACAGCCTGCTCAGCGGAATGGGCAATGGTGATCTGGTAGCCGCGGCGTTCCAGCATCCTCTTCATGCCGAGACAAGTATCGTAATGGTCGTCCACCAGCAGGACGCGCCGGCGACTCCCAACCGCGGCGTCCGGTTTCCGATCAATTGCTCGATCCTCTCCCTGTCCATCGCGCTCAATGGGGCTTCCAACGGTGTTTAACTCGACTGTAAAAATGGCGCCTTGATTTTTTCCGGAGCTTTGGACACGAATGTGTCCGCCGTGGGCGTCGATCAACGTCTTTGAAATCGTCAGACCAAGCCCGAGTCCTCCAAACCGGCGGGTGATGTCACTTTGTCCCTGTTCAAACGCGTCAAAAATTTTGTCGATTGTTTCGGATTCAATGCCAATCCCGGTGTCGATAACGCGTACCTCAATCTTGTCCGGCGCCGGATTCAAAGTTTCGATGCTAACGCGGCCTTTTTCCGGGGTGAACTTGACGCTGTTCTTAATCAGATTCCAAAAAACCTGCTGCAAGCGTGCTGGATCGCCCTCCACGTGGGTGTGAACCGCGCGAAGTCCAAACTTCACTTCGAGGTTCTTTGCCTCGATTTCGTTGCGGCATATCTCGTAAGCGCGCTGGAGGATTTGATGAATGGAAATCGTTTCGAAGCTTAGTTGGAGTTTGCCCTTAGAAATGCGAGTGATGTCGAGCAAATCGTCAATGAGGCGTGCTTCCAATTCGACATTTCGGCGGACCACCTCGAGCGCTTCCTTGATGGGCTTGGAGTCCGGCACCTCGGCTTCGAGTTCTCCCACCATGGCGATCACAGGTGTGAGGGGACTGCGCAACTCGTGAGATAGCTGTGCCAGGAACTGGTCCTTCGCTGCGTTTGCGGCAATCAACTCCTGGCGCAGCGTGACATCGCGCGTCTTGTCTTCGACCAGATAAAGCACGCCTTGTACGGTTTCCTTCGCCCCTTGCAGTCTGAGGAGATTGATGTCCAGGAAATGGGTTGCGCTTGAACTATCTTTCAACGGGTGCTCAATCAGTTGAAACGGCGTTCCAAAATTAAGCACCCGCTCAACCGCCCCGGGAGGCGCAATCTTTACGTCATCGCAGGTGATTTCGGTAATGTCGCGGCCCGTCGGCAGCTGTCCGAAACGAACCGCCATCCGGGCAAATGCATCGTTGGCATGAAGAAACCGGCGGGAAACTGGATCAACCAGAGCGATCCCGCCGGGCATGTTCGCCAGCATTTTCTCGTTGAAGATAACCTCACGCTCGAGTTGCTGCTTTGAATCCAGTTGCCGTTGGTAGAACCGGCTGCCCATCCAGGCGAATACACCCGTCAGAACAACCAGCCAGGCTGTTAGGACGGTCATTCGCCCGAGAAGATCATGAACCGGTTTGTAAGCCACCGCGAGCGGTTGCTCCACTAATGCTACCCAGCCAGTCGATTCGATACCAGTGAAGGAATAAAGGTTGTCGCGATATTCGAAATGCCCATTCTTGCTTTGGCGAATCTTGTTGAGCAGCTCGCCCCTCTCAGGTGAAGTGGCCCTGGGATTTGGTTTGAAATCATTGGCGAAAAGTGCTGCCCCTTTTTGGTCGAGGACCTGGAAAACGAATCGATCGGAAAATTCGATGGTGGACAATCGCTTGCCAATTCGTTCTACAAGAACCGAGTCGCCGACGAATCCAACAATCGTGCTGTCAGGCCCCCGAACAGCGGCGACAATGTCGGTGACGAGGCGACCATCGGAGAACCTCGGATGCACCGAGGATACGATCGGTTGGTCGGCTGCAACCGCTTCTTCACGCCAGTAACTGGCCCCAAAGTCTTTGCCGACCAATTCGGGCGTCGTCGGGATTGAGCCGAGCAAAGCACCGTCCGGTGCAGCCAGGAACATCCCATCAACGTTCGGATGCGAATAGAAGGCGGAGTTAACCCACTGTTGGGCTGTCGGCACGGAATTCGGTGAACTGAGAAGCCTGGCGACCTCAGGCAGGGTCTCGTAATAATTAATCATGGAGCTGCTACGGCTGAGATCGGTTCCGACCACGTGTCCAAGCAATTGCACCAGCGTATGTCGGTCTCGCAAAATGCGTGATTCCAACGTGTCGCGCAGGATCGTGTAGGAAACAATCAGCGTCAGGACAGACGGGATCCATCCTGCCAACAGAATCGGAATAATGATCTTGGTACGTTCGAAACGGTCGCGCCTTCGTTTCGTCATGAAATTTCCCAATAAAATGCCGGTGTTTAGCAGAAAACCGCCGAGTCACCGTTAACCTGCTGACCGCCTCAAGCAAGAGAGAATTCCCGTGAGATTCAGCCGATTTTTCAAAAGCACAGTCCCGGGAAACAGAGAGATCGCCAAACCGGACGGCATCGCAATTGCGAACCGAATAAAGAGCGCTGTATATCAACACGATGTGACGGCGGTTCTCACTGGCAACCGTATGATTTTTGAATTGACGCAACCGCTGGAGATTGCATCATGTCGGCCTGACTGCGTCATCTATTCGCAGCCATAGCAATCTCCATGCAAGAAAGCATCGGACATATTATCTGGTCGGCTTGTTACCTGAGCGTCCTCATCGGGCTTTCTGCCTATGGGATCCATCGCTATTTCATCATTTATTTGTATTTGAAAAACCGGAAGCGGCCGCCGGTTCCGGCCCGCTACTTTGAGCAACTGCCGAAAGTGACGGTGCAGTTGCCGATTTTCAATGAAATGTACGTCGCCGAACGGCTGCTCCGTTCCGTGAGCGAACTCGATTATCCACAGGAGCTTCTGCAAATCCAGGTGCTGGACGATTCAACGGATGAGACTCGCGAGATCACCGCGGCGTGTGCAGAGGAATTGCGCCAGCGCGGTTTCAACGTCCAGCGGATCCATCGGACTGATCGGACCGGCTTTAAGGCTGGCGCCCTCGGGGTCGGACTCGCTGCTGCGGAGGGCGAGTTTCTTTGCATCCTTGACGCCGATTTTGTTCCGGAAAAGGACCTGCTCAAACGCACCGTCCATTTCTTTACCGATCCCAAAGTTGGAATGATCCAAACGCGGTGGGGGCATTTGAACCGCGGCTATTCGCTGCTCACACGCATGCAGGCGATCTTTTTGGATGGCCATCTCTTGCTTGAACAAATCGCGCGTAGCCGAAGCGGACGGTTTTTCAATTTCAACGGGACAGCCGGGCTATGGCGCCGTTCATGCATCGAGCAAAGCGGCGGCTGGCAATATGATACGTTGTGCGAAGACCTCGATCTGAGCTACCGGGCCCAACTCGTGGGCTGGAAGTTCATTTATCTTTCCGATGTCGTCACTCCGGCGGAGCTGCCGGTGGACATGAATGGGTTTAAGTCTCAACAGCATCGTTGGACAAAGGGTTCGGTTCAGACATGCAAGAAGTTGTTGCCGAGCGTTTGGCGTAGCCGGCTTCCCTTTCCAATTAAGCTCGAAGCCACCGGGCATTTGATGTCGAATTTCGCTTACCTGCTGCTGGCAATTCTTTGCGTCCTTCTATATCCTTCCAGCGGTGGACCTTCGGTCGGCTGGGTTCGCACGGTGCTCGTCGATATCCCGATCTTCCTGGCAGCATCGGCATCTGTCGGCCTTTTTTACATTTGCGCGCAGCGCGAGCTGCATCCAGCAACGTGGATCAAGGACCTTCTTTTTCTGCCATGTTTGCTTGCATTAGGAATCGGTCTTTCGCTCAACAACGCGCGAGCGGTGGTCGAAGCGATGATTAACCATAAATCGGATTTCACGCGGACGCCAAAGTACGGAATTGAACGCAAATCACAGTCGTGGCGAAGCTGTAAGTACCGGCCGCTCAAGTCGGCGCTCCCGCTCGCGGAGCTGGCGTTTGCCATCTATTTCAGTTACTTCGTCGTGCATGCGATCATGCACCGGCAGTTCTTCTCGGTCCCGTTTCTACTGATGTTTCAGGGTGGATTTCTCTACGTCTGTCTCAGCTCCTTTATGAGTGGTTGGTCAAGATTCAATCTTGGCAGTTCACAAGCGCGGGCCACAATTCCCGCGTGACAAATCGAAATTGTCGAGTAAAAGATTCGGGCATGCTTCGGCCCCTCGCATTCATTCTTAGTGTAATCTCAGCTACGTCCGCGTTTGCGATCGCGCCGGTGGATACTTCGAACCAGCTGATCATCAGCGTCCGCGATCAGCAGCTGGTACTTCTGCGCAACGGCGATAAAGTGGCGACCTATCCCATATCAACGTCAATGTTCGGCTTGGGCGACTCGTGGGGACGAATGACCACGCCTCTCGGTTATTTGGCGGTGGAAAAAAAGATTGGTGACAACGTGCCCGTGGGCGCTGTGTTCCATAACCGGCGATTGACGGGTGAAGTTCTTCAGCCGAACGCTCCCGGCCGCGACCCCATTACTACCCGCATCATCTGGCTGCGCGGCCTCGAGGCGCAGAACGCGCACGCATTTCAACGTTGTATTTATATTCATGGCACACCGGAGGAAAAAAAGATCGGGCGCCCCGCGAGTTATGGGTGCATCCGCATGAAATCGAAGGATGTGGCCGAGCTTTATGCGCAAGTGCCCGTCGGCGCTATGGTGCAGATTATTCCTGATCGGCTGCCCAAAATGGAAAAGACGAAGCCGCGTCAGGAAATGAGCGGCGGCGTGGTCGCTGCAAACGTAATGCCGCAGCCGCCACCGCGGATAACTGCCACGACGGCTGCAAACGTAACGACGCAACCGCGACCGCAGATAAGTGCCACCAAGGCTGCAAAAGTAACGCCGGAGGTTCCACCGCAGATAAGTGTCACCTCCCTCGCGACGCCACCTTCCAGCGCACTCACCGTAGAACAAATGCGGACGGCTGGAGCGCTTGCCGGTGCCCGGCAAAAAGCGAAACTCGCAACGAACAAGCGCTTATAACAAGCGCGCTAGCGGGCGTTGGTTCGATAAAGTTTTGATCGCCGATGGCTAACACGAAATCAGCCGGCAAACGTGCCCGACAGACGCTTCGGCGAGCGGTCCATAATCGAAGCGTTAAGACGCACCTGCGCAGACTGCAGAAACAAATCCGCTCCGCGCCAGAGCGCACCGTCGATCAGATTCGCGCAGCGATTTCCGCGATCGACAAAGCGGCCAAGCGTGGAGTCATTCATCGCAACGCGGCCAATCGTCGCAAGGCGCGTCTTAATAAGGCGCTGGCGGCAAAATAAACGAACTGTCATCCTGAGCGGAGCGAAGCGGAGTCGAAGGATCCCGCGAAAGTTCACGTTGACTCATGCTACGGGATTCCTTGACTGCGCTCGGAATGACGAGTTCCAAATGCTCGTTGCATATCTTAGTGGCCGGATAGATTCTGTGGAATGATTCCCGCGCTTCTACTAGTTTTGTCAGCGGTCGTTTATCGGGTCACGACAGGATTGCTGATTCATTCTGGAGCGGGCTGGCTTTCTAACTTCGCGCCACTCGCCGCGATTGCTCTGTGTAGCGCTGCCTATTTCCCCAAAAAATACAAGTTCTCGGTGCCACTGCTGACGTTATTCATTTCCGACGTAATCATTAATCTCCGCTATGGCGCGCCGCTGCTCGATCCGCAGATTCTCATCCGTTACGGTGCGCTGGCGCTTGTCGGATGCCTCGGGCTTCTTTTACAGCGTCGAGCGTCGCTGAAGACGCTTTTGCCCGCATCGATTGTTGCTTCCACGATGTTCTACGTCATTACGAACGCCTTCTCGTGGTTGAGCGATCCGGGGTACGCAAAAAATTTTGCGGGATTGATTCAGTCGCTGACCGTTGGCTTGCCTCAATATAGCGCGACACCGACCTGGATGTTTTTCCGCAATTCACTCGTCAGCGATCTTATTTTTACTGGCCTTTTTGTGGTTTGCATGAACGTCGGCCGAAGCATGGGGAGATCGCGGGAACGCGCTTCGCAGTTCCGTCCTGTTGCTGCTGGATAATTGAATATGCAGCCGGTGGAGCAGCGCGACGAAGTCGAGATGCTCTCGCTAATGCTGTTGATCCGCCGCTTCGAAGAACGGGCCAGTCAGCAGTATCAAGCGCAGAAGATTGGCGGTTTTTGTCACCTCTACATTGGTCAGGAAGCCGTCGTCGTCGGGGCGATCGCTGCCGTGCGGCCGGATGATTACGTAATCACTGCTTACCGTGATCACGGGCATGCCTTGGCCCGGGGCACCACAGCGAATGCATGCATGGCGGAGCTTTTCGGAAAAGAGACCGGTTGCTCGCACGGGCTCGGTGGATCAATGCATTTTTTCGATAAGCGACACAACATGTACGGCGGTCACGCGATCGTCGCCGCGCACGTACCGCTGGGGGTTGGATTGGCCTTTGCAATCAAGTACCGCGGCGAGGATCGCGTCACGCTCTGTTTCTTCGGTGACGGCGCGATTAATCAAGGGTCTTTCCACGAAGCGCTTAATCTCGCGGCGCTATACAGGCTGCCGATCATTTTCATTTGTGAAAACAATCTTTTCGCCATGGGCACATCGGTGAAACGATCGACATCGCTAAAGCAAATCGTCGATCGGGCGGAGGGTTACGATATCCCCGGTGAGATCGTCGATGGAATGAACTTCCGCGAAGTGCGCGACAAAGTCGCTGAGGTTGCCGATTCGATCCGGAAAGAATCACATCCTGCATTTCTGGAAGTGCGCACGTATCGCTATCGTGGCCATTCGATGTCGGATCCTGCAAGTTACCGGACCAAGGACGAACTGGAAAAATATCGCCTTGATGACCCAATCATTCGTCTGCGCGCACAACTTACGCGCGAGGGGAAATTGACGAACGAACAGTTCGATCAGCTCGACAAGCATGCGAAGGAAACAGTGCTGGCCGCGGTAAAGTTCGCCGAAGAAAGCCCGGAGCTACCGGTGGAGAAACTCTACGATTACGTGTATTTCAACGGACCTAAATCGTGAGAGAAATTACGTATCGCCAGGCGTTGAATGAAGCGCTCGCTGAAGAGCTGGAGCGTGATCCCAATGTTTTCCTGATGGGCGAAGAAGTGGCCGAATATCAGGGAGCGTACAAAGTGAGCGCCGGATTGCTGCAGCGCTTTGGCCCGAGACGCATCATCGACACTCCCATTAGCGAGAACGGATTCTCCGGTTTGGGCATCGGCGCAGCGATGGTCGGGCTGCGACCAATTATCGAGTTCATGACCTTCAGCTTCTCGCTGGTGGCTTTCGACCAGGTGGTGAACAACGCGCCAAACATGTTCATGATGTCAGGCGGCCAATTCAATATCCCGATTACGTTTCGTGGACCAAACGGCCCGGCACATCAGCTTGGAGCGACGCACTCGCACGCCACAGAAAATTTTTATGCCAGTGTGCCCGGCCTGAAAGTTTGCGCACCGGCGACGCCGCGCGACGCAAAGGGCTTGTTGAAAACCGCGGTGCGCGACGACAACCCGGTGCTGGTCCTTGAAGCGGAACTGCTTTATAGCTCGAAGGGAATGGTCGAGCCGCCTGATGAAGAACTGCTTATCCCGCTTGGTAAAGCGGAGGTGAAACGCGAAGGCAGCGATGTCACCGTCGTTTGTTACGCGCAGACTGTTCCGATCGCGCTGAAAGTCGCGGCTCAACTCGAAGAGGAAGGTATTTCCGCCGAGATCGTCGATCTGCGCTCGATTAAACCACTCGACGAGAAGGCGATCTTTGATTCCGTCGCGAAAACGCACCGCGTGGTTATTGTTGAACAGGACCATCCGTTCTGCGGTGTCGGGGCGGAAATTTGCTACCGGATTCAAAAAGATATTTTCGATGAGCTCGATGCGCCGATTCTGCGCGTATCACAGGAAGATGTCCCTATGCCATATAACGAACACCTTGAGCACGCCGTCCTGCCGAACGCTGAAAAACTCGTCGCCGCCGTGAAAAAGGTTTGCTACGCCTGAAAACTCTCATCACGCCTCCATATGCCTGAAATCCAGATGCCCAAACTCAGCGACACGATGACAGAGGGTACTCTTGTCGCGTGGAAGAAAAAAAAGGGCGACCAAGTTTCGGCCGGTGAAGTGCTCGCCGAGATCGAGACAGACAAGGCGACCATGGAGTGGGAGTCAGCCGAGGATGGCACGCTCGACGAAATTTACGTTCAGGAAGGCGGCAAGGTAAATGTAGGCGATAAAATTGCGTTTATCCGCGGAGAAGGGGAGGAAACGCCGAAACAAAAAGCACCCGAAGAGAAAAAAAAGTCGGAAGCTGCAGAAGAAAAGAAACCCAAAGCTGAAACGGAAAAACCTGCGCCTGCAGAAGCTGAACAAAAAAAACCCGCACCGCCACAGGACAAACCTGTAGCGGCGGCTGTGTCAGCCGCCCGGGATAAAGCGACAGAAGAAAAGCCTCAGGCGACAGAACAAAAACCCGACGAAGCCCGCGTAAAGGCGTCGCCTGTCGCGCGGCGGATCGCAGCGGAACTTGGCGTGGATCTCTCCACCGTAAAAGGCACGGGGCCGGAGGGTCGCATTACGGAAACCGACGTTCGCGCTGCGTCGAAAACTGTATCCGCGGGCGTTGACCGCGGCGGCGCAAAACCTGCAACTAAAGCGCCGGTTGCCGTTAAGCCGGGCGAGAGTGTGCGTATTCAACTTTCCGGAATGCGCAAAATCATTGCGCAACGGCTGGTCGAAAGTCTCGGCCCGGTTCCACACTTTTATCTCACCATCGATATCAATGCAGGGCCCCTGATGGAAGCGCGTGAGGAATTGAAATCTGCGGGCGAAGATGCGGACGCCGCGAAGATTACGGTGAACGATTTTGTTTTGAAAGCGGCGGTGATGGCAGCGGTGAAGGTGCCGCGTGTGAATGCCTCATTCGACAACGAGGCAATCGTCCAGTACGCGGATGTCGATCTCGGCGTCGCGGTTGCGATCGAAGACGGATTGCTGACGCCGGTCATTCGCGCGGCGCAAGACAAATCGCTTCGCGAGATCAGCGCGCTAGCCAAGGACCTGGCGCATCGCGGCCGTAACAAGCGGATGAAACCGGAAGAATTTCAGGGCGGCACATTCACCGTCTCAAATCTCGGCGGAATGGGCATCGACAGTTTCTCGGCTGTCATTAATCCACCCCAAGGCTTCATATTGGCCGTGGGCAAAGTCACAAAAATGCCAGTTGTTGACGACTGCGATCAAGTGATGGTCGGCCATCGCATGTCCATCACGATGAGCTGCGACCATCGCGTCATCGACGGCGCGCTCGGCGCCGAATATCTCAAGGAACTGCGACATCTATTGGAAAATCCGGCGCTGCTAATGGTCTAAAATCTGTAGCCGCTTTGCTGTACGAAGCGCCTCCTCGATGCGAGCTGTTTGCGCCAATGGCGCCGAATCAGAAGGCAACGGCTACACTGTGACGGTTTCCCACATCATGAAATCGTCCAGCGTCTGGCGGGTTTTGTCGGCGACAAATTCGATCACGGTTGCGTCATCGACGAAGCCGAGGACCGGCGTTGCGTCCGGAATCAAGTCGAATGGATCGATCAGGTAATTGAGAGCGGCAACGATCCATAGCAGTGCATTGTCAGGGACTTTATCGTACTCGCCGCGATGGTGGGCACGGACCAATCGCAACATGGTTTGCAGATACGGCCAATATTCTTTGAACGGCTCCCTCGGCACTGCCGCTGCCTTTTTCGCTGCGTCGTTGAAAAGCGCTAACAGAGTTTCAGAATCATTGAGACACGCTTTTGCATCGATCAGTGCCCGGGCGAATGCATCGCTGCGAAGCGCCGGTTTGCGGTAGGGTACATTTCGCTCAGAGTTTCTCGCGGCGGGCCGGCCCTTTGGTGCTGAGCGTGACTTCGTTTTCGTTTTTTTCATCTCGCGAATCAAAACAGTTCGACGCGCGGATGAGAAGCAGATTCGTAATACGACGTGTCCCTGGCAGCAACTCGCCGTTGCCAGAGCGTCGCCGCATTCAGCGGCTAAGCGGCAGGCGCAAAAGTGCGGAGTGAATTGCGAATTTCGTCCGGTAGTTGAACGCGTCGTCATGCGTTAAAACAGGTCGCATGAAACGTAAATCCGCACGGCGCGACGCCAATCTTACTGAGTTTGTTCGCAATCGCGGCCACGTGCTCGCGCCCGATGCACTTTGCAACATCCGGCAGCTTGCCGAACGCAAGAACATTTCCGTTCTACTGGACCTGGCAAAGCACAACACGAAGACGTGCCAGCGCCAACACCTACAGTCACCGCCCCGACGACTCACCTCCGTCACACCCGGCTCGATGCACGCCTCGTCAGCGCGAAACCGCTTTTGCCCGAGGAACGCGCTCTCATCGCTCCGCTTTTGCAATAAAACTACAAGCCACTTCACATGAGTGTCATTCTGAGCGAAGCGAAGAATCTCTGGTCACCTCTGGAACTGATCTAATCTCGATAGCTCGAGCTGTCTCGTTTTTGCTCAATATGACAGCGCGATTTCCAACCATCGGACTTTCATTTCTTCTCTTGACTGCTTTTCTGCAGCGCTTCTGCTTTTGTCAGATTGTTTCGCGCATCGCTGTTGTTCGGGTTGATCCGCAGTGCAGATTTGAGTTCTTCTATCGCCTCGGAAGTTCGACCCATTAGTGCCAGAGCAGCTCCCAGATTACTGTGCGTGTCGGAAGAATTCGGATTCATGCGCAAGGTGTGCTTAAAATGGTCGATTGCCTCTGAAGCTCGACCTGTTTGGGCCAAGGCATTGCCCAGATTATCGTGCGCTTCGGAAGAACTAGGATCGATCCGCAAAACTTCGTTACATTGATCTATTGCTTCTGAAAATCGGCCCGTCATGACCAGGGCACTCGCCAGGTTATTGCGCACGTCCGCGTAACCAGGATTGATCCGCAAAGCCCGCTCATATTGGTCAATTGCCTCCGAAGTTCGGCCTTTTCGGAGCAGGGCGAAGCCCAAACTATAGTGTGCTTCCGCAGGGTTGATTCGCAACTCTTCGCTAAACAGATTCATTGCCTCCGCAATTCGGTTCCCCTGGTACAGGATGTCAACAAGATGACCGTACGCCAACCAACAAGCAGGATTACGAGCAATAGTCGTACCGATAAAGCGTCTCGGCATTGCTATACATACGGCTTTGCCGCCAGGTGAGGAGGAATAGTGTTCCGGCCAGCAGCACGATCGTTCCGCGTTCGAACCAAACTTGCCAGGATTTCAATTGTCCTGCTAGCAGGACGATCCCACTGGCGCAAGGCGTGATGATTCCCAGGCAGGCCAGGTATTGCCAGTGATCGGCTACAAAGGAATACAGAAAAAAATAAATGTTGGCAAAACCCAGCGAAGGCAACAACAGGACAATATAGATGAGCACTCCCGCCAAGGGACCTCGGGACCACCGGCGCAGACTCCATAAAAGCGCCAGCAATCCCACGACAGCGAGGGGAAAAATATATTGCCACCACACCGTGGCATTAATCTCCCATCGCGGATAAACGAACATCAGGTTCGACGGCCAGAGCAGTTTCCACAGGTAAAACCAAAAGGCTCGCCCGGCTATCAAGCAGCGGTCTATCGGGGAAAGGGCGAGGATACTCGCTCTGGATGCAATGTTGCCGTATTCCACCCAGCGGGTCATCAAACCCGATGCCGCCGAGAAGAAAAAGAGCGGGATCAATGGCATGACATCGCGCCGCCAGGAAATCGTCCCTCGTTTCCACCAGAAAATCGCGAGCAGGGCCAAAGGCAGCGTCACAATCGCGGCTTTACTTAATAATCCCAAAAAGAACAGACCGAGGGCCAACGCGTAACTGTGTTTACTTCGGCTCTCGTCAAACCTTAGATACCAGAGTGTCGCTGCCAGCGCAAAGACTGCGGAAAGGGTGTTCTTACGCTCCGCAATCCAGGCCACCGTTTCCACATTCACCGGGTGTAAAGCGAAGATGATCGCTGCCAGCTCCGCTCCCGGAATTCGCAAACGACGCAGGATCCTTAGCACCAGCACAACACAGCCGATATGCAGAAGCAGATTGACGATGTGATAGCCAGTGGTCGAATCGCCCCAAAGCCTTTGCTGGAGCCAGAAGGAAGTATGAAGAAGAGGATAGTATTGCTGGGTCGTCCTTGGCACGAACCAGATGCGCCTAAGGCCATCGAGGGTACGCAACTCTCGACCGCCGATATGGGGCTCGTCATCCCATAAAACTCCCCCGTGCCAGGCGGGCTGATACGCCAGGATCGTCACCACCGCCAGGATGAGGCAGAACGACCAGTCGCGTTTCGACCAACTCATGACTGAAAACTTGCCCGAAGAAGTTTCTGACGTTGAGCCAGTGTTGTTTTAACTACCGTTGCCACTCTCTGCGTCTTCGTATTACGCTACTACGGTTTTGTTGCCAAAATGAGCGGTGACGGCCCGGGCGCTTCCAGCTTGCGTACTCTTGTGAATCCGGCGTTCTCTAGCCACTTTTTGATTTCGTTAAAGCTGAACGTGTCGCCTTTTTCGGTGTTGACGAGCATTTGCACGGAAAACATCAGCGAGCGAAGCGGTTTGGTGCGATCGTCATTTACCAGCCACTCTGCGATGGCGATTGTGCCCCCTGATTTTAAAGCGCGGAAAGTTTTCTTGAGCAATTGACGACTACGTTGTTCGCCTTCGCTGTGCAGAATATGCCCTAGCGTTGCGACATCGTAGCCGCTGCCAAAGTTCGCTTCCAACAGGTCGCCTTTGATGAAGTCGAAGCGATCGCGCACGCCAAATTTTTGAGTAATACGTTTCGTTGTGGGGATCATCCCCACCCAATCGACTGCCGTCACCCGCACTCGAGGCAACTTCTGAGCTATCGCGATTCCCCAAATCCCGGAACCCGCCGCAAGATCGATCACGCGCACTTGCTCTTTAGCCTTCGCGACTTTCAGGTGACCGGCAAGCTTCTGCGCGCCGGGATAGCTCATCGGGATGATCGTCTCAACGAGTTGGCTGAAAAATTCAGTGCCCTCCGTTTCCTGGTTCAAGGCGATCGCCGGTCGTCCGTCGCGCACAATGTCGGTCAGCCGCAGCCAGCGCGAAATCATTACCGGCAAAATCGATTCGAAAAATCCGGCGAGCGTGCCTGGTTTTTCGCTGATAAGAAATGCCTGGCTCTCTGGCGTCAGAGAATATCTCGATTGCCGATCTTTCTTCAGCAGTTCCAAGCCGACAAGCGCGTCCATGATTGCGCGCAAGCCTCGCGCGGACGCGCCAGTTTCTTTTTTGAGTTGTTGAACGGTCTTCGGTCCGCCCTCCAACGTATCAAAAACTTTGTTGTTCACGGCCGCGCTAATGACCAACGGCGGGGCGTAAGCAAATCCGAACTGCTGGAGCCGTTCGGGCGTGAGCTTTTTCGTTTTGCGCTTTCTCATGGGTGAATCGACAAATAATGCGAAACCCTCTTTCGTCCAGCGGATCTAGCCGAAGTCGCCCGGTTCCTCTAGACTCCAAATAAATGAGCGCAAAATGGAAGACGCGCGAACAAATGGAGGAGGGGGAGCGCAGTGCGCTCGCGTCCGTTGCTCAAAAATCCGGCGAATCACGCGGGCGGCAACATTGTGAGCTGAGTCACGCCTACCGCACAGAATTTCAACGCGATCGTGCGCGCATCATTCATTCGCGCGCATTCCGCCGCCTGGAATATAAAACGCAGGTTTTTCTGAACGGCACCGGCGACCATTTGCGCACGCGCCTGACGCATTCGATCGAGGTGGCGTCAATCAGCCGCACCGTCGCGCGTGCGTTGCGGCTGAACGAGGACCTGGCGGAAGCAATCGCACTCGCCCACGACCTGGGCCATCCGCCTTTTGGACATTCAGGCGAGGAGATGTTGGCCGAATGCATGCGCGACCACGGCGGGTTCGATCACAATCGGCAGAGTGTGCGCGTGGTCGAACTGCTCGAAACGCCGTATCCAGATTTTCCAGGTTTAAACCTGACATTTGAAGTGCGTGAAGGTTTGCGGAAACACGAGCGACCTTACAAATTCCCAACTGCACCAGGACAAGAATACGATTGTCCATCGCTAGAGGGGCAGGTTGCCGATCTGGCAGATGAGATCACCTATTACAGTCACGACCTAGATGACGCGCTTGATTTTGAAATCTTGACCGCGGGGCGATTGGAAGAAAACGAGGTCTGGCGCAACAGTCATCGCGCAGTGCTTGCGCGTTACACGGGCACGCACGAACCGGAGCTGCACAAGCTGATTATTCGCGACATCATCGATCGCGAAGTCCACGATCTGGTTGCGACCAGCGCGGAATCGATTGCCGAATCAGGCGTGCAGACCGCAGACGACGTGCGCCGGCAAACCGCGCCGCTTATTCGTTACAGTGATGAATTGGCCGAAGCGAATCGCGCACTCCGGAAATTCTTGTATCAAAACGTGTATTACCATCCGCGTGTCGCGGAAGTGAACCAGCGCGCTTGCGAGATGCTGCGGCGCGTTTTTGAAGCGTACCTTGTCGATCCCGACAGGCTGGGCGAGGGCGCGACGCGACGAGTCGAAAAAGAGGGATTGCATCGCACAGTTTGCGATTACATCGCGGGAATGACCGACCGCTACGTAATGGAAGAATATGCGCGGATTGTCGGTAGGGACGGTTCACCCGAACCGCCCTCGCGAATGTGATTACGTAATGAAACAGGCGATTAAGGTCAATCGCCCTACCTACGCGGCGGCATTGCCGATCTCATCGCGTAAATATCTGATGAGAAAACGGAGGCGCTGATTGAGCGAGCGTTCTTCGAGCAGTCGTTGCCGTCGCAATGGATCGTTCACGAAGGTGGAAGCCATGAGGTCCGCCAGCATTTCCAGATCGCGTAATTCGGAAAGATACCGATCCAGTTTTGCGGGAAGCTGACGGTGATCGTGCTTGAGACTGCCGTAAAGCTCGATCACTTTTGCGCCGAGCGCTTCGCTTTCAACTGTAGTCGGATCGCGCGATTCTATGGCATCGATGCTGGCGATCGGAAACGGCTTCTCCTGTTCGAAACTGGTGAAGCGCACACGTTGCAGACCTTGCAGGACCAAATTCGACGTGCCGTCGCTGCGTTCGACACAGGCGCGAATCAATCCGGCAGTGGCAAGATGGAAAAAATCTTCCGATGCATGCCAATCTGGGCAGCTCGGTTTGATCAGCGTCACGCAAAACATGCGATGCTTTTGGAGCGCGTGCTCCAGCATCTTGCGATATCGCGGCTCGAAAATGTAAAGTGGCAGCAGCGCATGTGGAAACAGCACCGCTCCCGGAAGCGGCATCACGGGTAATTGCTCGGGTAAAGTCACGGATGAAGACATGATGTAGTGTCATCTGTACCTTATACGCGTCGAGCAAAGGGCAAGTGTCGAGCGTGAATAGACTCAAGCGGTTCACCAGTTTCATCGACCGAAGCCCAACGCGCGAAGTTGTTCCAGCGATAGTTGTCCTTCGACGTCACTCGTCCTACCGAGCGATGCGTAAATTAGGACCGAGTCGGCGCGCGCGAGCAGGACACGTGAGATCGCGCCCAGTGTGCCGATGCCCATCACAGCTAGCCGAACATTCACGCGTTTTTTGGTAATGAACTCGAGCAAATGTCCGAGTTCCATCGGTGTGTTTGTGCGTGTTGCGACCTTAAAAATATCTGCGCCAAGCGCTTTCGCTTTGTGCGCTTTGGCCACGAGCAATCGCGCGCTCGGTGTCGATTTGAAATCGTGGAACGAAATGATTCGCCGGACGTTTTTCGTTTTGGCAATCGCGAGCAAGGCTTGCAGCGAATGTGCCGAGCGCAATTCAACGTCGAGATACTTGGCGTGAGTTAAGAACCGACTGAGCAACGCGCGACGTTGCCGCAGTGACAATCTGCCGCTGCCGCCTTCATTTGGGGGTCGCGCTGTGATGATGAGCGGTGCGCGGAGCTTCGGTAACTTGGTTTCGACTCGACGGACGATCCCTGCGAGACGATCCAGGCGAAGCTCAAACAAATCCGGCGGTCGGCGCATTCGCAGCGCTTGCTCCAGATCGTCGCGCGAAGCGATCACGCCGACAACCTGCGGACACCGCTTGGTCGAGCGACGCGCCATCATTTCTTAATCACGGATGGTGCAACCATTCTCTCGACGTACTTGGCCAGGATGTCGAACTCGACATTGACGAGATCGCCGATGGTCGCACGATGAATGTTAGTATGGCGCTTGGTGTAGGGAATGATCCACGCAACGAAGCTTTTCGGAAGAATGTCAGCAACAGTGAGGCTGATTCCGTCAACTGCGATCGAACCTTTCGGAGCGACATAATGCGCGAATTTGCGCGGCAATTCGACTTCCAATCTGAAGTCTGCGCCTTTTTTTTTCAGCCCGATAATGGACGAAACACAATCGACATGGCCCTGCATGAAATGACCGCCGAGGCGGCCGTCAGCGCGCAAAGCCCGCTCCAGATTCAGGCGGCTGTTTTGCCGTAATTGGTTCAGGTTCGTGCGACCTTTTGTTTCCTCCAGCAGATCGAACATGAGCCGATCGCTACGGCGCGAAGTCAGCGTCAGACAGCAGCCATTCACGGCGATGCTCTCACCGGTTCGCGCCTCTCTAGCGGTGCGCGGCGCAGCAATTTCTAATTTTGTGCCGTAATCACTCGCACGCGTCGCGACAACTCTGCCGACTTCTTCGATTAATCCGGTGAACACGCACCTAGCGTAATGGTCGATAGCCAATAGCCAACAGCGAATTGCTGATTGCCGAGACAGGACGAATCAGCTATCGGCTTTCGCGCATGCAAGATCCATCGGTGTTCGGTATTCCGATCGATTTCATTTTGTTCGGGCTAACATTGGCCGGTGTCGCCGTTTTCCATAAGTGCACGATGCGTGTGGGACTGACGGGTCTGGTCACAATCGCGACTTACAAAATCGTGTTCACCGGTTTCAAAACCGGGGATGGTGTGATGGGATTCGTTTCCCACGTCGAACACGAATGGGTTATCCTCGTCAACCTGCTCTGCCTGCTGGTGGGGTTTGCGCTGCTGTCGCGCCATTTCGAGAAAAGTCACCTGCCGGTGGTCCTGCCGAAATTTCTTCCGGAGGATTGGAAAGGAGGCTTCATTTTGCTGGCGATGGTCTGGATACTTTCCAGTTTTCTCGACAACATCGCAGCGGCGTTGATCGGCGGCGCGATGGCGCACCAACTTTTTCGCGGCAAAGTGCACATTGGTTATCTGGTTGCAGTCGTGGCGGCTTCAAACGCTGGAGGTGCCTGGAGCGTTCTGGGCGACACAACGACCACGATGATGTGGATCGCGGGCGTCGCGCCACATCAAGTCTTTGAAGCAATTATAGCCTCAGCGGTGGCGCTGGTTGTTTTCGGAATCCCCGCAGCAAAGAAACAACATCGACATTCGCCCATCCTGAAACACGCTCACGAGCGCGTTCGAATCGATTGGATGCGCATCTGGATTGTCATCATCATCCTGATACTGGCGATGGCTACGAACGTGACGGTGAACACGAAATTTCCCAGCCACGCTGACAATTTTCCGTTCATCGGCGTCGCGGTATGGGTGGCGATCCTGATCTCGATCGGAATGCGCCGTCCTGACTGGGAAGTGCTGCCTCGAGCGCTAAAAAGCTCAATTTTTTTGCTCTCGCTCGTTTTAATCGCCTCCATGATGCCGGTGGAACGTTTGCCCAACCCTTCTCCACGGACAGCGCTGGGCCTCGGGTTTTTATCCGCTGTGTTTGATAATATTCCGCTGACCGCGCTGGCACTGAAACAGGGCGGGTATGATTGGGGACCGCTTGCCTATGCGGTGGGATTTGGCGGATCGATGACTTGGTTTGGGTCATCAGCAGGCGTTGCGATTTCGAGTATTTTTCCCGAAGTGAAATCGGTCGTAGCGTGGGTCAAGGGCGGCTGGTTTGTGGCCGTCGCCTATGTGGTGGGATTCGCTGTAATGCTCACCCTTATCGGGTGGCACCCCGAGCCGAAAAAACGGCTCCAACCCAGCCTACCCGAATCGCTAGGTAATCACGTCACTTCCAGTATACCCAAAGAAACGACATGGCAGCCTCGTTAGAAAAGGTTTCGCTAACAATCTTTCAGCGGTTCTTTCGCACGGAGACCCTTGGCGGAATCGTACTCTTAGCGTTCGGACTTGCCGCACTGGTCATTGCGAATTCTCCGCTGGCCGAAGCATACAACCATCTCTGGGAAATACCGCTTGGGGTTGGAATCGTTCAACACGGGTTGGCGCTGAGTCTGCACGATTGGATCAACGATGGTCTGATGGCTGTGTTTTTTCTCCTGGTCGGGCTCGAGATCAAACGAGAATTGCTGGCCGGCGAATTGTCCTCGGTGCAGCAGGCCGCGCTTCCAATCGCGTGCGCGATTGGGGGTATGATCATACCGGCCGGGATCTATTTAATATCCAATTTTGGCAAATCGGGCTCCCACGGCTGGGGTATTCCAATGGCGACCGATATCGCCTTTGCTCTGGGCGCGCTTAATTTGATCGCTCCGAAGGCCCCCATAGGCGCAAAAGTACTGCTGACTGCGTTGGCAATCGTTGACGATATGGGGGCGGTGCTGGTCATTTCGCTTTTCTATTCGGAAGCGATCGTGTGGAGCGCGCTGGGCTGCGCCGCGATGACGCTGCTTGTGCTTGTTGGATTTAACAGGATCGGCGTGCGCCACCTGTGGCCCTACTTGTTAGGCGGAGTTGTGCTATGGTATTTCGTTCACGAGTCTGGCGTTCATGCTACGGTGGCCGGGGTCGTCCTCGCGTTCACGATTCCTACTCACACGCGCATAAACGCGGTGGAATTTTCCCGGAAAGCCCGCTCGCTGCTGGACCGGTTCGACCGCACCGAAACTGGCGACCTTCTGGTTTTGACCAGCAAGGGACAACAGGAAGCGTTGTTTTCCCTTGAGCGTGCGAGCGAGGGAGTTACCGCGCCGATTCTCAGGCTCGAACATGCCTTGCACAATTTTTCGGCGTTCGTCGTGATGCCGCTGTTCGCATTTGCGAATGCTGGCGTCAAAATAACCCTATCGATGGAGCATGCGGAGATTGGGCTGGGCGTGTTGGCAGGATTGGTCGTCGGAAAGTCGCTTGGGATAATGACTGCCGCGTTAATCGCCGTGAAGTCTGGGATTGCAAGACTTCCCGAGGGTGTGAACTGGACATCGTTGCTTGGTTATGCGTGCCTTGCCGGAATCGGATTCACGATGTCACTGTTTATTGCGATGCTGGCGTTCGAAGAACCAGCATTGGTTGATGCAGCCAAGCGAGGCATCATTGTCGGTTCTCTCGTTGCCGGAGTTGCCGGCGCGGTAATACTGAAGATGGGCCCGGTTTTGCGCGATGATAAGTAGGCCGGAAAAATCCAGTGTGTCTCATGTGAGAGATGCGTCACATGCGGTGGGGCCGCAGAGCGGGCCTGTTGCCGTTCTCTGCGGGGTTCTTTTTCTCTCCGGCACCGGCGCGTTGATTTTTGAAACGCTGTGGTTGCGGCTAAGCGGGCTGACGTTTGGCAGCTCAGTTTGGGCGGCGGCATTGATCCTTTCCAGTTTCATGGCGGGCCTGGCACTGGGCAACGCGATCGCTGCGTCATCGAGAATTCGGCGATGGCGACCGCTTCATCTTTACGCCTTGCTGGAGGTGCTCGTCGCTTTGCTTGGATGCACAATCGTTTTTGGTCTCCCGTTGCTGGGCGAATTGTTGCGACCCGTATGGCAAATGTTCTGGAATTACCAGCCGGCTCTCCTCGGACTGCGGTTTATCATTTCCTTCCTAATTCTCCTTGTGCCGACGACAGTCATGGGTTTGACACTGCCGGTGATCATAGAGGATCCGCTGCTGCGAGAAACGGAGTTTGGTCGCGCGATCGGTTTTCTTTATGGGTCAAACACGCTCGGGGCGATGCTTGGCGCTATCCTCGGCGAAGCTTATTTGATCGGCGCATTTGGACTTTACGGCACGAGTGTGACGGCGGGCACAACGCTTTGTATTGCTGCGGTGATTGCCTGGGCGGTCGCAAGGTTTGGAGCGGCGCGACACGCAGGTTTCAAAAGCACCGACCTGTCAGAGCACTCCAAATTTCCGTTGAGGTTCGATGCGAGTTATCGGCTGCCATGGCGTTTGCTTTTCGTCAGCTTTGGGACGGGGTTAATTTTTCTCGGGCTCGAAGTGATTTGGTTTCGCTTCCTGCGGTTGTACGTCGCCTCGTCGCCGACTGCTTTCGCGATCATGCTCGCGATAGTGCTCGCAGGAATTGGAGTCGGCGGTGTCGTGGCTGGCGTGGTTTTTCGTTCGTCTCGTCGATCGAATCAAATGGTTGCGATCCTGTTGCTCGCAGCTGCGATTTTGGTGCTTATCTCATATTTGCTTTTTCCGGGCCAATTGATCCGGGCCCCGACCGGTGTGTTCGACCTTCGCTGGTGGCAGATCGCGGTTCTGTGCGTCGCGCTGATGTTCCCTGTCGCGTTGCTTTCCGGCATCCTGTTCCCGATTATTGCAGCTGAGGTCCAGGCGAGTGTGGGTGACCGGATGAACAGTGCCGGGCTCGCGATGCTGCTTAATACTACTGGAGCAGCGATTGGTCCGCTGGTTGCGAGTTTTGTCCTGTTGCCGACCCTGGGCTACCAAACCAGTCTCATTTGCTGCGCTGCAGGGTATGCTTTGCTCAGCTTACTGGTGACCGAACGCGCAGCCTGGTCGTTTCGACGACCCATTGGGACAGTTGTTACTGTACTTTGGGCCATACTCATTCTTGGTCTGGTATTTTTCCCGTACGGACGCGCCGGGGCGCATTTCGCGCATGCGAGCCGCCCCTACCAAGTCGATGATCAGGGCCACGTGCTGGCGCGCGTTGTGAAGAGGATCGAGGGCACGTCCGATACCTGGCAGCTACTGCAACGCAATCTTTTTGGCGAACCGTATTATTACCGGCTTGTGAGTAATGCCTTTTCAATGTCGGCGACAAATCCGCGTGGCCAGCGGTATATGAGATTGTTTGCTTATCTTCCTCTCGCTTTTCGACCCGAATCGCGAGACGTGCTGCTGCTCTGCTACGGGTGCGGTATCACGGCGGATGCGCTTCTCCACGGGCCAAACGTCAAGAGAATAGACATCGTGGAAATTTCGAAGGAAGTTTTTCGCCTCGCCGATTTCTATGCGGGAATTAATTTTTCGAATCCGTTGCGCGATCCGCGGGTGACTACCTTCATTCAAGACGGACGCTTCTTCCTTCAAGCCAGCCCACGGCAATACGACATTATTTCTGGAGAACCGCCTCCGCCGAAAAATGCGGGTGCCGTTAACCTCTACACGCAGGAATTTTTTTCGCTCATGAAAAGCCGCTTGAAGGAAGGCGGGATTGCGACTTTTTGGCTACCGATTAATGAGTTGAAGGTCGATGAGGCAAAGGCAATTCTGCGCGCGTTTCACAATGCGTTCCCAAACGCCTCAGTCTGGGCCAGTGCGGACCAAGACTGGATCATGATGGGCATCAATGGCCCCGGGCGTAAAGTGAAAGAAGAAGAAATCCGGCAATTGTGGAGTAATGCGGATTCGGGCGCGGACTTGCGAAGCATCGGCATCGAGGTTCCGCAGCAACTGGGCGCGCTTTTTGTGATGGATGGCGAAGATATCGATCTTATCACGCGCGACATCGCGCCTTTGACAGATGTTTACCCGAAGCGGCTGACCGATGAGCCATGGGATGACGAAGCTAATAACCGATTTGCCTTCAGGTACTTGGAGGCGCCTTCCGCCCTGCAACGTTTTCTTCGCTCTGGCTTGGTCAAGGCGATTTGGCCTGAGACACTGAATGAGTCATTAGAATCATTGTTTGTCCTACGCCAGACGCGATATCTCTCTGAGATCATGGGAAGCAACAAGCTGGCAGAGTTGGATCTTTATCTGCGTCATTCGAGACTGCGAGTTCCGGTTCTCGAGGTGCTCGGAAGCGATGGATTTCGGCTTGGAATCGCTGAGCGAATTGCAAAAAACACGCAAACACCGCCGCTCGAAACAATGCCGGATCTAATCGCCGGAGCGCTTGCACGGCGGGATATCGATGGCGCAATTCGCTTGTTGGAAGACGAGAAAAGTCGCGGCGTGTTCACTCTCAACGAGACATTCCTTCTTACCTATCTTTACTGTCTGAACGGTAGTGTGGGGAAAGCGGAAACACTCGCCGCCAATAATACGGCCGCCATTAAGAAAGATGAATTCGCTGATTGGCTCTGGGGAAAATTACAAGCTGAATTCGGATTTCATCCACCCGCTAATTAAGGGGAGATTGTCGTTTTTCCAAACCTAGCCATGATCGCGTTGGCGTGGAAGAACGGATTTTGATGCGCAGGCACGCGCTGTTTATTGGATTATTCATCCTTATCGCGACCGCGCGGTTTGTGATCCTGCTGACATCGCAAACCCATGTCCATAGCGACGAGGCAATCATCGGTCTGATGGGTAAGCACATTCTTGAAGGACGCTATTTTCCTTTCTATATGTATGGTCAGCCCTACAATGCCGGCGCGGCATGGGAAGCTTATCTGGCCTCGGTCGCATTCGCGTTGTTCGGCGTCGGGGTGGTCCCGTTAAAAGGCTGCATTGTAGTCTTATCGCTGCTGTGTCTGTTTTTGTTTTATCGAATGGGTTGCGCTCTGTACGATCGGCGCACGGCTGTTTTCGCAACGGTCGTGTTTGCCCTAACGCCATCGCTTCTCAAATGGCACTTCCAAGTGAGAGGTTATTCCTGGTATTTTCTTTCGATCCCTGTCTTAACGCTGCTCTTTGTATCGATCGAATCGACCCTGGCTCCCAAACGAAGGACATTGCTACTCTTTGGTCTTGTGTCTGGTCTGAGCATCTGGTGCCTGGAGTTGGCGGTCCCGCTGGTCGCCGCGTTGTGGCTGCTGCTGATCTTGCGCCGTAAGATTTCGCTCAGTGGTGGGCTGGCCGGTTTGGTCGGGTTCCTGCTCGGCTATGCGCCGGTGATCGTGTTTAACCTCACCTATCGGTTTAGCAACTGGCGATATGTTGTCATTGAAAGACCGGGAGGTGGATTTTCGGCCCTCTTTGAGCTTTCCAATTGGCGGCGAATTTTTCTGGACGAAATGCCGAAGTTCTTCGGATCGGACACGGTTCTTTGGTACTATGCCGAGAAACCGGCACCTGGCTACGTTTCCTACGCAATCGCCTTATTCGCGCTCGGCGTGGGGATATGGCCTTTCGTAAAATCACCCCGAAAAATTGTCCGCGCGATGTGCGGTGGTTTAGCAGATGCCCGTCAAAAGTCGGATTTTGATATGGTGGTGCTTACGGCAGCTTCTTTCGTCCCTTATTTGAGTCAGGCTCCCGGCGTGCCCAGCTATTTCTTTGGGGGGTGTTTTTTCCTGTCGATGCTGACGGGGCGAATGTTGGAACGTGGCTTTTCTTCCTCGATACCATTGCCGCGCCTCGGCGCGGCCGCTGCGCTCGCCGCGACCGTGGCAACGGGAATTTTTGTTCTCATTCGCGTCGGACAAACAAATCAGATCGAAACACTCTCTCCATGCGAGGACAGGAGAACGTACTGTATGACACGAATTGCCTCAGCGGACATCGACGGGGTCCATCGCGATTTGAAGCAACGCAACGTAACCTCAGTCTGGACTACGATCTCTTTTGTTTATCCATTGCTGTTCGAGAGCGGCGAAACGCTGGCCGTATCTAACGAGATATTCGAAGCGCCTTATCGTGTTTATCCGGAAGGTACGCTGTGGCGCGAACCGAAACGAGACCGGCAGGCGGCATTCGTCCTTGAAACCAATGGCCCTATTCGATCCCTCGTAGAAATGCGTTACGAGCAGGTCTTCGGCTCACCGCCATTGGCCCGCGAATACGGCAAACTCACTGTAATCACGAATCGCTGAACTCTGATCTGTCGATTGCAAGCTGGAAGGACGCCTGAAAAAATTCTAAAAAAAGGTGAAAAAAAGCTTGTCAGGACCTTGGGCCTTCCGCTAGAGAGAGAACTTCGAGCGACAAATGCCCTCATTTCGTCGTTCAAAAAAAATCCAAAAAAGTGAAAAAAAAGCTTGTCAGGGCCTTAGAAATTCAATAAGCCTGCTGAAACCTAACCAAACCAATGGAGAAACTAATGACACAAAACGCACTAAAAACGTTTAGATTCGCTCGTCTCGCTTTGATTGCGGGCGTCGGATTTCCATTAATCCTTGCGTCGAACGCATTTGCTCAGTTAGCGGCGCCGGCTACTCCGGATTATGCCCCGGGTGGCCAGCCGGGCGGTCTGGGGGCGCCAGCGCCCTCGGCTGAGGTCGAACGCGTCGTCGTGACCGGTTCAAACATTCCCACTGCGGAAGAGACCGGCCCGAACCCGGTGGACACATACCGTCCGCAGGATATTGAAAAACTCGGTATTCGCAGTGCCACCGACCTTCAGCAGTTCATCCCGCAGCAGGCGGGTGGAACTGTCAACCTGAACATTGGCAACGGCGGCGACGGCACCATTCAGTTTAACCTGCGCGGCCTTTTGCCCAAGGAAACCTTGATTCTAATCGATGGAAAGCGGGTCGCCTATGGCTCGTTGAGCGTTTCTGGTTTTAGCGGAGGCCCGGACATTAACCTGATACCGTTCTCGATGATCGATCACGTTGACATCCTTAAAGATGGCGCCTCGGCTGTGTACGGATCGGACGCGATCGCCGGTGTCGTCAACTTCTTCCTGATCCACAAATTCCGTGGCTTGGAGATTGGGGGTACTTACGGAAACACAAACGCCGGAGCGTCCAATGACATGGGCGAGTGGGAGGCATGGATTAAAGCCGGCACCGGAGACGACAAAACTGATATCGTGGTCATTGCCGATTTCTGGCAGCGCACCGGTGGCATTTTCAGTCGTGACCGCGATATTTCTTCTAACGCCTTCTTTGTTCCGTTTGGTGGGTTTGATGCACGCAGCGGAAACTTCCCTGGCCGCGTGGCGGGTAGCCGCTTGGTCCCCAGGTTGTTTTTCAGCGATGGATCCCCAAAGCCACATTCAGCGCCCAACAGAGCGACTTCTCCACTTTACAAGAACCCGTTTGCGGTTAACCCAAATGCATATCCAGGCGCCCCGGGTATCCACAATGACAGGGTACAACTTGATCAGACCGGCACGAAATATAGAGGGGGTGGCGATTACTTCTTCTTTAACTTCGCAGCTGCTACGCCAGCGTTGCCGCCGGGAGACCGCCAAGTGTACTACGGCTCGTTCGTGCGCGATCTGTGCGACAAGTACTTGACAGTGTTTGGCGATTTTAAATATGCGCGCTCGTATTTCGATTCGTCGCTGGCAGCGGCGCCGTTTACGCCAGATCCATTCAAGTTTCCGGGAACTCAGTTTGCTACTGTGGGGCCGAGCGGTCCCGGCGGCATCAGCGTGCCAATCACGAATCCGTTTAATCCCTTCACGGTCGCGGATGTGACTTTGAATGTTAACGGAACTCCGGTTGGCTTCACCACTGGGGTTCGGTTCCGAAGTTTTAACGATACCGGCATCAGAAGCGAAAAATTCACTTACTGGGACCAACTGTTCGACGTCGGTCTGCGGGGTGAGATGAGTTACATTGGCGATTACTTCAAGACGTGGAACTGGGAAGCGGGTTTCCGTTATTCAAGGAACGAAGGACAGGATCTCTCCGTTGGCGAAGTGAGCCAGCCCGGCTTGCGCGATGCCCTGTTGGACACAGATCCGCGCACGGCGTTTAATCCGTTCGGTGGCTTCTTTCACCAAAACAGCGGTGCTGCCAGGCAAAGAGTCTATGTGACATTGCATAACTCAGGTGAATATGAATTGCCTATATACTATGCCACCTTTAACGGTGACTTGTTCAATCTCCCCGCCGGGCCCGTGTCGTTTGCCATCGGCGGCGAGTATGACGCGCCGAGATTCACTCGCGATCGTGACGTGCTTAATACCACCTTTAATTCCATTGGCTCGGTGGATGGGCAAAGCTTCCGTGTGAACCGGGACATCTGGGGAATCTATGAGGAAATACGGGTGCCATTCACCAGTCCCACATGGAACTTCCCTGGTTTCTACAGCTTCGAGGTGGACTTTGCTGAGCGTGAGGAATGGTACAGCAACAACACCTCGTCGATACTGCCTTCTGGGCTTTTCCCGGGCACGCCGGCGACGCACACCACGTACAACGCGCAGAAGCCGAAGGTGTCAGTGCGCTGGCAGCCGATGGATCCCAAGTATATCGGCGCACTCACGCTGCGCGGCAGTTATTCCGAGGCGTTCCATGCGCCGACGCTGGGAGAACTTACCCCTGCGAGCACGCAAAACTTCCCGATCGTGGCCGATCCGTTTACCGCCGGCAATCCGATTGAGAACCGGACCCAGCCTCAGATTGAGGAACGCATTTTAGGAAATCCCAATCTGCATCCGGAAGTAGCCTATGAATGGACCTACGGAGCTGTTTACAGTCCGAAATGGATCAAGGGCCTGACGCTGAGCGCCGATTGGTGGCACATTGATATGCGCGACATCGTGGCAGCCCTGGGTGCGCAAACGCTCATCCTTGCGAATCCCCCGACCCCGGGTGTTCAACAGAACGGGCCCTTCGTTTTCCGTTCGCCTACTCTGGTTCCCGGTCAGAATGGTCCAGTCCAATTTGTCATCGATCCGAGCGATAACCTTTCCGGCGCGATCTTCGAAGGTCTCGACTACGAAGCGATCTACATCCTGGATTCGACGATCTTCGGTGGCGGAGATTGGGGCAGGATAACGACTACAGTCAATGGCACGTGGTTGTCGCGGGCTGAGTTTCAAGCTGCTAACAATGTTAAACGCGTTGGCATCGCGGGGGAATTCCTGCCGCCGGCATTTGCGTTAACCAGTTCGCTACCGTGGCATCGGGCTAACTTTAGTCTTTTCTACGATGGCCCGGCTGACACGTGGATGCAGGGCTTGGATGTCGGTGCGGTAGTCCACTGGACCGGTCAATACGAGGATGACAACGCCAGTCTGACGGGCGGGAAGTTCCAGACGCCAAGGAGTGGTCCATTTCCTGAGCGTGCGCGGAAAATCTCTGCGTTGACCACGCTCGACCTCATCTTAAACTACACGTTCAACCTGCCACCGCCTGCGCCCGCAGAAGTACCGGGCTTTGCCAAGGACGGCGGCAAAAACGTGAGGAGCGGCAAGGACGGCAAGGAGAAGAATGTCGTCCCAGTTTCCACGGCTGAATACGGCTGCAGCAATTGGAAATGGTGGCTCAACAACACCACAGTTACGCTGGGCATGCAGAACGTAACGGACGAAGATCCGCCGTTCGTGGCAGGCAGCTTCGAGAATGGTTATGACGAATCGCTCACCACGATTAAAGGTCGGTTCTGGTACGTCGGACTGAAAAAGCGATTCTAAGCTGTAACGTAGGTTTCACAGCGGCCGGGCTCTGAAAGGAGCCCGGCCGTTTTGTTTTCCGCGTTGTGTCATCTCCAACAGCGTCGAGATTTCGAGAGAATTCCCTCCTTAGCCAAGCGGCGCCGTTGTGATTTGAAGTTTCGTGTCTGTCAAATCATCTCAGGATTGATTTTCGCTGCGCTTTGAGAGAGACTTGGCTCCGCTAGGAAAAAAGGCATGCAGTTCGTCCCGGGGATTTCATCTGCGCAAACGATGCCCGCTGCGTCGGCGCCGACAGCGGCCGGTCGCAAGCCTAGCTTGTGGATTCTCGACAGTTGGCGGGACTTGGTTCTTTACGTCTGCACACCGTTGCTGCTGGTGCCGATGTTCATCGCGGCGCAGGGGTTCTGGAGCGCGGAGTACATTTATTTGTTCGTCGCCGCCTTTGGCGCAATGGGCCACCACTTGCCGGGAATGATTCGAGCGTACGGGGACCGTGTGCTCTTTCAGCGGTTCCGATGGCGTTTCATTTGCGCGCCGATTTTTTTGGTCGTCGTCTGCGCCGCTTTTTCCGTGTGGAAGCTGACGGGAATTGTGCTCGTGGCCTTTATCTGGGGCGTCTGGCATGGAATGATGCAAACTTACGGATTCTGCCGGATTTATGATGCGAAAGTCGGCTCCTTTGCCGAGGTAACGCGTCGTCTCGATTTCGCCTTGTGCGGGATTTGGTTTGCAACAGCTGTTCTTCTTTCGCCACAACGGATGACCGACACGCTGGAAACGTACTATTCCGCAGGCGGACCTTTTATTCCCCCAGCAGTTCTTCGAGCGGGACAACAGGGTTTGCTTGCGCTGGCACTTTTAATTTCAGCGTTGTTTCTGGCGAATTTTATTTGGATGTGGATTAACGGTAAGCGGCCGAGTCCGGTGAAACTGGTGCTGCTCATCACGAGCATTTCGTTCTGGTGGTACTGCAATAACATCGTGGCGAGCGTTCTGGTTGGCGTTGCGTTGTTCGAGGTATTTCATGATGTGCAGTACCTTTCGCTCGTCTGGATTTATAATCGGAAACGAGTCGAGAGCGACAGCTCTATCGGTGGGTTCATGCACTTTGTGTTCCGGCGCAGTGGCGCCCTTGTGGGAGTGTACATAGGCTTGGTGCTCGCCTACGGTGGGCTGAGTTTATCCAAATCGTATGTCGGCATCGATGCCGTTAAAAATATTCTTACCGGCGTCGTGACTGCATCGGCACTCCTCCATTTTTACTACGACGGATTCATTTGGAAAGTTCGCGAGAAGGCGACGCGGCAATCTTTGGGTATCGCCGGTGGTGCAACAGATGTTTCGTTGGGTGGTTTTCTGCCCGGCTGGGCTTTGCACGGCGCAAAATGGGTCGCTATTTTTGTGATTCCTCTCGCGATACTCTGGTTTACCGAAATACGAAGTGACCGGGGCAAACTCGAACGTTTGGGCGCAATTGTTGCGGACCTTCCGACGAGCGCTCGGGCCCATGTTAACTACGCTACCGAGCTGCAGGAGGCAGGCCGAGACGATGAAGCGGCGAAGGAATTCGCTGAAGCGATACGTTTAAATCCCGGCTCGGCGAAGGCACACGTCAACCTTGGATCACTCTTGACGACGAAGGGAGAACTCGACCAGGCAGAGGTTCATTTGGAGAAAGCGTTACGTATCGAGCCGAAGAACGCTGAATATCATTCCGGCTACGCCTATCTTTTGGACCAACTGGGTCGCAAGGACCAGGCGGCGGCTGAATGTGAAACGGCCATTCGTCTGGCGCCAAAGTCGGCGCAAGCGCACTATGGCTATGGCGCGTTCCTGGAAAAACACGGGCAGCCGGACGAGGCAATCGCGAAATATCGACAGACTCTGCAATTGGACCCTGCCCACGTCGATGCCCACATCGATCTGGGCAGTTTATTTTTGGAAAAAGCCGAGCTGCCGGAAGCCCGGGAGCATTTTGAGAAAGCGTGCGAACTCAACCCAAAACTCGCCCAACCGCACAATTATCTTGGAAAAGTTCTGATGCGCGAAGGAAACGTTTCACAAGCGATTGCACAATTCGAAGAAGCGCTCCGCCTCCATCCTGATTTTCCAGAAGCGGAGCAGAACTTGCGCATTGCCAAAGGGACTAGCGCTAAGTCTCCCTGACGCAAATTACACGAATTGCACCAATTCGGTAACGTTGGAAGCTAAGTCTTGGATCAATTCGTGCCAGTTCGTGAAATTCGTGTCTCATTCTGGAGACGAGACTGGTTTCGGGCGCTACTTCTACTTGCTCTCGTTTTCATCGCGTACACCCAGGTGTTCCGAGCGGGGTTTATCTGGGATGATGAATCGCATCTGACGCAGAATGCTTGCGTCGTCGGCCCACTCGGCTTGAAGGAAATCTGGACTACGACGCAAGCGGTCTACTATCCGCTCGTTCTGACAACGTTTTGGGCACTGCACAAGTTTTTCGGGCTAAACCCGCTGCCATATCACGCTCTCAATGTTTTATTGCACGCCGTTTCGGCGATCCTGCTCTGGCGTGTGCTGCGGCTACTCGAAGTCCGGGGCGCATGGCTCGGCGCTGCACTTTGGGCTTTGCATCCGGTGTTGGTGCAATCCGTGGCGTGGGTTACTGAACTAAAGAATACGCAGTCCTGCCTATTTTATCTGCTCTCGATCCTTTTCTTTTTAAAATGGGAGGATCAGGGAGGGGCTGTCTCTAGACCGACCCCGCGGCGGATTGGAGACCGCCGCTCCATGATTTTCGCTTTATCTCTACTTTTCTTTCTTCTGGCGACACTGAGCAAAACGTCAGTGGTGATGTTGCCTTTTGTGCTCGCGCTCTGCGTTTGGTGGATGCAAGGAAGAAACCGTTGGCGCGATACCGTAACTCTCGCTCCATTTGCTCTGATTTCGGTCGTCGCGAGCGCGTGGACGATTTGGGAACAGAGATTTCATGCGCGGGCTGTTGGTCCGGACTGGATGCAAACCTTTCCGGAACGTCTGATCATCGCGGGTAAAGCCATTTGGTTCTACTTCGGCAAACTGATGTGGCCGCAACCTTTGATCTTCATCTATCCAAGGTGGGACGTTGATTCGTCGAAAGTTGTTGCGTATCTCCCGTTGCTGGCAGCAATAGCCGGGCTGGTTGCGTTGTGGTTTATCCACGCAAAATCGGGCCGTGCTCTGTTCTTTGCCACCGCTTACTATGTCGTCTCGCTGTTTCCTGTGCTCGGGTTTTTCAGCGTGTATTTCTTTCGTTATTCATTTGTAAGCGATCATTTTCAGTATCTGGCCAGTATAGGGCCGCTCGCGTTGGCCGGAGCAGGGATTGCAACTCTTCTCGGACGTTTTTGCAAAACGCGGACCGACTTCGCGTCTCACCCAGACGATGTACCGCGATCGGGCACCACCATCGCTAGTCCGCGATGGCGATTGGTTTTGAGCGGTGGCCTCTGCGGAACCCTTCTGGTATCGCTCGTCTTTTTAACGTGGCGGCAGACCGCGGAATATCGCAATCTCTTTGCCTTATACACAGCGACGCTGCAGGAAAATCCGGATTGCTGGATGGCGCATTACAATCTCGGCATCGTTCTTAGCGAGCAGGGAAAAGCGGATCAGGCGATCGATCATTACCGGCGAGCCGTTGCCCTGCGGCCTGATTACGCGGAGGCGCATTATAACTTGGCCCGGCTTTTGGTTGAGCACGGTCAGCTTACCGACGCAATTGTCCATTACGAAAGAGCCGCTGCGATTGATCCCGCTGATGCAGAAGCGCAAAACAATCTCGGTGTTACGCTTTTTGGGATCGGGCGTATTGATGACGCGATTGCGGATTATCAGAAGGCGCTCGAAATCTGGCCTGACTACGCTGAGGCCTCATGCAACCTTGCGAGCGCGCTTATAGCCAAAGGCGATTTCGATGGTGCCATCGCCCGATACAAGGCGTGCCTCGCAGCCATACCGGACCAGGAAGAAGCGCAATACAATCTCGCGAGCGCGCTTCTGCGCAAAGGCCGCACGGATGAGGCGATTGTCGAGTATCAAAAAGTGCTCCAGATGCATCCTGAGAGCGCAGACGCTCATTCGAATCTGGGCAGCGCCTGGCTTACAAAGGGACGCGTTCAGGATGCAATGGCTGAGTACACAAAGGCACTGCAAATTTCCCCCGAAAATTTAGCTGCGGTAAGCAACCTGGCATGGATTTTGGCGACGTCTGCCGATCCCACTCTGCGAAACGGATCCGAGGCTGTGCGGTTGGCTAAGCGCGCCGACTTCATGAGTTCCAGGAGCGACAAGCACCCGACGGTCCTCCGGATTTTAGCCGCAGCCTACGCCGAAGCTGGTCAGTTTCCCGAGGCTAAAGAAACTGCCCAGCAGGCCTTGCAAGCAGCGAACATGCAAGGTAACACCACTTTGGCTGCGGCCCTGCAAGGGGAGCTTGCCCTTTACGACTTGGGTTTGTCATACCATAAATAAACGAGATAGGTCCCGTTCGTGGGCGGATGCGTTTCCGTCATTCTCGAAGCGCGACACGCACGCGGTAGAAAGCAATTTCTTCTTCCAATCTACTTACAAGCTCCAGCTTACTCTGTGTGCTGGCTAGAGCCTTTGCTGCCTCCGCTGTCGCGACGGCTTCGGCGAATTGTCCAGCTTCTGCACGCGCAGCGGCGAGCGTACGAATGAAGTTTGGATCTCTGCCCTCGGAAGTCTGCACCGCTTTCATCGCCAACGTGACCGCTCGTGTGCCGTCGCGCATTGAAGCGTCGGAAGATGTCGCCAAAATCCATGCCAGGTTGTTCAGCGCGACACTGTCTTCCGGCACTATATTCAGCGCTTGCTCATACTCCGCGATTGCTTCCTTCACGTTTCCTTGTTTGCGAAGGGCGCTGGCCAAATTCCTGTGAGCTTCTGCGTCAACTGGCCGTATCTCGAGCGCCTTCTGCCATTGGGCGATCGCTTGGTCGGTCCGGCCCTGTTGAAATAGCACACTTCCAAGATTGAAGTATGCATCCGCGTAATCGGGACGCAGTCTTACGGCTTCCTGAAGATGGTCGATTGCTTCAGCCCATAGCTGCTTCCTGGCAAGAGCGTTACCAAGGTTGTTTTGGATGAGTGCCGCACCAAGGTTGTAATGGGTCTCAGTGTTTCTGGATCGTATATCTAGCGCTGCCTGAAACTCTGAAATAGCTTTGTCTAATTCTCCCCTGCGCACGAAGAGAAAGCCCATGTTATTATGCGCGACGTCGTTTCCGCCAGTAACGGCGAGCGAGTGGTTCCACAGCGTCTCACTGTTTTTCCAATAAGAGGCTTGGACAAGAGCGCCCACACCCAGGCTCACGATTGCTAGCGCGGTGACAACGCCGACTAGAGCGCGATGGGCACGTGGCGTTGTTTCCGAGAGCAGATCGCCAACCGTCCAAGCTATCATGATGTAAAGGCCGATCTGTGGCAGGTAGGTATAACGATCCGCATGCGCTTGCTCGCCGACCTGAACGAGACCAATCACTGGAACGAGCATTCCCAGATACCAAAACCAGCCGGTAACAAGGTAAGGCTTTGTCTGTCGCAGATAAATCACTAGCAGACTGATACCAACGAGGAATGCGATCGCCACTGCAACTTCTAGAAGTGGAAGACGATTGTTCGGATGCGGATAGAACACGGCAAGCCGCACGGGCCATAACATCTGCCAAATGTAGGTAACGTAACTCACGAACGAATTGTTCAGCCTCCATAGAAACGGCAGTTGATCGATCGCGCTCGGACCTTGCTTTTGCGCAAGCAAAGTCGCGATGCACGAAAGCACGGACAGCGCGAACAACGGAAGTTTTTCCGTGATCAATCTTCGCAGCCGACTTCCGACTTCTGATTTCTGACCTCCAAGTCTACCGAGAGGCCAATAATCCAACAGCAACAGCACGAACGGCAACGTTACGAGCATGGGTTTCGACATCAGCCCACAAGCGAAAAGCAACGCCACGACCAGATATCGAGGTAGGGAGGGCGCCCGCGCATGCCGAGCATAGGCGGCCAGCGTCAGCATGAAAAACACCGCGCTCAAGACATCCTTTCGCTCAGCAATCCACGCGACCGATTCAACGTGCAATGGGTGAATGGCAAACAGCGCGGCCACAAAGGCGCTTTGCCAACGCCTACCGGCCATTTGCTTGAGCACCAGAAAGAGCAATAGCGTCGAGAATGTATGAAGAATGACGTTGGTGAGGTGATGGCCGCCGGCCTCTAGTCCATACAGCTGGCAATCGAGCATGTGGGAAACCGTGGTCAGCGGATGCCAGTTCCGCGCATGAGTATGCGTGAATGCGCCGATTAACCCTTCAGTGGAAAGCCCTGTTATGACGAGCGGATTTTCATAGACATAAACGTGATCATCAAAATTGACGAAATCGTGAGCCAGCGTTTGACTGAATACGGCCCAGGTGGCTGCCACCAGACCCAGGCAGACGAGGAGATCGGTGACCGGTGATTTCGCTTGCCGGCCACGGGCACACGAACCCAAGCCAGAGACACCGGACGAATCCCTTCGGCGGTTCGAAACCTGCCGCTCCTGCGTGGCGCGCGTGCTAGGGCGACGAACTGCCATTTGTTATGCTTGGATCGCGCAGCGGTCGGCCGGACCGGTAAAGAGCAAGATTGCTTTCCAGTTCGGACGCCAAAGCAGGGTTGCCCTGGGTAGTTGCTAATTCAGCGCCCCGCTTCGCGGTTTCAACGGCGTCAGCAAAGCGTCCACTCTCTGCGTACGCAGCGGCAAGCACTCTGTAAATCATTGCAATTTTGCCGCCAGAGATACGAAGCGCTTTCTCGCCCAGTTCGACCGCGAGTGTTCCATCGCGGATTGAGTCTTCGGGGCATGTTGCGAACACCCAGGCAAGATTACTCGCAGCGTTTCCGTTGTCGGGTTGGATTGTCAGCACATCCTGCCACTGGTCAATGGCTTCTTTCACGTAGCCATGTTGAATAAGCGCTGTTCCCAGAGTATTCCGTGTCTCGACGTTCTCAGGGTCTATCTCCACCAATTTCCGGTAGTGAACCATCGCTTCTGCCACCTGTCCCTTTTTAAGTAGTGCCTTCGCCAGATTATCATGAGCCGGTCCGTTTTCAGGACGCAGATCTATGGCTGCTTGTAACTTGGAAATGGCATCGTCCAGTTGTCCTTTCTCCAAAAAAATGGCGCCGAGGTTATTCAAGGCAACATCGTTGTTGCTGGTAACATCGAGAGCATGGGTAAACAGTGTTTCGCTATCGCGCCAGTAAGACGTTTGCAGCCAGCAGCGCCAACTTAAAGCGCCGACTACAACCAGGGCAGCAGCGCCCAGAAGCAACCGTTGAAAGCGCCATGAGCGAGTCAAATCCGTTACCGCCCAGGTAACCGCAATGTAGAGGCCGATCTGCGGCAAATACGTGTAGCGATCTGCATGTCCCTGCCATCCTACTTGCACCAATCCAATCACTGGCACAAGCATGCCAAGGTACCACAACCAACCGCTCATTAAATAAGGCGCTTTTTTTCTAAAAACAAATGCTGCCGCGCTGATTCCAACGAGAACGATAAAGGCTAGACTGATTTCCCATACCGGCAGTCTGTTTTCCGGGTGCGGGTAGAAGACAGCGAGCCTTGCCGGCCAGAACATTTGCCGGATGTAAATAACATAAGCGACCAAGGCGTTGCTTATTCGTGCCGATACTGGCAACTGCTCAGTCCAACCGATTGCTCCTCGTTGAGCCAGAAACGTGACGATGCTTGAAACCGCGGAGAGCGCGATCAGCGGGGTCTTTTCCACAACGAGTTGTAACAGCCGACGTACGGTATTTGATCCGTGGGTTTCAAATCTCCCGAGCGGCCAATAATCGAGGAGTAAAAGAACGAACGGCAGTGTCACCAGCATCGGTTTGGACATCAGCCCGAGAGTGACGCCAAGTGCAACTGTTAAATAGCGGCCAATCGATGGTGCGCGCGTGTAATATAAGTACGCGAGCAGGGTAAGCATGAAGAAAAACGCGCTCAGCACGTCTTTGCGTTCCGCGATCCACGCGACCGACTCCACATGTAACGGATGCACGGCGAAAACCGCGGACACAAAGGCGCTTCGCCACAACGCGCCTGTCATGCGCTTCAGCGCCACAAAAAGAAGGACGACGGCGAGGCAGTGCAGAAGGACGTTGGTAAAGTGGTGCCCCCCCGCATTCAACCCGTGCAGCTGGCAATCGAGCATATGTGTGATCGTCGTTAGCGGGTGCCAGTTTTCGGAATGGATATGAGAAAACGCCCAGGCGACGTTGGCAAAGTTGATGCCGCTGGTGATCCTTGTGTTCTGATAGACGTAGCGCTGATCGTCGTAGTTAACGAAATCGTACCGGAGTGTTTGACCAAAGACGACCCACGTTAGAACGAAGAGACAGGCACAAATGCAGACGGTCACCCAACGCAGGTTTGGCCTGTGGAGAGCGGTTGATTGGCTGATTCTGTGCACGTGCGGCCTAAAATTTGGGAAGCGCGAAGCGACCTAAAGGTTTCGTCTATAAATCAGGATGTAGTTCTTCAGAGTCTCCACTGATTGGGGAACGTCGCCGAAGAAGTAATCGGTCTTAGTCGGCGTAATGTTCACAAACCCGGTGGCCGTGTAATTTTGGGCCATGTAATCGTTCGCCCAATTGAAAATTGCTTCAGCGGAGTCGGGTCGTCGCAGCCAGGAATAGACCATCGCCACCGAGATTAGATACTTGGGCCGCGCCTCTTCGATCTCGCGAATCATCTCCTGTTGCATCTGCTGCGCGTATTTTTGGGGCTCCATTAACCCATAAGTGTAAATGTATCCCGTCGCCGAATGCCGCTGGGAATAGAAATAAATTTCGGGTTCGGAGCCTAAGACGGCAATTGTGTCACCCGGCTCGGTATGTTCGCTCACGTAGGTGCCAATCCGAACACATTCCAGAAACGGGTTGTTGGGATAGATGAGTCCACACGCTTGATTTGGAGAAGCCTCGAAGAAGATTTTTTTGTCCGACAGGATTGGCACGCTCAGAGCGACGATAAAAAGGAGGAGCGGGACCAATCTAATCGGAATTAGCCGACCCTCCAGAATCTCCGTGAGTTTGCTGATTGCCGCGCCAGCAAGGAGTGCTACTGCCGGCAGAACAAGGATGAAGTAATGCGTTCGAAAATAAAATCCCGGGCAGACCGCCAGCGCTGAGAAGAAGAGAAACCCAATGAGAAACAGTATGCTGGCACGTGTGCGCTGATTCCAAAGACTCGTAAGCGCTCCGATCCCCGCCAGTATCCAGACTGGCCACCCAGTCAGAACGACTTCATTAGCGCTGCGGAGCAAAATCTGTGGTGCCTGACCGACCGGCACGAGGCTGCCATATTGCCATGCGTAATTTATTGTCCAAAAACAAAATTTATCGAAAACGCCCGCGTGCCACAGGATCAGGGATGTAACTCCAAGTGGAACAGCTGTAGCCGTCACGAAGACCAGAATCCGGAGAAGCATTCTGTTCAGGGAAACCCGGCGGTTCAGATCATTCCAAACAATGTAGCTCGCTCCGAAGAGAATGAATAGGAGGCCAGGCTGCTTCATCAGGGCGCCAATACCAAACAGCAATCCGCTGGCGAATAGTCGCACGAGCCGCTTTGGCTGAGACGGCTCAGAAGCCGTCACTCGTTTTTCTTTGAGCAGGAGCAGTACTCCGCCGAGAACGGGCAGTACAACAAAATTTGTCGCGTGTCCAGCCAAGCCAAGGACGGACGGACTCACTGACAGAACGGCGTAACTCGCTGCGGCAGTAACTCCCGCCATCGTGTTGATCAATCGGCGCCCTACCAGGAAGATCAGCGCGATCGTAGTAACATTTATCAGGAGCAAACCAAGATGAATCGCATGAATGGTTTGTCCGAAGATCGACATAATTACGGCGTATGCGGCATAGGTGCCCGGAAACTTCATGTTATAAGCAAGCTTGTAGGGCGGGATGCCTTGCAATATGAGCTGGCCGGCATAAGCGTACTCGCCTTCGTCGCGTTCGAGCGGAATTCCCAAGAGACGAATCCGGATTGCAACGACGAGACTAAAAGCGATTATCGCCAGAGCCCACCATGCAAACTGCACGAGCTTTCCGTTGATGTCGGTCTTACGCAGCACGAAAAGTCCTATTTCGATGAGAAACGGAACGTTGCAACTGAAGGTGGCACACGAAATTTCGGGTGAACCGCGTTGGAGTGTGATCGCCTGCGGCTAGCGTATGCACGAAATCGCGAGGCGCATTTTTTCCCCGCGCGGACGCGCTCTGATTTTCGCCGTCGTCTTGGCGGCAGTGACGATCTTTGCATACCGGCCTGCCTGGCATGGGGGATTTCTCTGGGACGACGATGATTACATCGTCAAAAACGAATTATTAACTGCACCGCACGGTTGGCAGCGGATTTGGTTTTCCCTCGATTCCCCGTCGCAGTATTTCCCGCTCACTTACAGCACATTTCGCATCGAGCACGCGTTGTGGGGCCTAAACACGACTGGTTATCACTGGGTGAACCTTCTGCTTCATATTGGCAATGCTCTTCTGGTATGGGCGGTGTTGGCGCGGTTAGGAGTACCGGGTTCGTGGTTGGCTGCGGCAATTTTTGCGCTACATCCGGTGCAGGTCGAGTCAGTGGCATGGATTACCGAACGCAAGAACGTGCTGATGGGCTTTTTCTTTTTGCTGACGCTGCTTGGCTGGATTGCGTTTGTTGAGAAACGAACTCGGCGCCCATGGATCTTCTATTCCTTGGCGCTGATTTTTTATGTGCTGGCGCTCTCGGCGAAAGCAACCGCCTGCACGCTCCCGGCTGCGTTGTTCTTGATTCTTTGGTTGCAGAAAAAACCGATCACGATGCGCCGTCTGGTGCAAATTGTTCCTTTTGTCGTCCTCGGTGTTGGAATGGGGTTACTCGCAGTGTGGTGGGAACGCTACCATCAAGGAACGAACCGTGACGTGTTTCCATTCCTTAGCCCGATTGAGCGAATTCTCGTCGCGAGCCGGGCTGTTTGGTTTTATTTGAGCAAAATCTTTTGGCCCTCTGATCTGACCTTTATTTATCCGAGATGGAACATTTCGCCTTCGGACTTACTCGACTACATCTGGTTGCTCGCAGGCATCGCGGCGTGCGTGGCCATCTACTTCCTTAGGCGACACTTTGGGCGCAGTGTCGAAGTCGCGGCCGCGTTTTTCGTCGCCACACTCAGCCCGGTGCTCGGGTTCATCATGCTGTTCACATTTCGCTACACATTCGTGGCAGACCATTATCAGTACCCTGGGGTGCATCGGGCCGATCGCGCTTGCGAGCGCGGGCATAGTCCGTTTGTCGGACAAATTTACCCAGTGCCGCGCCGTTATTGTAAGTGCTGCGGTGTTAATCGTTGCAAGCTTTGCGACGCTGACGTGGCGGCAAGCCGCGACGTACACCGATATTGAAACGCTTTGGCGCACCACTCTGGCTAGAAACCCCCAATGCTGGATGGCACATACTAATATCGGTCTTGTCCTTTTTCAGAAGGGTCAGATCGACGATGCCATTGCTCACTATCAGCGGGCCTTGCAAATGCAGCCCAACTGGTGGGATGCCGAGTACAATCTCGGCACGGCCCTTTTGGCGAAAGGCCGGGTGGACGAAGCAATTTTGCATTCTGAGAAGGCCGTATCCATGCGACCAACCGATCCCGATGCTCAAGTTTCCTTGGGCAATCTTCTTGCCCAAAAGGGCCGGATTGACGAAGCAATCGTTCATTACCAAAAGGCAATAACGGTACGTCCCGATGACTTTTTCGCCCGTTACGGACTGGGCCATGTATTGCTCGAGAAAGGCGAACTGGACAGCGCTATCCAACTTTGCCGGAGTGCGCTGTTGCTTCGCCCTTTGGATGCAGATTGTCGCACGACGTTAGCTATCGCTCTGGAGGAAAAAGGCAACCCTGCGGAAGCGATCCAGCATTACCAGAAAGCGCTGGAGCTTGCACCGAGATCGATTCCCACGCTGACCAATCTAGCGTGGTTGCTGGCGACATCGCGGGACGCGTCACTGCGAAATGGTCTGAAGGCGGTTGAACTTGCGGCACAAGCCGATCGCCTGGTCGGAGGCACGAACACCCTTGTGTTGCGCACTTTGGCAGCCGCGTATGCTGAGAAGGGCGAATTCGCGAATGCGATTAGAACTGCCCAGTCTGCGATGCAACTCGCGCGGATGCACGGCGAGGACTCTCTCATGACGGATCTCGATCAACAGATCGCGTTGTACCAACTTGGTATGCCGTACCGGGACACGGCGAAATAGGCGCGGCCAAAGGTGGATCGTCTTGTCCTCAAGACGATGGCAGTTTCGTCGCCGCGAGCGCAAATATCGGGCGGCGAAGCCGCAGCATTCAACGCGTTGAGGACAACGCATTCCACCTTGAGCTCCTCCACATCACAACTCGTCACGCAGGATTTTGAAAACGTCCGTGCTCTCGACAACACCTTGCAGCGCATCGGTTCCGGGACCGCTGCCGAATGCAACGACATCTTCAACCGTGACCAGCGCCGATTTTGTGTAGATTGCCGCCGGCTCGGGCTGTTCCTGTGTAGATTCTTTGGTTTCAGCCGGGTCCTGGTTCACCGGTAGTTTCGCCGCGCCGTATGACTTCGTTCCGTGCGGCCCCGTTGCCCAGGTAATCCATGGTTGACCAGCTGAATTGAAACCCAGCAACGCGATCCCACTATCTTTCCGAAACGGAAAGCCATTCAAGCTCATTCCGCCGATGGCCGCATCACCGCAGACAATGATTGTAGATTTTGGCCCACCGTAACTTCGTGCGACGCCGACTGCGCGGTCTAGTTCAAGCGTTTGCGTCAACGTTCGCTCGCCATTGTTTTCCTCAGCCGCTTTCCGCATCAAGCCTGCATTTACGACGAGCAGATAGCCTCCGGCGTTGTACTGCAGCAACTGGATGGCTCTCCTTACCATGTCCGAAAGACTGGGCTGCTGGCCTCGCTCTTCCACCTGATTTGCGAACGCGAGATCGTGGTTACTAAAGACGCCGAAAAGTTTCGGTCGGCGCCACGCTGGAACCGCATCCAAATCCGCGCGTGTGCGGACGATGTCGAAGCCGTTGCCACGCAGTTCGAGCAACAGATCGCGCGTGTCTTGTCTCTCGCCGCCTTTTGTCGCCGGAACAAATTGCGCCGCTCCGCCGCCCATCGCGATGTCAATGTTTCCGCGATCCAAAAACTCGGCTGCAATCTTCTCTGTATCATTCGGGTCTCCTATGTGCGCGTAAAACGCTGCGCTTGTTGGGTCGGTGAGCTTTGCGTCGGTAACCAAGCCTGTGGCTCGTCCGTATTCGCGCGCCAGCTCAATGATGCTCTTGATCGCTTTACCCTCGCCGTTGATCGCAATCGCGCGATTGATTACACGCTCACCCGTGGCGATCGCTGTTGCTGCAGCCGCCTGATCGGGCGCGGCGAAATCCTTTGAGTAATTCATTACCAGCGTGGCGTACGGCATGGAGTCCATATTCAAACGGCTGCCCGCTCCGGCGGCAAAGGTTCGAGTAGGTGCCAGCCTTGCAGGCGATAGACCTTCTCCAACAAATAAGATAATGCCGAAGGGCTTTCGGATAACCCAGTGTTGAAAATAAATGACGCCCACTCCCACAAAAGCGAGAAGACAGACGAACGCCAGCAACTGGTTGCGCCACTTCATTTTCGCTTAGTGTAGCGTAAGCGTCCTCGCTTGCGCGGCGAAAATGGCAAGCCGGAGGCATGCGCTAGCTTCTTTCAAAGAACTGCTTGTCCACGTTCTCGTTCATCGGCAAAGTGCGGGCTACATGGCTGGCCCGGTGATCCTCATCATTCGCGACGGGTGGGGCATTAATCCTGGCGGGTCTGAGAAGCGCAAAGAGAACGGCAACGCAACCCTGCTCGCATCCACGCCGTTTCACGATCAACTGTATCGCGATTATCCCGGCTCAAGATTGAGCGCCAGCGGCATGGACGTTGGGTTGCCAGAGGGACAGATGGGGAACTCGGAAGTTGGCCACCTTAATCTCGGAGCTGGCAGGATCGTTTATCAGGACCTCACCCGGATTAATAAGGCGATCGCGGATGGCGAACTGGAAGGCAATCGTGTTTTGCAGGATGCCCTTGCCGCCGCACGCGGACATCGGTTGCATCTTCTGGGGTTGGTTTCCGACGGCGGCGTGCACAGCCATTACTCGCACATGATCGCGCTGGCGAACGCCTCGCATGCAGCAGGAGTTACAGAAATTTTCGTGCACGCGTTCACCGATGGACGCGACACGTCGCCCACGGGTGGCGCGGGTTTTCTAAGAACGTGCGAAAAGGAACTCAAGAACAGCGGCGCCAGGATCATCACCGTGGTCGGCCGCTATTACGCTATGGATCGGGACCGCCGCTGGGACCGCACAAAAAAAGCCTGGGACGCAATCGTTCTTGGTCGTGGTGAATTCAGCGAGTCGTCACCCGCTGCCGCTGTGGAGCGACAATACTCGCTGGGCAAAACCGACGAATTCATGCCTCCGCTCATTTTCGATTTCCCTAACGAACAACGTGTCCGCGACGGAGACACGGTTTTGTTTTTTAACTTTCGCGCAGACCGTGCGCGCCAGCTTTCACAAGCGTTTTTGCTAAAAGACTTCGACGGATTCGATCGCGAAGTGTGGCCGCAAGTTCATTTCGTCTCGCTCACTCAATATGATGTTCGGTATTCTTCGCCGTTCATCTTTGCGCCCCAAGAACTCAAACACATCTTGGGGGAAATCGTCAGCGCTGCCGGCAAACGGCAATTGCGTATCGCCGAGACAGAGAAGTACGCGCATGTGACTTACTTTTTTAACGGCGGAATCGAAAAAGCGTTTTCTGGTGAAGACCGCAACCTCATCCCTTCGCCGAAAGTGGCCACGTACGATTTGAAACCGGAGATGAGCGCATTCGAAGTCACCGACGAACTACTCCCGCGTTTGGGCGACTACGATTTGATCATTTTAAACTTCGCCAATCCCGACATGGTCGGTCACACCGGCGTTGTCGAGGCCGGCGTCAAAGCGGTGGAAACGGTCGATGCATGCTGCGCCCGCATCATTCCAAAACTTTTAGAACTGGACGGCAAAGCGTTGATCACTGCCGACCACGGCAACTGCGAGCAGATGCGCAACCCTGACGGATCCCCAAACACTGCGCATACCAGCTACCTTGTGCATTTCATTTATGTAGCCAACGATGCGACGGAGTTCCGCTGCGAAGACGGCATTCTGGCGGATGTGGCGCCGACTCTCTTATTTCTGCTTGGCTTGCCGCAACCGAAGGAAATGACCGGGCACAATCTGCTCGTGCCAGTCTAACGAGAGTTCTCGATTCAAGTTTCGTGTTCCCGCCACGGCGATTCGGTGCAAGACGTGAACGCGATTGGCTGCTGTCGCCTCGTGCCAGATTGGTTTGCGGACGAGCGTAAGTGTGTCGTTTGATTCGACCAGAGCGCCCCATCCGACAGGCACTTCCGATTCGCGGAATAATTGCTCGGGCAGCACGATGAAAAACAGATTCGCGCAACGGTAGCGAATTAGCTTCTCGAATTTTGTGCAATCGTAGAGCCGATTTTGCAAAGCGCTCAATTCGCGCACGAGTCGCGCGTAACCCCGGTGGCCGATCGCGTTGAAGTTCTCGGAATCAAACTCCGGGAAAAGCGAATCACCATTATGAAGGTGTGGATAATGCGTGCGGAGCAATGCTTCGAGAACTTGCCGACGATTACAGATCGCTTCGAGGCGCCGCCGCGCGGTCTCGCTGTGACAGTTGTCTCGTCGCAAATCGCACAGCGCTTGTTTGCACTCGAACACCGCAGTTGATCCAATTTGTTTCGGGACAGACCGATAGGCGGCCACGTCCGCGCGATATCGGCATCGGGGCAAGGTCACTTCCATCGCGCATGCGAAAAATCCGTGCGTCTGCGCCCAAATAAACGCGAGCTGCTTGAGCCGGGCGTGTTGTATTGTTTCGCCGAGGCGGCTTATTACTCCCGCAGCCATTTCGCGAGTTCACGCGCCCAGTAGGTGACGATGATGTCTGCGCCGGCGCGCTTGAGCGCCGTGATAATCTCGAGAACGGCAGCGCGCTCGTCGAAGATCCCTTTCTCGACCGCAGCCTTAACCATGGTGTACTCGCCGCTGACGTGATAGACGGCGGTTGGTTTTCCGAAGCGTTCACGTACGCGCCACAGGATGTCGAGATACGGCAGGGCAGGTTTTACCATCACAATGTCCGCCCCTTCCTCAACGTCCAGCGCCGCTTCACGCAGCGCTTCGTTCGCGTTCGCAAAATCCATTTGATACGAACGGCGGTCGCCGAACTGCGGCGGGCTTTCCGCTGCCTCGCGAAACGGCCCGTAAAACACCGACGCAAATTTCGCGGCATAACTCATAATGCCTGTTTGATCGAATCCGCTCGCATCGAGCGCCTCGCGAATCGCGCCGATGCGGCCGTCCATCATGTCGCTCGGCGCTACAACATCCGCGCCTGCCGCGGCGTGAGAGACGGCCGTTTTCACCAAAATTTCGACGCTTTCATCGTTCAGAACATGAAAATGGTCGCCGTCGATTCGGGTGACACCGCAATGGCCATGGCTCATGTATTCGCAGAGGCAAACGTCAGTCATCGCGATCAATTCCGGACATTTCGATTTGATCGCTCCCAGCGCTTTTTGAATCACTCCGTCTTCTGCGTAAGCGCCGCTTGCTTGCTCATCTTTGTGCGCCGGAATTCCGAAAAGCAGGATCGCTTGCAGCCCGAGATCCTGAGCGCGGCGCGCTTCATCGATCACCTCTTTGACCGGCAACTGAAAAACTCCCGGCATACTGGAGATCGGCCGGCGTTGGTCTAATTTTTCGCTGACGAACAGCGGCAAAACAAAATCGTGAATGGTCAAATGCGTTTCACGGACGAGGTTCCGCAGGGCGGGGGAACGCCGCAGGCGACGCGGCCGGTGGATCATTCTTCTCACAGGGCGAGGCTACCCGCGCGGCGCGATCGTCGCAAGCCGGCTGTGCTAGCGAGTGCGTGACGGATGCTTGACGGCGCGGAGTGTTGGGTGTCTGGATCTTAGACGTGACGCGGGGCTCCGATTATTTGTTGATCGATGTCAGTAACTCGTACGCAAAACTTGCGTTCGCATCCAGAAAGCGAATCTCCAATCCCACGCGGATTCCCACGAAAGAGCTTTCAAGTAGTGTGGTCGCTGAATTTTTGAGGCGGCGACAGGTAAAGAAACTTGTCGTCTCATCCGTGGTGCCGACAAAAAATTCTGCCATCTCGAAGGGCGCGCGTAACAAAGCACAAGTGCTCTGGCTGAATTGGAGACTGAAGCTGGGTGTCACGATTGATTATCCCAAAGCGCAATCAATTGGCGCGGATCGTCTGGCGAACGCCGCTGCCGTTGCCGAACTTTATGGATGGCCAGCCATTGTCGTGGACTTCGGCACAGCGGTGACTTTCGATGTGGTTTCCGAGGGGCGCCGCTACATCGGCGGCGTGATTGCGCCGGGACTCGAAGCGATGACAAATTTTCTGTACCAGCGGACAGCGTTACTGCCGCGGCTGTCGCTGAAAGAGCCACATCGTGCCGTTGGTAAATCGACTGTTGAGGCAATGCGTTCCGGCGCCATTTTCGGCTACCGTGGATTAGTCCGCGAGATTCTGGCGCGAATCAAAGCGGAGCAGTTTTGGCGCAAAAAAGTTGTCGTCGTTGCGACTGGCGGTTATGCGCGCCTTATTGCCAGCCAGCTGCCGGAGGTCGCGGTGATTCATCCGCACCTGACTCTTGAAGGATTGCGGATCGGGGGGAATTTGAATTAATCAGCGAGGCTCGCGACCGCTTGCCGGTGCGCCGAAGTAGGCGTTCGGTGCTTTTGCACGAGAAAAACATTTTTCCGAACCGGACTGAAAATCTTCGCGCTGAAGACAATTTCGACTTGTCAGGGATGCTAATCAGCGCTTGAGTCGGGGGTTCATGAGAATCTGGAAGATCGCTGCGATCGCAGCGCTGGGGCTTAGCTCATTTGCTGCGGACAATGTTGCGCCGACCAAAGCGGAGTTGGAGGAAATGTACAATACCGCGTACCGCGCGTTCGACGCGGGCAAATTTCCGGAGGCGCTAAAGCAACTCGATGCCATTGACGCGCGCCAACCCGATCTTGCCGCGTCGAAAAACCTGCGCGGGGTCATCCTCATGCGGCAGGGCAACTATGATCAGGCTGAAGCCGCATTGACCGAAGCGGCCCGGATCGACCCAAAGTTTTGGAATGCACGGTTTAACCTGGCGGAGATCCCGTTTCTCAAAAAAGATTGGGTAGAGGCCAGAAAACGCTTCGAGCAATTGCTATCCACCGGTCAATCCGATCTGGCAAAGGAAGCTTCGCAGCTGATCCAATACAAAATTCTCCTGACCTATCTCATGGAGGGCAAAAGCAACATGGTCGATTCCATTCTGGCCAAGCTCGAGCTTTCGCCCGATACACCCGCTGTTGATTATGTGAAGGCAGCGGTCGCGCTTCAACAGAAGAACGAAGCGGAAGCGAAGGATTGGATCAACGCGGCAGAAAAGAATTACTCACCGCAGCTAAACAAGCTTTTCGTGGAATCGCTGTACGAAATCGGTTGGATGGAAAAACCATCTGGCCAACGGCGTGCTTCGCTGCCGCTCATGACAGCGGCCGAACGCACGGAAAAGACCAAGGCGTTTTCGCGTTCAAAATTCGAGCAATCGCAGCAGGCGTTTCGGCAGCGCGATTTTGCTACGGCGCTGAAACTGGTGGACGAAGCGGACAAGACGGATCCCAATCAGCCCGCGACACTTAATTTGCGAGGCGAAATTCTGATGCAGCAGGGCCAATTCGACGCTGCCGAGGCTGCTTTCAAGAAGGCGGCGAAGTTGGATCCGAAACTTCGCGATGCGCAATACAACCTCGCGCAAATTCCATTCAAAAAGAAAGAGTACGCAAAAGCGCGCGACCGGTTCGAAACGTTGTATAAACGGATGCCCGGCGGCGATAAAAACCAGGCGGCCGAGCTGATCAAGTTCAAAATTTACATGACCCTTTTGATGGAGGGCAAAGAGAGCCGGGCGCACTCGATGATGGAGGAATTCCAATTCACGGGCGATACCCCCGCGCTTTATTACGCGCAGGCAGGATGGGAGTATAAGCACAATAATGCGCAAAAGGCCGAGGAATGGACCACCTCTGCCAACAAGATTTACTCGCCGGCGCTCAACGGCGTTTTTGCTGATGCTTTCTACGATGTCGGATGGTTGCAAAGACCAGAAGGCACAACTGCTCCTGCGGTCGCCTTTGATACGGGCAATGTCGCCACGTCGCAGACGGACGGTGGTCCTGCAGTAGAGCCGAGCCCAATCCCAGACAAAGGCCTTGCTGCAAGCAAGCAGGGCGGAACCCTTGCCTTGACGCCGTCGACAAGTGCCCCAGACGGCGGAATGGAACTTGCCGGCGCCGGAGCGATCGCTAACCAAGCCAGTCCAGCCGAGTCTGCGCCCGAGACCAATTCGCCGGCGGAGCAGTCAGTGGCGCAGTCCCCTTCGACCAGCGGCGAATCGACAACTGCATCGCAGCCTGTCGCCCCTGAGACGGCGAGCGCTTCGACTGTTTCCAGCAACCAAAATCAACCTGAGCAACAGCCCGCAGCCCAAACAAGTCCTCCCGAACAAGCAGGCGCGGGGACAGCGCCGGCCAAAGCCTCATCGTCAACCGTTGCTGGCGCCTCGAGTCGCAGACTGTGGATTGTTGGCGGACTACTCCTGGCGGCCGTGGTCCTAATAGCCTTGGCTATCCTGCCTTTACTTCGCCGGGGGTACAAGTTCTCGGTCCCGGGTTCCTCGCGGCCGGAACCGACCGCCGACACTGCGGTATTTAAAGCGAGAACAGCGCCCGCCCACACGACTGGGGGGCAAGGCAACGGCTTCGCCGGAGGACCGCGTCAGGTCTCGCTGCAACTTAAACCGTGGAACTCTCCTGTGCGGCAGAGCGTTTTACCGAAAGCTGGCGGTGCTCTTAATCGGTTGAAAGGCTTGAAACCGAAGCCTGCACAACCTTCTGCTCCTGTTGAGCCGCAACGTGAGGAATCGGCTCCAGTGGCCGAGCCATTCTTTGAATCGGTCGGGCCAGTGATGACAGGTGTTGAGCCAGAACGTGAGGAATCAGCTCCAACGGCCGAGCCATTTTCTGAATCGGTCGGACCAGTGATCGCAGCTATTGAGCCGCAACGTAAGGAATCAGCTCCAGTGGCTGAGCCATTTTTTGAATCCGTCGGCCCGGTGCTCGAACAAGCACCGGAGATTTTGCCCGCAGTTGGTCAGCGGGAAACCGGGCGGGACGGTTCCGAACCGGTCACTGAATTTGCCGAAGCCTCTACGACTACGCCGCAACCAGTGGAGAATGAAATTCTGGAGGTTTCGGAGGAAGCCGTGTTCGCCGCCCGAGAGGCCAACGAGTTTTCCGAACATCCAGGGGAAGAAGCTGTGGTCGCTTATGAGCAACCGGACGAGGCCTTCGCCAGCGGGGCCGGGTATGCGTGGCCCGGTATGGAAGCCGCACCGGAGTTAACAGCCAAACCCATCGGGAACGATCAACTGCACGAAACGATTTTTGCCGAACATGAAGCTATTGTTGAGCGTGAGAATTTTGCTGAGCGTGAGTCCTTTACTGAGCTGCAGCTCTAGTTAACGATGTCATTGCCGAACGCGCGTCTGATTTACAGCCTCCGCCTGCTATTCCCGTCCAGCCCATCTTTCCTCAACCAACCACACCTGCAACCATGCCTGAAACTACCCAAACTCCGCCTGCTCCGATAGCCAAAGCCCCGGCACCGCCTGGGCCCAAACCGCAACCGCAACCGCCGGTACCGGCTGCCGGGATGCAAACCTCTGTGCAGCTTACTTTCTCGTTCGAGATAGCAGCGATGCAGTTAACGCCGAGCTTTAAGATGGGAGTGTTGAAAGTCCGACCCATATCGAAGCTTGTCACGATGCGTTTGCCTTCACCTCAGCGCGCGCAATCTCCGTTGAATTTGCAGGTTGCCTTCGAGGTCGTGAAAATTCAGCCCGTCGCGGGCGCGCTCGGCACCATTCGCGTGGTCCCGTCTCAGCAACAAAGGCCTGCCATGGGCGGCATGCCTTCGTTTGCAGTTGCCGGGTTGCAAGTCGTGCCGAATTCTGAAACGGCGCCCGTTCAACTCACCCCGTCACCGCAGGGGCGTGCATCTGTGTTCGTAACTGTGCCGTTCCAGATCAGCACGCTCGAGTTTTCGCCGACGCTCGAAATTGGATCGGTTATGCTGAATTCAAATTCGAAGCAAGTTGTTGTCCAATTGCCAGGAGCCGGGCCCGGTCCGGTCGAAGGCGCGCCAATGTTCGAGATCGCTAATCTCGAGCTGAACGAAGGCGGGGAGATTGTGATGATGCAACTGAACCTGCTTGGCGGACCGAAGCGCGCGTAACAGACGCCAAGTTCGACCAGTCTGACTGGTCGAAAAATCAACGCCAATTTAGCGAGCGCAATTGCTTCGGAAGAAACTCGCCGTTTTTGCGGATCAATTTGCCGTCGAAATAAATTTCGCCGCCGCCGTAATCGGGACGCTGAATGCTGACCATATCCCAGTGAACCTGGCTTCGGTTTCCGTTATCGGCTTCTTCGTAAGCTTGACCAGGAGTGAAATGGAATGAGCCGGCGATTTTTTCGTCGAACAAGATGTCGCGCATCGGCTGGAACACTCGCGGATTAAAGCCGAGCGAAAATTCGCCGATGTAACGCGCGCCCGTATCTGAATCGAGAATTTTTTTAAGTTTTTCCGTTTCGTTGCTTGACGCCTCGACGATTTTACCTCGCTTGAAATTAAGCTGGATACCGTCGAAAGCGGTGCCTTGATAAATACTCGGCGCGTTAAAGGTGAGTTGACCTTCCACCGAGTCTTTCACTGGAGCCGTGAAAACTTCGCCATCGGGAATATTGCGATCACCGCCGCAAATGACGGCTGGAATTCCCTTGATACTAAAATTCAGATCCGTGCCGGGACCTGTGATTTGGACGCGATCTGTCTTTTCCATCAGCCCCTTGAGCGCCTTCATACCGGGCTGCAGTTTGCGGTAGTCGAGCGTGCAGACATCGAAAAAGAAGTCTTCAAACGCTTCCGTACTCATTCCTGCAAGCTGAGCCATCGAGGGTGTCGGCCAACGTAATACGACCCATTTCGTCCGTTTGACGCGCTGATCCTGGACCGGACGCATCTTTTTCCCGATCAATTGCATTTTTTCCGGCGGCACATCTGCCAACTCCGTGATGTTGTGACTACCGCGCATGGCGATGTAAGCGTTCATTTTTTTCATTCGCGCCAGCTCATGGCTTGCCATGATGTTTAGCTGTCGATCGGAGGCCTCGAGCGCCAGCGCGCGGTTCACTCGCGCGTGATATACCTGCGCAAACGGAACGCCTCCTGCATTCCGTGCCGCTCGTATCAGCGCGGCAGTCATTCCATCGGGAATGTCGAATGCTTCGATCAGAACCGTCTCATTGCGTTTTAGGCGAATGGAATATTCCACCAGGAGTTTGGCGAGTTTATCGAATCGGTCGTCGTGCATAGGTGCTTATCATTCCACCAGCCGGGTGCGATGCAACTCGATCAGGCCGCCAGCTGGCGTGATTTCGACCGTCATCCTGAGCGAAGTCGAAGGATCCCGCGGCGCTACCGAACGGTAACACAACGGGATTCCTCGACTTCGCTCGGAAAGACGCGCCCAAATTACGGCGCTCGAAGAAATTTCGCGGCGAATGCACCATCAAAACCGTCGCGAAAAGGAGCTGAGTCTTTTTCCGTTTCCAAGGTCAGGGCCGGGAGCCCGGCAAGCAGTCGGCGAACGACCTGTTCGTTTTCTTCGCGCTCAAGGCTGCATGTGCTGTAAACCAGTATGCCGCCGGGTTTCAGCAGGCGCAGTACAGCGCGCGAGATGGTGAACTGTTCGTTGGACATTCGGCCGAAATCTTCAGGTCGCAGTCGCCAGCGCACGTCGATCCGTCGCCGGATGACTCCGGTGTTTGTGCAAGGCGCATCCACAAGGACGCGATCGAATGGTGCGATTGACAGAATTCCGTCAGGAGGATGATTGCGCGTCCAATCGTGGCGGACAGCCCGAACAATGGTCACGCCGAGCCGGCTGACATTATCTTTGAGAATTTGGAGTCGTTCACGGTCGCGGTCGCAGGCGATGATAACACCCCGGTTTTGCATGAGCTGCGCAAGATAGGCCGTTTTGCCGCCCGGTGCCGCACACGCGTCGAGGATTCTTTCTCCTGGCTTGGGATCGAGAAGCTGACATGCGATCGCTGTGCTGGGGTCCTGAACGTAGCAATGACCAGAATTGAGAGCGGCCTTTGGCAAAGTAGTGAACGCTACAAAATCTGGGTTGCCAGGTAGCGGTCGTGAGGCTGGGTACAGCTGCAGAAAGGTTTCCGGATCGGTCTTTATTCGATTAATCCGGCCATAAATGGGCGCTGGCCGATTGTTCCATTTGCACAGGTCTTCGCTGTACTCGGCGCCAAAGCGTTGTTGCCATCGTTCGACCAGAAATTGCGGATGAGACGTTCGAACGAACAACGGCTGCGCATCGCTCTGTGCAAATAGTTCCTTTCGCTGCCTGGTCGCGGCGCGGAGGACGCCATTGATGATCGATCGCTGCTTTTGCGGGGCTATGGCGACGGTCTCATACACGGCTGCGTGCTCAGGCGTTTTGAGTAGGAAAACTTGATACAAGCCGAGTCGCAGGATGTCGCGGACGTTGGCCTCGATGTGCGAAGCGCGCAGACAAGCAATCCAAAAGTCGAGGAGCGTTAAATTGCGCAGAACGCCATAGAACAGTTCCAAAGCAAACGCACGATCGGAAGGAGTGAGATCCGCGTTGGCAAGAAGCTGTGAGATAATGGAATCCGCGAAGCGTTTTTCCTTTCGCCAAAGCCGCAAGGCCGCCTGCGCAGTTTCGCGAGCAGAGCGCTGCGCCATGTGTCGTTACTGCGGCCTCACGCTCGCGCGTCCAATAGAGTAATAATGGAATCCGAATTGCCGCATCGTTTCAGGATCTAACAGATTTCGTCCGTCGAACACGATCGGCGTCTGCATTTTTTCCTTCAACACCGCGAGGTCCACGTTCGCAAATTCATTCCAGTCCGTGGCGATAATCAACGCTTCGGCATTAGTTACGGCTTCCACAGCGGACGAGGCAAATTGAGCATCGGCAATCGCTTTAATGCCGCGCGCCTTCATTCCTTTCGGATCGTAGGCGACCACATGCGCCCCTTCGCGCAGCAATTGTTCCACCAACTCGATTGCAACCGATGAGCGTACATCATCGGTATCCGGCTTGAACGTAAGACCCCAGACCGCGATCCGCTTCTCGCGCAACACCCAGAGTGTATCGCGGATCGTCTTGAGGAAACGCGCCTTTTGACCCTCGTTTATGCGTTGCACTTCCCGGAGCAGATTGAATGGCGTTCCGAGCTGGTCGCTGATCGCGATGAACGCCGCAATGTCTTTTGGAAAACAGGAGCCGCCGTATCCGATTCCAGCGTTCAGAAAATCGCGTCCGATACGGTGATCCATCCCGATTCCATCAGCCACTTTTTCGACATCGGCTCCGCTCGCTTCGCAAATCCCGGCCACCGCGTTGATGTACGAAATTTTCAAGGCCAGGAATGAGTTCGCGCAGTGTTTAATAAGCTCGGCACTGCTAATGTCAGTCACGAGGATCGGTGCCATGAAAGGCTCATACACTTTTTTCATCAAATCGATCGCCTGTTCGCTTTGCGCTCCGATCACGATTCGGTCCGGATGCATGAGATCCGCCACTGCACAGCCTTCGCGCAAAAACTCCGGATTGCTGACCACGTCAAATTTTGCTCCGTGGCGGTTATATCGTTTGATTGATTCGGCCACTTTTTCCCCTGTCTTCACGGGCACCGTGCTCTTGTCCACGATCACCCGATAATCGGTCAACACGCCTGCGATCTCCCGCGCAACTTTCTCCACGAAGCTGAGATCGACATCGCCATCCGGCAGTGGCGGAGTCGGGACGGCGATAAAAATGATTTGTGAGCGCTCGACGGCTTCCTGAATGTTGCCGGTAACTGGAGTCGCTGCGCCGAGACGTTGCGGTGAATTATTTCTTCCAGTCCCGGTTCGTAAATGGGTACCTCGCCGGCTTTGAGCTGCTTCACTTTTTCTGAGTCATTATCGACGCAAATGACATGATGGCCGACATCAGCGAAACAGGCGCCCGTCACCAGACCGACGTATCCGGAGCCGATAATTGATATATCCATGAATCAGGAACGGTGTGGGCGAATCAGCCCCCGCACAAGTGGCGGAATTCAGCCAACAATTTCGGCGTTATTCGCGCACTTCGGATTACTCGCCCGACGACGAAGGATCGAAGTTTAAATTCCAACCAAATTTCGGGAACGCCTTGAGTGTTACGGTGAACAGTAGACCGTATTCTTTCACGCCCGAGTTATCGCGTATTACTCCGCCGAACGAGGCCACCCAGCTCGTTAGGTCCCGGTAAACAGCGTAACGCTGTTCCTGGAGAGTATCGGTCGCGCCTTCATACTGCTCTTGAATGGCCAGGCCCCAGTTGTCGTTAACACGAAGGTATCCGCCTACGACAAACAAGCTGCTATCCTGGAAGAACGGGTTTCCATTCAGATACCGGTGCGCGATGTTCAGTTGTAAATTCGCCAGCGGTTGGACGGTCGCAATGGTATCAACTTCCGTAAAACCCTGCGCGAAGGCCGGCAATTGGGAGTTTACCGAAAAAGACATCCACGGCAGCGGCTGGAAGCGGAGATTGTTGATTAAGTTTGAGTAATCCGTGCGGTCATACGGGTTCTCGAAGTTCACATCAAAATACGAATCCAATTCAAGCCAGGTCATCGTTGAATCGTCCCGCCGAGTTTCCAACTTGTTGCGGACACCCACGCGCCAGACCGTCCAATCGGCAATCGAATCAATTGGGGTGAATTGTGGAAAATCGATTGCCCGAAGCTGCGTAGAAGGTTCAAATCGATCGAATTGCAGAACGGAGAGTGGATTTGGGCCATCTTCCTTCACGTAGGAAAAATCGGTAAACGGCTGGATCACGTGCATCAATCCGTCTAAACCGACCGCACGACTTTGCACGTTCTCCCATTTTCGAGTGATCTTGAACGAAGCTTCCGCGCCCGTATCGAAGACGCTTCGAAACGTGTCCCCGTCAAACTTGATTGGATTGGCTGTTGTTGGTGGCGGCAGGATAGTGTCGGGTTACAGCGGGTTTGATGGCGGCACAAATATTGTTGATCCGAGATCCCAGGTCTTGCCGTGATACATGCCTCGATACCCAACCCGGGGCATAAACGACAGCCAACCAAAATATGTGTTGGGAAAAACCAGTTGATGGAACGTGTCGAAACGCTCCGTGCCGTAATTCTTGAGACCTGAGTCCTCAGGGAATTCTAGCCGCAAATTGGCAAAGCCGGTTTCGCCTTCGTAAAATATCGGCCCACCAAAGAGCGCGTGCCGTTTGACGTCGAGTACCACTTCAGTTGACGTTCCGTGGTGGTGAAGAAATTGTTTGCCTGAAACCGCTGATCCCGGTGAGGGTGAAAAACGGGTTTATTTTTGTAAGCGCAACCACATTGTCTGGAACAGGATCGATCCGAAATTCTCCCTGAAAGAAGTCCTGCATCACGTACTGGTCACTCAGCTTGGTGATGTTGGCGATGCCATAGATGGAGTCGGTGAAATCCGTGTGGTCCTCGAGGCTTAACCGGTTCGCGATTCAGGAACACCCGTTCGCGGTATGTTGGTTTGATTGACCTCCGGGTTTTGGTCGTTGATGTAAAAAGTTTTTATCCGCGCCACACTGGTTTGGTCTTTCCCATATTCAATTGTCGGCTCAAAACCAAAGCCGAACCCCCGCCTGCCGAAATAATCGAGCCGGAGCCGGGTTTGAATATAGTCTGTGATCGGGAACGTGACCTGGGTGAGGAGCGATGGTCCCCAGGTGCTGTAATACGCGGGCGGGATAGAAAAACTAAACGCGTTGTCGAGCGATTGATAGAGATATGGCGACCAAAAACGGCACCTTCCCGATATAGGCGGTGACGTTCAGAAAAATTACGCGATCGTTCTCGTAAACACGAATCTTGTGAGCACG
>CAWDMG010000003.1:0-233641 GCA_963803285.1 uncultured Verrucomicrobiae bacterium | reverse complement strand
TCACTACGCCTTGAACTCGTCTGCGTTTTCGTGCATCTCAGTCACATTGCCGCTTCTTCTAAAAACGCGAATCACGAAATCATGGGAGCGGCTGATTGCATCCGGTGCTGGGTGCATTCTAAAAAATAAATATATTGTTTTTTAATCTACACTTTAAATGATAACTTACCCGTGACATTTCACTACGGTTTAGCTGATGTTGCCATCGTTAACCTAGGTCTACCATGCTTAGCCATCCACGGTCGCATTTTCTGTATGTGGTCGCGTGGCTCGGTGTATGGTCCTTGTGCTGGTTCGCGTTGTTACTCGTCGGTATTCTTCTGGTCTTCTGTCTCCATTGGGCGATTCTTTTCGCAGTCGCGCTGTGCATCTTTCTTATCAACATGCTCGTGTTCCTTCCGCTTGCTTTCTCCCCCCGTTGCCCGCACTGCGACGGGTTCGTGCTAGTGCAGGACTGGCGGACGCTTAAGCCCGGTCGAAAACGGGTTCTAGCCACGCTCGGGCTCGCTTCTTGGGTCGCCGTTGTGTTCGACATCGTTCTTCATCACGAATTCACTTGTATGCACTGCGCAGAGCGATGCCTCGTCAAGGTCAACACAGACAGTACCAACAGCTTGGCCCGGCGCGATGACTAACTCACAACACGTTTAATGAAATTCGACTGCAAAAGATCGAGTGGATTCGTCCGGCAGTATAGGAATGTGCGTTACGGGTTGGATTGTCTCTGAACTGCCCTGCGTTTTCGCTTGTCGCGTTGGGGCTTGATTTACCGCCGACCGCGATGTTCGCTGGAGAACGCGCGGGCTACAAGTCCGCTCGTTACCAGCGAACCCAATGGCCGGAGAACCAAACTCTTCGACCGCAGTGCCATACCCAACGCCGCCGGCGCCAGGTGCGACGCCGACGGCGGCTGCCGCAGCGTGCCTCACAGTTACACGGCCCAGAGTGCGATCCGCCATTGTTCCGAACCGTTTTGTGAACTGGACCATTCCGCAGATGATTCCGATGCGCATGCTCGACAAGCTAGTGGCGCAGTTCTTTGGCATTAAAATGCGAAGGCAGCGATAAACCTAGTAATCGGAAGATCTAGGCACGCCGGGTCACTGTATCCATGAACAAGATATGCACGATCTCCGGTTGAACCATGCCCGACGACCCGCGCGGCATGTGAGGACTTCCCTGTCGACCAATCACTGTTTTTCGACGAGTTCTTAGGCAATCGTATACTGCGACAAAACAGAAAAAAATCTCCTCTGCCATGACCTGCACTGAATCGCGCGCCATCAAGCCTCGAACAAGCCGGTTCTTCAAGGCGTTCGTCTGGTTGATGGCTGTCATAGGATTTCTTTGTCGAGTCCTGCTCTTGGCGTGGGCCACCTTGGCGATCTATTACTCAAATCTGCCATGGCCCTGGCTGCGACTGTTGATGGCGGTGGCGTTTCTTGGTTTTCGGTACTTGGGCCTTGTGGCTGACGCGCAGACCGCGAATGCCCTTGGGTTTTGCAGGATTGTTTCTCTGCGTGCTCGTTTGGTGGATCTGTATCCGCCCTTCCCACGATCGTCAATGGCGGCCAGAGGTGTCGGTGATGCCCCGGGCAACCATCGACGGCGACCGCGTGCGCATCACCGGTTTTCGCAATTTCGAATACCGCAGCACGGATGATTTCACGGTGCGATACGAAGAACGCGAGTTTCTTATCTCTCATCTGACCTCGCTGGATTTGTTCGTGTCCTACTGGAAACAAGGACCAGTGGGACACACCTTCGTGAGTTTTAACTTCGACAACGCCCTTCCCCTCTGCATCTCCATCGAAACAAGGCCGGAGGTCGGCGAAGGCTTCCACCCAATCGCCTCGCTCTTTAAGCAATTCGAGTTGATCTACGTCGTCGGCGACGAGCGCGACATTGTAGGTGTTCGCACCAATTACCGGAAGGAGGAAGTTTATCTTTACCGCATCCTGACATCGCCCGAAAATGCGCGTCGGCTTTTTCTAGTGTACATGGATCGGATCAATAAACTCGCTGATCATGCAGAGTTTTACCATCTGCTGAGCAACAGTTGCACGATCAACATCGTGCGCTACGCAAACGCCGCCGGCAGGATCGGCAGATTTGATATCCGTCATCTCCTCAACGGTTTCATCGATCACTATATCTATAGCGCAGGACTGGTGGACAATACCTTGCCTTTTGACGAGCTGCGCCGGCGTTCTCGGATCAACGACGCTGCACTGGCTGCCGATAACACTCCAGATTTCTCCCGGCGCATTCGCTCATCCCTGCCAACACTTCAACACTAATGTCTTCCCCTTGGACTTGATCCATTAAGAACATGATGACCAAGAAGCAGCGAGGCGATTTGGTGAAAGCGCAGATGCTCGGTAGCGAGTAGCGGACGGTGGGGGTCGACTTTGGGCAAACGCCACCATCGCGACAGCACAGCCATCGACAATGACGTCGTTTGAGCGCACAGCCTAACGAGAAGTAGAGTAGCAAATCCCGCCTTTAAACACGGGATAATCGGTTCGAATCCACCAAGGGTTTCGTAGGCAGTTGGATCAGGCCAGCTCGACGTCGGCCTGGCCACTAAGCCGGCGCGCCACTTAGTCCGCCGGCTGCGAATACCTCGCTGTGTGTGTGCTTCATCTGAGGGTGTTTTTGTAGATTTTCCCATCCTTCATAATGACGATGAAGTTCTTCTCCGGGTCCTCGACGAGCTTGATATTGGCGATCGGGTCGCCGTCGACTAGCAGCAAGTCGGCGAGCGCGCCCGGCTTGATGACGCCGAGCTTGCCGGGATAGGGGTTCATAACTCCCGACAGCGCCATCAACTCGCCATTGTCTGCAGTGGCCATTTTCAACACTTCTGCTGGTGTGTACCACTGCGCCATCACGGACAGATCGGTTCCGTGTCGGCTGGCTGCATCGGGGTCGAACAAAATGTCTGCGCCCCAAGCCGTCTTGATCTTGTACTTCTTCGCCAGCTTGTAGGCTTTATCCGTTCCGGCCCACACCTGCTGCGCCTTCTTCTGCGAGACAGGGCTCATTCGCTGAAATGCGCCTTCATCGTGCCGCAAAGGCTGCAGGCTCCACCAAATGCCCTTATCTGCCAGCAACTGGGCGGTGGGCTCGTCGATTAAGTGGCCGTGTTCAATGCACTTTGCGCCCGCAGCGATCGCTTGTCGGATCGCGCGCGGCGTATAAGCGTGAACGGTCACGTAAGTGCCCCAATTTTCGGCAGCTTCGACCGCCGCACGCATCTCTGGTTCAGTGAACTGAGTTGATTCGATCGGGTTGAACGGGGAGCTCACGCCGCCGCCACCCATCAGCTTGATTTGACTTGCTCCGTGCCTCAACTGCTCCCGAGCGCGCAGACGCACCTCATCGGCGCTGTCAGCAATCGCTGCCATGCCCTCGAGCTCAGAGTTGCTCAATGGCCCGCCTAGCTTTCGCGGAAGCTCAAAGACAAAGCGAAAGTCTCCATGGCCCGAAGTTTGCGAGATCATCGCGCCCGACGGATAGATGCGCGGGCCAACCATAACGCCTTCGTCAATGGCACGTTTGAGGCCAAACACAGGCCCGCCCAAGTCGCGCACAGTTGTGAAACCACACATCAGCGTCGCCTCAGCCTGTCGCGCAGCTAAAAGATGTAGGTAAGAGGGTTCGGAAGTCATGAGGACCTGCTGCGGTGTCGCCGCCATGAACATATGCCAATGCGCGTCAATGAGGCCCGGCATTAAGACCCGCCTGTTTCCCGCAATGATCTGAACGTTGGAATTCGCGCCGAGTGTGATCGGGCTCTCAGATATTTGCTCGATGGTGTTACCTCTAATCAACACATTAGAAGGAGCTGACAGCCTGGGACTCGTACCGTCGAAGATGCGCACGTTCTGAAAAAGCGTTACCCCTTTAGGGACTGGAACGCCGGCAGGCTGGCCGGGCACTTCTATGTCGTAGTCTTGCCCCAGGCTCACCTGGCAAAGCCCGACTAAAAGTGCTGCCAACACCAACGGTCGACGCAGCACGAGTTTCGAGAAGCTCAACGACAGGGCGCAATGAAAAAAGCACGCGGTTTGATATAGTTTTTCGGGAGCGGGTTCAGCCAAAGATGTTTTCATTAGGATTTCCTTTCCTAGGGTTGCGAGGGCCCATTTCAGAGACTTCGCGGATTTTCCGATGCTTGATGATGACGATGAAATTCTTCTCGTTCCTTGTCTATTCTTTTATACACCGGCAGCTGATTTACGAACACTTGAGATAGACCTCTCTCGTCATCTTGCGTGTGAAGAGTAGGCGAGAACACACGAGAGAAAATAAGTCAAGGTCGGTTGCGCTGGTCCAACGTCAACTGGACAAACGAAGGAAAAATATCGCGGCAAAGGGCGCGATCCGAGAGATGCGGCGTTATTTTTGGCCGGTAGAAATGTTTTTCGGCTTTGCAAACCACGCTTCTCTCCAGATATTGAAATGATAACTTTTTCCTGAAATGGATACTTCTACTTCCGTTGACACCCATCACGAACCGCACGGGCATGACGTCGCTCATGAGCATCACGAGCTCGGATGGTGGCGAAAATATATTTTTTCCACCGACCACAAAGTGATCGGAATTCAATATGGCCTCTGCGGCCTGTCATTTCTGTTCTTCGGGTTTTGCCTCATGATGCTGATGCGCTGGCAACTGGCTTATCCCGGCCAGGCATTGCCGGTGATCGGCAAATGGCTGCCACACATTTTCGGTCCGGGCATGGCGGATGGGAAAATGACGCCCGACTTTTACAACTCGTTAGGCGCGATGCACGGCACGATCATGATTTTCGCCGGCGTCGTGCCGCTCGCCTTTGCGGCGTTCGGCAATTTCGTCGTGCCGCTGCAAATCGGCGCACCCGACATGACGTTCCCGAAAGTGAACGCGGCAAGTTTTTGGGCCTTTGGAGTGGGCGGAGTGATTATGATGATCAGTTTCTTCGTGCCGGGTGGACCAGCCAAGAGCGGCTGGACGTCCTATACGCCGTTGGCCGACATCTCCGATACGGGTCCTGGCCATAATGTCATATTCAATGGGCAGACGCTCTGGTTGATCGGATTTATTTTTCTGATCAGCTCGTCGCTACTTGGCGCCGTCAATTTCATCACAACGATCATTCAACTGCGCGCCAAGGGATTGACCTGGATGCGGCTGCCGTTCTTCGTCTGGGCCCAGTTTGTTACCGCGTTTCTGTTGCTGCTGGCGTTTCCGCCTCTCGAAGCGGCAATCGTCATGCAGTTAATGGATCGGGTCGCGCACACCAGCTTCTTCCTCCCTGCCGGCTTGGTCCTTAATGGCGCGCCGGCAAATATCAGCGGCGGCGGCAGCCCGCTTTTGTGGCAGCATCTGTTCTGGTTCCTTGGGCACCCGGAAGTTTACGTGCTGATTTTGCCTGCATTCGGAATCGTGGCCGAAATTCTGGCGAACAATTCGCGCAAGCCGCTTTGGGGCTATAAGTCGCTGGTCTTTTCCGTGCTGGTCATTGGATTTTTGTCGTTCATCGTGTGGGCCCATCACATGTGGATGACGGGAATGGGTAGTGCAGTCAGCGCATTTTTCCAGACAACTACGCTGCTGATCTCGATCCCTTCGGTGATCATCCTGAGCGCGTTCTTCATTTCACTTTGGGGCGGCTCCATCCGCTTCAACGTGCCGATGCTCTTCACCATAGCGTTTCTCCCGATGTTTGGAATTGGAGGGCTTACCGGCATTCCGCTGGCGTTTAATTCAGCCGATCTTTACCTGCACGACACCTACTACATCATCGCGCATTTCCATTACATCGTCGCGCCGGGCACAATCTTTGGACTGTTCGCCGGAGTTTACTTCTGGTTCCCGAAAGCGACCGGCCGAAAGATGAGCGAGTTCTGGGGAAAAGTGCATTTCTGGCCGACGCTGATCTGCATGAACGCGATCTTTCTCCCGATGTTTTTGCAGGGCATGGCGGGAATGCATCGGCGCTGGTTTGACGGCGGGCAGGGATGGAACGTGTCGAATGACCATACGATCTGGGGATTGACTGGCTTCGAATGGAACAAGCCTATCTCCTGGGCAGCGTGGAGCATGGGGCTCGCTCAAATTCCTTTCATCATCAATTTCTTCTGGAGCATCAGGCACGGCAAAAAAGTGAATGACAATCCGTGGGAAGCGACGACGCTCGAATGGACTGCGCCTTCACCGCCACCGCATGGAAATTTCCTTACTACGCCAGTTGCATATCGCGGTCCATACGAATACAGCCTGCCCGGTCGCGAACGCGACTTCACCATGCAAAATGAGCCTGTTGAACCCGCCGAGCGAACGCGCCGCAAACCTCCGGCAGAGCTCGTTCAGGTGTAGCTGAGCTGTGATCTACTGAACCATGGAAATTCCGTACACAATCTCCACTCGCCCCGACACCGGTCTTTGGAACGCAAAGATCGGGATCTGGCTTTTTCTCGCGTCTGAAGTGATGCTCTTTGGCGGGCTCTTCTCCGCCTACATTTTTCTGCGGATCGACGCACCGCCGGGGATGTGGCCACACGGCTTGCTCAATGTCCCGGTCGGCACGATGAACACCGCGATCCTGATCCTGTCATCAGTCACAGTGGTGCTGGCGTGGGCGTCGCTGAAGATGAGAAGGTATCGCGCGTACTGGTGGTACATGCTGGCCACCATCATCTGTGGCTTGATTTTCTTGACTGTGAAACTGGCTTACGAATGGCCGCAGAAGTTCGATCACTTTGGCATTTACATTAAAACGGAAGCGCTGGGGAAATATGAACAATATCTGGGCAATGAGTACGCTGCGGAGAAAGGCCTGCCGCCGCGGCTCGAGATTACGGGTCATTTGCACAATCGCGCAGCGTTAAACGATCCGAACATCAAGGAATACGAAGTCGCGCTAGATCCCCTCAACGCAGATCCAACCAACGCCGAGATGGATCGGCCGCACTTCTGGCCGAAGCCTGCGACGGAAAAAATTGCTACGATTGAAAAAGAGGACGTGCAATACGCGACGATGTTTGAGCCAAGGCACAGCGCGTATTTTGCCAGCTATTTTACGATCACCGGCTTACATGGCCTGCACGTGCTTGGTGGCGTGCTGGTGTTCATTTATATGTGGTTGCCGGTGAGCAAGCGGCTTTACCAGCGCAATCCCGAGCACCTCGCTAATCGTGTCGAAGTCAGCGGACTTTTCTGGCACTTTGTCGATCTCATCTGGATTTTTGTGTTTCCGCTGTTTTACCTGCTTTGAACCCATTGATAGCCCTGTCATGTTGAGCGAAGCGCTGCAACGAAATGCGAAGCATGAGGCCAGGCTTTCAAACATCTCAGTTTTTTGGATGTGACCGGTGCCAGAAATGATCAGAGATTCTTCTCCCGCGACTGCGGGATCAGAATGACATTACGGCCATGAATAATCCGCCTGACATTTCCCAAGATTCGAAGGAATACGAAGAATACGCGCACGGTATTCGCAAGCACGTTCGCGGGTATTTGATGGTCGGCGCGACGCTGCTGGTGTTTACGGGGATCACCGTTGCACTGTCATACGTTCATTTTGGCACGCAAAAGGCGAACATCGCCGTGGCAATGCTGGTCGCTACGTTCAAGGCCGGGCTGGTGGCGGCAATTTTTATGCATCTCGCTGCAGAGAAAAGGCTGATTTACCGCATCCTAATTTTCACCGGTTTTTTTGTGCTTGGCCTGTTCTGGCTTACATTTTTGGCATGGTACGACTACCCGATCTTTCGCTAAATGTCGCTTAAAGCTTTCCATATTGTTTTCATCATCTTCTCGACGCTCCTGGCGTTGGGGACCGGCGTGTGGTGTCTCTGGATCAACTTCGTGGCAGGCGCCCCGATTTACGTTGCCGGCGCGGCCGCCTCGTTCGTAGTCGCAATTGTGCTGATGGTATATGGCGTCTGGTTCTACAGGAAAATGAAACGGCTGCGCATCATCACATGAAAAAAGTCGCCTCGTTATTGTTGGTATCCGTTCTGTTTGCCGCACAGCAAGCGTTGGCGTGCCCGTTTTGCTACGGCGCCAAGGATGGCAAATCGACCGAGCACATGGCTGTCGCGATTTGGTTTCTTTTTGGTGCTGTGATGTCGGTCATCGGCGGGATCGGCGCCTTCAGCTTTCATCTGTGGCGCCATGGCCGCATGCCGGTGGAGCCGCATCAGGAACTGACCGAGGAAGACTTCAGCAAGTATGAATAGCCTTGCGCTCATCAACGAGTTTCTGGGTCAGCCGCCCAACGCTTCCTCCCACGGCTACCAGATCGATCATATCATTGAGTTTTGTCACTGGTTCATGGCCGCGTTGTTCTTCGGGTGGTCGGCTTTTTTTATCTATGTCCTGATTCGGTTTCGGAAGAGCCGCCAGCCGAGAGCCGATCATGGTGGCGTGCGCAGCCATGTCTCGACGCATCTGGAATTTTCAGTTGTCATGATTGAAGCGGTACTGCTGCTGGGCTTCGCGATCCCGCTATGGGCAAGACGCGTGAATCAATTTCCGCCCGGAAAAGAGGCGCTGCTTGTGCACGTTGTCGCGCAGCAATTCAGCTTCAACTACCACCTGCCGGGAGCGGATGGACAGTTTGCCCGGCGCGACGTCAATCTGGTCTCCAACTCAAACCCGCTCGGGATTGATCCAAAAGATCCGGCTGGGAAAGACGACATCGTAACAACCGGCGAACTCCATGTGCCAGTGGATCGCCCCGTGATTGCAGAGCTTTCCTCGAAAGATGTGATCCACGATTACTTTATACCGGACATGCGCATTGCAGGCGATGCCATTCCCGGCTCGCTAATTCCGATCTGGTTCACGCCTGTTAAGACCGGAACCTATGAAGTGATTTGCGCGCAGTTGTGTGGGCTTGGCCATTACGGAATGAAAGGCACACTCGTCGTCGATACGCCGCAGGATTACCAGGCGTGGCTGAAAGAACGCGCTGAGCTTGCCGGCACACAAACAACTCCGCCTGCGCCCACACAGCGTCCGCCGGGCGAGCCGATTAGTGGAGCCCCACCCGGCACAATTCCGCCGCCAGGCGCGCCCAAGCCTCCGAATGCCGACGCGCCAGGCGCCGGTGCTTCGCCGCACCCTGCACAACAGCTGCACAACGCGCCTGCGTCTGCCGCTTCGCCGACTCCTGGCGGATAGTTCGCTTCGCTGTAGCGGCGCCCTATGACGCGCCGTTCGTCCAATGCGGCGCCGATTCTTCGCACAACTCGTGCGGTCACAGATCGCCGCTACAGCAATGGCTTAACCGGTTCGCATGGCTTACATGCGTCGCAACGCTCCTGCTGATTTGCAGCGGCGGAATGGTCACCAGTAAAAATGTCGGCCTGGCTGTACCGGATTGGCCGACCACGTTCGGCTACAACATGTTTTTGTTTCCGATTTCAAAATGGGTCGGCGGAATTTTGTTCGAACACACCCATCGATTGATGGGTTCGCTGGTCGGATTTCTTACGATCATCCTCGCGATGTGGCTCTGGCTGGGCGACGACCGACGATGGCTTCGCAAGCTCGGGGTGATTGCCGTAGTCGGCGTCATTCTGCAAGGAATTCTGGGCGGTCTTCGAGTGACGATGATGAAAGATCAAATCGGCATCTTTCACGCGTGCATCGCGCAGGCGTTTCTCGGGCTGCTTGTTTTTATAGCGCTGGCGACGACCAAATTCTGGCGTTCGCTTGCAAACGGCACGCTCGCCGTGGAGGGCGGAGCTCCCGCGACACCGGGGCTGGATTACCCCATGCAAATACCGGGCTCGCAGGAGTTCGCCCCTCCATCGTTGACTCGGCTCGCGCCAATTAAGGCACTTGCGATTGCAATCGCGGTGGCGATTTATGTGCAGCTGGCGCTCGGCGCAACAATGCGGCATCAACATCGCGATTTGGCGATTCTGGATTTTCCAACTGCAAACGGCGCATGGATTCCAGATACCAGCGCGGCGGCCCTGGTAAAGATCAATGCGTGGCGCGACGCGCGTGCGTTGTCGGACGTGAGCGCATTTCAAATCTGGCTGCAAATGGTGCACCGGTTTCTCGCGTTAATCATCGCGATCGCAATAATCGCCTTTTGCGCCCGGGTCTGGAGAGAGATGGGCGACTTTGCTGCTCTCAAACGATTATCATTCCTTTGGGTCGTTTTGATCTTTGGACAGATTGCGCTCGGTGCCTGGGTGATCTGGAGCAATAAAGCCGCCGATGTCGCCACCGCGCATGTCGCGCTCGGCGCGGTAATGCTATGTTTTGGCGTGAGCATCAGCGCAATTTGCTGGCGAATTTCACAAAGGGAAACTGACCGGGCGCGGCAGCCGAGCGCACCGAAACCGATTCCGGCATGAAAACCGCGATAGTCGATAACCCGACAGTCGCGTCCTCGCGTCCCAACTTCGTGAGCGATCTCGCTGAACTCGTCAAAGCGAGACTGACGCTGCTTGTATTGGTAACGACCGCAGTGGGCTTTTATCTCGGAGCGGAACCGCCCATAGATTATAAGGCGCTCGTTCAAACCGTCTTCGGGACCGCGGCGGCGGCGGCAGGCGCAGCTGCGTTGAATCAATGGTGGGAACGCCGAGCGGACGCGCTCATGCACCGCACAAGGACACGACCGATTCCGGCGGGGCGCATGGCGCCGCTTCAAGCGCTCGTGCTGGGCGCGACGTTGTCCGTTTTCGGCGTTATTTATCTGGCCATTATTTGCAACGCGCTCAGCGCGGCGCTGACGGCAATTACCATCGTGATTTACATTTTTGCGTACACACCCCTGAAGCGCGCCAGCACGGCTAATACGGCTGTCGGCGCGATTCCGGGCGCTATTCCGCCGATGATCGGATGGGCGGCTGCGCGCGGAGACATCGCTCCGGGCGCGTGGAGTCTCTTCGTGATCGTGTTTTTGTGGCAGATGCCGCACTTCTTCGCCATCGCGTGGATGTGCCGTGAAGATTATTTGCGCGCAGGCTTCCGCATGATTTCAAGCGACGATTCCAGCGGCGAACGCAGCGCCAGTCAGAGTGTGTTCTTCTGCATTCTCCTCCTGGTGCTCGCCGGTCTGCCCGCATTTGTTGGAATTGTCAGTTACGTCTATCAGCCAATCGAGCTTGTGCTCGGTGGACTATTCGTCGCGGTGGCGATGCGTTTTCTGCGGCTGCGAACGCCGAGCGCTGCGCGTCTACTGTTTTTCGCATCGATAGCGTATCTTCCGGCTTTACTGGCGGCGTTGGTTCTGACGAAATTATGAACACGACTTCCGCTACAATGAATCGTGCGCCATCACGCAGCGGTATCGCCTGGAAAGTGACGCTGATCCTGATCCCGGTTGTCACGCTGGGCATGCTGCTATGGTTGCGAAATCTCGAGGTGTCAGCGCTGCGTCAGCGGACAGTTTCTTCTTACGGCACGGTACCCACTTTTCAGCTTACGAATCAAAATGGACAGCCGTTTGGGTCAGGGCAGTTGGCCGGTAAAATTTGGATCGCGGATTTTATTTACACAACGTGCCCGGGGCCGTGCCCGATGATCAGCAGCCGGATGAGCGAATTGCAAAAGCCGCTGGAAAAAACTGACGTGCATTTGGTTTCGTTCAGTGTCGATCCGGAGAAGGACACGCCGGCAGTTTTGCGTGGTTACGCGGCGAAATTACAAGCCGAGCCCGGACGCTGGGATTTTCTCACCGGACCAAAATCCACGATCTACAAACTTTCCCATGACGGTTTCAAACTTGCGGTGTCAGACGGAAGCGATGCGCAGGGACTTCCTGTGCACAGCACACGAATGGTCCTGGTGGATAGACATGGTCAAATCCGCGGCTATTACGATGCAGTGGAACCCGACGCGATAACGAAACTGGTTGCTGACACGAATCATCTGCTGCGCGAGCAACCGAGATAAAGCTGCCAAATAGCCGAGGTGCGGTGATTTCGCGACAGCTCGAGCTCAGATCTTGGTTACTGATTCAGCTCATCCCACCGGTTCCGGCCCGGCGGTTGGCCCTTCGTCACAAACCGTACGGAGATAATCGCGGTACTCATTTTTCGGTAAGCCGTCGATGATCTTTTCGAGGTCGGATTGGCTAATGAAAGCCATTCGCAGCGCGATTTCCTCCAAGCACGCGATCTTCAAGCCCTGCCGATGCTCGATGGTGGCGATATAATTGCTGGCCTCGAGTAGTGCCGTTGTGGTTCCGGTATCAAGCCAGGCCATCCCGCGGCTGAGCAGTTTCACGTGCAGCTGGTTCTGCTTCAGATACAGCAAGTTCAGATCGGTAATTTCCAGTTCGTTGCGCGCTGATGGGCGCAATGTCCGGCACAGATCAACGACTTGGTTGTCGTAAACATAAAGTCCCGGGACAGCGAAGGAGCTTTTCGGTTCTTTCGGTTTTTCTTCGAGGCTGATGGCTCTGCCGTTAGCGTCGAACTCGACCACGCCATACCGCTCAGGATCGCGAACTTGATAGCCAAAAATGTACGCGCCACGCTCGATGGCGAGCGCGTCGCGATAGAAGTCGAGTTTTCCGTAGAAAATGTTGTCGCCTAAAATCAGCGATGCGCCGGAGTCGCCAACAAATTTCGCTCCGATCAGGAATGCCTGGGCGATTCCTTCCGGCTTCGCCTGCGGGGCGTAATCGATCCGAATTCCTAGCTGTGTGCCATTGCCCAAATAATCCTGGAGCATCGGCAAATCTTTTGGCGTGGAAATAATCAGCACCTCCCGGAGACCGCCCAGCATCAGCGTCGCCAGCGGATAACAAATCATCGGCTTGTCGTAAATTGGGAGCAGCTGTTTGCAGACGATTTTGGTCAACGGATAGAGACGTGTCCCCGCGCCGCCGGCGAGCAGAATGGCTTTTTTCATTCCGTTAATAGCCCGCGAATCACGCGAATTGACGCGAATAAATTAGAGACAGACATCCGATAAGTCGGTCTTCGCCTTCAGGCCCTGGGTTCTCGCAATACGTTCGTATTCCAAGCCCGGATAATGTCCAAAATTTACTAGAAGGCCAAGCTCGAAACCGGTTGCGTGCAGATAATTCAAGAGTTGCGCTCGATGCTCATCGGCCAGAGCCGAGACCGCTTTCAATTCCACGATAATTTTCTCAAAGCAAACGTAGTCCGGTTCGTAAGTTTGCTTCAATATTCGACCACGATAGCTGAGAACGAGCGATGGTTTAGCAACCGCCGAAATCCGCTGGTATTCAAATTCGATGGCGAGGCACTCTTGATAGACGGGTTCAAGAAAGCCGCAACCCTTCTCCTTGTATACCTCGAAGCAGGCGCCAATAATGGCGTAGCTTTCTTTTTTGTAAATGATTTCCGTCATTTCATTCGCGTCAATTCGCGTGATTCGCGGGTCAAAATTGCATCATCAGTTTCGCTTCGGCTGTTCTCGGTTCCAGCGCAAAAGCTGCTCCGCCCATTGCTGCCAAAAACGCGACCCTGTCGTCAAATCGATATGAGTCTTTTGAGTGATTTGCCCGAGGGTTTTCCGCGGTGCAGAACGGAATGTTGTTTTGTCCAGGAAGAACGCGCCACCGCGTTGCTCGACCAATTTCCGGCTGCTCAGACGACCGCCCACACATTCGCACAACGCGTTCTGGATCCACTCGCGCGATAACTCCGATCGCGGCTCGATCGTGGCGCTTACTGTCACACCGAGGAGCTTCTTTAACATGAGCGCGCAAACCAACGCACGGGAACTCGTAGCGTGAAGGTGCGATACGTTTTTTTCTCGAATTAATTTCCGCAGCACGAGCGCAAACCGCGCCTGCCGGAGGAAAATTGCGCCTGGTGCGCGGCTGCTCTGCTGTGCACGGTCTTCCTCCAACTGTTGCGCCAGAGCCGGGTTTGTCCGCCATTCGGCTTCCAACACGATCGCATCCGGTAGAAATTCGAATGACGGTGCGAGCCGTTCCGTGGCGCCATTGAGCCTTGCACCGGCGTTCAATTCGCAGACGAACGGGAGAATGGGCACGTTCCGGCGTTTCATTTCCTCAATCTCGCGTTCCAAGAGCGGCAATTCGTGGTCAGGCCACCGATCAATCAGATACGCGATTTCTGTGGCCGCTTCGCCATGCGAAGCGCGACGACGATTGGATTCGGTCGCTGCCGATCGCGAAACGCTCCCGTCGCCTGCACGGCGACGGCTACAACTTCGCTCGAGCATCTCCATCAGCGGCGTGACCGTCTGCTCAATTCGGAAATGCTGCTCGATCCGCTGCCGTCCGGCATGCCCGAAACGCAATCGCAGCTCAGGATTGCGCAGCAACTGCTCAAGCGCGTGAGCTAGCGCAGTGGAATCGCCGGGCGGAGCTAACATTCCGGTCTGGCCGTCAACGACTAATTCGGGAATTCCGGCCAAACGAGTTGAAACGACCGGCCGCGCCGAAGCCATGGCTTCGAGAATCACAGTGGGAAAAACATCGGTCGCTCCCTGTGCGTCGGTAGTTGAAGCCAACGCGAAAATGTCAGCGGCCTGAAGTTTTTCCAAGACTGCGTCTTGCGATAGTGAACCGAGCAAATTCACTCGCGACGAAAGAGCTAACTGCTCGATCTTCGCTTGAAGCATCTCGCGCAGCGGACCGTCGCCAATGATGTCGCAGACAAAATCGATTCGCCGGCGTGCGAGTTCGGCGCAAGCGTCGATGAGATCGTCGAAACCTTTGAATGGAACCAGGCGGCCAACGCTCACGATGCGCGGAATTGTATTCGGCGAACTGTAGCCACCTCGCTGCTGTCGAGGCGCCCCCCGGAAAGCGTTCCAGATCGATGCCATTATAAACCCTGTGAACTTTCGCCGCGGAATTGGGACAACGCTGGCGGAGCAAGTCGCGGCTGTAATCGGTTTCGGCTGCGACGAATTCAGCTGCGGCGCAGATCTCGCGTAGCAAATCGTCGCTGCCGAGATCTTTCATAAAATCCTGCCCGTGCGCTGTGACACTGAACGGAATCCCTGAAATTTCCTTCAGGAAAACCGCGGTGTGCGCTGCACGATTTGCGAAATGCACGTGGACATGATCCGCGCCGCTGCGGGCAAAGAACTCGGCAAAGTACAAGGCATTGCGTGCGCGCTGTTCTGCCTTGGCCACCGGCCCGTATCTGGCCTCGTGGTGCTCGACGAGATCGCGCGGCCATTTGCCGGTAGTTTTCGCGTTCCGCTCAAGGATTTTCAAAATTGCTTGCGGTGGCGCATAATGAATTGGCGCCGTTAACCTGGCGATGTATTCGTGACGCAAACTGGTGAGCGGCGGATATACCGAGCCGATCACGAGTTCGACGCCCCGCTGCTCTAACGCCAGCATCTCCGCGTCGCAAAATGTTTGCGAGATTACTGGGTAGCGCGAATACAGATAACCGAGCCGCACAGCCTAGGATTGCCGATTGCCGATTGCTGATTGTCGATTGGATTTGGCTTCCATGTCGCTATCCAAACGGCTCAATACATCTCAATTCTCGACGTCCGAAGAATCGCTTCGTCTGGATTCGGCGTTGGATGTTGGGCGTTCGATGTTCGAAGTTTTCTGCTCTTAGGAAAACCGCACGTCTTTGCCCGGATCCATCTCGAAATCCAGCACCAGCGAATCCTCCGTGTTGGGCTTGATCACTTCCTCCACGAATTTCACGTAGATCGAATCTTCTCGAAACATGGTGAACTTATCCATCGACTCAAAATCGATAGCGATAAAGAATGGCCAGTCGGTTTCCGGGTCGATTCGCTTGCCGCATTTGATGCTCAAGACCTCAGGAATCTTGAGAAGCTGCATCCGCGCGTTCATCATCATCTCCTCCACGCGGGCGGGTGTGACCTCCGGCTTTAATCTGTAGAGAACGATATGGTGAACCATGAGGGTAAAGGTAATAGGCGTTTCCAGCGCGCCGTGCAAGTGCGAATACGCTCGCCGCGAAGCGCGTTCAAGGCAGGCGGTCTCCAGCCCGCCATCGGTTTAATCTTCCAGTAACTTGGGCGCTTCATCCCGGCCAAAATCCGTGACAAAATATTTAATGGCGGGTTACTGTAAGCCGCCACGAACCATGATTCGACCCAATGGATGATGTCTCGCCGACTGCCCCGCTGATTTCAGTGGTTATTCCGCTTTACAACGAAGGTTCGCACCTGAGAGAGCTTCTATCGGATCTGAAGACGGGATTGCAAGAGGTCGGACACCGATTTGAAGCGGTTCTGGTCGATGACGGCTCGTCCGATAATACGTGGGCGGAGATTAAGGAAGAGGCGCGGATGTGGCCGGATCTGCGCGCGATCCGGTTGAGTAGAAATTTTGGAAAAGAGTTGGCGCTCTGCGCAGGGCTGGAACGTGCCCGGGGCACTGCCGTTATAGTGATGGATGGAGACGGACAACATCCTCCCTCACTTTTGCCGCTCCTGATTGAGAACTGGCGGACCTCCGGAGCAGATATTGTTGAAGCAGTTAAGCGCAGGCGCGGTCGCGAATCCTTGGCGAGTAAACTTGGCGCGCTGACATTTTACGTCATCCTGAACAAACTTTCCGGCTTTGAATTGAAAGGCGCTTCAGACTTTAAGCTCATGGACCGCAGGGTACTCGATACGTGGCTGGCAATGCGTGAACGCAACGTGTTCTTCCGGGGAATGACCGCCTGGATGGGGTTTAGGACCATCCAAATTCCCTTTGAAGTAGGTCCGCGTCGTGCGGGGAAGTCGGGGTGGTCTTACCTGAGGCGCGCGAAGCTCGCCTTGGTTGGAATAACGACATTTTCTTCCTTTCCATTGCGTCTCGTGACGTTTGCAGGGATGATCTTTTTTCTCTTCGCTGTTGGTTTGGGGATACAAACGCTTTACCTAAAACTAGCAGGACGGGCGTTTACCGGTTTCGCGACCGTCATCCTACTAGAGCTGATTATCGGGAGTCTGTTGATGATCAGCTTGGGTATCATTGGCGAATACCTCGCACGCATTTACGAAGAGGTAAAGGGACGGCCTCGTTACATAGTGACTGAATCGATCGAGGCTGATCAATAATGCTACTGTCGGCCTGAGGCTGCCAAATCGATCATTGAAAACGGGGGCAGGCAACCAGTTGAGTATTGCTGTCATCTACTTGGCCCTGTAAAGCAGATAACACCCGCTCTTCTGGATGGCTTGGCAGTTCTGGCACTCTGAGTTTGAGCTTAGGACGATCGCGCCAGATGGAGGTCTCGCTCCAGGCGCAACAACAACAAACTCGGATATGGATCTGCCTTCCACAGTCGCATACCAATAAGCGTCTATGTAAGCGGGACCCCACTGCCCGTTCTCCAGATATATTGGCCGCTCTAGTTGCGCGACCGCTGCGTCATAAAGTGGCTTGTACAGAGTGTCGAACTCGTTCACGCGCTCTGGTCCTTTCCGCCAGAAGGCAACTTGGAAGTCAACCGCTTGAGCCACGGTGGCTACCAGCAGGATTCCAAGAAAACCGAGTCGGATGGGGCGCGAGAGACCGTGGCTTATGACTACGGTACCACCTGACGCGGCGGTGTGCACTTCCTCGTTTCCGGCGTATACAGTCTGCTTTGATTGGTCGGGAGACAGCAGCCATTCCAGCGCTGGGATAGTAAGGACCAGCAGAAAGATCGGATAAGCCATGAGGCGTACTTGATGAAATGGCTCGGTTGTGATCGCACCTGGCAGGATAGAAACCGCAAGTCCATAAATGATGAAACGCCACCAAGGCTCACACCAGCGGTGGCGGGCAATGACTAGCCATAGACCGATCATCGCCAGAATGAAGGTGGCAAAGAATATCACGCCCCCCGAGCCTTGCACGTGATGGCGCGGGTGGTAATCGCCTGTCAAAAGCAAGGGCGTCAAACTCTGGTCTTCCAAGTAGCGTTGGACAAGATCATATGTGATGTCCTTCCAGGGTCTCCCAGGCTTGATATAGGAGATCTCGTGGAGCCGCTTTGTTACGACGCCAGGATGCGAACGATTGAACAGAACGAGTGGCACCAGCGTAAGTCCGTAGGCTAACCATATGTTAAGCATGCCCACAAAATGGCGCCTTGTGTTTACGAGGAGGATTAATCCTAATGCGAACAGGGGCGCTAGGGCGCGCCCGGCGAAATAACCATACGTCACTAGCGCCAGACTGCCGGCGACTATCGCTATGTCTCGCAAGTTCCACGTTTCCTTGTATTGAATGCGATAGACGGCAAGCAGGAACACGACTACCGTGAAAACAGACAGATGCGCGTCGAACACCAATCGGCCGAGCTCGAAGAACCAAGGCGTCAGTAGTGCACTTGCGGTAACGATAATAGCAATCTTAGAATCGCGAGAAATCCGCTTTGCCAGCACGCCTAGCAGTAAACACGCCACGAACATCCAGAAGGCAGCAGACATCCGTGCCAAGGGGATACTCGGGGGAGCGAACCGAAACACGATTGCCAACAAATAGATCGCGAGGGGATTCATATAAGTTGCGTTACTGACTGCAAACTGTTGGAAGAGCAGGGGAAACCGGGGACCGAATTCTCCTGCGCCGGTTCGCGAGACGAGATAAGCGTTATAGGCCGTCGCGGACTCGTCGAGATAGAAACCTCGGGGATTCTGTGAAATGCCCCAGGTGTAGAAACTGAAAAGAAGCACGAGACCGGCGACGCACAGCAAAATTCGGAGGCTCTTTTGACACACGCTGGAGACGTCTTGTTTCAAAAGTATATTGTCCAGAACTCGCGGTTACTTCTTCTGTAAGTCGATTACAGATACTCGCGCGGAACGGTTGTTCAGGACAAAAAGCTTGTCTTTTGCCAGTGCCAGTGCAGAGGGTCCCTCAAGTTTATCCGGGGGCTTTGGCACCAAAGTACCGATCCTGGTGCCGTTCAAATCAAAAATGAGCACTGAGTTCATATGCGCGCTCGACGCGTAGAGACGACCTGTTTGTGAATCGATGGCCAAGTCTTCCAACCCTAGCGTCTGTCTCCATTCGGGCACTGACCATTTGGTTAGAAACTTCCCGTTTGAATCAAACACCTGGATGCGGCTGTTTAGCGGGTCGGCAGCGTATACTTTGTTATTCATGGGATCGATGGCCACCGAACTAAGGCCTTTGAACTGTCCATCCCCACTTCCTTCGCTGCCCCAACTGGCAAGGACCTGACCATCGGAATTGAACTTCACGATTCGATTGTGACCCGAATCGACGACATAAATCGACTCATCAGGGCCGATGGTAATCCGACGTGGTCCATAGAAGCCAGATTCAGGGCCTTTCCACTCGGCGATGAACTTGCCGTCGGGAGCCAGTTTTTGCACCCGGTGCTTGGAGCCTATCTCCGCGACATAAATGTTGCCGCCACGATCAACGGCGATTCCGTTGGGCGCTTCAAACTGTCCTATGCTCGTAATGAACGTGCCGATTGGCGAGAATTTTTCGATGCGCCCATTGCCGGTGTCGGTGATCAGAACGTTTCCGTTGGGATCAACAGCAATCGCACTCGGAGAATCAAACTCGCCCTTGCCGGACCCTCTGCCGCCGTCGAACATGGTGGGAGGTCCCGTAGAGATGGACCTTAAATCTGGAGTAGCAGGGAACGCTGCTACACGGTCTTGGAACTCACGAATATTTTTGTTGGGAATATTTAGTACAAGAAAGCGTCTCATTCTTCCGCCAAAGGAAAATGAAAGAGAATCTTCGGTTCCGAGGTCGCGGACCGTTTGGAACATAGTGATTATCCGTTCTGTCTTTAAATCTCTTTCCCAAATCAGCTTCAAATCTTTCGGAGTAAGAGTCTGCGTGAGAATCGCGCGTTTATTTGCGTTCCACACATCTTGCTCGCTCATGACGTAGAAAGGAGTTCCCCCGCAAAACGATAACACTTTCGCGTCGTCGTAATCATGTAGAAACAGGTGAATGATTGAATAGGGTTCCCGAGGACAGATGAATGTTTCATAGGGAGGATCGAGAATGCCTCTAATCCGGTTGAACTCGTTGGCTTCAAGACGAGGAGGACTGGGGTGCTCTTGGCCGGCTACGACATGTTTTAAGAACCGAGAAACGGCGACCTCTTCCTGCGCATAGTGGTGGATCGAAAAGGGACTTTTCGTCTTGGCGTAAATATATCGAACTGAGGGAACCAATCCATCGAGGAGGATTAACCCTGACAGGACACCTAGAACAATTTGCACGCCCGGCCACTGTCTCAATTTCAAAATCCCGGCGAACGTGAAGCTCATCAGGATCACCCAAAATGGGATGGGCATTAACAGGCGGTTCTCTATGGCCTTGGCGATAAAAGCGCCTGCAACTGGAATTGCTGCAAGTAGGGGGATTTCAAAGCGCTTTTGCCAAAATGCGAGCGCAAAGCCGGGCAATAACAACCAATAATATGGCAGCGGAATAGGTAACGTATCAGGAATAAAAAATCGGGGACCAGGTACAGCGAAAAAGCAGTCCGAAAGCTGCTTGGTATAGGGCCTTATGCCGTTCGGAAAGGGAGCTGAGTGCACCGCTTGCCAGAAATCGCTAACAAAATTGGTCTCATACAGCGTGTACTCATTTCGATTGAACGCGACATAAAGAAAAGTGGGAAGGGCAGCTGCTACGAATCCAAAAACAGCCGTCGCGAGCGACGCCCATGTGACGGGTTGCATCAAACGTCTCCAGTAGAAGACCCCGTATAATGGTGCGGCGATTACAAGCGCCAGGAGATATTGCTTGCCTGATATCGAGCTGGCGAGACAAAGCCCTGCCGCAATTCCGCCTAGGGAGAGATAAAACCCGGAACTGGTTCTAAATCCCAGGTGCAGGAAGTAGAGTGAAGCTGCGGCCAAAGCCACCGCCATGGGGTAGCGATACCCGGCGAACGTGTAGATGAACGCAAACGGAAGGAAATTTAGAATTAGCGCCGCGACAGACGTAACAACGTAAGATTCGAAAAGCAGATCAACCAACAGAATGGTGAATACAAAGACCGTGAGCCAGATAACGAAGAGCGCCGCTTGATAGGATAGAATGTTAAAACCGAGCAGCTTGAGGAACCCCCAAACGTAATAATGAAATAACGTTTCTCTGGCGATCGGAGCGTGAAACCACGCAGGCTGATAGGGATGACCGATGACGTAGCTCTTCAAATACCAGAGGTCCCATCCGGATTCGTCAAAAAGCGCGTTTCCGTTCCAAGGTGCAGTGCTGAAATTCCAGAGGTGCGAAACTACAAAGAACAGAATCCAGAACAGAAAAAATCCGGTCTTCGGATTTATCAAAGACCTAAATCTGGCGGTCAAGGCACGCGGTTTCGGATAGAAGGCTGCCAGTAAGAAGGCCATGCTGAGCAGCCACCCGATCGGCTGCCACCGATCTCCCCACGCGGCTCTCCGGTAGTGCGCCGCGCCAGCCCATGCGCAAATCACCAGACTAATAATTGATGAGCCGAATAGAACGATCCTCGGCGTAAGAAGTTGCGATTTTCCCAGAGCTAACTTCATAGCCTTGATCTCATTCTGCGCGACGCGAAGCTGCAACGCAGCCCGGAAAGCTTTCAGGGCGAGGCCAAGCTTTCAATCTGAGATCAATTTTGGAGCGATCACGCATCGGAAACAGCCCCGAGATGTTTCGCAAAGCCTCTCCTGAATGAAATCGAAGGGCTCAACATGACGACATCATTTGTGGAATGAGTTCTAGACCATCACGGTTATGTGATGCGGTAACTCGCTACTCCGTTTACAGATCGATAACGCTTACGTGATTGCCGGCCATGTTGAGGATGTAGAGCTTCCGATTAATCAAAGCCAGCGCAGAGGGTCCCTCAAGTTTATCCGGGGGCTTTGGCACCAAAGTACCGATTCTGGTGCCGTTCAAATCAAAAATGAGCACTGAGTTCATATGCGCGCTCGACGCGTAGAGACGACCTGTTTGTGAATCGATGGCCAAGTCTTCCAACCCTAGCGTCTGTCTCCATTCGGGCACTGACCATTTGGTTAGAAACTTCCCGTTTGAATCGAACACCTGGATGCGGCTGTTTAGCGGGTCGGCAGCGTATACTTTGTTATTCATGGGATCGATGGCCACCGAACTAAGGCCTTTGAACTGTCCATCCCCACTTCCTTCGCTGCCCCAACTGGCAAGGACCTGACCATCGGAATTGAACTTCACGATTCGATTGTGACCCGAATCGACGACATAAATCGACTCATCAGGGCCGATGGTAATCCGACGTGGTCCATAGAAGCCAGATTCAGGGCCTTTCCACTCGGCGATGAACTTGCCGTCGGGAGCCAGTTTTTGCACCCGGTGCTTGGAGCCTATCTCCGCGACATAAATGTTGCCGCCACGATCAACGGCGATTCCGTTGGGCGCTTCAAACTGTCCTATGCTCGTAATGAACGTGCCGATTGGCGAGAATTTTTCGATGCGCCCATTGCCGGTGTCGGTGATCAGAACGTTTCCGTTGGGATCAACAGCAATCGCACTCGGAGAATCAAATTCGCCCTTACCGGTCCCTTGCCGCCGTCGAACATGTTACGTACGCCTTCAGGCAAGACGGCGAGCTTGGGAGGCGGCGTATCGGGTACCTTATAAATTACCATTCCATTGTAATTGGTCGCCTCGTGCACCTTCGGGAAATAAGTGGCATAAAGCTCCTGATTCGGTCGCTTAATGAACTGAGCCTGCCGAACAGCGTTATCGTATGCCACGTAGCTAATACCGTTCTCTTTCAAGAGGTGGTACACTTTCCAGGGGTCTCTGTTTTCGAACAGCTCTGTATAAACTCTGTCGCGGTTGCTCGCGTTGTACCCAGCGGACCATGCATAGTAAGGCCAGCCATAAAACACGCGGCGGCCAGCCATCAGGATAGGATGGTTAACGAATCGATCTGTTAGAAAAATATCGCGCGGCGTTGTGTTCTTCTTCAGCCAATCGATTAACGGGTCGTTCTGATATGCTACCTCGCTCCAGCCAGTGTTGTGGATCGGGAAGAAATCAATGATGCCGCCCGGAATGATGAGCAGCGTGGCAGCAATCGCGGCGAATTTACCGGGCAATGTGGTTCCGGCGAGCGAAACGTGCCACAAACGCCACAGCGCAAAAGCGACAAAGAGATTCGCGATGATCACCCAGATATGAATGAATTTTTGATTAGCCAGAACCTCAATCGTGAACTGGAAAGAAAAGGCAACGGCAATGAGACTCAAAAATGCCAGGAAAAATCGTCTTTGCAGACTAGTCGCGAAAACCAGGGCCAGCGCAATTAACAACCACTTGAAGCCAAAGGTGAACCCAAGGTACTTCGTCACATTCGCGATGGTAGGATGATCTATCGTGTAGCCCCAATGAAGGAGCTTTGGCATATGCGCTTTTCCGCCGCCGGTGGCCAGAAAGAGCATCTGTGGCACAGCGATCAATCCTGCAGTAACGGCTAGCGCCAGCATTTGAAGTCGCAGCGGACATAGGATGAATAACAATCCGAGGATCGCGGCAGCGGCTATAAATACAGCGCTGTTCCACATCGGCAGTAAACCCAGAAGGGCACCCGAAAAAATGAACGGTCGTAACGTAGCGATAAAAGGCTCTGCAGTGATTTTGGTTTCTTCGGTCGATTGTATGGCCACCGATACGGAAGGCATCTCGATTTGCGATTCTCGAACATCTCCACTTGGATTGGCTGAAGTCGCCAGAGGCGCGGTGTCCGGCAATCCGTTTGGCTGGGCCCTCGTTGTTTCGGTAGCAGCGCGTGCCTCCGCTCGCCTGGCCGCCACCGCGCGGTAGCGGATCACGAGAAAAACCAGGACGAGGAGTAGTATCCCGATCGCGCTGGCGAAGTGTCGCTGATTGAGATACGTCACCTGAGACCACGTACCCCAAGCTTCACCGCGATACGGAAAGATCGTCTGAAGATAGTCCCGTTGATGGGTGATCGCTTGAATAGCCGCCCGAACTGACGCTTGCTTGCGGAGAAACGGGACGTAAGAGAGCGACCCGAAAAAGAAAAAGAGCAGCGAACCAAGGCGTCCGACTGCGCGCGAATTGAAAAGCACCTCCCCAAGCGTCATGACGATCACGAGCATCGCCACGAGTGTGGTTATGCTAACTAGATTCAAGCTCCAGGCTGGATCGAGTCCGAGGAACTCCAGATTTCCCGCCTGAAAATAAAACAAGAAGTGGTAACGGATCCGGTCGCCGGAGAAATGCGGGTATTCCGTGGGAAAATTGTGTCCCACCGCAAAGCTCTGCATGAGCGCTGTGTTTGGACCGAAATCGCTGTACTCAGGGTTGGCGATCTGAAGTTTACCCGCCTTGGTATTGAATGAGGCAAACATCATCCATGACACGAGGACCACGTATCCGGCTATGAGTAGCCAATCGGCTATTGTCGACCCCCGAGGCCGTGGGAGAAACAAATTCGATCGCCTCAGATAGACTTGGTCCGGAGCGCTTTTAAGAATTCTGCCTTTCCATTTACGCCAGGACAGCACCGCGACGGCTGCTACAAAGAACAAGAGATTGGCCCACAAAAGAGGTCGTGACGTCCAGAAGAAAGCCAGCCCCGCCAGGTACGTGAACCATGAGCTTACCAGTAGGCCCACGAGAATAGCAGCCGCACACCGGTGTGCGACCGACTCGAATTGGTAAAAACGCCGGCAAAAAAAATCACCGACACAAGCGGCGAGCGCAAAATAAATCAGAGCCAGCATTCCCAAGTCCTCACTGATTTACCACCCGGAGCCGCCTTGGAACGAGGCTTCAGCCCGGGAGGCATAGGCGCAAATCGTAAACGCTCGATTTTTTTCGTCAAACACGCTCGCATTTCTCTGCAGAGCTGAACCCGTAAAAGCTGCGATTCTCCAACCTGACATTGTTGCTACGGCTGGATTTCGTCGGTCCACAAAAATAGCCAGGTAGCGGTTGCATTAATCGCGACTGAAACAGCGAAAAGTGAAATCTCCGTGACGGTTATCTTGGGCGGTCCGTTTCCTGTGAGCAAAAGGAACATCCACGGAAGCAGAATCATGGCATAACGATACGAGAATTGCCATCCACCGGGATTTCCGTGGCACCAAAGAATGAACGTCAAAAGTGCAATCGCAATCCAGCATATCACTTTGTATCTCCCGCCGTGTCTAAAAAGGAGGAAGAGGAAGGGACTGACCAGAAAGATGGAACATCCAAACGGAGGAAAACTCAGGAACGGAAAGTTCGGGTCATCCCGGAACCCTTCAAACAACATTTTGTTAACGTTCCAGGGAATAGAGTGGAGCGAAAACAGCCCGTGTTCGTACCAAGGTTCGTCGCGCACTTCAGGGATATGAAAGTAGCCAAAATCAAAGATTGAATGAAATCGGGCGAAATTATAAGCGGCAGTCAGTAGTAACAATGTTACAGGCAGAGTTAAAAAGTCGATAAACATTGGTGCGTTCACACGAAGCCCTTGCTTAAAGCTTTTCCAACGGGCTCCTGCCTTCTCCGGAACGTCCGAACCTGACGCTGACGATCCGGACATTATAGGGTCCGCGATCCGGTTGCCGGGCTCCAGCAGGCGAGACGCCTCCCCTACAAACACGGGGCGGCGCCAGAAAAGATAAAGGTAGAAAGGTGCTGTCATGAACAGCTCGGTCCGGTTTCCAACCGCAAGCGCCAAAAAGGCCCCGGCGATGAACGGTGCTGGTCGAACCAACGTGAAATAGAGAGCTGCGGTTTCTCCCAATAACGCGAGACCGAGAGCGATTTGCCACGCACCGCCCATTCCAAGGTTGCACCAGGTCCACGTTGCAAAAACTGGAAAAAGCGCCAACACAATTCGCCGGACGAGTGGTTTCGGTTTGAGGCGGGAGTAGTCGTCTCCGAATGCTTTCGCGAGTTGAAAAAAGAAATAAACGCAAGCTCCGGCGATCAACGCAGCCAGAATGCGGGCCGGAAAATCGTGGATGAGTGACGCTTTTTGGAGAAGAGCAACCGGCACCACGCTAATCACGGCGCCCAGAGGAAACGCTGAATAATACCTGTTCCCGGAAGGAATCATCTCATTTAGCCACTCGGGCGGTTTTTCCCGAAGGCCCAGGTCGCCGCGCAAAAATGCCGAGGCGATCTCGAGGGTGTAATCCAGATCCTTCAGCGTTGGGTTGGTTGAAAAGTAAAAGGCCAGCGCCGCGGCGAGTGAGAGTCCGATCGCCACCCAAACCTCTGGCGTCATCGACTTCTTTGGTGCTTCGGCGTCCATCGCTCCGATCAGAGAGGTGTTACGTGCGTAATTGGATGTTCTTTTTCGGGTCGAATGAGTGTGTCGCCCGTTATATTTTGAAGCCGGCAGAGACCGCGTCCCGGTGGAACATCCGAACCGTATCGAGCGAAAGCTCGTCAAGGTCTTTGCCGCCGAGTTCGCGGAGTTTTTTCAGAATGTCGTGCGGCACAGTAACGATGTGACAACCGCAAGCAGCAGCTTGGAAAACGTTAAGCACCTCACGAACGCTGGCCCAGAGAAGTTCAGCGTTCGGTAACGCCCGCACAATCTCGAGCGACTCCTTCATTATTGGCGACGGATCGACTCCGGTGTCGGCGATTCGTCCGGCGAAGACTGACACGATCGATGGGACGTTCGGGTTCAGCACGGCAACGACCGCTGTGACCTGACGCGGCGTCAGCATGGCCGTTATATTTAGCTTCACGCCTTCACCAGCTAATCGCTCGATCAAGGGCACAGAGGATTGGCCACTGGTGTTTGTGATTGGGATCTTGACGTAAACGTTGTCCTGCCACTCGTGGATTTTGAGCGCCTGCCGGCGCATCTCTGCAAAATCGTCGGAGAAAACTTCAAACGAGATCGGTTTAGATTTCACTTCTTTCAAGACTGCTTTGGCAAAGCTTTCGTAATCGGTCAGACCGACTTTTCGCATCAGAGTCGGATTTGTCGTCAGGCCATGGATATAGGGCTGGCGCGCAAGCTCGGCGATCCCCTGAAGATCGGCGCCGTCCGCGAAGATTTTCACGGGCAGATCCAGCAAGCGTTCAGTCATCCCTTCCAGCCTACTCAACGCCCACCGCCAAATGCAAGCAGTTCTCAGCGATCCGCGTCGCGGAGAACGGCGCTTACAGCTTCGTTGAAATTCGCGACGGTGAAATCGGGCGCTTCGCGCAAGGATTCTTTATAACCGCGTTCGATGAAGATCGCGCGACAACCTGCGGCGCGCGCACAATCGACATCGCGCCAGCGATCGCCTATGACATAACTCCTTTTAGGATCAATGTTCAGCTCAGCAATTGCGCTGAGGATCAGGCCTGGTCGCGGCTTACGGCAACCGCACGGTTGGCCGTAACGCTCCCCACCGTGATAGCAAACCTCAATACGATCAAGTAATGGAAGCGCCGATTGCATTTTCAGATTCATCGCTTCAACGGCTTCGCGACTCTGGGTGCCGCGACCAACGTCTGGTTGGTTGGTGATCACCACCAGGAGAAAGTTTGCAGCCTTAAGCCGCGCACATCCGCCGAGAACATCCTCGTAAAGCTCGAACTCCTCGACGTGAGATGGAGGATAAGGCATTCCGTTCCGAACCACGACCCGGTTGATTACTCCATCGCGATCGAGGAAAACTGCGCGTCGCGCTACGTCATGCTTTCCCATTTCGTCTCGGCGATTTTGAGAGTCGGATGCGAAATTAACAAATGCCAAATCACGGCTTGGAACGCCTCGGTGTGCGGCGTGATGTTTGCGGGATTGACTGTCTGAATGACAATAGCCACGTCGGCAACCAGCGCGGTGTATCCTCCATCGCGGCCCACAATCCCGAGGATTGCGCAACCTCGTTCCTTCGCCAGTTGCAGTGCACTCACCAAATTCGGACTGACATTTTTTTCGAGGCTGCCGCCGCCTACCGACAACACAAGAACAGCGTCTTTTTCGTTGAGTCGGCTTCCTTTGAGCCATTCGGCGAAAACTGAGGACCATCCATCATCGTTGGTGCGGGCCGTGAGCTCCGAGACGTTATCGGTAGGTGCGTAGGCCTCGATCCCTGCGAGCTTGCGGAAGTCGTTCACCGCATGGGAAGCATTCGCCGCGCTGCCTCCCACACCGAGAATGAAAAGCCGGCCGCCACGCGCGCGTACCTTTGCCAGCAGCTCGACTGCTTTTTCACAAAGGGCGGGATCCAGTTGGGAAACGATCTCGCTGGTCTCGCGCAGATGTTGTTCGGAGTAACTCATGACCCGGCAAAGGACGGTTGTGCCAGAGCGCTCACATCCGGCCGTAGGGTTTCAACGCTACTCCCTTGCCCGCCCGCAATGGCCTGGTCTTTCCGAACAGATCGCAGAGCAATATTGGCGCCGAGCGCAAGGACAAGAAGTGTCATAAAGGAAATTGGCTGGAGGTAGCGAATGCTATCACCCCCGAATGACATCGCCATGCCCATCATGATTGAAATGTGGACAAAAATCAGGATAGCGTATCGGCGCATGGATCTAAGCGCGATCGCCAACCCAGAGAGCAGAGGCGCTAACAGGATCAGGAAGTAGTAGGGCCAGGCCACAATGTAATACAGCTGAATAGCGCTCATGGTTGTGCCTTTCGTATATGACAGATGAAAGCGGGAAGCCAGCAGCGCTATCAACTGATCACTCGGTGGCCTTCGGAAGCTGAAATCTGATACCGCGTATTTCTTCATCGTCGCCACGTTCCAGTAACTGACGTACGTGCGCCAGCCGATGCCAAGGATGCCGAGCGGATCACGCCATAGCGCATGTAGCGCAGTTTTTTTTGCCAGACTGTCAGCCTTCGATCGATCGGGCTCGAGTTTAAATAGCCTGTCGATCAAGCGACCTGGTCTGAAACGATGAGCGTTCCTGAAGGAAAAATTCCTGAGACCGAACTCGTCGCCTCGTCGGATCACATCCGCAAGGCGGGGATCGGGTGCGTCCTCGGCTTGAAGAACTGGCGCCCAATACGCCAGGAGAGTAACCCCAGTTGAGTACAAGTAATCGGGCTCTCGATGAGAGAGCCAACCATTTGTCCGCTTGTATCCCACGTGTAGCAGGAACATCAGCGTCACGCTCAGCAACAAGTGACCGGCACAAACTCGAACGGGCGACGTGGGCGAAGCGTCTGCAATTGGCCGGCGACGGAGTCGTTTCACAACATCAGGCGCGAAAGCAATCAAGGGCAAAATAATCGTGTCGATTTGCACCTGAAGAAGAAAACTCATCCTAAATCCGATGAGAAGGACCGAGACGGCCTGCACGATGACCAGATTCCGCAAGCGCTGGGTCTTCAAATAGAGAAACGAGTGATAAATCACAAATGCGTATAAACAGAGGCTTATCGTTTCCGTCATAACATAGCGTTCATAGAGCAACTGAAGAGGGTCGATCGCGCAGAGGAAGCCGAACACGTAAGACCATCGCTCCGGGAGCTCAAAGATGACTCGCGTGATCGAGGAAAACAGAATGCAGGTGATCGCGCTTAAGCAGACTTGAACAACCACGAGGCATGTCAAACTTTCCGTCCAGAGGGCGATCCAGCGAATGACGTAGCCATAAAAAAAGGAACGATCGGGCGGTATCCAACCATTCAGCGCAGTCCAAATATAGCTGGCGGAATCGCCCATATAAAACTTGGGAACTGGGTCGATGGCGAAGAGCAGAAGTTTTAAAGCGAAAATCGAAAAACAAAACAGAGCCCATCGATATAGCGGAGAAAATGTGCGGGTGCCTTCCGTTGTGGATACGGGCGTTGTCATGTGGAGTGGGTCCAGTTGATGGCGCATTTTTCCCAGTATCGCAAGAATTGTCACCGCACTGATGGCGAAAATCTCCAACAATCACGATACGGAGCGGGGAAACTATCAATCCCGTGTGCTTCGTCGCTGTTCTTCTACAAATCCGCTAGCCATGTCCGGAACGCATGATTTATTCCTCGCTCTATGAAAAAAGTTTTGGTAACCGGGGGCGCCGGCTACAAAGGGTGTGTTCTCGTGCCAAAACTTCTCGCAGCCGGATACGGAGTCATCGTTTACGACCTTATGCTCTTCGGCTCCGCTGGGTTGCCGTCGCATCCGAACTTGAAAGTTGTTAACGGAGATATCCGCGACACGGCCAAATATGCGGAAGCGGTCACTGGCTGCGACTATGTCATCCACATGGCGTGCATCTCGAACGATCCGAGCTTCGACCTTGATCCGTCGCTCAGCCGGACAATCAATTACGAGTGTTTCGAGCCGCTTGTGCTCGCCAGCAAATCAGCCGGCGTGAAACGCTTCGTCTATGTCTCCAGCAGCTCGGTCTACGGCGTAAGCGAGTCCCCGGAGGTAACGGAGGAACATCCACTCGTGCCGCTGACCGACTACAACAAATACAAGGGACTTTGCGAGCCGATCCTGTTCCAGCATCAATCGCCGGAATTCATCTGCGTGACCGTTCGGCCGGCGACGGTGTGCGGCTACTCTCCTCGGATGCGGTTTGATCTGACGGTGAACATCCTGACCAACCACGCCTATAACAAAGGCATCATCACTATTTTCGGCGGAAAACAGCAGCGCCCAAATATTCACATCGACGATGTCTGCGAGCTTTACGTCGAATTGCTGACAATGCCGGCCGAAAAAATCGCCGGTGAAATTTTTAACGCTGGCTATCAGAACCAGACCGTGAACGAGTTGGCAGAAATTGCGAAGCAGATCGTGGAGGAAGAATTTCCGGAAAAGAAACCAATTCGCATTGAACGCACGACTAGTGACGACCTCCGTTCGTACCGCATCACGTCGCGCAAGATCGGCCAAAGACTGGGCTGGGGGCCGAAGCGGACCATAGAGGACGCGGTGCGCGATCTTTGCCACGCGTTTAAGACGCGAAAATTTTCGGGCGACACCTTGAACGATGACGCGTTCATCAATGTGAAAACTGTCAAAGCCCTTAGTTTGAAATAAGATTGGGCCCGAAAATGAGCCTGCCCAAACTCGCAGTCGTCACTGGAGGAGCCGGATTTATCGGCAGCCATATGGTCGATAGGTTGCTGGACGAAGGTTTTCGCGTCCATGTCATCGACAACCTGGTCGGCGGGCGGCTCGAGAACCTCGCCCATCGAAAGGAGAATCCGAATCTGGTGGTGGAAGCCCGCGATATTCGCGATCTCGCTCCGGCCGACAAGCTCTTCGCGGGCGCCGAATATATTTTCCACTTCGCTGGCATCGGCGACATCGTCCCTTCGATCGACAACCCGGTGGATTATCTGTCTACGAACGTGATGGGGACGGTTAAGGTGTTGGAATGCGCCCGGCACGCCAGCGTCCTCAAGTTGGTTTATGCCGCGTCATCATCTTGCTATGGTCTCGCCGATGTGCCGACCCGCGAGGACGCACCAATCCAGCCCGAGTATCCTTATGCGCTGAGCAAATACATGGGCGAAGAAGCGGTCTTACATTGGGGCAGACTTTATCGCCTGCCGGTGAATTCGATCCGCATTTTCAACGCGTACGGAACACGGTCCAGGACTTCCGGAGCTTATGGCGCGGTATTCGGCGTTTTCCTTGCGCAGAAAATTGCCGGCAAACCATTCACTCTGGTCGGTGACGGGACGCAGCGCCGGGATTTTCTTTTCGTCACGGATGTGGCGCATGCTTTTTTTCTGGCAGCGACGACCGACCGCATGAACGAAGTTTACAATCTTGGCGCGGGCAATCCGCAAACCGTAAATCGTTTGATCGAGTTGCTGGGAGGAGGCGAAGTTGTTCGTGTACCGAAACGGCCGGGAGAACCGGATTGCACGTGGGCGGACATTACGAAAATCGAGCGGGACCTCGGTTGGAAACAGAGGGTCTCCTTCGAGGAAGGTGTTGGGCAGATGCTGAAGAACCTTGATTACTGGCGCGAGGCCCCGGTTTGGGATCCTGTGTCGATTGCCGGGGCGACGAAGAACTGGTTTGCGTTTCTTGAAGGCAGGACCGCATGAACATTCGTCCGAAGGAAAATACGTTTCGCCGCAAGATAAAAACCCGCGAGCAATTGCGCGAAGCAATCGGGCCGCGCCCTCGGGTTAACAAAGTCATCATGTGCCACGGCACATTCGATCTGGTGCATCCGGGTCACATTCGCCACCTGATGTACGCCAAGGATCACGCGGATGTCCTCGTCGCGAGCCTGACCTCCGATTCGCACATCAACAAGGCGAACTTCCGACCTTTCGTACCGCAGGATTTGCGCGCCATGAATCTCGCCGCGCTCGAGTGCGTCGATTACGTTATCATCGACGATAACGAGACGCCGATCGAGAACCTGAAATTCATCCAGCCGGATTTTTTCGCGAAAGGCTACGAGTATTCTGCCGAAGGAATCCATCCCAAGACCCGGGAGGAGATGGCGGTGATCGAATCGTATGGAGGCGAGCTTCTTTTCACCCCCGGCGACCTCGTCCTTTCATCGTCAACCATCATTGAGACGACTCCGCCGAATCTGGCGACGGAAAAGCTGCTGGCTTTACTCCATTCGGAGGGCCTTGATTTCGGCGACCTCAAGACCGCTTTGACCAAGCTGAAAGGCGTCAAGGTCCACGTCGTCGGTGATACCATCGTGGATTCCTACACCTACTGCTCGCTGGTTGGTGGCACGGCGAAGACGCCGACGTTTAGCGTGAAACACGAACGTGAGGTGAATTTTCCCGGCGGCGCCGCGGTCGTGGCAAAGCATTTGCGGGAGGCGGGTGCTGAAGTGGTTTTCTCTACGGTCCTGGGCGACGACGCGCTGAAGGACTTTGTGTTGAAAGATTTGGAAGCGAGCGGCATCGAATGCCGCGCGGTTATCGATCCGGCACGGCCGACCACGCAAAAAAACGCATTCATCACCAACGGCTACCGATTGCTCAAGGTGGACAAGCTCGACAATCGCCCCATCTCGGAACACGAGGTGAACGCGCTAAAGGACGAGCTGGCCAAACATAAGGTGGATGTCGTTGTTTTTAGCGATTTCCGGCACGGCATCTTCAACAAGGTCACAATCCCGCAACTCACCGAGGCCATACCGGCGGGTGCGACGCGCGTGGCCGACAGCCAGGTCGCCAATCGCTGGGGCAACATTCTCGAGTTCCAGGGTTTTGACTTGATTACACCGAACGAGCGCGAAGCCCGCTTCGCTCTTGGCGACCAGGATTCCACTGTTCGCCCGATGGCGCTCGACCTTTATAAGAAGGCCGGGTGCAAATTGCTGATCTTAAAGCTTGGCGAACGCGGTATCATCACTTACCGCGCTCCAAGCCACGAAGTGCGCGCGTTCTTCACCGTCGACAGCTTTGCGGACAGAGTGGTTGATGCTGTCGGCGCCGGCGATGCGCTCCTCTCCTATGCCGCGCTTTCCATGGTCGCGACCGAATCGAATGTGATCGGCTCGATTCTCGGAGCGCTCGCGGCAGCCGTGGCCTGTGAGCACGATGGCAATAATCCGGTGAAGCCCGAAGACGTCCTCAAGAAGCTCAACGCGCTGGAAAAGCACTCGCGCTTCGAATGAGAGTGGCGATCATCGGTCTCGGGGTGCAGGGGCGCAAACGCCGAGCAGTTGCCGGCGAGCACGTGGTGGCTGTGGTCGATCCGGTTGCGTCGCGATGTCGATTTTAAGCGAATCGAAGAGGTGCCGCTCGAATCGTACGATGCCGCCTGCGTTTGCGTTCCGGACCAGGAAAAATTCGCGATCCTTCGGTACCTTCTGGCCAATGGGAAACATGCGCTGGTTGAAAAACCGCTGCTCGCATCGCCGGCCGAAATTCGCGAGTTGCTCGAACTCTCCCGAAGCACAACAAGCTGCGTGCTACACGGCTTACAATCATCGGTTCGAGCCGCACATCGCCCGGCTCAAGAAAATTCTCGATTCCGGAAACCTCGGCCGGATTTACCTTGCGAAATTCTTCTACGGCAATGGAACAGCTCGAGACGTACGCAACTCTGCGTGGCGCGACAACGGTTTGGGCGTCTTCTCCGACCTCGGCTCCCACATGCTCGACATGGCGCATTTTCTTTTCGGCCCCAATGGGGAGGCTGGCGAGTTGTGGTGCGCGGATCGTTTTGAGAACAAGGCGCCCGATCACGTCCTTTTCGGTTACCGCGGCAAGCCCGTTCTCGAAATGGAGGCGACACTTTTATCGTGGCGAAATACCTTCCGTCTCGATCTTTTCGGCGAGCTCGGCAGCGCTCACATCGATTGCCTGTGCAAGTGGGGCCCAAGCACGCTAACCATCCGCAAGCGCGTCCTGCCGAGCGGGCGGCCGGAAGAGTCCGTCGAGGTCATCGAGCAGCCCGACCCGACGTGGCAGCTCGAATACGATCATTTTCTGGCGCTTTGCGGAACCGCAGGCACCAACCTCGAGAATGACATCTGGATTCATGAAAAAATTCGGAAACTCGGCGGATTGATCGAGCAGGTTCATCCATGATCACCAATCTTAACGAGTCCCCGAGCAAACCTGCTCGCGCCGTCGTGCTTGGAGCCGGAGGTTTCATCGGCGGTGCCATCGCGCGCCGTCTGCGCTCTGAGGGGATTGAAGTCGTCGCGCTTGGCCGGGAATCGTGCGATCTGCTCGCAGCCGACGCCGCGGACCGGCTGGCCGAGGAATTGCGCCCGGACGATATGCTGGTCTTCGTCTCCGCCCACGCGCCGGTGAAAAACGTGGCGATGTTGATGGAAAACATCCGCATGGGCGAGGCAGTATGTGCAGCACTCAAGAATCGGCCGGTCGGGCATGTCATTTATATTAGCTCCGATGCTGTCTACAAAGATTCGGCCGAACCAATTTCTGAATCTTGCTGCGCCGAGCCGGGCAGCCTTCACGGCGTTATGCACCTGGCGCGCGAAGTGATGTTGCGCAGCGAATTTTCCGGACCTCTGGCTTTTGTTCGTCCTACGCTCACGTATGGGATCGACGACCCGCATAATGGTTACGGTCCAAACCGCTTCCGTCGTCTTGCCGCCGAGGGCAAAGATCTTGTGCTCTTCGGCGAGGGTGAGGAACAGCGCGACCACGTAGCGGTCGATGACATCGCTGAGCTGGTGCGTTGTATCGTCCTTCATCGCAGCACCGGCATCGCGAATGCGGTCTCTGGCGAGGTCGTTTCCTTCCGGACTTTAGCGGAATTTATTACCGCGCAGTTTACGCCGCCTGTCGCGATCAAGGGTTCTCCACGTAGCGGACCAATGCCGCACAACGGTTTACGGCCCTTTGCGCCCAGCGCTGCGCTGACGGCGTTTCCGGGCTTCAGTTTTACGCCGTGGCGAAAAGGGATCGCCGCCATGTGCGCTGAAACTTCACAAGTCAAAGAAAGATGATCGGCTTTGTTGGACTTTCGCACCTTGGCCTGATTTACAGTCTCGCCACGGCGGCGAAGGACTTTAGGGTGGTGGCGTATGATCCCGATGGCGCGCTCACGGCGCGATGCGCAGCCGGAGAATTTCCGATCGAGGAGCCGGGTTTCGACGAACTGTTCGCTCAACATCGCGATCGGATCCGTTATACATCCGATCAAACGGCGCTGGCCGAGTGTGAACTTGTTTTTTATTCACTCGATGTGGCTACCAACGTGCGCAACGAAAGCGACCCCGGCCCTCTCACCGAACTCATTCGCGCCACCGCACCGAAGCTTTCACTGGGCACAATAGCAGTCGTCCTTAGCCAGGTTTCGCCTGGTTACATGCGCCAGCTCACGACGGAGCTGCGCGAGCTTTCGACCGCCGATTTCTATTATCAGGTCGAAACGCTGATCTTTGGCCGTGCCGTCGAGCGCGCGACGCAACCGGAGCGCTTCATCGTAGGTGCGCACGACCCGGCTCGGCCACTTCCCGCGCCGTTGCAGGCATGGCATGCATCGTTCAAGTGCCCGGTGCTCGTCATGGGTTTGGAAAGCGCTGAACTCGCAAAAATAGCGATCAATTTCTTCCTCGTTTCAAGCGTCGCCACCACTAACACCCTGGCCGAAATCTGTGAGGCGATTGGCGCCGATTGGAACGAGATCGTCCCGGCTCTCCGTTTGGATCAACGGATTGGCCCTCACGCTTATTTGACACCCGGGCTCGGCATCGCAGGCGGAAACCTTGAGCGCGATCTGGTTACGGTGCAATCTCTTGCCGCCCGTCACGGCACTGAGGCGGGTATCGTGACCGCCTGGCAGCGAAACAGCAGCCACCGCCGTGATTGGGCCATTCGTCAGATTGAACGTGCTTTGCCGGGCAAGGACCATCAGGCCGTATTAGCGGTGTGGGGTTTCGCTTACAAGGCGGATACTCACTCGACGAAAAATTCGCCTTCGCTCGAACTAATGCGCGCCTTGCGCAACCATCGCATACGCGCGCATGATCCCGTCGCCCAAATCGATGCTGCCGAATTTCCCCACGTCACAATTTTTTCCTCGCCTCTCGCGGCCGCCGAGGACGCAGACGCGCTTCTGGTGATGACGCCATGGAGTTCTTACGCTTCGCTTCCGGTAAAAGAACTACGAAAGGTGCTCCGGGGCCGCATCATAATCGATCCTTATGCCATCCTTGACGAGGCTCAATGCCGCGATCTCGGATTCGAATATCATCGCCTCGGGAACTGAACATCTTCCAAAATCGGTCGCAACAACACAGATGAAGGCGCAGCCCTCTAATTCCCGATCAATAGAAGGCCGAAATGTTCTCATAATCGGAAAGAACAGTTACGTTGGTGAATTTCTCTGCCAGCACTTCTCCGCCCAAGGCGCCGTTGTCGTGGCCGTCGGATCGTCAGATTGCAATTTTTTGGACTCCCCTTCGGTGCACAAGCTTTTCACAAGCCTCGGTGGAAAGCCGTTCGCGATTATTTTTTTGGCCGTGGTGAATAAGAGTGTCGACAACTCATACGCTGCGTTTCTGGACAATGTCCAAATGGCTTGGAACCTCGTCTCCGGCGCGCGCGACGCGAATATTGAATCGGTCATCTATTTCAGTTCGGTCGACGTCTATGGACGAGAACCAAAGTTGCCGATGAGCGAAACGACTTCGCTCGACCCCGACACCTGGTACGGATTATCCAAATCCACTTGTGAATGGATCGTTCGGGAGGAACTCGGTGCCAGGTTTCCAACCTGCCTTCTGCGCATCCCGGGAATTTTTGGACGCTCTCGGAACGATAAGAGCGTCATCGGAAGATTGATCGCGACGATCCGGAAAGAGGGGAAGGCCTACATTCACGGAGATGGCAAGCTGCTCCGGGATTACGTTTTTGCTCCAGATCTTTGTCAGGTGGTCGAACGCCTTGTCACGCGTAAGGCTTCCGGGACGTTCAATGTGGCAACCGGCACGAGTGTTTCGCTGTTGGAAATCCTGGAAACCATCCGCAAAGCACTCGGGATCGACTTCGAGGTTGTTCACCTTCCCGCGAATGCGGAAAGAAGCTTTGACATGCGCTATGACATCTCCAGACTGTCCGCGGCCATCGGCAACTTCGATTTCTCCCCGCTGAGTGCCGGCATCCGCAGTTATCTTTGATTCGTGACCCGCTATGCTCAACCACGGACAGAATCTGAACGCCGGTGGGCGGTTGACAGGGCGTCGCGAGGGCTGAATGATTTTTCTCTTTTTGTGATTGCCTCTCCGCAAACAAACATTCGCCTAGTCGTAGGAGTAGTCTTGTTGCGTGAGGATGGTGCCGCGCTTCTTCAGCATCGTGATGATATTCCGACGATCTCTGATCCCGGGCTTTGGGTTTTTCCCGGCGGTCATCTCGAACAAAGCGAGACGCCGCGCGAGGGCGCCGCGCGCGAAATGGAGGAGGAAACTTGTTATCGCTGTCACAATCTCCGTCCGTTGATTCGTCTCGAAATTGAAGAGGGGACACTGTTGTTTTTCTGGGAAAACTACGATGGCCGGCAGCGCGTTGCCTGTCGGGAAGGACAAAGTCTTGAATTTGTCGATCGCCGGAAGGTGGATTCTCTACCGAAGCAGTCGTATCTCACTTATGTTTTCGATCTAGCTCTCGCCGCCCAACGGCGGGCCAACGTTGGGGCCGCGAACGAACTGCCACCGCGATGACAGACAATGTTACTTTTGATGTAAGCGCCGCGCGAGCCCGCTGCCGGCAGCATCGTCGCCGTATCCTCGACATTTCGCAAACCGTTAGCGCCCTGCACATCGCTCCCGCTTTCTCCTGCATGGAAATTGTGGACACGATTTATTATGGTCTCATGCGCAGGGGTCGCGGCAAGGATGCCGACGACACTTTCATTATGTCCAAGGGTCACGGTTCCCTGGCGCAATATGCCGTTCTCGAATCTTTAGGGATCGTTCCCAAGGCCGAGCTGGATCTTTACGGCAAGCCGGGAGGACGATTTGCGACACATCCCGATTATGGTCTCCCAGGAATCGAAGCATCCACCGGATCGCTCGGGCATGGTTTGAATCTCGCCGTTGGGATGGCCGCAGCGGATAAGGTGCTGCGCGCGGATCGGGTGGTTTTTGTCGTAATGAGCGATGGTGAATTCCAGGAAGGCTCCATTTGGGAAGCGTTGATGCTCGCGCCCACGCTCGGCATCACGCGAATCGTCGGCGTCCTGGACCTGAACGATTTTCAATCGCTCGGCCAAACCAGCAAAGTGCATCCGAACTTTTATCCTGTTCTCGACAAGGTACGCGCCTTCGGATGGGAAACCCTGCAGGTGGACGGCCATGATCCCGCCGCGATTCACGCAGCGATTACAAATCGATCGGGGACGAAGCCTTTTATGCTGATCGCGAGGACTACGAAAGGCAAAGGCGTAAGCTTTATGGAAAACGTGCCTGTGTGGCACTATCGCTCGCCGAGCCCCGAAGAATATCAGGCGGCGCTAAAGGAACTCGATGCCACTCCGTCATGAGAAACACCTTCGCCAACACCTTCTACGAGATCGCCAAGACCGACCCACGGCTTTTTCTTGTCGTAGCGGATATTTCCCCCGTGGCCAGTGCTGCGGCTTTTCAAGAAGAATTCCCGGAGCGGTTCATAAACGTCGGCGTGGCTGAGCAAGTAATGGTGGGCGTGTCCGCGGGGTTGGCGCTGCGCGGTTGTATCCCTTTCGCTTATACGATCGCCACGTTTACGATCTACCGACCATTTGAAATGGTGCGGGTCGATTGTTGCTACCAAAACTTGCCCGTCAAGCTGGTCGGGATCGGCGGTGGCGTGACGTACTCCACGCTTGGCGGCACGCATCACACGCAAGAAGATATCGCCGTGATGAGCGCGCTGCCTAACATGAGTATCATCGCGCCCTGCGACCCCGCCGAGACGACCGCTGCGACGCGCGCGTGCATCGACTTGCCTGGCCCAGTTTATCTCCGACTCGGCAAGGCGGGAGAACCAGACCTAACGACGCAGGCTCCCGACCCGTTCACCTTCGGTAAGATCCGTCGCCTGAAGGAAGGGAAGGACCTTTGCCTGCTTTCCTATGGTCCAATCACTAAGATGGCCCTGGATATAGCTAGCCGCCTCGAACAAGAAAAAGGCATGAGCGTTGCTGTGGTAGGTGTCCACACTCTCAAGCCGCTGGACCGCGAAGGCCTTGCTGCGATTCTCGCCAAGTTCGCCACCGTAGCCGTGATCGAGGAGCATTCCTGTATCGGCGGACTAGGGGCGCAACTTAAGCAGTTAGCTTGGGACGCAGGTGCGCGTTGTGCGATCAAGACATTTTCGCTCAGGGATGAGTTCATTCACTTCTACGGCAACCAACGGGAACTTTGGACCGCGCACGGGCTGGATGAATCCATTATCTATCGCGAGCTGGCGGCCCTTTAATTAATGTGCCAGAGCAGGGCTGATGGCTTACATCGATTTTATTCTAAAAGTCCATAACGCCGCTAAGCGAAACTACGTCGCTCGGGTCACGGAAGCGGATAAGGCGAAATGCGCCACGATTTCAAAGCAGTTTGGCTTCGACTACTTTGACGGCGATCGCAAGTATGGTTACGGCGGTTTTCGATACGATGGCCGTTGGCTGCCGGTGGCCCGGGACATGGTGAAGCACTACGATCTCAAGAGCGGTGCACGCATTTTGGACATCGGCTGTGCCAAGGGCTTTCTGGTCCATGACTTCATGAAAGTTCTGCCTGGCGCCGATGCTGTTGGGATCGACATCTCGGATTATGCCATTGCGAACGCCATGCCGGAAGTTAAGGACCGCCTCAGTGTCGGCAACGCTGTTTCACTGCCTTATTCTGACAAGAGTTTCGATCTCATTGTCTCGCTGAACACACTCCATAACCTGCGGATCTACGATTTGGAGAAAGCTCTAAAGGAAATCGAGCGTGTTGGTAAGAAGCATAAATATATCGTAATGGATTCTTACCGCGACGAGCGCGAGAAGGTGAATCTGTTGTATTGGCAGCTTACCTGCGAATGCATCTTCACTCCTCAGGAATGGGAGTGGATTTTCGCTCGCTGCGGTTATAGCGGGGATTATGGCTGCATTTTTTTCGATTGAGCAAGAGCTCACTCACAAATCATAGACGTGCCTAAGTGCCACTCGTGCGGTTTCGATAGGCTTTCTCTCTTGCCCTCCTATGAGGCGCTGCATCGCGTAACCTCGGATTGCAAGCCGTGGCCATCGGGCGGACAACTCGCTGTCTGTCGGTGGTGCGGTGTCGCTCAGGCAATCATTTCGACGCGATGGCGGGAGGAGGCTGGCGACATCTACAGTCGCTACACCATCTATCATCAGGACAATGGCGTTGAGCAGGCTGTCTTTGATGCCGAGACCGGCGCCGCCAGTCCTCGGTCCTCGCGACTCCTTCGCCGGCTGAAAGAGGAACTGCCTCTTCCTTCGCGCGGCCGATTGCTGGACGTAGGCTGCGGCACTGGCACTACGCTCCGAGCCTTCAACGAGATAAGTTCCGGTTGGTCGTTTGTCGGTTTCGACATAAATGAACGTTGCAAAACCGCCGTGGAGTCAATTCCGGGCGTCGAATCTTTCTACACTGGAACAATAGAGGAAATCCCTGGTCAATTTGAGGTCCTCACCTTGATCCATTCGCTGGAGCACATCGCGGAACCTATAAAGTTTTTGACCGGGTTGCGGCATAAGCTTGCAACCGGGGGAATGCTTGTAGTGCAGGTACCGGATTGTTGGCGGAATCCATTCATGTTTCTGGTCGCCGATCATGCCACCCATTTCTTCCTCTCAACTCTGCGCGACGTGATAATTGCCGCCGGTTATGATGTAGTTGTTGCCGCAGACGACTGGATTGCAAAAGAGCTTACGGTAGTTGCACGCAGATCCGCCGGGGAATCTCCGCCCCGCGTCAGGCGAAATACCTCGGACAACTGGGTTGCAGTCCAGCGTCGCATCGAGTGGGTCGCAGCGTTCGGAAAACAGATCCGTGCCCTGACTGCCCAGCGCGCGGTCGGTATCCTCGGTACTTCGATCGCGGGGACATGGCTGCAGGAAGAATTGCAGGGCGCCGCGGCGTTCTTTGTCGATGAAAATCCCAGCCGGTTTGGGAGAACTTTCATGGGACGTCAGATTTTGTCACCTAAAGATGTTCCGGATGGAAGCTGGGTTATAGTTGCGTTGCCGACACGCATGGCCCAGGAAGTGCGAAACCGTCTCGCCCGGGTGGCGCCCAACGTTAATTGGCTGGTGCCTCTTTCCCTGCCCGAATAGGACAGAAGCGGGGCAAGTCTCGACTACACCACACGAAGCGATGATGAAATCTGAGGAACAGCCGCATCCAAACGAAGCGACGCCCATGGATCCGATACTGCTGAACTCATTGGATCTGACGATCTGTGTTCCGTGCAAGAATGAGGAAAAAAACGTTATTGCCACGTTGGACAGCATCGTCGATGCAGTGACGGAAGTGAGCTGTTCGTATGAGATCATCGTCATAGACGACGGATCGACGGACAAAACCAGCCAGCTGGTAGAGCAGTATTGCCGCGAGCATCCCTCACTGCCGATCCGTTTGTACAAGAACCCAAAAAATCTTGGCCTCTCTCGAACCTATGTGAACGGCGCTTTTCTCGGACGAGGCAAGTACTACAGGTTTATTGGGGGAGACAATGCCGAGCCAAAAGAAGCGATAATCCGGATACTCAACATGATGGGAAAGGCTGATATCATTATTCCCTTCCATGAGCAGCTTACGGGAAAAGGTTTCAGCCGCGTCGCAGTATCCAAGCTTTACACTTTCCTGGTGAACTTGCTGAGCGGTTATTCCATCAACTACTACAATGGCTGTGCCATGCACCTGCGCTACAATGTCCTTCGCTGGCATTCGTATGCCTATGGGTTCGGTTTTCAAGCGGATATGATTACGCTGTTACTGCAGCAGGGTGCCACTTACGTCCAGGTCCCTGTCCGGGTTCGCCACACCAATAAGGGCCGTGGCGCTTCGCCGTTCCATATTAGGAATATTGTTTCCACTGCACACACCTTGTTTGAAATCTTCCGGCGCCGAATAAATATCATGTTATTCGGTCAATAGCTCTTTGCCTCTCCTTGCTGGCAGCTTTTGTCTAAGACTTGTCGCCCTGCCAGCTACGAATGCACAACGGAACGAACCTTCAGCATGAATGCAAAACAGGCGACTTTCCTCGTTGGCAAGGTAATCTTGGCCGCCGCCATCATGGCGTGGCTCTTTCACCGCACCGATGCGCACGTGGTCTGGCTGAGCGTTCGCGACGCGCATCGTATTCCGATCGTTCTCGGTCTGATCTTATGGTTGGTTACGATCGTGATCGCCGGCTGGCGATGGAACCGGCTTTTAGGAATTCTCGGCATTCACATCCCGGTGAAATCTCTCACTTGCGTCGTCCCGATTGCGCAATTCTTCTCCGTATTTTTGCCGGGCTCGACCGGGGACGACCTCACGCGAATGCTTTACGTCTCTCGCCTTGCGCCAGGGCGAGTAGGGGAAGCATGCGCGACTGTGTTGTTGGATCGGTTCATCGGGTTAGTTAGCGTTCTTTTGCTGGCCGCGTTCTGCATTCCCTGGCAATGGTCGGTCATGTCAGCTTCAAGCCAGACGCGTTGGATAGCATTCGGAATGCTCGCGGCCGGGGCGATTAGCTGCCTGGGCGGCGCGGTCTTTTTTTTGGCTGGTCACCCAACGCACCGATGGTTTGAAAAGCGTCTTCGCCTTCGTCCGGCGCGCTCACTGCGGGATGAAGCAGCCCGAATATGGGGCGTTTTATGCGATAACAAATTGTTAGTCGGTAAAGTGATCGGCGCCGCGTTGATCACCCAGTTAATCCACTGCGGCGTTTTTTACCTTGCTGGCCTGTCTGTCGGCATCCGGACCCCCTTTCTAATTTGGACGACCTTTGTTCCCATCGTCCTTGCGGCAAATGCCCTCCCGATTACCATCGCGGGCGTAGGGATTCGTGAATACTTACTCGTCCTTTTCCTGGGAGTAATCGCCGGTGTCGACAGTGAGCGAGCCATTGCCACTTCCTTCGTCATTTTTTCCATGATCCTGGCGATGTGCTTGCTCGGCGGGCTGCTTTACATTTTCTACCGGCCGAAGCGCAAAGTGGCCACTGTAGATGAGTTGAGTGCGCAGGTATGAAGCGCTTTTAGCCAGTTGCCTAACTGATTGCCGTCTCAATCTGATCGACAGTGTGGCGCGCAAACGGAATAGAACACGTCCAGCCAGGAGAGACGGTATTGAGCAAGTGGGTTGAATCGGCGTCACCTTCGATGACGAAATCCATCTCGAGTTTTCGATTCTTAATATCAAGCAATTGCGCGCGAATCCCGGGCTCGCCCCATTGCCTGTAGTGCTCTGGTTGTATTCGGTGGGCTAACTTTGATGCCAGAGCGACAAGCCGAGGCCGCGAATATTTTTGCACCTCTTCGAGAGCCAACTTCTGGAAATCGAAAGTCGACGACAGCATAAGGCCGGCCTCGCGAAAGAGAACTTCGATAAACTCGCCGAACCTAAAGTTATCGAATCCCCGGTACTGTTCCCGCCACAAAGCTGGGATAGCCGTGGGTCCGATTTTGGCGCGTCCATCCTCTTTCACCGTGAAGTGGACGCCAAGAAAGGGATTTCGCAGATCAGGCACGGGATAAATATTCGTGCGGAATGCGTTCGGGGCCTCGGCCGAATAGAGATAAAGACCCTTGAAAGGAAGAATGCGATATCTTTCCGAAAACCCAAAATCAAGGGCGATCTTATCGGCATAAAGCCCAGCCGCGTTGACAACATGCCCTGCGGCAAAGCTCCCTTGTGACGTCACAACCACGCCATTTTTAGATCGCAAATAACTAACACCGGTGACAATCGTGATGCCCTCCGTTTTTGCGTCTTCGATCATTTCTTCCATCACGCGCCGCGGATTTGCCGATGCAGTCGAGGGCGAGAAAATGGCGCGCTGGTGGGTTTTAACTCGCGGCTCGATTTCCCGGGCCTGCTGTTCCGTTAGATTTTCCAACGGGACGCCATTAGCGACGCCGCGTCGAAGCAGTTCGTCCAATCGCGGCAGCTCGTCCTCGTTCTTCGCAACCACCAGCTTGCCGCATCGTTTCAAGGGTATTTTCTTGGCTTCGCAATACTCGGTCATCGCGCGGTTGCCGGCCCGCGTTAACTTCGCCTTCAGACTATCAGCGGAGTAATAGAAGCCGGCGTGGATTATGCCGCTGTTTCGGCCGCTGGCATGAAGGCCGCACGCAACTTCTTTTTCCAGCACGGTTACGACAGTGTCAGGAAAACGGCGTTTTAGCTCACGGGCCACACAAACCCCAATGATACCTCCGCCCAAAATCAGAAAATCAGTCGAACTCACGAATCAGCGTATTCACACCGCGCCAGTGCGATTCCCTGACAGTGCCCACAGTATCGGTAGCAGCGTTTCTGTTTTAATCTCGTGACGATCTTCCTAGAAATGCCTTCCATTCGGCCCGCGTTTTGCGGGGTACGTTCATGTCCGCGTCGACAAGCCAGGCCACGGTCCCGAGCGAATTTATGACAATGGAGACAGCAACCAACCCTATAAGTACATGCCGCAGGTGGAAAGCAGCTTTGCCTCGTCGCAGAAAAAGCAAGAAGGTGAAAACAAGGAATGGATAAAACTCCGTGGCGTAACGCTGGATAACGGCGGGGACCGACATGATCGCGATTACCTGAACGAAAAGAATCGCCGCAATTGAACGGTCCACCCAGTCTGAACCATCTGGCCGCAGCAAAAGCACTACGCCGATTACCGCGCCGAGCACGATCCATGACGAGTACCATAGCAGCGAAGAATAAGTTTCAGTGAAGGGCATGGCATAACGAGCGGGGTAGTTGTAAGGATGCCGCCACGCCTTCACAAACGGAGGAGTCCGCTGGAACTCTGGATAGCGTAAGATGAAATAGTCCGCGAAGCTGTAAGGCACCCGCTCGAGGCGAAAAAACCCGTGCTTTTGCGTAAACTGTCGCTGATCGGTATTGATGTAATGGTCAAAGCTCGCTCCCTGAAAGTTCCCAAATTTTGCGTAACTTAGAAGAACGTAAAATACAAACGCCGCGGCGAGTGGCAGAAAGAGTGCGGCGAGATTACGTATTCGATCCTTGCCGAGCACCTTCAACGCGAGAACAGGCGCAATCAGGAGAAGCGGCGCACCGAAAGTGAGACGAGAAAGTAAGGCGGCACCAGCGCAAAAAGAGAAGGCAAGAAGAGAGCGTGTTAACGCCGCTCCTTCTGTTTCTCGAGACCGCAAGGCAAAATAAAGAGCGGCCAGAGACCAGGCGAGTGCCCAGATGATCGCTTCATCATAGATCGAAAGGTTCCCGAGCAGCAGCAGAAGGGGCGAACCGAGCGCGAATCCAATCAAGCACGCATTTCCAAGCAGATTTTTCCAACGATCCGACAATTGAGAGCGCCGCAACGCCAACCGAATAAGTCCTGCGAATGCTCCTACCGAAATCATTCCCGCGCAAAAGCCGGTGATGCGCGACCAGTGTCCTCGTCCCGCTGGGATAAACAAAATTTAGCGGGATCCGTACGAAAGCGGGAAACGGCCCGAAGTACATGCGAGCCTTGCCGTCCACGATCATGGCTTCGTGTCGGATCGCATCGACGTCGACTCCCACGTCGCCTCGCAAAAAATGTTCGGCCTGAGAATCGTAAGCCTCACTGAGCATCTCGTTGACCAAGATCTGTTGGCCCCCGGTTGTCGTGAATATCCACAAAAGCATGCCCAGCACGAGAGTGGCCGGCAGGAGGTTTGGCGCTCCTTTTCCTTCCGCCACGGGGATAGGAATCATACCAAGACCACTAGGATGTAACGAATCGCAGGTCGCCGGGGCAAGGCTCCGGGGGCGTTATTTTCTGAAGTCGAGCGCGCCTTTTTTGAGGGCGTACACGTACCCAACCATCAGGATCGTGATAAAGCTGAGCATGCTCCAGAAGATCGCGCTGCCTTGCTTGATCGCGTCGCGGTAAACCACCGCCCACGGATACATAAAGACGATCTCGAGATCAAACAGGATGAACAGCATTGCCACGACATAGAACTTGACGCTGAACCGCGGCTGCGGTCCGCCCTGCGGAATCATCCCGCATTCATACGCGGTGTCTTTCGCTCGCGTGCGTCTTCCGCGTTTGCCTACGAGGATGCTGATGAGCAGTGCTGAAACAGCAAACAGAGCGACAACAATGATTTGCAGGAGTACCGGCAAATAGTCGCGCAGCATCCGTGAATTTCGCCCTGAAGGCAGTTCGTGCTGAAAAACGGCTTACTTTACCGCCGGCCAGATGACCATTCTGCTGTGCAATTGCCTGAGCCAGAGCCGACGGCAAACCCTTGTATTTCTTGCCATTCTTTTTGACCGCACCGCGCGCCACGAGGTTTTGCAACTTCTCATAGGCTCGCAGCCGCAGCATTTCCTCGCCGCCGCTGGCAGCATTTCGCGCCCGAAGATTCTCGTGCACAATATCGAATAGCTGCTTAAACTCGAACGAAGAACGCCTCGAGAGGACAGCAACCAGCTCCTCAGTTACCAGATCGGGAACCCGACGGGAGAATGCATTTTTCTTTAGAATAGCCATAGGGCCAGGACGATAACAGATTTTTGAGAAATTGCAGTAGTTTTCTTCGCTTTCGTTAGGGAAACTCAAGCCGTGCCGGAATGGCACAGCAGAGCAGCTTAAGCCCGCCAGTTTTTCATGCTCCGAACAGTGGGGACCGCAAAATTTCGCTACTTCACGGCGTCGGAGATGGACTCGGTGCCTGGGGAAGCGCTGTGGCAGGGGCGCCCAAACCAGTCTGCCGCGCAGCCGCCGCACCGAAACTGCTAAAAATGGCAGCGCCTATTCCTAATTGGTCCAATGTAATGGGTCCGATTGACTCAGCCATGTAGCCGTCGCCGTCGTATCGCTGCGAAGAGACAATAGGGCTCAGATGTTTTGTGATGACTTCCGGCGGTGGGAGTTTGGTAGGGTCGATCGAGCCAGCAATCGCTGGGACGAATGCCGCAGCCATTAACAACATAGGGCGCAGCGAAGCGTCGAGCCGCGAATACAACTGCGCCGTATCGATGTAGGCAAAAAAGTTCGTGGGCGCTGGCAGCAGGCGCGCGGCTCCCTGGTAGATTTGAGAGTCTGCAAGTTCAGACGAGTTACCACGGGCGTGCTTAATTGCCTCTTCCACAGACGTGAGATCCAAACCAGCGATTAGAATCCGATCAGACAAACCGATCGTAGGCGTGATCGCGACCAAGCTGGCAGCAGATTGCTTCGAAAAATAGCGGACTCCATCTTTCTCGGTAGCTGTCCACGGACCATTTTCGTCGGCCCGTAACAGCGCGTCCACGATCTTTCCTGCTCTGGTCGCGTCCGTCACCGGCAAGTAATAAGCAACGAGGGCCAACGCGCGCTTGAAGGCCAATCAGCCAAAGATCCGAGCTCGATGCCGAATGCCGCTTTCCAATCAGCGGCGGTGATCCCGCTATCGCTAAGCGCTTGAAAAATCTTCGTACCCGCAAAGGCCGCCGCCTGGTTGAGAGTATCCATTCTTTCCCCGAGATTGAGCAGCATGGCGAGGTAAAGGAACGTCTCTTTCGTTCCGAGAGACAACGACGAGCGCGTGAGGGTAGTGTTCTGCTCCAGCTTCGGCATGCCCAGGAAAAGCACGTCGTGTATTTTTCCGTTTTCGAATCGCATCGATCCGGTAATGCAGCGCATTTTCTCGAGCATCGTGCCCTCGCCGGGAGCCGGCGTTGATCCGACAGCAGCGCGCAGCGTCGCGAGTCGCTGCGAAAACGTCTTTGGCTGCAGATAAAAGAATGCCACGTAGTTGGAGGGCCGACGCGAAATGGCTGCACGATATGTCTCGTCCTTGTCGAGCCTGTTGTCTGAACTTGATGCACGGCGATCGACGCGATCGAGCAATGCCTGCATGTCCGCCGCATCTGTCGCCACGAAAAACCACGGAGGATCATAGGCGGTCGCAATACTGAACGAACTCGTTTTGGTCACCTCGATTTCATGGCCTTGATATTGCACTTTCTCGCGCTTGAGGCTTGAGTTTTGCCCCATTAACATTGAGCGCCATTTGCCAATGATTCGCTCCGCTTCTTCCTGGCTGCCGCGAAAACGAAAGCCGCCCACAATTTTTGGATTGTTATTGTCGATAGAGGTTAGCGCGACGAAGGCGTTCTTGGGTGCCAGCTGTTCGATTTCGTGCAGGGTTTGAGATACCGCATCGGTTTTTGAGGCGTTGCTAAGGGGCTTGCGCAAAAAATCCTGCACTGCGGGCTCCCGGTATAGCTGGTAAATGTCGCTGTGCTGCCATTCATCGCGAGCGCGGTTAAAGTCCGGGATTTGCGCCACGAAAATTGTTTCCCGCGGCAGAAGCGCAGCCACGGGAGCGCTTGAGAGTTGTTGCGAAAATTGCCAGTAGTACCAACCGGCAAATGCAGCGATCGGCCAGTGCGATTAAAAGAAACAGAATTCGCTTCATAAGAATAGCTGCCTCACGACGAGTGGATGCTGGATACTCGATGGTCGATAGGCGTTCAACACAAATCCCCGGCTTAAAATCCGGCGATCAACGTCATTTCACTCCGCTACGCGCGCGGATGAAATTGGCGATGCACAGCCTTCAGCCGTTGTTGATCGACATGCGTGTATACCTGGGTCGTCGATATGTCCGCGTGACCCAGCATCTCCTGAATGATTCGCAGATCCGCGCCGTTGCTGAGCAGATGCGTTGCGAAGCTGTGCCGCAGAAGGTGAGGATAAATGTTCTTTTCCAGTCCAGCGCGCTGTGCGTGCTTTTTTACGATCTGCCAAATCCGCGCTGTGGTTAATTTCGTGCCTCGTTCGGAGAGAAAAATTTCACTGCTAGTGCGCGGCTTCACCAGTTTTGGTCGCTCGGCAGAGAGATATGCTGCCAGGGCTTCGCATGCTTTTCGCCCAACGGGCACCAGACGGGTCTTGTTTCCTTTTCCGGTCACGCGCAGCATACGCTCTTCGAAATTGAAATTCTCCAGTCGCGCATTTGCCAGCTCGGAAATGCGCAGCCCGCTTGCGTAAAGCAGTTCGATCATCGCGCGGTCGCGTAATCCATGAACAGCTTTGGTGTCGATTTTTTCCAGGAACTGCTCCACTTGCAATTCGTTCAGCGTTTCCGGGAGATACCGCTCTATCCGCGGCAGAGCCAATGCCTCGGTCGGATCACGCTCTATGATTCCCTTGGCTGCGAGAAACCGGAAAAAAATCTTGAGCGCAACAACAACCAGCTTGATCGAAGAGGCCGAAAGGCCGGCGCGTTTGCGCTCGGCAAGATACTCACTCATCATCGGCAGGGTCACGCTGCGCGGGTGAGTGATTTTTTTCTTCACACTGCACCATTGCGCGAATTCGCTCAGCGATCTGTCGGTGGAAAGCTGATAATTTTCAGAAAGACCCCGCTCGACTGCGAGAAAACGAATGAACGCGTCGATCGAATCTTCCATCGAGGTAATGCTAGATCACCAGTGTGTAGTGACTAGTGGAAATTTGTGCAACGATTCGCTCGCTCGCACCGCCCCCCAACCGTGAAGTTATTGACAAGCGATCATTAAATGCTGGATGTTTCGTACGATGAGCTTGGATCTCAATACCATTCTGAAGGATTGGCCCTATGAGAGCGGCACCGTCAAAGTGCGCAAAATCACCGGGCTCGACGGTCGCGAAAAATTGCAGCTGCGCGTCGATCTGGGCGTTTTGCAGATGGAAATCACCGGACGACCCGATGGTCGGCGTCCGCACAATTGTGAATCGCTTCTGGAGTACCATCGCAAACGCGCTACCCGTGCCGAACAGAAAGGCGAGGCTTACGAGCTTACTCCCGAGCAATGCGCAGAGCTGCAACAGGAAGGGATCCAATATTATCATCGGTATCTGAGCCTGTTTCAGATTAACGATTTCGAAGGCGTGGTGCGCGATACGCAGCGAAATCTCGACCTTTTTAGTTTCGTCAACGAGCACACCGATCGCGAGGATTTTTCCTGGGGCCTGCAACAGTTTCGGCCTTACGTGCTCATGATGAATACACGCGGCAAGGCCTCCATCTTTCTTGCTCAGGGAAGATTTGCCGACGCCATGGCGGAAATTGAGCGCGGTCGCGAAGCGATTGTGGATTTTTTGCAACAGTCAAACTTTCCGGAACTGGCGTCGAAAAGCGCGGAGGTCGCGTTTCTCGACGAATGGCTTGAGGAAGTCAAAGCGAAACGCCCGCTCTCGAAGCTGGAGGTCATGCAGCGCGAGATGGAAAGGGCGATCGCGAAGGAACTTTACGAGCGGGCTGCCGAGTTGCGCGACGCAATTAAGCTACTCAAGACGCAAAGGCAGGCGTAAACGGCAAGAGCGACGGTTTCCCATCCATTCGCCGGCCGTCCTTGGCCTCCGTCAGAAAAGGACTTCCTCTTCCGCTACCTCTTAGTCTGCTCTCTGGAGAAGAAGATTCAGAGGAAGAGGGAGCGGAAATTGTGGATCGTCGTATTGCTGGAATGACGGCGGAAAACCCCTTCGCGGCGGATCAAGTGTTCGCGATTATCCGATCGAAGCCGGATCGTCTTTATCTGCAAGTCGTGGCGGGCTCGAACAAAACGTACGGTTTTGCTTTTCGCTCGCATGAGGATCGAATGGGTGATTGCCGTGACGCCACCGCGCGCCCGCACACCGGGAAGAAGCGCGCTGTCACTGATCCCGGTCGCGCAGAAAATGATGTTCTGGCCGTGGGCGAGATCGTCGGCTGAAAAGATGCGGTCCAGATCCTTTTCATGGCCGTCGGCGACCAGGCTTTTTCGCTCCTTTTCGTCGCGCGGCCACATTCTGCATTGCATATCGCCCCCGAGGCATTTGATCGCAGCCGCCGCCAGCACCGCCTCGGGCGAACCACCGATGCCCATGTAAAGATCTACATCCGGCTCGGGTAACGAAGGCGCAATCGCCGCCGCGATGTCGCCATCGCCGATCATCCGCAGCGATGCGCCTGCAGCGCGAATCTGTTCCACGATTTCTTTATGACGCGGCCGGTCCAGCATCATCACCGCCACGTCCTGCACGCGCTTGTTCACCGCGTGCGCAACAATTGCCAGCATTTCGGCAATTGGCATGTCGAGGTGAAGCGAATCGCCGCGTTTCTTCATGTATTCGATCACGCGCGGCCCATACGCCAGCTTTGACATGTAAAACGATGGGATGTCGCGCAGCGCCACCTTCACGCCTTCCTCAGGGCTTGCTGCCGCGATGCAACTGATCGAGTTGGGCGCGCCCTTGGAAATGTTCGTCGTGCCGTCGATTGGATCGAGGGCAATGTGAAATTCGGGCGAACCGGGATACCACGTGCCGAGTTGTTCGCCTTTGAAAATGCCCGGCGCGTTGTCCTTGATGCCCTCGCCGATCACCACTTCGCCGCAGATGTTCATTAGATCGAACATGCCGCGGATGGCGTCGCTGGCTGCGGCGTCGGCTGCTTCCTTGTCGCCGCGCCCGAGCCAACGCAACGAGTTCAGCGCTGCGGCTTCAGTTGCACGCACAAAATCCAGCTCGATGACGCGCTCAATGTCCTGATAATCCTGTTTCGGCAGTCGCAGAGCCATGGATCGTTGATCTTCACGCAGGTCGCATGCGATGACAAGAAATGCAGGAGTGACGGCTTCCCAAGCCGTCGTTCCTTGTGGATCAACGGCTCCCGAAACGATTGCTCTCAGTGACTTCCATGCGCGGAAGGCCGTCTTCAAGAACCACGGGATCAAAGACACCGATGAAATTTTCGCGCCTTCGTTTAAACCGACCTCAAGTAACGCGCCGCGATTCCATGATGCGACGGTTGGCGCGCCGTCGAATACCAGATTACCGAGTGAATACGCAATTGGACAGCCGTGATAAAAATCGAGCGGTTGTACACAATGTGGGTGCGAGCCAACGACGAATCAACGCCGCGATCAATCAGCCAACGGGCGAGTTCGCGTTGTTCGTCAGTGATCTTCTCGCTGTTTTCGATTCCCCAGTGAACCAAGCAAATAACAAGATTTGCGTGTGACCGCGCTTTCGTAATCGCGGGACCAAGCTTCGCTCGAACAGAGGCCGCAGCGGTTTGGCTATTTGGCGTAGGGTCAACATCGCTGATCGCGAGCAGGGCGATTCTTTTTCCATCAGACAGGGAGAAAAAACTCGGATCGCAAGCCTTCCTGGTTGGTGTTTCAACTCCGACTGCCTCAATTTCTTCTCGAAGCAGGTGCGCTAGCGGAATCGTCCAATACGACTGTGCCAAAATCGAGCGCATGGTTATTTGCCACGCCCATTGCGTCAAAGCCGGCCTGGCGGAGCAATTGCGCGGATTGTGCTGGAGCGCGGAACGCATATCGATTCGTGCGGCAGCGCCGAGATTCGAAATTGTACATTCCAAGTTTGCGGCAGCGAATGACGCACTGCGAACCAGCGACGAAATATCTTCAAATGGATCCGTGCCGTTTTGGATCTTTGCTGCGCAACTGCGACCGAGCATGACGTCGCCACCGAAAATCAATCTTGCCTGCAGATTTTGCTGGCGGGACGCGATACAAATCGAAGCGATTCTTTCCAACGCTCTCTCAAGAGCTGACCCAGCGTCAGCAGTTCCGGAGCGCCAGGGAGTTGGTGCGCCACAAGATCGTTTTCGATCGAGAATGCCCATGGGATTTCGATCCTCGATCACTGCGGCGACGTGTGCCCCGAAATGAACGATTGTGCCGCGCTGCAAATCCTCCGCTGTAATTCTCGGTGTGCCCGGTTTCGCTGATCGCGCGATAAAATCAAGGTGCTCGCGCAGTTGCTTCGGGTTCGACCACGGAATGCGCTGGCCCTGCCGACGCATCGCGTAAACGACAAAATTTGAGCAATCGGCACCCAGATTGGTTTCCGGTCCCGTATCCCAAGCTTCTGACAATTCGCCGCTCCCGAAAAGATACGGCAGACCAAATTGCTCGCTAAGTGCTGCGCGAAAACCGCTGCCAATGAATCTCCTCAATTCCATCACGGGCGTTTCGCGAACTCTTCCATCGATCACAGCGCGTGCTCCCAAACGCACCGAGCCACAATGCAACTGTCGATCAAACAAATTCTCGATCTTCGTTATCGGCAGAACAGAATCGTGACAATCAATCGCAAGCTCATTCCATGCAGGGCGCGGCGCGGCGTTCGCGACAAAACCGACTTGATCGGCCGATAAATCGGTCAGGTTGCAACGCCAAAATTTGGGCGTCAGCGCAAACCATTCGATTTTCTCTGGTTTCGCGGTCCAAGGCTCGACGACCAATTGGATATCGGCGGTCATTAGCTGGAATACGCCAAACATCGTCTGTCGAAGGTTCACGATCTTTAACTTCAAGATGCAATTGTGGCGCTTCGTCGTTCCAGGTACACAACAATTCCTGCCAACGCGCGCTATCTTCCGAACGTTGATGCGGTCACGTTCGGACAAAATTCGCGCCCGAAGTTCTTGAGTAAGCTGCGCAACATCAAATGCCGGCAGCTTTTCTCCTTTCACCATCAATTTCTTGGCGAGATTCGAATGATCATTGGCAACTGTAAGGAACGGCTCGAATTCGAATTTGCGCAACTGGCAACGAGAGCGCTGCATTCAACGCCAGCTTGACAGCCGATTCGCGTTCTCTTCGCCTTTCAGATACGGACGCGAAATGGCGAATGTGGCGCGCGGAGATTTGGCCGCTCAATCACGAAATTCCAGATCCGTGCGAAATGCTTGTTCCGCCGTCTCAGCCAGGCCAGCGAAGTAATCGAGATCAATTGTAACAATCAGCTGCTGGTTTGGGTCTATCTGCTTTTCCAGGCTGTTCGAAATCGGAAACAACATACCACTCCCCCAAGATCCCGATTTCCGCGGCGCTGCTTCGAGATGACCGTCAGAAACGCCGTTGCTTGTCTGTCGGTATTCACTAATTTGAGATGCCGAAAGTTTCTCAGCCGGCACCCAAATGACTTTTTCAATCGGCGCCGGCATCAGCGGCTCGATCCAGTTAAAGCACTGGACAGCGCCCTTGGCGCGCCAGCGATCGAGCAGCGTTTGGCGATCCTGCGTAGACGCAACGTTTCGAAGCGCGTTGCGAATCTTATCGGAATTGAAAATCCCCGATGCGTCGCTGTGCGCATCGAAAAGGATGAGCGTGTAAGACTGGTCGAGATCGATATTTTGTGCCAGCCAGTAAAACGTGCCGGCGTGATTGTCCTCAATGTAAATGGGCAAGACGTTGGGCACCGCGGCTGCCGGGATTGCGGCAACCAGCAGCGCTGCTGTGCAAAGTCCGGCTGCCGACAGGCTCCTCAGCAGCCGAAAGGCTCTACCATCCCGGAAAAGCCATCGATTTCTTCTGCGTTCTGACTGACCGGATTCGCGCCAGAGTCGGTCGCGATTTTCTCGCCTCGCCCCTTGGAGAAGGGGAGAGGATCGAGGTGAGGGGCTCCGAGATTGTGCGCATTTAGTTGTCTCTGCTGAACCCTCACCCTCCCCCTCTCCCTGTTCAGGGAGAGGCAGCCCGAAGGCGCCCAGCGCATTCAACGTGAACATTACAACTCGCAATTGTCCCTAGACCACTTCATCGCGCTTCGTGAACTTCAGGTTTTTTGCTAAGCGGTGCGCGCAATTCAACGAATGAAATGCACGTGTCGCGAAATTGGGTGCCGCGGTGCACACCCTTAATCACCATTTTGATTTTGGTAACCGGTTTCGTGTAATCGCGCACACGGATCAGATATGATTTTTGGAATGTTTCGTCGGGAATTGTTCTCTGAAGTTTCGCTCGTCATTCAGTGTGATCTCGAGTGAAGCAACACGGTTGTTCTTTTTCCATGCATTATCATTGCCGGGATCCCAATATCCCGGTTCAATTAAGATTCCATACAGCGGCAAAGGCCGTTTCACATTTAATGTGATGCTCTCGCCGATGCCCTCGCCCTCGGCGCCTTCAGCCCACGGCGATCCCTCTTCCGAGCGACCTTTGATGTTCGCGACCTCGTGATCGTATTTGCCCTGGGTGCCAGAGTCGAGCTAGCAGATCGCATCGTAATCGGTGTGATCGAGAAAGTATGGTTGCCTCGAATGACGTACGAAGCGCGACGGTCAAGTTCCTTTTCGGAATAACCAGTCGGATACGAATCGTATTTTGAGTGCGCGACGATGCGGATGTCATCAGCCATCGTTGCTTCAAGTTTTCAAAGTCCCATTCGTAATGTGTATCGCTGATTTTCTTGAACCGCTCCTTGGCTTTTCGATCCAAACGTCCTCGGCTCGGATGCAGGATGTTGATTTCGATTTTGCCTTTACCAATTGCCCTCTCCAGTCGCTGCCTGCCCCTCGCGTTCTTCGTGCGTCTCTCACCACTCGTCGTTCTCCGCGTCGTGCTTGTTTCGTCCGTCCCGCGTCTGTTCGCGTCCGTTTCTTCCTCTTCGTCGCTCTGTCCCCCCTAAGTTGTTTCGCCGCCTTCTTCCTCTTCTGGCCTTCTTCTTCCGCTTGGCTGTCTTCTTCCTTCGCTTCGCTGGTTGCTTCTTTTGTTCCGCTGCTTTCTTGCTTCGCTTCGCTGCCTTCTTTCGTTTCGCTGCTTTCTTCCTTCGGCCCGTCCAGTCGTCGATTTCAATTCTTTTCCATGAACGCTGATTTGGTAACTATCCATATCGTCACTCTTCCCCTCCCTGTCGGAGTCTGGATTTGCTCCCCAGCGCTCAACCGGAAGAAATCCTGTTGCCCCTCCGTTCCCTGTGTGCATGCGTAACTGTCAGTTATGTCCGCGCGCTCCGGCTGCACATCAATTTTCAGTGTTTCATTTTCTCTCTTGACGTCGGTTTTTTGGCTTTTGTTCGAGGCGTAGTGTTCCCCGTCCTGGAATTCCGGTTTGCCAGGCACCGTCATTGGCAAGGACTATTGATCCGCTACCCACAAATATTGTGAGGTGAGCCACACATTTTTCATGTCGGATTTCTTAACATGCCGGTGCGTCGCGTTCGAAGCTAGAATAGTATTCGCGCTGAGAATAACGGCTTCGCGCCTCTTAACGTTTGGGTAGATATCCAACCGGGGAGGCGCCAATCTCGGCAGTCGCGTGTTTCTGCTCTGACGATGGCGAGTATTGTCGCATGTAAGCAATGCTTACATAATCGGTATGCATGCATGCCACAATCTATGGTCGAGGGCAGATGGTGATACCGGCTCGCGCTCGAAAAGAAGCGAGGATTGACAGCGGCGACGTTGTTAACGTGTTGCCCGAAGGGGACGGTCGTCTCGTTCTGGTTCGAATGAACGGCCGAAGCCGAAGCCAAGGAACAAAGTTCGAATTATTCGTCGCAAAGGAAAACACTCACTGCTTTCCATTCGCCGGCAGATTTCGCGCGAGGAAATTTTCAAAGCGCTTTAGCAATTCCCACTGTGATTTACCTCCTCGATGTCAACATGCTGATTGCCGCAATCTTGCAGGACCACGAAGACCAGCCCATGGTGGAGGCATGGTTGCGGGGCAAGCAAACGGCCACTTGCCCAATCAGTGAACTCTGCTTCTTGCGGATCAGCAGCGGCTACACGTTCCGTTTCGTGCCGAACCACAGCCTTGCCGAGCGGCTCTGTCCTAAATTGTCCGGAAACATCGTTGCCGATTTATTCCGGACATGATTTACCGCGAACGGTGGCCGCGCTCAAGCAGACAATTCACCGATTTGTACCTTGCCAATCGGCGGAAAAACATCGAATGAAGTTGGCAACACTCGACACCCGCATCTCTCATCGGGCGGTGGAGCTTGTTTGTTAGAGACTTCACCTCAATTGCCCGGCCAATATTACCAATCGCTCTTGGATGACCGGTACGCGTTACGCAACATGCGTATCTTAGGCTTGCTTTTCGCGCGGTTCTTCATTTGGATCGTGCTGTGAGCGCCGCCCCCCATGAGGTGACTTCAACAGCTGCGATTGATGCGAGCGCGCAACACGGTGGTGTCGCGTTTACGACGACGCATTGGAGCGTGGTGCTGGAGGCGCAAGGCGAATCGCCTGCGGCACAGGAAGCGCTCGAAAAACTTTGCCGCACATACTGGCGACCTATTTTCGCTTTTCTGCGGCGACAGGGGCTTCCACCAGAAGAGGCAGAGGACATTACGCAGGGGTTTTTTGCGCAGCTCTTGGAGCGCAGAAAATTCAGCGCCATCCGAAGGAAAAAGGACGACTTCGTTCTTTTCTGCTTGGGGCACTGAAATATTTTCTAGCCGACGAGCAGCGTCGCGCGATGGCAATTAAGCGGGGGAAAGGACAGCGGCTCATTTCGTTGGAGGAACTGCGCGCTGACGAGCGAACCGACATGGAACCTGCAGATCCGATGACCGCCGAAATGATTTACGAACGCCGGTGGGCTTTGACGGTTCTGGAGCGAGTGCTCAGCCGATTAAAGGACGAATACCTCGCGGCAGGTAACGCTGCGTTGTTCGATTCGTTAAAGGAATTGCTTCCGGATGAACCGGGCGCGCCGTCACAGGCGGAGATCGCTGCACGCTTGGGGATGACCGAGAATGCGATCCGGCAGGCGTTTTACCGATTTCGGCAACGCTATCAATCGTTGTTGCGAGAGGAGATTGCTAACACCGTTGCGACACCCGGCGATATCGAAGACGAGCTACGCCATCTCATTGCGGTGATCGAGGCGTAAAGACACGAAGTACACCAAGGCTAGACACGAATTACACGAATTGTCACGAATGCTTAGGATCTGTAGATAGACTAGGCGACTTGAACGCGTTTGCAAGCCTCTGGACCTTCGGTGTAAATTCGTGAAATTCGTGTCTCAATCCATTCGTGTCTGAACTGCTTTACAAACAAGAGGTCTTTCAACTCGTCGGTCTTTGCATGGAGATCCATCGCGAGTTGGGAAAGGGCCACGACGAAGTCATCTACAAAGACGCTCTCGTTGTTGAACTGACTCGTGCTGGAATTCCGTTTTCGCGCGAGAAAAATTACGAAATCACGTACAAGGGAGTTGTCCTGCCTCACTATTATTATGCCGATTTTGTCGTGTGGGATAAGATTCTTTTTGAAGCGAAAGCGATCGAAAAGCTGACTGACTCACACATTAAACAAGTGTTGAACTACCTGGCTGCCTCGAAAATTCGTGTCGGTCTGTTGGTCAATTTCGGCGGCGATTTGTTGGAATGGAAGCGGGTCATTTTATAGACACGAATGAGAAGACAGACACGAATTGCACGAATTATCACGAAATTCCATGAAGCTTAGAGCCAACCTCTTGTGTACTGCCGATTCGTGTAAATTAGTGAAATTCGTGTCTCAATCAGTCTGAGTTCTTGAACTTCGTGTCTGCGTAACGCATGGCAGAATTTTACGGAATACAAAAGGGGAGCGCCGCAGCCTCTCCGACGATGATCAGGGTAATCAGAATTTGCCGGAAATGCGGCGCAAAAATCTTTTCCGACGCGCCGGAAGGGCTTTGCCCCAGATGCGTGCTGAAAAGTGCGCTCGGCAATTTCCCGGATGCGTCTGTAGCCGGGGGCGGAAGGCCGCATCGGCTATCCCGAACGCGATGAACGCGATGCGGCGACGCGTTGCCACCTAATAAAAAACAGCCAGCGCCGCCGAGCTTCTCGGAGAGTTGGGCGACTACGAATTGCTGGAAGAAGTCGGTCGCGGCGGTCAGGGCGTGGTATTTCGCGCCCGACAAAAGAGTCTCAACCGCACAGTCGCCTTAAAAGTCATTAGCCTTGGGCAGTGGGCGAGCAAAGCGCACCTGAAGCGTTTTCGCCTTGAAGCAGAAGCTGCCGCCCGTTTGGAGCACCCCGGTATCGTTCCGATCCACGAAGTCGGCGAGCGCGACGGCTCGTGCTACTTCAGCATGAAATTCATCGAAGGCGGCCAACTCGATGAAGTGGCCAGGCGCGAAGCCGATGCCGATTCGGCACGCGGTGGAATTAATCGCCAAGGTAGCTCGCACGGTTCATTACGCGCATGAACATGGAATTCTTCATCGCGACATCAAACCGGGAAACATTCTGCTGGATGCAAAAGGCGAACCTCATCTGACCGATTTTGGCCTTGCGCGATTGGTCGAGTCGGAAAGCAGTGTCACGCAAACGCTGGATGTGTTGGGCACCCCCAGTTACATGGCGCCGGAACAAGCCGTGGGAAACAACGCGGCTGTCAGCAGCGTCACAGATGTCTACGGACTTGGCGCGGTGCTTTATCAGTTGCTCACTGGTCAACCGCCCTTTGCCGGTGGAACAACCTACGAAACGATCAAGTTACTGTTGGATACCGAGCCGAAGAAACCGCGTCTCTTAAATCCGAAAATAGATCGCGACCTCTCAACAATTTGTCTCAAATGTCTCGAGAAAGATCCAAAGCGTCGCTACTCCGTCCGCTCTTGCGCTGGCCGAAGATTTGGAACGCTGGCTTAAGCATGAGCCGATCTCAGCGCGGCACACTGGCATCGTCGCTCGTGGCAGAAAATGGGTGCAACGCAATCCAACAAGCGCGCTGCTGGCAACTTCACTAGTCGCGTTAGCTGCGGCCGCTGGCTGGATCGTTTGGAAAAGTGAATTTATCCGGCAACCGGTAATGACGAGCCCACCACCCGAGAAGAGCATTGCCGTTTTGCCCTTTGAAAATTTCAGTGACAACAAAGAAAACTCCTACTTCGCTGCCGGGATCCAGGATGACGTATTGACGAGCCTCGCGCAGATTCACGAGTTGAAAGTCATCAGCCGCACGAGCGTGATGGCTTATCAAAATCCTGGCGGGCGCAATATGCGGGAGATCGCCCAGGCGCTTGGCGTGGCGAATGTGCTGGAAGGAAGTGTCCGGCGCGAGGGCAATCGCGTGCTGGTTAATGTACAGCTGATTGACGCGCGCAACGACCAGCATCTCTGGGCGGAGCGCTACGACCGCACCGTTGCCGATTCGATCGGCCTTCAGGCGAGCTCGCCATGCAGATCGCGGCCGCTCTGAAAACGACACTCGCGCCAGAAGAAATGGCCCGCTTTGCGGCCAAACCGACCGCTAACTCAGAAGCCTACGTGCTTTACCTGACAGCACTCGGAAAAGAAGCAACAGATCGAGAGTGCAGCGGAGCAGCTTTATGTGCAAGCCACGACGGTTGATCCCACCTTCGCATTAGCTTATGCGCGAGCTTCCTTACTCAATAGCTGGTTCGCAACTCTGGCAATTACCGGGAGCGGACGGCGAAAGCGCGCGCCCAGGCGGAGGAGGCCCTGCGGCTATCGCCAACCCTCGGCGAAGCTCATATGGCCCTCGGCCTTTGTCTCTATTTGGACGAGAAGAAATACGACGAAGCTCTTAAGGAGTTCGAGGTCGCCGCGGAGACTTCTCCCGATAACGCCGAGATCTATTACTTACGTCGCTGGTATCTATCGGCGGCAGGGACGCTGGCGCGAAGCGGTAGCCAGCTACGAACGCGCTCTTTCCCTCGACCCTCGCAATGCCACATCGCTAACTTCGCCGGCAACAATCACCTTTATGTGCGTGACTGGCCGGCCGCGGCTGCCTGTTACACTCACGCGCTGGAAATCAATCCCGATTACGTCGAGGCCAGGATCCGCCTTGCTTGCCTCGAAGTGTTTCGGAACGCCAATCCCGCTGCGGGCAGACGCATTCTGGAAAACATTCCAGCCAGCCTTGATTCTGATGGAGAGGTGGCTTTGACGCGCTGGGACATGGCCATGCTGGAGCGCGACTATGCCGCCGCGGAAAACATCTTGCGCGATCTGCCTGTCGAAAAGTTTCATGCGCGCGATTCCCCGAAAATATACTACCAAGGCCGGACCGCCCTTGCCCGCGGCGACAAGGAATCGGCCCAGCGTTACTTTACATCGACGATACCAGTTCTCGAAAAGCGGTGCGCGATGACCCCGACGATCCGGAGCGCCACGCCTTAATCGGATTACTCTATGCCTACCTGCATAGAAATGAGGATGCCATCCGGGAAGCTCGTCGGGCCGTCGAACTCGAGCCAGATAGCCAGGACGCATTTCACGGCGCTATGTCAGCGGCGACTCTGGCGATGGTGTATGCACTTGTTGGCGAACAGGACCCGGCGATCACACTGATCGAGCGTCTGCTTTCCACTCCCGGTGCGGTGCCCGGGCGGGACTGATTTCCGTCCGAACATTACGCTGGCCGACCTGCGTCTGCGCTGGGAGTGGGACTCGCTGCGGAGCAATCCGCGTTTCCAGAAGATTCTCGCCGGACCGGAGCCTAAGACGATCTATTAGAATCCGTTTTCTGTAGGCGGCGGCATGCGACCGTTTGGCGATTACGCGACGCGCGGCGAGCCTGTTTCGAAAAAATCGTCGCCTCTCTCGCACCGAACTAGCAACTGTAGCGGCAGGCGTGCCGCCTGCGTTAGCGCAGCCGATACGGCTGCCTCCACAATTTCATCTGCGTTATCCGCGCTAATCCGTGGTTCATCTGCATTTTCTCAGTGTAACGAACCGCCAAATCCTACGGAGTACATCAGTGAACGGCCGGAAATGACCTCCCACTGGTGGCGGAGCCCAGCGAAGTGCCAAAACAAGAAAAAGAAAAGGTAGAAAGCAAAGAAGACCTGTAAAACAAGGAATTAACTCAAGACCAATATTAAAGGAGCCTCAGATGAATCTGTTGGTTTCGGCGGGCCATAGTTCCTGCCGTGGCGTTAGCTGCGATTCAGGGTCTGCTTGGCGAGAGATCCAGCGACGGAGAATCGTTAAGTGCAGATGAACCACCAAACCCTTCAAGGCACATGGGGAGTAACATGCAGGGAACGGCGATCGACTGTTAAACCCGCGACCCGCTGTCTTCGTTTCCGATCCAGAATGACCTGCAATCAAGGTCGTGACGCGCAATATGACCGGTATGGGTAATTACGCCAGGTATTGACAACATCCAGGTTACAATAAGCCCGGGATACGGTTACTGGTCGAACAGGCAGCGGTACCTACAGGCTTACCCGGATTAGGGTGCTCGCGACTACGAATATGTACCCGGTCCGGGCGCCTTCCCTGATCGAGGAGCGAGAAGTCACTTCCGTTGAGCGGGTCGCGCATAGGAGGTAACACCTTCACCGTACTAGCATAGCGACTCAAGGTTTTCGACCCACAGCCAGAGCAATCTGACTCTTCGCTAAAATGCGGCACGCACGACTGAGCGACTCGGTTCCTAATAACAATGCCTAATCGGCCTGAAATGCAAGACTGACCCCGGAAGTTAACTCAGAATAATCCTAGAATCCTTGCCAGATCCGTCACATCCGCGGAAATCCCTGGTTGCTCGCGAATGAACTTCTGAGATGCGCTGAGGACAGCGCACGCTACAGCCGAATGCCCGCTTGGTTAGCTTATTTTTCCATTCCGGCGACGTGCTCCGCGTGGTCGTGTGCGCCGTGACTGTGCAGCGATGGACGGATGCGGAGAAAAAATTGGAACGCGTAGCCGAAATCGTCGCCGTAGTAGCGATCGAGAGAATCGGGGCGGTCGTTGATCGTTACTTGAGTGCCAAGACCGATGTCGATGCCGTTGCCGTGCGACAAGTCGCGGACATAACCGAGCGAATACCCGCTCACGGGAAAAATTTTGGATTCATCCGCCTGAATCGAGGACGAGTTCGTGACCGGATTTTTGTAGGTGTTCCCAGCGAAAGTAAACCGTGTCGTGGCCACGCTGGTAATTCGATTCGATCAGGAACGATTGCGTTTTCCCTTCCTCAGTCGCGTTGTTCTGGCCCCACACAAAGGTGTTCGACCAGTTGGTATCGTGGCCAAGCGGGAGATTGTAAATCGCGGAGGCAGTGGTGCGATGGATTTTGGTTTCGGGATCGAGCTCTTCGGGACTTTTGATGTAACCGGACGAAACTTGCAACGCCAAGTTTCGCGTCGGGTTCCAGGAGAAGCGGCCGCTGTATGAATCAAAACGCGGCCGGTCGAAATCGTAACGGTCTTCATCCGGCTCGCGCCCGGTGAAGATGCTGCCCTCAAGTTTCAAACCGTTACGACCCACTGCGCCCCGAGCGTCGCAACGCCAAACGTAATGTGCGTAGAGTCCTGCCAGTGGTGTCCGATCGGTGCGTCTGGGTCGTCCATTGCCGAAGGGCGATGCATGAATGCTGGCGGACCGAGCGCCGGCTCACCGGGATAACCGAAATAAATGTATGCGCTCAGATCGTGTTCGAATTTTTGCGAAAGGCTGAACGAAAGTTCGTCGAAGAGATCGTGCGGATGTTGTCGGTCGTGCAGTGCCTCTCCGTTCCACGCTTCGCCGGTTTGAAAGAGAAGCGGATAACCGCGTCCGCCTTCAGTGAGAGGATCGAGGCTCATCATTAAGCGAGACCCGAACTGAGTTGGAGTCGCCGAAGGGATGGGAAAACATCGCCATGAACCAATTCGGCGCATCGATCCGGTCATCGCCCCGCCGCGTTCTCATTTCGTGTACCGTGGAAAAATCGCGCCGTGCAACATCAGCATGTTCTCGCCGAACATGAACATGCGTCCGTACATCGGCGACGAATCCGGGATCCAGCTTGTGCCGGAGCCTTCGCGGCTCATCGGATCAGCGAGATCGATGGTGGAGTGCATTTCCATGTGCATTTTTTCGTGCTCGTGTTCGCCTGCCGCGCCGTGGGTCGCCGCGGCGACCGAAGGCGGGTGATCGTGCTCGTGGTGTGGGCGATTGGGCTCCCGTAACGGATGCGAAGCAACGGCCGGGCTTTCCATCGCCCCTACCTTCTATATTGCGCGTTGGACGTTGGACGTTCCGCGTTTCTTCTCTTTTATCGGCACGAGTTTCATTCCGCATTTCGGGCAGTTGCCCGGATGATCGGTTATCACCTCGGGATGCATTGGGCAGGTGTACTCTTCTGCTTTTCCTCCTGCTCGTGATCGTGCTCGTGCTCGTGCTCGCCGGTCGGGCGATTGGGGTCCCGTAACGGATGCGAAGCAACGGCCGGGCTTTCCATCGCTCCTACCTTTGCAATCGCGGCGAACGTCATCGCGCTCGCGACTAAGATTGAAATTGGTTTTAGCATGCAGCCCGTATGTTTCTGTAGTGGCAGCCGTGTCGGCTGCGATGGTCTGCGCGAATGCAGGCGGCACGCCTGCCGCTACAGTGAAAACCCGCGACCGCGGATTACGATTCTTAGACGAGAACCGGCGGAGCGTGAGCGAGAAGACTCTGCTGCAAAATCAATTCGGCGAACGAAAATGCGCCGGGTGGTCCGGTGTCGAGTAACAGCGGCTCAACGGCTCGCGACGAATACACAACGAACGCGCCCGCCAGAACGGGAAAATTCGCATCACAGAATTTCGCGTCATTGCGTGCCCAATCTTTTGTTTTCGCAAAAACGACAGCGCGCAGGATTTTGCAGCACTGCACCTGTGAGGATTGTTCTTTTTGTTTCGCAGGCTTGGAATGAAACGGGCACTCGGTTTGCGCCTTGTGCATCTCCGAGGCCACTGCCGCGAACGCGCAATGATTCGAGACCGCGATCCATGAGCAGATCGCAACCGCCACGCCGGCGCATCGGATGCTCGTTTTCATCTTGGGTGTCGTTTTTGGAATATGCAACGTGTCAGGGCTTTAAAAGCGCTGACATGTCACCGCACTCCAAATAGGTCTCGGGACGCAACTCCTCAAACATTTTCTTTGGAATCAAGAATCGGCGCGATCGCTGCGGACGGCGCACCCTTTGGCGGGATAACGTCGGGAACGGGAGCAATTGAGCTCTCCGGGCGCCGGGGTTGTTCAATCCGGGTTGCCATGAGCATCGCGGTGAAGAGCAGAGCGCCGGCGAGGAAATAAGGCGCTCCCGGCAGGTGAACCGGACTTTTTGGATCAATAAACCACCCAAAAATTCGGAGAAACAACCAGGGTCCGATGATGAAAGTGATTGATCGCATACTTTGCAAGCGCGCCCTGCAACTCACCTTGTTCCCGCTCGCTGACGCGATGAGTCATCATGCTTTGGGCCGCCGGCATGGAAATATTCCAAAGCGAGATGATTGGGATTGAAGCCAGCAACCAAGCCCCCGTTTTAGCCAACCCGGCAATGATCATCCCGCTTGCGCCAAAAAATTGACCGATATAAAGGGTCCGTTTCTCGCCGAAGCGTGTCACCATGCGACCGGTCAGGCCTCCTGAAATGACTGCGGTCACGATGCCGACGATCATCAGACGAGAGTCCGATCATTCCCTGACTCCAACTGTAGCGATAAGATGGCGTACAGCGCCCAAACGCTAAAGACGTTGTGGGAAAGATAAGCAAGAAACTGGATCGTTGTGAGCCGCCAAAGTTCGTGATGCGAACGCAAGTAGTGTGAGCGAGCCAACTGGATTCGCGCGGCGTAGTTCAAAAGGTTTTCGCTGTTCGCGCGCGAGCGATTCCGGAACGAAGAAGTAGCCCCAGAGCCAGTTCGCGAGGCTAAGAACGGCTGCGATCCAAAACGCGTAGACGCGGATTGATATCACCTGCCAATCCGCCAATTGCAGGTCCGAACGTGAATCCGATGCCGAATGCCACCCCGATCAGGCCGAACGCTCCAGCTCGCTTTTCTTTCGGCGTAACGTCGGCGATATAGGCCATAGCCGTCGGAATACTTGAAGTCGTGATTCCGGAAATAATTCGCCCGAGGAAAAGCCAGCTTAACGTCGGCGCCATCGCCATCACGATGTAATCCAATCCGAGACCGAGGTTTGAGAGCAGGATGATTGGCCGTCTGTCCGAATCGATCCGACAAAACGCCGAGCAAGGGTGAAAAGAAAAACTGCATAAGCGCGAAGACCACCGCGAACCGCGCGCTCCATTTCGCTGCATCGGTCATCTCGCCCCCAAGAAAATCGAGAATTAGCTTGGGCAACACGGGGATGATCAAACCCATCGCCAGGATGTCGAGAGTCACGGTGACAAGAATGAAAATTACCGCGGCCGGGCGTGATTCTTCATGACAGATGGAGCATGAACGCAACGTTGTAGCGGCGTTTGTGTCAACCGCCGAGGGCATGGCCAACTATCGCGAACGTTAGGTGCTCGCCGCGGCGAGCGCCTCTGCAAGTAATCTGTCACGACATCAATGATCCGGCTTTCCTATCTCTCGCCGAAAACGGAAGTGCGCGAGAGTAAAATTCACGGGCGCGGTCTATTTGCCATCGCCGACATTGCCAAAGACGAAATCGTCGCCATGAAAGGCGGGCACATTGTTGATCGGCAAAACTTTGCGTGAAAAAATCACGCCTGTGCTTGGCCCGGTGGAAATTCAGATCGACGATCATTTCTTCATCGCGCCGGTGACGGAGGAAGAACGCGAAGCTTCGATGCTCTACAGCAATCATTCATGCGACCCGAATCTCGGGATGCGAGGCGAGATCACGTTTGTCGCGATGCGCGACATTCGTGCTGGCGAAGAACTTACCCACGATTGGGCGATGACCGACGACGACGATTATTCCCTGAAGTGTAACTGCGGCGCGTCGAATTGCCGGCAAATTCTAACCGGTAAAGATTGGCAACGCCCGGACTTGCAAAGGCGCTATGCAGGATATTTTTCCGCTTATCTTGCGTGCAAGATTGCTTTGCTCGAAGTGCGGCGGTAGATGCCGTCCGCGAGGAGTTCTGGATTCTGTCGATATGAAAAAGCTGTTATTGAGTTGGGTAATCGCATGGGTCGCTCTGGCTGGAATGGCTGGTTGCGCGCAGATAAAAAAGCCTTCGGCGCAGGTGAGGGCGGTACCCGTCGGTTTACGTTTCGACCAAGTCGGCTCGGTCACGCTGTTTCCCGGCGAGCCGTGCACGCCGCAGATCATGTTTAATTTTCGGAGCGCAGGGTCGACGGTCTGGCTCGCTGCGCCGAAGCATGAAACGAAAACGCTCACTGAGGCGGCAAAGAATAACGGGCGAGTCCATATTTCTGGAAAATGGCGACGTGGCGGCCAATCGAACTGCAGCTACGTTGAAGTCACGAGCGCGGAGGTAACGAGATGAAATCAAACGAAATCGAGGAAACACGAGGAACAATCGGACCGATTGCAATTCGCGCGCTAGCCGTCGGCGCGCAGTCAGTCGGGGCTATCGCAGTAGGCGCTGTAGCACTCAGCGCGGTCGCGATCGGATTCATAGCGATTGGCCGGCTGGTCATCGGCCGCGCAAAAATCAAGCGACTGGAAATTGGCGAGCTAAGAGTAACCCGTTTGCACGTGACCGATTCAATAATTACGCCGCCACAACCGCATGGCGCGCGTACCTCAGATCCAAGTTAGACAGCGGTTTGGTGGTATTGCAGAATTTAGTGTGACCGAGAAAATCCGTGGGAGTTGCCTCTGCGGTGGAGTCCGGTTCGAAGTCGAGCCGCCATTCATTCGTGCGGGACATTGCCATTGCGAACGCTGTCGAAAACACTCGGGGACGGCGGTGTGCACGCAGGCACGCGTACGGAAAGAGCAGTTCCGCTTGTTACAAGGCGAACACTTAATCCGCGTTTACGGAAAACGAGAGGGCGCGGTGAAAGCGTTCTGTGTCAGTTGCGGCTCAAGTTTGTTTGGTGGCGATTGGCCGGAAGGCGATGAAGTTTCCATTCGCATGGGAGCTTTTGACGACGATCCGGGCATCCGTCCGCAATATCATACCTTCGTCGATGACCGCGCGGCTTGGGATGAAATTACCGATAATCTGCCGCAGTATCCCTTCGCATTGACCTAGTCCGCGCGGCCATTCCCCGGTCAGCCTCGACTATCGCTCGGAATGACAGACGGCTAGTAACGGTAATGCTCTGATTTAAACGGGCCGTCGATTGGAATACCCAGATATTCAGCTTGCTTCTCGGAGAGCTTCGTAAGTTTGACGCCGATTTTGTCCAGATGCAGGCGCGCGACTTCTTCGTCGAGTTTTTTCGGCAAGACGTAAACGCCGACTTTATAGGTGTCGCGGTTTTTCCACAGGTCCAACTGTGCGAGGACCTGATTGGAAAACGAATTGGACATGACGAAGCTCGGGTGGCCTGTGGCGCAACCGAGATTCACCAGGCGCCCTTCGGCCAGCAGGAAAATTTCGTGGCCGTTCGGGAACGTGTACTTATCCACCTGCGGCTTGATGTTGGTCTTCTTCACGCCTTTGGCTTCGTTGAGCGCGTCCACCTGAATCTCATTATCGAAATGGCCGATGTTCGCGACGATGGCCTGATCCTTCATACGCTGCATGTGTTCGAGCGTGATCACGTCGAGGTTGCCGCTGGCGGTGATGTAAATGTCGCCGCGGCCCGAGCGTGTCTTCGATGGTCGTGACCTCGTAGCCTTCCATCGCTGCTTGTAGCGCGTTGATAGGATCGACCTCGGTGATGACAACGCGCGCGCCCTGGCCGCGCAGCGATTGCGCGCACCCTTTGCCGACATCGCCATAGCCGCAAATGACGGCGACTTTCCCGGAAAGCATGACGTCGAGCGCGCGATTCAATCCGTCGACCAGCGAATGCCGGCAGCCGTAGAGATTGTCGAACTTCGATTTCGTGACGGAATCGTTGACGTTGATCGCGGGAACGAGCAGCTTGCCTTCCTCGTGCATCTTGTAAAGGCGATGCACGCCGGTGGTGGTCTCCTCCGAAACACCGCGCCAATCCTTGACGATCTCGTGCCAGCGATAGGGATTCTCGCGCTGAATTTCGAGCAGCAGATCCTTGATGACTTGCTCTTCCTTGTTTGCCGATTTCGTCTTCGCCCAATCGCTGCCTTCTTCCAGTTCGTAGCCTTTATGAATGAGCAACGTCGCGTCGCCGCCATCGTCGACGACGAGTTGCGGGCCTTTGCCGTCGGGGTGCGAGATCGCGCCGATAAGTGCATCGCCAGTAGTCCTCGAGCGATTCGCCTTTCCACGCGAACACGGACATGCCGCGTTTGGCGATCGCCGCGGCGGCATGATCTTGCGTGGAAAAAATGTTGCAGCTTGCCCAGCGCACGCTCGCGCCAAGATCGGCAAGCGTCTCGATCAACACCGCGGTCTGAATCGTCATGTGCAACGATCCGGTGATGCGCACGTCTGCCAGCGGTTTCTGCGGCGCATATTTCTCGCGGATTGCCATCAGCCCGGGCATTTCCTTTTCCGCGATGGAAATTTCTTTGCGACCAAAATCGGCCAATGAAATATCGGCGACTTTGTAAGTCGTGTTTCGGTTCGCTGCAGATTGTCGATGTTTTCATAAATTTATTTTGGCGGCGCTTTCTTAGCTCCGCGGCTTTGTCCGTTTTCTCCCACGTGATATCGGGATCGTCGATTTTGCCGAAGTGGCCGTAGTTTGTGGTCTTGGAGTAAATCGGGCGAAGAAGGTTGAGCTGTTTGATGATGTCGGCCGGTTTGAAGCTGAACGTGGCGAGCACGGCCCGCTCGATTGCTTCTTCATTAACTGCGTGTGTACCGAACGTGTCGATGTGAACGCTGAGCGGCTCCGGATGGCCAATCGCGTAGGCGAATTGCACTTCGCATTTTGTCGCCAGACCCGCCGCCACCACATTTTTCGCAACCCAGCGTCCCATGTAAGCAGCGCTGCGATCGACTTTGCTCGGGTCTTTTCCCGAGAACGCGCCTCCGCCGTGCCGGCCCATTCCGCCATACGAATCGACGATGATCTTGCGCCCGGTCAGACCGGCGTCGCCCTGCGGTCCGCCGATCACGAAGTTGCCAGTAGGATTGACGAGGAATTGCGTCTTCTCGTTTAGCATTTCCTCAGGCAACACTTTCTTGATCACCTCCTCGATCACGAAACTGCGGAGTTCCGAATGCTTCACGTCGCGCGTGTGCTGGGTCGAGACAACGACGCAAGAAATGCCGATAGGTTTGCCGTCTTCATAGATCACTGAAACCTGCGATTTCGCGTCAGGCCGCAACCAGCCGACTTTGCCGTTCTTGCGAATGCGGGTGAGTTCGCGCCCGAGCCGATGGGCAAACATGATGGGCGCTGGCATCAGCTCCGCGCGTCTCGTCGCACGCGTAGCCGAACATCAATCCTTGATCGCCCGCGCCTTGTTCTGCGGTGTCCTTACCTTCAACTCCGCGGGCGTCCACGCCCTGCGCGATATCGGGCGATTGTTTAGTGACGATGTTGGTGATGAAAATTTTGTCGGCGTGAAATATGTCGTCGTCATTCACGTAACCGATGGTCGCGGATCGGTGTCGCGCACGAGCTGTTCGACAGGCAGCACACTCGCCAGCGGCTTATCTTCAGACAGGCTTGGAATAGTGATCTCGCCACCTACGATGACGATGTTGCTTTTGGCGAAGGTTTCGCAAGCCACGCGACTACGTCGGTCCTGTTCAATGCACGCGTCGAGCACGGCGTCTGAAATGGCGTCGCAAACTTTGTCGGGATGACCTTCACCGACTGATTCGGAGGAGAAAATGTAACGGCGAGACATGGTTTGTAGAAGTGATTCGTTACAAGAGTTACAAAGTTAAATCGGATGAATGGAACGCCGGTCGCGACGGCCATTGTAACGATGTAACTCTCTTAACCACTGTAACCATTGCGCCAGCGACATATTGACCAATCATGATGCGTCGATATATCGTAGGCTCCAATCATGGCGTCAACCATTAATTTGTTGCGGTTGCTGGCCGATCCGACACGTCTGCGGCTGCTGCTGCTTCTCGAACAGGAGGAACTTTCGGTCGCTGAATTGCAGCAGATTCTCGGGATGGGCCAGTCTCGCATCTCGAGTCATCTCGCTCAGTTGAAGCGGGCCGGCGTAGTGGCTGATCGCCGCGTGGGAAAGAATGTTTATTATGGCGCGAACCACAACGGGCAAAACGCGCAGCGTGAGCGTGTGGCGGAGATCACACGACTTCTGGCGCGCGAACTGCGCGAAGGCTCGCGCGATCGCACGAGTCTGAAGCTTGTGCTCCAAAAGCGGCAGGATAAGGCGCGGAAATACTTCGATGAGCTCGCTGGCAAATTCGGTCGAGGCTATGTGCCGGGGCGATCGTGGCAGGCGCTTGCGCACACGCTGATCACCTTGCTCCCGCCGTTGACCGTCGCCGACCTGGGAGCAGGCGAGGGGACACTCTCGCAATTGCTGGCCAAAACGAGCGCGCAAAGTTATTGCCATCGATAATTCACCAAAAATGGTCGACTTCGGGTCGCAACTGGCGAAGAAACACGGATTCAAGAACCTTGAGATATCGGCTCGGCGATATTGAGGACCCGCCGATCGCGAAAGAAAGCGTCGACCTTGGACGATCCTCAGCCAAGCTTTGCACCACGCCATTCATCCCGAGCGCGCAATCGGCGCTGTACACCGGATTTTGAAACGCGGCGGGCGCCTGGTGATTCTCGATCTATTGAGCCATCGATTCGAAAAGGCGCGTGAACTTTATGCAGACCACTGGCTCGGATTCAGCGAAGTGCAGTTACACCAACTCCTCGAGAAAAGCGGCTTCCGGGATATCGAGGTCAACGTCGTTTCCCGGGAAAAGCAGAGCCCACATTTTCAGACTGTCTTTGCCGGCGGCGTTAAGTGAACGCTGGGGCTGCCTCGGCTGTCAATAAGTCAGGTCCTTGGTTTTATGGTCTCGACCGAGAAATCTGCAGTCTTACCGGGCTTCTTTGGAGAAGTAAGACGGCGCAAGGTTTATCGGGTAGCAGCGGCCTACATCATTGCAGCGGGCGGCGTTATTCAATTGGCCTCGGCGGCGTTTCCCGCATGGGAATTACCGAGCTGGACCTTGCGCGTGCTAATTGTGTGTTTGCTGATGGGATTTCCGGTGGCGCTCATGCTCGCGTGGGCGTTCGACATTACCGCGGATGGCATTCAGGTCACTCCTGACGGCAGCGACGTCCAGGACCCACGTTCGTCGCAACATGATCTTGCTCGTCGGCGGTCGGGCTGACTCCTTTCGGCTGCTGCGGGATTCTTTCTGCTGCCTCGGGTCGCCGCGCATAAAATCGACAGGTCGATTGCAGTGTTGCCTTTCCAAAACCTCAGCGATGACAAGGAAAACGCCTATTTCGCGGACGGCGTTCAGGATGATCTGCTCACGAACCTGTCGAAGATCGGCGATCTGAAGGTGATTTCGCGCACGTCCGTGATGCCGTATCGCGCTACGCAGTTTACTGCTCGCGAGATCGGAAAAGCCCTTGGCGTCGGCACTATTCTGGAAGGGAGTGTTCGCCGGATCGGGAATCGGGTTCGGGTGAATGTGCAATTAATCAATGTGGCGAATGACCAGCACATCTGGGCCGAAGACTATGACCGGGAGCTGACGGACGTGTTCGCGATTCAAAGTGATCTCGCTCAAAAAATCGCCGGCGAGCTGCGCGCTAAATTGTCGCCCACCGAGAAGGCACAGATTGAACGCAAGCCGACTGAGAATAGCGAAGCGTACCTGGCTTTTGTGGAGGGACACGATTTGCTTACGCGGCCAGATAGGCTCCGCCCCGACACTGAAAAGGCTGAGCAACTGTTTGAGAGAGCGACCAGGCTCGATCCTAATTTTGCCAAGGCCTTCGCGGCATTGGCGTGGGTCGAAGACTGGACGTATCACACTTTCGATCCCACACCCGCACGAAAAGCAAAAGCGCACGCAACTGCTGAAGAAGCGCTTCGATTAGAGCCGGACCTACCCGAGGCACACCTGGCGCTGGGCTTTTACCATTATTATTGCGAGCGCGATTACCAGCGCGCTTTGGACGAATTCGCCATCGCCAGGAAAAGTTTACCAAACTCTGCCGACGTTTATCTGGCTATTGGAGCGATTCAGCGTCGCCAGGGCAAATGGGCCGAATCCACTGCGAACATGGAGAAAGCCGCTTCCCTGAGTCCCAAGGATGCGTTTCTCCTCACCAACCTCGCTGACAATTATCGCGCCGCCGATGATTTCGAAAATGCCGACAGACTTTTCGATCGCGCGATCGAAGCTGCGCCGAACTCAGTTAGCGCGCGTGCAGGCAAGGCGATGCTCGCGGTGGAATTAAAAGGCGATCTGTCCGAGATCGACAAACAGTTGGCGCACATCCAGCCAAATGCTGGTTCTGATGCGGAGGGTATGGTCGGCCGGGCTTATCTCTTGATGCTGCAACGAAAATTTCACGACGCCGTGGCCATTCTAAAACAGTTGCCCAGCGACGCTCGCAGCGATGAGAAGCCGAAGGAGTATCTTGAGGGCGCTCTTTACACTTTCGTGAATGATAAAGAGCATGCGCGTTCGGCGTTTCAACGTGCTCGTTCGATTCTGGAAAAAGCAATACAAGAAGGCTCCGATGATGCGTCGCGTCACATGATGCTCGGGATGGTGCTTGCCGGCCTGGGTGAAAAGGAGGCGGCCATCGCTGAAGGCAAACGCGCCGTCGCGCTCCTTCCTGAATCTCAGGACGCGTTGGATGGGCCAAAGATGATTCTCGCGCTGGCGCAAATTTACGCCTGGACGGGCGAAAACGACGCAGCTTTTGAGCTTCTTGAACGTTCATTGATAACTCCAGCCGGAGTCACGGTCGCGTCACTGAAACTGAACCCAATTTGGGATCCGCTGCGAGCCGATGCTCGTTTTCAGGCCTTAATCGATTTCGCGCAAAAGCCTAACGTCGAATTGTCGATGAATTGCCGGTGACGAGCGATTCACTTTTGGGAGAGCGCAATCGAGTGGTTAAAGTGAATGTTGCGCATCGATTTGTGTCTATAGTCAGGGCAGCACTATAGTTCCACGAATCAAAACTCTTCTTATGACCGGCTTCTTCGAGGAGGTAAAACGGCGCAAAGTTTATCGGGTGGCGGCGGCCTACATCATTGCTGCCGGCGGCATTATCCAACTGGCTTCGGCGACCTTTCCCGCCAGGGACCTGCCCAATTGGTCGCTGCGTTTGGTAATTGTCGTGTTGCTCATTGGGTTTCCCCTCGCTCTGATTCTGGCCTGGGCGTTCGATGTCACTTCGCAGGGAATCAAGACAACGCCCGCTCCCGCCGTGCCGGGAGCGCATCGCCAGCGCAACATTGTCATGCTCGTTGCGACCGGCGTAATTATTTCTGCGGCCGCGGGGTTCTTTCTTCTTTCCGCGCGCGGCCGCGCACAAGGTTGACAAATCGTTGCCGTGTTGCCGTTTGAAAATTTAAGCGACAACAAGGAGAACGCCTATTTCGCCGACGGCATCCAGGACGATATGCTAACGAATTTGTCGAAGATCGGCGATTTGAAAGTGATTTCGCGCACCTCGGTGATGCAGTATCGCGGCAGGGCCGACCAATCGTTCGCGAGATTGGTAAGGCCCTCGGCGTTTCAAATGTTCTCGAGGGCAGTGTGCGCCGCTCGGAAACAAAGTCCGCGTGAACGTCCAGTTGATCGATGCGAACACCGACGAGCACATTGGGCGAACGATTACGACCGCGAGTTGACGTGACGGATGTTTTTGCGATCCAGAGCGATCTCGCCCAGAAATTGCCGAAGCGCTCCAAGCGAAAATTTCGCCAGGCGAAAAATCGCAGATGACGGCGCAAGCCCACTGAAAATGGCGAAGCTTATCTCGCTTTTGTGCAGGCGCACGATCTTTCCCCGCTTTTGAGGATTCCGACAAACTGAAACAGAGCGAGCAGCTTTATCAACGCGCCATCGAGCTGGATCCGAACTTCGCTCTGGCGATCGCGCGCTACTCGCAATTGGAAAGCTGGATGTTTCCACACCTCGATCCCGCCCGGAACGCCGCGAAAAAGCGCGGACGCTTGCCGAGCGCGCGCTGGAACTGCAGCCGGATCTCCGGAAGCACATCTGGCGCTGGGATCTCGTATACTATGGCGACAACAACTACGACGCGGCGCTAAAAGAATTTGAGATGGCCCAGCGCGGATTACCTAACGAATCTGAAATGTATCTGTACATTGGCGCAATCCAGCGCCGGCAGGGTAAATGGGCGGAGTCCACCGCGAATCTGGAGAAGGCAGTCAGTTTAAATCCGAAAGATGTCTGGCAGCTGCAAAATCTCGCGTTCAATTATCAGATGCAGCGACAATTCGACGCCGCCAACAGGACGATCGATCGCGCGCTCCAGATTAATCCTAAGCGATGGGACTCTGGGAGATAAAGTCCAACTGGCCATCGCCGAGAAAGGCGATTTCGGCGTGGATGAGCAAGCGGTCGAGAAAGAAAAATCATTTCCGATGAGTGACGAACAGCGGCTGAAGATCGTCGGAAACGAAGCCAATCTTCTCTTGTTGCAACGCAAGTACCAGCAGCTCTTGCAACTTGGTGAACGGTTTACGGACGATTTATTCGCGGCGGTTCCGGGTTCGCTGGCCATGAAGTATTTCGCCATCGGTATTGCTCAAAAAGGTTTGGGCGATGAAGCAGCGGCGCGCACTGCCTTCCTCAAAGCGAAAGACATTCTTGAAGAGCAACTGAAGCAAAAACCGGACGATGCGGACTTACACGTTCAACTGGCGAAAATGCTGGCGTGGCTTGGCGAAAAGGATACTGCGATCGCAGAAGCGCAACGAGCCATGGATTTGCGGCCGGAAAGCAAAGATGCATTCGAAGGCCCGCCGATTACCGAGCAGGTCGCACAGGTTTATGCGATCCTCGGTGACAACGCTCGCGCAATCGAATTGTTGGATGGACTGTTGAGTCGGCCCAGCGAAGTGACGTTGCATGCGCTGAAGCTGACCCGGCGTGGGATCCGCTCCGGAACGATGCCGGGTTCCAGGCGCTGTTCGCCAAATACGCGGGTAAAGCTTAATTATTCGGCACACAGTCGTGGGATTTCGCTACGCTTCCGCCGTGCGATCCTTTTATCGATCGCGTTTTGCTCTTGCTGGTTGCGCTTGCCGCTCCGGCGCAGGCAGAGTGGAAAATCGTTTCAGCCGAAACGGAACCTGGCCGCGCAGGAATTGACCATCGGCATGTGGTTGTGGAAGACGCCGCCGCCGGCCAGCGCGTCGCTGTCGATGTTGCAGTTTTCCCGCTAAATCGACTGCGTTGGGTGTCATCGATAATCCTGACGGCCAAAGCCTCGGTGCAGTGATGAAACGAGAAAACTGCGTGTGCGGCGTGAACGGAGGTTATTTGATACGGAATTCAAGCCGCTCGGCCTGCGAGTTGCCGATGGTGCGACTTTCTCCCCGTTACGCCGGGCCCGTCTGATCACGGGAATTTTACTGCAGTCGGACCGCGGCATTGAGGTCATTCGTATAAGTGAATTTTCTCGCACCAAAAAAATTATCGCAGCGATTCAGTCCGGACCATTTCTTGTGGAAGGCAGTAAACTATTCGCGGTTTGAACGATTCTCAGTTGGCGCGGCGAACATTCGCCGGAACCGCTACGAACGATCGCGCTTTTCTTGGCTTTTGCTCGGACGTTTCGCTTGCCGAGTTGGCAAACATCCTCGCCACCGCGCCCATCGCTGCGGATGAAAATCCGCCGCGCAATGAATCTCGACGGTGGTTCCTCGAGCGCGTTCTGGTTCGCACGTGAAAACGGCAGCGTATTCTCAATCTCAGGGCGAAAACCGGTGCGCGATTTTGTGGGCGTCGTGCCGAAATAACGGTGGCACCAAAGGAAGGATCTCTGATATTCAGGGGAACGCCCCAACTGCCAGTTTTGATTCGGCAACAGACAGGTGGCCTACAATTCGCTCGTGAAAACCTTTGGAGGATTCCGATCGGGCGACGAATTTTTCTACGGCGAATTGCGCGGCGATGAAGTGCATCGGCTGTCAGAGCCCTACTGGATTCAAGTTCAACCCACGGGCGAAATACTGCCGCTCGCGAATCTGCAAATCGATGTTCCAGTCGCGCCATCGAAATTGATCGCAGTCGGATTGAATTATGCGGATCACATCGCGGAGATGAAACGCACCGAAATCGGCGCACCATTAATTTGGTTTAAGGCGCCCAGTTCGCTGCTGGCACATCACGGCGCGATCGAAGTGGCGTTTGCTGAGCACCAAACCGAGTTTGAAGTTGAGCTTGCCGTCGTGATCGGCTCGCGCACGAAAAATGTCAGCGCGGACAATGCACTCGATTACGTTTTCGGTTATACGATCGGCCTCGATATCACCGATCGCGATTTGCAAAAACAGGAGAAGCAATTTGGTCGCTGCAAATCGTTCGACTCCTACACGCCGATCGGACCCTTCGTGTATGCCGATGCGGATGTGCGCGACGCGTCGATAAAGTTGTGGCAGAACGGCGAGCTGCGCCAGAGCACGCGCACGAGCCGAATGATCCATTCAGTTGCACAAATTATTTCATTCGTTAGTCAATCGCTCACACTTTTTCCGGGCGACGTAATTTTAACTGGAACACCCGCTGGCGTGGGCCCGATTCAAGCGGGAGATGAATTGGAAGCAGAGATCGATGATTGGCCGCGCTTGCGCAACACGGTCGCGATTGCGCAAGATTCTCCGGCTGGGCAACGCTGAAAGATCCTTAGGGAACACAATTTCAACTACTTGCTTACGACCTAGCAGTATAGATATTTCGAATTAAAGATGCGCCCTGGCGCAAAGAAGTATCGCGGAAAAAAATGAAAAGTTTTGCTGGACTCCCGAACAAGTCCTCTGCGATAAGGAAAAAACTGCACCGAAATCGAACCGGTCACCAAACTCGTGCTTCAACTATGAAAACACTAATCACTATCTGTCTCTGTTCACTCGCGTTCGCGTTGGTTTCGCTCGCACAAGTTCCGCCTCCGGCACAAGCGCCGCCGGCAACCGGAGGTACGAGTCCAGCTGCTCAGGCACCGACGAATCCGGCAGCCGCGGCGCAGCAGCCCCCTGCGACGAACTTGGCGCCAGGACAGCAACCGCCTGCGACGAACCTGGCGCCGGGCAGCAACCACCGCCACCAGGAGAACCCGGCGCAGCAGGACAACCTCCAGCAGTCGGGCAACCTGGAGCGCCAGGCGCAGTGACCAGTCCGGCAGCATCTGGCGCAACAAGTCCTGCCGCAGCCGCAGCGACGAGTCCGGCCCCAGCTGTTGCAGCCACCCCGGAACAGCCTGCTGGTGTTTTATCCGGTAACTGGCTGATCGACAAGTTTCACAAAGGCGGTCCGATGATGTGGCCGATTCTGATCGTCTCAATCGTAGGGCTCACCGTTGTGATCGAGCGATGCATTTGGTGGGGTGGCCGCTGGTTCCGGCGGGATCCGAAACGGATCGAGAAAGTTTTCACTGCAATTGAAAATGGTGACACTGCCGAGGCTTCGAGGCTTTCGCGCAGTTCCCGCGACCCTGTGCTACGAATGCTTTGGAACGGTCTCAACCATCAGCACAGCTCGCTCGAGGCCGCGCTGCAGGTTGCCGCAGGCATCGAGATCAAGCGGGCCGGACGCTTCCTGGTCGTCATGGATACTCTTGTGACCCTCGCGCCTTTGCTCGGTCTGTTGGGCACAATCACCGGTCTGATCAAGTCCTTCAGTTTTCTGGGCAACGAGGAACTCGCTGTGCAAGCCGTCACTGGCGGTATTGCCGAAGCGCTGATTGCCACCGCGTGCGGTCTGGGCATCGCCATTTTTGCGTTGATTCCGTTTAACTTTTTCACCTCTCGCGTGTCTAACTTGGAGTTCGAATTGCAAACGGCAGCCACCAATTTGGAAGTTATGCTCCAAGCCCACGGCGCAGAGCGACACGTGGCGATCGAGAGTGGCACGCCCTCATCGGCAACGCGGTCTTCGATCTAGCAATTTAGTATGCGCGTAGCGTCACCCATTCCACACAAGAAAGCGCGGATCGAGATCATCCCGTTGATCGACATCATGTTCTTTCTGCTCGCCAGTTTTATGATGGTGAGCCTGAGTCAGGTGCACATGAAGGGGATCAAAGTGAATCTGCCCTCGGGTGTCTCGGGTGAGGTCACAGACGAAACGCGAATACGTCAGCGTCTCGGTCGATAAGAACGGCCATTATTTCTTTGATAAGGAGGAAATGAGTGCCGATGAGCAATTGCTGAACCTTCTGAAAATGGCGCATCAATCGGCTCCTGACGCGAAGGTCTTCGTTCGAGGGGACAAGGATTCAGTCCACCTGAACGTTGCCCACCTGCTGGACCTTGTTCGCGCGGCCGGCTATTACAAGATTTCCTTCGAAATTAAGAGCGAGTCGCTCAAGGCCGTTCCCGGGGGACATTGATTTTGGTATATGGCGCAACACCAGGACAAACGGAAATGCAAGCCAGGCCGCTCATTTACCGGCCGCCTCCGCGATGGTATTTCTGGACGGCACTTGGAGCTGCGTTAGCAATCCACCTGACAGCTGTTGCAGTGTCTCATGCGCCGCGAAGCTCCTCCGGTGGACTTACCGCCTCAGCCGCCGCAAGTGGTGGAAGCGGTGCTCGCCCCGCCTGAGGCAACTCCGCCCCCGGAAGACATTCCGATTCCAGAGCCTCCTCCTCCGCCGGAGATTCAACCGGAATTTGTTGAAGAAAGAACACCGCCACCGCGACCACCAGCAAAACACGCAAAAATTCGTGCCAGTCAAGAGCCCGGGACCAATGTCGATGTCGCGAGCAAAAGCCCTCGCGTTATACGCGCCACGTCCACAGTATCCTTACGAGGCTCGTTCACGGCACGTCACCGGCAGTGGAGTGATCGTCTGCAACGTGGACTCAGGTAGCGGCAACGTCAGTGGCTGTAGTGTTTCGTCAAGCACTGGGAATCCTATCCTGGATAATGCCGCCACTAGCGCGTTTCGGCAGTGGCGATTTAGACCTGGAACAGTTTCCAAGGTTAATATTCCCATCACTTTCACCATGACAGGAGCCTCGTATTAGAGATGCAAATGCTTTCGCCAGTTCCAAAAAAAAGAGCGCGGATCGAGATCATCCCGTTGATCGACATCATGTTCTTTCTGCTTGCCAGTTTCATGATGGTCAGTCTGAGCCAGACTCACATGAAAGGCATTCGCGTCAATTTACCGGCTGCTGTTGGACCGCCGCCAACCGGGGTAAAGGACTTCGTCTCGATCAAAGTCCTGGAAGGAAACGCGGTGTTCTTCGACAACGTATTTGTAGCGGATGATCAAGTAATGCCTCGATTGTTCCAGCTTCATAGGGCTAATAAGGACATCAAAATCTCAATCAGCGCGCAGCCGATGGCGATGTATGGCGATGTAATTGGAGTCCTCGACAAAGTCCGGTCAGTCGGAATCACAAAAGTAGGTTATCAGATTAGGGCAGCCGGCGGCGTTACCCAAACGGGACCGGCTCCTCCGCCTCCTCCTGGCTCCTCCACCTCCCTCGCCTTAGCCGCCGAATTCGAGCTGAAGTCTATTGGCGAGCGCGCGAATCGCTTTGGCGCGATGGCTGATTGTGTTCTTCGCTTCGGTGGGCAGTTCACCGAAAGTCTGCTTCAATCCTTCGGGAATGAAAATCGGGTCGTAGCCAAATCCGGAGTCGCCTCGCGCTTCATCGGCGATTCTTCCTTCCACAACTCCTTCGAAGGTTCCGAGGAGATTGCCGTTTCGCGCGAGCGCCACGACGCAGCGAAATCGAGCACGACGCTGATCCTCTGTGGCACGAACTCGCGCAAGCTCGCGAAGTAATTTATCGATTTTGTCCGTGTCTGTCGCGTTCGCGCCAGCATAACGCGCGGAATAAATTCCCGGCGCACCGCCAAGAGCGTCAACCTCCAAGCCCGAATCGTCACCAATCACCAGAGCTGGCAATTGTCTTGATGCGGCGAGAGCTTTGAGTCTCGCGTTTTCCTCGAATGACGTTCCACTCTCGCGAATCTCCGAAACTTCAGGATGCGTCGCGAGATCGCGCACCCTAAACTCCGGTCCGAGAATATGCTGAATCTCGCGCGTCTTATGTTTGTTGCGTGTTGCGACTACAAGCTCGATCACCATTCAATTGAATGTGGAAACCGGAAAAGAAGAGTAAATTCTAGTTTCTTTTCCTGGATTCCTGGTTTCCTGATTTACCTGTAATGAGTAGCGACCGCCGTAAACCATATCCGTTCGACCAGATCGAGCCGAAATGGCAAGCCATCTGGGACGAGCGCCAGCTTTTTCACGGGCCCAACCCCGGCGAGAAAGGCTTCGATCCTGCGAAGCCAAAATTCTATGTGCTCGATATGTTTCCTTACCCGAGCGGGGCGGGGCTGCACGTTGGGCATCCGGAAGGCTACACCGCCACTGACATCGTCGCGCGCTATAAACGCATGCGTGGCTTCAACGTCTTGCATCCAATGGGCTGGGACGCGTTCGGTCTGCCCGCGGAGCAATACGCGATCAAAACCGGTCAGCATCCTGCGATCACCACGCGTGAAAACGTGGCGAAGTTCAAGAGCCAATTGAAGCGGATCGGTTTTTCTTACGATTGGCAACGGGAGATCAACACGACAGACCCGCGTTATTACAAATGGACGCAGTGGATTTTCCTGCAGATCTACAACTCCTGGTTCAATCCGGAGACAAATCGGGCCGAGCCGATTTCCACTTATCGCGGAACCGATCCGGACAGCGTTCGACTCGCTTATGTTGCTGACGTGCCGGTGAATTGGTGTCCGGAGTTGGGCACAGTCTTGGCCAATGAAGAGGTTATAGATGGAAAAAGCGAGGTTGGCGGCTTTCCGGTTGTCCGAAGACCAATGCGGCAATGGATGTTGCGCATCACGGCTTATGCGGAGCGATTGCTCAATGAACTCCAGGGCCTTGATTGGCCTGGAGGAATCAAATTGCTCCAGCGCAATTGGATTGGCCGAAGCGAAGGCGCCGGAAATCGATTTTAAGATCGACAAAAGCGACCAGCAAATTCGCGTTTTCACAACGCGTCCCGACACGCTTTACGGGGGCACATTCCTGGTAATCGCACCGGAACACTCACTCGTTGATCTCATTGTCACTGAGGAGCAGTGGCCAGCAGTGCGCGAATATCGCGAGCGCGCCGCGCGTAAAAGTGAACTGGAGCGCGCCGATCTATCGAAGGAAAAAACCGGCGTGTTTACCGGAGCGTACGCAATTAATTCGGCGACCAATGAAAAGATTCCAATCTGGATCGCTGATTACGTGCTGCTTGGCTACGGGACCGGCGCGATAGGTGGCGTGCCTGCGCACGATGAACGCGACTTGGAATTCGCGAAAAAATTCGATCTCCCGATTGTCGTTGTTGTTCAGCCAACAGGAGATGAGCCGGCACTTGGATTCACGGGCGAAGGCATCGCCATTAACTCGCCGATCATCAACGGCCTGACGAGCGCTGAGGCAAAAAAGAAAATCACCTCTTGGCTGGAAGAACGCGGTCTTGGCAAGCGTGCAATCAATTACAAACTGCGCGACTGGTTATTCTCGCGTCAACGATATTGGGGCGAGCCCTTTCCAATTGTTTGGGAAAACGGGAAGCATCGTGCCTTGCAGGAAAAAGAATTGCCAGTCGTTCCGTCACCGCTCGACGATTACAAACCGACCGGCACTGGAGAACCGCCGCTGGCAAAGGCAAAAGAGTGGATCCGTTACTCCGACAAGGCGATGCGAGAGACGAATACCATGCCGCAGTGGGCAGGCTCATGTTGGTATTACATGCGGTTCTGCGATCCGCACAATGACAAACGATTCGTTGGCGAAGAGGCGGAACGTTACTGGATGGGCGGCGATCAACCTGGCGGCGTAGATTTGTACGTCGGAGGAACTGAGCATGCGGTGTTGCACCTGCTTTACGCTCGGTTCTGGCAAAAAGTGTTATTCGATCTGGGTTACGTCTCGAAGCCCGAGCCGTTTCAGCGGTTGGTGAACCAGGGAATTATCCTCGGCGAGGACAACCAGAAAATGTCGAAATCGCGCGGCAACATCGTTAGTCCCGACGACGTGATTGATCAGCACGGCGCTGACGCATTTCGGTGCTACGAAATGTTTATGGGACCGTTCGAGCAAATGAAACCGTGGAGCACCCGCGGCGTCGAAGGCGTCGCACGTTTTCTTGCGCGTGTGTGGCGCTTGCTCATGACAGAGAATCAGGCAGGTGAATGGGAATTATCCAAAAAAATCAAAGCCGTCGATGCCACCAAGTCGCAGCAAAAGTTACTGCATGCCACGATCAAGAAGGTGACGGAGGATATCGAATCATTCTCCTTTAACACGGCGATTTCGCAGATGATGATTTTCGTGAACGCGTTTACAAACGTCGAAACGATCCCTTTGTCGGCTATGCGGATGTTCCTGATCCTGCTTAATCCATTCGCTCCTCATATTTCGTCCGAGCTATGGGAGAGATTGAGCGTTGAATTCGGCGATGCGCGCGGAGACGTCAGCCAACAATCATGGCCGACTTACGAAGAGCGTTTGCTAATCGAAGACGAAGTTGAAATCGTCATTCAAATAAACGGCAAGCTTCGCGATCGGGTAAAAATGCCGATTGTGGCTACCGAGGAGGACCTGAAGGCGGTCGCGCTGTCGAATCCGAAAGTTCAAGACCGAATCGCCGGTAAGGCGGTTCGCAAAGTGATTGTTGTTCCCAAAAAGCTGGTCAATATCGTCGTCACCTGATGAGATGACCAACATGTGGAAGGAATTTAAAGAATTCGCGGTCAAGGGTAACGCCATTGATCTGGCTGTCGGCGTCATCATAGGCGCGGCCTTCGGAAGTATCATTACTTCGCTCGTGAAAGACATTCTGATGCCTCCGATAGGCCTGCTTACGGGCGGCCTCGATTTTTCAAACAAGTTTATTGTTCTGAAGGCGGGCGGGGATGGGATGACTAATTTCTCAACTCCGGCTGACGCACTGGCTCATAAGGCGATCACCTGGAACTACGGCAACTTTATTACGCTTGTTATTAACTTCGTGATTGTTGCGCTGTGCATCTTCCTGGTCGTAAAAGCGGCTAACAAGATGAAGCGTCCAGCGCCGAACGCTCCGCCGGTCTCAAAAGATTGTCCGGCCTGCGCGATGACTATTCCCATCAAAGCGACGCGCTGTCCTCATTGCACAACTGAACTTTCGCAGCCTGCCGCGCATTAACGCTGTGGCTGGGTACTCTCCCCAAAGCCGAGGCTTCCGTCGCACCATTTCCCCTAGGGAATTTCCGTAAAAATCGCTTGCCGCTGGTCGCCTCGGCTGCTATTGAAGGCCCGACGCCGATGCCTAGATGCCTTAACCTGGCGCTCGCGGTAGCTTTATCTTGCTTTGTCGTAGGCTGCGCGACGCAATCGAAACCGACGCTCACCAGTGGAAAACGCATTCCAAAGGTGCGCACCACCGCGTACACGCAACATGAGGGAGGAAGCGGGGCTCACAACGCAGTCGGCACCTATCTTTCCGGTCGGCAGGTGTTAAGTGCTGCTTCAGACTGGTCGCGATATCCGCTCGGAACGCGCTTTCGCCTCGTTGATTCTAGCGAAGAATATGTCATCGACGATTACGGAAACGCCTTGGTCGGCACCGATACTATTGATCTTTATAAGACCACCCGGTCGGATGTCAGAAAATGGGGTGTCCGCTACGTGGACATCGACATATTGCAATGGGGCTCGGACGAAGAAAGTTTGAAAGTTCTTGCGCCTCGTTGCAAACACAATTGCGTTCGGAAGATGGTCGCAGCTCTCGAAAAAAAGAAGGGCAAAACCGTTGCGCAAAATTCTCCCCGGCGCACTTCGGCTTCAAACTAGCGGCACGCCACCATCAGCGCGTGTGCTGATGCGCGACGGTCATCTCGCGAGTTGCTTTTGATTTAGGGCGAATCACGCTGCATTTTCCCCGCCAATGAAAATCTTTGTCGTTGGCGGCGCGGGCTATATCGGGAGCGTTTGCTCCGAGCTCTTGCTGAATGAGGGGCATGAAGTTGCCATTTTCGACAACTTGAGTGAAGGCCATCGGGGCGCCGTTGATTCCCGAACGCATTTCATTGAAGGCGAACTTGCGGATCGCCAGCAGATCCAAGCGGCCCTTTCCACTCATCGGCCGGATGCCGTGATGCATTTCGCCGCCAACGCGCTGGTTGGCGAGTCAATGCAGAACCCGTCCAAATATTTTCGCAACAATATTTGCAATGGATTGAATCTGCTCGATGCCATGGTCGCGGCTGGTGTGCGGCGGATCATCTTTTCGTCGACATGCGCCCTTTTTGGTCCGCCTGATCGCCTGCCAATCGACGAAACCGCGCAGCCGCGTCCCATCAGTCCCTACGGCGAATCCAAACTCGCGTTCGAAAAAATTCTGCGCTGGTACGACGAGATTCATGGAGTGAAATTTGTTTGCCTGCGCTACTTCAATGCCTCCGGCGCAACCGGGAAATTTGGCGAAGACCATCGACCGGAGACGCATCTGATTCCGACTGTGCTGCAGGTGGCGCTCGGTGAAAAACCGAACGTCGAAATTTACGGAACCGACTACGACACGCCGGATGGGACCTGTATTCGCGATTACATTCACATTCTCGATCTCGCCAACGCGCATATTCTGGCTCTCGGTGAAGCCGCCCGCGGCGGTTACAACCTCGGCACGGGCGGTGGTTCGAGCGTTCGAGAAGTGATCGAATCGTGCCGCAAAATCACTGGACGAAAAATCGAGACGATTGAAAAACCACGCAGGCCAGGCGATCCGCCCCGGCTCATCGCTTCCTCGGAGAGAATCAAGAAAGAACTTGGTTGGAAGCCGCAATTCCAATCCCTCGACGCGATTGTCGAGAGCGCTTGGAAATGGCATCTGAAGTTTCCTCGCGGCTATAGCGACTAAGTGCAAGCCCGGTCCCCGACTCTAGTATCGCAGCAAGTCTGTTCTGGTAGGGCGCGTCACTCCGTGCACGCCGCTCGCGTGAATTGTAAAATGCGACGGCGGCAGAGGACTGCCCGCCCTACCCGGCGACCTCGCGGTTTAACAGCTATGACACAAGCCAGCGAGAGCTTCTTCGACTGTCTGGGTCTTCAGATCGCTGAGTCTCCCGCTCGGTGGCCTGAGAACTCGCACGTTCTTATTCATTGGTGCCCAAACATCTGGATCCGTAGGACCGAAGAGGAGAATGCAATTTGCGCCGGCGGCCGCAGCCAGATGCGAAATTCCACTGTCGTGCCCGATGAATATCGAGCGCTCAAGGACGGCAGCGAGGCGCGGCAGCGGCAGGTTCCTGGCGAAACGGACATCGCGATTCTTCCATTCGCGTTGCAATTGGTCGGTTTGAGCTTCGTCTGCCTCGCCCGAGATCACCACCAGGCCTTCGAGGTCTGCGAAACGACTGCCTGGCGAAAACAAGCCAATCCAGTTTTCCAGTGGCCAGTTCTTTTCGTGGCTTCCGCTACCCGGATGTATCGCCATAATCGGTGGCGGCACCGACGCGAGAAATTCGCGGGCAAACTCTCGATCTTCCATTGAAGGAAAAATTCTCTCGGCAAAATCGACAACGTTGATTCCCAGTTGCTCGATTGGTCGCGCAAGCTGCCGGGCCGCGTGGCCGGCGTTTCCGACGATCCGTGCGGCTCCGCAAATCAGATTTTGGACGTCACATCGACGAAGATTTGTTTCGAAGATCCGGTCGGGGTCATAGAGATAACTGACGATTAAATCGAAGCTCGCGAAATAGTCAGCCAATTCCGCAGGCAATTCCGAATTGCGGGCGAAAAATCTGGCGAGCGGTCCGTGTTCGATCGAATGCACCGCTTGCGCGTAGAACCGCTTATCCGCAAGCACTGCAATGTGCTGGTAGCCGAGAATCTCCATGTGCGCCTGCGGCCGCGCGTCACGAAGCGCTTTGAGCGCAGGCAAAGTGAGAATGAAATCGCCGATTGCGCCGCCGCGGATCACCAGAATACGGTTCATCTCTTACTCTAGCGGCGCTCTATGAGCGCCGAAAATGCATTGGCGCAACTACAATCTGTGAAACGTAGAATTGTAGGGCGTTTGAAAGCCCGGCCGTTGCTTTGCATCCGTTACGGCTGTGAAACGCCGATCCAAAAGCATGGCATCCACTGCGGTGAACGGGCTCAAACCGTGGCGTCTGACACAGACGCCCTACAGATCTAATATTGCGTAAACGTGAACCTGAGAATCACGCAGCCGTAAATCAACGCGATAGCATGCAGACAGCGCCAGCGAAGAACACTGCGAGCGGTCCAATTAATTTGATCGCGAAGAACGTATGGAATTGCCACCCAGAACAAGCCCGCGATAATCAGCAGGTAAGCAAACACTGTCACGAGCAAGCGGCTCGTTTCGTAGCGCAAAAAGGCCGCGTCAAGCAGCGGTTCGGCGGCGAGCAAACAGAGAATCCCCAGTGCGCGTACCGCGAGGAATTCATCCACGAAAAACAGCGTGAGTACGTAACCGATTGGTAAAGCAATCAGGAGCGGACGACGGAAGCTGGAGAATTCGCCCATCTGGATGGTGGCGACCAACCACAAGGTCCAAGCCAGGCAAATCGTGAGCAGCACAACACCGGCAACGCGAGAGCGCGGAAACTGCTTCATGGCTTGTGCGAAGTTCGGTTTCATCAATCCGAACACACCGACTATAACGAGAAACGCGCCGGCTATTGCTCCTGCTGTGTGCAAAGTGAGTTGGTAAATCATGTGTCGAACTACGCTATTGGCGTGTGAGTTTGGATACGATGTCGCAAGTTTTCAACTTGCGATTGAAGATGCAACCTCAAAAGGTTGCGCTACTTTAGGCGTGCCATACAAGCTGAAGCCGTTGGCTCGCTCGATTTGGATATCCACCAGTTCCCCGATCAGTTCGTTGTTGCCTTCGAATACGACAATCTTGTTTGTGCGGGTTCGCCCCATCAGGCGCGAACGGTTTGTTTTGCTGCGGCCTTCGCAAAGCACTTCCACCTGGCTTCCAACCAGGCGTTCGAGAATCCTGCGATTCGATTTGTTTACAACCTCAAGCAAATCTTGATTGCGCTCTTCTTTCAGGTGCTCATCGATTTGATCGGGCATTTCCGCGGCGGGAGTATCGCGCCGCGGTGAGTAGCGAAACACAAATGCGTTATCGAATTGGATTTCCTCAACCAAATCGCGTGTCTGCCGGTAGTCGTCGTCCCTCTCGCCGGGAAAACCGACGATGATGTCGGTGGTGATTGCAACGCCGGCGCGCGCCCGCCGAATTCGCCGGACAAGGTCGACGTATTTTTCTGCCGTGTACGCGCGGTGCATTGCTTTCAGGACTTTGTTCGAGCCAGATTGCAACGGCAGATGAACGTGCTCGGCAAGTTTCGGGAGTCGCGAGATTGCGTCAATTAAGTCGTCGCGGAAGCCGATCGGATGAGGGGACGTGAAACGAAGTCGCTCAAGCCCTTCGACCTCGTGAACCGATTCGAGCAACTGCACGAATGGGGACTTGTTGTCGACCTTCGGAAATTCATGGCGACCGTAAAGATTCACGATTTGCCCTAGTAGCGTGACTTCTTTGACTCCGCGCGAAACCAAATCGCGCACTTCGGCCACGATTTCGCCGATGGTCCGGCTGCGTTCCGCTCCACGCGTCTGCGGCACGATGCAGAAAGTGCAGTGCATGTTGCATCCTTGCATGATCGAGACAAAAGCCGTCGCTTGCCTGAGCGCCAGTTGCTGGTCGCGAATGGTCGATTGCGAACCGGCTTCCTCCTCGATATCAAGGATGGAACACCGCAGATCGTCCATTCGTCTGTAGCCGGGGGCGCCGACCCCGGCCGCCAGCGCTGTTTTTCTAGCTACGACTTCCTCCACGTAATCGGCCACGCGGTGAAACTTTTGTGTGCCAACGACAAGATCGACGTGCGGCAAATCTTTCAGCAACGACGCGCCGCGCGCCTGGGCCATGCAGCCGAGGAACCCGAAAACCATGTGCGGCCTTTCTTTCGCCAGTCGCCCGAGCATGCCCATCTTGCCAAGCGCTTTTTGGTCAGCCATGTCACGCACGCTGCAAGTGTTCAGGAGGACGACGTCGGCCTCCGATTCGTGCCCGACCCTCTCGTAGCCGAGTGCCGCGAGCGAATGCGCGACCTGTTCGGAGTCGCGCTCGTTCATCTGGCAGCCATAAGTCTTGATGAAGAATTTCGGCATGGAGGACGGAAACAATACATGGCGAGCAAAGGTCGTCCAAGACACGGCACACGGATTTCTAACAGCGCACATCAATTGCACTGTCATGTTGAGCGCAAGCGCTGCAACGAAATGCGAAGCATGAGGCCAGGCTTTCAAACATCTCTGGATATTGCTCTTTTTGCGGAATCAAAAATGATCTGAGATTGAAAGCCTGGCCTCGCGGACTTCGTCCGCTGCGTTGCAGCTTCGCTTCGCTCAGAATGACAATGTGCTGTTTGTTTTGTGTAGCCGCCGGATTGTTAAGCCACAATCATCCAGCGTTATCAGATTCGTGACAATTCGTGCGATTCGTGCCTTAAATCTTGGCATGTCTCAAACCAACCATGACCCACCGGCAATCGGCATCATCGGTGGCAGTGGTCTGTACCAGTTGGAGGAGTTGCGCGAGACGGCTGAACACAAAATCGACACACCGTTTGGACCGCCGTCGGACGTACTCGTTGGTGGAAAATTAAGCGGGCGTCAGCTTTACTTTTTGCCCCGACATGGCCGCGGCCATCGGATTTTGCCGCATGAAATAAATCATCGTGCCAACATTTTCGCGCTGCGCTCGTTGAATGTTCGCTGGATCATTTCAGTCGCGGCGGTCGGCAGCTTGCAGGAAAAATACGCGCCGCGAGATCTGGTCTTACCCTCGCAGTTTTATGATCGCACCAGTCAGCGCGCGGTTCATACATTTTTCGGCGAAGGCATAGCGGCGCATGTTGGATTCGCCGAACCGATCAGCGTGGACCTGCGCAATCTGTTGGCTGAATCGGCCAGATCACTGGGATGCACTGTTCACAACGGCGGCACTTACGTGAACATGGATGGCCCGGCATTCTCGACGCGTGCGGAATCTGAATTCAATCACCGCAACGGGTTCGACGTGATCGCCATGACCAATCTTCCAGAGGCAAAACTGGCTCGCGAAGCGGAGATCGCACTCGCTACCATGGCCATGATCACTGACTACGATTCCTGGAAGATCGAAGAGGAACCGGTCTCGGCTGAGATCGTTCTCAGTCACCTGCTCGCAAATGCAGAGACAGCCCGGCGAGTGATTGCGCACGCGATCCCGCGAATTCCCAATGATCCGAACTGGCCGGAGCATTCCGCGTTGGATACGGCGCTGGTGACTGACCGGAAGTTGTGGCCGGAAGCCACGATCAAAAAGCTAGGACCGGTTTTGGCGCGCTTCGTCGCTAAATAGATTGCAGGTCGATCACGTGTTTGCTTCGCTTGGCAGGGCGCGTCATGCAGCTTGCTCGCTGTGGCGAGTGCGCGCCGTGAATTACGAACGGCGCGCAGAGGACGGCGCGCCCTACCTTCGCGCTCACGCGCAATTGAATTGCGCTGCAATGAGATTGAGAATCAGAACATGAAAACGCGTTGCTTCGATCACATCGATTTGCGTGTGACAAACATGGAATCGGCGGGAAAGTTCTACGGCAAAATTCTGCCGCAGCTTGGGTTTGTTCACGAAAGTCCGGGCGACGATTATCTTACGTTCTATGCTGGCGGTGGCGAACGGCCGTTGGAATTTTTCTGTCTCAGCGAGGACAAGAACCATCGTCCCAACGGCACGCGCATCGCGTTCTGGGCAGACACGCGCGAAGAAGTGGATCGGATTGCAAAACTCGTGCGCGACGCTGGCGGGAAAAACCTTGAGGGTCCCGAAGTTTGCCAGGACTACAGTCCGGGTTACTACGCCTTCTTTTTTGAGGACCCCGATGGCAACAAACTCGAAATTTGCTGCCGCGAGAAGCCGGTATTTGCCGGTTAACCTGTAGAGGAGCCGTGCCGGGTGCGACCATCGCGATTTTGCAGGCGACACGCCTGCGGCTACACTTGGGAAGTGGCCGATTTAAGAAAGAAGAACCTGGCGCATCACGAACCTGCCATTTTGCAGGGCGCCCGCCGTGTTCGGTATCTCAAGCTGATCGCGCTTTTCAAAATCGGCAAGGGCGTGCTGCTGCTTGTGCTTGGTGTTTCACTGCTTTTTCTGAACGCGCGGACTCGCTGGATGGATGCGTTGTCGAACTGGACCGCCGATGAAATCCTGCTGGAGCATAGCCGTGGCGTCGCCTGGCTGCTTCACAAACTCCAAGCCGTCCTCGCAGACGGCGCAGTGCAGGCGACGGGTTTCCTGGCGTTATTTTATTCGGTGGTTCTTTTCACCGAAGGAATCGGCGTTTACATGCAGCAACGCTGGGCGGAGTTGCTTATGATTTTCGCGACCGCGAGCCTGATTCCAATTGAGCTCCGGCATCTATGGCATCGGCCGGGTTTGGTCGGCGCCCTCATATTGCTGGCGAACTGTTTCATTGTCTGGTTCTTGTATCGGGTGCTTAAGCGCGAGAAACCCGACGCCCGAATCGCGCCTGAACGCGAACTGGTCGAGACCGTTTAGTTGCATTGATTTGCTTGTGACGATCGACACACTCGGCACGGCAGCGAGCGGTCGTAGCGCCAAAGGCGCGCTCTCCTCATTTTCAGCCTGCGGCAACGCCCCAGGAAAATCGATTGCCAAAAGGAAGCGCTGAAGGCGCGAATCAATTGCGGCGCTCGTTAATCCGAGACGCCCGGCGTGTATCGCGCTTTCAGCGCTGTTGATTTTTTTGGACGAAGAAGACCTGGGGCGTTGCCCCAGGCTGCGATGAAGACGCGCCGTTGGCGCTAAACAGGTACCGGCGCGCTGCGTCGATTCAAATGTGTCCCGTTACATGCAGACTTGCTTTCGGCGCGCCTTTTTAATGTGATTAAGCTGTGAGCGCCCCTCCCGGTCACGTGACTTCACACACCGCGAGTGGTCCGGCATCTGTCAGACGGGCAGCGTTTATTACAACGCACTGGAGCGTGGTGCTGCAGGCACAAGGTGAATCGCCAGCGGCACAGGAGGCGCTTGAAGATCTTTGCCGCACTTACTGGCGACCTATCTACGGCTTCGTTAGGCGAGAAGGTGCCAGACCAGAGGAAGCGAAGGATATCACGCAAGGATTTTTCGCACTGATTTTAGAGCGGAAAGATTTCCAGTCGGTTCGACAGGAAAAGGGCCGTTTGCGTTCTTTTCTTCTGGCTTCACTGAAGCATTTCATGGCAAATGAACGCCGTGATGCCGCGACGCTCAAACGCGGCGGCGGTCGAACGCTGCTTCCGCTCAACGAGGTTGAATCCTACGACGTTAGCGACTTCGATCGCAGTGACATGCTGAGCGCGGACCTGCTTTATGATCGCAAATGGGCCTTTACCGTGCTCGAGCGCGTATTTGTGCGCTTGCGCGAGGAATCTCAGGGATCAGCTAACACGCCGCTGCTGGAGCGGTTGAACACCCTGCTCTCCGACGAACCGGATCGCCCGTCGCAAGCAGAGATTGCGCGCGAATTTGGCATGACTGAGAACGCGGTCAAACAAGCCTTTCATCGACGGCGACAGCGTTACCGACAACTGTTGCGTGAGGAGGTCGCGCACACAGTGGCGACGCCGGCCGAGATTGAAGACGAACTGCGTCACCTCATCGCCGCGTTGCGCTCCTGAAGACACGAATTACACGAATGATCACGAACACGGCAGGACACGGATTGCACGGATCTAAGACACGAATTACACGAATTATCACGAAATTTCAGAGGATTGCGGATGACACAGAAGGCGTCGGATCGAACAAAGAGCGGCGCGATCTCCCAATTGCCGCATCGATTAGGGTAAATTCGTGAAATTGGTGTTTGAAGAGTTCATGGTCGGAACCTTAGTGCAAATTCGTGCTGCAACGGACGCGAAGCGACGGCCAGGCTTTCAAATTAGTGTCTCAATGGATCCGAGTTCGTGAAATTAGTGTCTTTCCTCATGTAACCTTTGGAGAATTTCCGTGCAGTATTTGAATGAAAGGAATGCGCGCGCGATGGGACTCACAGCGGTCAAATTTTGTCGCAGATGCGGCGCAGCCATTCCACCCGATTCCCCGCAGCACTCGTGCGGCGCCTGTCTTCTGGAGACGGGTCTGGGCCTGCTCGCGGATCAACCTGTAGCCGGGGTTGACTCGTCCGCCGAAGCCGCCTACTCCGCCGAAGCAGCTGCGAAGGCTGGATCGGCGAAGGTGGGAGAACGTGTTCCACCATCGCCGATGTTGATGGACTTCGGCGATTACGAACTGCTGGAGCAAATTGGACGTGGCGGACAAGGCGTAGTATTTCGAGCACGCCAAAAAAGTCTTAATCGCTCCGTCGCGTTAAAAATCATTGGTCTTGGCCAATGGGCCACCAAAGCTCACCTCAAACGTTTTCGCCTCGAAGCCGAAGCGGCAGCCAGGTTAGAGCATCCCGGTATCGTTCCAATCCACGAAGTCGGCGAGCGTGATGGCTCATGCTATTTCAGCATGAAGTTCGTCGAAGGCGGACAACTCGACGAAGTGGCGAAGCGCGAGCCGATGCCGATTCGGCCAGCGGTGGAATTAATCGCGAAGGTCGCACGCACCGTGCATTACGCGCATGAACACGGCATTCTTCATCGTGACATCAAGCCAGGAAACATTTTGCTCGATGCAAAAGGCGAACCGCATCTTACCGATTTCGGCCTGGCCCGATTAGTCGAATCTGAAAGCAGCGTTACGCAGACCCTGGACGTCCTAGGCACGCCCAGTTACATGGCGCCGGAACAAGCAGTTGGTAACAACGCTCAAGTTACAGGCGCGACAGATGTTTATGGACTCGGTGCAGTTCTTTACCAACTGCTGACCGGTCAGCCGCCGTTTGCTGGAGGTACAACCTACGAAACTATCAAGTTACTTCTTGATACTGAGCCGCGGAAACCGCGCCTCTTAAATCCAAAAATAGACCGCGATCTCAGTACAATTTGTCTCAAATGTCTTGAGAAGGATCCAAAACGCCGCTATCCGTCTGCGCTCGCCCTGGCCGAAGATCTTGAACGGTGGGCAAAGCATGAGCCCATTCAGGCGCGTCGGACAGGAGTGTTCACGCGCGGGAAGAAATGGGTGCGGCGCAATCCAAGTATTGCCGTCATGGCGGCAATGTTGCTCGCGATGGCGGTGCCGTTAGGAGTGATCGTTTGGAAAAGCGAATTTATTTCGCATCCGGTAACAACTGGAATCGCCGTTCTACCGTTTGAAAACCTGAGCGAGCAGAAAGAGAACGCACCCTTTGCCGACGGTATTCAGGACGACATTTTGACCAAGCTGGCGAAGATTGCCGGCCTGAAAGTCATCAGCCGGACGAGTGTCATGGATTACCGTGGCAAACGGAATGTGCGCCAGATCGGTAACGAGCTGCGGGTGTCTCACGTTCTGGAGGGTAGCGTCCGCAGGACCGGCACGCATCTTCATCTGAACGCGCAGTTGATCGAGACGCAAACTGATACGCACGTTTGGGTCGAACAATACGATCGCGATTTGAATGACCTGTTCGCCATACAAAGCGAGATCGCGCAAAAAGTCGCCGCGCAGCTTCATGTCAAAATTACACGCGCGGAGAAGGCAGCCATTGAGCGCAGACCGACCGAGGATCTTGTTGCTTTCGATCTTTATTCGCGCGCCAATGATATTCTTTTAGCGAAAAACGTCGCGCATCCGGATTATGGGCAGGCAATCGATTTGCTGAACCGGGCTGTCGCGCGCGATCCATCGTTTCTGGATGCGTATTGCCAGGTCGCCTCCGCTCATGATCAGCTTTATTTCGACTGGATCGACCGTACCCCGGCCCGATTGGCCATGGCGAAGGACGCGATCGATTCCGCTTTTCGTCTGAAACCGGATTCGGGCGAGGCGCACCTTGCGCGAGCGGTGCACCTTTATCGAGGCTACCTCGATTATGACGGCGCGCTAGCCGAAGTGGAAATTGCCCGCCAGACGCTCCCCAATCATGCGCGAATATTCCAACTGATGGGTGCCATCCAGAGACGGCAAGGGCACTGGGAAGCGTCCAGGCGAAATCTCGAGCGCGCTGCTGAGCTCGACCCCCGCGACACACACACGCTCGAGGTGCTTTCGTCCGATTACGCGCGGTTTCGCCGCTACGCGGAAGCAAAGACCTTGCTAGCCCGCGCAGCAGCTGTCGCCGAACCCGACAACATCTCTATGAAACTAGCTCTTCCGGAGTGGGAACTGCATGTCAACGCTGATACTCGCCCATTGCGTCAGGCGATCGATTCCCTTCGGACGACAAATCCCGCTGTTGGAACATCACATATCGCTTCGAGTGGGCTCACGTGCGCATTGGCCGAACGTGATGGAGTTGCCGCCACACGAGCCTTGAGCGCGCTGAATGAAAATGGAATTTTCTTATGCGATAAGGTTCAATTCAATCGTCGTTTTGTCGAAGGCCTCATCGCGCGCATGACAAACGACGAGCGCAGAGCACGGCTGGCCTTTGTCGCTGCACGCGCAGAGCAGGAGAAAATCGTGGAGGCGCAACCGGATTTTGGTCCGGCTTGGTGCGTGCTAGGTATGATCGACGCTGGCCTCGGCCGGAAAGAGGAAGCGTTGCGCGACGGCCGTCGCGCACTTGAGCTTCTTCCGGCGGAGAAAGAAGCACTCGTCGGCCGGTACCTCGTCAGATACTTTGCAGTGATTGCAGCGTGGGTTGGAGAGAAAGATCTCGCCTGCGAACAGCTTGCCATCGCCCTCCGTCCACCCAGCAACATCAGCTATGGCGAATTGAAACTGCTGCCGTTGTGGGACCCGCTCCGAGGCGAGCCGTGCTTCGAAAAAATCGTCGCGTCGCTTGCGCCGAAATAAGAGTTCACCACGGATAACACGGATGCTAGGGCGCGACGGTCGGACGCGCCGCACAGAAAGGGTTTTAACAGAAGGCAACGAAGGTAACGAAGGGCTTCAGGTTTGGGAGGACATAATCTTTGTTTCCTTTGTTATCTCCTGTTTGAAATCTTCGCCTGTATTGGCCCTTATCCGTGACATCCGCGTCATCCGTGGTTGCTCCGCGGTAGCGACTTAACGCGGCGAAGCCAACTTTCAGCATAACCTCGCGCCGGTTTCCGTTCTGTACATCGCTGAACGGCCAGAATTGACTTCTCAAAGGAAGAAATCAAAGACGGCCAAAACAAGAAAAGAGAAACAAAAGAAAGAAACACTTATGAAAATGAAACTAGTTAAACGCATAACGAGCTCCTTACTCTTCGCCTGTGCATTGGTCAGCTTGGTCACCGCGATGACGCTGGGCACGTCCACTACCGCGCGGGCGGCAGCCGACGCGCATTGTAGCGTGCAAATGCTGAGGGGTTCCTATCTATTCGCCACGCACGGATGGAATATCGTCGGCGGTGTTGCACAGCCAAAAGCCATCATAGAAGGGATCGATTTCAATGGAGATGGCACGCTGGTCAGTCCATTCGCCACCGTCAGCATCAATGGGACGATTATCCGGTCCGCTGGAACGATGGGATCCTATACGGTCGCGGCAGATTGTACGGGTACCCTCACATTTACCGGAGGCGCAGTCTTTGACATATTCGTCGATAAGGGGGGCAAGCAGATTTGGATGATCCAGACCGGCCCACCGGCAGCACCACCGGCGGTGTTTGAGGGGACGGCAATAAAGCTCTAGCCTTCCAGCTCGCCGCGCCCGGCGATCTCCTCGCGTTAAAACGCTCTTCGACCGTTGCGACGAGATTCGACTCCTGGCGAAATTATGGGTTTGGCGTGTCACATTCGCGCCAAACCCGTTTACTCGCGCACAAAGATTTGTAGCCGAGGTCGCTTAGCGCGGCTGCCGGAGTCATCGCGCCTTCGCGCAAGGCTACGGCGAGTCGAGAAGCTACGACGGACAAGCCGCCTCCGGCTATCCCGAAAGTTCGGGACTTTCCAGCAGGACCGCGCCGGCGCGTTTCATCTCCTCGAGCGCGCGCGCGATGTCGCCCGGCTCTAGCTCAATTCCGCGGCAGCCGTCGACAATGACATTCGTATTCAAGCCGAGTTGGCGCGCGTCGAGCGCACTGTGTTTGACGCAGTAGTCCAACGCTAGACCCATAAGGTAGATCTCCTTGATCGATCGCTTCTCCAAATAATGAGCAAGACCGGTGTGACGTCGATGGGCGTTGTCGAAAAACGTACTGTAACTATCAATGTTCCGCTCGGTGCCCTTGTGAAAAACATGAGCGATCCGGCTGGTGTCGAATAACGGGGCGAACTCGGCACCTTGCGTGTTTTGAACGCAATGCACCGGCCAGAGGATTTGTTCGATTCCGTCGAGAATGATGCGATCACCCGGCTTCTTTCCCTTGTGATTTGCGGCGAAGCTGCCGTGGTCGGCGGATGCCAATCCTTGGTCGCGACGACGAGATCGAAGCGTCGCTGCAATTCATCTGCAAGCGGGATGACCTCATCACCATGCGGCACAGCCAGGGCGCCGCCCGGCAGAAAATCAATCTGAAGATCGACTAGGATTAGCGCGCTTTTCATAAATGGTGCTGTCATGTTGAGCGGAGCGAAACATCTCTGCGTGTGTTGCCATGCACAATCAGCCCGGGATTGCTCCGAGATTCTTCGCTTCGCTCAAAATGACATTACACGATCGACGAGGATAAGCGCATTTGCGGTATCCATACTGTGCCGCGACTATTTAGCGGAGTGGGATCAATTTCTGCGACGTGTCGCGTTTCGGGGTCGTCGTAACCCCTCAAAAGCGCTGGAGCGCCGGCGCACTCCAAAACGCAAGCGCCAATAGACCGGGGGAATTGCGGCCACGTTTTGGAGTGCGGCGCTGTTGCGCCGCTTTCCATGATCGAGTAGTTCACTTTGCCTGTTCCTTCGCCTGCGCAATCAACTTCGATCGCAACTCGTGCAATGATTGTTCGAGACCGATCTTGTAAGGCGCCGGATCCTTTAGGCGCAAGATCTCGGGAGGCACGCAACTGAGCTGTTTACGCAGGTGCTCACGCGACCCCTCAATACTCGGCTGTTCGTAAACGAGTCGTCCGGCCCGGAAAATCGGCACGAGCAAATCGGAATAACGAGTGTCTGGAGAGATCTTCGTTTTGTCTTTTGTTTCAACATCCACGATTTCGCAGGGCTCAGAAACGCCGTGATCAGTTTCGTAGATCGTGTCTGCCATGAATCTGCCGTCCGGCTGATAAAAGCGGCGGACCTGTAATGAGCCCGGGATCGAAGCCTTCGCTGATTCTTCGGAAAGTTTGATGCGATATTGCCATTCACCACCGGGGCGCCGGATCGCGCCGAGTTTGTAGATGCCACCGAGAGCGGCATCCGGCTGACCGGTGGAAAGCTTTGTGCCCACGCCCCAGACATCGATCTTCGCCCCGCGCTGTTTCAGGTCGGTGATCATGTACTCGTCGAGATCGCCTGAGCAGACTATCTTCGCGTTTGCAAAGCCCGCCTTATCCAGCATCCGGCGGGCTTCGATGCTCAACGCGACGCGGTCGCCGGAATCCAGACGCACGCCGATCATCTCGTGCCCTTGTCTGCGCAGTTCGCTACCTATCTCGATGGCGTGACGAATGCCCTCAGTGGAGTTGTATGTGTCCACCAGAAAAATGCAGTTGTTAGGCATGGCGCGGGCGTAGGACTGAAACGCTTCGAGTTCGTTTTCGAAAAACATGATCCAACTGTGGGCTTGCGTCCCGCTGACGGGGATGCCGAACTGTTGTCCTGCCTGCAAATTCGATGTGCCGGCGCAGCCGCCGATGTAAGCGGCACGAGCTGCTGTCAATCCACCATCGACGCCCTGCGATCGGCGGAGACCAAACTCGATCACCGGATCACCTTTAGCAGCCAGGCAGACACGCGCCGCTTTTGTAGCGATGAGGCTCTGGAAATTGAAAATGTTGAGGAGACCCGTTTCGAGGAGCTGACATTCAATGATCGGACCAATAATCCGGATCAACGGTTCGTTCGGAAAAACCAACGTTCCTTCAGGAATTGCGTCTACGTCGCAAGTCAGTTGCAGCCCCCGCAGGTAATCAAGAAAACGAGAATCGAACAGCGGTTTACCATCATTGCCGAGCTGCGAGCCAAGATAATCGACTTCCGTATCGGTGAAGTGGAACGCGCGCAGGAAATCGATTGCTGTCGCCAGCCCGCAAGCCACGGTGAACTGCCCGGCAAAGGGGTTCTCGCGGAACGTTACGTGAAACACCGCCTCATGGTCGGTCACTCCGGCTTTGAAATAACCGCACGCCATTGTGACCTCGTAAAGGTCGGTGGTGAGGGCGGTGAAGCCATGCCGTGGCTGCTCCATGCTCCAAACCGCAATTTAAACGCCCACGGCGATTTCGCGAGTGTCTGGGGAGCGCGCGCTTCTAGCGTGCTGGTTTCGGCATTCTGCCGAAACGAACTTTTATTGGAATTTCATCAGTCACCTAGTCCCGCGCATAGGGAAAGTTCGCGTAAGCCTGGAGGCTTTCGCCAGCACGCTACAAGCGTGTGCTCCCCACACAACCGCGAACCGCTCGCGTTCCGTTCCTTAATTGAGAGAAATGAAATCGAAGCAGCCCGAGCGCAGTTTTTCGTTTCTGCGAATCAACCAACGCGAACCAAAACCGCGGACGCGCGGCTTAACGGAAATTCGTGGGCCGTATTATTCGGTCGTCGGGCGGCGGTACCTCGAAGACTTGTTCGAACTAGTGGGGGAGTACGTCGATTCGCTAAAGTTTGCCGGCGGCTCTTTTTCGCTCATGCCGAAAACCGCAGTGCGAAACCTCATTGAACTCTGTCATCGTCACAACGTGCTCGTTTCCACCGGCGGATTTCTCGAGCGCGTGCTTGCCCAAGGAAGCGACGCTGTGCGGCAGTATGTTACCGAATGTGAAAGGCTCGGGTTCGATATCATCGAGATCTCAGCGGGATTCATCTCCATCTCAACCGATGACTGGCTGCGGCTTATCGAATTGGTGCGCAAATCGGGATTGAAAGCGAAGCCGGAAGTTGGAATTCAATTTGGTGCTGGCGGCGCAACAGCGGCCGCGGAGTTGCGAGCAGAAGGCACACGCGATTCGAACTGGGCGATTGCGCAGGCAAAGCGATTTCTCGAAGCAGGCGCGGACATTATCATGATCGAGAGTGAAGGAATTACCGAAAATGTTGATCCGTGGCGCACGGATGTACCGGCAAGATTCATCAATGAGATCGGCATGGATAAGCTGATGTTCGAAGCGGCCGATCCCGATGTATTCGAATGGTATATCAAAAACTACGGCGCAGATGTGAACCTGTTTGTCGACCACAGCCAGATCGTGCAATTGGAGTGTTTGCGCGCAGGCATCTGGGGAACCAAGAGTTTGTGGGGTAGAGTCATGACGTACAAAGAATGACGATAACTGTAGGGCGTTTCTGCGAAACGCCACGGCGTCTGACACAGACGCCCTACAATTCGTCATTTGTGCGTCAGGTGAAGCGAGAACCAATCGCTTGCCAGTTTGGCCACGTGCTCCAGTGCACCCGATTCCTCAAACAAATGCGTTGCCCCGGGAATAATCTCCAGCTTCACTTCGCAGCGCATCTGGTCGCGCGCCATATTATTGAGCTCGATGACAATGTCATCGTTGCCGCCGACGATGAGCAATGTCGGTGCCTGGACTTTTGGCAAAGCATCGCCAGCCAGATCGGGACGCCCACCACGCGATACGACCGCACCAACGTTGTGTGGAAATTCCGCTGCTGCGACCAGTGCCGCAGCGCCGCCTGTGCTTGAGCCGAAATGTCCAATGCGCAGATCGCGCGTTTCCTCTTGTTGCCCGGCCCACTTGGTAGAGAGCACAAGACGCTCGGCCAGCAAACTGATGTTGAATCGGTGCTCACGAGTGTGGACGTCGAGCGCTTCCTCTTCAGGCGTCAGCAAGTCAAAAAGTAATGTTCCGAGGCCGGCACGATTGAGTGTGCGCGCGACGAATTGATTACGCGGACTGTGCCGGCTGCTCCCGCTGCCGTGCGCAAACAAGACGAGCGCCACCGCGTTCTCCGGAATAGTCAGGTTACCCGAGAGGACTGCGCGCCCAGCGGGAATTTGTACTTCAGTCATGATTTAGCTCCCGCATCCTGGTGTTGCTCTCGCTCGTCAAGGACCGGCGGTCTCTAGTCCGCCGGTTTTGTGGGGCGGATTGGAAACCCGCCCCTCCTTGTCGCTCTGCGCAGCTCGAGTCAGCAGCTCGCGCACGTCGTCGTCGCTAGTCTGCGCGAAATCTTCGTAATATTGGCCGACAGCTTGAAAGAATGGAGGCGTGCTTAGGCAGATGGCTTCGTCCGCTTCCTGTGCAAGCTCTTCGCAGGTGTCGGGCGGCCCCACCGGCACTGCCACGACGATTTTCGCCGCACCACGCTGTCGCAGCGCCTTTACCGCTGCGCGCATGGTCGCGCCAGTGGCCAATCCGTCATCGACCAGGATCACGATCCTATCGCGCAACTCCGGCGCGGGGTGTCCTTCGCGATAAATTTGTTCGCGCCTTTGAAGTTCGGCTGTTTCCTTGGCGGTCACTGCTTCAATCGCCTCGGTTGCGTATGGTATTGCGCGCACAACATCTTCGTTCAAAACGCGCACACCGCCCGAGGCGATCGCGCCAGCAGCCAGTTCTTCAAATCCAGGCACGCCAAGTTTTCGCACGATGATGACGTCAAGCGGCGCGCTTAGACGTTTCGCGACTTCGTAAGCAACAGGCACCCCTCCTCGTGCCAATCCGAGTACAACGATGTCATTCCGGTCCGCATATCTTCCGAGCTTTTCCGCAAGCAACCGGCCCGCTTCGGTTCGGTTTACAAAGGCTCTTTCCATGCGGCTGACCGCTTAATCCTTTCCGTTACGATTTGACAGCTGGCAGTTGAGGCAAATCCCCTTTTCTTAAGATTACGCTTTTCCGTGCAGCCTCGCGCGTCGCGAAGGGTCGCAGTTTGAAATGCGCCGCTAGCTTTGGCCAGCAGGATTTCGGTTTGGCCAGGGCGGGGGCGACGGAAAATCGAAGCGTTTTGTCTTCAGCTCGTCCTGCATTTCCTGAATGGCGCGATCAAGCTGTTGATCTTCGCCTTTAAATTCTTTCCCGGGATCATTATCGACCACGATATCAGGATCGACTCCGTGACCTTCGACGATCCATTGTTTGCCGTCTTTGGAATAAAGCGCGAACTCCGGTTTGAAGAATTGTCCGCCGTCGACAAGCGGCAGCGACTCGCGAATGCCAGTTACGCCGCCCCAGGTACGTTTGCCGATGAGTTTGCCGAGTCCAAGCGATTTGAATCGGTAAGGGAAAATGTCGCCATCGGAGGCGGAGAATTCGTTGATCAATGTTACCATCGGACCGGTGAACGTTTGTGACGGGTCGGTTTGCGGCATGCCGTTACGCGCGATGCCGATCATCATCAGCGCACGCCGTAATCGCTCGATCACAAGTGGCGATACAAAGCCGCCGCCGTTGCCGCGAACATCAACAATGAGCGCGTGTTTCCGGATTTGCGGAAAGTAAAGCTTCGTGAACTCGTTAAGGCCGGGCTGACCCATGTCGGGAATGTGAATGTAACCAACCTCGCCGCCTGTTTTCTTCGTCACGTAATCGATGTTCTTTTGCACCCAATCGATGTAATAAAGCGGCGCTTCGTCATCGATCGGCACGACGGTGACATCACGCGCGCCGTCGTCGGTCGGTTTGGAATTCACGCGAAGGATCACTTGTTTGCCGGCGGTGCTGATGAGCGCGTCATAAAGGTTCGGCAAACTTGAGACTGGCGTGTTGTTGACTGCCAGAATGTAATCGCCGGGTTTCACATTCACGCCGATATCGGTAAGCGGTGAGCGCGTTTTCTTGTCCCAGTTTTCGCCTGGTAAAATGCGGTCGATCCGATAGGCGCGCGTGGCCGGGTCGCGTGAAAGCTCCGCGCCAAGGAGGCCGAGTTTGATCCGGGGCGTGTCCGGCCGCTCGCCCCCGCCAACATAGGCGTGGCCGATATTCAATTCGCCGATCAGTTCGCCTAACAAGTATGTGAGATCGTTGCGATGATTCACGAACGGCAACAGCGCCGCGTATTTGTCGCGCATCGCCTTCCAATCGATGCCGTTCATCGTCGGCGAGAAGAAGAAGTCGCGCATTTGCCGCCAGCACTCGAAATAGATCTGGCGCCACTCCGCACGGCGATCCAGTTGCATGTCGAGTCCCTGGATCTTGTGCTCGTGATCCTTGGTCTCGATCTTATCCTTGGGAATGTCGATGATGGCGTAGTCCTTTTTGATCTTCACCAACATCTTTTTTCCGTCGGACGTAATCTGGTAATTGTTGGCGTCGCCGAGCACCGTCTCCTTGCGGTCGTCGAGATTGTAAACGCAGAGATGCGATTTCTTGTCTTTGTCCGAGAACAAGTTTTCGTCGTCCTCGCCCACTTCATCGCCGGCTGTGCGGCGCAGGTAAAAGATGCGATTATCATCCAGCATCCGGATGTTGCGATAGTTGCCCGGCGTAATTTCCAGACCAACGATCCGATTCTGGATTCCATCGGTATCAACTTTCACTACAACCGGTTTTTTCGGTTTTTCTTCCGGTTTTTTCTCGCCTGGACTTGCCTCCGGTTTTTTCTCTTCAGCTTGCTTCGCTTTTTCTTTTTCTCGTTTTTCCGCGGCCTTGCCGACTTCATCGCTCTTCGGCGCGAGTGGGTTCGCAGTGTTTTTCGCCAGAGTAACGAGATAAACGCGTTGCATGTCGCGATAGACATTGGCGAATTCCTGATCGCCAAAAGTTGGTTTGAAATCGCGCGCGGAAGCGAGCAACAGATATTTTCCGTCATCGCTGAAGACCGGTTCGCCCGAACCGTACCAGCTATCGGTGACGGCGGTCTGCTGTTTGTTGGCGAGCGAGTACAGGTAAACGCGCGGCATGTCGTTTTCTTCGGGGCGCGCCCAAGTGATCCACTGACTGTCGGGCGACCAGTTATAACCCTGGATCTCGCCAACTTTGGCCTGGTCGACCAAGGTCACCGCCTTGGACGCGACATCGACATAGCGCAACCGCTGCAAGCGATCGCTCCAGAGCAGCTTTTTGCTGTCGGGCGACCATTTCGGCGCGTAGTAATAAGTGTCGCCGCCATTTGTGATCTGTTGCGGCTCGCCTTTGCCGTCCTGCGAACGTACATACAGTTCGTTCTCGCCGGTCGCGTCCGAGTTGTACGCAATCCATTTTCCGTCGGGCGACCAAACCGCATCGCGTTCGTGTGCGCCTGACGTTTTGCTCAAATTGCGAGGTGTCCCGTTCTTCGCCGGGACCGAAAAGACATCGCCGCGCGCAATGACGATCGTGCGCTCGCCGTCCGGCGCGAGGTTTACAGATTCAATATGCTTGGCCGCATCGACCAATCCGCCGCGCCCGCTGTCGAAGTCTTCTTTGATGTCGATGGACACAGGTACGGCCTGGCCGGTGGCCAGATCATAACGCCAGATGTGACCGGCCTGCTCAAACACGATCGATTGTTTGCCCATCGATGGGAACTTTATGTCGAAGTCCGTGAAGCGCGTCAGCTGCTTTGTTTCCTTTGTTGCCAGATCCATAACGAAGAGGTTCATCCGGTTGTCCCGGTCAGAAATGAAATAGATCTTGTTGTCCGGTCCCCACATCGGGCAGATGTCCTGCGCCGGATTGTTCGTTAGGTTTTCCGTGGCGCCGGTTTTGAAATCGTAAAGCCAAACGTCATCCGCCATGCCGCCGCGATAATGTTTCCATGTGCGGAACTCCCGGAAGATGCGGTTGAATGCCATTTTGGAATCGTCCGGCGAAAACGAAACGAATCCGCCGCGCGGCACCGGCAATTGTTGCGGCAATTCTGAGTCCAGACCTACGGCGAAAAGCGAGCCGACGAAATCGTCGAACGATCTCATGCGCGATCGGAAGACGACGATCGGTTTGGTGTTCTCCCATGCCATCACAATATTGTTGGGACCCATGCGATCGGAAACGTCGTCGCGACCCAGTGTGGCCGAAGTCGTCAGGCGTTTCGGGATGCCGCCCTCGGCTGGCATGACATAAACTTCTCTGTTGCCATTGTACTCCGAAGTAAAAGCGATTTGAGTGCCATCCGGCGAAAACCGTGAAAACGAAGTGTAACCCGGGCCGCTTGTTAGGCGGCGGGCTGTGCCGCCGTCTTTGCCGACCGTATATAATTGGCCTGCGTAACAGAAGACGATGTCCCGATCATTCGTGGTCGGAAAACGCAGTAGCCGCGTCGTGTTCGGTCCGCCACCGGACGGAGTCGCCGTGGCGAACAGGTTTTGCGCCGAGACAGTTGTCAACGAGCAAACCACGATCGTGATCGAGAGAGAAAAGAAACGACAAAGCATATTCATAGAGTAACGAGAGCGAAGTGGGAAAAGTGCCGTTGAACGCATCGGATGCAACAGCGATTTCATTCCCCGATTGGATGCAGTGCCGTGGCGAATTGGATTCAAAGTGAACTGGAAAAACAGATGTGCGGTTCATCTATATCGCGGCCGGTGCTCTCGAGAATTTCGGCGCACACTAGCCTCGAGCGCTAACGTGTTGGAGGTCACTCGACGTTGTGCAGAGGTTATTGTCACCATCGTGAGAACTGTCCGTTGACGATATTTTCGGTACTAGTTTGCGGCTTCCTTAGTCGCAGCCGTTTGAACTCGCAGCATCATAAAATGTGGATGTGTACTTGCCCATGCAAGTGCCCTTTGCTTCGTGTCGAAAAACCGGTCGACCACGATCGCATTTCGCTCAACCGAAGTTCGCCCTAGCGATCGCGCGGCCTTGCGCTTCACGACTTCCGGGCCGGTGTCTATGGCCATGCACTCGGCATCGCCAAAGATAACCTTGCTGCCGTAAGGAATTTTCTTTGGATCTACAGCGCAATTGTCTTCGCGTAGCCGTGCACCGTTCCGAGCTGCGGACCTGCCTGAACTTTCGCCATGCCAGTAAACCGTCACGCGGTCGAGTGTCGAGCGGTCACTGGCGAACAGCTGACAAGCCAAACTCAAAACGAGTCCAACTGTCGTGATTAACCGCTTCATGCTTCTCGGATTTCTTTCCACTGCGTTAATCCGGGAGCAGCGAAACTGGAAGCATTCACTTCTATGATAGACTTCGGAACCGAGGCATCCCTTGGTCCTTTTCCTTCGATTGAGATTGCGACAGCTCTGGCGGCTGAATCTTGCTACAAGAATCGCGACGTGCCGCAGTCGCGATTTACCGGTGAGAGATAATGATTGGCGGAAGGGGTGGGATTCGAACCCACGGTGGGTTTCCCCACGCTCGATTTCGAGTCGAGTGCCTTAAACCGGACTCAGCCACCCTTCCTCTAGGAGAAAAGAAAACGCCGAACGCCGAACGTCCAACATCCAACATCGAATGCAACTGTCATCGAGATTCGGCGTTCAGCGTTGGGCATTGGACGTTCAGCGTTGTATTTACCCATCGCATGGTTTGCCCGACCCGTCTGGCAGACAGGATTTTTGGCCTCACGAGGCAAAAAAATGTTACAATTTTCTGCTTGCCTCGGCTGCCGCGCGTACTGCATCTTGTATGTCCACACGGACAGCCACGCTATTACTTGTTGTTGACCGGTATTCACAGGTTCTTGGCGCCGCTGTTCACCAGTATTCCCAACTTATTCGAAAACCTCAACCCTCCCATACCGCCATGATTCAACTCAAACCCGGAATTCCGCCCGCGTCACTGAATAAACCGACACACTCGGCTGCACGTCGGAAAAACAGGATGGAAAGGAAGAAAAACGGCGGCCTGCGCTTCAAGCGCGTGTTCAGCAATGCTTCCGTCGCGCCATTTGATCAGATTGAATGGGAATGCCGCACTGCGGAAATCACTGACGACGGCGGCAAGGTCATTTTCAAGCAGGAAAACATAGAGGTCCCGAAGAATTGGAGCGCGCTCGCCACGAAAATTGCCGTGTCGAAGTATTTCTACGGCGACATCGCCAACGGCACCGACCCCTACAAGGGCGGAAGAGAAACTTCGGTGCGGCAGCTAATTCATCGTGTCACGCGCACCATCACCGACTGTGGAATCGCGGATAGTTACTTCGCAGATGCGGAAGCTGCGGAAACTTTCTATGACGAATTGACCTGGCTGTGCTTGAACCAGCACGGCGCGTTCAATTCGCCGGTCTGGTTCAATATAGGGTTGTATCATCAATACGGCGTCGGCAAAGGCGCGGGTGCCGGGAATTATTTTTACAACCGCGAGACTGGCGAAGCGGAACGCGCAGCGTCGCAATATGAGTACCCGCAGGGCAGCGCCTGCTTCATCCAGAGCGTAGGTGACACGATGGAGGACATCATGCGCCTGGCGACCAGCGAAGCAATGCTGTTCAAATATGGCAGCGGCACCGGCACGGATCTTTCGTCGCTCCGATCGACACGGGAAAAATTGAGCGGGGGCGGCAAGCCGAGCGGGCCGCTCTCGTTTCTGAAAGTTTACGATCAGATTGCGAACGTGGTGAAGAGCGGCGGAAAAACGCGGCGCGCGGCGAAGATGAACACGCTCAAGGATTGGCACCCGGACATCGAAGAATTCATCGACGCGAAACAGAAGGAAGAGAAAAAAGCTTGGGCGCTGATCGAGCACGGTTACGACGGCAGTTACAACGGCGACGCCTATGGCTCGGTCATGTATCAGAATGAAAACGTTAGCGTCCGGGTAAGCGACGAATTCATGGATGCGACGCTGGAAGGCCGCGAATGGTGGACGCGTCGCGTAATCGACGGCAAACCGTGCGAGAAAAAGGATGCGCGCTCGCTAATGCGCAAAATTGCGGAGGGCACATGGATCTGCGGCGATCCGGGCATGCAATTCGACACCACAATTCACAAGTGGCACACGTGCAAAGGCACCGATCGGCAGAATTCTACCAACCCCTGCAGCGAGTACCTTTTCCTCGATAACACGGCTTGCAATCTCGCTTCATTGAACTTGATCAAGTTCAAGACCGCGGATGGCGATTTCGACGTCGAGCGATTCAAAGCCGCGGTGCGCATTTTCATCACGGCGCAGGAGATCATCGTCGACAACGCGAGTTACCCCATCAAAGAAATCGCGGAAAACTCACACGTCTTCCGCACCTTAGGGCTTGGTTATGCAAATCTCGGTTCGCTGATCATGAGCTACGGCCACGGTTACGATAGCGTCGAAGGCCGGGCACTCTGCGGCGCGATTACGGCGATCATGACCGGCGAAGCTTATGCGCAGAGCGCGCGCATGGCGCGGGCGATGGAACCGTTTCCAGGCTATCGCGATTCACGTGCCAGCGGTGTAGCGAAGCCCGTCGCGAAGGATAATGTCGCCCCGATGTTGGAAGTAATTGAACTGCATCGCTGTGCAGTGCACCAAATCCCGGATGCAAAGGAATTCGCGCATTTGAAAAAGGAAGCCGCAAGCACTTGGGACGAAGCGGCAGAGGTTGGAAAGCGCCACGGGTATCGCAACGCACAGGTAACCGTCCTCGCGCCCACGGGCACCATCAGTTTTCTGATGGATTGCGACACCACAGGCATCGAGCCGGACATTGCGCTGGTGAAATACAAGCTGCTCGCCGGCGGCGGCATGCTGAAGATTGTCAATCAAACGATCAAGCCCGCGCTGGAAAAACTCGGTTACGCCTCCGATGAGATCGAGCGCATCGTCGCGCATATCGACGCGTTCGACACGATCGAAGATGTGGAAGGTAGCGCAAGCGTCCCGCTTGCGAGCGGGCCCGAGGGCGCAACCGAGACGGTTACGCTACGTCGCAGCGGACTAAAGCCAGAGCATTTGCCGATCTTTGATTGCGCGTTCAAGCCCTTCAAAGGCGAGCGCTCGCTGCATTACCTGGCACACCTGAAAATGATGGCGGCTGCGCAACCATTCATCAGCGGTGCGATTTCAAAGACCGTGAATCTGCCGGAGTCCGCCAGCGTGGACGACATCACGAACACTTACATCGAAGGCTGGCGGCTGGGTCTAAAATCGGTCGCAATCTATCGCGAGGGCTCGAAGCGCTCTGCGCCTTTGAACACACGCAAAACAAAAGACATGGGAACTGTAGCCGCTGGTGCCCCTGTAGCCGGGGGCGTTGACCCCGGCCTCGGCGATGCCGCTGGAGTTGAAAGCCGCATTCTCGAACTCGAACAGGAACTCGCGACGCTACGAAGACAGCTCGACCAGCCCGTGCGCCATCGCATGCCTGATACGCGCACATCGTTGACACACAAGTTCGAGATTGCCGGTCACGAAGGCTACATCACCGTCGGCTTGTACGAGGACGGTCAGCCGGGCGAGCTTTTCATCACCATGTCAAAGGAAGGCAGCACTATCGGCGGATTGATGGACACCGTCGGCACGCTCACTTCAATCGCGCTCCAGTACGGCGTGCCACTCGAGAGTTTGGTGAAAAAATTCGCGTATCAGCGGTTCGAACCGAGCGGGTTCACAAAAAATCCGGATATTCGCCATGCGACGAGCATCACCGATTACGTGTTCCGCTGGCTCGCGTGCCAGTTCATCAAAGGTTACAAGGAAGCGACTGCGCCGAATCGCGCGCAACCCGATCTACCACTCAAAGAAATTCCAGACATCGAGAAGAAATCACTCAATCGGCCGGTCACCGATCTCGCGCGCACAGGCGACAAGGAAGTGATCGACGTCATCACTGGTCATCCGTCCAATCATGGAAACGGTGGAACATCCCCGACAGGAAACGGTAACGGTGCTGGCACGTCTTCAGACAGAGTAACGGTAGCGCTTGGCAGCATCTTCATGGGCATCACCTGTTCCGTGTGCGGCAGCGACAAAGTCATTCGGGCCGGCGCCTGCGGCGTCTGCACCGAATGCGGCACGAGCCAGGGCTGTAGCTGAGGACGAACCTCGGGTACTCAGCTGCAAGATCGAATTTCGGAGTCGCGACGCTTTGGGCCTGCAAAGCGTAGATGCACGTCATTGGACACGCGGGCGCTCACGGCTAGAATTCGTCGCCCGCTTTTCAATTGAATGAACAAGCTCGACGAACAGCGACAGAAAGAGATTCAACAGGCTGAGGAACTGCTCTTTGCAGGGCCCCAGGCGCTGGGGTTTGCGAAAGGACTTTTCCAAGGACATTTCGTGTCGGATTGGGTGATGCCGTATCCGCGCATCCCCGAGGTACAACAGGACGAGCTGGATCAAACGCTTACCGAGCTTCGCAAATTTTTGAATGCGGATCTCGATGCTGCGGAAATCGATCGGCAGGCGGACATTCCGCGCAGCGTGATCGATGGATTGGGACGTGTCGGCGTGCTCGGCATGACAGCGCCGAAAGAATATGGCGGACACGGTTTCTCGCAGATGGCCAACTGCAAAGTACTGGAAGAGATCGGGCGACGTTGCGCGTCGACATCGGTTTTCGTTAACGCGCATCACTCCATCGGGATCCGGGCGTTGCTGTTGTTTGGGACGCACGAACAAAAACAAAAATGGCTCCCGAAATTGGTAACCGGCGAGCAGCTCGGCGCGTTCGCGCTCACCGAGAGGGAAGCCGGATCGGATGCGGCAAACGTCCAGATGCAAGCGCATCCCAGCGAGGACGGCTCGCATTTCATTTTGAACGGTGAAAAACGGTACATCACGAATGCTGCTATAGCGCACGAGCTCACGGTGATGGCGCGCACTCCTATTGCCGGTTCGGATAGAACCGCTGTCACGGCGTTTCTGGTGACGCCGGACATGCCGGGTTTTGAAATGCTTGAAGCGCGGATGCCGAAGACGGGAATCAAAGGCACGGCCACAGGACGGTTTGCGTTGCGCGACGTCAAAGTGCCAAAAGAAAATATTCTCGGCCCCATCGGCAAAGGCCTGAAGGTCGCGCTGACGGTGCTCGATTTTGGACGTACCACATTCGGCGCATGCTGCACAGGCGCAGCCAAAACCTGTTTGGAATTAGCTGTCGCGCACGCGAACACCCGCAGGCAATTCAACAAGACGCTTGGCGAATTCGAGCTGGTGAAAAAGAAAATCGCCCGGATCGCGGCTGACGCTTATGCCATGGAAGCGATGACCACGGTCACGGCGTCGTTCATCGACCGCGGCCTTGAGGATTACATGCTTGAGACCGCGATGTTGAAAGTGTTCACCACAGAACGGCTCTGGGAGTGCATCAACGACGTGTTCCAGATTTACGGCGGCTCGGCGTACTTCACCGATCTGCCGTTGGAGAGAATGTTGCGCGACGCGCGGATCAACCAAATCGGCGAGGGGGCCAATGAAGTGCTCACTTCGTTCATCGCGCTAGTCGGGATGCGCGGGCCGGGAATGGAGTTCAAAGAAATTTACGACACGATGATGAAGCCGTCGCGTAATGGGATGAGCAAAGCGTGGGCGGCCGGAAAGAGCCGCCTCAGCGCGACGGTTCGTGTGCCTGACGTGCCGGTGCAAAGCGAACAGCTTCGCGCTCACGCGCGGCAACTCGGCCGGTTGATCCGGCATTTCAATTTTGCCGTTAATCGCGCGTTGATCACGTATCGTGAACCGATTCTGGACATGCAGCTTGTCCAGGAGCGGATCGCCAACGCGGCCATGGATCTTTTTGCTTCGACGTGTGTGTTGAGCCGCATTGATGGCGAGATTCAATTCGCAGGCCGAAATGGCAACGCAGCATCCCCCGACAACTCGGCGTCAAATTTGTTTTTGCGTCAATCGTTCCGTCGGATTCGCGGTTTCCTGGCGGGGCTGACAGATAATGACGACAAAGCGGTGATCGCGGCAGCAAAATCTTGCCTAACGAGTGGGAGCGCCGAGACGGCCGCGTAAACGTTTCGCTAACTGGCTTTAGATTTACCGGACGGTTCGGGGCGAAAACTGTGGTGATGGGCTGGTGGCCGGAAAAAATGATCTCCCATCTGTGCTGCCGTGCGGGCAGCACAGTATTCGCCCGCCATAACCGTCGGACCTTTTAGTATCCGCCCGGACGACGACCGTAAATGTCCATGTGGGCAGCGGTGGTCGGAATTGCAGAGAGACGATCGCATCGCTGCGGAATGCGCGAACCACCAGCTACCACGTAACAAATTTTCTTTGTTTGCTTGGCAGGCAGTGGCTGCGATGGCAGCGCTACTACATTCTTGCCTCGATCATCAGCGAATGCTGATGCGCAGAATGCAAGGGCGAAGATCCCTATTGCAAATCGGACCGACCAGCCGCACCCGCGACTCAGTCTGATTCCTTTTCCCATGCAGTGATTCTCAGTCCGCCGTGAATTTAAGCAAGCTTATTCCCCGACCCACTTCGTGTTTTTAGGACAGCCCACTTCCGCCAGCCTCCGCCAGGAATGCTTCAGTCGGTCCAGAGGAAATGTTCGAGGCGAATATTGTTCAGACGCGCTTTTGCTTCTTCGCTACGGCTGCCTCCGGCGGCGACGAGCTTGTCATAGATCGCGACGGCAGTTTCCCACTTCGAATCTTCCTCCAACAATCGTGCTGCGTTGAATCCGGCCTTGTAATACCAAAATAACTCGCGGCGCTCACCGGGCCGCGACTCGTCCTCCAAAATTTTATAGAACGTCGCCAGCGCGCCGGCTCGATCGCCTTTTTTCTCGAGGCATAATCCTTTTTTAAACAGCGCCTGGTTACGCCAATGAATCGACCCCTCCTTATCGGCCGCCAATTGGTCGTAGGTCTCAATGGCACGTTGATAACTACTCGGATCCGTTGCGCCAGCCTCGAAGAAAATGTCGCCCTTCCCGCAAAGGGCCTCGCGTTTTTCGGATGCGCCGGCGTCACTCTTCAACACCTCATCATACAAGGCGAGTGCGTCCTTAGGTTTCCCAAGTTTACGCTCGATCACGGCTTGTTCGTTGCGCGCGGCCCAGCGCATCGCGCCGTTCTTCTGCACGACTTGATCGAATAAAACGAGTGCCCGATCCAGGGTATGCTCGCTCATGCTCGACATGGCTGATTCTGCCGCGAAAAAGAGCGCTTTTTCCGCGAGCGGATCATTCGGAGTCTGTTGCGCGATAATTTCAAACTGCGTCTGCGCATTTGCGAAATCCTGACGACGATAATAAAGCTCCGCCAATTTCATTCGAACTTCCCGAGCGAATTGCGACTCGCCGTGCTGCTCGAGAAATCGCTTTGCGAGCTCGATGACTTTCGATTCATTTCCGCCACCTGCTTCTTCTACCCAGATGCGAAGATAATCGGCGCGTTCGGCGGCAGCAGCGGTTGGTGTGGACTCAACTGCGTGATCCAGATCTTTTCGCGCTTCATCCAAGCGTGGCGGTGAAGAATGAAATGCCAACTCGGCCAGGCCCACCCAAGCCTCCGACACCCGCGGATTCTTTGGAAAATCGTGAATGAATCGCTGCAACGATGGTGCAGCTTTTTTGTCGCCCCTGGCGGCCTGCATTAAACCTTCCTCCAATCGCAAATCGGCACGCGATTGTTCGTCGCCGCCCTGTTTCTCCAATTGGTTGTAATCAGCGATGAAACGAGTGTGATTACCGACCTGCAACCAGCCGCTGGATGCGTTAAACAGCGCGGCTTTCGCCCAACGCGAATCGCGCTGTGCGATTTGCTCGAAGGCAGCCGTTGCCGTATCGAACCTCTTCGCCAAATACTGCGCTTGCGCATATAAAAAATCGATCCGGGTCAACAAGGCCGGGTCGGGGCGCAGCAGGCGTGCATCGTCCAGGATGGCTATCGCTTGATCAAAGCGACCGTCGTCAATCTCAAATTGGGCAAACTCGAAGAGAGCAGGAGCGATGGCCGGCATTTTGATTTCTGTGTGTCGCAGGTCCATAAACAATTGGCGTGCCCGCTCTCTGTGGCCTGCGCGAATCTCCAACCGCGCAAGATACCAGCGCGCGAATGTTCGCCGCGGCTGTTCGGGCCGGCGCACCCACTTTTCCAGTTCATTGCGCGACGGTCTGTGTTCGGTGCGATATAGCTCATCGAGCTTTGCGAATATCAGCGCGAGATCAGGATCTGCGTGGTTACGGTCAATGAAACGCTCGATTACGTCATCTCCGGTCTCTGGAGTTTTGAGCTGCAAATGCGCTTCAGCGATGCCGAAGAGCGCAGCAAGAAGAATGGGATGGGGCGTTCCCTCCGGCCTTTTGAGAATCGCCTGGAACATTCCGATCGCTCGTTCAGGCCGGTGCGAAATCAGTTCCAGGCGCCCGCGTAACACGCGGCGCTCGCGCCGTTCTGCAACGGAAACTGGTTGCATCTGCTCCAAAAGCCGGCGTGCCTCGGGAGCGTTGCCCAATTCAATGTACAGCTCAGCCGCTCGCAGCTGCGCTCGCGTGCCCCATTCCTTATCATGCGCCAGCAGAATGAACTTTCTTAAAGCCTCCTGGCGTCTTTCTAACGCGCGTAACGCGTCTCCAGCCCCAAAAACAGCTGCTCTCTGAAACGGTGACGCGTCGTTACTCAAATCCTCGTAAAGCGGTAGTGCGTCGGCCCACCGGTGTAGACTGGCCAACGCCTGAGCGCGCCAGAATTTCGCCCACGCCAGGTCGCGTAACCTGGCGTCGGTTAGGAGAACCAGAGTGGCCTCCGGTTCGTTTGCGGCCATCTGCGCTTCCGCAAGTTTTTCCGCGACTGCGCGCCATTGTGATTCTGGCAGATCTTTGTTTAGCAGCGACTGCAACCGCACCACAGCCACCTCCGGCACGCCTTCTGAAAGCGGCGTGCTGGCCTGGGCCATTTCAGCGGAGATATCCGCGTGGGCGACTGGGCTGAGTATCCCGATCAGACATGTGAGGGCTAAGCGTCCGATATGTCTCATCTTCTCTCCAGCATTACCCGTAAATATTGCCCGGTATGGCTGGCCGGAATAGTGGTGACCCTCTCAGGCGGACCCGATCCGATCACCTCGCCGCCATGTTCGCCGCCTTCAGGACCCAAATCGATGATCCAGTCGGCACATTTAATCATCTCAAGATTGTGTTCAATTACCACGATGGTGTTGCCCGCGTTGCGGAGCTTCATCAACACTTCCAGTAATTTTTCAATATCGGCGAAATGCAATCCGGTCGTCGGTTCATCGAGAATGTAAACGGTGCGACCCGTCGCTTTTTTGGCAAGCTCTGTAGCAAGTTTCACACGCTGCGCTTCGCCACCGGAAAGGGTCGTTCCGGCCTGACCGAGTCGCAGGTAGCCCAAGCCAACGTCGAGGAGTGAATTGAGCTTTTCGGCGATGGTCGGCACATTGCGGAAGAATCGCGCAGCTTCGTCCACGGTTAGATCGAGCACGTCTGCGATATTCTTGCCTTTATAGGTGATCTCGAGAGTCTCGCGGTTGTAGCGTTTGCCTCGGCAAACCTCGCATTCGACATAAACGTCGGGCAAGAAGTGCATCTCGATTTTGATCAAGCCTCCACCCTCGCAATTCTCGCAGCGACCGCCTTTGACATTGAAACTGAATCGACCTGCGTCGTAACCGCGAACCCGGGCCGCGGGCAATTGCGCGAACAGTTCACGTATCGGGGTGAACGCGCCGGTGTATGTGACCGGATTTGATCGCGGCGTCCGGCCGATCGGGCTTTGGTCGATGACAACTACCTTGTCGATCTGTTCCAGTCCGCGAATCGCTTTGTGAGCGCCCGGCTTATCTTTCGAGTTATAGAAATGCCGGAAAAGCGCGCGCCGCAAAATGTCGTCCACCAAAGTGGATTTGCCGCTGCCGGAAACACCAGTCACACACGTTAGGCAGCCGAGAGGAAATGACACATCGATTTTCTTCAGGTTGTTTTCACCTGCGCCAACCACAGTCAGCCAGCCGTCGGGCCGCGGCTGGACACGTTGTTTTGGGATGGCAATGCGCGCGCGTCCCGAAAGATAATTGGCAGTCAAAGAATTTTTGGCGCGCGCGATGTCACCGAGAGTTCCCTCAGCCACAATCTCGCCGCCACGCGGCCCTGCGCCCGGACCGAGATCAACAATGTGGTCGGCGGCCCGAATCGTTTCTTCATCATGCTCGACCACGATGACGGAATTCCCGAGATCGCGCAGTTTTCGCAGCGTTCCGAGTAAACGGGAGTTATCGCGCTGATGCAGACCGATGCTGGGTTCATCGAGGATGTAGAGAACGCCAGCCAGACCGGAGCCGATTTGTGTCGCGAGCCGTATGCGTTGCGCTTCGCCTCCGGAAAGCGTGCCGCTCTCGCGATTCAATGTGAGATAGCCTAGCCCGACTTCCGCCAGAAATTGCAGACGCGACTGAATCTCGCGGATCACTTCTGTTACGATCGTCTGTTGCTGATCGGTCAAGTCGAGATCGGCAATGAATCGCAGGGCGTCTTCCACGGTTTGCTGGCTAAACTGGTGAATGTTCAATTCTAGAGTAGCGCGACCGTCTCGGTTGCGCTGCGCAAGCGGGACGCATACGCTACGTATTGTGACGGCAAGGATTTCCGGTTTGAGTCTTGCGCCGCCGCAAACCTTGCATGTCTCGCGAGTCATGAATGCTCGAATGCGATTGCGCGTGAACTCGCTCTCGGTCTGCTCATAAAGCCGCTGCATTTGGGGCACGAGTCCCTCGAACGGTTTTGTAATTTTCTTGTCGCCGCCTGCTCGCGATTTATCGGAGCTGCCTCCAAACTGCATTTCAACCGGCTTACCATTGGTGCCGAAGTAAAGCGCGGCTTTGAATGCATCAGGCAAATCGGCGAACGGCACGTCTTCGTTTATGTTGAAGTGTTTGATCAGCGCATCCTGCAGATGCCGATAGTAGACTCGCATGCGTTTTGTGCCGCGACGCCAGGGTGTGATTGCTCCTTCGGCCAGGGTTTTGGTTTGGTCGGAAATCATTAACTCCGGGTCAACGACCAATTGTGTTCCCAGACCGTGGCAAGCCGGGCAAGCGCCGAGGTGGCTGTTGAAGGAAAAATGTCTCGGCGTCAGCTCGCCTAGATTGAAGCCGGTCTCAGCATTCCCGTAATCCGTGGAATACCGGCATTCTGCCCAGCTACCCGGTGGAGTGCTGGAGTGGTGGAGTGGTGGAGTATTGGCTTTCCCATCACTCCATCGCTCCGTTACTCCATCGCCGGGTTGTTGTCGCAAAACAATAACCCGGTTACCGCCCCATTTGAGGGCCGTTTCGATTGAGTCTGTCAGCCGTGCCCGAATGCCATCGCGGGCGACCAGCCGATCGACCACCGCTTCAATCGTGTGCCGCTCACCTTTCTTCAGCCGGATCGGTTCAGTGCGATCCAGTTCGATCATCTGTCCATCGATGCGCGCACGAACGAATCCCTCGCGCCGGAGCTTTTCGAGCACGTCCCGGAACTCACCGGGTTGATTTTCAATCAACGGAGCCAGCACAACGATTTTGGTGGCCGGTTCGCACGCCAGGACTTGATCGACGATTTGCTGAGGCGTTTGGCGGCTGAGGGGCCGGCCGGTGAGGGGATCGTGCGGTTGACCTACCGCGGAAAAGAGGACCCGCAGGTAATCGTAGATCTCAGTCGTAGTGGCGATTGTCGATCGCGGGTTCGCGCCCGCGCTGCGTTGTTCGATGGCGATGGCAGGCGACAAGCCTTCAATGAAATCGACATCCGGCTTTTCCATTTGATCGAGGAACTGCCGCGCGTAAGCGGAAAGGCTCTCGACATAGCGGCGCTGCCCTTCCGCATAAAGCGTGTCGAAAGCGAGCGAGGATTTCCCCGAGCCGCTTAAACCGGTGATAACCACCAGCTTCTCCCGCGGAATCTCGACGTGGAGGTTCTTGAGATTGTGCTGGCGGGCACCGCTAATCTTGATCGTTTGCGCAGGCATTCTGCCGAGAGATCTCGAACCTATCAGTCAAGCACAACTGCTGCTTTTCTCCAGCGAGACTATGAACCTATTCGTTGTGGCCAACCGTTTGGCGATTACAACCGAGGGAAGCTCGCGCGGTCCCAACTCATTTCGACGTCACTCGATGTATTCCCGTACGAACAAGTCCATAATATGCTCCACTGCAGCACCTGTTACGTGCCTTAGATCGGCCTCCCACGCCGCTTCACGATTGGAGTTTTGGACGATTTCATAACTTGGAAAATAATCCACATTTGGATGCGCGGCGGTCCACTCATCGGCGACTGTTCGCAACAGCGATTTTCCATAGGTATTGGCTACCACCACGTCCATCTTTGAAAATGTTGCCATTAGGGGCACGGGGGACACGGTAACTACAATCCGAAGATCAGGGTGGCCATAGCGGGTTAGCAACGCGTGTATGGCTTCGAGGCTTTCCCAGTTTTCAACGAAGCTGGTGAGGTGAAACTGGTAGCGATTTGGGTCGGGCTTTAACACTGAGCGGATCGGAGTGGAATTAGTGTACACGCTGGCTTCGCAGTCGCGCCAGACTTCGACGAGGCCTAGTGTTATAATCAGACCGCGGCAGTGCGCTACTCGCTTTGCGACGGTTTGCAGCAGTGCACGACGATTGAGCGTTTCCGACAACCCAGCCAGTTCAAGTGTAGGGGTGCAGTGTGGATCAAACCAAGTGCTTTCTGTAACCTGAAAAATTGAATCCACAGGGAAAGCTGCTTCGGGATCAAGTGCCCAACGGAGTTCATTCAAGATTGAGAACGTGTTGTACTTATTTGTGAAACCGAGTCCTGTTACCTCCTTGTTCACCGGCTGAAGCTTGGCGAACTCCGGTGCCATGCTCTCAACGGCAACTCCGCGCCCGGTGAGTGCGTGTTCAATTCCACGGGCAAAACACGATCCAATGGCATAAAATTTGTCGTCTCGCACGAATTTGAATTTGGGCCTAATTCGCGGCGTAAACCATTTCTGCTGCAGCCGCTGAAACGCATAGTCGGCACCATCGTCGGGGCTTGATCCGGCTTTGTACCAGCGGTTGGCGCGGTTCTCCAGCCAGTTCTTGTCCACTTCAGTCCTTCTCGCGACGTAGATTGATCGCGTATTGAGTTCAGGAGAGGTCGATGACACACGCGCATCTTCTCCGGTAGCGCACCTTTCAGACGTGGAGCCACGGGATTTCGGAGTGAGAAAAGAATGACCCGGGAGTGTCACGTTTAGTCGATAGCTGAACCCAAAGATTTCGACAGGGCCTGGCTGGGCTCCTACTCAAGCACAGTGCGAATTTTTCTCCAGAAGGAATCCAGCACGGACCGCGACGCGCTTAAATCGCAGATGCTATATCGGTTGAATTTCATCATGGGGTCTCGGGCGCATGAGGTATTGGCCGCCACTTGGTGACACAATCTTTCCCTCGATACACAACTGATCGAGCAACATCAACAATTCGAAGACGGCCCTGGTATCTTCGTCTTCTAGATAGGCCGCACGATACCCGGCGGTACAACAACGCGCAGAAAAGCGTCGAACTCCAGCTTCCATTCAATCGTAAACCACCGTTGAAATACCGGGATGATTTCGGCCGAGCGGATCGATTCGAACGGTGAGCCAAGACGGCCGGGTTCCGGACGTTTGATCTCCTCGGTTGTGCGGCCGGTAACTCTATTTTTGCGGAGTTTTTCGGGAAGAACAGCCAGGATTTGATTGATTATGGCCAGGCGCTTGGCGTCATATTGAAACTGGCTTTCGCCGATGAAGTCGTGAATCCAGAGATAACCATTGTTTTTCAGTGAGCGCCATATTTGTTCCGCGACGTGTTCGAGAAAAAGGATGTGATGCAGACAAGTCTGAGCTACCACCAGATCGAAAGTCTTTTCGGGTAACCGCACGAAATTCAGGTCGGCCACTTCATATGTGAGCGGCAGGTTTCGCTCCTTCGCAATCTCGCGCGCCATGGCAATGGTTCTCTCGGAGATGTCGATTCCATGAAAACTGAGGCCGACGCCCCGAGAGATCAAGTCGCGTTCACATCTCCCAGCTCCGCATCCGAGCGTCAAGCCGTGCCCAAACGTCAGTCCTTTCTCGTTTGCCAGGCAAAAGAGTGAAGATTGGTTGCGGCAAATCCCAAGCATAGCGGCCGCTTTGGTGTCTTCGACCGCGAGGTCCGACTGATCCCGGTCTGGGAGAATTTTTCCCCAGACTTCATTTTCACGCGCGGCCATCACGTCATACACGCTCCGATCTGCCATTGCCCGTTTGATAATTTCGCGAGCTTTGTCGACGCTCATGAGCAAATCAGATCGAGTTATAGCGGGTCGGCGCGTGCTCCACTCGCCGGGCGGGAGCGAAGCTACTCGAATACTCCTGCGGAAACAACTCACGCAGTCGCCGGCTTTCTCCAGAAGAAATCCAATCTGCGAGGAGACGCGCTTGCAAGACAGATTGGCTCATCCCGTTCGCGTCGCACCGACTTACCCCTGCGCAAGCAGATAAATTGCGACCAGCGTGAGCAGAAAGTAGGGAACAAGGACTGCGGCGCCAGCATACTCTTTCGCGATTCGCTGCCCAAAAAACAGCGCCGTGATGGCTGCGGCGGAAAGAATTGCCCCGTAGAACGCGATCGTCGAATCTTTCAAAAGAATAATCAGCAGACAGCCGACGCCGCTCAGCGCGCCGGCCGCGACCTCCAGAATCGTGATGCAGATCAGCAGCGCGGGAACGATTCCAGCCAGTGGACTTTTTGCGAAATGTCCTTTTAACCATTCAAAATTTCCACGGCGATCGGCGATTTTATCAATTCCTGATTGCAGGAAAAGAATCGCCAGAAAAGCCGAGGCAAAAATCTGCATCAGGTAAGTTGCTTCCGGCATGCGTAAAACTGCGATCATGGCGCAGCTTAGCCGAAACCGCGCGTATTTGTCGATGCCCTGATATTCGGCCATAAAAAAACAGGGACGCGGTTACCCGCGTCCCTGTTTGGTAGAACTACTTTGCGATGCGATTACGGGCCTACGTGTGCGTAATACGCGAAATGCAGATCGTTGTCCATCGGGCCATCGAGATTGATCCAGCCCTGGACCGTGGCACCTATTCCTGCAGCGACTGTCACCGTGAGCGTCGTCGTACCGTTGGCAGGTACGGTTACGCTGGCCGGAACCGTGATCCGATCATCGCCCGGAGTAATAGTTCCGGCATTCCAGATCAGAGGCACCGTGTCCCCAAAGGTGCTCGGAGTAAATTTCATCTTCGAGACCGCGAACGTCTGGTCAGTGCCGGTTGGATTGTACAGTGTGACCGTAACCGAAGTCGGACGCCCAACGGCGACACGGCCGAAGCTCGCCGAGACCGGATCCATCCATGTGGTTGCGTCCGCGGCTACGGATAGGTTCTCACGCCCTCCACCCTGCAATGTCGGGCCGACATTGTATGTGCCGATGACGGCATCCTTGACCACCAATTCGGCGTGGTTCGCGAGCGCCGTTCGCAACCTTCTGGCTGAATGTGCATGTACCGCGGTCAATGTACGCGTTGATGATTTTGTAGCTCTCACTCAGAGTAGGGTGGTAAAGCACATTGTACTCTGCGCTCTGCACCATAGGTGCGGCGGCGATTGTCGCCAGCGACGTTCCGTTAAGTTGCACCGCCACCGCGTTAAGTGAGACATCGTATTCGCCCGTAACCTTTGCCCTGGGCGCATTTGCTCGCAGCCAGTGTTTGAATTCATTGCGCTTCTGATTCAGTTGCCCGCGGTATGATCTTACTCCCTGGCTCTTGAAATCAATTTTTCTGCCGTGTGCCGGCTTCGTGCTGGGATTCGTACTTATTGGGTCACCTTTGAGTTGCACAACGGCATTCGACTGATCCATGTCGGGCCCGCGGTTGAAGGCGTCAGCGTTTGCATTCGGGCGAGGCGAGCCGCCGCGTACACCAAATGCAATAACGCCCAAGCCGATAGCAGAGGATATCAGGATCGTTGCGAATATTTTTTTTCATAGGTTTGTGTTTAGTGAAAGTTCGCGACTCTCCAAGCAGGGTTTTGATTGGTCAACCCTATTTTCGGTAGAAAATCGTCCGAGGTAAAACGCAGATTGTTAGGCCAAATCTGCGCGTACGCCGGTCGCCTTAATCGCCTTGCGTAACGGCATCAGCGAAGGCGACCTCGCCGGTTTTCAAATCCAATTCAGCTTCGGCGGGCGTGCCAAACACACGCGCACGCCGGTCATCGAATTCGCCTTCCCATCGCGCGACGACGATCGTCGCCAGACAATTGCCGATCAGATTTACGCAAGTGCGTCCCATATCCATCAATTCATCGACGCCAAAGATCACCGCCACGCCAATCGGTCCGAGGCCAGCGGGCAGGAAGCTGTTCACGGTGGCGAGCAAGATCACGAGCGACGCGCGCGGAACCGCCGCCACGCCTTTGGATGTGATCATCAGCGTGAGCACCATCAGGATCTGCCGATCCCATCCCATGTGCTGACCTGTAGTGGCTTCGGCCGCCTGTGCCACGAAGACCGATGCCATTGCCAGATACAGCGTTGAGCCGTCAAGATTAAATGAGTACCCGGTAGGCATCACGAATCCCACGATCCGCCGTGGCACACCGAAGCGCTCCATCGATTCCATTGCTTTTGGCAGTGCCGACTCACTGCTGGTGGTGGCGAATGCCAGCACCGCCGGCTCGCGTATCGCGCGCACGAACTGCCGCAATGGCACGCGTACGATGAAAATGACCAACCCAAAAACCAGCACGACAAAGATGATCAGCGCCACGTAAAGCGACAAAACCAGGGCCCCCAGATTTTTCAGCACACCCAATCCTTGCGTGCCGATCGTGTGCGCCATCGCCGCGCCGACGCCGATTGGCGCAAACATCATCACATAATTCGTGAACTTGAACATCACCTGCGAAAGGCTCTCCATTGCGCGGACGATTGGTTTGCCTTTTTCGCCAATTGCCGACACTGCCAGCGCGAACAGCACACTGAACGCGACGATTTGTAAAACGTCGCCCCGACCCATCGCTTCAATGATGCTGGATGGAAACGCGTGGACGATGGTTTCGACGAAAGACTTCGGATGAGTGTGCTCGATGGACTGGATGGCGGACGTGTTCGTTGCGTCGAGAATCACCCCGACGCCAGGCTTGGTGAGATTCACCACGGCCAATCCGATGAACAGCGCGATTGTAGTAACGATCTCGAAATAGATCAGCGCCTTGATTCCCATGCGCCCCACATTCCGAAGCGCACCGGCGCCCGCGATTCCCACGACGATCGTCGAAAACACAAGCGGCGCGATGATTGATTTGATCAGGTTAATGAAAATGTCGCGCAAAAAATAAACCGCGTTGCCCCAATCGGGCCGCAGCCATCCAATCACGCCGCCGGCAACCAGCCCTATCATGATTTGGACCGTCAACGAAGGGCGATACCACGGCCGGCGCTTCGGTTGAGCAGCGCTCGCAGTCATCGGGCTCGTATTACCACAAAGGGCAAATCCGGGACAGCGCGCTCTTCAGAGACGGAAGATAGACTGCCAGTCTGTCTCGGCAGACATGCTGCCAGCATGTCGAAGATCCAGCAAGCTGGCAGCTTGCCGGCCGAGTCAGGCACAGCTGCCTGACTTCCATTGCTCAATCGATCAAACGTCGATTGATCTCGCCGTACGCATCGATTCTGCGATCCCGCAGAAATGGCCAGTGCGTCCGCTGCTCGTTGACGCGAGTCCATTCGATTTCCGCCGCCACAATCTCTTCTTGATCGATCGAACCTATTGCGATGATTTCGCCGTCCGGCCCGCACACGAAGCTTTGCCCCCAGAATTCAATGCCCTCTCCACCGGCAGGCGCTTCGTGCCCAACGCGGTTCGCCACCGCGATGTAGCATCCGTTGGCGATCGCATGACCACGCTGAATCGTTTCCCAGGCAGAATGTTGCGCCTTTCCAAATTCCTTTTTCTCGCTCGGATGCCAGCCGATTGCCGTTGGATAAAAAATAATCTCTGCGCCGCGCAATGCGGTCAATCGCGCGGCTTCCGGATACCATTGGTCCCAGCAAACACAGACGCCGATCTTGCCGCGCGCGGTGTCCCAGGCCTTGAAGCCGAGATCGCCCGGTGCGAAGTAAAATTTTTCGTGGTACAGCGGATCGTCGGGAATATGCATCTTCCGATATTTACCGAGCAATTGTCCGTCTGTGTCGATGATTGCCGCCGTATTGTGATAAAGACCGGCGCTGCGTCTCTCGAAAAGCGATGCAATAATCACTGCGCCAGTTTCCCGCGCGACTTCTCCCAGCGCAGCGGTTGATTTCCCCGGCACTTCCTCGGCCAAATCGAAATTCTTATGATCTTCTGTCTGGCAAAAGTATTGCGACCGAAAAAGCTCCGGCAGGCAGACGATCTGCGCGCCTTGTCTGGCCGCGTCGCGGATAAATTCGATCGCGCGCGAGAGATTCTTCTCCGGCTCCGCGCCGCAGCGCATCTGAATCAGCGCGATTTTTGTCGTTCCGAGCGAAGTCGAGGAATCCCGTTGCACAGCCTTGAAGGTATTTTCGCGGGATGCCTCGACTTCGCTCGACATGACCGGTGGATCAATTATTTCACCGAATCAGCCGGCACGATTTTGATGCTCTCGATCACCACGCGTTTGCTCGGTTTGCTCGGTTCGCCCATGCTGTTTCTGGTGACCGGAATATCACCGATTTTCTCCAGCACATCCTGGCCTTTAATAAGTTTGCCAAAGGTGGTGTATTGATGGTCGAGCCGGTGCACGGGGGCGAGGCAGATGAAGAATTGCGACCCTGCGGAGTCTGGATCCGAACTGCGCGCCATCGAAATAACGCCGGCATCATGGCTATGATCGTTGAACTCGGCATTGATGTTGTAGCCGGGTCCGCCTTGCCCGTAGCTGTTCTCTTTTGCCGGATCTTTCGAATTCGGATCTCCGCCCTGGATCATGAATTGTTTGACGATCCGGTGGAAAATCGTCCCGTCGTAAAAGCCCTGGCGCGCCAGTTTCTTGAAATTCTCGATCGTCTTTGGCGCGGCATCAGTCCAAAACTGTACCACCATATCGCCTTCGCTGGTTTTTATCACGGCAACTTCGTTTGATGAATTCATGGGCGTTTCCTCTCCTTTTTTCTGTTCGGCGGCAAAAAGCGCCGAACTCAATATTGCCACAGCTAAGATCGATAATTTCATTTTCGTTGACGCGTTAAAGCAGAAAAACCTGTTTTTGTCATGTTGAGCGAAGCGAAACATCTCTGATTTGCAAACCCTAGCGTCGCCAGAAGAACTGGCCAGAGATTCTTCGCTTCGCTCAGAATGACAATGCTGTTTTAACGCTTCAAACAATTTAACGTCGCGAAGCGTGATATTCTTGCAAGCTCCGCACCTGAACTTTTCGTTTTTGCAGTGAACGGATTCCATTCGCGCTGGCCAGTGCCGCGCGGACCGTCGTCATAATCGGAATCTTTGCCGCGAGCGCGGCGTTGCGAATGACCACTTCGTGTTCTCGCGGAATTTTACCGCTCGGCGTGTTGATGATGAAATTGATGTCACCGTTCTTGATCCGGTCGAGCACGTTTGGACGTCCCTCGTGAATCTTGAAGACCTTGGTCACTTTGATTTTCGCTTTGGTCAGCGCCTCTGCCGTTCCGCTGGTGGAAACAATTTCAAAACCCAGTTTGAGATATTCGCGCGCCACGGGGATGATCGCTTCCTTATCGGCGTCTTTGACGCTGACAAAGACTCTTCCGCGTTTTGGTAAAGGAGGCGGCGCAGCCATTTGCGATTTGGCATACGCAAGGCCCAGATCGACATCGATGCCCATTACTTCGCCCGTCGACTTCATCTCCGGTCCGAGAGAAATATCCAAACCCTCGTAGCGCAGAAACGGGAACACTGCCTCTTTGACCGAGAAATGTTTGGGAACGATTTCCTTCGTGAATCCGAGTTCGCGTAATGACATTCCCGTCATGACCTTGGCGGCCAGTTTTGCCAGCGGGACGCCGATCGCTTTGCTGACAAACGGCACAGTACGCGAGGCGCGCGGATTCACTTCCAGCACGTAAACATCGTCGCCCTTCACGGCGAATTGCACGTTCATCAGACCGCGCACATTCAGCGCACGCGCCATTGCTTTCGTCGCTGATGAAATCTCGGCTAGTACTTTTTGCGACAGGGAGAACGTCGGAATTACGCATGCGCTGTCACCGCTGTGGATGCCCGCTTCCTCGATGTGCTCCATGATTGCGCCGATGACGGTCGTCTCGCCGTCGGAGATGCAATCGACATCGACCTCAATCGCGTCCTCGAGAAAGCGATCAATGAGGATTGGTCGGAGGTCAGGCAGCCTGCCTGACTCGGCCGTCAGGCTGCCAGCCTGACGAATATTCGTTCTGCGGCGGGCAGGCTGCCCGCCGGCCGAGACAGGCTGGTAGCCTGTCTTCCGTTCGCTCGCGATCTCCAGTGCCACCTCCACATACCGCCGCAGATCGGCCTCGCTATACACCAGCTCCATGCCGCGACCGCCCAGCACAAAACTGGGCCGCACCACCACTGGGTAACCAATCTTCTGTGCGATCGCGACTGCTTCCTCGATGCTTACCGCCGAACCATTTGGAGTTTGGCGTAGACCAAGCTTGTCCAGCATCGTCTGCGAATAGTTTTCGGTCTTCCGCGGTCTCGATGCTTTCGGTTTGTGTCCCAAGAATAGGAACGCCGGCCGCTTCCAATCCACTGGCAAGATTCAGCGGTGTTTGCCCGCCAAACTGGACAAAGACGCCTTCCGGTTGTTCCTGATCGTATATGTTAAGAACGTCCTCGAGAGTCAGCGGCTCAAAATAAAGTTTGTCGCTCGTGTCGTAGTCGGTCGAAACCGTTTCCGGATTCGAGTTCACCATGATCGTCTCGAATCCGAGCTCGCGCAGCGCAAACGCGGCATGCACGCAGCAGTAATCGAATTCAATGCCCTGGCCGATCCGGTTCGGTCCACCGCCCAGAATCATGATCTTGCGTTTGTCGCTCTCGCGCCGCTCGTTCTCGTCGCCGTACGTCGAATAGTAGTAAGGCGTGTACGCTTCAAACTCTGCCGCGCAGGTATCCACGAGGCGGTAGGTGGGGGTAACGCCTTCAGTTTTCCTCGTGGATCGAATTTCGCTTTCGGCAACCGCATTGGCGACCGCCAGTTGCCGATCTGAAAAACCGAGCTTCTTCGCGCGGAGTAGTTGCTTTCTCTCGAGCGCACCATCTGCGGGTGCGGTGTCGGAAGTGAAGCTGCCAGCTTCACTCGGCTGCCGAGCATCTTGCTCTTCGGCGATGACGGCGGGCCGGCAGCGCGACGGCCGAGTTAGGCAAGATCCCTCACTTCGGGTTTCCCCATCGATGAGTAACACGTCGCGTCGCTCCAGAACAAATTCGTCTGCTGTCAGCTGGGCTTTTTCGGGATTTTGCGCAATGTAATCTCGGCACACACGCAAATGTTCGGCGTCGCGGACAATTGTGTCGAAGCTTTCGTGCATCCACAGCGCTCCTTCGCGGCTCATTTTCCGATTGAGCATGTTTGCGGTGAATGATTTCCAAGAGTGCAAAATGTCCACGAGCGAGTGTTCCCCAAGTGGCTTGACCAGCACGTGCACGTGGTTGGGCATCACGACGTAGGAGTCGATCAAATATCTTTGCTGATCGAAATGATTCAGCGACTCCGCCACAATCGCAGCTGCCTGTGGTTCGCGGAGCAAACATGAGCCGTGTCCTTGATCCAGCCAATGCTCGCGTTCTTCCTCAAATTTCCGCATGTACTCACGCGCAATCTTCCAATCCCATGGCTGCGGGTGAAGCTTCAACCAGGCAGCACGTTCGTCTTTCCACGACGCGAGAACATCGGCCGGAAGTGAATCTGCCAGACGAAATGTGACGAAGTAAGTTGCACCGGATTGTTCCCAGTGCGGCACGTGCCCGCGCTTTTGCACGATTGGCTGCTGCGGATCCAAGCCGCGGAATCCGAAGTCGACGATGTCGATTGAATTAGTATGCGTGCGGTCAGGCGGCTGATTTGCTACTCGACGAGCAAGATGCTCGCCGACCGAGTCAGGCTGGAAGCCTGACTTCCGAGCGGACGAGACATCCCGCGGTGCGTGCGAGGGCGGCGCATTTTTCAGGAATCTCGCTTCCTCCACGATCTGCTGCACATTTCGCAAAAACCACTTATCGATTTTCGTAAGCTCATAAGCTTCATCAATCGAGACGCCTTTTTTAAATGCCTGCGCGATGTAGAAGATTCGTTCGGCATTCGGAATCGCCAGTTTCAGGCGCAACGTCTCAAGATCGACATCCCTATCAGCGCCGTCGCCTAACAAGCCGAACCGTTTGATCTCCAGGCTGCGCAGCGCTTTTTGCAACGCTTCTTTAAACGTGCGTCCGATCGCCATCGCTTCTCCGACGCTTTTCATCCGCGTCGTGAGTGTGGCGTCGGCCTGCGGAAATTTTTCAAACGTGAACCGCGGCACTTTGACCACGCAATAATCAATCGTCGGTTCAAAGCAGGCCGGTGTTTCGCGTGTGATATCGTTTCTAATTTCGTCGAGCGTGTAGCCGACTGCGAGTTTGGCCGCGATCTTTGCAATCGGAAAACCGGTCGCTTTGGACGCCAGCGCACTGGACCGCGATACGCGCGGATTCATTTCGATGACCACCATGCGGCCCGTGTCAGGATGGACAGCAAACTGAATGTTCGATCCGCCGGTCTCGACGCCAATCTCACGGATCACTGCGAACGCGGCGTCGCGCATCATTTGGTATTCCTTGTCGGTCAGCGTTTGCACAGGCGCGACTGTGATGGAATCGCCGGTATGCACACCCATGGGATCGAAATTCTCAATCGAACAAACGACGACGCAGTTGTCCCTCCGGTCGCGCATGACTTCCATCTCGAATTCTTTCCAGCCGACCAGCGATTCTTCGATCAACACTTCGCGCACTGGCGAAAGATCCAGGCCGCGCGCAGCGATGTCATCGAGTTCCTCGCGATTGTAAGCGATCCCGCCGCCAGCACCGCCCAAAGTGAATGCTGGACGAATGATCAACGGAAATGTTCCAATCTCGGCAACGATTCGATCGAGATCCGCAAGCGAACGCGCTATGCCAGAGCGCGGCACCTCAAGCCCGATGCGCAACATCGCTTCCTTGAACAATTGGCGATCTTCGCCTTTTGCTATCGCCTGCGCGTTCGCGCCTATTAATTTCACGCCGTGCCGCGCAAGCGCACCGTTGCGATTCAATTCCATTGCCGCATTGAGCGCAGTCTGTCCCCCAAGAGTGGGCAAAATTGCGTCCGGTTTTTCGCGTTCCATGATCGCTTCGATCACTTCAGGTGTGATCGGTTCGACATAAGTGCGATCGGCGAATTCTGGATCGGTCATGATGGTGGCTGGATTCGAATTCACCAGCACCACCTTGTAGCCTTCTTCGCGCAGTGCCTTGCATGCTTGCACACCGGAATAATCAAATTCGCAGCCCTGCCCGATCACGATTGGACCGGAGCCGATGAGAAGGATTGTTTTGAGTTCGTTATTCCGCGGCATCTGCGCGCCGAAGGTAACTCAGGCATTCTGCCTGACAAGTCGAGCAGGTTCCAGCCCGGCAACCATTTTCCGGCGCTAAAGCGAGCCGAGATGCCTGGTGACGACGTGACCGATTTGAATGTCGCTCGGATCGGATGCCGTGCCCTGTACGGTTGCCTCTACGATATCGGGCGCTTTGACTTTGAAGTTGGGTTTAATCACTGCTCCGATCGTGTCGTCGAGCAGAGCGAATTTGTTCTTTTTCCGGCTGTAAAAATACGTGTTCCAATGCCAGGGCGAATGCCCACCGGAGCTCTGTGTGCTGAACACGAAGAAATTGGAATCGGGCGTCCACGCAGAATGGACAACACTGCGGCCCTGGTCGCCTTTGGGCGATCCAAAATTACGCGAAGCAACCAGTTTGCCCGATGTGTCGCGAATATCGACGCGCGATTCGTTGAGCGGTGGCGGGAATTTCCCAACCTCAACGATGCATGCGCGCAACTGATGATCAGGCGAATCCGTTCCTGAACAACCGAAGTTTGCCGGTTGGGGCGGGGGGTTGGCGCAGGAAACGAGCGTAATCGCACTGATGAGTGGAATTGCGGAAGTGGTCATTTTCATTTTGCTCGTGATTTTTGCACAGGATTAACCGGGAATGACAAATAAAATCACGCGGACACCACGACGTAGAAGCACACCGGAAGTCAATCATCCTGGTTGACTCGGCCACCGGGCTTCCTAGCCCGACGTTTCGTTCACGCGACCATTGATAAGCTGGAAGCTTATTTGCCGAGTTCGGCTGGAAGCCGAACTTCCATTCCGCTACGCCACCTGCGCCATGCGCTGGCGGTCCAGCCAAACTTTGCAGATACTTTTTATCCGCGTGAGGACGTAATACACAGTCTGGCTGCGGACGCGGACCAGTTCCGTGCCCACGACGCGCGTCACGAAATCACTCGGCAGATCCAGAATCTCCTGCGGCGTCGAGCCGTCGAGCCCCTTGCAAAGAATGGCCGTCATTGCGCGAGTGAGCGTTTGCACTTCCGGACCGAGAGTCATGCGAATGTGCGCCTTGCCCTCTTCATCTACGTGCAGATAAACGCCAACTGTGTCGGTGCACTCCTCGTCTTTCCGAACGTCGACGAGATCAAAATTCTCGCCTTCACGCGGCTCCTGTCTCTTCGCATTGTCTGCATACGAAACTAGCGTCTCGCGCCGCTCATCTTCCGGCAACGATTCAAAAAGATTGATGATCTTGCCTAATTTACTTGGATACATCGCGTTCGAATTTACCGCTGATCTTTCATCGTGTCATTCCGAGCGAAGTCGAGGAACCCCGTCGCCAAGCGTACCGGTGAATTCACGGGATGTCTCGACTTCGCTCGACATGACCTGTAGTTGGCTTTGGCGTTGCTCAGCGGAACGTTTATGGCTAATTGCGCCATGAAAACTCCCATTAAAGTCGCTGTGACCGGCGCCGCCGGGCATATTGGTTACGCGCTTCTGTTTCGCATCGCCTCCGGGCAAATGTTTGGGCCCGATCAGCCGCTCAAACTTCATTTGATCGAAATTCCACCCGTGCTCGGCGCGCTCGAAGGCGTGGTCATGGAATTGGATGATTGCGCGTTCCCGCTCCTTGAATCCGTGATACCGACGGCCGATCTCGATGAAGGTTTTCGCGACGTGAACTGGGCGTTGCTGGTCGGAAGTGTGCCACGCAAGGCCGGTATGGAACGGAAGGATCTGCTCGGGATCAATGGAAAGATTTTCATCGGGCAAGGCGGGGCCATTCAAAAAAACGCTGCGGCCGATGTGCGCGTGTTTGTGGTCGGAAATCCGTGCAACACCAATTGCCTGATCGCGATGAATAACGCGAAGGAAATTCCGAGCGACCGCTGGTTTGCCATGACCCGATTGGACGAAAATCGCGCCCGCGCACAGCTCGCGCACAAGGCCGGCGTAAGCATTCGTTCGGTCACGAACATGACCATCTGGGGAAATCATTCTTCGACGCAGTATCCCGATTTCTACAACGCCAGAATTGACGGTCGTCCCGCGAACGAAGCGATCGGAGACGAGAAATGGTTGAAGGAAGACTTCATTGCGACGGTGCAACAGCGCGGCGCCGCAGTGATTAAGGCGCGGGGACTTTCGTCAGCTGGATCAGCTGCAAATGCTGTTGTCGACACAGTGAACTCGCTCATCAACGACACGCCGGGCGAGGATTGGCACAGCGTGGCAGTTTGTTCCGACGGGAGCTACGACGTCGAAAAAGGATTGATCTCGTCATTCCCGGTCCGTGTTCGTGGCGGAAAGTGGCAAATCATTGAAGGCCTTCCATTAAACGATTTCAGCCGCAAGAAAATCGACGCGTCGATAGCGGAATTGAAAGAAGAGAAGTCGCTGGTGAGTGAACTGATTCCATAGCCAGCGCAATCTTAGGAATTGACCTATTTCCTAGGGCCCGGCAATGTGGGTTTCTAGAAGTTTCATGGCCTGTGGAACATGAAAAATTCGAATATGCTACGGCGTTCGCCCAAAGATTTTTGGGCACGAGTTTAACCATGTGTGGTTTCTCAGGAGGTTACCTATCCGTCTCCAACGATCCTGTTTTTTCGGCCTAGAGCCACAACAGGGGACCAACTCCCTTCTGACTCAAAAGGCTATATCATGACGGTTCATAACGGATCGTTGTAAGAGAACCCGACATTCTGGAGAATTCGAGGATACAGTTGATGCTTATTTCCCAGAGGCCTGCCGAATCTCGCGCCGGCGATGTTTTGCTACTGCCGATAGCGGGAGTCGCATTTTGGACGCTCGCCTATCAGCTTGTTCTTATTGTCAGATGGCCAGCGAAAACGATCACGTGGTGCTTCTTGGCTATTGCAATTCCGGGTTTCTTTTTGCTGTGGCGCTTGTTTAAGAAAACGAATGCAACGCCTGGTAATGGATATCGGTTTCATCTGTCCCACGTCCTTCTGCTAGTTCTGGCCATAGCCTATGGAACTACCATTCTCTTCGTGCGCCGTCCGAATCAAGATGATGTCATCTATTTCCATCGAGCTCTCACTCAACTCTCATTGCTCGACGAGCCGATTTGCCTCCGTCAGACGAGCGTCGACGTGGATGCCGCGGCGTTCTCACCTGTCCATGTAGCAACGAGCCATGAAATGCTCATGGCCTTTGCAGCTCACTGGCTTCGAATCGATCCTCTCTACTTCTACCAGGTGGTGGGTCACATGTTTGCCGCCTTCTCGCTCCCATTTGTGCTCTATTGGTGCACGCGAAGGTTCGGATTGAATCGCTGGGCTGCCGCGATCGGGGCATTGTTTGGAATAGCATTTTTGCTTGTCGCCGACCCGTCTCCGCTCGGAGTGCTCCTTGGAGCTGTAGCTTCGCGTGTCGCTGGCCAGCCCCTAGAGTCGATCAACACTGCCGGACTTTTCGGGTTCGCAACCACTTCTTGTTACATGTGGCAGGGTAAACCGATCGTTTGGATTTTATTTCTACCGATCGGTCTTGCGCTCACTTACCGATTCCTTAATAGCGGCAACCCAACTGACCTTGTGTGGCTCACTTTGTTAGGAATTGCCGGTGTAGGCCTAAGTAATCCAGCGCTTTATTTGATTCCCGCCGTTATTGGATGCTCCTGGATAGCTTTTTTCAGCCTTGAGCGATTCGAACGCAAGCCAATCGAAGATCGCTGGAAACAAATTCGCCGCGGCTTTTCGTTGATAGTTCCTCTGGCCTATCCAATCGGGATATTGGTTTTGCTGAGCTTTAATGTAATTCCAAAGCCAATTGACGTTAGGATGTTTGGACCAACTTACATGCCGTGGCACAAAGCCTTGGATTTTGTTATCGGAGGGCCTGCTGATTACATTCGCGACGCGGTATTAATGATTGCTGTGCCCCTGCTAATCGTTAAAGGAAGGAATGGACTTTTCCTCTTCCTCTACCTATGCGCTGTGTGGCTGCTCTGCTTGAATCCGTTGTTGGCGCACTGGTGGATGAAGAACCTCTTTGCTTACTGTTATTTTCGCCTTGTGTATCTTCTGCAGTTACCGCTGCTATGTGCTATGCTGGGGGCAGCGGGTTCGCGGCTAGTCCAGCCAGGCCAACCTTTAAGAGGCCGATTACTGGCTGCGTCAGGGCTTTTGATAGTTCTTGTCAGTTTCCTTTACACCTGTCGCGGACTATCAATAACGCCACGAGATCCAAAGCTTGGCATCGGTTGGAAATCACCCAGCGAGTATCAGTTGCTTCCCGCGAACACTGATTTCGCTAAAGCTGCCGGCAGATACATCGCGAATGCCAAGCTGCTGGCTCCGGGCTGGACAGCTAGTTGCGAGCTACCGCTTCTGTTCCCGGAAATGAAAGTTGTAGCTCCCCGACTGGTCACGCACTATTTTGCGAATGCCGGAAATCCGGATGAAGGCATTCTCCGCGCCAAGGCACAGGCTTTTGTCGAGGGAGACAGGTCAGGAAATCTCCAACGACTCCGATTGTTGGAACCAGAATTTCGCCAAGTCATTGAAACTGGTCGGGCAAATGCCGTCGCCGCTCCGGAATCTCAAAGCGAGAGAGTTTTGGCGACGCTCAAATTGATAGATCCCGGCTGGCATCGCGTATTGGAAGCTGGCGGGCTGGTCTTGATGCTACCAAGTAATACTCAATCCGAGATTTAAGTGAGTAGGGTGGAATGCGAGCGCGTGCTAAGCTACCGCGCCATGCGTTGCCAGTCGGGGCAAACCTTGCAAATGTGATCTCGTCGGATTGCTTTTGCCAGCGCGAAGCCTTTCATTCCCTTCGCCCGACGAGGGTAAACAGCGTGTGCGCTTTTCCGCGATGATATTGCTCATGCGTTGAAGTCCCTGTCGCCGTGAATCCCATCACCGCCAGAAATTGTGTGAAGAATTGCGTGCTGAAATGCCACCAGGTGTGCCAAAGAAAATTTTCCGGCGTCGGCGCCAGGCGACAGACTGGTGCGCCTTCCAAATCCGGATGGAACTTGTCGACGATGATGAGCGCCTTTGCTAGTTTTCCGCATTGCTCAACGATTCGAAGCGGGTCGCGGCAGTGGAGCAGCACCGCTCCCATCACGGCGACGTCGAACTCTCCGAGCACCGCAGGCAAATTGTAAGCATCGCCATAGTACACCTTCGCCTTGGATTGTAGAGCGGCGTGACTCAACCAGTAGGAATTCTTCAATTGTTGCATCACGATTCGACGCGGGCCGAACACTTCTTCCAATTTTGCAGTCGGGTATGGAACAAAGTCCCAGCCGTGCTCGTCGGTGACTTCGACCGATACGACGTCAGCGCCGCGCTTTTCCATCTCGAACGTTAAGAAACCGCTGGCAGGACCAATTTCCAAAACGCGTTGACCGGCGAAATCAACATTGCCCAGGTACTCATCCACTCGGCCACGCAAATCCCAGTCCCGACCCTCGACGACTCCGCGACCCGGAAGCTCCATCGTGTGGTAAAAATAACAATCGGCGACATCTTCCACCTTGCGTGGGGTCGCAAAAATTTTCTCGTCGGTCACGGTCGATGCTTTTGGATGAGCGCTCTTTCCAGTCCTGTGTTCCAAGTGAGAGGGCGATCCTTGAACCAGGTGGAATCAAATCCGGGAGCGGCAAGAAGCGCCCACGTCTGGCGAGGGTGTTTCCAATCCAGAATTTCAAATCGCAGATTCACGTCTGCCGCTGCGTGTTCCAGTGTCGCTGGCCGGTAATTCACGCAATCGGGATAGATCCAGCCCGTTTGCGCGGAGTCTTCGTCGCCGATCAAAAACGTGGCAACCAGCACTCCGTCCTGAGCCAGTGAACGCGAAATCGCGGATAACCAACCCTTGATCAGGTCGAGTCCGCAATGGCTGAAGATCGATTGGGCCAATACGAAATTGAAAGCGATTTTCGCCTGCGAAATCGTGTCCGGTGAATCGGAAAAAAAGAATGTCGGGTGTTTGATTTGCACCAACGTTTCGCCCAGCTCCCGGCTGATTCCCTCATCGACCAACCATTCGTTGGGCTCTACGCCAAAATATTTCCCTCGGTTCAGGTACGGAATTAAAAGCCGTCCGATCCGCAGCGAACCACAACCGATATCAAGCAGCGAATGCTGCTGACGTAAACCGAGCGTGGTCAGGAGATTGAAGGTCATCGCGGCGATCAAGTCGTAATCTTCCGGCGGACCGACATAAGCACGGTACTGCGCGTCGCCCGGTTTAAGGCCGAGGCCAAGATCTTCCTGATCGTGTGAAGCCATCTCCATTTTCACTCCAACGATGTCAACGTGGCGCGGTCGAAGATTTTCAGCGCGTCCTGAGGTTTGTCGGGAAATCCGAGCACGCCGCGAGAACGGTCGAATTGATAGATGCGGATCGGCGGCCGTTGACGGAACGGAAATGCCCGGAGCTTATTGCCGTCGATCGCGTCGGTTGCGCCCCGGACTCGGCACGCTTTCACCGCCAGGGCATATAAGTCGTTCCTGATTTCAGACGACGAGCTGACGCAGTTCGACAACTCGTTAGGATCCTTTTTGCGATTGAAGAGCTGTTCCCGCCCGCCGTTCGCCATGAAAATGTATTTCCACTCGTCTGTCAGGACCATGATTTTGAAATCCTGTGAGCCGGGAACTTCAACCATCCCGATGAGATACTGGCGCGGTGCGCATTCGCTTCGCAGCATTGTGAGAACGTCGATTCCCTCGCGGACCTCGCATTCACCGGCAGCTCCGGTCGCAATCCCGAAGAGATCCGCCAGGCTAATCAATTCCCTCCGGATATTTCCCGCCGGCAATGCGGTTGGCCAACTGAGCAGCAAAGGGACACGGCACGCCGCCTCAAAGAAGTTTTGTTTCTGCCAGCCACGATGGTCTCCGAGCAGATCACCATGATCGGAAAAAAAACAGATGAGAACGTTCTCGGAGTTTGGTCGCGTTTCGACTGCATCGAGAATTCGGCCGAGGCAATAGTCCAAATAGGTGACCTCGCCGTAGTAACGCGCCTTCACGATTTTAGTTAGCGCCGGATTAATTGCGTCCGCCCAAATGGCGTGACGCATAAAAGGAATTTCTTCGTCCAGGTGATCTTCCTCGATGTTGCCGAGGATTGCCTCTGGCAGTCGATCGGGATTATACATCCTGTTGAAGGGAATCGGCGGAGCCAGTGGTGGATGCGGCCCGACGAACGACACAAATCCGAAGAACGGCCGCGAATCATCTGCCTTTGCGATTTCCTCGACCGTGCGATCAGCCGTCCACCACTCGCCGACTAGATTCGCTGGAAGCGGACTGCGTTGCGGAAGGTAAAACATCTCAGTTCGTTCGCCCATCGGTTGCTCCAGGAAATCGAACTCCGGATGCTCCCGCGCCAGCCACGAACCGTAGTCATCGCCTTCGCGATTTGGCGGATGGTAAGTCTCTTCACAACGCCACATTGTTTCGAAACCGAGGTCTTCGTTCCACGGATTCGTGTGGAACTTTCCGACTCCGAAAGTTCGATAGCCGAGACGCGACATGGTTCGGCCCAGGTAGACCCCGCAACGGTCTTCCATTTCCATAGCCTGACCGGGCACGGCATTTGCCTTAGCATTAGTGAACACTCGGGTCGTCGCCGGCTCGCATCCGGTGCGGATTGTGTAGCGCGCGGCAACGCAAACTGGGCACGTCGCGTATGCGTTCGAAAAACTGATTCCCCTTCGCACCAGCCGATCCATGTTCGGCGTGTAGATGTGTGAGTTTCCGAGAGCAGCAATCGTATCGAACCGCTGCTGATCGGTCATGATAAACAAAATGTCAGGCCCGCGCGACATGTTCGGCTACGCGAAAAGCCCGGCGCGGCAGCAGCCTGGCTGGCGACGAAAAGCGGCGGAGTACCGCCGCACTCCAAAACGCAAGCGAGAAAATTGAATTTGGACAGGCGGCCACGTTTTGGAGTGCGCCAGTGTTCTGGCGCTTTCCGTTTTCGTGACGCGACACCGCATAAGCCTGAACGCAGCAGACACGACCTAGGCGTCCTCGATCTCGCTTCCTGTCAGCCGGCGAAACGCTTCAACATATTTGGCCGAACTTTTTTCGATTACCTCCTTCGGCAGACGCGGGGCAGGGGGAGTTTTGTCCCAATCGAGAGTCTCCAGATAATCGCGCACGAATTGCTTGTCGAGCTCGGCGGGCTTTGCCCGACCGTGTACTGGTCCTTTGGCCAGAAGCGCGACGAATCCGGCGTCAGACATTCGTCGATCAAAAGCAAATCTTCATCGACAATGCCGAACTCAAATTTCGTGTCTGCGACGATAATTCCACACTGATCAGCGTGATCGCGGCCGCGCGAATAAATTTCCAAGCTCAGAGTCTTCACGCGTTCAGCCACGTCGTCGCCGAGAATCTCGGAGCATCGTTTCATGTCGATGTTCTCGTCGTGACCGGTTTCGGCTTTCGTCGCGGGGGTGAAAATTGGTTCCGGCAATTGCGACGCCAGGTTGAGTCCTGCTGGCAGTTTAATCCCGCAAACGCTCTGCGATTCCTGATATTCTTTCCAACCGGAGCCAGCCAGATAACCGCGCACCACGCATTCAACCGGCAATGGCTTGGTTTTCTTGACGATCATTGAACGTCCGGCCAACTGCTCCCGAAACGGCTGCAATTCTTTGGGGAACTTGTCGAACTTTGCCGTGACAAAGTGATTCCGGATATCGTCGAATCGCTTGAACCAAAACGCGGAAATCTGATTCAGCACTGCGCCTTTGGCGGAATCGGATCGGGAAGGATCACGTCAAAGGCGGATATCCGATCCGTGACGACAAAGAGCAGTGTCTCGCCCAGATCGAACACTTCGCGTACCTTGCCGCTGCGCAGCCTGTTGATTCCGGGCAGGTCAATTGTCGATTGAAGCGAAGTTTGCATTTGCGGACGCGAACATTCAACGCTTGGCGTCGAACGTCCAGCAAAAACCGAGTTACCTGTGTTAATCGAGTCGAATTTCTGCCAGCCTCCTACGACTTGCGAAAAGGTTTATGTACCAAGACACATCGCTTCGAACGTCACGCGTATCAAACGGAACCAAACCAGACATTGCGATCAGGCTTAGATTCATACTCAAGCCCTTTAGCATTTCGACAAGGTCTTTCCAGTTAACGCCCGCTTGTTCCAAGCCAGAAGGCCACAACTCGACCAAAAGAGTGATGTCCGCATTTTCCTCTGATACGCGTTTTGCGCCGCGTAACGCATGAAGCTCATATCCTTGAATGTCCATTTTGATCAAGTCAACGCGTTGTCCGGGTTTGAAGTAATCGTCGAGCGCTACCATTTCAGTGGGAACGGCGCGGCGTAAGTTCCCATCGGCTTTGTAGGTCCTATGATCGACATTTAGCTTCTCTGAAATGTAAAGCTTGCACTCGCCGCTACGCTCCCCCACCGCAGCCTGGGATAGCCGCACGTTTGAAACCTTTTCTGTGGCAGCGCACAACCGCTTGAAATTGTCCGGTGAAGGCTCGAAAGAATGCACCAGGCCGGTTGGACCAACGCAGCGGGAGAGGAAGTTGGAGTAGATTCCAATATTAGCTCCGACATCTACGACAACAGCGCCTGGAAACAAAATCTTTCTCAGTAGCTGCCGCTCTGCGCGATCAGCGTATGCCTTGTAAGCGCCGTAGAGCGGCCGGTAGATTGGGAAGGCGTGTTCATAAACTTTATTTCCGATGGCCCGGAGAACGGAAGCTACAGACATCAGGAGCCTAGCGCCGCGTGAGCGTTATCGTAAAGAACGACGCCAATAGCCGCGGGACCCAACGGCTGAAAGCCAGATCGATCGGAAAGAACAAACGATAGAGGAAGCGTGGGACCGGCAGCCTGCGCGAGATTCCGCCGGTAGCCATGTAGGACAGGCCGCTGAAGGGGCGTATGGAAAGACCTCCTACATCGAAGTTCTCATTCAATCGTTCCAGCCATTCGCGCTTCCGAAAAAAAATTAGCCATGGCAACGCGATGTTAGCTGATTGCAGCGGCCCTTGCACATCGTCAAGCTCCGGCTCGGAAATCCGAAACTCCACCGGTTCGTGGTGCAGATATTTGAAGATGGGGGTTGATAACACGGAAAAAAAAGGCTCAGTGGCAATCACTCTGCCCCCCGGTTTTAACTTGCTGGCGGCGCGGTTAAGAAACGCGATCGGACTTTTCAGGTGGTGCAACACATTTGTGAGTGTAATGACGTCAAGGCTGCTGTCTTTAATTGCGTCTAACTTGTCGATCTCGTGGCAGTCAAACACAAGATCGAGGTAATCAAGATCAAGCACGTCGCTGGTGATGACGTTTGAGAAAAATTGTTTCAGGGGCGATGTGCCGCTTCCTATCTCCAGTATCGAGAGCGTGGCCGGATTGGAAAGATCCCTGAATTGATCGCGGTAAAGTTCGCGATACCAGAAAAGAAGGTTCTTATTCGCGCCGAGCCGCTCGCGGTTGCGCAATGTGGCGGTACGGTCTTTCGCCGCGTCGCTCTTCAAAACTGTCGTCGCACCGCTCATTTGACTGCACGGATATAAAGCGAGCCGGCGAACTCCGAGATTACAGGCACGCTCTCGAGAAACCGGCCCAGTGCGTTCACACCGTTGATCACGGGGACCGGGGTTTTCGGGTGCAGAAAGTCGAAGGGATCGATTCGAACATCGCGATAGCCTGTTTGTTCGAGCAGGCGTCGGAGCGGCCACCGGAAGAATGCGGTCTCATCCGGTGAATCGCCGAGCTTTCGTTTAATCCAAGGGACGTTCTTTTGTACCGAGATTTGAGGATTTAGCATGTTGGGCTCTGTAAAATAGATTGTGCCCCCGGGTTTCAACACCCGGTAAATGTCACGTAGTGCCTGCCTGATTTCGAGATGATGCAAAATCGAACTCCCCACAACAGAGTCGAACGCTGCCTCGGGATAGCTTAACGCATAAGCATTCTCGATTTGATAATGAATATTGGACGCGGAACAGTTTGTCCTCGCGATTTCCAGAAGCTCGGGTGAGACATCAATTGCAACCACGTCCGCTCCCGAGCGCGCCAGTTCCCGAGTGAAGTGGCCGGTGCCGCATCCCAGCTCTAGCACAGTCATGCCTGGCCTCAAATGGCTGCTGAGCATTTTGACTCGCCGCGCCCAGCGCAGTTTCCCCGCCGGACTCTCCCAATTCCAAATCGCCTTGGTTTTATGTTTTGCCAAGAAGCGTCCGTGTTGAATCTCTCTGTGAATGCGATCTTGCATCGATTAACTTTGTCTCTTTTTGGTCATGCCGCAGCTTTGTTCCTGCGAGCGCGCATTTTCCGAACACCAGCAGGAGCATCGACCGTACCTTCAGCAGTTCAGCTGGCGCCGCTTATTCGTCGATGCAAAGTTTCATGCCCAAGAAACTTCATTCGTCGCGCAGCGAACATCAGCATGCGGAGAAGAATGAGCCCGTGGCGCCAGCGTTGAATATTGGTTCTTCCATATTTTCGCTCGCGATAAAGCACAGGAATTTCAATGATCTTTAACCCCATCCGCGCCGCTCCAAACAGAAGATCAAAATCGCCAAAGGGATCAAAATCGCCAAAGAACTGTCGCGCGGCAGCTAGGCGCTTGTAATGTCGACGTGACAGCCCCTTGGTGCCGCACAACGTGTCTTTCAATCGCTCTCCAAGCACAAACGAGAAGGCCGCCGCGAAAAATTTATTGCCAAGGATGTTGAAAAAGCGCATCGCCTCTTTTTCCATGGGATAAACCAACCTGCTGCCGTTAACGAACTCCGCTTTGTTCGCCGAAATCGCACCGTGGAACTTCGGTAGTTCTTCAGGAGCCGTGGTCAGATCAGCGTCAAGAATCATCAAAATATCATTTGTCGCAAGCTCGAATCCCAACCGCACCGCGTCACCTTTTCCACGACCTTTTTGCTGCGCAATTATCAGCCGATGCGGTCCATTGTAAGTGCGAACAGCCTGTTGAATTTTCTCCCAGGTATCATCCGTCGAACCACCTTCAACGAAAATGATTTCGTCTGCGGGACCCATCATTGGGCAACGGGCAAGAATATTGTCAATGTTGCCCGATTCATTGCGTGCCGGTACAATCACCGAGACCGACCGGCTCATCTTGCCGGGCGACTTAAGAGCGCGCGCGACCACAATGTTGAGCATCGTGAAGAGTCGAAAAAACGGTAACGGCGCGAGAAAGCGATTTATAAAGTTCGCCAGAAGGGGAATCGGTATCGGGCAGAGCAGCTTTGAATCTCGGCGGATAATCTCTAGATCGGCAAGATAACAGAAATTCTGCAAGTCCTCGTGTGCGATCCAATTCTCTTCCGGGGTGCGACTACGCATACCGACCTTGCATGCAAGCCAGGCAAGCGGCTTCCAAAGCATGCTGTAGTAGACGAACAAGATCCGTTCCGATGTCTCGAGCGATTCCCGCAGTGCCTTCAGCATCTCCTGGATGTCGCGCTCATAGTGGATAGTGCCGTTGAGCAGCACGTAATCTGGCCTTGGGTAGGGACTGGCTCGGAAGGCCGCGACAGTCGGCACTGCACGATAACGCGCGAATCGCGTAGCCAAGCCTTTGGTGCGAGGATCGATCTCAACAATTTCATCTTCGGGACGAACGTAGAGTGCAAGGTAGGCCGCCAGTGAGTCGTAAAAATACCGGCGGACGGCTGATTCCTTCCCTTTGAAAGGAGGGGGACTCCCAGCCGGTGCATATTTCGAACTCACCCCATGAAATCGCTTATTCGAATCAGGCGACATCATGCGGTCCGGGAAAGAAGTCAAAGTGAAATTGCTCAGCGTCAGCGGGACCACTCACCGCTAGAGCGACTCCGTGGATTCCACCACTCGTTTTTGCGCGGCACCTATCGTGTTGGAGGACCAAGCGGATCCGGGGTTCTTCCTGTGCCGCTCGCGGGCAATTGGCTCCGTAAGATTCGAACTTAGGTGGTTTGGGCGGTGAGGATCGTACGGGCGACTCGAAGCAACGACTCATATCGTACACGCGGTAACCATTGGACTCGAATGCCGGTTGATCGCGAAACTCGGCTGGCCAAACGTTGGGCTCGTCCGGATGCGCCACGTACCAGCGAATGCCAGTTTCGCGAACGGCGTGTTGCAAGTCCGTGATATTGGTTGCTTGCTGTATGCGCTGTAATTTCCTTAAATGCTCTTGGTAAGGAGATTTTCGGAAGGCTCTGCTTACCAGCTCCCACATCTCGAGTCTGGCTGCAAAAGAAGGCCGTTCGCTCAATCCACTCAGAATAGGAAACTTTTCCAGTCGTGAATTCTGAGCTACAGCGTTAGTTGGATGCTGCCTGCGGATGTAATGCGCACAGTCCACCAAGCCGCGATCCACACGCAGATTAGAATAGGCCTTCGATCCCGACCACTTCTGTCGTTGTAGCTCCGAGCCAAACCGGACTGGAACCAGTATTAAGGCGACAATACTAACGATCACAATCGCCGTGGCAAACGGCAGACCCCGTACTTCCGCTATGGAAAAAAGGCGTCCCGCAGTCAGCGAGGCTACCAGCCAGTACGCCCAGACAACGGGACGATGTATCAGTTCGATTATTCTCAAGTCGCCACCTAACCCAAAAGTCATCGCCAACAGAATAACAACGGCGGCCACCGAGATAGTTTCAGACGCCCGCCATGTTTGGCGCCACGCCGCGAAAAGCCAAAGAAGTGGAGCGAGAATCACGAAAATTCCAAGGCTATTAATTAGGAGCAGGCCGATCGCCTGCACAACGTGAGAAGGAAATGTCTGCTCAACACGGAAAACCTCGTACCAGCTCTCGGTGGGCGTGCCCTTGGCCATGTTTGCCAGCATTTTCCAATACCAACCGTTACCGGAGAAATCAAAGCGCACATTCAGACCAATATAAAAACGATTCACCAGCGGAAGGAGGGCTAATCCAGCTATCACACAGGCGCCGATTATGAGCCATCGCCAGCGTCTACGCGGCGGCCAGACCACAACGGCAAAGGAAAACAGCAGCGGAAATGCCGCCGCGAAAACCTGAACCTTAAAAAAAACGACGAGTGCGCCCAGGACTACCCCCGACGCTATCCACACACGCTGCTGTTCGCTTGCTCCACGGGCGATAAGTATGAGCGCAATTCCAGCAACCGCGAGAGCATACGACTCGGCGGGACTGACCTGTTGGAGCCAGAAATAACCGTAAATAGGATGGGCGACGTTTAACAACCAGGCATCAGGTATTAAGAAGCTAGCCATGAGCGCTGCCAGTCCTGCTCCCTGACTCCAGATCGCCCTGGCCAGGGCATAACTGGATAGTCCAACGAGAAACGATCCGAACGGCGCCCAGAAGCCCACTACCGAATCATAGGCAGGCACATGCGCTACCTTAGCTAAACAGGATGCGAGCGAGTAGCTGGCGTAGTGGTAGAAAAATGCGGGGAAGCCTTTCCACTCGTAGTTACCTACCTGGAGCAAGGTTTGACTTCCCAAACTGCGCGCAACCATCGTGGCGTGGAGGAAAAAATCCGCCCCCGGCTTGAACACTATGCCGCTGTCAACCTTGCTGGTGGGCGAAATGAGAACTTGAGACCAGCCGGTTGCCGCAACAAGACTCACAATTACAGCTAGCAAACCTAAACTGGAAAGCGGGGCGCGCCGAACGTGCGGTAGAAGCTTCGGAATCCATGCAACAGCGACCAGAAGAACGATCATCAGGACCCAGAGCGACAATGGCACGAAGACCTTCCATGTTAGAATGAGGAGAGAGACGACGGCAACACCTAACAGAAAATCGAGGGCAAAAAAGGAGGGAAAACGCAGAGCGGCTGTGACAATTGCACCGGCTCTAAGCAGAACCCAGGGCAGGGCGAGCAGAAAGACTACGGCGCCAAAGTTAAGGCTCTTACTCGCGAGAGTTATCCAGACGATCAGGAAAACGGATATACTCAAGCAAGCCAGTAATCCGTAGGTGTCGAAGCCGCGTGCGGATTGCTGCTTTTGCTCGTCCGTGCTCGCCCGCTGCTGGATATGACTCATCGCGCCCGCTTAAGCATCGCCTGTTTAGCAGCGAAACGCCCGCACGGCGTCGATCACTTGACTCTGCTCTGAACTGCTCATTCCGGTGAAAAACGGAAGTCGCAAAAGCCGATCGGACAAATCTTCGGTGACCGGACAATTTCCCTGGCGTCCTCCAAAACGCACGCCCATGGGGGACAAATGCAGCGGCAGATAATGAAAAACAGCTAGGATCCCGACGCCTGCGAGATGCGAGATCAATGCCTGCCTGCTCTTAAGCGAGGGCATGATCACATAAAACATGTGGTAAGTCTGTTCGCATTCGGGTGGGACAAACGGCAGTCGGACGTCGTTTGCTTCGGCCCAGGGACCTAGCTCGCGAGCATAGGTTTCCCAGATTTGTTGTCGCCTCGACTGAATCTGATCGCGGTGTTCGAGTTGTGCGCGCAAGAACGCGGCCAGAAGGTCCGAGGGCAGATAGCTCGACCCGATGTCTACCCACGTGTACCTGTCCACTTCGCCGCGGAAAAATCGGCTTCGATCGGTTCCCTTTTCCCGAAGAATTTCGGCGCGCTCGTTAAACTGCGCATCATTGATCAGCAGCGCGCCACCTTCTCCGCACGAGAAATTTTTCGTTTCGTGGAAGCTTAGAGTAGCCAGCTCGCCGAAGGTGCCGAGGTAGCGGCCGCGGTATCTTCCATAGAGGCCATGTGCATTATCTTCGACTACTGCGATTCCATGCCGGCGCGCGATCGGCATTACGGTGTCCATTTCGCATCCGACACCCGCGTAATGCACCAGAAAAATGGCTTTCGTACGTTCGGCAATGCGTTGGTCGATTTGGGTCTCATCAATGTTGAGCGTGTCCGGGCGAACATCCACAAAGACAGGTCTCGCGCCGCGCAAGACAAACGCATTTAGTGCAGAAGGAAAAGTGAAAGCGGGAACAATTACTTCGTCTCCAGGTCCAAGGTTCAGGAGTAGCGCAGCCATTTCCAAAGCGTGCGTGCACGAAGTCGTGAGCAGCGCCTTTTGAACGCCAAGCGAGCGCTCTAGAAGGCGGTGGCACTCCGCAGTGAAGGGACCGTCACCGGAAAACTTCGGTGTCGCGATCGCGGCGCGGATATACTCACGTTCGTCACCCGTCGCGAACGGTCGATTGAAAGGAATGTGGATCACGATGGCTTAAAGGTTTCGATGGGTGAACATGATTCTCCCGCTATATTGAAGCACGCCATTTCTTATCACGCTTCCCTCGGGTCCCAAAATATTGTTTCTGTGCGTCCAGGGAACCTTCCTGTGGTACCACGCCATTACAGTGGCGATTATGAGCTGAGCCCATTTGTGAAATAATGTTGCGCACCCCAAGCTGCCATCCCGACCGCAGGAAGCATTGGTGCGCCGCACAATTATTGATGTGCGTAGGAGCTTCAATCCAATCCGCCAACGAACGCAGCTGTTCCATTCCCGCATATGTCAAAGTAGTGAAAAGTCCGTGGCCGAAGAAATCAGGATGTACCGCTCCGATGCTGTAATGGTTTCCGCTGACGTGCTTTTTTCTGGACTTCGAGCCCTTCTTTTGTTGCAATCCCCAAGAGAACTATGCAAACAAACAATATTTCTCAGCACTCAGGCTCACCGTATCTCTTGGCATCCGCGCTCACTTTAGCCGGGGCATTCGCGTTCTCTTCTTCCCAAGCGATTGAGGACCCATTGGCTTTCGCACTGACTTCGTCCCCCGCGATTGGTGCCCCACTGGATTGCGGGCCTACCCCTAGTCCAACGCCGTATCCCTCCCCGTGCTCGAATCCCCCCACGTTCAGCGTCTACGTGTGCGCTTACGATGGCTACCGGCTCAAGACGGACGTTTACCTGAAGGACAGCACCCAAAGGCCGGTGCTCGTCCAGCGCGGTCAAACAAGTTGTGACATCGTGTACGACCGGAACACTGCGGATTACCACCTGGTCGTCCAAGAACGCCGACCAGATGGACTAGTGAATGAACCAAATTTCCTCTACAGCGCTGACCAAGACGACGGCCACGCGCTCCTTGACCAAATTGCTTCGCAAAACTCGTTCCCATGGGGCAACGGGCACATCTTCATGGAGGGAGCGAGCGCCGGCGGGATTGTGACCTACGTCGCGGCCCCCGGCGCCACACCGGCGCTGCGCGGGATCAAGACGAGTTTCGCGACGGGGGACCTCCTCAATTACGGGTTGTTCAACGGCGGTGTCCTGCATCGCGATGTAGTCGACCGGAGCGTGCCCCGTTCGGGTTTACCCCAGTCATGGCGAGACTACGTCGCCTTGGGAATCTGGAACAACTATCTCATCACTCCTAACGACGCGTCCCGGGCACATGTCGCCGGCCTTCACAAAGGCGGCTGGTTTGACGTGTTTGGCCAAGGCACACTCGACTCGTTCTCGCGACTGCAAGCTGTAGAAGGCAACAATCCCAGCCTCCGCCAGAAGGTCGTGATTGGCCCTTGGCTTCACGGCGGGCCGACGCCGAATCCGAGTCAGACCGTGTTTCCGTCCGCGAACCAGCCCAACCCATCATTGACGGCTTACGAGACTGCGTGGAAACAGTGCGTGTATGGCGCGTCGCCGACTCCCTGTAACGCCTGGCAGGCACTCCCAGCTGTGCAGGTCTATCATATGGGCGCGCCCGCGCCCCAATGGAGGACTTACTCTACCTGGCCACCCCCGGCTCAAGAGTATTCCCTGTACTTCGCATCGGGAGGTAATCTCTTGTCTGCCGGCGCCACCCCGCCCCCAAGTGGTGGACAGGTGGCGTTCACGTCAAACCCCAACTCTCCGTGCCCGACGCTCGGGGGAACCAACAACTTGATAAGTTGTAACGAATTCGGCGGAACCTGTGGGCCTTACGACCAACGCGAGATCGAAGCGCGCAGCGACGTGCGCGTGTTCACGTCGGATCCCGGGACTGCATGGATCGTTGGGCGCATCTATGCGGACGTGTGGATCCAAACCGATCTTCCCGATGTCGACGTGTTCGTGCGGATGACCGATGTCTCTCCCGACGGTAAGTCGAGGCTGATGGCGCAAGGGATCCAGCGCGCGCGCTATCGCAATGGGGTGTGTCCCGTCTTGCCACTCGACCTGACCCAACCGACGCGGGTCCGCGTCGATCTAGGGTCGACGGCGCTTGTGCTCCCTCCCGCAAGCCCCGCGAACCAGCACAAGCTGCGGGTGATCGTTAGCGCGTCGGCAGGCGCGTCGCTCGGTTCGCCCCCACTCACCCCTCCGCTTTACGACGTCAACCCTCAGAACGGCGACGAATACATTATCAACCCTCGGTTTAATAGAACCGGATCGATCACGGTGCGCTTCGGGACCGATTACCCCTCGGCCCTCGTCATACCCGTGCCCACCGGGACGGCCACGCCGCCCGACCGGCGCCCGAACACCACGCCTTGTCCACCCTGACGAGCATTCGCGCGCCGCGCCGGCCGGAAATGCCCGAGCGGGCATCGGGCGAGTCGCGTGCCGCGACGAAGGTTCTCGTCGATCCGCGCGGCTGGCACGGGCGCCTGCCCGAACAAGCCCGCGATGAAATCGATCGTTAGTTAAAAGTGCGGTCGCCACCTTCTTTAAGGAACTGAAAGATTATCGGATTATTTGATCGGGATGGCCGACTTTGGTGACGCACGTTAGGAGGTACTGAGATTTTCCAACACCACTTCCCTCCGGCGAAAGTCGTTGCGTTTTGCGAAGAACTTCTTTCTTGCCCGCGAATCATGCGAATTGACGCGAATGAAGAAGAAATTTGGAGTGGGCAGACATGCGCGCGCTTTCAAAAGTCCCGACAAGTCGGGATTGCCCCATTCCAAAGAATTCGCGTTCATTTGCCTCATTCGCGGGCTCCAACTTCCGGTTGGGGTGCAACCGCGCCGCGTTGTCCGTTGTTCTCAGTTCCTGCATCTTCGTTCTTGTTCTGTTGCCCGGTTTGAATCTCAGGGTCTCGTGGACTCGCCTCAAAACAGCGGATTGTTACCTGCGAAATCACCCGGGTCACAGCCAATTTATATCCAAGCGATTTAAGCCGGTCGGCATAGGCTCGATAGGCTGGGCTCTCTTCGTCGTAATAGCTCACGGTCCAAATCCTTGGATGAATGTTCGTGCGGCCTTCCGGCGCTGCCCGATAACCCAACTGAAGCTGATCGGGGCTGGGCCAGTAGTAATTCAGCGCCCAGAGATTTGAGCGCAAGCCAACCAAGATCTTATCGCTCGGCGCCGCGCGCGAAATCAAATACCGATACACGATCCGAAAATCCGGACCATGGTCGACGTAAGGGTTCCTGTAATTGTTCCGAATTTGAGCCAGTCCCGCCGCAGCGATTAACAAAAGCAAGGCGATCTGGAGCCCTGCTCGTCGAGTTACCGATGGCGCCACCCAATTCAGCAGCCGGGACAGAGCGAGTGGAGTGAGCAGGACGACATACGGCAGGTAGAGAATGAAATAGCGTGGCGCGGTCGAAAGCGGCTCGCGCAGGAAGAAATAACCGACCTGAAAGGCGAAAAAGCCCAGTGTCGTTAAGACCAGATGCTGAACCTCGAAGCGTTGACGCAGGAAACCAAAAGCGAAATAAACTACGCCGCCAGTCAACACGATGAGAAACGTCCAATAGTAAATTGTGAGTAAAGACAATCCCGCCTGTTGCGAGCCGAGTAACAGGTGCTCAGTTCCGACATGGAACTGTGTCAAAAGCAACACTAATGACGATGGCCGTTTATCCCAAGCGACAAACAACGTCGAATTCTTGGGCGTGTTCAGCAGCCACGGCAGCCAACACAGCCCGACGAGAGTAAGATTTGCGCAAACCGTTAATGCGGGCAATCGATTGCGGCGCAGTAACAAGAGAGCTATCACCGCTTGTGGCCAAAGGAAAAAAGGTGCCCAATTGGTCGCGTAAACCGTGGCGACGGCAGTCAAAAAGTGGGCTAGCGCAATCTGCCAAAAAATCCAACGACCCCGGACGCATGAGACTTTGAAGAGCCAGTAGAAGAAGGCCGTGTTCCAAACAAACAGACAGAGAATAAGCGAGTATTCACGAGCCTGCAGGACGTGCACCATGGCGAAGCCATTCCAAAGATAAAGAAGAACAGAGACCAAAGCGCCCCAGGCGCTGAGAAGAGAGCGTGCCAGTAGATAAATGCCCACTGCGGAAAAGAGAAAAATCAGCAAATTGGTGGTCACGATCGGGATCACTGAATAGGAATGCGTGATTCGAAGGATTCGATTGACTAGCAGCAGATAAGCTGGCTGCGTAGCAAAGTTTCCAATCGCTTTCAACACATCGGCGATGTGGCCGGGGTGTCGCTTTTCGAAGGGGGCAGTTGCCAGGCCGCCATTGGCAATGGTCAGGCGCACGGCTTCGTCTTGCCAGATGCCTTTAAGATCAGCCGCATAAAAATGTGCCAGGAATGTGATCGTGACCAAGGCGATGAAGACTGACCACAGATGCGATTTGAGCTTGTAAATCGCGACAGACGGAAGATGAGCACACTTGTTTGATCGCGTAATCAAAGCTTGAGCCATTTATGGAAGGAGTGTCTGGCTGCGCAAATTCTCCAACCGAGGTTTTGCAGGGTGCGTTGGACTGCATAATTACATACGTGCACAGGTCCAACGACGTATTGGGCAAAATCACGCGCGATATGCATGCCCTCGAGCATGAGCGCTGTGCCTAAACGACGGCCCTGGAACTCAGGATCGACCACCAGTAAATCGCAATACGCAACCCCGCGCGAGTTCTCGTCCTGGTTTGTCTTTCGCCAGACCCCATGGCCAGCGATTTTGCCGTCCAACTCGGCGACAACAATCCAGTCTGCCCATCCCGCAAAGGCAGAGCGCATCCATTCTGCATAGATCCTAGTGGCTGTGCCCGGCGGCATTTGTGGGTCTGCATGGTAGCGGCCGAAATAGTTGGCGAACGCTTTTTCGTTCAAGGCCATGAGCTCAGGCATGTCCGCCTGGCTGGCGAGGCGAATCTTCAATTGTTCCTCGCGTTTTGGACCACTGGCCTGTTCAATTGGGGAATGGGAAAGATCAAAGACAAAATCCAGCAATGTGTCCATGAGTAGAAAGCCGCACTGTTCCAAGGCGTGAATCGTGGCCAGCTCGCCTGCCTGGACTCTACAGGTTACGCATTGCGTCCCGCGCGTGGCGAGAGTTTGCATGGGTTGGCCGATCAACTCATGGAGGATTTGAGCGCTCCCAGGATCGTCGGTAGTGACGGCAAGGTGCTTCACAGTCCCAATGCGCCGTCCCGTGATTTTGCTTTCCCACGGCGAATCATTATAGACAAGGAAGCCATTGATGCTTCCCGAGGCGGTTGACGCGAACGCAACCGAAGATTCGTTTGCCAGACTCTGGGTGATTTCATCGAGCCAGTAGGCCCGACGCTGCTCGGAATTCAAATGATGCAAATGAGCCAGAGGAACGCGAGCAAACCGCGGTAACGCATCGCGCAACTCATCGATCGCCGCCAAATCCAGCCGTGCGATCATTTACGGCTTTTGCCTCTCTGGCTTTCCCACTCCGGCGTTGTCGCGAATTGCGTATGCCGGCCGGTTCATCGTCCGAAAATGCATGCGCGCGAGGTATTCGCCTATTACGCCGAGGGCGAAAAGCTGTGCGCCTGAAAAGATGGCAATGATCGAGGCGAGAAACGGAAATCCCGGGATGCTGCCCTCGAGCAAATACCGGCCAACGACGTAAATCAGCACCCCGATGCCAAACAATGTACAGGCAAAACCGATGAGACTGGCAAGCTGCAAAGGCGCCGTGCTGAAGCCGGTCATCATATCGAATGCATGCCTTAGCAGCTTGGCGAACGTGTAATTGGAAGAGCCTGAATAGCGCGGTTGGAACGCGACGGGTACCGCTGCAAACCGCGTTGTCGCCCATGTCAACAACACGTCGATGGACACAAACGGCGTTTGATAGCCTGCGAATGCCTCGCGCAATTGCGTACGGAAAACGCGGAACGCACTCACGTTCCTGGCAAGATCCATTCCAATGGCGCTCCCCAGCGCCAGCCGCGTGATGCGCGAAGCAAGAGCGCGCATAAGCCCGTGCCGTTCTGCCTTCGGCGCGCCATAAACAACGTCGAATCCCTGTTCCAGTTGTTCGAGGAGTCGCGGGATTTCTTCGGGCGAATGCTGTAGATCGTCATCCATCGTCACGATCACCTCGTACTTCGCAGCGCGGATTCCGCAGAGCAGAGCGTTATGCTGGCCGTAGTTGCGCATCAGATTCAATCCGCGCACCGCCGCAAAGCGTGACGAAAGTTCTGAGATGACCTCCCAGCTTCGGTCCCGGCTACCGTCGTTCACGAGAATGATCTCATACTCTGTCGCGATCCGCGGTAATACTTCGCTCAGGCGCCGGCACAGTTCAGCGATGGAAGCCTCGCCATTATAAACTGGCGTGACTACAGAAATCGAACGCCGCTCGGAAGATTGCAACGCTGAGTCCATGTTCAGCAAAGCCTCCGACGGTATGAGACAACCGGCAGTTCGTCAAAGCAACGCTCGTAATATCGGCATTTGCCTTGCCTGACGGTTTGCCAGATGAGCTAGTCTGTTCCCGGTCAGGCGGTGCAAGTTTAATTTAACGATGCAAATCTTCTTCGGCACATGCCTCTTTTTTGTCGCCGTCATTTCACTGGCATATGTGCCAGGCAAACTGCTTTTAATGGCGCTTAAGCGGGGATTGACCCCTCTGGAAGACGTGACTTTGGCTTGTGTTCTGGGTTTGGTGGTGAGCGGCCTTGTTTACTGGTTAATGACGTTTGCTCACCTGGGACGTTTCTACCTTCTTTGGCCGCTGACCGCTGTCGGCGCTTGTGTTTGGCTCCTCAGTACCAAACGGAAATCGCTTTTAAGCAGCTCTCCAAGCCTTGAGTCGCTTTCCCAGGGAAGCGCCGCGCCGTCGCGTGACAGATACACACTCGTTTTAGCCGGAGTTCTGTTGCTTGGAGTCATCGCATTGGCATTTTCTCCCCTTTATTACACGAATTTTACATCGCAACCGGATGGCACGATGCGCGTCTATCCGGTATCTGATGTGCTGTTTCATATTGCGATCGCTAACGAGTTGACGCACACCGTACCTCCGCAAGCGCCACTCTTTGCCGGTCACCCGCTCTCATATCATTACGGGATGGATCTTGCGGTTGCGATGTTCGCCAGGGCAACTGGCCTGAACACGCGTGATCTTGCGGTGCGTTTTGTCCCAACCTTGTTCGTCTGTCTGTCGATGCTGAGTGTTTTCTGCTTCGCAAGAAATTGGCTGCGATCGGGATATTTCGGCGCTCTCGTCGTATTTCTCGTTTTTTTCGGCGCAGACTTTTCCTTTATTCCCGGATTACTACTGGGTGAAAAAGGCGATTGGTCCCTCCGTTACTTTAGCGCGCCGGCAGTTGTAACTCTCTTCTATTTCAATCCAATCCTGCCTGGGCTAGGAGTCCTCTTCGCGGGTTTGTTCTGTCTTGATTGTTATATGCGCGAGCGCAGCCGAGCATGGCTTTTCCTGGCTGCGCTGCTGTTTGTCGCGTTAATCGAGGTCAAGATGCTGATGGCGGCGCAGCTCATGTGCAGCCTGGCATTGGCTGCTCTCGTTTATCTCATTTTTTTTTCCAGGGCAGACTTATTCAAAATCGCCGGGTCCACTGCTATTGCGGCGATTCCGCTGGTATCCTGGGTCTTGCTCAAGAACAGGAGCGGCGGACAGATCGTCGCAAAATTCGAGCCATGGCTTTATGTCTCGCATGCGATGCGGACCCTTGGATTGGCCAACCGGCTGAGCGGCCCGCTTGCTTTCGCCATTGTAGCGCTGCCAATTTACCTTGTGGGTTGCCTTGGGCTGCGCGTCATTGGCGTTCCCGCAATCCTCACTGCAATATTCCGCCCAAGACCAGGAGGCGGTGTCCGGTTCTTGCTCGGGGTTTTCGTGGTGATCGGCGTGGTCATTGCGCTCACTTGCAGCTTTACGCCAGCAGGATGGACTTTTCGATACAACCCAATTAGCAGCACGTTTTTGGTACAAAGCGAATACGTGGCATGGATTTTTGCAGTTGAGGTTTTTCAAACGTTCTACCAATGGGCTATCAGACGGGGGATGTATCCTGCACTCGCCGCAGGAGGAATAATGGCTGCTGCAGCAGGGCTCAGTTTACCTGCGACGGTGCAGCACTTCGTAGTTTGGCGTGACCCGAATCACTTCTTCGGAGCTGGGAAACCTTTCGGAAGAGAGTTGTTAACTTACGATCTGCAAACGTTGGCGGCCATGGAGTTCCTGCAGACGGATGCGCACCCCGGTGATGTGGTGTTGACTGCGGACAACCTGATCGCACCCGTCCTCGGATTGACCAAATGCCGGGTGCCGGTCGGATATTTTTCCTTGGGTTTGGTGGCACGAAGCGAGGTACACGCGCAGGGAGACCGCGGAAAAGAAGTTTTGGAGCGACTGGCGATCAGGAAAAGTTGAGGACGGCTTATTGCAGGACGCAAATGTGCGATACGTCGTGGTTAACAAGCAAACAGAAGGTATTCCTGCAACGATGCCGGCAAGCCTATCAAAGGTGTTTGAAAATTCCGAGTTCGCCGTCTTCAAGGTGGATCCGCAGCGTTTGAGCAAAATAGTTTCCCAAACCCAATAGTGTCGAACCACGCGCTAAGATTGCGCGAGCATTCCTCTTTCATGGCAGGCATCGTCATCAAACCGCGCGCGCGAATTTTGCATGGACACGACTGGGTGTTTTCCAGCGAAGTGCTCAAGGTTTTCGGAAATCCTGCGGACGGTGATGTGATTTCGCTCAAGGACGGCAAAGATCATTTGATCGGCAGCGCCATTTATAATTCGAAATCGCAAATAGTTGCGCGCCGTTTCTCGCGGCGACGGCAGGATCTTGATCAGGATTTTTTTCGACGCCGCATCGCGCAGGCTTCCGAATACCGGGACCGGCGAAACATCGATCCAAAACTGCGCCGCGTAGTGTGGAGCGAAAGCGACGGTCTTCCGGGCGTGATCATCGATCGTTACGGCGACAATTTCGTCCTGCAAACGCTCACGTTGGCGATGGACATGCGAAAGGATTTGATCGTGGCTGCAATGCCTTTTTTGTCGCCATCTCTTCCGGGCGACGCTGCAGGCGGAGCCCTGCCCTACAATCATTTTGCTCTCGAACGAAACGACGCGCCCGTTCGCAAGGCGGAAGGATTGGAATTACGCAGCGGCGTTCTTCGCGGAACTCCGTCGCAAACCGTGATCGACGTTGAAGGCGTACAGCTCGAAGTCGATTTTTTGCGCGGACACAAGACCGGGTTGTATCTCGATCAAAAGCACAATTGCGGAATTGTCTCGCGCAACGCGCGCGACCGACGCGTCCTGGATTGCTTCACAAATCAGGGCGCATTTGCGTTGACCTGTGCGCGTGCAGGCGCAACCGAAGTAACCGGTATCGAAGAAAATTCGGAGAACATTTCCGCCGCGAAAAGAAACGCTGCGCGCAATGAGCTAAAGATCGAGTGGGTGCAGCAGGATGTGTTTCAATTCCTGCGTGGAGCCGAAAAAGCAGGCGCACAGTATGATTTGATCGTGCTCGATCCGCCCTCGTTCACGAGGAAGAGAAGCGGCGTGCGCGACGCATTACGCGGCTATCGGGAACTGCACATGCGTGCGTTCAAGCTCTTATCGAAAGATGGTTTGCTGGCTACATTCTCCTGCTCGCATCACGTGAATGATGCAGCACTTTTGGAAACAATTTCCGATGCGCTTGTGGACGCGCGCCGCTCCGCCCGCCGTTTGCGCCGGTTCGAGCAGGCGCCGGATCATCCGGTTCTGCCGACCATTTCTGAAACCGAATATTTCAGAGGTTTTCTTCTCGAGATGATGCCCGGGCGTTGACGCTTGAAATGTCGTCCTGAGCGAAGGAAGCGAAGTCGAAGGATCCCGTGGCGTTATCTTTCGTTCCGCTGCGGGATTCCTCGACTTCACTCGGAATGACCGGGTCGCCCAAAATTTTTGTGCGCCATTGGTGGAAATCTCTGGAATTCTCGAAGGAGCCACTTAATATCCGCTACGACGAGCCTGGACGGCTTCGCGTATTGTCATGGCAGAAAGCACCCGACCGCTTGAACAAATGCTCGACCTGACTGAGGAAGCGCCGTCTGCCGAGCACCTTGATAATCAGGTGCAAAAAGCGCAGGAGCAACTGCTCCAGCTCAAACGTCAGCAGGAGCAGATCGAAAAGCAAAAGCGCGAACTCGAAGAGCTAAGCCGCCGCCAGGATGAACTAGAACACGGTCGGGGGGAAATGTCCGACAAACTGACGCGTGCCCTCGTTGTTCTTGAACGCGAAGCGTACAACGCGCAAAGCAGGCTGGAGCAAATCCGCGTGGCCCGCGAAAGTTTCGCCCAACATTTGGAATTGATCGAAGCGATCGATCCGAGGAACTGGAATCCTTCGGATTTGCATAAGGAACTGAGCCGCGCGCTAAGCACGGTAGACGACGCTCGCACGGAGTACAACGAACATCGCAGCCGGTTGCAGGCAGCCGGTGGCGGTAATGGCGAGCAGTCGCTGCCGGATACCGCCCCGGGCGCGTACGAAAACACCGGTGGACGCTCATTTTCCGAGTGGTTGCAGATCGGCCTCGCGCTCACTTTGCCGTTGGTCGTCTTTGGCGCCATTGCCATTGCCCTTTTTGCCTGGCTAGCCAGTCGGTGATGGCGATGTTTCGGCGTTCGCGCAAACCGGCCCCGCCGCTTCACCGCAAGCAACAAGAGATAGCACAACAAGAGGCCCAGTTGCGCGAGAAGGTCGAAAGCCTGGAGCGCCTCGTCACACAATCCCGGGCGCCTGCGCAGAACAAATCTTCGCCGCGAGAGCCGGACCGCAGCGCAACGGCCAATGTTGTCGAAAGGCGATTTCACGTCTCAATCGCAATGGACGCCCCACAGGTGTTTGACGCTGATCGAAGGGGCCGGCGGCCTCGTGCAATGCGCAAAGAGCGTCGGCAGGGGCGGATCGTCTTTCTGATTCTTTTGGCCGCTTTAGGAGTCGCGGTCATGTTGCTCATCAGCCATTTGCATCCCTGAGCGCCTGATATGGCCGGAACTTCGGATCTCGATGTTGCGTATGTTGCCAGGCTGGCACGGATCAATCTGACAGAAGATGAGGCGAAAATTTTCCAGAAGCAACTCGATGATGTTCTGAAGTACGTCGAAAAACTTCGCCAGGTGGACGTGACGAGCTTGGACGCGGCAGCGCATGCACTTCCGGTTTTTAATGTGTTCCGCGAGGATGCGCCGCGTGACTGGTTCACAGCGGAACAGGCGCTAAGCAACGCGCCACGGCAGACAAACGGCCTTTTTGTTGTTCCGAAAGTGGTGGAATGACCGGGAACGAGTTGGCGGCGCTGAGCATCGCCGATCTGCAATCGCTGTTGTGTGGTCGCGAAATTTCACCGCGCGAAGTGATCGATGCGTTGGGAGAGCGGATTCAAGCAGTTGATTCAAAGGTCGGCGCCTACCTTTCGCTCGACATCGAAGGTGCGACCAGAGAGGCGGAGCATGCCAATGTCGATCTTCCTCTCGGCGGCATTCCAATTGCGATCAAAGACATCATCAACGTGATGGGTCAGCCGTGCACGTGCGCGTCGAAAATTTTGCACGGGTATCGCGCGCCGTATGACGCCACAGTGATTCAAAAATTGCGCGCAGCCGGCGCGATTCCATTCGGCAAAACCAACCTGGACGAGTTCGCCATGGGCTCGTCCACCGAAAATTCCGCGCTAAAATCGACGCGTAATCCGTGGGACCTTGCACGTGTGCCGGGAGGATCCAGTGGCGGTTCGGCGGCGGCAGTGGCGGCAGATGAAGCATTCGGTGCGCTCGGCTCCGATACTGGCGGTTCGGTTCGGCAACCGGCTGCGCTATGCGGTGTGGTGGGACTAAAACCCAGTTACGGACGGGTTTCGCGATTTGGGCTCGTCGCGTTTGCTTCGTCACTCGATCAAATTGGACCCGTAACGAAGACCGTCCGCGACGCCGCGCTGATCATGAACGCCGTCGTAGGTCATGACCCGCAAGATTCCACATCTCTCAACGCGCCCGTTCCCGACTATGTCGCGAGCCTCGGAAACGATTTGCGCGGCGTCCGATTGGGCGTGCCCAAGGAATACATGATCGAAGGAATCGATCCGCAGGTCCGAACTGCAATCGATGCCGCAGTGAAACAGCTCAATTCCCTGGGAGCCGAAATTGTTGAGATCTCGTTGCCCAGCACTGAGTACGCGGTTGCGGTTTATTACATTATTGCCACGGCGGAAGCTTCCGCGAACCTGGCTCGCTTCGATGGCGTGCGTTACGGGTATCGTGCTGAAAATCCCAAGGACGTGCTCGATCTTTACGGCCGCACGCGTGAAGAAGGTTTCGGACCGGAAGTGAAACGCCGCATTATTCTTGGCACTTACGTTTTGAGCTCTGGTTATTACGACGCCTATTATTTGCGCGCGCAAAAAGTGCGGGAACTGATTCGCCGTGATTTTGCCAGCGCTTTCGAAAAAGTCGACGCACTGATCTCACCAACCTCTCCGGTATTAGCGTTCAAGGTAGGCGAACGCGTTGCTGACCCATTGCAAATGTATCTCGCCGACATTTTCACGATCGCAGCCAATCTGGCCGGGATTTGCGGAGTCAGCGTCCCATGCGGTTTCGCCGAACTGGACGGACATCGTCTTCCGATCGGTTTACAGTTGTTAGGCAAATCGCTGGACGAAGCGCGCATTTTGCAAGTCGCGCACGCCTACGAGCAAAGCACAGACTGGCACAAAGCGCGTCCGCCAATCGCGTCTAACGCGTCGAAACTATAGCAAGCTCGACGCTATAGGTCGGTCGGTTCGTGTAAGTCGTCGAAAGCGGCGGAGCACCGCCGCACTCCAAAACGCAAGCGGTAAATTGCGGTTGGATCCATGGCCACGTTTTGGAGTGCGGCACTGCTGTGCCGCTTTTCCGTCACCGTGGGTACTTTTTTGTGTAACAGCTTGTTAGGCGCGTCGCTCCCGAATTGATTGCAGGATTTCCGCAACACCCTCGGTGCGCGGTTTGGCGCCGAGATTGCCTTTGCCATGGACGCGGACGCTGACGGCGTTGGCTTCCATGTCGCGTTTTCCGATTACGAACATGGTGTGCACTTTCATTTGCTCGGCGCGCTGGATTTTGCCGTTGATCTTGTCGCTGTTCTCGTCGATCTCCGCGCGGACTTGATGAGCCCGCAGTTCTTTCAGAATCGATCGTGCGTAATCCATCAACTTCGGGTCGTCTCCAATGGTGAGAATGCGAACCTGCTCGGGCGCGAGCCAGAGCGGGAAATTGCCGGCGTAATGCTCGATCAAAAAGCCGATAAAACGCTCATGCGTGCCAAGCGGCGCGCGATGGATGCAAATCGGGATCTTGTCGACGTTGTCGCGATCCTTGTAACGAAGGTCGAAATTTCGCGGTTGCGCGAAATCGACCTGATTAGTCGCGATGGAAAACTCGCGCCCGATGACACTCCATGCTTGCACGTCGATCTTCGGCCCATAAAACGCCGCTTCGTTCGGCACTTCGACATAATTAATTCCAGAATTCTTTAGGACATTGCGTGTCATCTCCTCGGTTTGTTTCCAAAGCTCCGGTTCATCGACAAATTTCTGGCCAAGCTTTGCGGGATCGTGCGTCGAGAAGCGCATCAGATACTTGTCGATCCCGAAGAGCTTGAAATAATTCAGATACATCTCGTTCACGGCGTTGAACTCGGCTTCAAACTGCTCAGGCGTCATGTAGAGATGAGCATCATTCATCTGGAGTGAGCGCACTCGCATGAGGCCGAACAACTCGCCGCTCTGCTCGTAGCGATAACAGGTTCCGTACTCGGCCAGCCGCAGCGGCAGATCGCGATAACTCCGCGGCACAGCCGCAAAGAGCTTGTGATGATGCGGGCAGTTCATCGCTCTCAGGTAATAGCGATCGTAACTCGGGCTTCCAGCCTGATCGGTCTCGGCGGGCATCCTGCCGGCCAAATCCGTAGGCGCAGGCTGGAAGCCTGCGTGACCGGACAGGCTGGAAGCCTGTGTTACGTCGCCGAGCTCCATCGGTGGAAACATTGAATCTTTGTAGTAAGGCAGATGGCCGCTTTTCAAATACAGGCTTTCGCGTGCAATATGGGGCGTGAGGACGCGCTGATAACCGGCTGCGAATTCAGTTTCTTTCGCGAGCTTTTCCAGTTCTTCGGCGATGACTGCGCCGCGCGGTAGAAACATTGGTAAGCCCGGGCCCACGTCATCGTCGAAAACGAACAGTTCCAGTTCGCGTCCGAGTTTACGATGATCGCGTTTCTTCGCTTCCTCGAGCATCGCGAAATAATCCTCGAGTTCCTTTTTAGTTTTGAACGCTGTGCCGTAAACGCGCTGGAGTTGCGGATTCTTTTCATCGCCTTTGTAGTAAGCGCTGGCGACGTTGGTGAGCTTGAACGCGCCGATGTTTCCGGTGCGCATCACGTGTGGACCGGCGCAGAGATCGATGAAATCGCCGTTGCGATAGAGCGAAATTTTTTCGTCGGCAGGAATGTTTTCGATGATGTCGAGCTTGAATTTGCTGGGCTCGGGTCGTTCGCCGAGACCGGCGAGCCGGCCTTTCTTGCCGAGCGCGAGCGCTTCATCCCGTGAAACTTCCATCCGTTCGAAGGAATGATTCGCCTTAATTTCGTTTTTCATCTCAGCCTCGATCTTTTCGAAATCATCGGGCGAGATGCGGTGGGGAAGGCCCACATCATAATAAAAACCGTTCTCCACCGGCGGGCCCGCAGCGAACTGCGCTTCCGGCCAGATTCTCAAGATGGCTGTTGCGAGGACGTGCGACGCGGAATGACGGAGACGTTCGAGATCCGTCATTTGTGTGCGTTCCTCCAGAGTTTTTCGTTCGTCAGACATGGAATTTAGAGATTTGATTCGCTCACTCCTGATCGCTCAGCCTTCGGCCCTCCCGTCCATCTCGCGGCTTCCCCCGCCGCTCGGTTCTCGACTTCGCTCGGAATGACAAAAGGAATTAATCACGAAGCACCCGAAGGACACGAAGAATTTCCTGGAGAGAGCGGCGCAACCGTCTGTCACACAATTGTAACTTGGCAGTGATCGCGCTTCTCTCCATAGCTGCAAGCAGTTGAACTTGGCATATGAATCCTGCAGAGCTGTTTCGAAAAGAAACCGACACACTGCAACTCGCGCCAGGTGATTTCCTGTTCCGGGAAGGCGAGAAAGGCGACAAGATGTACGTCTTATTAGAAGGGGAAGTCGACATTTTCCTCGGCGATTTTGTGTTCGAGACTGCGGGCCCGGGCTCGCTCCTTGGTGAGATGGCGTTGATTGACGACAATCCACGCACCGCCAACGCTGTGGCAAAGAGCCCGTCGCGCCTGGCGCAAATCGACCGCCGTCGGTTTCACTTTCTCGTTCAGCAGACGCCGCATTTTGCGACGCACGTGATGAAAACCCTGGCCGATCGTCTGCGTCACATGAACGCCGTCACGGCGGTGCGATAGCAAGTCTCCAAAGAGACGACGCAGCCAGCGCCTCTTTCGCAGCCGCGCAGGCGGCGTTATCTTTCGGGCTAATGCGAATCGTCGCGCAGTATCTGCTTTTTGCTGCGATCGCCACGGCTGGCTGCGGTCAACAGACCCCGACCGCTGCCGATTTCGCGGCGCAGCGCCAGCGGATGGTCAAGCAACAGTTGAAGGCGCGCGGTATCAAGGACGAACGCGTGCTCGCAGCAATGGCAAAGGTGCTGCGCGAAGAGTTTATCCCTGTGGATGCGCGACTCAGCGCGTACGAGGACGGGCCATTGCACATCGGTTACGACCAGACGATCTCGCAGCCATATGTTGTTGCCTTTATGACCGAGCAACTGCGACCGAAACAGAGCGATCGCGTCTTAGAAATCGGGAGCGGTTCGGGTTATCAGGCAGCAATTTTAGGTGAGTTGGTGGCAGAGGTTTACACGATCGAGATCGTCGAACCGCTGGCGAAAAGCGCGGAAGCGACGCTGCAACGATTAGGCTACAACAACGTGCATATCAAAATCGGCGACGGTTATAAAGGCTGGCCCGAAGAGGCGCCGTTCGATGCGATCATCGTTACCTGCGCGCCGGAGAAGGTTCCGCAACCGCTTGTCGATCAACTGAAAGACGGCGGGCGCATGGTCATTCCCGTCGGCGAACGATTCGCCCAGCAGCTTTATCTGCTCGAAAAGAAGAACGGGCAGTTGAAAGAAAGCGTTACGCTGCCGGTTCGTTTTGTGCCGATGCTGCGCGAACAGAAAAAGCAATGAACTATATAACCGGTTCGCTGTGTGAAGCGCAGGGCTGACCCGTGTGTTTACGCGAAGCGACGCCCATAGGGCGGCGGCTACAGCAGAAGCCAAGCAAACCGCTATGGGCTCTTTTCTTCACGTAAGGATCGCAAAGCGGATACATCAATGCGGTCCTGCTCACGCTGTGAATCACTCTTGAGCGCAATGAGCGCTTCTGCGTTGAGATAGCGCACAACGACATCATCGATTCGTGTCGTTTTCGTCGCGCCGAACAAATCGGCATAGCGCTTGCCGCGCATGATGGTAAACACATCGAGAGGAAAGTCCTCGATGATTCGGATCGCGCCTTCGCTGTCGCTGAAGTCGGCCGGACTCAACTCGCGCGCGTGGCCTTGACCGATATTTCCTAGTTCGTTGAGGAGGCGGGTGACGTTTTCAGCCGATGCCTCGACAAGGATGTCGACGTCTTCGGTGGTGCGCACAAAACCGTTCAGAGCAACGGCTACTCCGCCAACGATGATGAACTTGACGTCAGCCCGGGCGAGCTTTGCCAGCAATTTTTCGTACGGTGTGTCCATCGTCGGCCGGTCGCGGCCGTGGAAACTTTGCCATAAAGCAATTCAACCGATAAAGCCGATCCCAAACGTCGCCGCGCAGATGGCCAACTTGTTTTTTTATCACGTTTTTGCACTGCGTATCCATGCCAGTCACTTGATCGCGGCCAGTTTTTTAAGATCAATGCGCTTGATCCACTCTTGCAATTCGCTCGGTTCCTGGTTTTGCAACTCTATCTGGACGAAATAACGGTCGGCGATCATCACCCACAGAGTGGCGTGTTTCGTGTCTTTCTCGAAGGTTTCAAAGCCCGGGCTGCCATTGATGGTCACCGATTTGGCGTAACCTTCGCTGTTTTCGCTGTTGCTCTTCCACGCTTCGGTCGTGGCGCTGACGTAATCAGGATTGGCGACTGAATCGAGGATGCTAATGGCAGCGCTGGGCGCCTTTTCTCCGTCGCCCTTGTGGTAATCGCGGTGCACATTTGTGATCCTGAATCCGCCTACGTCTTCGGTTGAACCCTCCGGCTTGTCCGCAGTCCAACCCGTCGGCGGTTCCGGCAGAATCGGCAGCAGCTTTTGATAATCGATAGCGTCAGGCACGAGGATCGGCTCATTCTGCGCGCGTGCCGCGCAGAGGCCAAATGTGGCGAACAACGCCAGCGCAAAAAATCCGGCGCGCGCCGGAGAACAAACACGAGCCGTTGATTTCATGTGAGCGCTTTCTGCGCGATTACTCTACCCGATTGACTTTACCTCGGCTGTCAAGACGCTTGCGGGATGCGCACATCAGAGCGCGTCCGCCGTAGCCGCTTTCCTGTGGAAGCGCTGCTTTGACACTTGCAGTCGTTGGTCTGCGATTTTTCAAGCGTGTCATTCCGAGCGAAGTCGAGGAATCTCTCGGTACTTCTCTTTATAAACAGAGATGTCTCGACTTCGCTCGACATGACAACGTTGGATAAGTCAAAGCCGCGCCGTCAGCTTGGGTTATTTGACGCCACGATGATCGTAATGGGCGGCATCGTGGGCGCGGGAATTTTTGCCAACCCCTCCGAGGTAGCGCACCGCGTGCATACGCCGTTCTTAATTCTCGGCGTCTGGGTGCTTGGCGGGTTGCTCGCGATGTGCGGCGCATTCATCTGGGCTGAACTGGCGACGCGTTTGCCTGGCGCGGCCGGCGGTCAATACGTCTACCTGCGCGAAGCGTATCATCCTGCGGTCGCGTTCGTATATGGATGGGGATTGCTTCTCATTACGCAGACTGGCGGCATGGCTGCGGTGGCAGTGATTTTCGCCTCGTACTTTCGCGCGCTCACAGGCGTTGCCTGGAACGAAAGCGCCATCGCGGCTGCGGCGCTGCTGACATTGACCGGCATCAACTGTCTTGGCGCGCGCGCTGGCAGCAACGTGCAAAGCGGTCTCATGTTGCTAAAAATTGGCGCAATCGCAGCGCTGGTAATCATTGGCTTTACTGTTGGCGGTCATGCACCGGAGCAGTCGACACTGCTGGAAAAACCATTCTCCTTCGATGTTCTCAAAAGCATCGGTGCGGCGATGGTCCCGATCGCTTTCGCCTACGGCGGCTGGCAGACGTCCACTTTTGTGGCCGCTGAAATTCGAGATCCGCGCCGCGATTTGTCGCGCGGATTGCTGTTAGGTGTCTCGGGCGTCGTGGCGCTTTATCTTGCAGTGAATCTGGCGTGTTTGCGCGTACTCAGTCCGGCTGGACTCGATGCAACCACAACGCCTGTCTCTGATCTCATGCGCATCGCGCTGGGCGAAACCGGCGCCCGCTGGATCGCGCTGGCGATTACAATTTCCGCTCTCGGTTTCCTCAGCCAGAGCATGCTCACCGCTCCGCGCGTGTATTATGCGATGGCGCGTGACGGACTTTTCTTTGCCAGCGTCGGGAAACTGTTCGGAAAATCGGAGGCACCAGTACTTGCAATTATTCTTCAGGGGTTCGCCGCAATCGTCATTGCCTGTTCGGGCACGTATGGCGAGATCTTGAACTTCGAGGTCACTGTCGATTTCATCTTTTTCGGAATGACAGCCGCATCACTGTTCATTTTACGACGGGACCAGATCGGATCGGACACAGTTACTTATCGCGTGCCTGGTCATCCGTTCACGACGATGCTGTTCGTGTTATCGTGCGCAGCGATTGTTTTTAGCGCCATCATCGCCTCACCTCGCAACAGTGGAATCGCGCTGTGCATCATGCTGGCCGGGCTCCCCGTTTATTATTTTTGGAGAAAGCTTTTAACCCACGAAACATGCAAGTGAACGCGAATGGGAAAGAGTTTCTGCTCTGTTTCGCATTCCGAATGGACTTCGTGCGAAAAGGATTGTGATTGGTATGGATTCGCGTGGTTCGTGGGCAACAAAATCTTTTGAAAGCAGTATGAGACACAAGCACTCCGATTACATGCATTGGTCGAAGACGCAGAGCCCCGCGCGATTCAATCTCGCAACCAGCGGCGTCGCGTCTTTTCCGCTCCGCGAACTTCCAGTCCATCTGGAGACACTCGAGATTAATGGCGATAGCAACTATGGCTATGCGCCGTTACAGAAAGCTATCGCGACGCACCACGGTATTGATCCCGACTGCGTTGTGGAATCCGCCGGCACATCTATGGCCAATCATCTCGCCATGGCCGCAATCATCGAGCCCCGCGACGAAGTTTTGATCGAGCATCCAGCCTACGGACCGATCCTGGACATCGCACATTATCTTGAAGCGAACGTGAAACGCTTCCGGCGCGTTAACGAAAACGGCTGGGTGATTGACCCAGAGGAGGTTCGTCGTTGTGTCACGCCGACGACGCGGCTTATCGTGATCACGAACCTGCACAATCCAACGAGTGCGCTTACGCCGGACTCGGTTCTGCGCGAAGTGGGCGAAATCGCCCGCAGCATTGGCGCGCTTGTGCTGGTGGATGAAGTTTATCTCGATGCGGTCTACGAACGAACGCCGCGCACGTCCTTCCGTCTCGGGCCAGAGTTTGTGGTAACCAGCAGCTTAACGAAGGTCTATGGTGTTAGTGGACTGCGCTGTGGTTGGATCCTGGCGCACCCGGACCTCGCATGGAAGATGCGTCGCCTAGACGATCTCTATAGCGCGACGGCTGTTTATCCGGGGCTACTTTTATCTGTCGCGGCATTTAAACACTTGAACCTGCTTCGTGAAAAAGCGCGGCGGATCGTCGAAGCAGATCGAACACTGCTTCGGGATTTTCTCATGAAGGAATCCGCGCTTTCAGCGGTTTGGACAGAGTGGGGCACGACATCGTTCGTTCAATTGTTAGATCGCAACGCTGATGATTTTCTGCACAAGCTGCGTGCAGAATTCGATACCTCGGTAGTTCCAGGCCGCTTTTTCGAAATGCCCGATCGCTTTCGCATCGGGATGGGCGTGAACACCCAAATGTTCGCCGAAGGCCTGAGTCGAATCAGCTGCGTACTAGGTAGGGGCGATTGACCTGTACTGGAGGGCGGAGCTCTGCGACGCTCAACGAATTTTCATGAAGGCCCGCGTCAACCTGAAGGCTCGCGGAGCTCGCCCCTCCATTTGAGTTGCCGTGCTGGAGGCATGCACCATTACAAATCTACGGGCGCATCTGTGGGCTCGGATGAAACCGCGGAGTCGGTGTAGGTCTTGGCGCGGGCGTCGGCTCGAGTGCGGCAAAGGCATATACTTTATCGTCGCTCGCGACATAGATACGCCCCCGCGCTACAATACCAGTGGTGCTGTAGTAGTGCGTTCCCGCCATCAATTCGTTTGGGCCGCCGCCGTCGAAAATAATCGCACCAGTGTCTCCATCGTAGCCGTGTAGTCGCTGATCGCCCGGAGTGTTGTGATCCTCTGTGCCGACCACCCAGGTAATCATGTTATCAGTGCCATCGGTCGAAGTGACGAAAGGCGAGCCGCAACCGCCATTGTTCCGACTTACGCTCCATCCACTGGCGATGGTAGGCGGGTTGGTCGCAGTAATGCGGAAGGCCGAGAATGTGGCGTTGTTGTTGTTCACGCGGAAGGCGACGTAGGTGCCGAGTTGAGTGCGATAAGCAGCTGCCGCCTGGATTATGACGCCAGCAACGTGAGATGACGCAACAGGCGCACTGATACCGCCGAGGTTGTCGCGATTAAGCAAATACGCGTTGCCATCCTTACCCAGCGCAACCACCAGATGAGAAGGCGTTGCGCCCGGCACATCCACTAACAACGGCCCGCAACCGCCCAACTCTGCGTCCACGTTATCGAGGGACAGCCAGTTTTCAGGCGCCCAATAATCGACGGACGAGCCGCTAAAGACCGGGCCGGGCTGAAAGCGAATTACCGCTTCGCCGCCGCTCCAGTTCCCTTGAGTGTTAAAAGTGTTACCGGTCGTAACGAATGGGTTCTTACCGTCACTGGCGATGCCGCCGACCCCCCAGATGGCGCCTCCCCATACACCGGGGCCAGTGCCGCTGGCCCATGCTGTCACGCTAGCTGGATTATCGATTGGCACGCCTATCAACCAGCCATGATAGAAGCTGCAATCCCTCATGCTCCCGTATCCGACATAGAGAATACCTCCCACAATACCGAGCGCTGGCCGTTGCTGTTGGATCTCCGCGGTGAAGTCAACGCCGTTGTATGAAGCTGTCGCTTCTACATCAACGGGCCAGCCTGGATTGATGTCGCCCGTGTCCACGTTGAGAGAAAAGAGCAAATGTTTCTTGGTCTCCCCGCCATCGAGAGTGATCATTGCGTTGAAAAAGAGCGCGCGTGAAGCGAGATCCACAACGGGCGTGCCGGTAATGCCCATGGGATCAAACTTGGTGCAGATGAGATCGTCTGCCGATACGGGCGGGCCAACGTTGAGTTGCCAGATAATGCTGCCATCTACAGCGTCCAGTGCGTACACATTATTCGATTCGGTCACCGCGATGATCTTCGCTCGGTCATCCGGGCCGCCTTCGATGTAAAGGGGTTGGGCATAAACGTTCCCGGCAATTGTGCCGTCAAAGTTCAGATCGCGCGCCAGATTCGCGGCAGCGCCTGGGGTGAACGCGGCATCGACGTAAAGGCCGTCCCGCGACTCATGGTTGTGAAATTGGGTCACGTTCACATGCGCGTCTGCCGGAACAACTGCGCTCCACAAACAAACAACGACAACGAAGAAAAATAAAAACGTCATGCGTCGGTATTTAATAATTTCCCCCGTCCCTTTTACCATGTCCGGCTGTCTTCGTGTCAACAACGATAACCAAGGGTTCACCGATCACGAATCACTGGTGCCGTGTCTTTCACCGCGGCGTCGGGCGCGACGCCGGAGTGGGACGCAACCGCGGCGTCGGCGTCCCCCAGGGTGTGAGTGTGGGTGTAGCTGTCGGAGTTGATGGTGGCGTCGTAGTTGGCGTTGAGGTAGGGGTAAATGTTGCAGATGGTATTGGTGAAGGTGTCATTGATGGCTCTGAGGGCGTTGGGCTCGCAGTGGGAGTCGGAAATACAGTGGCACTTGGTGTCGGTGTGGCTGTTGGTGTAGGCCGTTCGCAGATCATCTGGACAGTATCTAACCTCCAGCCTTCACTGGAAGTGCTGCTATCGCTGCCTATCCGCCATCGTATCACGATGGTATGTCCGCCGAAAGCAGTCAGGTCTACATCAGTATCGGTGAAACCACCCGAGTTGCCGGTCCACGCTTGGCGACCAGCCAGTGGATTACCACAACAGGTGCTGATCGTGCCAATGTAACCGCCCCGCGCAAAGGAGCCGCCAGCTGCAAGAATGTCTTGGAATGGCCCCGCGTCGACGCTGATCTCAAGTACGGTGGCGTCAAACCCGTCCTCCAGAGCATAATGAAAATCAGCGGGATGAGAGGGGATCGATCGTACCGGACGGTGAGTAGAGATACTTATCGCTGATCGTATCTGGGTCCTTAATCCATGCAGCGTTTGGCCGGGGACTCAGCCGGCGGACCTGGGTCTCCTGAGTTAGACGTCTGCCAAAATATACCATCAGGATCGATTGCATTAATCGCTATCCATCCGGAAGGCAGTACCTGGAGGAGTCACATTGTCGAAAAATTCAAACAGGCCGCACCCAGCGAAGGGTTGATCATTAAGCGCGGGATGAAAATTGCTTGAACGACCGTCGGCTGGGCCCACCAGGGCCTGACGCAACGAGCCAGGACGACTATCGTTTATGTTGTTAACCGTGATCGTGTCAGCGCAGACAGATATGCTTGCCGCACAAACAAGCGCCCAGCAAATCCAACCGCGTAGTTTAGCACAAGAGGATTGAGCAATGCATTTCTTTTTCATCGACCAAATTACGCGCGCGGATGCGGTGTAGGACGAGGTCTTGTGACAGGTGTAGGTCTTGGACTCGGTGTAGGCGTCGATGTTGCCGTCGGAGTTGGGGTAGGTGTGTCGGGAATGTAAGTGAACGTGCAGTTAAACTCGTTTACCGGCCTCGAGCAGCAGAAAATGGCATCGAAGAGAATATGTATCGTGTTGACGCCTGGAACCGCAGGAGAGGTATTGTAGTGGAAGGTGATCGTCGTTTCTGATACTTTGAACGAGTTCGGCCCGAGGTCATTAACCCTAAAACCGCTGGGTTGGACAAGCTCGACGGGACAGCTCATTTGGACAGTGAAATCAGTCGGCGGAGTGGAGACCACGCTATTACACGAACTCACCTGTTCCACTAAACATGATTCTGCCGGTGTTGGTGTAGGTGTGGCACTGGGTTGCGCGCAATATTTCCCGCCTGTGTTCAAAAAAAACGGGCCGAAATCATTAAGTCCACCCCAGACAATCATTTCACCGCCGCTCCAGACTGCCGTGTGATAAGCCCGGCGTTCAGGTGCATTGCTCGTTGTAGTAGCCATCCAGTTATCCGTACCCGGATTGTATCTGCCACCGGTGTTGAATTGTTCTAGCATGTTAGTCCCGCCCCAAACGATCATGTCACTGCCAGTCCACACTGCTGTGTGACTAAACCGGGCTCCGGGGGCGTTGGTCGTGCTGGTGGCTGCCCAATTGTCTGTGCTTGGGTTGTATGTGCCGCCGGTATTGAAATAATTGCCGGCACTCCTTCCGCCCCAAACGATCATCTCGTTGCCGGTCCAGACTCCCGTGTGATCGTAACGAGCAGCGGGCGCATTGGTGGTGCTGGTAGCTGTCCAAACATCGGTGCCAGGGTTATATCTACCGCCGGTGTTGAAAGAATTGCTTCCATTCCAACCGCCCCAGACGATCATCTCACTACCGGTCCAGACTGCCGCGTGATCGAACCGCGCGCTCGGCGCATTGGTGATGCTGGTAGCTGCCCAACTGTCGGTGCCAGGGTTATATCTGCCGCCGGAGCGGAGTTCAAATTCATTCCAACCGCCCCAGACGATCATTTCACTACCGTCCCAAACTGCCGTGTGAAAGATCCGACCAAGTGGCGCGGTGGCTGTGTTGGTTGCCGTCCAGGTATCAGTAGCAGGATTGTATTTTCCGCCGGTGTTTACACTAAACCCGTCATCTCCGCCCCAAACGATCATTTCACTGCCGGTCCACACTGCCGTGTTACCGCCTCGCGGAGCGGGCGCGTTGATGGTGCTGATGGCGGTCCAACTATCCGTGCTGGGATCATATCTCCCGCCGGTATTTAAATAGGTGCCACCGTACCCGCCCCAGACGATCATCTCACTCCCAGTCCAGACTGCTGTATGGGAGGCTCGCGGTGCAGGTGCGTTAGTGGTGCTGATGGTTGTCCACGTTTGGTCACTGCATCCCTCCGACAGATCCGAGACAGTGGGAAGTCTATAGCTGGCACTTGCCGCCGCCATGTCATATGGCGCGCGGTTGTCCGCGCTGGCTCGCCGATATTCCGGCTCCACCTTAACCTCGGCGTGAATACTTTGGGCGTGCGCGTTCAAATTTGTCACCAACCGCTCGGCTAGCACTGGTCTGGCCAAACACTCCGCGATTAAGAAAGGATCTTTCCCGAGCGCTTCAAAGAGTTCACGCAACACGGCGGGTTGCTTCGTGTATTTTGCCATGCGATCCATTTCAGCTTGCAACTGCTCGGCGGCGATCGGCCGGTGCCAGTAATCCTCCAGCGCCTGTGAGTTGCGCAGATAGTTTTCTACCTTCTTCTCGATCTCCACCTGTGACATCACCTTGTCGAGTGGCGGTTTGGCACTGGCATTTGACTTAGGCCAGATCCGATGGTGCCAATAAATCTCCTCGATCGCTCGTTGATAAGCGACGCGTTCTGCAAACGTCAGTCCCGCGCCTGCGGGATGAGAAGTTTCGTTAGGCGCTTCGGCACGGAAGAAAGCCAACAATGTTCCGGTGATCATCGAGCAGACTGCCGCTGAGCAAAGGACTATCTGCAGGTTAAACGAGCCGGATTGTGGAGTGTGTTTTGTTTTCATAGATTGTTACGGGCGCGGTAGCGGCGTAGGACGCGGCCTGGGTGTTAGTCGCGGTCTTGGGGTCGGTGAAGGTCTTGCTGTAGATGTTGGTGTCGGAGTCGGTGGCAGACTAGCTGTCGGTGTAGCTGTTGCTGTCGCGGTAGCTGTGGGTGTGGGTGTAGGTGTCGCCGTCGATGTTGGCGTTGGCGTTGGCGCCGTACCTGCCTGGACTTCAAACGAACCGACATCGATGCGGTCGTTACGTATACGCCAAAATATAGGGCCGCGCTGGTCGTAGTAAGGTGGCGGGGTGAAGTTGGGGTCGCCCATGTCGATGGCCGGGCTGCCCGGTAACAAGGCGTGGGTCAATGTTGGTCCACCATTATTTTGCAATGGGCCAAGGATGGGATCGGTATTGATCTGGTCGCCTGGGCCGTTCAGGAAACCGCTGCCATCATCGCTACAAATGTTGTAGCCATGAGTGATAAGGCTGCCGCCATTATTAAAGATGTTGGCGCCCGAGGTGCCTGCTTTCAGGATCGTGTTCCCAAGCTCGAGCGAGCTGGTTAGGTAGAGAGCGCCGCCGTCTCGGCTAGCCGAGTTAGTGCTGAAGGTGGTGTGAGCGATGTTACCACCGCCAGCAACCCCACCCCCGCGCAGAGCGCTATTTCCGGCGATGGTACTGTTGATGATGGTATTGTTGTTACCGGAGATACCGCCACCTTCACCACCCTGAAGATCGCCCCCGAGCGCTGTGTTTCCGCTGATGGTGCTGTCCTGAATCGTCATTGTTCCACCATTGACAATTCCGCCGCCATACGCGCCAAAGTGACCAGGGTTGTCGGTTCGGTTGTCACTAATCGTGCTGCCGGTAATGGTCAGCATGCCTGTATTGTAGATGCCACCGGCGGACCAAAAGCCGTAGTTCGATTGAACTGTCCCAGCAATAATGGTCATGGTGCCGGTGTTGGAGATGCCGCCTCCGCTTGGAACAGCTGAGCCTTGGCCACTCCAAACAGCATTGTTATTGTTAACGATGACCTGATTGAGCGTCATCGTTCCGCTGTTATGGATGCCGCCCCCAAAATTATTCGAGCTGGCACTCACAATGGTGTTTTGGTTTACCGTGCAATGAGCGATCGTCAGAGTTGAATTGTCGTTCAGGATACCACCGCCGTTATCGCCGGTAATGTGACCGCCAGAGATGGTTAAGCCGTCGATTTCCACGCTATGACCGGGCATCACATGGAAAATACGGAATTGGGGCGCCTGCAAAGCCCGTTGCACCGTGACCGTTTGCGGTGAAGCGCTGATGGTAATGCTCTTAGTGATGACGAGCTCGGCCGTGGTCAGCGTTACGATGTTTACAGAGGGATCGAAGTTAATCGTATCGCCGTCATTCGCGTCCGCGAGCGCCTGCCGCAGTGAGCCGGGGCCGCTGTCGTTTCCGTTGGTGACCATGATCGTGGTTGCAGGCCGGTTTCCCTTAGCGGTGGCCCGCTGTGCGAGCGCGAATGGGATCAGGGAGACGGCCAGCAGTAAAAGGAGGTAAATCGCGCCTCGAAGAAGATGCGCTCTAATGGTTGCGGTTATGTGCTTTTTCATAGCGCAGATTGAGCAGTGCGTTTCTTTTTCATAGACAGAAGTTATGGGCGCGGTGGTGGAGTAGCACGCGGTCTGGGCGTTGGAGTAATTCTCGGCGTTGCTGTCACCGGGGGCGTCGGCGAAGATGTAGCTGTGGGAGTCGGTGTTGCCGTCGGAGTTGGTGTTGGTGCCGCTATTAGGCCTCCCCACACAATCATCTCTACTCCGGTCCAAACTGCGGTATGTTGCGATCGAGCAGCAGGCGCGCCGGTAACGCTTGTACTCGTCCAACTATTCGCGGCTGGGCTGTATCTGCCGCCGGTGTTCAAAGACCCGGTGTCGTAAAAATATCCACCCCAAACGATCATTTCGTTACCGGTCCAAACTGCTGTATGATCTAATCGGCTGGAGGGAGCATTAATGATACTGGTCGCTGTCCAACTGTCCGTGTTAGGATTGTACCTGCCGCCGGTATACGAGTAGCAGGGAGGGCAAATAGTACTTCCGCCCCAGACAATCATTTCATTACCGGTCCATACTGCCGTGTGCTCGTATCGGCGATCTGGTACGTTTAACATGGTGGTCGCCGTCCAAGTATCTGTGCTCGGATCGTATCGACCTCCTGTAGCGGTGACATCAAACCCCTCAAGGGCTCCACCCCAGACAATCATTTTGCTGCCGCTCCAAACTGCTGTGTGGCGTGCTCGACCCCCCGGGGCGCTAGCGGTGCTGGTAGGCGCCCAAGTATCTGTATTGGGATTGTATCTACCGCCCGTGTTCGCCATATGCATGAAGGCACTGCCGCCCCAGACGATCATTTCAGTGCCACTCCAAACTGCTGTATGCAACGCTCGACCCTCAGGCGCGTTAGTCATCGTTGTAGCTACCCAACTGTCACTAGCTGGATTGTATCTGCCGCCAGTGTTCAGAGGAATCCCCGAGCCGAAGGGATAACCGCCCCAAACGATCATTTCGGTGCCAGTCCACACCGCGGTATGATAATAACGGGCGGAGGGCGCGTTGATGGTGCTAGTGCCTAACCAACTATCTGTGGTGGGATTGTATCGCCCGCCGGTGCTGTCATTAGTGCCACCCCACACAATCATTTCGCTGCCAGTCCAGACCGCCTTGTGATATGTGCGGTTAGCACCGCCTGTGGCTGTCCAGTTGTCGGCTTTTGGATCGTATCTACCGCCGTTATCGAAATAGGTATAGGTGCCCGTCTGAATATCGCGAGAATAGCCGCCCCAGATGATCATTTCCTTGCCGGACCACGCTGCGCTGTGCGCTGCTCGAGGGCCTGGCGTGCTCGCGGTGCTGGTGGCCACCCAACTGTCGGTGTCGGGATTGTATCTGCCGCCGGTGTTTGAATAATAGGGATAAGAATTGTTGCTTCCGCCCCAGACGATCATCTCGCTGCCAGTCCAGACTGCGGTATGTTGCGAGCGAGTAGTAGGCGCGTTAACCGTGCTGGTGGCTGTCCAAGTATCAGTGTCCGGATTGTATCTCCCGCCGGTGTTCCCTGAACCCCAGACGATCATTTCACTGCCCGTCCATATTGCCGTGTGACCGGACCGGCCAGCAGGTGCGTTCGCAGTGGTCGTAGCCGTCCAAGTATTTGCCGCTGGATCGTATCTGGCGCCAGTATTCAAAGAGTGACCGCCGCCACCATCGTAAAAATACCCGCCCCAAACTATCATTTCAGTCCCGGTCCACACTGCCGTGTGCCCAGTTCGAGCAAGAGGTACATTCGTCTGGCTGGTGGCTGTCCAAGTGTCTGTGTCAGGATTATATCTGCCGCCAGTATCATAATAATTCGGGTAGGTGCCTCCGCCCCATACGATCATTTCATTGCCGGTCCACACCGCCGTGTGGCTGGCTCGAGCTGATGGTGCGTTGACCGGGTTGGTAACTGTCCACGTATTTGTGCTCGGATTGTATCTTGCGCCGGTGTTTAGTTCGCTGCCATCATACCCACCCCAGATGACCATTTCAGTACCTGTCCATACAGCCGTGTGCTGGGCTCGTGCTGCTGACGCCTCAACGGTGCTCGTCATTATCCAACTATCCGTCGCCGGATTGTATATTGCGCCAGTATTCAGATAATTGGTGTCATCATATCCGCCCCAAACTATCATTTCAGTGCCGGTCCAGATCGCGGTGTGACCGGCTCGCCTGGTGGGTGAATCATTGTTGGTAGGCAGCCAGCTGTCGGTCTGGGGATTGTATCTGCCACCACTATTGGAGTCGATAACTGTGGGGAGCCTGTAGCTACCTTGCGCTTCGACTGGCTTTGTCAACTGCCCCAGTACCTCTAGCTCGCCTGGAGTCGAACGGCTCCTTACACCCACGTAACTCTGGCGAGCTGTGTCGGGCCAGTCCGGGTACTTGTCGCTTGTTTGTATGAACGTCTCTGAGTAGTCGTTCAGCTAAGGTGGGTCTAGCAAGACACTCCGCGATCACAAAGGAATCGTTGCCGAGCGCATCAAACAGTTCGCGCAAGACCTCAGGCTGCTTCGTATGTTTAGCCATACGATCCATTTCAGCCTGTAATTGCTCGGCAGTAAGCGGCCGTTGCCAATCATCCTCCAGTATTTGGGACTTGCGCAGGTAATCTTCAACTTTCCTTTCGAGCTGCGCCTGGGAGATCACCGCATCGAGCGATGGCTTGGGATCGGGCCGCTCCCCGCCCTTGCGGGGCCAGATGCGGTGACGCCAATATACTTCTTCAATGCCTCGCTGATAAACCAGGCGCTCTGCGAACGTGAGAGTTCTTTCGGAAACTTTTGACGCTGCTTCCGGTCGCAAGCAGGCAAACAGCGTCCCGCACAGCATTGAGCAGGCAGCCGCTGTGCAAAGGAAGGGAGCGATTAATCCGCGCAGGTTGAGGAAAGCGGATTGAGCAGTGTGTTTCTTTTTCATGGGCGGAATTTGTGTGGAGCGCCCCCTGAGGCTTGATTTTACGCGAACTCGATGCGCGATGTCACTGCTATTTTTGGTGCGTTTCTGTGCTGGGTAAGAAAGCGGCGTCAACCCGCCGCACTCCAAAGGTCGCTGCGGCGACCGAAAACATTCGTGTGAATTAGTGTGCATTCGTGGTTAAATCAGGGCCGAGGCAGAGCATGTTACGATGAAGGCGGTTGCTGAATTCCAGATTCGTCCAGCGTGCATAGAAGATGCTCCGATCATCCTGGAACTGATTCGCGATTTGGCTAAGTACGAACGCGCGCCAGACGAAGTCAGCGCAACGGAAGAACAGCTTGTTGATGTTTTGTTCGGCGAACGGCCGGCGGCGGAAGTGCTGCTCGCGTTTGAAGCGGAATCGCCGGTTGGGTTCGCAGTTTACTTTTACAATTTTTCCACATGGCTCGGACGACCCGGCCTTTATCTCGAAGATTTGTTCGTGAAGCCGGAGACGCGAGGCAAAGGATATGGGCGGGCGTTGCTCGTGAAGCTTGCCAAGATTGCGCGCGATCGAGGCTGCGGGCGGATGGAATGGGCGGTGCTCGATTGGAATGAGCCGGCGATCAAATTCTATCGTGCACTTGGAGCCAAGCCGATGAATGAATGGACTGTATTTCGCTTAACGCGCGAGGAGATCGCGAAATTAGCGGTTGCGGCCGACACGGCCGCCACTACAGAACCGATTAAAGAATGAGCGTGCTGCTGTAGTGTCCGACTCCTCCGCCGTAGCCTTGGCGAAGGCGGATGTCCTCAGCGAATTCTCGGTGTGCTGAATTGTGCGCTGAGACAGCGCACGCTACAACACGAGCACGAGGAAGAGGAAGAATCAGAATGGCGCAGGCAACAACAAAGATCGAGGATTACGCTTTTCTTAGCGACACACAGACGGGCGCGCTGGTGAGTCGTGACGGCTGTGTCGATTGGCTTTGTTTTCCAAGGTTCGATTCGCCGGCATGTTTTGCGTCGTTGCTCGGCGAGAAAAAAAACGGGCACTGGCGGTTTTTTCCTGACGAAGAAGTAACAGCGGTGCGCCGTTGTTACCGTGGCGAAACGCTGATCCTGGAAACGGAACTGGAAACGAAAAATGGCGCGGTGCGCCTGATCGATTTCATGCCGCCGCGCGGCGAGGACCCGGATATCGTTCGCATCATCGAAGGCTTGCGCGGGAAAGTCTCGATGCAGATGGAGCTGATCATCCGCTTCGATTATGGGCAGATCGTGCCGTGGGTTCGCAAACGCAAAAAGTACGATGGACTCGAGGCGATTGCCGGACCGGATGCCTTGATCTTGCGAACACCGATTAAAACCCAAGGGGAAGATTTGACCACTGTGTCGCAATTTGACGTGTCCGAAGGCGACCGGATCCCGTTTGTGCTTACGTGGTTCCCCTCTCACGAAGAACCGCCGAGAAAGATAAATCCCGAACACGCATTACAGCAGACCGAAGAATTCTGGACAGGTTGGGCGAAACAATTTCGAAGTGAAAACAAATGGCGCGACGCGGTGGTGAGGTCATTGATTACGCTCAAAGGATTGACTTACGCGCCTACTGGCGGCCTGGTTGCGGCGCTTACCACTTCGTTGCCAGAGCAAATCGGAGGAGTTCGCAACTGGGATTATCGCTACTGCTGGTTGCGAGATGCCGCGCTGATCCTTCTCGTGTTGCTGCGCGCGGGCTACCTCGAGGAAGCTATTTCCTGGCGTCAATGGTTGTTACGCGCCATCGCCGGCAGCCCGGCGCAAATGCAAACGATCTATGGCGTGAGCGGCGAACGCCGCCTCGATGAGTACGAGATTCCGTGGCTATCCGGTTATGAAAACTCCAGGCCTGTGCGCATTGGCAACGCAGCGTCAAAGCAGTTTCAGCTCGATGTTTATGGTGAAGTGCTGGCTGCGATCTGGCAGGCTGATCATGCCGGAATCAAAATGACCAAACCTGACTGGAGGCTGACGGTCGCGCTTATGAAATTTCTGGAATCACACTGGCAAGACCCAGACGAAGGAATTTGGGAAGTGCGCGGCCCTCGCCAGCAATTTACGCACTCGAAAATGATGGCGTGGCTGGCATTCGACCGCGCGATCAAGTTGGTCGAGAACTGCGACTGCGCGGCTTATGAGCATTTCGATCGCTGGCAAAAAATTCGCGATCAAATTCACGCCGAAGTTTGCGAGCGCGGCTATAACTCGAAGAAGAAAGCTTTCACGCAGGTTTATGGGTCCGATGCGTTGGACGCGAGCCTCCTTACAATGCCGCTCACCGGTTTTCTGCCGATCACTGACGAACGTGTTCGCGGCACGATCGAAGCAATTGAACGCGAACTGATGCAGGATGGTTTCGTGCTGCGCTATCGGCCACAGGAAACGGGCGTGGATGGATTGCCAGGCAGCGAAGGAGTATTTCTTCCCTGTTCCTTTTGGCTGGCGGATTGCTGGCATCTGCTCGGCCGAAAGAAAGAAGCACGCGAATTGTTCGAGCGGTTGCTCGATGTGCGCAACGATCTTGGACTGCTCTCCGAAGAGTACGATCCGCGCGCAAAGCGGCAGCTAGGAAATTTTCCTCAGGCTTTCTCGCACGTCGCGTTGGTAAGTTGCGCTCGGATTCTCGGCGATGAAGACATGCTTCTGGCGCGACGCGATTGAGCTAAAGTGATTCGCGCTTTCAGCGCTAAGGCTTTGTGATTCCGTGATTCTGGGGCGTTGCCTTATCCTCGAGCTGATTGCCGCGCCTTTGGCGCTGCGTACTTACTCTGTGGAAACGAGGCGGCGAATCAGATCCTCGATCGCAACGATCCCGCGAAAGTTGTTCTTTCTATCGACAACTGCCGCCAGACCGAGCCGAGCACCGCGCAGTTGCTGCATGACGCGATAGGTCGGCTCATCGTCCGTAGTCGTTACAATGCGCCGTACATATTCCCCCAGTGGTTTGTTTCCGTTTCGTTCCAGCAGGATGTCCAGAACATTGACCAGCCCGGCCGGTTGGCCGTCGGGTGCAAGCACAGGCAGACGATCAAGACCGGTGGAGGCGCTAAGCTCAAGCGCTTCCTGTATTGACGCGCCGGAGCGTAGCGCGGCAACTTTGGCCGAGGGCAACATGACGTCGCGGACTTTGGAGCCGCGAAAGTCAACGACGCTGTGAATCATCGCGCGCTCGGTCGCGGTAAGACCGCCCTCACGCTCGCTTTCGGTTGTGATCTGTTTCAGTTCCTCGCGCGCGGCAAAAAGGCGGGCCCGTTTCACGGCGTGACCTGGCAGGAGTAGCTTGCCCAGTCGCGCGCCAAGTTCGAGGAGCGGCGAAAATAAGATCGACGTGAATTCGAGCACACCGGCAAGCCGCGCCAGCGCGCGAAACGGAAATCGCCGGAACAGCGATTTAGGGAGAACGGACAGCAGAAATAGATATACCGGAAGCGCAATGACCAACGCGAACAAGAACCCGATATAGCCGTACCACCGAAACAGCTGACTTGTCAGCAACAGCAGAGCGACGATGTCCGCCCCATTCGTGACGACCAGAACGGTCGCCAACAATCGTTCGGGGCGCTTGAGAAGGCGATTCAACTGCAAAGCCGCCGGCACGCGGCGCTTCACGTTTTGCCGTAATCGGACTGGATCGATCGAGAGCAGGCCGCTTTCGATTCCGTTGAAGAAAAACGAAATGATCCAGCAGCAAACAATCATGATGATCGCGGCAGTCATGCAGCCTCCTCGAATGCGTTTGTGGTTTTCTCCAGCAGGACTTCTTCGATTCTCTTGCGCGCGGCGCGACGGACTGTGATCGCGAGGCCCGGGATCTCCAGTTTCGTTCCAGAAGACGGCACATAACCCAGCCGGGTAAAAACAAATCCGCCAATGGTGTCGATTCCTTCGGCATCAATTTGAAATCCGAGATGTTCGGTCAAATCGTCCAGACGCGCGTTGCCGCTCACGAGAAATTTGCCGTTGCCGAGCGGCTCGATGTAAAACTCCGAACCATGGCGCGGCACCGTGCCACTGAGAATTTCCTCGACGATATCCTCCATGGTGATGATTCCTTCAATGCCGCCGAATTCGTCAATCACGAGACCCATGCCCTGGGGACGCGTCAGAAAGAGCTTGAGCAATTCTACCGCGCGCATCGTCTCCGGGATAAATGACGGCGCGATCAGTTTCTCGGTGTAATGTTCCGACGGATCGAGCAGGAAAAGTTTCACGTCGATGATGCCGAGGATTTGATCAGGCGTATCGGCATAAACGGGTACGCGCCGATGTCGTTTCTCCTTTAGACGCGCGATCGCTTCCTCGTTAGTTAAATCATCCGGCAGCATGAAACTGTCCACGCGCGGCTTCATGCAGTCCTTTGCCGTTTTATCGCCTAGCTTGATGATTTCCTGGATCATCTCGGCTTCGCCTTGGTACAAAGTGCCTTCCTCTTGACCGATTTGAAGCAGTGTCCCCAGTTCCTCATCGCTTAAGCGCGGTCGACTGCGCAGATGCGCTGGCGTGAAACGATCAATCACATAATCGCTCATGGTCTCGAGCCCGCGCCCGATGCGATCAAGAAACGGCATCGCGATTTGCAAGGTGAAAGCGCCGATCGCCGAAAGCTTCGAGGGCGCCGCAAGCGCCACCAGTTTCGGCGCCAGGTCGCAGAGCAACACTACGATGGCGAAAATCAGAATCCCAGCGAGCCACTGTGGAACGCGCCCCGCCAGGGGACCTTCCCACAGAAAGAAAAGACACAATATAACCAGAAGCACGTTGACTAACCCGTCGCCCAGCAGCAGCACATTCAAAACGCGGCGCGGATTTTCGCCGAAAATCTGTATGAAATTCGTAAGCCCCGCATGATTTTCTTTGAGGCGGCGCAGTTGATGCGGCTTCAGCAAAAAGAGCGCTGTCTCAACTCTGGAAAAAAGCGCGGAGCAGAAGATCAAAATGGCAATGGCGCCGAGCACAATAGCCAGAGTAAGGGCACTCATCTTCGCGACACCAAACCGCACGCACCTTGTGTGGCCTTTCCGGCGCGAGGGACAGGGGAGGGCGGGGGAGGCCCCTCCGAAGAGTTGGTGGTTCGTGGTTTGCTCATCCTCTGAGCCGCAAGCAAGTTAAAGCTCCCCATGACCAAACGCGAGAGGATTTCACAATCGTTGGCCCAAGCGACCGGTGAAGATGTGAACCCGGACCAGGCAGACGTAGAAAGACACCCGTATTACCGCGCGTTTTTTCGTTGCTGGAACGAACAGCGGTACTATGAGGCGCACGATGTTCTGGAACAGCTTTGGCTCAACACCAAGTCGCCGGATGCTGATTATTTCAAAGGATTGATTCAAGCCGCCGGGGCCTTCGTTCATCTTCAAAAGCGCTTCGAACATCCGTCGCACGCCAAGCACAGCAGGCGCTTGCCTCCAGCGGTGCGTCTGTTTCGATTGGCGGAGAAAAATCTGGCGAACTTCGCGCCGTGGCATCACGCGCTGGATGTTGCCGCGCTTTGCAAGCTTTTGAACCGATACGCCGATGAGATCGTCGCGACGGATTATACGATCAATCCGTGGTCACCGGAAACCGCGCCGAAGCTGAAGTTGATATAGCCCTAGCCTCCGCGATTAAGCAAGGAGCGACGGTCTGGGCGACCGTCGATGTGTGACGACTGGAAAGCCGTCACTCCTTGGGTCTATCTTGTGAAGATCAATTTGATTCCTGCAATAACCAGCACTGTCGCCAGGCAAAGCGAAATTACGCGGACGGCGAAACGCCTGCTCCCCAGATGCGAGCCGATGATGCCGCCAATAATTGCCGCCGCTGCGAGAACGAATCCGAGGGAAGGGATGGTGCGTACTTTTGTGAAGTAACCAACCAGCCCGGCAACCGAGTTCACCCAGATGAACAGCGCCGAGACAGCGGCGGCTTGCCGGATGGTAGCCCAGCGACAAAAAAGCAGGACGGGAGTGAGAAAAATTCCGCCTCCCGTTCCTGTTAATCCTGCGAGAAAACCCAGACCTGCGCCCACGCCGATCGCGACCGGTCGCGATGGAGAAGAGGTTTGCGACGGATCGCTACGGCGAACCAGTAGTCGCGCCGCAGAGAGCAGCAGCACAACACCGATGAGAATCTTCAGGACCGAAGCGGATGGCTGCAAATAACCACCGAGATACGCTGCTGGAATGGAGAGCAGCGCAAACGGCCAAAACAACTTCCACGAGAAATATCCGGCGCGCCAAAACTGGAAGGTACCGATGGACGCGACCAAAATGTTAAGCACAAGCGCAGTTGGACGAACGACGGTGGGCGCGATTCCAAACAGCGTCATCGTTGCGATGTAACCTGACGCACCGGCATGACCGACCGACGAGTAAAGAAGGGCGATCACGCCGATTGCGAGAAACAAGAGAATGATGTGGATTGTATCCATCTCGATAGAATCCTCGGTGATTCCGAGCGAAGCGCAGCGGAGTGGAAGAATCCCGTAGCGCAACCTGATCCTTCCGCAACGGGATTCCTCGACTTTGTTCGGAATGACAAGAATGGTGCTCTGACTTGTACTCAGCCATGACGACCCGCTTCCGCTTTGGATTTCTCGCGCTAACGTGGTTCGTGACATCAAGCGATTTTATTGCTGGGCAGGCCGCTGCACGCCCCGAGCACACGAACCGGTTAGCGCATGAGAAGTCGCCATACCTTCTCCAGCACGCGCATAATCCGGTGGACTGGTATCCATGGGGCGAAGAAGCCTTCGCGAAAGCGCGCCGGGAGAACAAGCCGATCTTTCTCTCGGTCGGTTATTCCACGTGTCACTGGTGCCATGTCATGGCCCATGAATCATTCGAGAGTGAAGAAGTGGCCGCGATCATGAATCGCGAGTTTGTGAACATCAAGGTGGACCGCGAAGAACGTCCTGACGTTGACCGCGTTTACATGACCTTTGTTCAAGCGACGACGGGCAGCGGCGGCTGGCCGATGAGTGTTTGGCTGACGCCGGACCTGAAGCCGTTTGTTGGCGGGACGTATTTTCCCCCGGAGGAGCGATATGGTCAGCCAGCTTTCAAAAAAGTGCTGGAGCGGATCGCAACAGCCTGGAAGCAAGATCACGATAAAATTGTGGAGCAGGGGAACAAGATCGTTGAGGCGCTCCGCGAATCTCAATCAGCTGCACCGGGTGAAGGGAAAATCGACGGCTCAATTGCAGTTGCTGCCTATCGTCAAATCGATCGTAGTTATGACCCGAAGGAAGGCGGATTCGGCAATGCGCCGAAATTTCCGCGGCCAGTCACTCTCAATTTCCTCACGCGATTCTACGCAAGCGATCCCAAGAGCGATGCCGGCAAACATGCTCTCGACATGGCGCTGTTCACGCTGCGCAAAATGGCGGCGGGCGGAATGCACGATCACGTCGGCGGCGGGTTTCATCGTTACTCGGTTGATCGTTACTGGCACGTGCCGCACTTCGAGAAAATGCTTTACGACCAGGCGCAACTCGTCGTCGCCTATCTCGACGCCTTCCAAATCACAAAAGATAAGCAATACGATTCAGTCGCGCGCGATATCCTCGATTACGTCGCTCGCGACATGACGTCGAAAGAAGGCGGCTTTTTTTCAGCCGAGGACGCCGACAGCCCTGTAGCCGGGGGAGGTGACCCCGGCCATGCCAAGACTGCAGAAGGCGCATTCTATGTCTGGACGAAAAAGGAGATCGATGATGCACTCGGCGAGACCGCTGAGATTTTCGATTTCCATTACGGCGTCCAAGCGCACGGCAACGCGCCGGAAGGAAGCGATCCGCACGATGAATTCCGCGGAAAAAACATTTTAATCGAGCGTCACACGATCGCTGAGACCGCAGAGCATTTCCGTAATACAGGCATCCTGCCTGTAGGGCCGGCGGGCGTCTCGCCTGCCGATCAGAAACCAGAAGATGCCGTTCGTACGCTCTTGAAGCGATGCCGCGAGAAATTGTTTGCGATTCGCGCCAAACGGCCGCGACCGCATCTCGACGACAAGATTATCGCCGCCTGGAATGGACTGATGATTTCCGCGTACGCCCGCGCCGCGCAAGTGCTGGACGACCCGCGCTATCTCGAGATCGCAACGCGCTCCGCGAATTTTGTGCGGTCAAAGTTGTACGATTCATCCCGCGAGATTTTGTATCGCAGTTACCGGGAGAGCCGAAGCAATACCGAAGGATTCGCTGACGACTACGCGTTCGTTGTTCAGGGTCTGCTCGATCTTTACGAAGCATCATTCGATGTCGAATGGCTGAAGTTCGCGATGGAGTTGCAGAAGACACAGGACCGCTTGTTTTTCGACGAGAAGAACGGCGGTTACTTCAGCAGTAGCGGCCGGGATAAGAGCGTGTTCGTCCGGATGAAAGACGATAATGACGGTGCCGAGCCTGCTGCGAGTTCTATCGCGACGCTGAATCTTCTGCGGTTATCGCAGATCTACGACGACCCGAAGATGGCTGAACGCACGAAAAAGACCATCGAGGCCTTTGCGACGATACTTTTGCAGTTCCCCAGCGGTATGCCGCAGATGCTCGTCGCCGTCGAGAACTCGTTAGGCAAGCCGCGCCAGATCGTTATCGCCGGGAAGAAGGATTCGTCCGAAACCAAGGCGTTACTCAATGAAGTTCGTCGCCATTTTCTCCCAAACACAATTGTAATTCTGGCCGATGCGAATAAAGGGCAGAAGTATCTCGGCGAAAGAAATGAGGCGGTCCGTGCGATGTCGCTGGTTGAAGGAAAACCAGCCGTGTACGTATGCGAGAATTTTACCTGCAAAGCGCCGGTGACCGACCCAAAACAACTCGGCGACTTGCTGAAGCTGTAGGGGCGGCCGAGCAGTCCGTTACGCGACGCGGCCGCAGCAGTTCTTATATTTTTTCCCGCTGCCGCAGGGGCAGGGTTCGTTGCGACCGACTTTCGGCAACGAACGGCGAATCGGCAGATCGATCGATACCTCGCCGGCGCCATCGCCGTCTCCATCTCCACCCACTGCGGCCATCGCGCCAACTGGATGGCGCATGCGCGCGTCGGCAGTTGCCGTCGGCGCGGTTGGCCCTTCCTCGCGAAGGAGGAACTGCGGCAATGTGGCGAGGAAATTCTCGAACGCCTGCAGATTGGAAGTGCTGCGGAACAGATTGTTCAGGACTTCATTCTTAATGTTCGCCATTAGTTCGACGAACATGTCGTATGCTTCGGTTTTGTATTCGATGAGCGGATCTTTTTGTGCGTAGCTGCGGAGGTAAACGCCCTCGCGCAACGCGTCCATGGCGTAAAGGTGCTCCTGCCACAGGCGATCGATTGCGTTCAGAATGATGTAACGCTCCAGGCTTTTGACGGCAGTCGGCTCTTCGTGACTCGATTTGCGCTCGTACGCATTCTTGATTTTTTCCAACAAGAACTGCGCGTTTTCGTCGACCGTGCGTGTATCGAGCTGCGCTTTTTCCTTCGTTAAACCGAGAGGAAATGTCGTGTTGATCCAGTGCATGAGACCGGTGTAATTCGGTTCATCGCCTTCGAGATATTCTTTTACTTTCGCCGGAACGGCTTCATCGATCACTTCGTAAATGTGCGTGCGCGGTTCCTCGGAATCGATGACTTCATTGCGCCAGGTGTAAACGACCTCGCGCTGCATGTTCATGACGTCGTCGAAATCGAGTGTCCGTTTTCGGACGAGATAGTTGCGTTGCTCGACCCGTTTCTGTGCTGTCTCAACGGATTTATTCAGCCACCGATGCTCAAGCTCCTGACCTTCCTCAAGCCCGAAGCGTTCCATGATTTTTGTCATGCGATCGGCGGCGCCGAAGTTCCGCATCAGATCGTCTTCAAAACTCACGTAAAACCGCGACGCGCCCGGGTCGCCCTGGCGCGCGCAGCGTCCACGTAATTGCCGATCGATTCGGCGCGCTTCATGCCGCTCGGTGCCGACAACCATCAGTCCACCGACGTCTATGACGCCCGGCCCAAGCTTAATGTCGGTACCGCGCCCGGCCATGTTGGTTGAAATCGTGACCGTCCCGGGTTGTCCGGCCCGCGCCACGATCTCGGCTTCCTGCATGTGGAACTTTGCGTTCAAAACGTTGTGCGGAATCTTCTCCCGCTTCAGCATCCGGCTGAGCAGCTCGGAGGCTTCCACGCTCACACTGCCGACCAGAACAGGCTGATTTTTCGCATGAGCTTCTCTGATCTCCTTAATGACCGCGTTGTATTTTTCGCGCCGAGTTTTGTAGATGCGATCGTTGTTATCCGCGCGCCGCACCGGCCGATTCGTCGGAATCATGTTCACGTCCAGCTTGTAGATATCGTGAAACTCGGCCGCTTCGGTTTCGGCCGTACCGGTCATTCCCGCCAGCTTCTGATAAAGCCTGAAATAGTTTTGAATCGTGATCGTCGCCAATGTTTGGGTCTCACGATCGATCTGGACGCCTTCCTTCGCTTCAACTGCCTGATGTAAACCATCGCTCCATCGCCGGCCCGGCATTTTGCGGCCGGTGAATTCGTCGACAATCACCACCTTGTTATCTTCGAGGACGTACTGGACATCTTTCTCGAAGAGGCAGTAGGCGCGAAGTAGCTGCGAGATGTTGTGGATGCGCTCGGCCTGTGCGTCGCAGTGTTGCTGGCGCTCGGTTTTTTTCTTGTCTTTCTCTTCCGGCGAAAGAGTTTCGTCGAGATCGATCTCGGTGAATTCGTTAATTAGATCCGGCAAAACAAATGCATTCGGATCATCGGGATTGAGAAAGCTACGGCCCTGCTCCGAGAGATCGGACTCGTTCGATTTCTCGTCGATGGTGAAGAACAATTCTTCCTTGAGCAAAAACAGTTCTTCTTTGCGCGTGTCCTGGAAAAAGGAAAGCTCAGCTTTATCGATGGCGCGGCGTTTGTCTGGATCTTCCATCAAGCGCAATAGCTGTTTGTTGCGCGGTTGACCGAGTTTCACTTTAAACATCAGCCGACCGCCGGTCTCTACATCGCCCTGCTCAAATTTCTCGATCGCTTCGCTCGCGACGCGGTTGCAAAGCATGTTTTGCTTCCGCACCAACTGCTCGATCAGCGGCTTCCATTTGTCGTATTGATGAGTGGAAATCGTCGCCGGACCGCTGATGATGAGCGGCGTCCGCGCTTCGTCGATGAGAATGGAATCGACTTCGTCGACGATGGCATAGCAGTAGCCACGCTGCACCTGTTGTTCGCGCGTCGTGGCCATGCCGTTGTCGCGCAGATAATCGAATCCGAACTCGCTATTCGTGCCGTACGTGATGTCCATCGCGTACTGCTCGCGACGCACATCGGGTTCCTGATCGTGTTCAATGCACCCAACTGTTAGCCCGAGGAAATTGTAAAGTTGCCCCATCCATTCCGCGTCGCGCCGGGCCAGGTAATCGTTTACCGTTACCAGGTGCGCGCCCCGGCCAGTGAGCGCATTCAGGTAAAGCGGCAACGTGGCGACCAAAGTTTTACCTTCGCCGGTCGCCATCTCCGCGATTCGGCCCCTGTGCAAAACGATACCGCCGAGCAATTGCACATCGAAGTGGACCATGTCCCAGACCATCGGCTGATCGCACACCGTGAAGCTGTGTCTCCGATCCTTGAGTCGACGCGCGGCGTTTTTTACCACCGCAAATGCTTCCGGCAAAATTTCGTCCAGCTTTCCCCACTGCTCTTGGAGGTGCGAAATCTTCGAGATCTCTTCCTTCCAGCTCGCAGTTTTTGACTGCAACTCGTCATCCGACAAGCTCTTGAACTGCTCGTCGAACTCGTTGATCCGGCGAACCGTCGGTGTCAGACGCCTGAGTTCGCGCTGATTTTTCGATCCTAAAATTTTCTTTAAAATCCAGGCAACCATTTGAATCCATAATATCGGTCAGATTCCGGCACTATCAATGATCGGCACGTGGCTCGGCGAGCAGCCAACGCCCCTTGCTTGTCATGTTGAGCGAAGCGAAACATCTCTGATTGTCGTTTCAGCGCCGGGCAGAAGGAACTAAACCAGAGATTCTTCGCTTCGCTCAGAATGACAATGACGATGACGAAGCAGATCGGCCAGCTGTCTTGCCAGCCTAGCTGGTCAAACAGAGAGTTAACGACGACGTAACATCTACAGAAATCTCCGCGGCAAGTCGACTGCTCTTCGCAACAGGCGCAGATAATGGCTCCGCGAAATTTGGATCCCGCCGAATTGTTGCAAATGCGGCGTGAGCCATTGCGTGTCGAGCAGGACGAACTCGCAGGCGCGCAAATGTTCCACGAGCGCCACGAGCGCAATCTTAGACGCATCGGTCACGTGATGAAACATTGATTCGCCAAAAAACGCGCCGCCGACTGCGACGCCGTAAAGGCCGCCGGCGAGCCTGTTTTCTTTCCAAGCCTCGACTGAATGAGCGTGACCGAGCTCATGCAATCGCGTGTAGCTGTCGATGATGTCGCGATTGATCCAGGTATTTTCGCGTTCCGCGCACGCCTGGATTACTGCCGAAAACGCTTTGTCGATGGTAATTTCAAAGGGTTTCCTGCGTGCGAGACGGCGTAATGCATGTGGCACATGAAAATTCTCCAGCGGCAGAACGGCGCGCGGATCGGGCGAAAACCACTCAATCGAGTCGTCGTTCATGGCCATCGGAAAAACACCGAGCCGGTAACCTTGGAGTAAAAGTTCAGGGTCGATCATCGTTGAAGCGCTACGCGAAGCGACCTCATCCTGTCATGTTGAGCGAAGCGAAACATCTCTGATTTTTGCGCCAGCGGCATCGACAGGGCTGGTCAGAGATTGAAAGCAGGCCTCGCGGACTTCGTCCACTGCGTTGCGGCTTCGCTTCGCTCAGAATGACAATGACCCTGCACTTCAACTCTTCAACCCTCTTGCAATGAAATCGGCGCTTCATAAAATAAGCAGATGAGGCCCTTTTCGATTCCGCTCGCGATCGCATTGCTGGCCTTGAGCGGCTGCGCGGACCCGATCGAACAACGCAGCGGACAGGAAGTGCAAGAGCAGTTCGGGCGCGGTATCACCGGTCAGGGAACACTTGGGCCAATGGATCGACCGCCAGACGACCGAGCGGCGGAGCATAGCGTTCCGCAAACGCATCCATAGAATGTGAAGACCTCAGAACGCCCAAAGCACTCGAAAATTCTAATCCTCGATTTCGGGTCACAGTACACCCAAGTCATCGCGCGTCGGATCCGTGAATGTCAGGTGTATTCGGAGATCATTCGCTTCGACACGCCGGCCGCTGAAATCGCGGCAATGCAACCCAAAGGGCTGATCCTTTCTGGCGGGCCAGCCAGCGTTTACGACAAAGGCGCGCCTCAAGTAGATCCGGGAATCTTTTCGTTAGGCATTCCAATATTGGGAATTTGCTACGGTCTGATGCTCATGGCGCATCATCTTGACGGCCGCGTCGTTTTCACCGGGCGCCGTGAGTATGGCGCTGCAGTGCTGCACATGGCGAAACGATCGGAACTCTTCGATGGATTGGGCAATCAACTCGATGTTTGGAACAGCCACGGCGACGAAGTAACGGCGTTGCCGAAAGGTTTTCGCGTTGTGGGAACAACCGACGGTTGCGATTTCGCCGCGGTCGAGGATCCGCAATGCAAACTTTACGGCCTGCAATTTCATCCCGAAGTCGCGCACACACCGCGAGGCAAAGAGATCCTGCAAAATTTCGTCTATCACATTTGCCACTGCGCGATGGACTGGACGATGGGCTCGTTTATCGAAGAAGCTTGCGAACGCGTTCGTAAGCAAGTCGGCGACGACAAGGTGGTGCTTGGTTTGAGCGGCGGCGTCGATTCGTCAGTGACAGCCGCGCTTCTGCACAAAGCTATTGGCGATCAGCTTACGTGCATTTTCGTGAACAACGGTCTACTGCGTGCGCGCGAGGAAGAAATCGTGCAGCGCGTCTTCGGCGAAAATTTCCACATCAAACTGAAGTACGTGGACGCCTCAGAGCGGTTTCTGTCGAAACTACTCGGCGTCACTGATCCGGAGGAGAAACGCAAAATTATTGGGAATGAGTTCATCCGCGTGTTCGAAGACGCAATTATCGATCTTGCAAAAACTGACGACGGACTGCCGGTTTCCGATCACAAGTTTCGGTTTCTTGCACAAGGAACGCTGTATCCAGATGTGATAGAGAGCGTATCCATCGAGGGGAACCCTGCGCAGGTCATCAAGACGCATCATAACGTCGGCGGGTTACCAGAGAAAATGCAGTTCGCGCTGGTAGAACCGGTGCGGCAATTGTTCAAAGACGAGGTGCGCCAGGCGGGCCTGCAATTGGGTTTGCCGAAAGAGATCGTCTATCGGCAGCCATTCCCCGGGCCGGGCCTCGCCGTTCGCATTCTGGGAGAAGTCACGCCTGAGCGACTGGCGATCCTGCGCGAGGCAGACACGATCGTGCAAAGTGAAATGGAAGCCGCCGACTGGTATTACAAGGTCTGGCAATCATTCGCCGTTTTACTCCCGGTGCAATCCGTCGGCGTGATGGGCGATCAGCGCACCTATGAAAACACGATCGCGCTACGGATTGTCGAGAGCCGCGACGGCATGACTGCCGACTGGGTGCGTATCCCTTACGAATTGCTCGCCCGCATTTCCAACCGCATCTGCAACGAAGTCAAAGGCGTTAATCGCGTCGTTTACGATATCTCCAGCAAACCCCCGAGCACGATCGAATGGGAGTGAATGTTATTTCCGATTGCCGATTTTCGACTTGCGATTTGTCATTCCGATGGAATCGAGGAATCTCTTTCATGAAACGCGTAATGCGCCGAACAAACCGGGCAAAGAGTCCGAATGGTGCTGCTCGGAAAGCCACCGCCGTCGATGACCAATCGACAGTTTAAGCAAATGCGTGGCTTCCTTCGTGGGATCAATACAGCAGTACCCCGCGAAAGCGGTCGTGTCTGATCAACCGATTTTCGCGACGGCGCTCATGAACTCCGGGAAATCTTTGCCGTTTCGCGCGGCGTGATTGAGCGCGTCGAGGCGCGCATTCATCGCGGCTTCGGGCAGGGCGACGCGATGTGAGTAGGCGCCGTTTGAAAAAACGATTTCGTCCCATTGAATGGACGAGATCTGGTCGTTGAAACGCGCCACCGCACGGCCGCGGAAAAACGCGCGCGTGGTTTCCGGCGGATTAAAGATTGCAGCCTTGATTTCCTCCTCACTGGCGACGCGGCGCATCAGACCTTTGCGAACCAATTCGTAGTACAACCCGCGGTCGAGATCGAGATTGTGATACTCGAGATCGATCGATTGCAGCCAGGGATCGCTCCATGAAAGTTTTTCGTCCTGCTGCAGCGCATCCAACAGGAATTTTTTGGCGGACCAATCGACGCGATCTCGCGTCGACATCGGGTCGCGTTCGAGATCGTTCAGCACATTTTCCCATTCGGATAAAATCCATGTGTGCTCGTCGTCGGGCGGATTTCGCCACAGCTTGCTCGCAGCGCGTAAATAAATTCGTTGCACTTCAATCGCAGAAATTTTGCGGCCGTCCTTCAATTCAATGATCCAATCGTAAGTTTGATCTCGACTGATGGATTTGTTGGTGTCAACCGGTTGTGCAATTTCCAACTGTGGCGCTTCCCCACGCTCGATCAGATCCAGAACCAGTGCGGTGGTCCCAATCTTCATCGCTGTGGCCCACTCGCTCATGTTGGAATCGCCCAGGATTACGTGAAAACGGCGGTAGCGGCTCGCGTCCACATGCGGCTCATCGCGCGTGTTGATCAACGGACGACGATTCATCGTGTCGATGCTCACGATGACGCTGAAAAAATCGGCGCGCTGCGAAATTTGATAGATTCCCGGATCCCCCTGGCTGCTCTCGCCTTCAATCCCCATTTTCCCCGCGCCGGAGAAAATCTGGCGAGTGACAAGAAACGGCAGGATGCCGGCGACGATCCGATCCCACGGGATGTCGCGGGTCATCAGGTAATTATCATGGCAACCATAGCTGTGGCCGGCAAAATCAGTGTTGTTCTTGTAAAGGCGAACCTCGTAGCCGGGCGGTAACTTTAGATTTCGGCGGCGCGCGCATTCTGCGAGGATGCGTTCGCCGGCTTTATCCTGGGCGGCGATTTGCTGGAGAGTTGTGCACTCTGGCGTCGAATATTCCGGATGCGCGTGATCGTTGTAGAACCGCGCGCCGTTTGAAAGCACGAGGTCGCTTTTTATTTCCTCGAAACTAAGCGGGCGACGTTTGTCGATCTCGTAGTAAGCCGATTCGTCGGTGTCTTGAAGTAACTCCCTGGCGCGAAATCCGCGCGCGTCGAGGTGCGGATCTTCGAGGTCATAATCCCATTTCATCAGCGCGCCGTGATCAGTGTAACGGCGCACCAACTCGATAGATTCGGCCACCACATCCACCGTCTCCGCTCCAGACAGTGTGATGCCGTACTCCGTCTCCAGCCCAAAGACGCGTCTCATTCGATCCCCGCTCTCCTTATCGCACCTCCGGTGTTGCCAATACCTTGCGTCGATCTTTCACGCACATGTTCACAAAATACATAATCGAGTTCTCCCAAGTGAGGCGGACTGCTGGTAACCGCGGGGTTCGGCCATATGCGGGAAGCTGTCAGCTTCTCCTACAATCCGAAATCAGCGTTTTCACGCGCATTAGATCACCGAGGTTGTGCGCACGCTTGCATCCGACACTGGCCTAACCGGTGAAATCTTCACGACGTTTTCCGGATCGTAATCGATCAGCTTGAGCCAATCCTCGGTAATGTCGGTGGCCGGAAAAATGTCGTTCTCTGCGTACTCCGCGTTAAAGGCGAGTTGCAGATCCGTTTCCCGAATTCCTTCGTCCTGTTGAGTGCCGATGGCCCGTTTAATCGCGATCGCTTTCGCGCGCTCCACGATCGAGGCGATAATCGCGCCGCTGATAAGATCGCTACGGTAAAGCGTTTCTTTGCGACCGCTGCGCAGGGTCACTTCCAAAAATTTATTTTCGTCACGGCGGGCGAATTGCCAATCAACAAACCGCTCAATCAAGCGTTCGATAGACGGACCGATTCCATCAGCCTCCTTCGCCAGCACGCCATCGTAAGGCAGATTATCCGTGAGATAGATGCGGTAAATTTCGCGCGTGCCTTCCTTGTCAGGACGATTGATTTTAATTTTTCGATCGATCCGGCCCGGACGCAAAATTGCGGGATCGATCAAATCGGCGCGATTTGAAGCGAGAATGATCACGACGTCATTGAGCGAATCGATTCCGTCCATCTCCGAGCAGAACATCGGCACTAGCGTGGAAAGAATGTTTGAGTGTCGCGATGCGCGTCGTGTGCCGAGGATCGATTCGGCTTCATCGATAAAAAGGAACGGCATGAAACCTTCTTTCCGTTTTTCGCGCGCAGTAGAAAAAATCTCGCGCACCATTCGTTCCGATTCGCCTACCCACATATTAAGGATCTCCGGACCTTTCACGTGCATGAAATATTCGCGCATCTCAGTCCCGGTTTTTGCGCCGAGTTGCTTCGTCAAATTAAATGCAGTCGCCTTGCCGATCAGCGTCTTGCCGCAGCCGGGCGGCCCGTAAAGCAGAAAACCTTTTGGCGTAGCGTGTTGAAATCTATTGAAAAGGTCAGGATGCAAGAGTGGCAACTCGATCGCGTCCTTGATTCCTTGCAGTGCCGCTTCCTGGCCGCCGACTTTTTCCCACGGAAGATTCGGCACGGTGTCGAGGTAATATTCGTCCGATTTAGTGCTCGAGAGCATCTCCAACGCCATGCGGTAATTGGAATCAACGCGGACTTCGTCGCCTGATTTCAAGCTGGAGTGGACAAGTTCTGAGGAACGCTGCAGCACCATAGAATGCAACCCGTGCTCCGAGCCTACGCGCAATCTGTCTTTGCCCATGACCTCGGTGATTTTTGTCACAGGGCCAGCTGTCTCGAATCCCAAATCGCCGACAATGACGAATGCCTCGTTGACCAAAACGCGTGTGCCCTTTTTCAACCTCGCGAGCGGTATGCGTGGATCGACGTTGCAATAATAGTCTGCGCCGCCAACCACGATATGCGCTGTTTCCTTCGAAGTGGCGCCGAGAAAGGTGCCAATCCGGTTTGCGGGCGAAGTTACTTTTTTGACAACTTCCTCAAGCTTCTCAATCATCCGCCGCGCCTCGATCATCGTTTCTTGTTGATCGAGAATCTGCGGGCGCAGCAGCAACAATTCACGCCGAATTGGATCGCCCGGCGGCAGTGATCCGATCGCTTGATCGAATGAATCGAGGAAATTTTCCGCACCGGGGTCTCCTTCCCCTCCCTGCAATCCCTCACTGCGCTCGTCGCTCATTTGGTTTGGGTCAATCCGCCGAACCGAGTTAAGTATACCGTCATCAGGTGTTCGCAATGTACACTCGCAATCGTTCGACGCTACGCATCTCCAAAATGTTCAACCAACCGCGACAGTAAACGTCGCGGAATAAGTCTAATTTCAAGCTTCAATCATCAGGGAAATCCGATCTGAAAAGACTCAACATCCAAACCCGCGAACAATCTGTTTGTGCATTGGAGGTTCTTTGGAATTTGGATTTTGGACCCTGGAATCTCCCGACCAATCGCAAATTTCGCGAGGCTGGACTGCTCGCATGAGTTGCAGTAAACCGCCAGGCCGTTAACGTTCGCTTCTCTTCGGGAGCCTTAGCTCAATTGGTTAGAGCGCCGCCCTGTCACGGCGGAGGTTGCGGGTTCGAGCCCCGTAGGCTCCGGATTATCTGGACCTGTAAAAAACGCCCAATTCCGACAGGTTCATCTCTGGTTTTTTAGGACGCATTTAGGACGGGCCATGAGCGATGGAGTCGAACAATCCACGTTGCTGATCGCGTTTGCGCGCGCCGTCTCCAAGCCCACGGGATCGAGGCGCTTTTGCACAAAATGGTCATTGCTGCCGATACCACGAATCGTTCTTTTGAGGAGATCGCGGCGAAAATTGAAAGGCGCGGAGTCAAATAATTTCACGCGCGGAAGAGAGCGATGCTCGGTTTGGATTTTGCCCCAGCTGACAGCGCCTTAGGCGGATCTGAATCTGGCGCGTGTCGTCGGGGGACGGTCACGCAAACCGAGCAAAACCGTGAATCTTCCGCCTCATCATTCTTCTACGGAATCGGCGAAACCAAGTTTCGGGAAAGCGAGATTTTTTGTTCGACGCAGCGAACTTACTGATTGTTCAGGACCATTTGCGGGCGATTATCTAAACGTTACTAGCCGGCCTCGATGGCTGCGCGGCTTAGTCTGGCCGGGAACGTTGATTTAACGTTGCGCTCTGTCCAAAGGAAGTAGTTATCGCACTTCATAATTGTTGCTTTGCCATGGAAATATAAGCCGGATCAGGCGGCTTCCGGATTCCCTCGCATAGCGGGCACGTCTGGAACAATTTATGCACATTGGATAGCCAATTAAGGGAGAGCGTCACCCGAGGTATGACCTCACCTCAAATTTAAACAATCCAAACCTCAACAAAGGAAAAATAAATATGAAAGTTCAAAATCCAATTCACATTCTGATCGGGATTGTCTGTATTGGGTTTTTGCCCAGAGCGCAAGCGGTTGTCCCCTGCACCGGATGGGGCTATCCCGGCGGCAACACAGCGGAGGGGGAAAACGCGCTTTTGCACCTTACTACCGGCACCTATAATACCGCCATCGGCTTCCTTGCGCTTAGACGCAACACCGACGGGTAATTCAACACGGGTGTCGGCGCTTCCACGCAACGTAACGCTCGGACCAGATCGCTCTACTCTGTATGTGCCAAATGCCGACGCAAAACTTCTTGAAGTGATCACAACGAGTGTGAACCAGGTTAGCCCGTAGGCTTCGGGCGTGCTTTTGTCGCACCCGGATCGGCACTGCTGGAAATCAAGCCGGTTTACGCTAAACTGTGCGCAGCATTTTTCCCCAGGTGCAACACAACGAAGATTATGTGCTCGGAGTCCTCCACGACGGAGGACTTCTCACACGCAAGCAAATCGATGGCGCGCGCTCGCGTCTGAACGGTGAGCCCGGCGTGGTCGAGGTTTTGATTGACGACGGAAGTTTGTCCGAGGTGGACGTCTCGCGCACGCTCGCAGCGCAGGCGCACATGGATTGGATCGACATCTCCACGATGATCATTCCGCCACAGGTGATAAACGAGATCCGGGGCGAAGACGCGCGGCGGTTCAAAGTAATCCCGGTCGCGTTCGGCGAGACCGGGCTCGTGGTCGCAGTGGGTAATCCGCTCGACATCGATACTATCGACAGTTTGGGTTTTCTCCTCCAACGCGAGCTGGAGCTGGTTTGCACGAGTCCGAAAAAAATTCGCGAAGCGCTGATTAAATATTACGGCACGGCCGATGAAGCGGCGGACGTCCTGCAAAAGGAACTTGGCGACGAAATCGATCTTGGTTTGGAAATTGGCGATGGGACGGAAGCGAGCCCAATCGATGAAGCAGACGCGCCGATAGTCCGCCTCGTGTCGATGTTATTGATCGAGGCGCATCGTGCCGGCGCGAGTGACATTCACTTGGAACCAATGGACAAAAAATTTCGCGTACGATTTCGCGTCGACGGCGTGCTGCAGGAAATGCAATCGCCACCGAAGCGTCTGCAATCAGCCATTATCAGCCGGCTCAAGATTATGACTGGTTCGATGAGTATCGCGGAAAAACGGCTGCCGCAGGATGGCCGGATCCAGGTGAGGATTAAAAAGAAGCCGATCGACCTTCGTGTCTCGACCATGCCCAGCAATCACGGGGAGAGCATGGTTTTGCGTATCCTGGATAAGTCGAGCCTGAAGCTCGGGTTGCCAGAGCTTGGATTTCTTTCCGACGACCAGGAAACGTTCGAGCGTCTAATGAGGCTGGCAGATGGAATTGTCCTGGTGACTGGACCGACCGGCTCCGGAAAAACGACCTCGCTTTACGCCTGCCTCAATTACATCAACAAACCGGACCGCAAAATCATCACCGTGGAAGAGCCCATCGAGTACCAGATGACAGGCATCAATCAGGTACAGGTGAACACGGAAATCGGCATGACCTTTCCAGCTGCCTTGCGTTCTATCCTGCGCCAGGCGCCGAACATCATCATGATCGGCGAAATTCGCGATCTCGAGACTGCGAGCATCGCAACAAACGCGAGTCTCACCGGCCATCTTGTTTTCAGTACGCTGCACACGAATGACGCGCCTTCTGCTGTCGCGCGGTTAATCGACCTGGGCGTGCAGCCGTTTCTCGTCGCGTCCTCAGTCCGCGCGGTGATGGCGCAAAGGCTCATCCGGCGGCTCTGTAACAACTGCAAACAACCGGGCGAACTTACGGACACCGAGTTGCGCGCCCTTGGGATCGAGCCTGCTCAGCTCTCAGAAGCCCAAGTCATGAGACCAGTTGGCTGCGAGCTGTGCCGTCAGATCGGCTACAAGGGACGAATGGGCATATTCGAAATTTTTGTGATCGATGACGAGGTGCGCCACATGATCAACAAGCGCACCTCGATTTTTGTTTTGCGGCAACGAGCACGCGAACTGGGCATGCGGACATTGCGTGAAGACGGCGTACGCAAGGTGTTGGCGGGCCTGACTTCTGCGGAAGAAGTCATTTCCATCACCGTCGGAGACGTGAGCTGAACCCGTTCAATCATTAGATCGTTGAATCGATTAAATGACCGAAAAACAACTGGCCGAATTTTTTGTGGAGCAGCGCGTACTGCAACCTTCACAGGCGGAAGACGTATTGAGCGAAGTGGAGTTGAACGGAAAAACGGTTGCGCAAGCGATGATTGATGGCGGCTTCATCGACGAGCCGAGCTTTTACGAAACGATTGCGAATGGGGTTGGCGCGGAATTCGTCGATCTGAGGGAACGCGAGATCGCACTGGATGTGTTGCGTTTCGTTCCCGGCGGACTCGCTCGTTTGCACGGTGCGCTGCCGATTGACGTCACCGATACGACCTTGCGGATCGCGCTGGTGGATCCGTTCGATGTTGATATCGCTGAGGACCTGCGTTTCGCACTCGGCAAAGACATTCAGGTCGTGGTCTCGCCGCCGGACCAAATCGAGGAGCTAATCAAACAGTATTACGGCACCGACACGACCAGCATGGAGGAAGTCCTCAAGCAGCTTGGCGAAGCCGGAGAAGCGCTGCAATTGCGCGAGACTGACGGCGAGGCTGCAGTTGAAGCGGAGGCGAACGCGACGCCCATAATCCGTTTCGTCGATCTCATTCTCTATCAGGCGATCCAGGACCGCGCCAGCGACATTCACTTCGAGCCGTTCGAAAACGAATTCAAAATCCGCTACCGCGTCGATGGCGCACTTTACGAAATGTCGCCGCCGCCACGGCATCTGGCGCTGCCGGTGATTTCACGAGTGAAAGTCATGGCGAACATGAACATCGCAGAGAGACGGCTGCCGCAGGATGGACGCATTCAAAAGCACATCGCGGGGCGTAGTGTTGATCTTCGAGTTTCAACCTTACCGACGCAATTCGGCGAGAGCCTGGTGCTGCGCGTGCTGGATCGCAGCATTGTCAATCTGGATCTCGAAGTGCTCGGGATGCCTGATTACATCTACAATTTTCTGCTCGAAATGATCGAGCGCCCGAATGGCATTTTTATCGCGACCGGGCCGACCGGCTCAGGAAAGACAACGACCCTTTACTCCTGTTTGCGGAAAATCAATACGATCGATTCCAAGCTGATCACTGCGGAGGAGCCGGTGGAATACGATCTGGAAGGGATCGTGCAGGTGCCGGTGAACGAAGCGATCGGGTTGACCTTTGCGCGCGTTCTGCGGCACTTTCTGCGACAAGATCCTGATCGCATCATGGTTGGCGAGACGCGCGACCTGGAGACGGCGCAGATTGCCATTCAAGCATCGCTTACCGGACACCTGGTTTTCACGACACTCCATACGAACGATGCGCCGGGTGCGATTACGCGTCTAATTGATATGGGCGTGGAGCCATTTCTGATTTCGTCAACGCTGGAGGCGGTTCTTGGTCAGCGATTGTTGCGCAGCATCTGTCGCAATTGCCGCGCTCCCTATCAGCCAAACGAAGCTTTACTTGCCGAGCTGGGCATCTCGCGCCAGGACATAGGCGACAAACAATTCTTCTACGGCAAAGGTTGCGACGCTTGTAACAATACGGGATACAAAGGACGAAAAGGGATTTACGAGCTTCTGAAAATAAGCGACCCGATCCGTGAATTGATTAACGAGCGTGCACCGACTGTAACGATTAAGCAGAAGGCAATCGAGCTTGGAATGATTACTCTGCGTCAGGACGGCTTGCGCAGCATTTTTGCCGGCGACACAACCATCGAAGAAGTGCTGAGATATACCTGAAGAAGTCGCGAGGCAGTGATGCTCGACATCAACCCCCGACCTAATTAGAATAACCCCCCATGGCACGCTTTAACTACGTAGCTCTTGACGCCCGGGGCCAGGAAGCGTCTGGATTACTCGAAGCCGCCTCAAGCAACGCAGCGATCAGTCAATTGCGCCAGGCTGGTTATTTCCCGACCAGCGTCATCGAGGAGGCAATAAGCAGGCCCGACGGTAAGGAAGCTCGCCGACGGGAAGCAACGGCTGCGCGCGTGACGAAACCGCGCGCAAAAAAAGGCATCGTTCTTTTCCAGCGCAGAAAGGTTAAGTCAAAAATCCTGATGATCTTTACTCGTCAACTCGCGACGCTGATTGATTCCGGGTTGCCGCTGCTGAAAAGCTTAAACGTTCTGGCAAATCAGGAACGCGACAAGGTGCTAAAGAATACGATCAACAAACTCTCTGACTCGGTGCAGGGGGGCAGCACATTTTCCGACGCACTGGCGCTGCATCCGAAGATCTTCAACAATCTGTACGTCAATATGATCAAAGCGGGCGAGGTCGGCGGCGTGCTTGAGTTGGTGCTCAACCGGCTTTCCGAATTTCAGGAGAAAGCCGCGAAGATTAAGAACAAGGTGATCTCGGCGATGGTGTACCCGATCATCGTGATGACGATGGCGGTGGGAATCATGTGTTTCCTCCTCGTGTTCATTGTGCCGCGGTTCGAAGTAATTTTTCACGACCTGCTCGGCGACAAACCGCTGCCGCCCGTGACGCGGTTCGTTCTCGGTGTTAGCGGGGCCATGCAGCACCATGGCCTGGTTTTGCTCGGAGTCGTCGTCGCGATTGGATTCATTTACAACTTTATCGGCCGCACGCGTAAAGGGCGCCTGGCGATTGACGTTTTCAAACTGCGCATGCCGCTCTTCGGCAATTTGAACCGAAAAACGGCAATCTCCCGTTTCGCGCGCACACTGGGAACATTAGTCACTAGCGGTGTTCCGATATTGCAGGCATTAAACATCACTCGCGAGACCGCGGGCAACTCCGCCCTCGCGGGGGCAATCGCACGAGTGCACGACAGCGTGAAAGAAGGCGAGTCGATCGTACAACCGCTGGAAGCCAGCAAAATGTTTCCTCCGATGGTGGTCAGCATGGTCGACGTGGGAGAAGAGACCGGCAAACTTCCCGAAATGCTTTTGAAGGTCGCCGATGTTTATGATGACGAGGTTGACAATGCTGTGGCCGCGCTCACGTCGATGCTGGAACCAATCATGATTGTGTTCCTGGCGGTGATCGTCGGCACGATCGTGCTGGCTCTCTTTACGCCGCTCATCAGCATCATCACTGGCCTGCAACAACAAACGTGATCGGCTCGTTGAAATGGCAAAGACAAAATAACGAATGACGAAAAAAGTTTCCCCCAAAACGTGTAGACGCGATCGCTGCGGTCGCCGCTGCAACGCCTTCACCCTAATTGAGCTGATCGTCGTCGTCGGCATCATCATCGTTCTTAGCGGATTGGTCTTGAGCACGGTTGGCTACGCGCGGAAGAAAGGCGCCCGAGCCCGGGCAGAAACCGAAATCGCTGCCATGTCTGCCGCGTGCGAAAACTACAAGGCGGATAATGGAGTTTATCCGCGAGACAATCCCACACCGGATACACTTAGATGCATTAGACCCGCGGCAGATCCACGGCGATCCGGCAGCAAAGCATTTATACGAACGCCAGTTTATATTTGTATCACGCAGCTCAGCGGATTGAACCGAGAATCAGACGCCGATTACCGGCGCAACGAAGTTATTTCCCGTTTAAACCACATAATGCTCTCAATCGATACGAACCGGCAACGTGTACGCTATTAATTCATTCTCGATCCTTTTGGGAACAGCTACGGCTACTCGACCACGCAAGCAGCGACCGGCTGACACCACAAAAGGTTACAACCCGACTTTCGATCTCTGGAGCACTGCTGGCCTAACCACGAACCCGCCCGGGACGCCGCCGGACACGATCACTCCGCAGTGGATCAAAAACTGGTAGGGCTGTAATTGTAGGGCGTTTCTGTGAAACGCCTACTCAGACAAATGGCGTCTGACACAGACGCCCTACAATTTCGGCGGTTGGTTGAGAACTAGCTTTCGGTCGTGCGCACCACGACTTCGACGCGACGATTGGGACTTTGCTCTTCGATTGAGCCGTTGGGTGACGAACGGAATTTCGTCGCACCGAAGCCGCGCGTTTGGATTTGTGCCGGATTGATTTGCATCGCCTCGACCAGATATCGCTTTACGCTGTCGGCCCGGCGCTGGCTCAGATCAAGATTGTATTCAAACGTGCCGAATGAATCCGTGTAGCCTTCCACGGAAAATGTCGCTTTCGAGTTGCGCTGGATGAGCGTGCCGAGCTTTTGCAGTTGACCGATGGCGCTCGATTGCAGCACGTCGCTGTCGTACTCAAAAATTTGATCGTCCGGCAGTCGCAATTTTGTGCCTGACCCGAGGGGACCTTTTTGCGCCAGCAACTGGTCCAAATCGCTGAACCCCGGTGCGTGTCCTTTGTTCGGACCAGCGCTGTCGCCAGGCAGCTTGCTCGTGAAAGTGTTCGGGCGTTTGATTGCCGTGCTGGTGGCCAGTTCGGTTCCGCTTAGAGCAGGCTGCGGACGGCCGGACACCGAGCTGTTGTTAAGCAACGATTGTTCATGCACCGCGTTTGGATCGCTGGAAAGAGTTTGCGCCGTCGAACGTTCAATCTCGTTTAGGACAGAATTAACGTCCGGCTGGTCCACCCTTGGTTGGTCCGGCAACACGTCGTGCATGTCATCCGGCAGCGCTGTGCTGGCCTGAACTTCCTGCAACAACTTGTCGAATGATTTCTTCTCATCCGGCAATTGCACGTCGGTGTTGTCGGGGTTTGGTTTCGCGGCCGGATCGATTTGATCGGCACTGCTCTTATCCAGGTTCGAATCAAGAACGCGTTTCACCTTGAACGTGGGCGTCTGCTCGTTTTGGGCGAAGACCGCGTCCGCAGACGCGAAACGCGTCCGATAAAAGTAAGTGCACAGCGCGAAATGTATCCCCAGCGACACAATTAATCCGAGCCAGAGCCAGTTGCGCTCCTTGCTGCCCGTCAGCAGACCTTCGGTCTCGAAGTGGTCGAGCTCGTCGAAATCGGAAGCCCTCATGCCGCTACAAACATATCACATTTACGATTCGACGAATCATGCGCACATGGCTCTCAAGCTGTCTCAGCAAACATCCGGACGTCCAGTCTGATATTGCGGGCGGACGCCTATGACATTTCGCTGCTGGTCTTGGTCCGCTCGATGAATGCACGCGCGGCGCGGCGTATTTCCTCCGCCACACGCGCTTCGGGCGAGACAAATTTCGGGGTAAACCACGGAAACAATCCAATCAAATCGTGCGTGACCAGAATTTGTCCGTCACAATGCTTGCCCGAGCCGATCCCGATCGTCGGGATGTCGATCGCATCAGTGATCTGCTTCGCGACATCGGCTACGACAATCTCTAGCACCACGGAAAATGCTCCGGCGTCTTCCACCGCCCGGGCGTCTGCCAGCAATGCTTCGACCTCCGATTGCGTGCGGCCTTTGATTCGGTAGCCGCCTTGCTCCTGCACACTTTGCGGCAACATGCCGATATGCGCCATAAACGGGATTCCCGCCTGCGTGATCGCTTCGATCTGCGAAACATGACTCGCACCACCTTCGAGCTTCACCGCCTGCGCGCCGGCATCGACAAGTTTTCTGGCGGTCGCCGCGGCTTGCGGCGGAGTGTCGTAAGTGTGAATCGGCATATCCGCGACGAGCAATGCCTGTTTGACTCCCCGCGCGGTCGCGCGGGTGTGATGCAACATTTCGTCCAGTGTTACATCCGTAGTGTCCTGATAACCCAGAACCACCATGCCTACGGAGTCGCCCACGAGAATGATGTCGATGCCACTCTCATCGAGCAAACGCGCCGTCGGATAATCGTACGCCGTGAGCGCGGTAACTTTCTCGCCGCGTCGTTTCATTTCGAGAAAATCTTTCATTGCGCTTGCTCGCAAGATCAGCTGCCCGTATCAGAACGCAAGCCGACGTAGAAAGCGGCGCGGTAGCGCCGCACTCCAAAACGCGAGCGCGAATGTGCGCCTCACAAGTCGGCCACGTTTTGGAGTGCGGCAGTGCTCTGCCGCTTTTAGATTTTCCCAAAGGTTACCAGCTGTCCGCGTAGCGAACGCCGCCGCCAGCTTCAACTTCAGCAAGCAATTCCCGTCACACTCTTCTCATGGTTCGGCAAAACCAATTCCGGCCGGATATCGGCCAGCGGCTGAAAAACGAACTCTCTCAAGTGGAGTACGCGGATGCGGCAGTTGCAATCGTTCGTCGTTGATCTGTTGGTCTCCGCAGTAGAGCAGATCGATATCAATGGTTCGCGAAACGTTCTGTGGATGATCCCGTTTGCGGCCCAACGCTTCTTCGATCTGAATTAGTTGCTCAAGCAAACGTGCGGGATCGCCTTCATACTCAAATTCAACGACAGCATTCAAAAATTTTCCGGCTTCCGGTTCGCAACCGACCGGTTCAGTCTCGTAAACCGCCGAGGAAAGAATGGGCTGCTTTACATTTGCTAGATCGAATATTGCCTTTCGCGCTGCTCGCAAATTCTCAAGTCGATCGCCGATATTCGAGCCGAGTGCGATTGCGGTTCTCATTTACTCTGTAGCGGCGGTCTCCGACCGCCGAATGAATCGTAGGGCGTCTGTGTCAGTCCCGAAAGCATTCGGGATTCACAGAAACGCCCTACAGATCTACAGCCCCAGCACATTCTGCATCGAGTAAAGTCCACGCGGTTTGTCCACGATCCACTTCGCCGCGCGTAATGCGCCTAGCGCAAAAATTCCGCGATTTGCAGCGCGATGCGTTAGCTCCAGGCGTTCATCGGACCCGTTGAAAATTACGCTATGCTCGCCGACAACATCACCTTCACGGATTGATTGAATCTTTATTTCGCTGTTTTGCGCCACCTTCAAAATCTCAGCCAGCGTTTTGGCTGTCCCGCTCGGCGCATCTTTTTTCATTGTGTGATGCGTTTCGACAATCTCAGGAGTGAAATCCGAGCCGAGCAATTCGGCAGCTCTTTGCGTCAGCCAAAAGAGCACGTTGACTCCCACGCTGAAATTCGATGCTAACACGATCGCTACCGAGCGCGCTGTCTCTTCGATCGTCCTGCGTTGCTGTTGAGAGTGGCCGGTCGTTCCAATGACGAGCGATTTGCCATGCTGCAACGCGGCGCGGCAGACTTCATCGATGCTGTCGGCCTGACTGAAGTCGATTGCCACGTCACAATGTTTCATCGCCGGTTCGATTGAATCCCCCAGATCGCATCGCGCGGCGATCTCGATTTCCCGATCGCTCTGTGCCAGATCGAGCACAGTTGTTCCCATGCGCCCGGCCGCGCCGATGAGCAGTATGCGCACGGGAGAATTCTTCATAGTCGTGAGCAGCCAGCTATCGCTTCGATTCGAAGTCTTCCAGCGTCTGGCGCAGGCGCGCCTGGTTCGCTTCGCTCATCTCGCACAGTGGCAAACGAACTTCAGGCGACATCGCTCCGCGCCAACCGAGCGCTGTCTTCACGGGAACCGGGTTAGGCTCGATGAACAGGTCTTTGAACAGCGGCAGGAGTTTCCTGTGCAATTTCTCCGCCGATTTCAAATCGCCCGAATCGCATGCGCGCACGAGACCGCACACTTCAGATGGAAACAAATTCGAGGCCACGCTCACCACACCGACAGCGCCCACGGCCATAAAGGGAAGCGTGAGCGAATCGTCGCCGCTCAAAATCGTAAACGCATCTGGCAAACGCTGGCGCAACTCGTTGACTCGCTCGACGCTACCGCTTGCTTCTTTGATCGACACGATGTTGCGACATTCTTTGGCTAGACGAGCCACAGTGTCCGAAATGATGTCCACGCCGCAACGTCCCGGGATGTTGTAGAGCATGATCGGCAGCGACGTGGCGTCGGCGATTGATTTGAAATGGCGGAAGAGTCCTTCCTGGCTTGGCTTGTTGTAGTACGGCGCGACGAGCAGCGCGGCGTCGACTCCGAGTTTTTCGGCCAGCTTCGTATCGCCTATTGCATGTTCTGTGGAGTTTGAACCAGTTCCTGCCAGCACGAGGCTACGTTTGTTTGTCTTTGCGACTGCAACGCGGATCACTTGTTCCCGTTCCTCATGGGATAGCGTCGGTGATTCGCCAGTGGTGCCGATCGCGACGATTCCAGTAATACCTGCGGCGATTTGTTTTTCGATGAGATCTTCGAGGGCAGAAACGTCAACGCCGCCATCGCGAAATGGTGTGACCAAGGCCGTGAACGTGCCGCGAAACATATTTTTCACCGTAATTGTCATGTCGAGCGAAGTCGAGACATCCCGTGATGCAACCGAACGGTTACGCCCCGGGGTTCCTCGACTTCGCTGCGCTCCGCTCGGAATGACGCTGACTAAATCTCAACAGTTCCTTCGAAAACGAATTCCGCCGGACCGGTGAGTGTGACGTTGCGAAAACCTCCCTCGACTTTCTCAAAACCGACCCGAAGTTCGTCACCGCCCCGCGCTATTACTGTGATGGGGCCGCTGCTCTTCTCATTGGCGGCGAAGATGAGCGCGCTGGCGACTATTCCCGTCCCACACGCGAGCGTTTCGTCTTCCACGCCCCGTTCATAGGTGCGGATGGCGATTTTGTTGGGCCCGCGTTTTTCGATGAAGTTCACGTTTGTGCCGTTCGGCGAAAACATTTTGTGATGACGAATCGCCGCGCCTTCGCGTCGCACATCGGCATCATCGATTTTTGCAACGGGGATCACCACATGCGGAACCCCGCTGTTAATGAAGTGAAGCGTCTTGTTTTCGGCTACCACGGGTGAGTTGACATTGAGTCGCAGGTCAGTGGGCTCGGTCATTCGAAGGGTCACCAAATCGCCTTTCAATTCCGCGGAGATCACGCCGGCCGGCGTTTCAAACGAAACTTCTCTTTTCTGCCCGCCGATTTTGTTAGCAAACCGCGCGAAGCAGCGCGCGCCATTGCCGCACATCTCCGCCTCGCCACCATCGGCGTTGAAATAGCGCATTCGAAAATCCGCGCGGTTTGTTGGCTTTTCGAGTAGCAGGATGCCGTCCGCGCCGATGCCGCGGTGCCGATCACACAATTGCGCGATTTGGTTGCGATCCAAATCAATGTCTCGAGTCCTGTTATCAAACAGGATAAAATCGTTCCCAGCGCCATTCATTTTCGTGAACCGCAGCATCAATGATGATTGTAGCGGCAGTTTTTTTGTTGTCATGTCTGGCGTAGTCGTCTGACGGTAAAAGCACCGCCCCGGTCATCCTGAGCGAAGCGAAGCGTAGGCGAAGGATCCCGCAGAATCATCGTTGGGTTGGGCTCCACGGGATTCCTCGACTTCGCTCGGAATGACGGGAGGGCATTGCCACACGCGATTTCAGCGTTTACTTATCGGCCGTGACAAACCGAACTGCGTGGATCGCGATAGTCGTTCTCAGCCTGGCGCCGCAGTTCTCGTTCGCCGGCGATTGCAACGACCTGGTTCTGGAGCAGGTCAACCGGATGCCGAAAGGCGGCCGATATTCTGTTTCGCATTTTGCAAAGATTCGTTTGCAATCGTCGGCACACTTCGAGTCGGGAAAATTCTTTATTATCCCTGCGGGTCCGAGTTTCTGTTCGGGCGCGACGTATTTGGTGTTTATCAGAGCGATCGAAACTTTGCGCGAACGCGGTCAGCTTCGTCTGGACTATGGCACGCTTGAGCGCCTGATCATTCGTGACCAGCGTGATGGAGAAGGGGTGTGGGGCCGCTGGAACGCAAATGGCCCGGGCACCGCGCGTCTGTTTCACGAGCTGCGGCTCGGTCGAAATTTCGACAGTGTCGATCAAGCGAGGCCGGGTGATTTCATGAAGATTTTCTGGTCTCGCCAGGTGGGAAGAAACGAGCACGGACACTCCACGATTTTTCTCGGAATGGAGAATCGACCGGACGGTCAGTACGTTCGTTACTGGTCGAGCAATATTCCCTCGGGTTACGGCGAGAAGAGTGTGCCGCGAAGCAAAATCGCGTACGCGATTTTCTCGCGTCTCGAAACGCCGACTAATCTGGCGCGAATCACTAGCGCACCGCTTGTTGACACGTATTTGGCCTCCCTTCTCCGAAGTCGCTCGAGTGTTTCGGAGGCTGGTGCGAAGTGCGGATTATAGTGGCCTGCTGCTAAATGCTTGGTCCGGCGCAGTAGTGGTGGCAGGCGCGCAACAGGTACGGCAGCGGAATGCGCTTGCCTTTCGAAAGGCTTCTCTCTAAAACGGCCGCATGCTTCTTGAAACCTTAAAACGTCATTGGTGGATTCCAGTTCTGCGGGGTGTCGCTGCAATTATCTTCGGAGTAATCGCGTTCACTCACCCGGTTATGGCTGCCGCGACACTTGTGCTGTTCTTTGGCGCCTGGGTTTTGATTGACGGTATTTTTCGCATTGTAGGCGCGCTCGGGCATCGTGATTCGGATCCGGACTGGGGATTCAATCTAATCATCGGAATTCTCGGAGTCATCGTCGGTTTGCTTACTTTCCACGCGCCGGCAATAACCGCGCTGGCGCTGGTCATTTACATCGCCGCCTGGGCGTTGATGATCGGTGCAACTGAAATTGCGCTGGCAATCAAAATGCGGCGCGAGATCAAAGGTGAGTGGTTTCTGATTCTGATGGGCCTGGCTTCGATCGTTTTCGCGGGTCTTCTCTTGTGGAACCCACTCGCCGGTGCGGCCGCGCTGATCTGGATCATCGCCTGGTACGCGGTAATAATGGGCGTTCTGGCGATCATTTTTGGCATTCGCTTGCGCAGCTTGCCGACACTGGCGAGCCGTTGATCAGCGTCAAACCTCTTCAGTCCTCCCGTCCGAAGAGGGCAAACTGTTTTGCGTGTCGTGGAAGCGGCATCGTCCGGTTCGCGAACTTTTTGTGCGACTAAACCCAATGGCGGTGGGTTTACTGAAGAAAAATGCGGCCTGGAGCGATTAGTTGGCCGATTATCGTAAGGCACTGGAATATGATCTTTCCAATATCACGCCTCGATTTCGCGATGGCGACTAGAAAGACCATTTTTGCGATGATTACTCTATGAAAAAAGCTCCCCTGACTAAAAAGACGCGAACGCAAAATCGTCCACAAACTAACGAAACCGATTTCGACAACGGTCAACTGCTTGCGGCATTAGTGGCGTTCAAGCGCGGCGATTTTTCCGCGCGGTTGCCGGACCATTGGACCGGAGTGCCGGGGAAGATTGCCGACACATTTAACGCGGTGATCGCAACGAACGAGCGCATGACGCGCGAACTGGAACGCATCGGGCGGGTCGTTGGCAAAGAAGGGCGGATTACACAGCGGGCCTCCATCGGCGAAGTAACCAACTGTTGGGCCGACACAATTGGATCGATCAACAATCTGATCGGGGATCTCGTGCAACCTACGAGTGAGATGGCGCGGGTAATCGGCGCTGTCGCGAAGGGAGACTTGTCCCAAACGATGGCAACTCAGATCGAGGGAAGGCCGTTGAAGGGTGAATCTTTGCGGACCGCAAAAACGGTAAATGCAATGGTCGGACAATTAGGCGCTTTCGCATCGGAAGTGACGCGCGTCGCTCGGGAGGTCGGCACCGAAGGGAAACTCGGCGGTCAGGCAAAGGTCAAAGGCGTCGCGGGCACGTGGAAAGATCTAACTGACAACGTCAACCTGATGGCATCGAACCTCACTTCCCAGGTCCGCCACATCGCGGCAGTTACCACTGCAGTAGCAAATGGCGATCTCGCGAAAAAGATCACTGTGGACGTTCGTGGCGAACTTTTGGAATTGAAAGACACCATCAACAGGATGGTGGACCAACTTCGGTGGTTCGCGTCGGAGGTCACGCGCGTGGCGCGCGAGGTGGGCACAGACGGAAAACTCGGCGGCCAGGCAAAAGTCGAGGGTGTTTCAGGCACGTGGAAAGACTTGACCGAATCGGTGAATTCCATGGCATCCAATCTCACTTCACAGGTTCGCAACATTGCCGCCGTCACCACGGCTGTAGCCAACGGCGATCTCTCGAAAAAGATTACAGTCAAAGTTAAAGGCGAAATTTTGGAATTGAAAAACACCATCAACAGGATGGTGGATCAGCTGCGCTCGTTCGCGTCAGAGGTCACGCGCGTGGCACGTGAGGTGGGTACCGATGGCAAGCTCGGCGGCCAAGCCGATGTGCGCGGTGTGGCCGGTACCTGGAAAGATTTGACCGACTCCGTGAACTCGATGGCATCCAATCTCACAGCGCAAGTCCGCAACATCGCGGCGGTAACGACCGCCGTCGCCATGGGTGATTTGTCCAAGAAAATTACCGTCGATGTTAAAGGCGAAATTTTGGAATTGAAGGACACGATCAACACTATGGTCGATCAGCTCAGGTCCTTCGAATCGGAGGTTACTCGTGTGGCGCGCGAGGTCGGTACCGATGGCAAGCTGGGCGGTCAAGCCGATGTGCGCGGTCTTGCAGGCGTGTGGAAGGACCTTGGGGATAATGTCAACTCCATGGCGTCAAACCTAACGACACAGGTGCGGAACATCGCTGGCGTGACCACGGCGGTCGCGACGGGTGATCTTAGCAAAAAGATCACCGTGGACGTCAAAGGTGAGATTCTTGAATTGAAAAACACGGTCAACACGATGGTGGACCAATTGTCATCGTTTGCCGATGAAGTCACCCGCGTGGCGCGCGAGGTCGGAATGGAAGGCAAGCTCGGGGGTCAGGCCGTAGTGAAAGGCGTTTCCGGAACGTGGAAAGACCTCACGGACAACGTTAACTTCATGGCGTCGAATCTGACGGATCAGGTCCGCGGTATCGCGAAAGTCGTGGCGGCGGTCGCAAACGGCGATTTGAAGCGCAAGCTCTTTCTGCAAGCCAAAGGCGAAATCGCCGAACTGGCCGAGACGATTAACAGCATGATCGATACGCTGGCGACCTTCGCCGACCAAGTCACGACTGTCGCGCGCGAAGTGGGAGTGGAAGGAAAACTCGGGGGCCAGGCGAATGTCCCTGGTGCTGCTGGGACATGGCGCGATTTAACCGATAATGTTAACCGACTCGCAGCAAATCTCACGACGCAGCTCCGAGCTATTGTCGACGTCGCAACGGCGGTCACGAAAGGCGATCTCACGCGTTCAATTCAGGTAGAGGCGCAAGGCGAAGTTGCCTTCGTTAAAGACAACATAAACGAAATGATCCGCAATCTCAGGGACACAACGCTGCGTAACGAGGAGCAAAACTGGCTTAAGACGAACCTAACGAGATTCACCCGCATGCTCCAGGGGCAACGCGATTTTCTCACCGTCGGCAAACTGATTTTGTCGGAGCTGGCGCCGCTGGTTTCGGCGCAGCAAGGCGCGTTCTACATGGTGGACAATTCCAACGGAGACTCTGAGCTCAAACTACTTGCAAGCTACGCGCACCAAGAAGGCAACGGTGCGAAGAGCCGTTTCAGGGTGGGCGAGGGTTTAGTCGGACAAGCGGCTCTGGAAAAGCGGCGCATTCTTTTAACCAATGTGCCAGGCAATTACGCGAACATAAGTTCCGGTCTGGGTGAGTTTCACCCAATGAACGTCGTGGTGTTGCCGATTCTTTTCGAAGGCGAAGTCAAAGCGGTCATGGAACTTTCCTCGGTTGAGCGGTTCAGCCCCGCGCACCAGGCATTTTTGGATCAATTGACCGAGAGCATCGGCATCGTGCTCAATACGATCGACGCCAGCACGCAAACAGAAAACCTGCTCAAGCAGTCGCAATCGCTGGCGACCGAGCTACAAAAAACCAACCTGGAGCTGGAAGAGAAGGCCCGCTCGAATCTCGCCAAAGATCAATTTCTGGCCATGCTTAGTCACGAGTTGCGCACGCCTCTCACCCCCGTGCTTGCTTCTGCTCTTGAGCTGGAGAATGAGCCGGACGTCCGTCAGGATGTTCGCGAATCGCTGCAAATGATCCGTCGCAATGTGGAATTGGAGGCGCGGCTGATTGATGACTTATTGGATCTGACGCGTATCGATCGCGGTAAGGTACAGCTCAACTTTGAAGTCGTGGATGCGCACACATTGTTGGAAAACGCGCTGGAGATTTGTCAGCCGGAAATCGATCGAAAGCACCTGAGGCGCTCCAGCGATCTCGCCGCACAAAAGGTGCATATGCGGGCAGACCCGGCACGACTGCAGCAGATTTTTTGGAACCTGATCAATAACGCGGTCAAATTTACGCCGCCGAACGGGCAAATCACAATTACGACCACCAACGATCCAGACGAACAACTCCGTGTGGAGATCGCTGACACTGGGATGGGAATTGAGCCGGACGCGCTGCCGAAAATCTTCGATGCGTTCGAACAGGGTGGCCGAACTCAATTAGGGGGACTGGGTCTGGGGCTTGCGATCAGCAAAACTCTTGTTGAAGCGCATAAAGGAACGATTACTGCGCAAAGCGCCGGGCGAAACAAAGGCTCGAAGTTCGCGTTAATTTTTCCCACCTGCGAAAAAGTGGAATCACAAATCGCCCTGGATCTGTCGCCGAGGTTTGCTGAACGCCAGCCCATGCGGATTTTGTTGGTCGAAGATCACGAAGACACCAACCGCTCCCTTACGAGTCTGCTTCGGCGCCGGGGTTATCACGTGCAGTCGGCACTCACTTTTCAATCCGCCCTCGAGCTCAGCGCGAAAGACCAATTTGACGTCCTCATCAGCGACTTGGGTTTGCCGGATGGGAGCGGAATCGATCTGATTCAGAAGCTCGCCTCAAAACCGCCTCTCGGAATTGCTCTCACCGGTTTCGGGATGGAACAGGATATCCGCAAAAGCCGCGAGGTAGGTTTCCACCATCACCTCGTAAAACCAATTGATCTAAACAAACTGGATACATTGATCCAAGAAAGCGCAGCAGCGGCGTCCACGGTGCCAGATGCACTTACCGGGCCCCTTTAGGGTCTGTCGGTCGGAATGATCTGAATTTTTTGGGTCTTGGTTGACCGCCATTCACATGGTTAGTTTTGCAGCAGGTATGGGCCTGTAGCTCAGCGGTTAGAGCAGGGGACTCATAATTCAAGCCTAACGAATTGCACAGATTTTCGCAGCGTTGCAAATCGTTGCGGATGCTAGGTATTTCGGCTGATCAGCATTTGCATCGCCTTATGCAGAATTGCGCTGTTTTGCAGCCAAAATGTCGACGACCGTAGAAGACGACCGTGAAAATTTCAGCATCGCATGACGCAGCGTTGAGGGCGCGATTCGGCGGGCACTGACTGTCAATTGGCGTCGGAAACGATGCGAATCGGAAACGCGTTGTAAGAAACGATGGTCTGTTTGCGATTACATAGCCGAAAAATGGACCCTTTCGGTAACGATGAAATCGCACGGCTGCTTCAGTTGAAACGCTACGAACAACCGCCGCCTGCCTATTTTGAGAATTTCCTGCACGAGTTTCGTCGGCGTCAGCGCGACGAATTGCTTCGTCAACCGGTTTGGCGCATTTGCTTCGAGCGTGCGCAGGGATTTGCGCTCCGGCACAATGTCCGTCCCTACCCTGCAGGCGTCGCGGTAGTGGTGGCGTGCGCCGCAGTAATTTCAATCACGATTTATCAACAACCCGAGCACGTTCAAGTCGCGGTCGAGAGCTCGCCTGGCCCAAGCAGACCAAAAGCAAATGCCGAAAGAAAATTCAACCTCGCGCAGCCGGCGATGCCTCGGACTTTCAACGCAGAGCGGATTCTTCGGCTCAGAAGCAGGTATATTCCGTTTCAGCCGGCCGAGCTACTCCGGTCCGATGAATTTGTCCCGCTCAAACTCGAACGGGAATCACTCGACGATCAGCCACTGCTAGAGAAATAACAGCGGGTCAGCGCGCATCCTCGCGCGATTGCGAGCCTTCAGTCGCGTCCTGTTCATTACTCAAAACGCAAAGCTGCGCTTTTATCATGAGTTCTTCCTTCGGGGATAGTGGCTCGTGCTTGTGAAGCAGGCGCGTGATCTCATCAAGCGCGTTATGCCGACGGCGCCTTTCCTCCTCTTGCTCAGGCGTGGGCATGACAATGTTTGCGATTTGGATTCCCACCGGCATCTGACCCGTCAACGCAAGCACCTTGTCCACAGCGACCCCGGTTGCGATCGTTGCATCACGCAAGCTTGCCTTGCTGATCGTCTGCTCCATGCGCTCCGCTCCGAGTTCAGCCACGTTAGCCCGCATTACCGCGAGACTCTTTTTTCGTTCGGCTATGTCTTGAGCTTCACGTTGTCTGATGGCGCGCACGGTATGCTCTGAGACGCGGCAAGTTTTGGAGATTTGGATTACGCTCCAGTTTGGGTCAGCGAGTAGATGGACAATCTTACGGTAGGTTTTAGGGCGAGTGCGCAGAACGGTTTCGGCGGTGTAGCGTGCCTGATGACCGTTGGGGAGATGCTGCTTGTCTTGGTGAAGGCGTAGCACCTGGCCGTTACTTGGCTCGGTCATGTTCAAGCGAACAGGTAACGTCGATTGGAGGAAAATGCAATGTTGCCCGTGACGATCATCGGACATCAGACCATTCAGGAACGGCTGGCAGGTGTATGAGTGCGTCGCAGATGCTTTTCAAGTCACACCCACCAAGATAGAATGCCGCGCACAGAGTGAATCCACCGAAATTTTTGACCGAGCTGAAGCGGCGCAATGTTTACCGCGCAGCGGTCGCTTACGGAGTCGTTGCATGGTTTCTCACGCAGCTCACGACGCAGATCTTCCCGTTTTTTGAAATTCCCAATTCCGCAGTGCGTTTTGTTGTCATTGCGCTCGCGGTCGGATTTCCAATTGCGATGCTACTCTCCTGGCTCTACGAGCTTACCCCCGAAGGAATAGTGCGGACCGAAGATGTCGACCCCGTACAGGCGAGATCTGTTCAACGCGCCTCCGGACGGATCCTCGATTTCATCATTATCGGTGTGCTGCTGCTGGTTATTGCAATGATGATCGTTGGGCAACGTCCGTTTTACAGGCAGACTGGCGAGTCGATCTCTCAAAAAAGCATCGCGGTGCTGCCGTTTCAAAATCTGAGCGCCGATCCCGAGAACGCCTTTTTCACTGATGGTGTACAAGACGAAATCCTTAGTGATCTTGCAAAGGTCGCGGACTTAAAGGTCATCAGCCGGACATCTGCGATGCAATACAAGACCGGCGTGAAGCGTAACTTGCGCGAGATCGCGAATGAGCTCGGCGTCGCGCACGTGGTCGAGGGAAGCGTGCAACGGGCCGCAAATCGCATCCGTGTCAGCGTCCAGTTAATCGATGCCCGCAATGATACGCATGTCTGGGTGGAAAAATATGACCGCGACCTAGCCGATGTATTCGCCATCCAAAGCGAGATTGCCCAAAAAATTGCCAACCAGCTTCAGACCAAGCTGTCTCCTGCGGAAAAATCGCAAATGGCGCGGAAGCCTACTGAAAATGGCGAGGCCTATCTCGCTTTCGTACAGGCACACAACCTTTTCGGCGCGCTTGAGGATCCCGAAAAGCTGAAACAGAGCGAGCAACTTTACGAGCGCGCTATCGAGCTCGATCCAAAGTTTGCCCTGGCTTTTGCCGGGCTCTCGATGGTAGAGAGCTGGATCTATTACCATTTCGAGTCGACACCAGCTCGTCGAGAAAAAGCGCGTCTCACCGCTGATGAGGCCCTGCGATTGCAACCGAACCTTCCGGAAGGCCATCTCGCGCTCGGTTACTCTTATTATTATGGTGATCGCGATTACGAGCGCGCCCTCGCCGAATTCGAAATCGCCAGGCGCGGTCTGCCTAATGAGTCTGAGGCGTACCTGGCCATTGGGTCGATTCAGCGACGTCAGGGCAAGTGGACGGAATCAACGGCGAATTTGGAAAGAGCGGCCGCGCTCGATCCCAAGAATGCAGGTATTTTCGCTAACCTTACTTCCAGTTATATAGCCGTGCGCAATTTCGAGGCGGCCGACAAGAATATTGACCGCGCGATCGCCGTAGCGCCTCAATCGGTCGCCACGGTCGCACCGAAAGTGTACCTGGCAGTTGCATCGAAGGGCGATCTCACCGGAGCCGAAAAACTAATTTCCTCGCTTCCAGCCGGTGTCGACCCTGAAGGGACGGTGACGTGGATACGGTTTTGGCTTTTCACATTGCAGCGCAAGTTTGCCGAAGCGCTTGCAGTCGTGGGAAAATTTCCCAATGAGACCTTGGCTACTCCTGGCACAACCGTGGTAGCGCCGAAGGCTTTCTTCGAAGGAACGATTTACTTGCTTCAAGGCGACAAAGAGAAGGCACAACCCGCATTGGAGCAGGCGCGCCGGTTCTCGGAACAGTTGCTGCGCCAAGCGCCCGAAGATCCAGCAATACACGCGCACCACGGCCTCATCCTTGCGGCTTTGGGTCAAAAAAAGGAAGCCATTGCCGAAGGTAAGCGCGCGGTCGAATTGCTACCCGAATCTCAGGACGCCTTTGACGGACCGCAATCCACCATTTCGCTCGCACAAATTTATGCCTGGACCGGCGAGTCTGATGAAGCATTCCGCTTGCTCGATCATTTGCTCACCGTGCCAGGCGGCCTCACGGTGCCTATCCTCAAGCTCGATCCCGTCTGGGATCCGTTGCGCTCCGATCCGCGCTTCCAAAAGCTCTGCGAGGAAAAGCAGCCGTGAATCCTGCGCGATCTCGGTTAACCTCTGGATTGCAACGGGCGAACAATCTGGATCGTAGATGCGCATGGCTACGGAAAGCGTTTCATCGTGCGCGCGGATGATAAGCTAACTGCTTTTCTGGAATTGGAGAGGGCGGTTTGTATCCATCTATTGTGCGAACAAAGCTGAACCATAATCGCAGCGATGGCGGAAAGCGTTTCGTTGTGCAAGCGGATGAATTGTTGACCGCGTTTCTGGAACTCGGATCGCCACTGGCGGTCATAGGGATGTCTCGGAAAAGCGCGCATTTCGCACCAGTGGCCGGTTGTACGACTAAGCTTCTCCTAGACAGCGGGTCAGCAAGCCCTTAATGTCGCTCCCGCCTGTCCCCCAGAACCATAACCCCCCATGAAAACGAAAATTAGCAGCCTGATCGCGTTCGGTCTGCTCTCGGCAGCATCGCTGACAATACTGTTTGGGTCGCCCAATACACAACCCAGTGGCAATTCTCAGGCCGAGCCCGAAGTATCAGTGCCCGGCATAGCTTCAAATAGCAGCGACAGCGGAGGCATGCGTACTCGCGCTGACACGGATCTACCCAGTGTACGATACGGATCGCACATAGATCTGAACCAACCTAGTGTGACCTTGGAACAGTTGGACGCACGTTCGCTTACGCTTGAGCCGAACCAAATAGGCGTCAACAGAAGTGTCGAAGTCTCGCCGAACACGCGCGCACAAAAATTCGTTAATCCAGATGGCTCTCAGACAATTGTGCTAATCATCAAGAGCTCCGGCGCTTCTGGCATAGGCGTAAATTTCCGCGACTTTGCGCTTGCTGACGGCGAGGAGGTGTACGTGTATGGCACCGCGACCGATAGCATCGTTTTTGGTCCGTTCACGGACAAGGGACCCTGGGGCAGCGGCGAATTTTGGTCTGGCACGGTCGATGGGGACACGGTCGTTATCGAGTTCTATCAGAAAGCTAATGAAAACGGAAAAGGATTCGAGATTTTTGAGGTATCGCACATTTTGGCCGAGCTGGATTGGCGACTCCGGTCCAATGAACCCGACGTCCTGTTTTGCGAAGTTGACGCGTCATGCTACGGCGACAACGAGAAAAATGCCGTTGGAAGAATCGTGTTCAACAAGAATGGAGGGACGTATGTCTGCACGGGCACTCTGCTGAATAATGTTGCCCAAGATTGGACTCCCTATTTTCTGACCGCGAATCATTGCGTCAACAGCCAGGCAGTCGCTCAAACCGTGGAAGTATTTTGGTTCTACCGGACAACCAGTTGTAACAGTGGCGTTTTACGAAACTGGGTCCATACTGGACCGGGCGCCAATCTCCTTGCGACACAAAGCTCGAACGATTTTGCCCTGCTACGGCTACTGAATAATGCTCCTGCGGGGGCGTGGTTTTCCGGCTGGACCCCCGCCGCCCAATCAACAGGCACTAGCGGTTTCGGGCTTCACCATCCCGACATGTATTTCCCGCCCTACTCCCTTTCATACTTACGGCGGTCCAGTGGCATCATTGCGAGCACGAACGGTGGCACTTGTCCCAGTGGCCTTGTGAACAGTTATCAAATTAACTGGACGGTTGGAGTAACCGAGCCTGGGTCGAGTGGGTCAGGCCTTTTCACTTCGAACGGCCACTATCTTGTGGGCGTCCTAAGTTGCGGGATTACGACGTGTAATAATCCGTACGATATTTACAGCAAGTTCGCCAACTTTTATTCTCAAATACGACCCTACATAGGTTCACTCACGCCGTCGTCGCCAGTAGCGAATCCAGCAACGTTTGTGGCCAGTCACAGTTTCAAAGCCAATTGGCGCAGCGTGAACGGCGCAACCGGTTATCGGTTGGATGTAGCCACCAACAATTCGTTTACCAATTACGTGGCAGGCTATCAAAATCTCAATGTCGGCAACGCGCTTAGCCGCAACGTTACCGGCTTAAACGCAAGCACTATATACTACTATCGGGTACGAGCTTATAACGGGAACGGCACGAGTGGTAACTCCAACGTTGTACATGTTACTACACTTAGCCCCACTGGGGCTCCCGTCGCCATCACCAATCTCGCAACCTCAATCGCAAGCTTTTCAGCCAGACTCAACGGCTCGGTTAATCCCCACGGATTGAACACCACCGTGTACTTTCAATATGGAAGAACCACTAGCTACGGAAACAGAACGCCCAACCAGACCAAGACTGGGAATAATTACCAGAATGTCTTTGCAACCATCTCGGGCTTGAGTGCGCACACCACGTATCATTTCCGGATCGTGGCCAGCAACACCGCCGGCACCAGATACGGCACCGATAGAACCTTTACCACGCAGTAGACATCGCCCACACCGAAGGACTTCAGCAGCTCAAAATCGCCAGCGTGCTCGTGCGTCTCAATTAAGTCGCCAGCATCATCGTAAACGCGAATCAGAGCATGATGTGATCGACTGAAATGCTGCGCGTACCTCAAGATTCAGTGTCCAGGTGCGGGGATCCGCCATCCCGTGTGATCCATACGGGTATTGTGGGCCGAGGCGCATAAACTGCGTTATGTAAGCACAACGGGTTCGGATGACGAACGCCATTGGCGTCTATGGCGTAGCCGGTGTCGACACGCATGGCAGTGTAAGGAATCGCTTCACTGGCTTTGGACGTGAAAGCGATGAATGTGATCGCGATGATTCGTATCAGTGCTTTCATTTTGGGTTTTCTTTCGTGTTAGTGTAGTGACGAAAATCCGAGACACGACACCCGATTATCTTTCGGCGGCTCCCCGCGTCCGAGCCTGTGCGTAAACACGCGCCCTCACAAATATTTAACCACCAAGAATTGCCCGTGATGCTTGAACAGAGGAACAGATGTTCCACTCGCATATGTGTTTGAGGTAGTGTTCACATTGCCGCTCACATCAACAATGCCTCCGTTGTTGTAACCGCTACCGGAAAATCCGCCCGAAGTGGTGGTGGTGGCGTTAGCGAAGGATGCCGTCCCGATGTATTGGGATCGACTGGACATCTCAATTGCGGCGTTGCCGCCATACTGTTTCACCTTGGCAGCAATGCCGCTGTAATAACCGGCCATCGGGATTGCGCCGCCGCCGCGCGTGTCGTGGATCACGCCTAGAACGCGGTATTTCCTCGGAGGCGCACCAGAGGTCCAGATGTCCACGCCGTCAACGACCTTGCGCGTTCCCCATTGTCCTTGCCCTACGAGCGGCCCGCTGCTTTCCACTGCTTGATAGTCGGTCGAAGCGCAAGCGGCCAGCCATGTTATCGCAGGCAAGAGCACGTATTTGCTGAGTCTTTTCAATTTGTTCACTGCGTTATTCACGCTGCGCATTTCATCAGACAACGCTGCGAAACGCGAGCAAAATCCAAAAAGAACGAGAACTAACCGAAGCGCCAACCCGCTTCGTGAAGTGAAAATTGGACGTTGCACATTGAATGTTCGATGTTTGCGCGTTGCCGCGCGTCGGGCCTGTAGCTCAGCGGTTAGAGCAGGGGACTCATAATTTGAATCGGGCGGTTTTGCTGGTTTTAGCAATGTTGCGCCTGGGTTGGTTTTCATAGGTGGAATCGCGATTTTGGTACTGCTCAGCTTTGCTCCGTTTGGCCGGAAAAACACGTTGCAGTATCAAAAGCAGTATCAAAAGAAAAGCGTCTTTGTTTACCGCGTCCGGCTTATCCTGAAATGAATGTAAGCGCGGTGCCATCTCCTGCTCCATATGCGGCTGTCTTACGTCTTCAACAGTCGCTCTAGTTCTGATCGTGGAATGAGCAACTTCCCGCTGAGAACCCGACACGCTCGCAATTTCCGTCGCTGAACAAGTCGATACACACTGAAATAATGAACGCCGAGAAGATCGGCAGCTTCCTGGACAGAGTACGCCAACCGCTCTTGGTCGCCGCCCTTCGCTGGCGCCGCTTGAGTTTGTGTTTCCATTTCAGCTATTTTCAGCGAGCCTGATGGGTAAGGCGCTCCCGCCTCGGAGCACCGTCCCAAGGCGGTCGGGTTTGAACTGGCAGCATTGGCGTTCAAAACCTCGTTGTCTCCAGTTTCTCCATGAATTCGTAGAGGCGGTTTCCCGGCGTCCGCGGCGGGAAAAGCTCCTGAAGCTGCACCTTCAAAACCTCCGCGAGATAGACAAGCGCTTTGTCGTCCACGTACGAAAGGCGCGCTTCGATTTTAGAAACGCCGCTTCGGCTGATGTCGAAGCCGGCGATCTGCAATTTTGCGGCGAAATCGACTGCGACCAGCCGAGAGCGTAGCGCCGGCGCCGTACTTGTGGGCCGATGTTGTTCTTGTAGCGCATTTCCCGCGTCCTCCTCAGTGCTCTTTGGTTTTCGTCTCCGCGGTTTCAAAGCTCACGCGTGGCGAGCATTCGACCTGGCAAAGCTCGATGAGTTGAGTCGCGGCGCGTCTCGGCAACGCAGCCGTAACTTCGTCGCGAAAATCCGCGATGGGTTTCAAGTAATGGCGCGACTCGAAAAGTTCGTCGAGAGATTCGCCGGCGAGAGCGAGAATCTTGTCGAAGGTCTCGTCCTCGGTGTTGATAAGCGACACGAGGGCGGCGGCGGGAAAATTGACCCGCGCGATGCAACCGTCAGTCCCGCAAGCGGTCCAGCGCGAACCGCCTCCGTCAGTAATCGTGAAGTCTTCCTTGTGATGTTGAGCTTCACGAATCAGATCAGCCTTGAGCGCTTTTAGGCGTTCGCTGTAGGTGGTGAGGGCGCGATGAAGCGATACGGCTTCGTTTACTAGTTTCTTCAATTGAGTTTCGGTCATAAACAGTGTGAGTTGAGGTTTCTTGCCGCGCTCCCTCTGGCGCACTTGCTCCAGTGCTCGCGCGACACGAAGGCTCTACACCCGGTTTTTTTCCGATCGGGGCAACGCCGGTTCGCTCTTTCTCCAGTGTTCTCGCCAGTGGTTTTGCCGCCCTCCTGCGACTTGCGAAAAATTTTGACAGATCTTGCAACCGGCGGCTTCCGAGGGGGCGGAAAATCCTCTCCTACGGCGAAGTGGCCATCGGCGGAATATTGCTCAGGTGTTCAGATGAACGTATCCTCGGAAATGTAAAAACAAAGGGAGCAAATCATGGCAAAACAGACATCAAACAAAACAGTCGCCCAGGCAGAGCAGGAGTGCTCTTTCAGCGCAACGACGATCGCGGCGCTGCTATTCCTGGCCGCGAAATTTCCGCATCGTCAATTCAACAGCAGCGAGTTGTGTGTGCTTTCAGGCATCGGACGCACGGCCATGTCGCAGATCAAGAACGCCGCCGACTCGCCATTTTCGCTCGGAAAATGCACATTACAGCGGCTCGACGGATGGCTTGCCAAGCATCCAGGATTCAAGCAACAATGATCGGCTCGGAGGGTGTATATGCCAAAAGGGGTTCGCAAAAGCATTACGATCCCCGGTTTGCTTGCCCCGACCGTGAAACAGCGATGCGCGGAATTTGGGTACAGCATTTTCACTCCCTACGCTGTGGAGCTGGTTTGCTATGATCTCCGCTCAGACGCGAAACATTCCATCACGCTTGAGATCGCGCGCGACACGCAGCCGGCACAGGATGCCGTTGATCGGGAACTCGTTGCTCGATATCGGCCTGGCCAGCCGCGCAAAGGACTGCTGGTGCAACTGGTTGATCGCATTCACCGTCTTCAGAGCATCGCGGCTGCCAGTCGGCACGATTTGCCATTGCCGCCACTGAGCGCTGTGGCGGAGCGCGTCACATTCCCCTTCGAAATTTGGAGGCTTGTGGACGTGCGTTGGAAAGAGTTGGGCTATCGCTCGCTCTCTGCGTATATCACCGGGCTGATTCGTTACGACCTGCTCGTTAGCGGACCGCATTCGTCGATCACGGCCGACTGCCGATCAAAGCTTCAGCGCAAACTCACCCGGAAAACTCTCGCCGACCGCCGCAAAGGCCGCAGACGAAAGATCCTGCTCGACCACCTGATTGAAGAAGCAGAAGGCCGGCCGATTCCAGAGCAAGAGCTCGAACGAGTGAAAGCCCGCATCGTGAAGGAGCTGCGGCGAATCTCATTTTCGCCAGGAAGCGCGAAGATGCCTGCGCATACAATTTCTTTTCAACGCGAACCGATACGCACCTCTTCGCGCGGAGCGAGCACAGTCAAGGTGGAGCGCAGCAGAGCGAGCAATACCTTTACGGCGCGCAGCGAGCGATAAAATCGAGAGTCGGTTCAAGTTGATCAGAATAAAAGATCAAGGCGCAGTTTAGCGCCCGGCTGCGCCGCTGGACTGCATTGCAGCCACCCAGTTCTTTACAAAACGACCATAATGTTACGAGTCGAAGAACACTCTTCTGGCAACAATGACGAAACCGGGAAGGTCTCCGACTGCCGAAAAGTAAAGAGTCCATTGGCTTGGTTTAGAAAACGTCCGTGAAATGAACGCGTCAGTGTGTGTATTGATTTAGAGTCAGACGTTTTTTGCGCCGGCAAGCAGCTCAGCAATGCGGTCAGGTTTGGGCGCGCCCTAATTTAGTGGTCGCTTGCAGGCGAATGCTGTCTTGTCGATCGATTTGTCGCCACGTATTCCGATGGCGGAATGCACAAACAATTGGGCGATTGTCATTCCGGGTCTAATCGCAATCGGGAGATCCCCAATATTTGAGAGTTCGAGAGTCAAGCAGCCCGTGAAGCCTGGATGAACGCCCGTCGCCGTAGCGATTATCAGCCCTCGGCGGCCCCATGAAGATTTGCCTATTACGTAGCCAGCAAAGTTAGATGGCATCCGGAGCCATTCTAATGTTACACCTAACACGAAACTACGCGGATGGAGAATGAAATCCTCCCCGAATCTCACATGGTGACGTTGTGCAATTTGTTAATCCGTAGTGCGCGGCAACAGTCGCTTTTTTAACTCCTTAAGTTGATCAGTTAATTTTAACGCCAATGCAGCTTTCTCCAAGCGCAATTCGAGAGCTGATAATTTTTCAATTTCCAGAACAGCAACGTGAGTTTGGCGGGAGACGAGAAACCATGTGCCAAGTCGGAGGTCAATCGAGGCTGCGCCAGTCCGCTCATACTCCCCAAGATGAGGAGGTCCGTACGCGCGCTCAACTGAGGCGGACACGGAACTACGATGAAAGGATCATCGCCGAACCCTTTTCGCTTCGGGTTTAGGCGATCTCGTAACGCGCTTTGTTTGAGCATTTGCTATTTGGATTTTTTGCTCGTATTCGAGCACTTCAATATTCTTGAGAAGCAATTCGTGCAACACCATATCCTTCGCCTGTTGGGACTCTGATTGGCCAATGTTTTGAAGAGACGGTAAACGATCCCAAAATCTGGTATCTCGGGCCACATCCCACGCCGCATTCATCAGATTCGCTAATGATCCTGTGTTTGAAGCAGGCACAGCCCAGCGGAAGGAGTTATCTCGGATTTCGTTCGCCTTATTACGCGAAAAATCTCGCAGTGAGGCCCAAGAGGACTTGCGCGCCAGGACGTAAATTTGCTTGAGTACCGCCGGAACTAGCTGCCCCGCAACCGCGTCAATCGCGATTTGCCACTGGTTCAGAGTTCCTTCCGAATCGAACGCTTCGGTTTCGACGAACTCTTGAGTTAGCTTCGTTGGTTTGGTGTAGATTTCAGTCCCCCAACGTTTGCGAAACTGGTCACAGGCCTCCAATAGTTTTTTTATCCTGATTTCGACCTTTGGATAATTCGGCGATGGATCAAACGGGGAATTTGGCGAAAGAAAATATGTGAAAGCATGCAGGAATGATTCTCCGAAAAGATATAACCCCAAGAAATCGCAAAAGAATTCCTCTAGCTGTCGAGCGAGACGTGGATACTCGACGCGACTTTCTACAATTTTCTGCAATAGGGCGGCAGGTTGTTGCGCTTCATTAAATTTCGTCTTATTGCGACGAACGTAATCAGCTAGTGTCGAACTCGCCTCTTCTTGAAGCTGATCCCATATTGCTGCGCGTGCCCACACTGAATGTCCGAGCTCATGCCCGGCGATAGGTACTAGCAGAGGATTGGATGACTCTGTTGCCGGGAGTACAATGAAAACGAATTCAGTCAAAGCTTCGATTGGTCGGAACGTAAACGGCATGTAGTCCCATCCAGAAGAGAGGACGAGCTTGACCCCAGTTGCGCCTGCGGGGTTTGGGATCTCCGAGAGAAGTATTTCAGCGATATGTTTTATTGGGCCATAGATTTCAAAGGCATTGCGGACCGTTGCTGACCGAACGATCAAGCCGAGTATTGGCAACACCTTTGCGACGAATGCGAGCGCCGAACGACACTCCGTTGCTAACACTTCTGGGTCAGGATTAGGATCTTGATCTTTTAGATTCTCTTCGTGCTCTTGAAGCAGGGATTCAATACGATCCAAAGCAGCATAAACATCGTCATATCCATAGTCCTGATCGCGGACTTCTTGAAGTTCACTTAATGCAGCACGAAGCCGCTGTCGCGAATATCTAAGGCACTGTTTCAAGCGACTACGCTAGAGTCGCCAAATAACGATGCTGTGGCTGAACCTCGTAAAACTCGGGTCTTGAACGTGTGGCGTTGTGTAACGACAAGCAGAATTTTACTAATTTCTGTCTGTCCTCGGCTGAAGGATGCCTGGTTGCCAATTTCTTCGCAACCTGCTTCGCGACAACTGACAACTCAGAGTAATCAATTGTTGTTTCGCCTTTCCACTGTTCCAATACATCGCATACGAGTCCGATAGATTCGGGTCGCATTTGGGGCCGAAGAGATACGCCAGATCCGCTGCTAACAAAAAAATTCGGAATGCGCCGCGATAACTCATCCGTTCTTTGGCGGGTTTTTAAACCTCTTGAAATTTCTTTGGCGGCCCCTAATGCCAGGTCGCTGATCTGCCGTTGTGGTATCCTCATGTCTGGTTGGATTTGTGTTTTCATTTATTGCTCCATCCGCATCTGATCAACTAAGATTTTGCTTGGAACTGGCTGAAGCAGCCGATTGGAACTCAACCGGCCGAACAACTTCAGCCGCGAGAGTTTCTTCCGGCAGCTCTTTTGCTGTCAACATCTCGCGAAAAACTCTGTGGAGCAGACTTTCAGCAACGCGTTCCCGGGAGTGGCCATACGTGGCTTTGCCAACCAAAAAATCGAGCCAATTGATATGCTTTTGCATCAACCGAATAGGCAACTTTGTCATGCCGGAAGCCTTTGGGCCCGGCTTACGTCTTGGCTTTTTATTGTTTTGGTTATCACTCATTAGTCTGCTAATTATGCCTAATTAATTAGAATAAATTATCTATTAATTCACGATTAATCTACCAAATATAGGCAATGTCGAGCGAAAAATATCTATTTGTAGCGTTCATTCAATTAGTCCAAAATAGTCTTCCCGGCAGCGCTGCGCATCTTCGAGACCAGCAGTTTTGGGTCGAAATTCGCTATCAAGCTCTCGCCATCGCCACTGAATCTTTGATAGTCGAAAAATTGGTGTTAGTCGGTCCTTCGTCACCAACTGGAACCCTAAATTTTTTGCTTTTCGCGCGGAAAGTCTTATACTCGCATCCGTAAAGTCAACGTGGGGTACGTTTCACCGCCTCTTCGAGTTCGACTTCCGCGCCAGCGTTTATTGAAACGAGGATCGTCGTTGATCCTGCCAGAACAAGATCTGTTACGACTGCCCATTCACGCTTCCATTTTGGCTTTTTTGTGCGGAATAACTTCAAAATTTCACCTCCGAACTGGGGCTGATTTTTGATCGCCGTATAGCGGCAGTCAGCAACGTTAAAAAAAACAGAGTCTTTTTGGCCAAATCGAAAAGTTGCTTTTGCGCAGGCCGCTGCTGTTGCGGCGCCTGCTTTGACGCGCGGCACCACTGCTATTTCTGCCGCTCCGCTCGATTCGAATTGACGATTGGTTTCGCCTTCGCTGGTGATGGCATTGAATGTGATCCCGAGATCTCGAACGTGTCCGACTATATTGAACAGCTTGTGCTCAAGAGTTCCGTACGTGCCTAATTCGATCTTTTGGCTGGGATCCCAATTTGCGTAGAACGGTCGTAGATTTGTAGCGACCGCAGAGGTGTAAATCGCACCGATATCAGGCATAATCGCTCGCGTTCACGGAGCCACGGGAGGCTTTCATTTGTAATTAGCTTACTACGATGATGTCAACGCGTATTTCAGCACCAAGCGATTATCTGCGGATGGGCAATCGTTTTGCGGTTGGAGAAACGAAGCTGGCCGCTTGTGCCTGAAATCTTGAGAGAATCGCTATTTGTTGCCTGCCTGGTTCGCTCTGAAACGGCTCCTATAGCCAGGCTCGATAGCATCCCCGAGACGGTGCCGGGCCGCCGTGATCGCTACGGGCGCCGGAACAAACAAGGTCAGCTCTAACAACGAAGTAAACGACCGCGTTTGGTCGCGCACGGTTGCGGCTGCGCAGCAGCGGCATCATGAACTCAGGAACACGCCCGCGAAGTCTCCGGGTGCGCGCAGGCGCACGCAGCCGGAGCAAGCCCGGAGTCTTCGCGTTTGGCAGCGCGTTTCGTTAAACTCGCGCGCCCTGGCTTTGTTGCTGACGCGGCGTAATGGTGCGTAGCGTCCGCGCGGCGATCGACATCATCGCTCGCTCTTGCTGTTCAGCAGGCAGATTCTTGACCAGTTTGCGATAAGCTTCCTTCAACTCGGGGTTGGCCTCGAGTTGCTTGGTCACACTGGCGCGAATTCGCGCGCGGCGCTCGATCTTGTTAACGTTCTGCAAGACAAGCATCCGCTCCAGGCGTTCTCGTGGCAGCCCTTGAATGTAGGCCCATTCCTTCGGATTAGCTTGAATGTAGGCGTCGATCTTGGCGTTGATCTCGACGTTGTCGCGGTACTTCGGGATCTCGCCGGCCGCGTCTGTGGCCGGCGGAGCCGTTCCCATTGGTGTTCTTATCTGATCTTTTCAGGCTCATATATATTAGTGAGTAGCGGCGGTTGTTTGACGAAGAGCGTGGACGATCTCGCCGCAATAGAGATCGACTAGCTCCGAGGCGTCCTCGTGCTCGACAGCCAGGCTCATAAGAAACTCGGGTCCGGGCGAAGCACCGAGCATCTGCTCAACGTCTTCGCTCGCCTCCAAGTATCGCGAGACCGTCGTTTCAGGCACGCTGACGATGATTGGTTGGTTATCAGTAGGTTTCATAAGGAAGCGCTCACCAGTTGTCGTTTGGTGATGAAGACGGGGACGGTTTTTCAGACTTTCGGCCTCGAAGCTGTGCCTCAAGAGTGTCCAGTTGCTCTCGCAGAGCTGTTACGTCCCGCTTTAACGCCAGGTTCTGTTGGGCCACTTCCTTTGTCTGGGCGACAGCTTCGCCTAGCTCGTTTAAGCGTTGATTGAGCGTCGCGGTCTGCTCAGTGAATGCCTGAGTGGCGGCGCGCTGCTTGTTGACCTCGGCAACAACGGCGTCGTTGGCGGAAACGCTCGGCGATTGCACGATGTCTCGCCGCGGCAGGGATGACTTGTCGTTCGGTCGAAGATCCCAGTGCGCGCTCGTCTCGACGCGGTAGACCGGATGGCCTTCGTGCATCACAAGCGGATCACGTGCGTCAACGTAGCGACCGAGTCGGTACTCTCTGAGTTGATCTTCGGTCCTTAGACCACTGGAGTTGACGGACCGGCCAACCGGCGTGGCACGCAACGCCAGAGGGTGTTGGTGAGTTGATGAGCAGGCTGATAGAAAGATGATTGGAATTAGAAGTAGGTTTTTCATGGTGCAAAGGCGGACTGAGGCTTTGAGTTCGGTGGCAACTCGGGGACCAGAGAGTGTTCCAGATCGGTCGGGATCAAGTGGCGGTGATTCCGGTATCGCCGAAGGCGAAGGTGAAGCTATCGGTTGCAGTGATGTGGTGAGCGTTCCGCCGATCTTGGCGTCTTTTTCATCCACAGTTTGTGTGATGTAGAGATAGAATTGCTTCCCTGCTGGCACTCGGACGTAGAAGCCATCGCGTTCGATGGTTTGCAGAATTTGTTGAGCGTACCTGTCGAGGACACTCTGCGCGCCCATGAGCGGCGCATTCTGCAAGCTGGGAATTGCAAAAGTGCCGAAGGCCGATGTTCGTGTTTCGGTGAAAGCTGAGGCAGCCCCACTCAGCAAGGACGCGACGAATAATTTTATTTCCGCAAGGTTGTCGGTCTTAAGCAGCTTTCCGCGCAATCCTGCGCTACCGTCGGTGATTCCCCAAGTTCCCGTGTCAGCGTCTTGCTCACGATCCAGGGCAAGACCAGAAACATTCAGTTCCTGGCCGTCTTGCCAGACCAGTATCCAGCGTCCGTTGCTCGCGATACGCTCGCGTGCGCGATCCACTTGCGCGGCGCCATGCACTTCGGTCCCCGCTGGAATGATCAGCTGCCCATGATGAAAGATATCTTCGGTTACTAAACCGACGATCGGCGTTCGAATTGAAGATGAATCGACGGTGATGACGAGCTCGCACGGAACAAGCCGGCCGTAGGGCGCGAAGTTTTCGCTGAACTTTTTACCCTCCTTGGTTGGGAGCGCGGGAGTTTCGGCGACAAGATTGAGTAGCGGCAGCTGAGGCGGTGTGTTTTGTGATTTCGGCTGCGGCGTGGGAGCAGATTTTGGTTCGCCGCTCTGAGGATCGAAGGGAACCATGTCCCGCCTGATCGTTTCTGGTAGCTGTTGGTTGTTTGCTGTTGCCTTAGTCGAAGTCTTCCGCGTCACCAACGAGGCCACGTGGGAATTGCGGCGGCTATTAACCAGAAGCAGAATGATAACCAGCCCGATGAGAAACAGCGTGAGCGCACCGGTTGGCGAGCGAAAGAAGTTGAGGAAGCGTCGAGGACTCATTGTGGAATAGGTGTTGGTTCGACATCTTTTGCGTCAGGCAAAGCGGTTTCGGGAGAGTTATCCCGTCGCGTGAGCACGAAAGTGAAGTCGTTCTTGAGTGAAAGGTCGTTTCGGCCAGCAGATCCGCCGCTTACCACAACGTATCCGAGAGTCGATTCGCGCGGTGGAATCGCGCTCACCAAGTCTGTTAGTGATGGCGTAAAGACACGGTCGCCAACACGGACCTGGAGTTGTTCCGGGGAATGGTCGAGTGGTTTATCGCTGCGGTTGGTTATCAGGATATGAAAGACAAGCGTGTCTTCGTCCGGGTATCGAAATGCTTCCGTTAGTTTTACTTCGTAATCGCCGCAGTCGCTCAAGAGCGGTTGCGCGCGAAGGTCGCGATACTCAAGTCCAGTAAGCGCATCGGGCTGGTTAGCTTGAAGCAGTGGGAAGGCCTTAACCTTATCGAGTAGTCCCAGCAATCGTGGCGGCGTTAGTGGACCTGTGACTCGCTTCGTTTTATCAGGCGGGCTTTGCAGCACGACCGAGTAGATTGGTTCTGCGCTTTCGTGAAGTTCGAAAGCATAAGTGCGATTGTTCCATCGCACGTTCAGGTTTGTCGTCGCATCCTTGGCTAGAGCGCGCAAAGAGAAGTATGCAGTGCCTTTAGTATGCGCGATCTGAAATAGACCCGGGGTCTTTCCGTCCAGTGTCAAGAGCGCCCCATCAATTGCTGCGATCGGTGACGGGAAGCTCACTGTAGTCACGCGTGTCGCGGAGACAGGAACGGTGTAAACCGTGTGATCGTTTAGTGGAAAATCCTGCACACGCGATTCGTTCGCGCCCGCGAGTGCGACTGTGATTGGAAAGGTAAGTGTGAGTAGCCTAACGAGTGGGTTCATATTTGAAATCCTGGATAGCGGTCGGGAAGCGACCGTTCTCGACCATATTTGGATTGCGAAGCATCTTGAGCTTGAGCGTGAAAGGCACGGCCTCGCTGAAGGCGCGCTCCTGAAAAATGCCGCTGCGAATAAGTTGTCCGCTTACCTGAGTAAGAACAGCGTCACTGCGTGTTTGGAGAATGTCGATCTTTGCGATCTCAGCTTTCTGATGCAGCTGCTTCGCTTTGAACTCCGATTCTTCAGACGTCCATTCTCCATGCGCCTTCTCGTGCGCATGTTTGAGAAACATCTGCTTGAGCAGCTCTGGATGATCGAAGCCCTTTGGATTGCGTTCCAGGAAGGCAACTGCAGCCAGCGTGCTTTGTTCGGCATGCAACTGCTTCGCTTCCTGAAATTGAAGGAGCGGAGAGACGAAAAACGTTCCGGCTGGATCGACAATGACGACGCGCTCGCGTTCCTTCAATGTGCGCGCGAGATGGATACGTTCGACAGCCGCACCAACTAGAACCGTGATAACAGCCAGGAACCAAAATCGTGCGAGCCGGTCTTTGTCGATAAGGACGCGAATCGGGTCAGCACGGCGGACATTTTGCGCGCGCTGCGATTGAGGAGTTGTCGATCTTAGATCAGAAGAGATTGTTTCCATAACTAGTTGCGAGAACGCATCAGGAGTTCACGAACAAAGTCGTCGCCAGTAGGATCGTTCTTCTTTGGCTTGCGCCGCGGACGCGACGCAAGCCGCGAACTACCTAACGAACCAATCAGATTGCCAGCTGGCGAATAGGAGCTGCCGCTGGCAGAAGCTTCGGCGGCTCCGATCAGTGCGGCGGTTCCTCCCCCAGCGGTCCCACCGACGAAACCAGCCAAGCCTCCTGCAGCGCCAAATGTTGTCGCTGCTCCCACGCCGGCAGTAAGTCCAGCTATCCCTGCGGTTGCAGTTGTCGCGAACAAGGCTTGTCCGACCTGAGTGCCGTGTGAGATAGCCTTCTGAATGATAATCGGCGCGGCGATGGTGCTGGAGATGAGCCAAAGCGCTAGTGCACCGAGGCCCAGTAGATTTTGAAGACCATATCCAGCTCCGCCGGTGAAACCGCCGGAAGCTAAGAAGCTTTGATCGGTCATGAAACCGATCAGGCCGGAAGTAAGAAGGGAAGCTGCACCCCACCCAATTGGCCAGCAAAGAACACCGGCATAGCCGAGTAGAAACGCCACGCCGATCGAATGCAGTGTCCGCACAGCGAGGAAGCCGATAAAAATCGGAGCCAGCGCAAAGCCTACATAGAGAATGAACTTCTGAACCAGATAGGCGTAGAAGACGATGACGCTGGCCAGGAAGCCAAGCAGCCACAGGGCTGCTGAAATTAGATGCTCGAAGATCGACTGGGCATCAAGCAAGTCCCACCAGGATTTCGAGCCGGTCCCGGTGCCGCTTGTGCCTTTGCTTACGGCGAGAGCTTTTTGATACTGAGCGTAAACACCGGCCGGATCGGCTCTCAGGGTTTGTTTAACCGTTGTATCGACAACGCTCGCAATCTCGTTGTTCCAAGTCGGCAGATAAGCCAGCACCGCCGCGAAAGCGAAGGTGCGTCCAATCGTGCGCAAATAAGCGCTAGGGCTGCGGTGGCCCGTAACCGTCGATGAAACAATTCCGACCGCAAGGAGCACGAACGCGATGGGTGTCAGCACGCGATTCATTTCCGCGCACAGACTTAAGAAATTTGGAAACAGCGTATCGAAATTGTTCATTACTCGTTAGGCGTCGTGTTAGCGACCATCCGGGAAGGTGGGTGGCGTCGTTTCGAGTTGGAACACTTCACCGTAGCGGCGAAAGCTCTCTTCGGTCTGTGCCTGCCGCTCCTCACGACGCGCTTGATCGTCGCGCTCTTTGTCAGCGCGGTTTTCGGCGTCCTGGGTCAAAACTTGTCCAGCGGCGTTATCAATCTCGTGATCGACTGTCGCCAGCTCGGCGTTGTATCCTACAAGTACGCCTGTCAGCTTCTGCGTTTCCGCATCGGTGGTTGCGGCTTGTAACTGAGTCGTTGTAGAGGCGATCTGGTTGCGCAGGTTCGCGCGGCGCGCCAGCACGTCATTAGTAACCCCCTGAAAGTTTTGGGAGCTCTGCTGGATCGCGCCATACTTGCGATACAATTCTTCTGCTCGCGGCAACTGAACTCCGCCAGGCGTTGTAAATGTCGATCCTAGATTCGTGTATAAGCCGTTGGCCCTATATTGGAGCGCTTGAATCCCATTAGCGGCTTGTTGCAGCTGACCGATTGTTTCACCAACGCCAGTTTGCCTGAGGCTGTTGATTAGCTGATTCGCGCCGGTGATATTGAGAAGACTGGATGGATCGCCGAACGCTTTGACGTACGCAGTCACTTGCTGAAGCTCCTGCGTCATAGTCGTGATCTGCTTGAGCTGGTTGTTCACCATCTCGACGTATTTCGCGAGATCGACGATGTGGTTTGCTTGGTTGTGGGCGATAGCGGTCGGATCAATGACAACGACTTGCGCCGTGACAAGCGGCGCAGCGCTCAAATAGAGAGCAATTGAGACAAGATACTTTGTTAGTCTCATCGCCTTACTCCTGAATCCGAATAGTCGCCGTGCTCGGCGCGAGGATGACGCCGTTCTCCTGGCGTTCCGGTAAAGGAACGTCGAGGAGTCGAACGTGCGCTCGATCATCGAGCTGTGGTCCGGTGCGTTGTCGATCGATGAGAGTTTGAAACTGCTGCTTGGCGGAATCGCTTCGTGCCTTTTCATAACCAGCATCGTATGCCTTGTTCGCGGAGGCCTTGCTCCCGGCTTGGAGCGACTCGCTCAGAAGCACGCCGCCTCCAGCGCTGGCAGCGGTAATCAACGGATTACCGTTGCTAAGTTTGCTGCCGATTAACGCACCGCCGGCTGCGCCGACGGTGTCGCCGATAATGCGCGTCGGGCTAACGCCCGCGCAGCTCGCGAGCAAAGCGCTCACGAGAAGTGAAAGAAGAAGAGTCGCGTTTTTCATTACGCGACAGTGATAAACGATCAGCCGACTTGGGCTGCTCCAGTTTGAGAGCGACTGCTAAATTCAATTGTTTTCCCCCAGTCGCGCCGTGCGTAGCTCAGCGAGAAGCACGAGCGCTCGTGTCGCGCGGACTGCGTAACGATTCCCTTGCGAGTCGAATTGCGTCGTGAAGTTGGCGCTGCAAAACCTTTTGCGGCGGAAGTTCGGTCAGATATTCTGCCACGCGAATTCCGGTTTTCTCGAGTTCGAGCAACTCAACGTGTTCCGTCGATTTTTCGGCGCAGAGAATAAGTCCGAGCGGTGATTCTTCGTGCGGCTGTTGCTCATGTTTGGCTAGCCAGCGCAAATAAAGCTCCATTTGGCCTTTATCGGCGGCTTGGAACTTGCCGAGCTTGAGATCGATTGCGACGAGGCGACGCAGGCCGCGATGATAGAAAAGAAGATCGATATAATAATCCTGATTATCGATCGTGATGCGCTTCTGCCGGGCAACGAAAGCGAAGTGCGTTCCGAGTTCCACGAGAAAACGCTCAAGCTCGCGCAAGATTGCGGTCTCAATGTCTTTCTCGCTGTACGTATCCTTCAACCCGAGGAAGTCGAGCAGGTATGGATCGCGAAAGATCAAGTCGGGAGTGATGCGATCCTCTTCCCGCAGTTGTTTCAACTCCTGCTTCGCAAGTTGGGCTGGCTTGCGAGAGATCGCCGTGCGCTCATAAAGCATACCTTGAATTTTGTCGGCCAGCTTCCGAGTGCTCCACCGTTCAACGCGACACATTTCAGCGTAAAATTCACGTTGGAGTGGCTCTTTCAGGTAGATGACCTGGCGGAGATGCGTCCAACTCAATTGTCCACTCAGTGCGTGCACAATCTCTCTGTCGGGAAAAACCTCGGCGAAACGCACCATGTGGAAGAGGTTCGTCCTGCCAAATCCGTTTCCAAACTCAATTGCCAATTGTCCACTCAGTGCGTGGACTATTTCTTTGCCGTAATCGGCGCGTTTTGCCTTGAGGATGTCTGTCCGAATTCGTTGCCCGACCTGCCAATAGAGCAGGACCAACGCTGAATTCACCGCTTGGGCGATGCGCTGGCGGGAGTCACCGATCAGCGCGCGCAAATCGTTAAGCAACTGCGCCGGGGCAATCGTCGCGAGTGCTTTGGAGGGAATTTTTTTGGCCCGTGCCATTGCCTTTATTGGCTTCGTCATGCTGCCAAATCTACTGGAACGGACGTTTTGACGCGAGTTCTTGGTCTGAACGGATTGACTCGACGGCCTCAGTTCATTTTTTCGGATGCCAATTTGGCCGACCAAACTCCGTGCCCGAGGCTATTGCTCGGGTATTG
>CAWDMG010000002.1:0-336455 GCA_963803285.1 uncultured Verrucomicrobiae bacterium | reverse complement strand
AAGCGATGGCGGTAACCGCTACCCGGCGGGTGTTTACATATGATGCCTAAAACGATCCCGGTTAGACCTTTAAGCAGAAGCACCCAGCAAAATGTCCGAATGCTGTGTTCTCAAAGCTACGTTAGCCACCTCAGGTGGATATTGCTGTTATTCCGTGGAGCTCACGACTACTTCATGGCGCTGTCTTAGCGAGATTATGGGTACCGCACGGGCGCGCAGAATCTCCTCCGCATGCGCTTCGGCGCACGCAAAAACGGCCTTGTAAACTTCGCAATAGGGGTCCTTGGCCATCATTGTGCCCAGCGCACTGTAGGTTCGCACTGGGCAACCACCGTGGCGGATTGAAAGGTACCGGCAGGACAGGCAATCTTCGTCCTCAACCAGACGCTTCGGGCGTCCCGACGAAATCGCGGCGAGAGCTAAAGCGGCTGTATATACCAGCGGTGATCGTCTGGCAACTTAATCTCTCGGCGAGGCATCGGGTTTGTTCCCGACCTTCTTCGGACAACTCGACATCGGTCATTCCCGCAAATCGATTCTCGGTGGTCGGATTTCTCATGACGCAAGCTTCGTCAAAAGGCAATGGTCATTCCGAACGAAGCCCAGGAACCGCTCAGCGCAACCCACGGGTAATTTCACGGGATGTCGCGACTGGGCTCAACATGGCGAAGCAATGTTTAGCGCTACATATTGGCACGTGGAAAAAGCGTCGCGCTCCGTCATTCACCTCGATATGGACTGTTTCTACGCTGCGATTGAGGTTCGAGACCGACCTTCATTGCGCGGCAAGCCTGTCGGCGTCGGTGGCGCACGAGAGCGGCGCGGCGTCTTGACCACCTGCAATTACGAGGCGCGCAAGTTCGGTGTTCGCTCAGCGATGCCGACGTTCATGGCGCTGCAGCGCTGTCCAAACCTGATTGTGCTGCCAACGCGGTTTGATGTTTACCGGCGCGAAGCGGCGATCATCCGCGGAATTCTTTATCAGTTCACTTCGATCATCGAACCGCTGTCCCTCGACGAAGCTTATCTTGATGTCAGCTCTCACCCAACCGCGCCGGCAGCACTCGCGCAGGAAATCCGCAGCGCAATTTTTCACACGACGAAACTCACATCTTCCGCGGGGATTGGTCCAAACAAGCTCATCGCGAAAATCGCCAGCGACATTAATAAGCCCAACGGCCAATTCGAAGTGAAGCCGGACCAGGTCGCGGGTTTCATGAAAGACCTGCCCGTGCGCAAGATCTGGGGAATCGGCGAGAAGAGCGAACGAAAGCTGGAAGAACTCGGCGTCAAAACCTGTGGCGAACTCCAGCGATTCTCGCGGGTTGAGCTTGTTAATGTGTTCGGCAAATTCGGCCTTGAGCTGTACGAACTTTGCCGCGGCATCGACGATCGACCGGTCGAACCCGATCGTCCGCGCAAATCGCTGAGCACGGAGGAAACGTTCGCTGTCGATCTCGCCACGCTCGAACAATGCGAAGAAAAACTCGAAGAACTCTTCCAGGATGTGATGGCTGATCTGGCGCAAAAAGAATCAACGCGTGAGATCACAAAGATCTTCGTGAAACTGAAGTTCAACGATTTCACGCGCACCACAGCCGAGCGCGCAGGGCTTGCGCCGACACTGGAAGGGTTTCGCTCGCTTCTGGCGGAAGCATTCGCGCGAACCGGCAAACCCGTGCGGCTGATCGGCGTCGGCGTTCGTTTCGCCGAGCCAACGCCGGAAAACGCTCAAATGGATTTGCTGTAGCACGGCCATCTTGGCTGTGGAGCCGGCGGGCTTCCAGCCTGCTGTATCATATTAAACGCCAGGCGAGACGCCCGGCTGCCCCACAGGCTGGAAGCCTGTGCTACGCTTGCATCCGCCTCGTTGATTTGACCTCACAACATGACTTCCGTGCAGGAAAGGAAAATCAGACAGACGGGTTGCGATGCGCGCTTTGACAACCTGACGCGCCAACTCTACTCGACTGACGCATCGATTTACCAAATACACCCGGTCGGTGCGGCGTTTCCGAAAACGGCAGAGCAGGCGAGCCTTGTCATTCATGCAACAGCGGACGCAGGTCTCTCCATCACGCCTCGCGGCGCCGGCACGAGTCTGGTGGGCAATGCGATTGGCGATGGATTAATCGTCGACTTTTCGCGTCATAACCGGCAGATCGCTGATTTGGATCTTGAAAAACGCAGCGTCCGCGTCGGCGCCGGAGTTGTGCTGGATCAACTCAATGAATTTCTAAAGCCGCACGGGTTTTGTTTCGGACCGGACGTCGCAACCAGTTCGCGTGCCACCCTCGGCGGAATGATCGCGAACAATTCGTCCGGCGCGCGTTGCCCGATTTACGGCACAACAGCCGATCACGTGATTTCACTGGAAATCGTGTTGGCTGATGGTCGCGTTGAAAAAATCGGAGCAAGCCATGAGTCGTTAGTCTGCGAGCAGGCAAAGATTGAGAAGCTCGTTCGCGCGGCGAGCACCGAAATGGCCGAGCGCTGGCCGCCGGGTTTGATCAAACGCTGGCCCGGCTATGGCATCGAACGATTCCTGCGCGTGCCAAATGATCTGACCAATATTCTGGCCGGTAGCGAAGGAACGCTGGCGGCCATTTTCTCCGCTGAGCTCAAGGTTTCTCCCCTGCCCCACGAGAAAGGCTTGGGTCTGATCTTTTTCGCATCGGTAGCGGAAGCAATGCAGGCGACGGTTGAGCTTCTCGATCTCAAGCCTGCCGCGATCGAACACATCGATCGGCCGTTGCTCGATCAAACCAAAGGTCAACTTCAGTTTCAGGCCGCGCGCGATCTGCTCGAATTGGAATCGAAACCGTGCGAATCGATTTTGATCGTCGAGTTCTACGACGACTCAAGGAACGACGGCTTGGGCAGCCGTCGAAACATGACGGCTGGGAAGCCGTCACTCCTTGGATCTTCCGTCGCCGAAAAATTGTCGATTTTGCAATCCAAAAAAATCGGGCTGCGCACAAAGATTCTCACCGACCCGGCGCAAATGAACATGGTCTGGTCCGTGCGCAAATCCGGTCTGTCCCTTTTGACGGGATGCATCGGACCGGCGAAGCCGGTCGCGTTCATCGAAGACGCCGCGGTTCGTCCCGCGCAATTGCCCGAATACGTGCGCGGTTTGCAATCAATCATGAAACCGCTCGGGCTGACGGCGAGCTATTACGGGCATGCCGCCAGCGGACTTTTGCATGTGCGACCGGTGCTCGATATGCACAGCGCCGCCGATCTGAAAAAATTCCGGCAAGTCGCGGATGAAACTTCCGCGCTGGTGCGTCAGTTCAAAGGTTCGCTCTCCGCCGAGCACGGTGTGGGTATCGCGCGCACCGAATATATGCGCGACCAACTTGGTAATCAGTTGTTAGAGGTGATGCGCGAAATCAAACGCGCGTTCGATCCCAAAAATGTTTTCAACCCCGGAAAAATTTTCGAGGTAAACCAATGTGGGAGCCGCCTCGGCGCGGCGACGGTCGGGACGCTCAGGTCCCTCCCACATTCGACGCCGCAGCGCAGCGTCCCTACCAGGATCGACACTAATCTCCGCGAGAATTTTACTCGTCCGCTCGAGCTTCCATTTCAGCCGGTGCTCGCGTTTGCGTTCAAAGACCGGTCGTTCACAGGCAACCTCGAGCAATGCAACGGCTGCGGCGGCTGCCTTAAACAGAGCGACATCATGTGCCCGACGTTCATCGCGACACGTGATGAAGTGATGTCCACACGTGGGCGCGCCAACATCATTCGCGCCGCGCTCGAACTGCGAACACATGGACACGACCCGTTGAAATCGGACGAGCTCGACGCCGCGCTGAGCAACTGTCTCTCCTGCAAAGGTTGCACGCCGGAATGTCCATCGAACGTGAACCTGGCGCTGCTTAAGGCGGAAATGCTTCACGCACGATGGCGCCGCGACGGCCTGCCGCTGCGCGAACGTATTCTGAGCAATGTCGATTTGTTAGGCAAACTCGGCTGTCTCATGCCGAGGCTGACGAATCGGCTTCTCGGTTCGAAGGCGGCACGCATCGCAATGGAGAAGACAATTGGAATCTCCGCACGACGGTCGCTGCCCCATTACGCAAGTGAACGCTTCGACAGATGGTTTAGCAAACATCCGGGGAGCGCGGGCGCCTCGCCCGCTGTGTCACGCGCCTCGCGGGACACACTGAGCAGCGCGATCTCCGCGAACTCCGCAGCCAGAACATCGGTTTTCGGCGGGGCGCCAAAAACTGCGGGCGAGGCGCCCGCGCTCCCCAGACGAGGCAAGGTCATTCTTTGGGACGACACATTTGTGCGGTATCACGAACCACACATCGGCATTGCAGCGGTGAAAGTGTTGGAAGCGTTCGGCTTTGAAGTGTCGCTCGTGAAACATCGACGCTGCTGCGGTCGCCCGGCATTCAGCCAGGGAAACCTCCATGCCGCGGCACAACTCGCACAACACAACGTCAAAATTCTCACTCATCACTCCAACACTCCAATACTCCACTTCTTTCCTCGAACCCTCCTGCTGGTCGATGTTTGTCGACGATTACCGCGAGCTGAAAATCGAAAACGCCGAAAACATCGCGGCACGCTGTTTCCTGTTCGAGAAATTCGTAGCGGATTTACTGGCGCAAGAACCGGCGGCACTTCGTTTCAATGAGCGCTCGGTAAACGTAGTGATCCACCCGCATTGTCATGCCAAATCGATTCTCAATCCGGCGTTCATGGCCCGGCTGGCCGAACGTTTGCCTGGAAGAAAAGCCACTATGTTAGACACAGCCTGCTGCGGAATGGCAGGCGCATTCGGCGCGCTCGCAGAAAAGTACGATCTATCGCTCCAAGTCGCGCAACGCTTGCTCGATCAAATCGACAATCAGCCCCAGGGGACAGAAGTAATCGCGTCAGGCACAAGTTGCCGCCATCAAATTACCGACCTAACGAATCTTCGGCCAAAGCACATGGCCGAATTACTGGCAGAAGCTCTCCTGTAGTGGCAGCCGTGCCGGCTGCAAAAGGTTGCGGTAGGCGATTGCTAGAACGCTGTCACTGCAGATGTGCCAAGGCGTTCTGGCGTTGACCAACCCGCAACGAGATCCTAGCCTCGGGACATGAATCCAGTTGTTGCATCCGATAAACTGAAACGCGCTGAAGTCTGGGCGGAAAATGACGAGTCCGTTCATTGGGCCGGCGCCTTTGCGGTCTATGGCGGACACGGCACGACCGCGTCCTCAACGATCGTGTACGAGATTGAGCCCGGGAAACGGCTCGGCTGGCACACCGATGCGACCGAAGAGACGCAATACATCATCGCCGGCAACGGCGAACTGTACATGGAAGATGGTTCGAAACATCCGGTTGGGCCTGGCAGCGTTTTTGTCCTCCCGACACCGGTGAAACACGATCTGGTTAATATTGGTAACGACACCTTGCGCGCAGTCGCGTTTTTCGCAGCGGCCATGTTCACGCAAAATTTCGATAACGTGATGATGCCGCCAAAAAGTCACATCCTCGGCACGCCGAATCGCGAAGGATAGCGCGGCAGACGCTACGGTTTAGGCGGCGCGGCGGGTTTTGCGGCTTCGCCGGGTTTCGGCGGGGCGCCACCTGCGGTTGCTGGACCACCGGGAAGATCTTCATCTGGAACAGCGAGGATTTCGTGTTCGACGAATGATTCAGGATGACTCGCGAGTTCCTTGCGAAGTGCGGAAATCTGTTCAGCTGTCACCGGACTGGCGCTGTTGCCCCACTCGCTGCGTTCGTATGTGAGGACGTCAGCAATTTTTTGGTCGGTCAAAGTTTTGTCCCACGGTTGCATCACGGCCGTGCCATATTCTTGCCCCTTAACTTTGACCGGGCCTTGCAAGCCTTTCAGAACAATCATTGCCGGCCGGCGCGATCCGCCGATCGTAAATTCTGAACCAGCCAGCGGCGGATATTGCCCGGGCACGCCGAGGCCGTTAGCCTGGTGGCAAGTCTGACAATTGGCCGCAAAAATCTTCTTGCCTCGATCGCGCGGCGAAAGCTCAGCTTGCTCGCCCCCGCCAGGTCCCCCTGCCACTGCTTTCTTCGGCGCGGGCGGCGAACCCATCGGATCGAGTCCGCCGCTGGTGAAATTTCCCGAGTAACGGCCGAGGTACGCGCCGCCGAAGAAAATCGCCAGTCCGTAGATCGCGATCAGCCATATTGACAGCGGCTCGGCGCCTACGCGCGGTTCGCGTTTCTCACGCTGCACAGCCGCGTGCACCTGTTGCACGTCGGCCTGTTCGCCGTAATCCATTCCCTGCCCTGTGCGCGGCGGCATTTTCGGTTCGTCGTTCATTGCATCGTCATTTAGGAGCAGCAGGCGATCCTCCGGCTGCTGGAGCAGGTGAAGCGCCTTGGGCCGGTGGCGCGGGAGCTCCTCCAGTTGCAGGTGCGCCTCCCACCGATCTGACTTCTTTCAATGGATGGGATTGATTAAGCCCCATCAAATAAGCCACAACACATTTTGCATCGTACGTGGGAACAACCTCCCAGCCTGCCGGTGGCGCATCGGAACCCGAAAGTTGCAATGCTTCTGCAGAACGCTCTCCGGCGATGCGACGTTTCTCGTAGAGGAAACGGTACGCCGGCATGTTTGAATCAGGATTGATGCTGCGCGGCGCATAAAGATGCACATGATGCCACGCGGCAGAATACATGGGCGGCAGACCGGCTGTCTGGATCGGCCATGGCGCGCCGGGAGTCTGCGCGCTCGGCGCGGCAGGACTGCTTCCTCCGGGAGTGGCGTTCGCCATTTGTCCGGGAGATGGCGAAGCAACGCCGGTCGGCTGCCCTGGCGGTGGTGATGCATTTGGCGAAGCCGCGCTGGCAGGCGAAGTCCCGGGCGACGCCGCGGGTGCTGTGGCAGGCGAACTTGCGGGTGAAGACGGCGGACCCGCCTTCGCCGCGGCTTCGGCGGGCGAGCTGGAGACCGCCGCTCCTTGAGCCGCAGGACTAGCTGCTTCTGCAGGCGCCGGAGATTCCTCGGGCGCGGGCGCGCGCGCGCCAATGTTTGCAAGGTCCTGGCCCATTCGCATTTTTCCGAGAAATACCGGACGCTCAAAAATGTAATCGCGCGGCGCGCTGCGGCGATTGCCCCATTTCCGCTCGATATCGTCGGCGATGTATTCGGCGCGGACTTGTTGGCTATGGCAATACACGCAGCCGTTGGCAGCGTAAACGTGCCCGCCCCGCTCGAACATTCCCGATTGCGGGAGCGGGTAAATGTCGGTTCCTTCTTCGTCGGATTGCGGATTGAGAGATCCTATTTGCCAGTTCGGGATGACGGTGAGCCCCACCCATGAAAAGGCAAACGTGCCGAAAATTCCCAGGAAGAGAGGAGCAAGGCCTTTCATGTGCGCGTAAGCTCGGCCGACCCGCCTTCGCCGCAGCTTCGGCGGGCGAGCTGGAGACCGCCGTTCCTTGGTTCAAGAAAGAGAGAAGTGAGTCCTTTCATCAATGGCCTCCGGATGTCTCGGCTTCAACCGGGTTGAGAAATGTCGGGACAGTCGATGTGCGGCCCAATCCCAAAAGCATCAGACCGAAGTGATATGCGAAAATAAAATGCGATACGGTCAGCAAGATGCCGGCAAGGCTGCGTCCGCGAAGATATGGCAGCACTGTTTCGATGCTTTCGTAGAATGGCAGCGCCGGGTTTTCCAAGTTCGCGCCTTGCAGAAAGCCGCCGGCGAGCAGCATGAGCGTCATCAGTCCGATTCCGTAGGCCGATGCCCAGAAATGCAGTTTAATCAGTGATCCGTAACGCCATTCGCGGCCAACCAGTCGCGGAACGATGTAATACATCGAACCGAAAATCGTCATGGTAAAAAACGCATACAAGCCAAGATGCGTATACGCGATGCTCACCTGGGTGAAATTGACGTAGCTCGCAACCGACCGGAGCGAGATCAATACCCCGATGACACTAAAGACCGTGTAAGACATGGCGCCGAAGACGGTAAAGCGCAGGGTCGGGCTGTAGCGCAGCAGCGGGAAATATCCTTGCATGGTCAAATGATGATTCAACCCCACAGTGGCGACAGGAATGATCGTCAAAATCGTCGCGGCGATGCTCGCCGTGACCATCCAAGCCGGGAACGGACCGTCGATCAAACGCGTCATTCCGGTCCAGCTTGAAAAAAGCGCATACGTCCAAAAACCGATGGTTGCCAGGTGATAACTGTAAACCGGACGGCCGATCACCTTCGGGATCATGTAATATGCGGTGCCAAGAGCGATGGCGCCGAACCAGAGAAACAGCAGATTATTGGCATACCACCAGGTCACTGCCGATTGCAAAACGCCCTGCACCGGGACGACAAAAAGCATTAACTGTCCGGCCGCATAAAGCCACGGGAACCAGAGGAACGCGCCAAGCAGATACCATTGCGTAATGTAAATTTGATCGCCGCGCCGATGCCGAAACATCAGCACCGCCCAGGAAGCCATAAGCGTGTAAGCGACAAACAGAATGACGGCCACGTAACGCGGAAACTCGAGCCATTGGAAACCGGTGCTATCACCGAGCAGGATTGCGCCCACGCCTATCAGCACGCCCACGTTCCAAAACACAGCGCCGGCAGCGATCAACAGTGGAAATCGCAACGTCGACCGGCACAATCTTGCCATCAACCAAACGGCCGTGCCCATCCCGGCCATTGACGCCCAGCCGTAAACCATCACGTTCATGTGAGCCGGCCGTAGCCGCCCCCACGTAAGAAAACTAATGCCACCGAGCAGATCCGGTGAGTGCAACTTGAAGGAGACGACCATCGCCAAAACGGTGCCCACGATCAGCCATGCGATTGCCGAGGTATAAAACATCAGCACTGGCACGCGCGTCGATGCGTCGATATACGCGCGCTCCAACTGCTCCGTGTCGCCGGCAGCAGCGGAGACCGCCGGATCTTTCAGTGGGATTTCGGTAGTGTTCATTCAGCGTGCGCGGCCAAAGTGCTGTGTGGTCATGGCGTACTGGCCGGTGCAGGAGAAGCAGGTGCTGGCGGTGATTGTTGTGTTGCTGGTAAAGGCGACGCTGCGCTTGGTTCAGCGGGAGATTTGGCAGGCGCACTGGGCTGAGCAGGCTCCGCCATTCCAGAAGCAGGCGGACCCGCCTTCGCCGCGGCTTCGGCGGGCGAGATGGAGACCGCCGCTCCTTGCGGCGCAGCCGGCGCAGGCGACGCTCCAGCGGGCGCTGTTTGCGCGGGCGGAGTAGCAATCGGGCCGGCTGGCGCGGGCTTTTTTTGCGCCAAGTCGCCAAGTGTGACTTCCATCGCGCGATCGATCGGGATTCGGGCAACGCCTTTGTTCTTATCGACCCAGGCGTACGTCGTGAGTTCCTTCTGGGTTTCTTCGTGCAACGTCTTCAACCTTTCCATGCGTTTTTTTGCGCGCGCTTCTTCGTAATCACTTGTGCGCGGCGACGGCCCGATCACCGCAAGCACGATGAGCCCGAACAAAACGAAGAGACACACAATACCGAGCCACGTAGAGAATGGCGCGCGCGTGTAGGCAATACTGCGAGCTGATTGGGTGTCGGCCATTTCAGTTGACGGTGGTGAGAGATTCAATCAGACGCGGATCCCGGACAGGGAACAGCGAAGTCCTGGGCACCACTCGTAGATAAACAAAACTGAGCGTGGCACCGATCGCGATCAGGCAAATAAGATCCCAGATGCTCACGTGCACGCCTGTCCCATGTAACGCAGGTAAAACGATCAGATACATGTCCAGCATTTGCATAAGGAGCATCCAACCGGCAAGGATGCTAAGCTGGTGCGGATTTTTCTTAATCGACTGCAGTAGCAAAATCCCGAACGGTACAAAGAACCGACCGATCACCAGAATCATGCTGAGCGCCCACCACGATCGCGTATTTCGTATCAGGAAAAATTGGGTCTCCTCCGGGATGTTTGCATACCAGATGAGCATGTACTGACCAAAACCGATGTAGGCCCAGAAGACGCAGAACGCGAGCATCCATTTCCCCATGATGTAGTAGTGCTCGAGTGTAACGACGCCATTGAGGTAACCGGCTTGTCGCAAAGCGGTGATCACGAGCACGAGCAAGGCCATTGAGGCGCCCGCTGTTCCGGCAAAGATGTACACCCCGAACATGGTTGAGTACCAGTGGTAGTTGAGACTCATCATCCAATCGACTGCGCCAAACGTGAGACAAAGCGCGAACAGCGGCAGGCTGATGAACGACAGCCGGCGCATCCAAATCGTGAACAGCGGATTTCCGTCTTTGTCCTGACGCGCGGAAAATCGCCGCAGCAATAGGGACGCAACGATCCAGAAACCAAAGAAGATAATCGTGCGAATAAAGAACCAATGAAAATTGAGATACGCGCGCTTGGAATCCAGATTCGCCTCATGGCCCGGCGGAATGTCCATCCATGAGTAGAGATGGTGGCGCAGCAGCAGGATCGGAATAAAAAGAACTGCCAGCGCGCCTAACAGCACAGCGATGTTTTCCAATTGACGCCGCACAACCACAGACCAGTTGGCGTCGGTGGCGTGGTGAACAATTGTCCAGAAGAAGCAGCCGGCGCAGAGCGTAAAGAAAAACGCAAACGCAAACAACCAGGAGTAACTGAATTGATGCGGATTCACGAACGCGCCGACAACGCAGAGCACCAGGCTTACAACAGCAATCACGCCGAGGAGTGTTGAAAGCCCTGTAAATCGACGGCTGTCGAAATATTCGCCTTCCGGCATCGGTGGCGTATGTAAACGCTCGCTCATTTTGCAGGAGTCGCTGCAGCCGGCGGCGGTGACGCCGGCTTGTCCAGTTCCGCGCGATGATCTTCCGGAACATCGGCCATCGTCGCGTGCTGGCTGCGTTGCAACGCGCGCAGGTAAGCAATAATAGCCCACCGATCCGCGACGACGATGTTCGGTCCGTAAGGCATCATCGTGTTTTTCCCGTTTGTGATAGTGTTGAAAATCTCGCCGTCAGACATTTTGCGAAGGCGATCGTCCTGAAGCGAAACCACGGTCGCAAGCCCATACTGCTTGGTGATCCCATTGCCGCCAGCCGCAGCGCCGTGGCACATTGCGCACGTGATGTTGAACCGCTGCTGCCCGCGCTCCATCAACTCGTGCGTTACTGGCAACGGAATCCCGGTTCCCCACTGATCGCCCATTTTGCCGGTGTTGAAGTAATCAGTTCCGGCACTGAAGGCGATCCGCATGTGCGATTCCTCCGGTGCGTCTCCTGTCATGCCGGGCGGTGAGGTCTCAGTCTTTGGTTTCGGCATTTCGTAGCCGACGGGGACCGTGCCAGCTACTGGCAAACGCGGACCGCGTCCATCAGCAAAAAAATCGAGCGGCGCCTGTGCGCGCACTTTGGGTTGTCGCACCATGTCAGGGAAAAGCTCAAACGGCGGTTTCGTGCCTTTCTCCCCACGAAATCCAAGCACGGCGAGTGTCGCGATCGTGCACAGGATAAAAATTACGAAAAATGCGCGAAGCATATTTTAGTCCTCGTGCACGATGGTGATATGCCGCCCGCCGGTTTGCTCCAGCAGCTCGTAAACGCCGTTTTCCGTAAACCGCGGGTCGCGAGCTTCGATTGCCAGGAAAAATCCGTCATTGGTCACGCGGCTGAAACGTTCCCAGTTGAACATCGGATGGTTCCAGCGCGGCAAGCGATTCATGATTTGCCACGCAAAGAATGCCGAAAATGCAGCGAAGAGCACCGTGAGCTCGAACATGATGGGGAAAAAGGCAGGAACAGTGAAAAAGTTTGTAGGCTTTCCGTGAACATCGAGGGGGTAGAGAATTGAAGACGGGCCAAATTCGACCACCACCGCGGTAAGGAATCCCGAAATTCCGCCAAACAGAACCCAGCCGCTCAGCCACGATTTGCCGATCCCCATCGCGCCGTCCATTCCGTGGATCGGAAATGGCGAATACACGTCCCATCGCCGGAAGCCAGCATCGCGCACGCGTTTCGCGGCTTCGTAAAGCGCGGTGGCGCTCGGATACTCCGCTGCCATGGCATAAACTTTGTGGCCGTACGGAGTGGTTATCATGGTGTGCACTCCTTTCTCTGTAGCCACCGGCCTGTGGCCGGTCGGGGCAAAAGGCGCACAACCGCACGAGGACGGCCCACAGGGCCGTGGCTACAGGAAACGTCCCAGATCATCGTGTGCGCTCCTTTCCGCCCGGAGGGACCGATTCGATTTCTGGCAGCTCGCCATAATGGGGGTCCGCCTCGGGTGTGGCCGTCTTCACTTCCGACATCGCGATCATCGGAAGGAAACGGATGAATAGAAGGAACAGCGAAGTGAAAATTCCAATCGTACCGATATAGGTCCAGATATCAACCCAGGTAGGGTGATAAACTCTCCATGACGATGGCAGAAAATCGCGGACCAAACCGCCTGCGATAATGATAAAGCGCTCGAACCACATACCGGCGTTAACGCACATGCAGACGAAGAAAACGACCAGCACGTTATGCCGGCACCAGCGGAACCAAAACAGCTGCGGCGAAAGCATGTTGCAAAAGAGCATGCCGAACCACCAGTACCACCAGTACGGACCGAAAATGCGGTTCCAAAACGCGAATCGCTCGTAATGATCGCCGCTATACCAGGCAATGAAGAACTCCATCGCGTAGGCGTAAGTAACGAACGAGCCGGTCAACAAAATGATCTTCGCCATTTTATCGATGTGCTGCGGCGTGATCACGTCCTGCAATTTGAAAATTGCGCGCGCGGGTAAGAGCAGTGTCAGCACCATCGCAAAGCCGCCGAAGATTGCGCCAGCCACGAAATACGGCGGGAAAATGGTGGTGTGCCACGTCGGAATAACCGTCGAGGCGAAGTCGAATGATACGACGCTGTGCACCGAGAGAACCAGTGGCGTTGATAGACCGGCCAACAGCAGGTACGCCATTTCGTAATGGCGCCAGTGCCGATTCGAACCGCGCCAGCCAAGAGCAAAAATTCCAAATAGAAATTTCCTGATCCGCGTGGTCGCGCGATCGCGTAACGTCGCCAAGTCCGGAACCAAACCAGTGTACCAGAACAAAACCGAGACGGTAAAATAGGTCGAGACCGCGAACACGTCCCACATCAGCGCGCTTCGAAAATTTTGCCAGATGCCCCAGTTGTTAGGTATCGGCGCCATATACCACGCCATCCAGAACCGGCCGACGTGGATGCCTGGGAAAATCGCCGCGCAGATCACTGCAAAAAGCGTCATCGCCTCTGCGGAACGATTGATCGACGTACGCCACTTTTGGCGAAGCAAAAACAAGATCGCTGAGATCAGTGTGCCAGCGTGTCCGATACCGATCCAGAAAACGAAATTGGTGATGTCCCAGGCCCAGCCGACCGGGATCTGATTTCCCCATGTGCCGACGCCGGTGGAAATCTGATAGCCAATGCAAAAAAGTCCAAATGTTGCAATGCTCGCAGTAATCATGAAACACACCCACCACCACCGCGGTGCGGGTTGTTCAACGACGCCGGTAATGCGCTGCGTGAGCCAGTTGAAATTGCGCCGGTTTAGGACCAGCGGAACATGCGCGATTTGCCGCTCTGCCTCCTGGACTTCCGGTGCTGCTGCTGATGCTCCGTCCATATTAAATCGCGCTACTCTGGTAATTTCTCGACCAAACTTGCGATGCCGACGTCTTTCGCGTCAGGCATTTTCGGATTTGGATTGCGAAGGCGAGCGAGATAACTCGTTCGCGGAATAACATTCAAATAATCCAGGATCCGATAATTGCGGTCCTGTTGCTTCATTTTCGACACGTGGCTCTCGGGGTCCTTGATATCGCCGAAAACGATCGCTTCAGTTGGACAGGCTTGTGCGCACGCAGTGGTAAACGAATCCCGCGGAATCCGCTTATCCGGAGAAGCGCCTGCGCGCGCCAGCGCAACGATCTTTGCTTCTTCGATGCGTTGCACGCAGTAGGTGCATTTCTCCATGACGCCGCGCATGCGCACCGTCACGTTAGGATTCTTCTGCATCTTCATCGTGTCGGGCGCGCCCTTGGTGGTAAGCGGCGCAAAGTATTCTTGAAAGATGTTCAGTGCACCGACGAGCTTTCTCTTTCCGACGGGACGCTGGTTGTAATCGAAATAATTAAAGCGCCGCACTTTGTAGGGGCAGTTGTTCGAGCAAAATCGCGTGCCGATGCAGCGGTTGTAAACCATTACGTTGAGCCCTTCCTCGCTGTGAACGGTCGCGTTGACCGGGCAAACCGTTTCGCATGGGGCGTTCTCACAATGCTGGCAGGGCATCGGCTGGAAAACCATCTCGGGATGCTCCGGCCAGTGGTTGCGGTCCTGATTGAACGGCTCGCGACTGGCGTAGTAACGATCAATACGGATCCAGTGCATGATGCGGCCATGCGCAACTTGTAGCTTCCCGACAACCGGAATGTTGTTTTCCGCCTGGCAGGCGATCACGCAAGCGTTGCAGCCGGTGCACACATTCAAGTCGATGCTCATTCCCCACTGCTGCGGCGCGTCCAACGGCGGATGGGTGTAAAGACTCGGCGGCGGATGCGGCATTTCTTCTGCGCCCGGAACCTCTTTCGCGAAATCGTTGTTTTTGCGATAACCCTCCAGCGTCCCTTCACGAACTAGGCCGCGACCTTCGATGCTGAAATGTTCCTGTGTTATCGAGAACGGGTAACTGCGGCCGACTTTGGTGACCTGCACGGTCTCTATGCCCTTCGCGCCAGCAACAGCAACATGGGGATTCGCTGCTGTTCGCAGGAAATAGCCATTAAACCCAGCCTGCTCAGTAAGCCCCGATTTTTCCTTCAAATTGCCGCCGGCATACGGAAGCTCTACAAACTGCGGCATTTTGCGCGCCCAGCCGAGCGTGACCGTCACGGAGTTATCGGCGTGACCCGCGGATACAAGCGCTGCGATGACAAGCTCTCGTTTCGTCGGTGTCCCGGTCGAACTCTTTTCGTTGATTGCGATCTGCAACAAATCGCCTGTTTCGACACCCAGCCGTTTTGCGTATTCAGGACTGATCAACGCGGCATTGTCCCAGCTCAGCTTCGTGACCGGGTCAGGTAGTTCCTGGAGCCATCCGTTGTTTGCGTACCGGCCGTCGTCCATGCCGTAGCTGCCGGTCAAAACAATTTCGGGAGATTCTGATGTAGGAGGCGGCGTAAGCGCCGCAGAATCACGCGGCAGAGTTGCGGCTGCGCCGGCGTTGAACGCGGCTTGCTGATCGGCGCTTTGAACATGCGAAGCAAAACCGTCGTGCAGAAAGCCTGACCACACTGTTTGAAAATCGCCAGGCGGATTCGTTAGGCGAAACGTTTCCTGTATCAGCTCGGGGCCCTGCAGTTTCGGACCGCCAAGTAGCATGTTGATCAGCTCAATTTCACTCAGGCCATCGAAAAGGGGCAGGATCATCGGTTGAATCGACAAATAATCGCCACCGGCTGTGAGCGTGTCGCCCCACGACTCGAGATAATGAGCAAGCGGAATGTGCCACTGACTGAGCGCGGATGTAGCGTCCTCGTGATAACCAAGGCGGACAATATTTTTGACTTTCTTTTGCAACTCTGCCCAATCGAGAGGCGCCTTTGTTTGTAAGTCTTCTACCAAGCCTCGCGGCGCGTTATAGACCGGGTCACCACCGAAAATGAACAATTGTTTGACGCGTCCCTCGTTTATGTCGGTTGCGAGCTGAGCGATCTCGATTGTTTTCGGATTGCGCGGAATCTGACGCACAACGAGCGTTTGTCCGACATTTTTCAGCGCAGCATTGATTGCATAAACCAGCATCTGCACCGCAACCGGCTGTGTCGGGCCGGCGAGCACCAGGCTCGCTCCCGGTTTTGCCATCAAATCAGCGGCAACTCCATCAATCCATTGCTGATCGAAACTGTTTGATGCGCCTTGGAAATTTCCAAGCAAAGAGGCCAGACCGGAATCATTCGTTCCCGCTTGAATTTTCGTTGCGAGGGCGGCCGCGAATGCGGGAATCTGACTGGCTGGACAACGCAGCCGATGATCCGCCATCGCGCCGGTCAAGGTGAAGCGATGTTCGACTACATACAGCCGGTTCATGCTGTCTTTCGATGCGTTCACACGGCGGCGCGAAGTGAAACCGCGCACTGTTTCGAGATCGCCCTGACCGCAATCGAGGAAATCGCTGTCGAGAGCAAGAATCACGTCGGCGCGATCCAATTTCGGCAACACCCGCGCGTTGGAGCCAAAAGCTGTTTGCATCGCCACGTTTGCGTCCTGACCAAGCCGCGGCTCGTAAACGCACCACCGCATTCCTGGGAATTTCTTTTCTAATTCAGTGCGAAGGCGCTCTCGCGTCGGTGAATTGGTCTCCTCGACCAGAAACGCAAGGCCATTGCCCTGGTCCTTCGAAATGGTTTTGCCAAATTCTCCGAGGAACTTCTCAAATTCTTCCCGCTTACTCGCCTTCCCTTTCTGCACAAACCGTTTCGAGCGGGTCGGATCGTAAAGATCGAGAATTGACGCCTGGACAAATGTGTCAGTAGTGCCGCCGCTTGCCGGGTGCAGCGGATTGCCTTCGAGTTTGATCGGCCGACCATCAACCGTCGTGGCAATCAGCGGAATGCCACCGCTGCGGCGCGGCATGGCAGTCGCGTAGTAGAGGAATTTTCCGGGGATCGTCCACTCCACATTTTTCGTGAAGGGGACGAGATGCAATTCGGGGCGACGACAACTCGTTAGGCCAACTCCTGCCAGCGCCATTGATGCGCCCATCAATTTCACAAAATCGCGACGCGACCATTCGTCGCCATTCAGTTCCGCCGCGCCTGCGGGAAATTCGTGTTCCAACCATTGACGAAATTCCGGCGTATCCTTCAGTTCGCCGATGCTGCGCCAATATTTTGTGCCGTTGGATGGCTCAGGCGGATGATGGAAAACGCGTTTCATGATTTGTCTGTAGCCGCGCCTCTGTGAGGCGCGCCGGCGCACGTGCTGCAAATATCGATGGTCATGCTTCGCACAGCGAAGCGGCTACAGCCCGATGGCTGGGCGTAAATTTGCGGGTTCATCGGTGGCACCCCTGGCAATTTGTTGGCGGAGTAATCTTCCAGCGCTCTTTCAACGTTTGGCCGATCTCGGATTGGGTGAGCTGCTTCTTCTTCGAAAAATCTTCACGCGTGTCGCTTGGCTGACCGTATTTTGCGACAAACTCCACCGGCTTAACGTCCTCAGGTTTCCAATCGAGGTTAAAAACCTGATCGTCCGGCCTCAGATAATTCTCGGGATGCCGATGGCAATCCAGGCACCACGCCATGCTGTGGGGTTGGGCGATGTAAACCTCCGACATGTTATTGACCTGGCCGTGGCAACTAAAACAGCTGATGCCCCGGTTCACGTGCGCAGAGTGGTTGTAATAAACGTAATCCACAGTGCGATAAAGCCACACCCACTCGACTGGCTGACCGCTTTTCCAGCTCTCCTGGACGGGCTGCAGTTTGGGATTGTCTTTTGCCACTTGCGTGTGGCAGTTCATGCATGTCGCTGTGTTAGGCACGTTCGATTGCGCAGCCACTTCCACGAAGCTGTGACAATACCGGCAATCCATCCCCAGTTGGGTCACGTGAATATCGTGCGGAAACGGCACCGGCTGGATCGGCTGGTATCCGACTTTTGTGTACTTCGGCGTCGCGTAATACCACGTGGCGCCCGTTAGCCCACAAGCGATCACAATCACGCAGACGATCATCTTGAGGGGTATCCAATTCGTCCAGCGTGGAAAGAAATTTGCCATGGCGCTAGACGGCCTCCGCGCCGACGCTGCGTAGCCGCCACGCTACCGATGGAATAAAACTGTGCTCAGGATGTGCTTCGTTCAGACGCTACAAATGGTTAAGGTTAATCGCTTGCGCGAGGCAACGTGGATTCTATGAATTCACCGCCGGAGGGCAAAACAAATTTCTTTTTACAATTTCGCTGCCATCTCGCTCGCTGAGATCGGGAGAGAAATTCCGAAGCTGCAAAATTCTTCAGAGAAACGGCAGCGAAACAACTTCGACCGGAATTGCTTCAGCCGCATCGGGCGAGAGCGCGTCCAATTTCGTGGCTGGATTGTTGAAGCCGCGTTTCACGTAGCCGAGTGCAATTTCTTTATCCAGCCGCTCGTTGCGCGTCGCACTCGTGATCCAGCCGGCTTCTTTTCCAGATGCTGAAGGAGCGACAAGTTTCATCCCAGGCTGGAGCCGGGTGTCGTTCAGCGAGATTATTCCACACAACCGTTTGTTTGTTTGTCCCGACATTTTCATTCGGGAGATGACTTCCTGACCGATGTAGCAACCCTTTTCGTAATCGATCGTGCGTCCTTCAAGATTGGCTTCGATTGGAATAATGTTGTCTGTGAGTTCGCGGCCCCAACGCGGCAGTCCCTGTTCGATCCGCATCACCTCTGCGGCGGCAGAATCAACAAATAAGAATCCTGAGGTTAATTCTTCGTGGACGGCATCGTGGCGTGCCGGGTCGCTCCAGATATCGTAGCCTGGCGCGGCGAAACGTTGGACGGAAAAAATCCGGCCATGCTCCGGCTGTGGCGACGCTTCCGCCAAAACGTGAAAGAGCGAGAATTCATCGGTGACGTCCTCAATCTGGACGTCATCAGCAATCACGTAGCGCTCCAGTCGTGCTCGCAGTGTTTCGCGAAGGTCAGGCTCGGCATCGATCAGAAAACTTTCGCCGACCACTGCGATAAAGATATGAGCGTCAAGTTTGCCTTTTGCATTGAGCACGCAGGCTTCGATCGCAGCCGTTTCGCTGGCGTTGCGCAAATCATTTGTGATTTGGCCGTTGAGAAATCGGAACCGGTCAGTTCCTGTGATCCGAAGCTTCGCGCGCGTGGAGAGGTCGAGGAAGCAGGCTCGGCCCTTCTCTGATCCTTGCGTCATTCCTCTCCAGATGAAAAACGGCTTAGCAGTTGTTTGAGAAACCCACGCCGCAACGGCGTTGCAGCAGAGGTCGTCGCGGTCATCGTTCCGCTGAAGCCGAGCGCAGACTCAGCGGAGGCAACGAGACCCGCGTCTTGAGGTTCGACGTTTTGTGTCTCCGCTACTGCTGAAGCGGCAATCGATTCTTCGGCGTCGGATTGTTCGAGCGGTTCCTGAATTTGTGGCTCTTCGGAAAATCCCGGACCCGGCTCATGCAAATACTTGCGCAGCACGGCGGAATAATCCTCGTCGCCGTGGCCCCACTGCATTTGCTCGAACAACTGATCGCGCGCCGCAGCAGTGACTCCGAGGTCCAGGTAATGCGACAAAGCGATTTGGCTGGCGATCTGCACGTCTTTCAACATGTGTTTGACCGAAAAGTGCGGCGCGAAATCGCGACCGAGCATTTTTGGCAGCTTCATCGCCAACGTGCCGGAATAACTTGCATTGACGCGCATGGCTTCGACGAATTTTTCCAACGGTAAACCCTGCGCTTGCACCAGCGCGAGAGCCTCGGCTGTGGCCTGAACGCTTGCAGCGCTGATCATATTAGTTGCAACCTTAATAGAACTGGCCTGGCCGACTGGTCCGATATGCAGGATTTGCTTGCTACTGGCCTCAAGGATGGGACGGCCGTCACGCAGCGCTTCATCTGTTCCGCCAACGTAGTAAACGAGCTCGCCCTGTTCAGCTGCGCCCTTGCTGCCGGTGAAACATGCTTCGACGAACCGCGCGCCCCGGCGTTCGACAATGTCCGCCGCCGCGCGCATCGAATCCGGAGCGACAGTGCAATGCCCAAGGATAACGTGGCGCGGCGTGAGCTTTTCGCTTAGCTGCTCCACGGTCTGCAGGAGCGCGTCGTCATCAGAAACAAAAATCTGGATGTAATTGCACAAGCCGGCCAGTTCCCCCAGTGAACCGACAAAATTTGGAACAGGACGCGGCGATCGATTCCAAACAAAGACTGAAAATCCTTTGCGGCGAAGATGTCCAGCGATTCCGCGACCGATGATCCCAAGCCCGACCACGCCAATATTTGTGTGCTTTGGCTGTGTCGCAGACGCGGGACGCTCCATGTGGTCGGCAGTTCAGCGATTAGCCTGCCGAGAAAAATGCTTTCACGCAATCCAGAAATTTGGGCCAGCCCAGGTAATTGATTAAAGCGTTAAAGGGTTGAAGCGTTAATCTGTGCTTTGTCATTCTGAGCGACGCGAAGAATCTCTGGTCAATTCTGCAGTCACTCCATGGCAATGTGTATAACCAGAGATGTTTCGCTCCTCTCAACATGAGAGAGGTGAATACTTGAGCTGGATCACTTCAACGCGATCTCCGACAAATAATACAGCGCGATCGAGCCGACGATTTGGAGACTCTGTGCGCTGATTTTGTCCATCGTATCATCAGCGGTGTGCCACCAGGGATAATCGAAATCTATGATGTCGATTGTCGGAATCCCAATCGCGTTCAACGGCGCATGATCATCAACCAGGTTCCGGTCGAGATAGCTGAAGTATTTTCGCAGCTTCAGCGCTTCGGCCGCGGCAAAGACGTCGCGCGCCATCGCGGCCGGTGAATCTGCGGGAAGCGTAATGCCGAGCGAACGGTCACCAACCATGTCGAACAGGATTCCACCACGAAATTGTTTTGCGCCCTCGCTTTGGACTTGCCGGGAAAAGTAGCGACTCCCGTACAGACCATCTGTTTCGGAAAAATTTTCGCATGCCTCTTCGCCATCGAAAAACACCAGCTCAACTTTTCTGGCGAGACTCTGGTGCTGCCCGAGCACGCGGGCTAACTCCAACAGCAGACCGGTGCTAGAGCCGCCATCGTTCGCTCCGACAAACCGGATGGCATCAAATAACTTCGTGTCGTAATGCGAGCACAACAAGAACGAAGGGGATGCCGGATTCGCGTCTCCCGAGAACCGCGCAATCAGATTTACAAAGTGAATTTTGCCGCGTGGCGTGTCGTCCGTGAACGCCTGGCGTATTACCTGCCAGCCCGAATGCCGCAGTTGCTCCTCAATGTACACCCGGGCTTTCTCGATTGCTTCCGAGCCGGCGGGGCGCGGTCCCAGATCAACAAGCCGTTGAACGTGAGCCAGAGCTTTCTCTCCCGAGGATTCCTCCCAGATCTTCGCCTCTGAAGCAGGCGAGCGGTTCATAGAGGTGGCCGAGGCAAGTACAACCAGGAGTAATGGAGTAATGGAGTGGTGGAGTGATGCCTGGCGTAAGTTCACTACTCCATTACTCCCAACCCCCCGATCACTCCTGCTCCGGCACTCCCAAAGCAGTAACAATCCGCTGTAGATCGTCCGGTCCGTAATACTCGATATCGATTCGCCCACGCTTTTCGCCATGGTGAATCGTGACATGGGTGGCCAGATGTTGTTGCAGGCGATTTTGCAAATCTTCTACTGCTGTTGCCGTGGCGCCGGAATCGCCAGCCGCGCGGCGCGGTTTGCGCCGTCCGCGACCAATGCCAAGCAAGCGCGCAACCATCCGCTCCGTAGAACGCACCGTGGCATTGCGGCGCAAAACTGTTTCCGCAGCGAGCAATTGTTCTTCCGGTGCTTTTAAGGCCAGCAACACTTTCGCGTGCCCGACTGAAACCAAGTTCTGAGCTAACCAGATCTGCACCTGCGGATGCAGATCTAAAAGCCGCAGTGCATTGGCTACAGCCGCCCGGCTTCGCCCGACTTTGAGCGCAATATCTTCCTGCCGCATTCCAAATTCACTCGCCAACCTTGCGTAGCCCTGGGCTTCTTCGATTGGGTTGAGATCGGCGCGTTGCAGATTTTCGATCAACGAAAGCTCGAGAACTTCCAGGTCGTTAGCTGTGCGGACAATGGCTGGCACCGTGGCAAGACCGAGTTCCTGCGCGGCGCGCCACCGGCGCTCGCCGGCGATCAATTCAAACCGCGTGCCGACTTGGCGGACGATCAGCGGCTGAATAATGCCGTGCTGCCGAATCGACTCGATTAGTTCCAAGAGCACGTCGCGCGCAAAATCCTTCCGCGGCTGCAATGTGCTCGGGACAATGCTCGTCAGGTCGATCTGATGCACTCTCTCGCCCGCATCCGATCCGTCTCTGGGCGTGGCGACTGAAGGCGTACCGATAAGCGCACCGAGACCTTTACCCAAACCTGAGCGTGCCATTGCGCCTGAGGCTACCGGAACAGAGTTCTCAACGCAAACAGCAAAGCGCCGAGCCGTCCCTCGATTCGCTGCGCGCCCTGGGCCATTGCAGGAGTTCTCCCATCGTTGCGAGCGGGCACCAATGGGTTCGTTCCTGAAAAACAGTTAAAAAAAGTATTGACATTCGTAACCAAAATTGAGTATCACGGCGGAAGGTTCCAAAAGAGACAAGGACTTTTGCCCGGTAGGGTTCTTTGTCTATTGGGATCCCAGTAAAGACAAAAAAACAATCCAAACACGACCGGGAAAGAGAAAGAACACATCCATGTATTCATTGAATCAAGTTAACAAATTAGTCTCATGCGGACGAGATCCGGCTCGCTCGCTGCCGTTTTGGCGCGGGTTCCTTCTCATCCCGCTCATTCTGGTATGCTTTGCATTTGCGCCGAACGCGCAAACGGCACCAGCCCCGCAGACACCAGATCCGGGCTCTGTAGGCGGCACGTTTACCACGGCGGACGGCTTCCATGCCCTTTTCAACAACAGCGGCCTTGGAAACTCGGCATTCGGTTGGAATTCGCTCCTTTTCAACACCACCGGCAACTTCAATACTGGCGCTGGTGCTGGAACGCTGGCTCTCAACAACGCAGATATTAACACGGCCGTTGGCGCTGCTGCCCTGATATTGAACATTAGTGGCATCCAAAACACAGCTGTTGGAGGGGGCGCGATGGTGAATAATGCAGGCGATGCTCTCGGCAACGGATCATTTAATGACGCTGTCGGCGCCTTTGCGCTCAACGGAAACACAACCGGATTTAGTAACAACGCCATGGGCGTTCAGGCGCTCGAATTAAATACAATTGCCGCTGCGAATACCGCCGTTGGTGATCTCGCGCTCAGGAATAATGACGCGACTGGAAGCGGCGCTGCCAATTTCAACACGGCAGTTGGCGCTTCGGCGATGTTTAATAACGTTACTGGTAGTTCGAACACAGTCGTGGGTGCAGGGGCAGGACCAAACGTGGCCGCTGGCTTCAATAACACTTACGTCGGCCAATTCGTTGGTGACAACGGGGGGACTCCCATTCCCGACGAAGACCTTACGATCCGCATCGCCGACTTCTCGACTGATGGGTTCGGGTCCCAAGCGTGCTACATCGGTGGTATCTGGAACAACCTCCAGCCGGTTGGCGGCAGCGTTGTTGTAGTTACTCTGGACCTTGCTAACGACCACCTTGGCTATGATGACTCTTTCGCTAGCGCACCTGCTGTGCCTCAGCGTGGCGCACCTCAACCTCGCGTGCGCCCTCAGGCCGGGGACCGACAAGCCATGCTCAATGACAAAGTTGAGAAGTTGCAAGCAACGGTCACGCAGCAACAAAAGCAAATAGAGACTCTCACAGGTCAGCTCAGAGAGCAGGCCGCCCAAATCCAAAAAGTAAACGCTCAGCTTGAGATGATCCGCCCCACGCCGCGAGTCGTGGAGAATCGATAAGGCTGTCATCAAAGGAGCGCTGTTAGAGAAGTCAGCGTTTCCCAGATACATTCAGCCGCCGCGCGAAACCCGCGCGGCGGCTGTTTTTTTGCACTGTAGCCGCTTCGCTGTCCGATAGCGCCGATCACAAGGTGTGCATGGCACCCTTCACTCGCGCCTCTCACAGAGAGGCGGCTACAGCCAAATTCGTCTAGCTCGCTCGAGAGTGCGTAAATTGAGTTACACAGCGCTTTGTATAGCTACCAAACGCGACTACGATCTGAATGACGAATTCCAAATGACAAAAAACCCCACTGAAACCTTTACGCTGGGCCATTCGCCCGATCCGGACGATGCCTTCATGTTCTACGCGATCGCGAAAAACAAAATCGATCTGCGCGGTTATCGGTTTGAACATCGGCTTGAAGATATTCAGACGTTGAATGAGCGGGCGCAGCGCGGTGAGCTGCACATTTCCGCCATCTCCATTCACGCGTACGCCTACGTCGCGGACAAATACGCGCTATTGCCGTCCGGCGCGAGCATGGGCGATGGATACGGACCAATTGTGATCCGAAAACGTCCAGCGCCCAATGTGCGACCCTCAACGGCTATTCTCGAAGGCGATGCTCGCGAATTGTTGCGCAGCGGAACGATTGCTGTCCCCGGCAAGATGACCAGCGCATTTCTGGCCCTTCAGCTTTTCCTCGGAAGATTTGATTACGTTATCGTCCCGTTCGACAAAATTTTCGAGGCGGTAGAAAACGGACGCGCGGATGCCGGTTTGATCATTCACGAGGGGCAACTCACATACGCGCGGTCGGGTTTTGAGAAGATCATCGATCTTGGTGAATGGTGGAAGCGTAAGACCGGGCTGCCATTGCCGTTAGGCGGAAACGTCGTGCGCAAGAATATCCCGCCACCAGTCCGCCGCGACATTAGCGAGATCATCCGCGAAAGCATCGACTACGGTCTCACACACCGGGATGAAGCCGTCGCTTACTCGCTCGCATACGCACGCGACATGAACTCGCAACTCGCCAGCAAGTTCATCGGCATGTATGTGAACGAATTTACTCGCGATTACGGCGAGATCGGACGCGCAGCTGTCCGAACATTTCTCACTGACGCGCACGAGAAGAAATACATCGACTTTCCGATCGAAATCGAATTCGTCGAATAAAGAAAGCGCTTCGAAAAGCGCCCTACAATGAGCGCAGCGGAGGCCCATCTTCACTGACAATCGCAACCTCTTTCCAAAATTTTCTTGCCACACGAATCACGAGCGACGTATCAATGATGGCTCGGTGAAGGCACTGCTGGAAGCGAGGAGCCATCTTTTCCGTCTCAGTCGAGTCGGACCCTGCCTCGGTATATGCGCCCTGCTCGCGTTTGCCAGCTGCAAAAAAAACGAGCCGATCGACGAAGCTAAAGCGGCAGGAAAAAGCACGGCAGATTTTCCGCAAATTACTGCCGACATTTTCAAGCCGATGGATGGCGGCATTGATCTTTCCCCGGAGGAAATCATGGGCCGCAATACCTGGAACCTCTGGAGCGGAGGCAACGAGCAGTTTTGGAATCACACCGCGCAGGACAGTTTTGGTCTGATGGATCTGCTGAAGATGCTCGATAACCGCAAATTTCCGCGCGGCGAACGTTTCAAAGTGCTCGGGCTCGTGAACGAGCCGGGATTCCGCGCGGCGAGCAAGCCGGACGAATTTGGCTTGTGGCTTGACGAAGAGGCGGAGTCAGAACCGGCAGGGATCGATCGAACAGTCTACGGAAAGCCTTCGGGGGTGCTCGGTTTTCGCCTTTTTCCGAATCCGGATTTCAACGAGGAAGCGCGCAAGAAATGGAATGGCGATCGTTTCATGAAGGACCCCACCTACTACAACGACGACAAACTCATCCGTCCGTATCGGGTAGGCGTGTCGTGCGGCTCCTGCCACATAGCGCCGAACCCGAGTAATCCGCCGCTTGATCCGGAAAACCCGCGCTGGGAAAATTTGGCCTCAGCGATCGGCAATCAGTACATCAACGAGGGAAAGGTGTTCGCCTGTAATGTTGAGAAAGGCGGCTTCTTTTACGAAATGCTTCTCACACAGCCTCGCGGCACTTCCGATACCTCGCGCATCGCGACGGATCACATTAACAACCCAAATGCAATCAACCCGATCTTTTTGCTTGCTGAGCGGGAGCGCATTGCAGTGCCTGAGAAGATGGCCGGCGGAACACTGGCGTTACCCGGAGAAAAAGAGGAGATGCCGGTGCCGCACATTCTAAAGGACGGTGCCGATTCCATCGGTGTTCCAGGCGCAACGATTCGCGTTTACGTGAACATCGGAATGTTCTCTGAATATTGGCTAACCCGGCACAACCGCCTGATCGGGCTCACGCCGCAAAAACCGTTCGAGATCGCTTATGCACAAAAGCACTCGGTCTTCTGGCGCGCGACCGAAGAAAGGGTCGATAACATTCGGAGATTTTTCGAGAGATTACAACCATTTCATCTCGCCGACGCGCCAGTAGGACAGGCTTACGTCACTACGGATGCCGCCGTCATGACGCGCGGAAAAGAAGTTTTTGCCGAAAGTTGTGCAGCTTGTCACTCCAGCAAACAACCACCGCCGAACGTCGATCCGCAGTCCGGCGAGGGAAAAGCGTGGTTCCGCGCAGCGGTAATGGACCCCGATTTCCTGGAGAATAATTTTCTGTCAAATGACAAACGTTACCCACTAACAAAAATCGAGACGAATTCAGCCCGCGCATTCGCAACAAATGCCAAAGCCGGTCACGTCTGGGACAATTTTTCCTCGCTCACGTACAAAGAACTCTCGCCCGTGGACGAGCTCGAATTTTTCAATCCGTTTGACGAGACGCATCCGATCAAGTTCAAGCCGAAAGAAAAAAATGTCGCACCCGGCTATTACCGCGTGCCGTCGCTGGTCAGCGTGTGGAGTTCCGCGCCCCTATTGCACAACAACACGCTGGGAAAATTTACTGGCGATCCTTCGATAGCGGGTCGGATGGACGCATTCAACGATGCGATCGAAAAATTGCTTTGGCCGGAAAAGCGGCTCAATAAAGACTCGATCTGGCGCACACAAAACGAATGCGCACTGCACTTGCGCAAGGAGTTTGTGCCGAAACCGCTCCAGCGTTTAGCCGGCAAGGACGGATACATCAGCATCGGTCCGATCCCGAAAGGCGTGCCGATTAATTTAATCGGCAATCTCGAGCCTGATCTCGGCCAATTGGTGGTGTTGCAGGCGAAGATCGTCAAGGCGCTGGCGAAAATTCACGCCATGAATCTTTCGCCGGAGGAAGCCACAGCCGAACTAACAAAAGCGGTTCCCGAATTGCTGGCGGCGAATAAATGTCCCGACTTCGTCGAAGATAAGGGACATTATTTCGGCACCGATCTTCCGGATTCAGACAAGCACGCGCTGATCGAATACTTGAAAACGTTTTAGCGCGTTAAAAGAAAGGAAACAAATGGCAGTCACAGTTCCAGAAATGTTGAAAATGTCGCAGACACAGCTCGACGATCTGTTCACCCAAAGTCCCGTCGGCGAGATCCCGAGCGGGGAAGGAAAAGGAACAGCGATCATCGCGCCCGGCACCAACGTGTCGGATGAGATTGCCTGGTTTATAAATGTCTTCACATGGAAAGGAAAAGTCTTCGACGCCGAGAAAGGGGAGCTACGGAACAAAATCCTGCCTATGGGACACAAGGCAATTGTCGCCAAAGTCTACAAGGACAAGAGCTGGTTCGATCAAAAGGAGTGCATCGTCCTCGATTACTCCAAGACTTCACTCATCGCGCATTGGATACGCGATGAGATTCGCGAAGTCAGTCCCGGCATTTACCTCGGGTTGGTCTACTGGGGTAAAAAGAAGCTGATCCACTTCGCGCTCCAGTTTCCGGCTTCGGAATAGTTCGAAATAGCAGAGTCAAAATCCTGGGTTCATGTCAACCGTGAATTCGAACGTCAGCCGACCAATGCCGCGTGCCAATACTGGCTCGTGGTTCCTAAACTTGGTGAGCGACACCACGATGTTCCTTCTGCAGATGGAACGCCGAATCGATCCCTGGCTGCGACCGATCTTCGACGCCACCCTGCGCGATCCAGTGGCGCGCATCGTCACCGCGTTGATGAACAAAAAGCGAAAGGACGAGGGGCTGAAAATCGCCGAGGAAAAGCTGTTGCCTAACGAGGATGAATTTCTCAACTCGGTTATCGAGAGCTTTATCACGCAGATGCGAGGACTCTGGAAGCCCGGCGGATTTGAGCGCGGCGGGAACACCAAAACTCAAGGCATCATTCGCGGCGAGTTTATCGTTCACGACAATCTTCCGCCGCAATTTCGCTACGGCATCTATGCCAAACCGCAAACGTTCCGTTGCTGGGTCCGCTTTTCCGGGCCGGGTCCTTACATCACGCCGGACATCGACGACGTCGGCTTCATGAGCATCAGCATTAAGCTCATGGGTGTGCCCGGACCGAAGTTGATGGATGAGGAGAAATTCACCGTAGACATGTTCGGTGTCTCCACCCCCACATTTGTTACACAAGACATAAAGTCGAACGCGCACCTGCAAAAGTGGAGCGTCAAAAATGCGCAGATTTTTCATTTCGTTAATTTCGAGCAACCCCACATCGCGGACATGATCATGCAGGGGTTGTGGGTGAAAACCCAGAGCAGCCCGTTTGAGGCTCCGTATTTTAGCTGCGTGCCCTATTTGCTGGGCGAGGGCCAGGCGATGCAATATTCGGTCTGGCCGAAAACGAACAAGAAAACTCCCATCCCGCGGCTGCCGTTGCGTCCGCCAGATGATTATCTGCGCAATGCCATGGTCAAGGCGCTGAGCGAAGGCGACGTGGAATTGGACTTTCGGTTGCAATTGCAAACCGATCCCTTCCTGATGCCGATTGAGAACAATGGCGTGCTCTGGCCGGAGAAACTTTCGCCACGGGTATCAGTAGCAACACTTCGGTTGCCGAGGCAGCAATTCGATTCGCCGGCACAAATGGAATTTGCCAGGAAGCTCTCTTACAACCCGTGGCATACCATCGCCGAGCATCGGCCGCTGGGTAATCAAAGCCGCGCCCGGCAGCGGATGTATTTCGAGTTATCACAGCTGCGCCATAACATGAACAACGTGCCTCATTACGAGCCCACCGGCGATGAAGTATTCGAATAGTACTCCTGTTGTAATGTCATTCTGAGCGAAGCGAAGAATCTCTGATCGTTCACAAGATGATCCTGCATGCCACAAATCAGAGATGTTTGAAAGCCTGGCCTTATGCTTCGCATTTCGTTGCAGCGCTTCACTCAACATGACAGTCCGATCTAAAAGATGAGGTCTGGAAGACTATGACTCCTCAGTCGAACTTCATGGTGCTGGCGCCGATCATTCCGGAGCGCGAGACCGAGCTTCGGCAGTTGCTCGATTCGATGAACCACGGGCCGGGACAGGCGGATCCGAATAATGCTCTGTTGCCTTTCGCGGAATTCGAGACGCTCCACTTCGCGCGATTCCTTATCCTCGACGACAAAACCACTGAAGATATCCGCGTCTACGGATTAACGCCGCGCACTTATCCGCTGTATCTGGCATTCCTGGGCGATGTCGACGGCGATGCGAATGCCTTTTTGGGCAAGTTGATCAAGCGCGCCGGCAAAGGCTTGGGAAAAATTTTCTCATGCTGTCAGGGATTCGCCCCTGACACAGACCTTCTCGATTGGATGAAACAACACGACGCTCCAGCCATTGCTGCCTACGTGAATTGGCGGGGGCGAACCGTGCGCCAGATTCGCGAAGAGGCCGCGCTTTACGATGCGCTTGAGAATTATGTCGACCGAAATCATGCAACTTTGCACGGCCTGCAACCGCGCGAGCTTCATGAGAAATTACGGACCTTCGTCAACGCGGAAAAATCATCGCGACGGCTAACGTTATCAAAAGAAGATCCAACACCGATCGGATGGCAGATCAAAAATCTCTTGCACATGATCGGGTTTCCGTTGGTGGGTTTGCTGCTATCGCCATTGCTTCTCATCGCTGCGCCGTTTTACCTCTTTGCGCTTCGCCGCCTGGAGAAAAGCGACCCCGAAGTTTGTCCCACCGCAGATCAAAAACATTCTGACAACCTCTCGAGCTTTGAGGACCACGACGTCACGAATCAATTCAGCGCGATGGGGAGTTTGAAGCCCGGTCTCGTGCGACTGTTGACGACCAGCGCCGTGCTCAAGACGGTCAACTACGGCGCGCGCCATATCACCCGACCTGGCCGGCTGGGTCGGATACGCTCGATTCACTTCGCGCGGTGGGTGTTTGTTGCTGGCAGGGAGCGAATGATTTTTTGCAGCAACTACGACGGCAGCGTCGAGAGCTACATGGATGACTTCATCAATAAAACAGGCTTTGGGCTGAATGCTTCCTTTAGCAATGGGATCGGTTATCCAAGAACGAATTGGCTTGTGCGGGATGGTTGCATCGACGAGCGAAACTATAAGGAATACCTCCGGCGTCATACGTTGCCGAGCCAGGTGTGGTACAAGGCCTATCCAGGACTTAGTGCGGTCGATCTGGAGAGAAACACTCGGATTCGTCAGGGATTGGAGAGATCATCGATGACTGATGAACAAGCCCGCGAATGGGTCACGCTGTTATGAGCCAAGTCGATTACGCCGACATGCAAGGTCTCGTCCGGTTTGGATACGGTCACATGACAAAGTGCGTCGTATGCGCTCGTGCGCGTGAAAAACGCAGATGCGGCAAAAGCCTGGCTCCGCTCTGCTCCTATCACGACCGCGGTTGGCGTGAACCCGCCACCGAACAGTGCTCTAAACATCGCGTTCACGGCGCCTGGTCTCAAAGCGCTCGGCGTTCCAGAGTCAATTATTGCTGATTTTTCGCATGAGTTTCGTGGAGGCATGGGTCAAGAAAGCCGCGCGCGACAACTGGGTGACGTTGGGAAAAACGCGCCATCAAATTGGACTTGGGGCAGCGACGGACGTGAGCCCCATGCATTGGTAATGTTATTCGCCGAGCAGGGCCAACTCGATGCGTTTGTTCAAAAAACCAGTGATCAGAACTGGAGTGAAGCATTCGAGGAGATCACTTCGCTTGGCACGAGCAACCTCGACGGCGACGAACCGTTCGGGTTTGCCGATGGCATCAGCCAGCCGCAGATCGATTGGGAGCAGCAGCTGGAGAGGCCATGCATTCAATTGGGATACACCAACGTTGTCGCGTTGGGCGAATTCCTGCTTGGTTATCGCAACGAGTACGGAAAGATAACCGAACGACCATTGCTCGAGCCCGATGCTGCTACCACAGGTTTGCTCAACGCGGAAGATGAGCCCGCGAAAAAAGATCTGGCGCGAAACGGAAGCTATTTGGTCATGCGCCAATTGGAACAGGACGTCCGAGGCTTCTGGACATTTCTTTATGAGCAAGCTGGCGGAAATGTTGCTGACGCCAACGAATTGGGAGGGAAAATGGTCGGCCGTATGCGGACAGGCGATCCTTTGGTCCCGATCCAGGCCGAACCGATTCCCGGCACGGATCCGCGGACCGTTACGCAGAATCAATTTACTTATGAGAGCGATCCAGTTGGCGCGCGGTGTCCTTTCGGCGCACATGTTCGCCGAACGAATCCGCGCAACAGCGACTTTCCTGGGCGGCGTCTCAGCGCACTTCGAAAACTAATCATCATGCTGGGTTTCGGTCCGAAGGGGTTCTACGATGATATAACGTCATCGGTTCGGTTTCATCGTATTCTGCGTCGAGGTCGTGAGTACGGTTCGGAGCTATTGCCCGAAGAAGCGCTGCAGCTCAGCGCCGCCTAACGAGTCGCCTCGCGGATTACATTTCATCTGTCTCAATGCCAATATTTCGCGGCAGTTCGAGTTCCTGCAAAATGCATGGATAGCGAACACCAAGTTTTCCGGCGTAACCGGAGAAAGCGACCCCCTTCTGGGCAATCGTGAATCAATACCGGGGTGCCCGGTTACCGGCAACTTTACCATTCCTGGTGAGGGCACGACGCGACGGCGCGTGTCCGGCCTGCCACAATTTGTGACGGTCCGCGGCGGCGCCTATTTCTTTTTGCCAAGCTTACGCGCATTACGCTACTTCGCGGGAACTTGAACGGCTGGGCAGTAACAGATCATCGCAGCAAGCGTGAAAAGCGCTTGTGTGCTCGGCAGTTCTCCGGCAGTTTCGTTCCGGTATGGCATCCGACCGCAGGCTGGGTTGTCTAAGCATCTTTTTGTTCATCGCGCTTTGCGCCAGTCTGTTCGTGAACTTTGTGTTGATGATCGCTGCGTTTCAGCGCTTCGGCGGTATCAGGGAAGCGGAACCGATCCCGCGTTTCCGCGAAATCCTGCTTCAAAGAGGGGCCCGCGCGACCACGGACAAAATAGCGGTTATCACCATGCGCGGCATCATCAGCACGTCGATCCCGGGGAACGTCAGCGACTCGATGGTGGACGACATGCGAGCAGCACTTCAACAGGCACGCGAGGATCATCGCGTAAAGGCCATTGTGCTGGAGATCGATTCACCCGGCGGAGAAGTCACGGCTTCCGATGAGATCTACAGCGCCGTTGTGAAGACGCGCGCGAGGAAACCAGTTGTCGTCTACATGGATTCATTGGCGGCCTCGGGCGGGTATTATGTCTCCTGCGGCGGCAAATTTTTGATGGCTAATGAAACGACCATCACTGGGAGCATCGGCGTAATCATTCAAACCCTGAATTACGAGCAACTGTTTAACAAAATCGGCCTGGCATCCGTAGTTTTTAAGAGTGGCAAATTCAAAGACATGCTGAACGGAGCGCGACCGATTACGCCGGAGGAACGGGAGCTGGTGCAGAACTTCATCATGGGTACGTACGACAAGTTTCTCGGAATCGTTGCAAAGGAACGAAATCTGCCGGCTGATCTTCTCCGCAACACAATCGCAGACGGCCGAATTCTTTCGGGCAAAGAAGCGTTGCAGAACAAACTCATAGACGGTCTCGGCGAATTAGACGACGCCTTCGCCAAAGCAAAACAACTGGGGAACGCGCCGGACGCGAAAGTCGTGAAGTACGGACCGCCGTTCAGTCTCTCGCGGTTCTTTCGCGTGTTTGGAGAATCGGAGTCGAAAATCGAACTGCAACTTCCGAAACAACTCGTGCCGCAACTGGAATCGGGGCGCGCGTATTTCCTGCCGAGTTACTATGCTCCGTAGGCGCTGAGGGTAGCGCACACTTCAGCATACCCTCATGCTATTCAGGAATATTTTCGCAACATTCGGAGCGGCTCAGAGCCTCGCCCTATTTTTGCTTTCCGCTCTCTACTTGATTGGCAGCATTTGTGTCTATGTGTCTCTGATTTATCAGATCAGCACACGGATCCGTAGCGCTTCCGGGGCCGACGCACCGGCGCGCGCTTTTGGATTGCCGGAAGCCGTTCTCGCCAGTGTGCTCATCTTTTTCTTTCTACTGACGATCAGCTCAACAGTTCCGGACCCGGCGCTTCAATTTCACCCACGTAATCTCCTAGCCAATTTCCTCCTCAGCGCTTTCGTGTTGCTCGTCATAGTCACTCTTTTGCAATTTCGCGGTTTTGATGTCAGCGCATTAGCGGGATTTTTCAGAATCAGTTTTTTTCGAACTTTAGGCACTGGAGCCATCCTGCTGTTTTTTGCTTATCCATTGATCGGTTTTTCCGAGGCCATTAATCAGCGGTTTTTCGGTGGCGGCTCAAGCAAGCAGAACATCGTCGAGTTCTTCAGCGCATCGCGCACCATCGAGGAGCGGATTATGATCATTGTTTTCGCGGTCGCGATTGCACCGATCGTCGAGGAGTTTGTTTTTCGATTTTTCATCTACGGCGTGCTCAAACGCTACGTCGGTTGTCTCCTGGGGGTGATACTTAGCTCGCTGCTATTCGCCGCGGCCCACGCACATTTTCCCTCGTTCGTGCCGTTGTTTGTCCTGGGGAGCTGTTTCGCGATTGCCTACGAATGGAGCGACTCGATTCTTGTTTCGATGACTATGCATTCCCTGTTCAACTCGCTGACTCTCACTGCCCTCGCGTTTCCAGAGATCATTTCTCAATGAAACTCGGTGCTCTGGGTGAAGATCGACTGCTCAACCAAATCTTGCTTCATCTTCCGCGCGGGAGAGGCCGGAAAGTCTTTGCGGGTTCAGCCGACGACTGCGCAATTGTCGAAATACCTGAAAGCAAAAAATATCTCGTGCTAAAAACGGACTGCGTTGTCGAAGGCGTGCATTTTGTGCACGAAACGAATGCGTCAGACGTCGGATGGAAAGCAATGATGCGTCCGTTGAGCGATTTCGCTGCGGCTTCAGCTGTGCCCCAGTTCTCGCTGGTCACTCTTATTGTTCCGCAGAAAACCAAAGTCGCGTGGGTGCTGGGACTTTATCGGGGACTGCGCCGGGCGGCGAACCGCTTCAAAGTGAGCATTGTCGGCGGCGAAACGAGCAATACACCGGGGCCAATGGCGATTTCGGTAACTGTGATCGGATTTGTTGAAAAACCTCGCGCGGCTTCGCGCCGGGGCGGAAGATCGGGTGATGACCTGTTCGTTACCGGCCGCCTTGGCGGCGCGCTGAAACGAAAGCATTTGAAGTTCGTTGCGCGGATTGGGGAGTCGCGCTGGCTTACAAAACATTTCTCAATCCACGCTATGATGGATTTAAGCGACGGACTCGGAGCCGATCTTCCTCGACTTGCGCGGGCGAGCAAGGTGGGATTCGACATCCAGTTGGAAAATTTGCCAGTAGCCCATGGTGCAACTGTCGACGACGCGATTTCGGAAGGGGAGGACTACGAACTGCTCTTTGCAGTGTCGCCGCGCGACAGAAACCGCTTGGAGCGCGAGTGGCGACGAAATTTTCCGAAATTACCGCTGACGCGAATTGGCTCGCTCAATCGCAAATCGCCCGTAACGGATGCGAAGCAACGGCCGGGCTTTCCAATCGCAAATCGCAAATTACCTCTTGGCTACGTTCATTTCCAACAGCCCCGCTGAAACGGAAGCAATCGCGCGGCAAATTGCGGAGGATCTTGTGGCCGGTTCAGTATTGGCGCTCAAAGGTGAACTGGGCAGCGGCAAGACCTTGTTCACGCAGGGCCTCGTCGCAGGTCTGGAAAGCGACGCTGCAGTAACTAGCCCGACCTTTACCATCGTGCACGAATATCAAGGTCGGCGCTTGCCCGTTTACCATTTCGATTTCTTTCGCCTGGAAAATCGAGAATCAGCCATGCGGCTTGGACTGGAAGATTATTTTTTTGGCGATGGCGTTTCAGTGATCGAATGGGCCGATCGATTCCCGGAATTGATTCCAGAGCAGGCGCGCTGGATTTCGTTTGAAATAAAATCGGAGCGTCAACGGATCATAACGCTGTTTCATCACGGTCATGAAAATTCTCGCGCTTGAACTTTCCACCTCGCGTGGCAGCCTGGCGTGGCTGGATGGTGAAATCGAGTTTACGCGCGAATGGCCTAACGACCGAAAAAATTCGGCAGCGTTTTTTGATAACCTCCAGGCGGTACGAACAAAATTTGGCGCTCCGGAAACGATCGTTGTCGGACTTGGCCCCGGCTCGTATGCTGGAACGCGCATCGCGATTTCGGCTTCGATCGGAATACAACTTTCTTGTGATGCGCGCTTGATCGGGTATCCCTCGGTTTGCGCAATGGACTGCGATGCGCAGGAATACTGTGTGATTGGCGACGCGCGCAGGAAATCTTTTTTCTTCGCGCGCATCCTCAAAAATGAAGTGATTGAAGGCCCAACTCTCTTTTCCGAGCTCGAGCTGAAAGCGAGACTCGAATCCCTCGACACGGCAACGCCGGTTGTCTCTTCAGAGTTGCTTCCGCAGTTTCGCCGCCCCTTAATTTCGTTTCCCTCGGCTCTCATTCTGGCCACACTTGCGAAGGAGTCCCGACGAAGTTTTTGTCTGCCACCGCTGGAACCAATTTATTTGCGCGAACCACACATCACCCTGCCGAAATGAAAGAAACTTACCGTTGCTGGGCTGAAATTGACCGCGCCGCGTTACGGCACAATGCCAGGGTCGTGCGAGATCGAATCGGGGCCGCTGAGATGCTCGCGGTCGTCAAAGCGAATGCTTACGGCCACGGATTGGTTGGCGTCGCGGAAACGCTGGCCGATGAGGCGCAATTATTTGGTGTCGCCAATTTAGAAGAAGCCCTCACGCTGCGCGAATCGCTGCCGCATCCCATCATGATTCTCGGCCCGGCCACTCCTGAGGAACGCCCGATAATCGCCGAGCACGGATTTATCCCGACGATCTCCAGTTTGGAGGAAGCGCAGGCGTTCGATCGATTGAAGGCGGTATCAGTCAATTTCAAGATCGACACCGGCATGGGGCGAATGGGCGTGGTGCAGAATGAGGCCCGCGAGGTTTTCCGACGCGTGGCGGGAATGGCGAATGTTGAGATCCACAGCATATCCACGCACATGCCGGTATCGAACGAAGACGCAGAATACACGCGTGACCAGCTCGTCCGATTCCAAAGAATCGTCGACCAAATTCGCGCAGAAGTTCCGGGAAGCTACAAGGCGCACGTGTTGCAAAGCGCCGGCACGCTCGCGTTCAATCAGCAGACGCACGAAATCGTGCGCGCCGGTATCATGCTATACGGCATTTCGCCGCTCCCGGAATTTCGTGAGTTACTCAAGCCGGTGATGGCGTGGAAAACACGAATTTGCCTCGTGCGCGACGTACCGAAGGGCAGCTCGATCAGCTATGGCCGCACGTTTATTGCGCCGCAAAACATGCGCGTAGCAACGTTGTCAGCCGGCTATGCCGACGGTTACCCGTGGCATCTCTCCAATCGTGGCGCCGCTGTTTTGGTGCGCGGAAAGCGCTGCGCTCTTCTCGGTCGGGTGACAATGGACCTGATGGTGATCGATGTGAGCGAACTCGATGACGTAAAGGTAGGCGACGATGTTATTCTGATGGGGCGCGACGGGAGCGAAGAAATTCCCTGCGTTGAATTGGGTGAAAAAGCTGGAACGATTAGTTGGGAAATTGTGACGCGAATTGGCGCGCGAGTACGCCGGGTTTATGTTTGACGGTCGTTGAACTGTTGAAACGTTAAAAGGTTAAAGAACCTAATGCCCATGCTGTCATGTTGAGCGGAGCGAAACATCTCTGGTATGATTTTTGAGGGCTGCGGCGAGAAATAATCAGAGATTCTTCGCTTCGCTCAGAATGACAAAGTCGCTTTAGCCTTTCAACGCTTCAACAGTTTAACAAAGCCCATGTTCCAGATCATCTTCAATGAGCTGAGCGCAGCCGAGATCTCGGCGTTACCAAAAAGGTTGCAGCTTGAGTTGCTGGCCGAGTTTCAAATTTTACCCGAAGATTTGGATCAGCTCGACTCCGAGCGCTTCGGCGTGATCGAACGCGAGGGGAAGAAGTTGTATCGCTATCGCGCGAAGAATTACCGAATTTACTTCGCCAAGACCGAGGAAGGCCTCAAAGTGCATCGCGTTTTGCACAAAAACACGCTTCGCGATTTTCTGTTCCGCAGCAAGCTGCCTGTTTCCGAGGACGCGCAATTGGGCGAAACGCGCGAGTTCTGGAAGTTGATTGAGGAAGGCGAGCGGACACCCAAGGGGTAGCGCCGCGGTTGGCGACACTCACCTCGACTAGAGGCGTAGCGGCGTCAGGATCGAAACGCCGAACCGAAAACCAGGCGCTCGCCACAAGCGCCTCTACAACTACTTCATCAACAGCACCGAACGGCTGCGCTTGATTTCGCGCGTGATTTTCCGGTGCATGTATGCGGGCATGCCGGTAACGCGACGAGGCAGAATTTTGCCGCTTTCCGTGACAAATTTTTTCAGAAGATCAGGGTTCTTATAATCGATTGCCTCAAGGGCGATATCGGTCCGGCGGCGCGGCATGGGCCGATTGGCGCGGCGAAAAGCGGAACGGCGTTTTGGAGTTTTCGGCTGCATGGTTGATTACCTGGTCTCGCGGTGCAAGGTGCGCCGCCGCAAAAATGGATTGTATTTTTTCTTCTCCAAACGATTCGGCGTCCGTGGACTTTTTTTATTGCGCGTCGTCATGTAACGCGAAGGCGGCTTCCCAAGCGCTTTAGCTTCGGTGCATTCAAGGGTAACAATCTCCTGAGCCATAAGCGTCGATCACTCCTTCGTTTCCGCCGGGGTGGCCTCCTCCTCCTCGGATTCGGTGCCTTCCTCTTCGGTCAAGCCAAACAAAGAAGTAACCGATGGTCGCATCCGGGTGGCCTTACTCTGCTTCTCCAACTGCGATTGGCACTCCACAGTGAAACGGGCGAAGGGAATAGCCTCAAGACGTGCATGCGGGATTGGTTTACCGGACATCTCGCACTTTCCGTACGTTCCGACCTCGACGCGCTTCAGCGCCTCATCGATTTCGTAAAGCGCATCCTGTTCTTGTGAGAGCAAACTCAGCGCGAAATCGCGATCGTATGCGTCCGATCCGGCGTCGGCCTGGTGCATTCCGAAGGCAGAAGCTTCGCTGCCTTCAGCGCGCGAGCGAAGGGTGCCCTGGGCCACGCCAGCCATCGAATCCACTACCGCATCGCGAAGTTGAAGCAGTTTTTGTTTTTGTTTGCGAACGAATGGATCCAACTTTTTTTCGCGATGATTTAATCCCAGCAGCAGCGCTGCGGGCGACTCGGTGCCTTCCAAGTTGGTTCTTGGCGAACGGCGCGCGACCTTCTTTTCACGTGCGGGATTTTTCGGCTTGGACTTCCTAGCCTGAAGTTTGCGAGCTGGCCGCGGCTTTCGTACAGCCGACTTTGCTGCAGACCGGTTCTTTTTCTTTGATTTGGCCATAGTGACTGTTGTAAGCGCCATTTCTAATCGACTAGCGCAGGGAAAATGGACGCTTAATTAAGAACGTTTATCCCAGCACGCAAGCGGATTCGCCAAAAACTTTCGGCTCGCTTCGTTCACGATATTCAACTGTAACGTCCACCATCCCAGCCGGATTTGTTGCCAGGCGTACCGCAACGAAATCGCCCGACCTGTCACTGGATCGCCAGTCGCAGACCTGCTGCTTGCTGATTAAGTCCGCAGCTTAAAACGATAGCGCGTCGCGCGCTTGGAACCGGCGTCCGCGAGAATGAAAGCCGTAACTGGACGCTGTGGTTCGCGTGAAGCACGGGTGGGACCTCTTTCGAATGCAGTGCCTGGGCCGCCAGAATGATCTGCCACAATCCTGCCGCGCCGACGGCCTCGCCCAAGGCGGGTGTGACCGTGTAGACCAGCGCATTTGGAAGGATCTCCTGAAGCGCTTGGGATTGGGCTTGGTCAACAAACGTCCCATTCGCGCTTGAAATAACAAAATCGATTTCTATTTGGCCGAGATCACATAGGATGCGCTTCAGAATTTCTTCCGCTTCGGCTCGTCTCCTAAAATGCCCGCCCGGATGCGCGCGTTCGATCGTGACGAATCCGTCGCGTGCGAGAACGATCGCTCCTGCACCTTCGCTCAAGATCATTCCGCGGTTCCGCTTGCTGAAGGGTTCAATCGGCGGCGCCATACGCAACAAACGCCACCGCCGGTAAGCATCGCATAACAGCCAGTCGATTTCTTCGGTGCCTACAACGAGACAATAGTCCAGTGCCTCATTCGCCATCAATTCCTCGGCCATTGTTATCGCAGCGAGGCCGACGGCGCCGTCGCCCACGAGGGTGTACGTAGCGCCGGTGACGCCGAGGATGGCGGCAAGATGGCTTGCCGGCGCATTGAACACGGTTTCCGGAAACAGGAGCGGACTAGCTGCCTGCGCGCCTGTGGTGACAATTTCACGGTAGAAACGTTTCGTGTAAATGACGCCTCCATTCGAGATGGCGAAGATGAGTGCGATTCGTTCAGCATTCTGCGACTCGAGTTTTAGTCCCGCAGACTCCAACGCGTGCAACCCAGCTGCCGCGGCGAAACGCGAAATAGCACTGGCTCGGCGAAGGCGCGGATGGGAAAGCCCCTTTAGCGATGATTCCGATACGCGAAAAACGCTATAAACGCGATCTGCGAATTGTTCGGAAATCGTCGTCGCAGATGCCTCCTCACCCTGAAGCAATCGCTGCCAAACGGAATCAACGCCGGTGCCCAGAGGGGTAACCCACCCCATGCCGGCAATCGCCAAACTCATGCGTCGCCTGTCCGCGGTAGTCCGGGCGAAGGCGGAAATTTGCGCATTAGCACCGACGCATTTGTCCCACCGAATCCAAACGAATTCGAGAGCGCCGTGTTCACGACAGCAGATCGCGCTTCATTCGCGACGATGTTGAGATCAACATCGTCATCTGGAGTGGTGAAATTGATGTTGGCTGGAAGAAATTGATGTTGAAGCGCAAGCAAACAAACGATGGCCTCGATGGCGCCCGCGGCGCCAAGAGAATGACCCATCATGCTTTTGGTTGAGCTCAGCGGCACACCATTAAACAATGCGCTGATTGCCTTGCCCTCGGCTGCATCGTTGAAAGCCGTGGCTGTACCGTGTGCATTAATGTAATCAATCTCGCCCGCACAGATATGAGCGCTCTCAAGAGCCCGCTCCATTGCCTGTCGCGCTCCGATCCCGGACGGCTCCGGTTGTGTAATGTGAAAGTTGTCGGTGGAAATACCGTAACCGATGATTTCCGCGAGGACAGGTGCACCGCGCTCGCGAGCGAGGTCGAGATTTTCCAAGGCCAGAACCGCAGCACCTTCCCCGAGCACCATACCAGACCGACGGCGATCAAAGGGGCGGCATTTTTCCGGCGTTGAGGCTTGAAGCGAATCAAAGCCGACGAAAACCATTTCCGCGAGAGCGTCGTAACCCCCGGCTAACACCCGTTGGTAACGACCGGAGCGCACACATTCAAATGCGTGACCGACCGCATTTGTCCCCGATGCGCAGGCGTTCGCGATCACGTGACACGGCGCCGAGAGTCCAAAAATGGTCTGCGCGTCGATCACCGGCTTTTGCGCCGGGTAATTTGCGATCCATGTGGGGGCATGCCGCAAATCCGCTTTTCCGTTTAACGAGCGGTAATAGCGTTCGCCGTAAGACATGCCTCCGCTTGTCGTTCCAACTACCGTCAACTCTGGTTGAAACTCAGGCTGTTGCGTCACGAGTTCTTGCAGCGCCTGAATCATCATGTGCGACGCGCGGTGCAGGCGTCCCGAACGAGGTATTTGCGCGTGGCTGGCCAGCAGACGCGAGTCGGAAACCTGGCCCGCGGTTTTGCACCGGCATTGCGTGACTGAAAAGCGCATCACGGGAGTCACACAGTCCTGTGCGCTGCGCAAGGACTCGAGGGTTTCGGCCAGGCCAAACCCGAGCGGGCTGATCACACCCGCCGCCGTAACTGCCACGCGGGCTGGATCATTCGTACTTTCTCGCCTGTCTGCTTGAGCCATTATCTAACGCCAAAAATTGACCTTGATTTGTATTGCTTTCTTAAAAGAAGCATTTTACAAGTGACCGCAAAACGGGAAACGGAAGCCCGGAAGTTGGTGGATTGTCAGTTGAGTTTATTCAATGGCGATTTGAAATCCGATAAGCGGAAACAGTTACCTGGCTCGTTTTTCTAGAATAAACTCAATGGGAACCAAATTATACGTAGGCAATCTCCCCTTCAACACGACGGAGAACGACTTGCAGGAGCTTTTTTCGCAGTCTGGCGCTGTGCAGGAAGTGACTCTCATGCAGGACCGATTCACTGGCAAATCGCGTGGGTTCGCCTTTGTGACCATGGGATCGGACGACGAAGCGCAGAATGCTATTTCAAAATTCAACGGCCATACCATGGATGGGCGGCCGATGACTGTGAATGAGGCACGTCCGCGCGAGCAGCGGCCGCCGGGAGGCGGCGGAGGCGGCGGACGTTACGGCGGTGGCGGATACGGTGGTGGGCGGCGTGACGGTGGTGGTGGCCAGCGAAGAGGCGGCTACTAACCTGGCGTCGCCTGCGGACAGGTGCTGCAAAGTCCGCTGTCTCAGCTGATTTGCATTTGCTGCCGATTTGATCTCTTCGCTGAGGACAGAGCACGCTCCAGTCCCATTGGGAAAATATGGGCAGGGCTGGATTCGAACCAGCGAAGGCGTAAAGCCAGCAGATTTACAGTCTGCCCCGTTTGGCCACTTCGGTACCTACCCTTTTTGGCGCGAGAGATTTCATATATCCTCGCGCCTGACAGGTTGCAACTCGCGTCGGCTTTCGCGGCTGTTGATAGCACTAACCTAACCGTTACGTTTTGACATGGCGCTTTTGCGCGGCCTTTTTTGGTTCGCTCTGTTTCTGGTTCTGACTTTTTGTTTCGTGGTGCTGTTCGAGTACGGCCCGCATGATTTTACCAGCGGAGCTCAGAAAGAGTATGCCCGGGTAAAATCATTCGTCGTAAAGCGAACGGAAGAAAGCGGACAAAATAAAAAAGATCGCTGAGCCCGGTGGTCAATCTACGACGCAGCCATGGCGAGAGTTTCTATCGACAGAGGTGCGAGAAATTCTTTTGCGTTCTCGATCTGCAACACCGCCGGAGCCAGATGTGCTGCCAGAAAGCTGCTATCTGAGGTCGGAGCAACCGCGGCTTGAGCGCGAATTTCGCACTCGGCTAATTGCTCGATAACGCGACCTACCCTCTCACTCAAATTGCGGCAGTTCGTAAACTGAACTGTGCAAACACCGGGTGCAGTGTCTTCCACAAAAGGAGTGAGAGTAAACGCGTAGTGAAGCAAAATTTCCTGTATCGATTTTTCCTGTGCGGGTGCACGAACTTTGATGACCACCTGCAATGATCGCGCCAACGCCTGGCTCGGGGTCATTCCTTTTCGAATACCGGCGTTTTCTGCGGCTTCGTTCAGTTGAATGACGACCGGTTTCCTTTCGTGTTCTTCGATCAACGCTACTGGTTTGAGTTCCGGCTGATGCCGCATGGCTGCCTGCAAACAGAAATTCGGCAAATAAATCGTGGCGAACATCAGTTTAGTTCATCACTAACTGGTGTCTGAAATGCGATCGTTTCACAACAATTCGGAGTCGTGAAAGCGCCTCCTCTGTTTCAAAAGTTTGAATGTCCCACGAATTTTCGAGCACCAGTTTCAGTTGCGCGCTACTAACCATTTCATATCGGGTGAGAACCAGACATGCCGTGGGCAGCACCTCGACCAACCGTTGCAAGCGATACCAATTCGTTTGCGGAATTTTACGCAATTCCTCCGGTGCGTTTAGCACCAGATCGACAATCACCAGCGGGAAATTACCGTCGCGCAAAAGTAGATCAGCCGCTTTGACCGCTTCAGATGCTTTGCTGCACCGGACCCAAAGCAGGTGTTGCAGCCACGCATTATCCAACCCGCAGGGGTCAAACGAATCGCGTCCATCAATCAACGCCAGAAAATAATTATCGCGATACGCACAATGGACGAGCGCGTGAATGAGCGATGCGCTTCCCGCGCTCGTTCCTGAGCTGATCAATTCGGTGATCGCTCCACGCGGCAGTCCGCCGCCAATCGATTCCTCAAGAAAACGTAAGCCGGTAATTAAGCGCCTCGCTGTCGTGCACGAAGGAGGAGGGAAACGCTCCGCCAGCAGATTGCGTAGATCGATAATTTTGGCGCCCGCAGCCATGGGAAATAAACATGGCGCGTCTGGAGAATATGTTCAAGTGAACTTAACAAGACTCGTCATCCTGAGCTCAGCGAAGCGGAGTCGAAGGATCCCGTTACGCTACGTTTCGGATTGCTACGAGGTTTGATTCGCTCACTTCCCGTTCGCTCAGCCTCCGGCCTTCCTGTCCATGTCGCGGCTTCCCCAGCCGCTCCATTCTCGACTTCGCTCGGAATGACGAGCTTCTTCAATGTCTTTTCCGTCGCTCCTGTTTTCGGATCAGTGAGACCATCACGCCTTGAATTTTAAGCTCGCGAGCCGGCACCAGATCGGGATAACGCGGGTTTTCCGCCTTCAGATATGGGCGGCCGCGCTCCACCACATAACGCTTTAATGACGTTTCGCCATCGATCAACGCCGCCACAATATCGCCGTCATGCACTTCTTTCGTATCTTCCAAAATCACAATATCGCCATCGACAATGTGCGCGCCGATCATTGAGTCGCCCCGCACTCGTAGCGCGAATGTACCTCGATTCTTCAACACATTTGCCGAGCGCCTGTCCAGCGACACGTGCCCTTCGATGCTCTGCTCAGTTAATGCCGACATTCCAGCCGGAATCTGACCGTAAATTGGAATGTCGGTAATCCGAACCTTCATGGCTGGTGTAATCAACGCTCGCGCTTTGCGTGCGTGCCGATTGAGAAAACCTTTTCGCTCCAGTGCCGCGATGTATTGCATCACCGATGTCTGGCTGGCGAAGCCGAAATGATTTTGGATTTCGCGCGTGCTCGGAGTAATGCCTTTTTCCCGTTGCTCGCGCTGAATAAAATCAAGCACGCTCCTTTGCCTGTCGGTGAGCATACAGGCACCATCCTTCAAAGCGCAGGATCACGCAAGTTCAAATGAACATTCATGGTTCGTCATTCCGAGCGAAGTCGAGGAATCCCGCGAAACACGCTTTGACGTCTCGAAACGAGATCCTTCGACTTCGCTACGCTTTGCTCAGGATGACAGAAACAGGATTATAACCGCACCAGATCGACCAGGAACTGGCACCAAAGGTAAATCATCCCGCGCCAGGAATATTTCACGTCGCCTGCAGCGGTTTGCTTGAGAACGCCTTTGTGAATGTTGTGCGCGATTTGGTCGCGCAGATCTTTTTCGATGTCAGTCTGAATCTGCTCTTCATCGAGCGGTTCGATCTCCGCAGGATCAACTTTGCTTCGCCGCAAAAATTCGCGATGACTTTGATCAAGCTGCCAGAAGGATCGATCCGGCCGCTGCCGATTGATCCGGAACGCGGGAGAGAGTTTCAAGCCGTAGGACAACGGATAATTCCAGGTTGTCCAAACCGCGCCGTCCTTCGTGCGCGACGAAATACGCAGGTAATAAAACGAGAAATCACGCTGCTCATTCAGACAGATAGCGGCCTGGGCACGATCTTCTTCTCTGTAGAACAATCGGAAAAACTGCCGATAATCTTCCCAATCCCACCCGGCATCGCTCACGTAAACGAAGCCTTCGTCTTCGATCTCGCGCGTGATTTCGCTAAGCGCCGGGAACGTATCTGACGATGGCGGACTTTTCGGTCGAAGCTGTTTTTCTTTTGGAAGTCGCAACGCACGAATCCGGGTGAGAATTTCCAGCCAAGGCAGAAACAGCCAGGCCAGAGCCGCGGTCAAACCCCAAACCCAATTGTTGGTAGCAAAATAAAATCCAAGAAAAGTGGCGGCGAGAATCCCGAGCGCCCCGGCCTTTTGCGCATACGAATTGTGAAACGTGCGAAGACCGACGCTGAGCACGGCCACGCCGAGCGTAAGAAGAAGACCGAAAAGCATCACGATACAGCCTGCCTACGGATTGATCTGATGTTCATTCAGAAATCTTTGAAGCTGATTCGTGTCAAAATTCGCCAAAACTTTATCGCCCGCCACAAACGTGGGTACATACGTTTGAGCAGAAAGCTGCTTCATCTCCTCGTACGCCTGCCGATCTTTGCCAACGTCGATCTCCTGGAAATGATAGCCTTTCTCGCTCAGATAGTCCTTCGCATCGATACACCAGGAGCACCACGCGCGGCTGTAGAGCTTTAACTGCATCGGCGGGCGGAAATAAACCAGTCACCGCCTCGCCGTCAACTCCTCGCTTTTCGAATCGCCTGCGTCCTTAGGGCTAGTATGATTTCGCCCAAACGACGCGACGCGCGCTCGGTTCACCGGTAAAGATGCATTGACCCGGCTCTGAAGAATCATCGAGCGGAATAACGCGGATCGTGACTTTTAGATCGTTCTTAATCTGTTCCTCGATTTCGCGCGACCCGTTCCAGTGTGCGAGCGCAAAGCCGCCATGGATTTCGGGTTTAGAAGGGTTTTTCGCGGTGAAGAAATCGTAGAAATCTTTCTTCGAATTTATCATGTGTGTGTTCGCATCTTGGAACTCTTTCGCGCGCGCATAGAGCGCATCCTGAATCGAGACAAGAATTTCCGGAGCGCGCGCAACGAATTCGTCCATCCGCATCGACTCCTTGTTCTTCACCGGTTGATCGCGCCGGCTCACTGTGACCGAATTTTTTTCCAGATCACGCGGCCCGATCTCAACCCGCAGCGGCACACCTTTCTTAATCCAGTCCCAATTCTTAACTCCGCCGCCAAGATCGCGACGATCGACTTCAACCTCAATCGCAACATCATCGAGAAATTTTTTCGCACGTAACTCCGCGGCGAGCCTGTCGCAGGTTTCCAAAACTTTCGCGCGCGTCTCTTCCTTGGTTGTGATTGGCAGAATAACGATGTGCGTCGGCGCGATGCGCGGCGGCAAAACAACGCCGTCGTCGTCCCCATGCGCCATGACAACCGTGCCCACCATGCGCGTCGTCATCCCCCAGCTCGTAGTCCAGCCAAATTCCTGTTTGCCCTCGCGCGTCTGGAACTGAATTCCGCTAGCACGGGCAAAATTCTGCCCCAGAAAATGCGATGTGCCGGCCTGGATTGCTTTGCGGTCCTGCACCATCGCTTCGAGGGCCATGGTTTCCACCGCGCCAGGAAACTTTTCGCTATCCGATTTCAAACCCGCGAATACGGGAATCGCGCAACGTTCGCGCACGAAGGTTTCGTACACCCCGAGCATCCGCTTGGTTTCTTCTCGCGCTTCTGCTTCCGTTTCGTGGACGGTGTGGCCTTCCTGCCACAGAAATTCAGTTGTGCGCAGGAACAATCGCGTCCGCATTTCCCACCGCACGATGTTGCACCACTGGTTGATCAGGATCGGCAAATCACGATACGATTGCACCCATTTCGCGTAGCTCGCGCCGATGATCGTCTCGCTCGTCGGCCGAACAACCAGCGGTTCGGTCAACTTAGATTCCGGATCGGGCACCAACCCGGCTTCCTGATCCATCTTGAGCCGGTAGTGCGTAACCACGGCACATTCTTTGGCGAAGCCTTCGACGTGCTCAGCCTCCTTGGCGAAATAACTCAACGGAATGAATAAAGGAAAATAGGCGTTGCGATGACCGGTGGCGCGGATCAGCGCATCGAGCTGACGTTGCATGTTTTCCCAAATCCCGTAGCCCCACGGACGAATGACCATGCAACCGCGCACGTCCGAAGGCTCGGCCAATTCAGCGGTGCGAACTACCTGCTGGTACCACTCCGGAAAATCTTCGTCGCGCCGCGGCGAGATCGCAGTTTTTGAATTTTGTGAAGTTGCCATTGTAAAATCGGCGTTTCACAGAAACGCCTCACAATTGTAGGGCGGCCGTGTCAGCCGCCAAGCGCTGTTTTGCCACCGTACTAAGTCGGACAAGGAACTGTCTACTAATGAGTTCATCGCTTGGGTTGACATCCCCTCGTCCCACCCATAGTTTTCGTGCCCTTTTTCTGAGATGAAAACGTTTTCCGCCAAAGCCGCCGAAGTGCCGCGCAAGTGGTGGGTCATTGACGCCCAGGGCCAGGTGCTCGGCCGCGTCGCTGTGAAGGCTGCCAACTTGCTGCGTGGGAAAGAAAAAACTGTTTTTACACCACACGTCGATACCGGAGACTTTGTTATTGTCATCAACGCGGAAAAAGTCCGGCTCACTGGAAAAAAAGAAGAACAGAAAAGTTATATGAGTTTTTCCGGTTACGTCGGCGGACACAAATCTGAGAGTGCCCGGGCGCGCCGCGCTCGCCATCCTGAATTGCTAGTCGAACGCGCCGTCCGCGGAATGATTCCGCACAATCGGCTTGGTCGGCATGTTTATCGGAAGCTGAAAGTGTATCGCGGCGATTCGCATCCGCACGTCGCGCAACAGCCCGAAGCTGTGAAACTTTAAAGGTCCAAATCTATGCCACAAGCTGACGAATTCATCGCCACAGGTCGCCGCAAAACATCAGTCGCAAGCGTTCGCATGATGCCGGGCAGCGGAAAAATCGATATCAACGGCCGGACCTTCGAAGATTATTTTCCGACAGTGCCGTTGCAGAATGTGGTGTTGCAACCTCTGCAGAATGCCAAGGCGGTTAACACTTACGATTTGTTTATTCACGCCAGCGGCGGAGGCATTATGGGTCAGGCCGGCGCGGCACAACTCGCGATCGCGCGAGCGCTCCTTCAAGTCGACGCAAATTTGCGAGGCCCACTCAAGTCCGAGGGCTTGCTGCGTCGCGATCCGCGGATGAAAGAGCGAAAAAAATCCGGGCAACCCGGCGCTCGGAAGCGTTTTCAGTTCTCGAAACGTTAAAAGGCAGGGCGGGCAGTCTTTGCCCGCCGAAAGTGGCGCGCACGGAGTGACGCGCCCTACCCTTTACGGCTTCTTTGGTGACGGCACGCTTTGCGGCTCGTTCGGCGCGGGCGGAGCTTGCGGCGCTGGCGCGGCGGGAATCGACAACATTGGCGGGACCGTTGGCACTGCTTTGGGTGGCGGCATCGATGTGGTAGTCGGCTTCAGCAAGCGCAGTTGCTGCATCGCCTCGCCCGCCCAAAAGCTCGTTCGATATTGGGTAAGAATGGTCTCGCAGATGCGCCGCGCGTCGTCGTTCCGACTTTTCGCCTTCAGAATGTATACCTGCGAAAGCATGGCGAGCGGCGCAGCATAACTATTTGGGTAAGCCGACGCGATCTGTTGATACATCGCCAACGCTTCATCCGTTTTGCCCATCGAATCCAGATTACCCGCAATTGCCATCTTCGCCGTGCTGACAAGCTCATGCTTGGGGTACTTTGCTATGAAAGTTTCGAGCGCTTTGTTTGCCTCAGTAAATTTTCTTTCCTTCCGCTGCGCTTCAGCGAGCAAAATGTACGCATCGGCGCCGGCAGGCGTATTGAGGTAACGAGCGATTACCTGCTCGTACTCTTGCGCGGTATTCGCGCTCGCCAACGCGGCTGACGCAGCGGCCGCGCGGCGATCGGAATAAAATCGATAACCGGTGAACGCAATGGCTGCGAGCAGGCCAACGATCGCGGCCGCGATAATTGGCTTTTGGAAACGCTCCCAAAAAAAACGCGTTTCCAGTGCGACATCGCGAGATGGAGGTGGCGCTGTTGGCATAGACGTCGTGTGCTGGATCAGTTTGAAAACCGGGTGAGCGTGGTCTTATGCCACGCGAAGGTTTCTCGCGCAAGCGATGGATCGGCTTCTCCCGAAGACGATGACAACGGAATCGCCGAAGGCGCGAATATCAGGCAGCCCAGTCGCATTCTTACAACGCGTTGAGGACAACGCGTTCCACCATCCCTATCCGCGCACGAAGCATTGCCTGCCACGATACAATATGGTCTATGAACGCATTCTGGAATTCTTTTGAAACCTTACTGGGCCTCGGTGTGGAACCGGGGAATCTGACATTCGTGCAAATTTCGCTGCGTGGGATCATTGTTTTTCTTGTCACGCTGGTCGCAGTGCGGCTTGGCCACAAACGCTCACTCTCGCGGAAAACTCCGTTCGACGCCGTCCTGCTTGTGATTCTTGCCGCAGTACTTTCGCGCGCCATTAACGGCTCAGCAGCCTTTTTCGCGACGCTCGGCGGCGGCATGGTTTTGGTCGTTCTCCATCGCCTTTTCGCGTTTCTCACATTCTATTCCCATCGGTTTGGGATCCTGGTCAAAGGCAGACCTGATGTCATTGTGCGCGACGGACAATGCGATGTCCCCATGATGTGGCGCAACCACGTCTCAACGCATGATCTGGACGAAGACATGCGTTTGAGCGCACATATCGAGGACCTTTCCAAGATTCGAATCGCGCGCGTGGAACGCAGCGGCGACATCAGCTTCATCAAAAAATGAGTTGACCCATATGGCATATCACTTAATGGAATTGTGCGACTCATGAGAACCAAAAAAAGGTGGATCAAACCGACGCTCAAAACGGTGCCGATCTTTTTTGAATGCACCTGTTACGCTGGCGCGGTCTGATCGACGGGAAATTGCGACGATAAGTTCGGTTGATTCGGATCCATATCCTCGGCAGCGCGGCCGGCGGTGGCCTGCCACAATGGAACTGCACCTGTGTGAACTGCGTCGCAGCGCGCGCGGGAAAAATTGACCCGCAAACGCAATCGAGCATCGCGATCAGCGCTGACTCGGAAGAATCTCAGAATTGGTGGTTAATAAACGCCTCGCCTGATCTACCCCGGCAAATCGAAAGCACCGCGCGATTGCAGCCGCGTCGCAATGCATCGCGCAACACTCCGATCGCAGGTGTTTTTTTAACCAATGCAGATATCGACCATGCGTTGGGCCTGTTGCTGCTGCGCCAACAGGAGACGCCGCTTGTCGTTTACGCTGCGGACGAGACCCGAGCTGCGCTCGCGTGGCTTGACCGCGCTCTCGCGCGGTTCTGCGGAATCGAATGGCGGAAGATCAGTTCGGATTTTCAACGGTTGAATGGCAGTATCGCCTTTCGCTCGTTTGAATTGCCACACAGCGTCGCGTTTCAGTTTTTGGACGAAACGTCGGGCCGGTTAGCGTTAGTCGCACCGGCGGTTGGCGAGCTTACCCACAAATTGTCCCAAGCGTCTGTCGATTCCGAGGTAATTTTGTTCGACGGCACATTCTGGAGTGACCATGAACTTGCAGCCGTACGGCCGGGGGCACGCAGCGCTCGCAAGATGGATCATCTGCCGATCTGCGACGGAAGTCTCGATTTCTTGCGCCAATCGCCCGCTCGCCGGAAGATTTACACGCACATTAATAACACAAACCCGATCCTGATGCCTGGCTCCCGGGAACGAATAGAAGTTGAGCAGGCCGGAATCGAGATCGCGCGCGATGGATTAGAGATCGTCTTATGAATTCCTCTTCTCGTGATCTTGCTCATGATGGTGCTCGATCTCTTTTGGTTGCGATTACGATTACGAGCAGGAGCACGACTTTGATTACCTTATGACCACCGGACTGTGGGACCGCGAAATGTTTGTCGAAAACTTACGCGCGATCGGCGTGCACGGTTACCACGATAAACACCCCTTCCACATCGCGATGAATGAAGGCCAGCTTTCGCCGCAAGCGCTGCGTGGTTGGGTCGCAAATCGGTTCTATTATCAGCAAAACATTCCGATTAAGGACGCGGCGATTCTCTCCAACTGTCCGGTGCGCGAAGTGCGGCGGGCTTGGATTCTTCGGATTCTCGATCACGACGGACTGATGCCCAGAGCCATGGAGGGCGGAGCTCCTGCGACGCCGCGGGAGGATAGGCTCGCGGGAGCTCGCTCCTCCACAGAAGGCGGCATCGAAGCATGGCTGCGACTTGGTGAAGCGTGCGGAATACGGCGTGACGATCTACTCGGCAATCGCCATCTGTTGCCTGGAGTGCGGTTTGCCGTAGATGCATACGTGAATTTCGCGCGCAGTCAGCCGTGGCCCATCGCCATCGCGTCGTCGCTGACCGAGCTTTTTGCGCCGGATCTGATGACCGCCCGGCTTACAGCCTTCGAAAAGTCCTATCGATGGATTGATCCTAGCGGACTTGACTATTTTCGCCGCCGAGTTACGCAGGCGCGGCGCGATTCTGACCATGCGCTGGCAATTACCCTGGAATATTGCAACACACCCGAGCTTCAGCGCGAAGCTGTGCGCGCGCTGGAGTTCAAATGCGATGTGCTCTGGTCCATGCTCGACGCAATTCATCACGCCTACAGTGGCTTGGAGATCGCCGCTCCTGATTAAATGCGCGCCACCACAATTTCCGATTCGGCCCGCCCGAGCCTGGCGAAAGGCGTTCGGCTACAAATCGATTCTACCACGGGTAAAAGTGTTCTGCTTTATCCCGAAGGTATTGTCGAACTAAACGAAACCGCGCACGAAATTCTTTCCCGCTGCGACGGACGAACACTCGGCGAGATCGTTTGCAATTTAGCCGAAGAATACGAGGCGGACTCTAACGCGCTCGCCGGAGATGTACGCGATACGCTCTCGGATTTGCAGCAACGCAAATTGATCGAATTCAAATGACAGTGCCGCGTCCATACGCATTGCTCGCAGAGATCACGTACCGATGTCCGCTGCATTGCCCATATTGCTCAAACCCTGTGACTGTAGGGTCCGCTGTCCCCAGCGGAGAAGCGAGCCGGCCCACCGCGCTGAGGACAGCGCACACGACAACTAAACAACGGCGAGCTCACGACCGAAGAATGGAAACGGGTCATTCGTGAAGCCGCCGCGCTTGGCGTTCTGCAAATCGGTTTTTCTGGAGGCGAACCACTTGCCCGCCACGATCTCGGTGAATTGATTCACGCCGCGCGTGAGGCAAAGCTTTACACGAACCTCATCACCAGCGGCATCGGCTTGGATGACGATCGCGTGCTCGCGTTGCGCGATGCTGGATTAGATTCGATCCAACTAAGTTTTCAGTCAGATAAATCAAGCCTGGCCGACGAAATCGCAGGCGCGCCTGCGCACGAGCGTAAGCTCAACGTCGCTGCGAAAATTCACGCAGCCGGAATTCCGCTGAGCCTCAATTTCGTGATTCACCGACGGAATATTGATCGGCTCGCGCAAATGATCGAGTTGGCGGAAGTGCTTGGCGCGGAGCGAGTCGAGCTGGCGAACGTGCAGTTCTACGGTTGGGCGTTTCGCAATCGTGCAGCGTTGCTCCCCACTCGCAAACAAGTGGATCGTGCACGCGACATCGCGACCGCAGCCAAGGCCCGGCTTGCAGGCAAGATCGACATTTTTTATGTACTGCCGGACTATTATGAAACGCGTCCGAAACCGTGTCTTAACGGCTGGGGCCAGCGGTATCTCACCGTTAATCCTATCGGTGATGTGCTCCCCTGCCCGACTGCTTCATCAGCCATTCCCGATTTGCGATTCGAAAATGTCAGAGCTCGCCATCTCGATTGGATTTGGCGGGAATCAGAAAGCTTCAACCGATTCCGTGGAACGGCATGGATGCCGGAGCCGTGCCGGAGTTGTCCGCAAAAGGAAATCGATTTCGGTGGTTGCCGTTGTCAGGCCGCGTTGCTGACCGGAAACGCTGCGAACACTGACCCGGTCTGCGAATTCTCGCCGAATCGCGCGCGTGTGGACGCTGTGCTACGCGACATGAATTCCTCAAGCGAGCATACGCCTGAATGGACATATCGCATTAACCCACCGGCGTCTTCTCGTCTCAAGAGTGGCCGTGCTTTGAGTAACGCATGCGTCAGGCAGTTGTAACTCGTTCGGAAAGATCTTTTCAGCGCAAAGCCGAAACCAGCCGCGAGACACATGCGCTACCTGATCATCAGCTCGGAGCGCCCGGACGCGGTGCCGGAGTAGGCCGTGGCCTGGGCGTACCTGCCGGTCTGGCAGTGGGCGTTGGCCGTGGTGTAATCGTTGGACTCGATGAAGGCGTGGATGTTGGAGTTACCGACGGTGTCGTGGTGGGAGTGACAGTCGGCGTTGGCGTCGGAGTAACAGTGGCAGTGGCAGTAGCGGTAGGTGTTATGGTCGGTGTAGGAGTTGGGGTCGGCTGCTGGCCGATGATTTGGTACAGTACACCGGCTGAGTAATCTGCCACGTACACTTCTCCTGACTCGTCCTCGCCAAAGGTCGTAACGACTAACCCGCTATGGAGGAGATCTTGGCTCACCCATGTCCCATTATCCTGAATCGCGCCCCAGATAGTGCCTGAGCAAAGATCGGAATAAAAGTAGATGCCGTTGAGCTGCGGATAGAGCTGGCCGCGGTAACGATAGCCGCCGGTAACAGAGCAGCCGAGCGAATGGCTGTACTCGAGCACGGGAAGCGTAGAGCCACCGTTTAAGAACTGGTTGCAACTTCCCTGCGGGATGTCCTCGAAGCAGTGCATTCCCTCCAGCACGTCCCAGCCGTAGTTTTCTCCTCCGGCGCTCGCTGCAAGCTGAAAGTTAATCTCTTCCCAGGAATTTTGCCCCACATCGGCGATGAAAAAGTCACCTGTGATCCGGTCGAAAGTGCAGCGCCATGGGTTGCGCACGCCGTATGCCCAAATCTCGTCCAGCGCGTTAGGGTTGCCCACGAAGGGATTGTCCGGTGGCACGGCATAGTTGCGATTCGGGTCGCCGGGAAAATCATCACCATCGACGTCCACACGCAGGATCTTCCCCAGCCAGGTTTGAAGATTTTGTCCGTTCTCCTGCGGATCGCCGCCGCTGCCGCCGTCGCCCAAACCGATGTACAAGTAGCTATCGGGGCCGAATGCGAGCTGCCCCCCGTTGTGGTTCGAAAACGGCTGCACCTGACTCAGAATAGGGAACGCCGAGTTTGGATCCGCGATGTTGGGATCGTTTTTGGAAACCGTGTAGCGGGCGACCCTGGTATTGCCGTTTACGTCCGTGTAATCGACGTAGAAGAATCCGTTACTGACGTAGCTCGGGTGGAAAGTGAGACCGAGCAAGCCTCGCTCGCCACAACAGCTCACCAGATCTGAGATATTCAGGAAAGGTGTGGTAAGGACCGTGCCGTTAATCAAAATTCGGATCTGGCCCGTTTGCTGCACGATGAACAGCCGGCCGCTGCCGTCACCTGCGTTCGTAACCGCCACCGGCGATGCAAAGCCGGAAGCAACCGGTTGGATTTGAATCGTCGGAAAGGGAGCGTGCTGACGATCCATTGCATCGTTGAATCGTCGAATCGTTGGATCATTTAACGGCTTGGCAGTAGCAAACAGACCGAGGAAAAGGCCGAACAGCGCGAGTAACACGCCGATTAAGGGTCGCAGGCTCAGAGCTTTCACAGGATTCTATCGTGGATCGGAGCCATGCCCGTTGTAATTATGATTCGTTTGTCAGGGCCACGAACCACTGACAATCGAAATATTGACCGGTTAAAGCATGGGCCTTGGCGGTGGGGTCGGGCGCGGCCTGGGTGTCGCATGCGATCTCGGAGTGGGCGTTGGTCTGGGTGTTGCCGTCGGAGTCACAGATGGCGTGGCGGTCGAAGTGGCCGTGGCTGTCGCAGTCGCGGTGGCCGTTGGTGTAGATGTTGGAGTAGAAGTTGCAGTCGCTGTAGCGGTCGCGGTAGGTGTAGATGTTGCCGTGGGCGTTGGACTAGCAGTCGGCGTAGGAGTAGGCGTGCCCCCGGGAACGCGGAAAGCATAAACCTTGTTGTCATTGGCTACGTAGATGCTTCCGCGAGCAGCGATGCCGCTGTTCCATTTGCGCGTGCCGGTCATCAATTCATTAGCGCCGCCACCTGCGTAAACAACCGCGCCAGTGTCACCATTGTAGCCGTGTAACCGCTGGTCACCTTGGGCACCGACAACCCACACGATCGCGTTATTGGTTCCATCGGTGGTTGTGACCCAGGGCGACCCTTGTCCGGTTTGACTCACGCTCCACGCCGACACTATCGTCGGCGGACTTGCCTCCGTGATCTTATACGCCTTCACCTGACTGCTCGCGCGGAAAACAAAATAAGTCCCCTGCGCCGTGCGATAAGTAGCCGATGATTGGCCGATAGTGAAACCAACACTCAGCTGGGCGACAGGCGCCGTTATGCCACCAAGGTTGTTCCGATTAAGCAAATACGCGTTGCTATCCTTTCCTGTCGCGAGTACGAGCTGAGAAGGATTTGCTCCAGGCACGTCGATGAGCATGGCGCTGACGCCACCAAGATCTGTGTCGCCGTTATCGAGATTGAACCAATTTGTCGGCGCCCAGTAATCTGTGGGCATACCGCTCCAGAATGGTCCGGCTTGCAAACGAATGATCGCTTCTCCACCGCCCCATACGCCTCCTGTGCCGGTGGTGTTACCCGTGATGACGAACATGTTGGTGCCGTCGCTGGCAACGCCGCTATGTCCCCAAATACCGCCTTTAGCAGCTGTTGTCGCCCAAGCTCCGACATTGACTGGATTGTTAATGTCTACACCAACAACCCAACCATGATAGCTCCCGCAGTCGCCGAAATATCCGGAGTAAGGCACGTAAACAATCCCATTCACAAGAGCCAGTGCACCTCGGTCTTCCTGCACCAGCGAGCTGAAGAGTATTCCGTTGTACATCGCTGTGGCGTTCACATCCACGGGCCAGCCCGGATTCGTGGCGCCGGTGTCCACATTCAGCGAATAAATGAAGTGCTTCTTGGTCACCCCGTCGATCAATGCATCGAAGAAAAGTGATCGCGACGCGAGATCGACAACCGGTGTGCCGATGGTGCCTACGGGACTGACGTTGCCGCATGGAAGACCGGACGTGACCGGGGGTCCGATGTCGGTGCGCTGCCAAATAATCGAGCCGGTGGTCGCGTTCAGAGCATAAATATTATTCGAAGCGGTAACGGCGATGATCATCGGCCCGTTAGGCCCGCCCTCGATGTAAAGCGGCTGTGCGTGAACGTTGCCTACGATTGTCCCGTTAAAGTTTAAATCGCGAACCAGATTGGCCGCGTTGCTCGGCGTAAATGCGGGATCGATATAGAGGCCATCGCGGGAAGGATTATTGTTCTTCTGGGTGACGTTGACCTGCGAACTCGCACCCGTGACGAAACCGCCCAGCGCGAACACGAGAATTGCGATAATGAAAATGAAACGCGTCATACGCCTGCGAAGCTGCTCTCCCGCCCTCCTTCTACCACAGCACACCCATTGTTTGTCAAGGGTTTACGGCAGCACAAACGCTGTTTTAAAGTAACGCGATCGTTAATTTTCTCGGTCAAAAGCGGAAGCCGGTCTGGAATAACCATCTTTTCTCGGTGCGCGATCCAAGGGACCTTCTCCGCGCCCAGGACGAATCAAAAGCGGCGCGGAAGCGCCCGCATTCCAAAACGCAAGCGCGAATGGCGCCCAGAAATTGCGGCCACGTTTTGGAGTGCGGCGGTGCTCCGCCGCTTTGGCGGCAACGGAACGTGTCCGAAAAAAATCGCCGCGGCAAATCTTATCGTCCGCTGCCCCAATTCACTCCCTGTTGCGAAAATGGCGGCCTCTGCTACATACACGCGTTCAATTTCCCACCTTCACCCGTAATGCGTAATTCCTGTTTGCTGTTGTGTTGCGCAGCCACGTTGGGTTTTACTGTTGCCCTCGCAGCCCAACCCGCGCCCGCAACCAAGCCCAAGCCCGCTATCTCCGTCCATCCGGTCGAAGCGGCACCTAAGGCCGTATCTCCGAACGTGCAAAAGGAAGCTGCGCCAAAGAGTCCAACCCCTCCCAAGGAACCGGCAATCAGCTTTAATTCGGTGCACGTCGATGGGCCTTACATCGCTATGACCTTTGACGATGGACCGAGCGCGGCGCTTACGCCGAAATTGCTCGATTTACTGGCCGCTCACCACATCAAGGCCACATTCTTTGTGCTCGGCGAATTGGTCGCAGAATATCCGGAGATCGTTGCGCGAGCAGCACGCGAAGGACACGAAATCGCGAGCCACAGTTGGTCGCATCCCAATCTCGCCAAGATGTCGCAGGAAAGTGTTCGGAGTCAATTGCAGCGGACCGATGATGCAATCAAGAGCGCTATCGGGAAGAGTCCCACGTTGCTGCGGCCACCGTATGGATCAATCACCGAACGCGAAAAACGATGGATCCACGACGAATTTGGGTATGACATCATTCTTTGGGACGTTGATCCGCTCGACTGGAAACGGCCGGGTCCGGCGGTAGTTCGCAATCGTATTCTCAAAGAGACGCGACCCGGTTCGATCGTGCTTTCCCACGACATTCATCCGGGGACAGTCGAAGCGATGCCTTCCACCTTCGATGAGCTGGAGGCCAAGGGTTTCAAGTTTGTCACCGTCTCAGAGTTGCTTGGGATGGCGACACCGGAGACTCCGCATCCCAAGGCGGAGCCCGCTGAGAAGACCGCCACGAAAGCCGTTCCATCTGCTGTTCCAGTATCTTCTCCAGGCGGCTAACAAGGTGCCCAAGCGACCGACGTCTAATCTGGCGCTCGCAGCTGGCGGGGGAAACTCATATCAATCGTGGCCGCTGTCATGTTGAGCGAAGCGAAACATCTCTGATCTGTTTCCCGTTCGGCAGCGGACAACGGACTAAAGGAATCCGAGATTCTTCGCTCCGCTCAGAATGACAGCGCGAGTGGCCGCTTACTTCTTCGCCGCGCCGCCGCCGCCGGCGGCCACGCGCTGCTCGCTTTGGCGACGCGCGATGACGAAATGATTGTTATCGCCGTAACTTCGCCAGGGACCCGGAGGCACATCGCGGACTTCCACAAATTGCCAATCGGTCACATCCGTGGGCGCTAAACCGAGATAATCACGCACCGCAGGGGAAACGTCCAAGCCGGCCCCGTGATTGAGATTCGGTTTCGGCCGCTCGTTTCCGAAGACGTATTGAAAATGGTCCGTGCGAAACGGCCCACAATCCTCCCATTGTGCGTAGCAGAGGCGATTCCCTTTGCGAATCGCGATCCAGCGATTACGGCAGACCGACTGTCCCGGTCCGGTGTAGGATTGCTTGAACCAGGGGATCACGAGCGGCGCTTCCGGCTTGAATTGGCCGTGCGTGACGTCGTTATATGGCAGCGCGACGTAGAACGGATTCTGCCTCGGGACGAACGCGATTGGAATGTAATTGCGCCGTGCGCTCGAATCCGGGCTGTCCGTACCTCCGTAATTCGTCGTCCAATTAAGATCCCATGAACTCTTGTAGTTCGGCACCGGATTGTTTCCGCCCGCTTCCTCACCCACCCAGAACACCGTCGTTACGATATTCATTTTCCACGGGTAACGCTGGATCGCCGGGCGGGAGCTGGTCGGGATAAGGACCTGCGGTTCCACTTTGATCATCGCCTGCTCCCGCAGCTTCATTGTGTACTTGGCGAAATCCGCCGCCGTCGCATAGGGAGAAGTCGATTGCTCGTCCCCGAAGACTTTCGGGGCACCAGCAATCGCCAGACTGAGAAATGCCGCAAAAAGTCCCCTCATTACAAACGCCGCACTCTTCTATCCGATTCCCCGCTTTTAGGCAAGCCGAATCTTCCGGTGGAATGGATCCAGACCAGGCTTCAGAATCAGGATTTTCGGTTCAGATGAAAGCGGTTTACTGGTTTTCAACCAGCATTTGCGACCCTGATTTACCCACTTCTACTTGTGCGCTCACCTTCTGAACCCGCGCTTCCTGCTCATTCAAGCGCGCGACGAGAGCCTCCGTTGCCTTCCGTTGCTGAACAACCGCGGTCTCGAAATCCTTTCGCTGCTGCGCCATCGCTGATTTTAGTTCCTCGACTCTACGGTGTTCTTTGAGGAACTCATTGAGCAACATCCCGTTCACCGCTTCGTAGCGCACCGTGTTGACTTTGCCCTCAGCGTCGCGAACCACCAGGTCAGGATTGACCGCTTCCACATCCTCTGCCACCAGCCCAAACTGAGGGACGCCCTTCGGGTCAATCTCCTTTTTGTAATGGAAACTAACCGGCTGGAGCGCGAAGAGTGCCTCGCTGGCTTGGTCCATTGGCTTAATGTCATCTTTGAACCGCCGGGAAGAAACAATGGTGCCCAGCTTACCCGTTGAATTAACGACGACGCCAGTTGCTCCGGCAGAAGTCACACCGAAAATGTTGCCGATATAACAGGTATTGCTCACGTTCTCGCCTCCGACGTTCGCGCCGATACAAATAACGTCATCGGCTGTAGTGACGCTGAACCCGGCAGAATCGCCCAAGGCCGTGTTGCTGACACCGGTGGCGTTGCTGGAGAGCGCAGTGAAACCCGTCGCGGTGTTGTAGCTGCCGGTAGTGTTCTGAAGGAGCGCGCGATCGCCCAAGGCCGTGTTGCTGACGCCGGTGGTGTTGTTGGAGAGCGCTAGATAACCGCTGGCCGTGTTGTTTGTGCCGGTGGTGTTGTTTAAGAGTGTCTGATAACCGGTAGCCGTGTTCCCCGCTCCGTCGGTGTTGATAAGGAGGGCTTGAAAACCAGTCGCCGTATTGTTTTCGCCGGTGCTGTTGAAGTAGAGCGCGCCAGCGCCGTCGGCCGTGTTGAACCTGCCGGTTCTGTTGCTAAAGAGCGCTCGATGACCGGTGGCCGTGTTTTCCTCGCCAATGGTATTGTTCAAAAGGGCGGCCGCGCCAACGGCGGTATTGTTGATGCCGGTGGTGTTGAATAAAAGCGCCGCCGCGCCAAACGCCGTATTGTCGTCTGCGGTGTTGAAAACGAGCGACCCCGCGCCGGTAGCGGTATTGAAGCTGCTCGTTGCGTTGCTAAAGAGCGAAAACCAACCAACTGCGGTATTGCCAGAGCCGGTCGTAAGGTTTTTCAGCGCGTTTTGTCCCTCAGCAGTGTTCAAGCCTGGATAGCCTCCGTCCGGTGGAGGGACGACCGCTTGCGCTTTTGGCGAAAGCGCAAAGCCGATAACCGCGAGTGTGACCGAAGCCAGCAATGGAATGTTTGTTTTCATAAACGTGAAGTGTCGGGGAAATCTTTCCTACTTGTCGAGAGCAAAGGCACCCTCCAGTGCAACGAATTTGCCTCGAAATTGCTGGGGTTCGGAAGGTGATTTATCGCGACCAACCCCGGCACGCGCGGCGGTCAGGCCCTAGTATTCAACTGCAACTGAGGATTGTGTTCGCGTTAGAAGCGTTGATCTTCGGACTCTGGCAACCTAGCGCGCGAATTCAGAATTTGATGCTCAGATAACCCACCTTCAATGGGTCCCAACGAGCATTTGCTCGGGTGATTTACTCTTTCCAATCTGAGCACTGACGCTCTGAATGCGCGCTTCCTGCCCATTCAAGCGCGCGACGAGAGCCTCGGTTGTTTTCTGCTGCTGAACGAGGGCCTCCTCGAAATCCTTTCGCTGCTGCGCCATCGCCGATTTCAGTTCCTCGACTCTGCGATGCTCCTTAAGAAATTCGTTGAGCAACATCGCGTTTACTGCGTCGTAACGCACAGTGTAAATTTCGCCCTTCTTATCGCGCATCACGAGGTCCGGATTTATCGCGGCCACTTCTTCGGCAATCAACCCAAATTGGGCCGTGCCGGTCTTGTCGCTCTTGTAGTGAAACGTTACCGGTTTAAACGCCAGGATGGCTTCGCTGGCTTCGTCCATCGGCTTGATGTGCGTTTTGAACCGGCGAGAAGAACCGTTGGTAGTGCCAAGCTTGCCGGCGGAATCGATCAATACTGGCATGGCGTCAGGTGCTACGACAGCATTGCGAATGTTACCGATGAAACAGCTCTGGTTCACATTTGCGCCGCTGTGTCCGATAGCAATGCAATTAAACGCGTCGGTGATTGCGCCACCGGCGCCTGAACCAACTGCGATATTGAAGTTGCCACTCGTGTTGTTTGGGAGAGCACTACTGCCGATGGCGATGTTGGACGAGCCGGTAGTGTTACTAAATAGCGCACGAACGCCGGTCGCTACGTTGTCGTTGCCGGTGGTGTTGTTTAAAAGTGCGGTGGTACCGGTCGCCGTATTGCTCGCCCCGGTTGTGTTGCTTAGAAGCGCCGCGGTACCAATGGCGGTGTTTTGCGTTCCCTCGCCGCTAGCTTGGTTTCCGACGTTGAAAAGAAGCGTGCCCGCACCGAGAGCGGTATTGAAGCTGCCGTCATTGTTACTAAAGAGCGAAAACCAACCAACTGCTGTGTTCCCGATCCCGGTGGTGAGGCCAGAAAGAGCCTTCTGGCCTTCTGCGGTATTAAACCCGGGATAGCCACCATCTGGTGGTGGAATGACCGCTTTCACCATCGGCTGAAGCGCGAAAGTAACGAGTACGAACGTGACGGCGACGAATGATTGAATCCTGACTTTCATGCGAAAAGTGTCGGGAGAATCAGTAAGGGTTGTCCAGACGAAAATGGCCACATGGCGACGACAGCTAGCCCTCGCAGGCAGGATTGCCTGCGTCACTTCAGGCCAACCGCATGTTGTCGATCAAGCGGGTCTTGCCGAAGAAAACGGCCAGTAGCAGCACACTATTCGGTCCGGCATTCTCAACGGGCTTCAACGTCTCTGCATCGACGACTTCTATGTAATCGATTCGTGCCAGATGCGCTTCATTGATGACTGCTTGCGCAAGCGCGACGATATCATTGGCAGATTTTTTACCGGCATTCTTTGGCCGCCATCAGCGCTTTGTGCAGGACGGTGCCTGCTTCCGTTCTTCGGAATTCAAATACTGGTTGCGCGAGCTGCATGCCAGGCCGTCTTCTTCCCGCACCGTCGGCACGGCGATGATATCGATCTTGAAATTGAGATCGCGCACCATCCGCCGAATAACCGCCAGTTGCTGAAAATCTTTCTCGCCGAACACGGCTGCATCAGGCGCGAGAATGTTGAACAGCTTCGCGACTACTGTGCACACCCCGCGGAAATGTCCGGGCCGCGATTTGCCTTCCAGTGTGCTCGACAACGAAGTTTCTTCCACGAATGTCGAGCGGTCGCTTGCATAAATCTCTTCGGCTGAGGGACGAAATAAAAGATCGACACCCGCGTTCCGGCAAAATTCTTCGTCTGCTTTTTCCGGACGTGGATATCGCTTGTAATCGCTGCCCGGTTCGAACTGAAGCGGATTAACAAAAATGCTGACGGCGACCTCGCCATCTTTGCCGGCGGCCTCGCGCGCCACCCGGATCAACTCGCCGTGCGCCTTATGCAACGCGCCCATCGTCGGCACGAGCACACGCGGCCTGCGTTGCGGCTGCGCGCGCGCCTCCTGCGATGGTGGTCAGAATTTTCACACGGCCACATCAAATCGCTAGTCGCGCCGGAATCAAGAACCAATCACCTCGAGAAAGCGGTGCAGCAGCACCGCACTCCAAAACGCAAGCGCGCACGAAAGGCGGTTACGAGAACGGCCACGTTTTGGAGTGCGGCAGTGCTCTGCCGCTTTACAGTAAATCAACGCGACTCGAGGAATCAAAACACCAGGATAAAGACGCCGGTGATCATTAGCGCGACCATCCAGACTAAATCGATGTTGAGCCACGCGTGGCGCAATATTGCCACCCCGAGTTTTTCGTAAACCACAATCGCCACCAGCGCGGTGGTTAGAAGATACCCAAATGTGTGGACTACCACCGCCGTGATAAGCAGAGAGGGCGCACTAAAGTTGGCGAATGCCCACGCGTGCATTTGGTGAGCGTCGTGGTGATGCGACTCTCCCGCAGCCGGCGATGGCAGAAAAAATGGGACCAGCATCAATCCTGCACCGTGCGCTGACGCCATGATGAACGACCAAAGCGTCAAGTCACCGAAGCCGACTCGCATCCCCACCCAGTTCGGATGACGCGAACGCAGTAGACGATATAAACCGAAGCCGAAGAGGATCGCGGCAGCGGCAATTTTCAGAGTGCGATGCGGCAGGCTAACACGGGCCAGAAGAACCACGGCGATGATGATCCCAATGGAAAGCGCGTGCCCCAGCACCATCGGCGGCAGCGCGCGGAATACGGCTGTCCGCTTCTGTTCCTGCAATCCAAGCGCCACGGCAAACAGCCAGCCCATGGCAGGATTAATTCCGTGAAAAATTCCCAGCCCAAAGACCGCGAGCCACGGCCAGAGCTCGCTCACGGAAAACAGAAGGAATCGCTCGAGGAATCGCCTCCTTCGAGGCGAACTTGATGGACGCGATAGTCGTTGCTTTCCAGGAAAAAGTTTTCGTCGAACGTGATGCCGCCATTGGCATTGGCATCAAGCTTCACCATCCAACTGCCGACACCGTCGGGATAAAATTGCTCGTCCCATGCGGCATAAAGCGAGTTGGTGAAATAGATTCGCTTCCCGTCGCGGCTCACTTCCACCATTTGCGGGCCGCCCGCGAGCGGTTGATCCGGCTTCTTCGGATGCGCAACACGATTGGCGATGCCGCCAATGCGCACCGAGCCGGTCTTTTTTGGATTGAATGGATCCGAAACATCGTATTGCAAAAACTCGCCGGTCCCAAAGCACGAAACGTAAAGGAACTTGTCGTCCAAGGATAAATTGATGTCCGTCACGAGCGGCGGCACCGCTTTGAAATCCTTGAGCATGGCCGGCAGCTTGTCGGGGTCGGCAGGTTCGGCGGGAATTTCGATCACTTTCTTTACGTCCCACTGGCCATTGTCCCGATGCCACAGCCAAACTGACGCGGACAAATCTTTCAACGAAACCACCACCCCAACGAACCCGTAAGCTTTCCTCGGGTCATGCGCGGGACGCATCTCGAGAACCATTTGTTGCTCTTTCCCGAGATCGAGCGTCTGAAGATGTCGGCGCCGTCGGAGATCCCAGACATGCATTTGATGTCCGTATTTGCCACCTAACAAGAGATCGGGTTGAACTCCGTTCTCGATCATGTTCGGCGTGCCCCATTCGCTGCTAAGCAAGGTGTCGAACCCCAGGTGCCACCAAAAATCGTAATGCAAGAATTGCGACGCCGCGATCGACTTCCCACTGGCCGAGCACTTCGAATGTTTCGCAATCGAGCATAAAAATGCCGCCCGGCCCCTCACCCTTGGGATCTCCGAGCGCGCTAACGTAAATGGCTTCCGGACCACAGTGAATCGTGTGCGGGCGCGAATAATTCGTGCGGGCAAAAACCTCCTCCGGCTCGATCACTTTGACGATCTGCGGTTTTCGCGGGTCGGGCTTCGTATCGATGATGTGAATACGTGACGATCGGATACCCGGCACGACCAGGTAACGCCGTTCGACGTGCGGATGCGGAGCGTACGGGCAAAGCGCGGAACTGCATGCGTTCCAACCAAAGTGATGCAGTTCATCGCCAAACTTTGGCATTTTCACCTCGCCGACACGTTGGCCGTACGTGGCCGATTCGGGATCTACATCCACGACTAAGATTGCGTCATTCAGTTTGCTGCCGGGCGGATTCAGCGCGGCGACGAACGCGTGTTTCTCGGGCGGCGCCTGCATTGCCAGACGTGGCGAAGGATAAAACGTGGGATCTGGTTTTAAGAGTGGCATAAATTTCGGCGTTTGATGGTTCAGTCCATTAACCCTCGATGAGACAGAACTTTCAAGAGCATTTCTGGGGCAATCACTCCAGCCAAACCGTCTGCCTCGCGAACCGAAATTTTTTGTGACCGAAATTTTTCCAGCCCGCCTCGATCGCAAGCTCGCGCATCTCGGCAAATGAAAAGGCCCGTTCGGCGGAAAGGCGCGCGTCAAAGCGCGTCATCGGTTCGCGAAAGATAAGTGCGGTCAACATGTAAACGCCCGCCCGGAGTAGAAACCCGCGCCGCAAATCCGACACCAGCACAAATCTGTCCGCCAATTCGCGACATCGCCGCAGAAGTTTTACGGCGTCATCATCGCTGAAATGATGAAGAACTAACGAGCAAAGCGCGATGTCGTAGCGTTGCGCGCAATCCCATTCCAGAATGTTTGCTTCGTGGTAGGAAATTTCCGGGTACCCGGCGCTCAATCTCCGGGCGATTTCCAGCGTCGCAGGTTGCCGATCGACTGCATCGATCTCGATTTGCGCGCCAACCTTTCGCGCGTGATCCACGAGCAACCGCGGAATGTCGCCCGAACCCGTGGCAAGATCGACAACGCGCATTTGCGCGCCGGGAAGTATCCAGCGCCGGATGAAAGTTGAAACGAGACCGTGGCTGCCGAACCAGCGATTAAGTTGCCGAAGCCGTTCAAGATCGCGCTCCAACTCGCGCGAAACCGGTTGCGGCCGATCCATCATTTCCAGAACGGCCGGATCGAAGCTTCGCTTCATTCTGGTGAAGGTAGGGGCGGTTCACCCGGACCGCCTCTGCGGCGATTGAGGTCAATCGCCGCTACCCAAAAACTTCTGCCAGGATTCCGGCAACTCCGCGGTTTCGATTTCGCTGGCGATCCGTCCCTCGAATTCCGGATGAAAAACGGTGCTTGTCCCGTAAACCATGATGACATCTTCCGACCCTTCTACGCGAATCGCGTGTGCGACCCCGGGTGGAACGACCACTCCCACATTGTTACTACTCTGGTGATTGTCGCCATCGATGAAGAAACGCATGATGCGTTTTGAAAAACCGGCACGCACATCGCACAAAATCATCTCCACGCGTCCCTGGAGAAAAAACATGACGTCCCACTGTTCGTCATCGTAACGACGCAGCGAATAATTCTCGGGCCCGCGCATGAACAAACGGCGCAGCCATTTCTCGGCGGTGGTATCGGCCGGAATGCTCGGTGGGTGCACATGAAATCCTTTGGCGCTGGGCGCAAACATGCGCGCGGCCGACCATTGCTTCGGCCAAAATCCGATTTTCGCCAGAACACCCTCGTCGCGCCGGACAAACTCGCCGAAAACTCCGCGATGACGCTGAGAATGAATTTTGCGAGCGAAAATTTCCACGCCGGGGATCCAGGCGCGCTTTATCTCCGGCCTCGACCGGTCTGCCCCTACCAGTTCGCCCGCAGGAACACCCGACTGCGCGACTCGTTGCGGCAAAGAACCCACTTTATAATCGCGCGGAGTCAATGCATTCCGTGCCGCCTCGCTCACGCCCAGCCACAAACTTGTTTCGCTTTTATTCATTTTACTAATGTCATTCTGAGCGAAGCGAAGGTGCAACGCAACGGACGAAGTCCGCGAGGCCAGGCTTTCAATCTCTGATCATGCTCCCGACTGGCAAGTAACGAAAAAGACCAGAGATGTTTGAAAGCCTGGCCTCATCCTTCGAATTTCGTTGCAGCGCTTCGCTCAACATGACAGCAGCTATTTACAACGTGGTTCCTAGCAAGAAATCGACGGGTTCGCGAGAAAAATTCGGTCCCATGCATACCTCCCTCGCTGGCGCACTTAATGGCCGCTGGTGTGCAGGATTACTTTGCCGTCCCTGATTTCTCCATCCGTTACTCCGTACTGGTTGGCGTATTTGATCACGTAAGTTCGTAGCGATCGTCCGACTCCGGGTAATTGCCAGTCCAGCAGGCCGGCGGGAATTTTATGACCGTTGAGCGTCACCTCGTTCAGCTGGACGCTGCTCGCGTTGGTTCCCGGCGGCGCTACTATCGTGACAGTGGCGTTCAAATACCGATCACTCAGACCAAATGCGCTTCGAAATGGGACGTCCAATCGTTGCAGTGGAATAGAAAACTCCGCCTGCAGGACAGTGTCGTTGATGCCAACAGAGGCCGTGCCACTCGATTTTCGATTGGCCGCGATCAGCGCGTTGATGTCTGCGGCGGTCAACTCCACTCCGGTTTGTTCGTGAGCCTTCGCCGCTTTTTTCATCGTATCCAGGCGTTCACGAACCTCGGCGCTTTTTTCGATCGGCGCGGGCGCGCTCGTTTCTCCAGGCGTAACGGGTCCGGTTTCGTTGGGCACAGAAGTTTCAGGGATCGGTGCGGGTTTATCCGAAAGATAGTGATGGAAACTCCAATAAGTTCCCCCGATGCCTCCCACAACCAGTAAAATCCCCGAAGCGACGAGGATCAGACAACCTTTTCCGAAACATCCCATTCCTCGTTTCGGCGGCGGCTCAACCTGGATATTCATTTTTGTGATTTTATGTGGATCTCGGCCTGCGCAATGATCAGCTTCTCATGAACAGCGTGCAACCGAAAGCCGGCCGGCGTGGGCCTTATTCCTATAATCGAAGGCCAATAGGAATAGAAAGGGAGGCCACCTTACTGCTGAGTAGTGACCGCACGAGCATTGGTTTCGCCCACAAGCAAACGACGACAAACAACGCAGGAAGATTACTGATTATTGCTGACCATTGGCAGCGCTTGTCTGTTCACTTCAAGTCCGCCACCGGCCGACTCGCTGCGGCGAGCTGCACGCTCACTTTCTGGATCTGAGAGGCCTGCTGTTCGAGACGCGCGGTTACAGCCTGCAATCCTTTCTGCTGCTGGGCCACCGTGGATCTCAATTCAGTGATTGTCGCTTCCTGTTGTTCAATCTTGCCGTTCTGTTCCTCGACCTTGCGGTGCTCTTTCAGGAACTCATTGAGCAACATCGCGTTCACCGCGTCGTAGCGAACCGTGTACGGTTTCCCTTCTTTATCGGGCAACACCAGCGCCGGATTCACTTTCGCCACTTCCTCGGCAATCAAACCAAATTGCGGTGTGCCAATGGTGTCGGTCCTGTAGTGGAATGTGACTGGCCTGAGCGACAGGATTGCTTCACTGGCAGTCTCCATGGTGGCGATGTCTTTCTTGAAGCGTTCCGAGGATGCCACCGTGCCAAGCTGGCCGCTGTCGGACACGATGACTGGTAGCGTGGTGCCACTTATCGGAACCGCGCTATAGACATTGGCCACCCAAGTGGTGTTGTCTACGTTCTCACCGCGCACACCGGCGCCGAGACAGGTAACATTACTGGCGGAGATGATGTTGGCGCCGGCGTCAACACCCAAAGCGACGTTGTTGTTGCCGTTTGTGCTTTGAAAGAGCGCACCACTACCAACGGCAGTGTTGTTGTAGCCGCTACTATTGAGGTAGAGCGCTCGAAGACCGGTAGCCGTGTTGAAGGCTCCGGAGAACGTGATGCTGCCATAGAGCGCTTGATAACCAGTAGCCGTGTTACCAGCACCGTCCGCGCTTCTATAGAGCGCTTGGTACCCGCTGGCCGTATTCCCGCCGCCCCTCGTGTTGCCTTTGAGCGCACCAGCACCGTTGGCGGCGTTGTAGTTGCCGGTCGTGTTGCTATAGAGCGCATTAACACCGTTGGCCGTATTGTAATTGCCAGTCGTGTTGTATCGAAGCGCTCCCTGGCCAACGGCCACGTTCTGGTCGCCTGAACCGTTTGCGGTTAGGGTAAAACCACCTACCGCAGTGTTGGAGCTGCCGGTGGTGTTTCCATAGAGCGCGTGACCGCCAATGGCCGTGTTAAAATCACCAGTGGTCAGATTGAAGAGGGCACCTGAACCCTCAGCCGTGTTCCATCCCGGATACGCTCCGTCCGGTGTCGGCGCCGGAAGAAGCGCGCGCGCTTCGGGCGAAATTGCAAAGCAGGCGAGGGTGAGCGCGATGAGAAATACGGGAGCTGTCTGTTTTAGCTGGATCAATGGATTCATGGTTTTTCCTTCCTTTTCCCCGCCGTGTGGATTCTGGACCTGCGGAAGTCCGGAACAGGCGAAGAACCTAGCGGGGAAAAAGGCCTCCGCCTGATTCAAGATCGGCTTAACGACGCCGAGTTTGGCAAAAATCTCGCCAACCTGTCAAACCAATTCGCAGCAGGCACGAATCGCAGATTTAATTCAAGAAACGCCGTCAGCGTTCATCCGCACACACAATGAAGCGTGGACCTTCCCCCGCGATGTGCGTCGGCAATCCAGATCGTTCACCGTTGGAATCAATTTCTGAGACACAGTCCCAACTCCGACCGGCCTTACTGAGATTGCCTCTAAGCTTTAGGGATTCTTGACCACTTGCGGAGTAGGTCCGCTCGCTTCGAGTCCGCCACGGCGCGGACTCGCTGCGGCGAACTGAGCGCTCACCTTTTGGATTTGAGAGGCCTGCTGTTCGAGACGCGCGGTTACAGCCTGCAATCCTTTCTGCTGCTGGGTCACGGTGGATTTCAATTCAGTGATTGTCGCTTCCTGTTGTTGAATCTTGCCGTTCTGTTCCTCGACTTTGCGGTGCGCTTTCAGAAACTCGTTGAGCAACATCGCATTCACCGCGTCGTAGCGCACGGTCTCGGCCTCGCCTTTGTCGTTGCGGGTTATCAGATCGGGATCCACTTTCTCCACATCCTCGGCGATGAGCCCAAACATGATGGAGCCATTGGGCTCAATCTCCTTTTTGTAACGGAAGGTGACCGGTTTAAGCCCCAGGATGGCTTCGCTCGCCTTGTCTATCGGTTTGATCTCCTCCTTGAAATGCCGCGAGGAGACAAGCGTGCCGATCTTGTTATCAGAATTGACGTAAACGGCCCGGCCGGACGCGGCCGAGAAGTAAATGTTACTAATCCGGGTGGTATTGCTCTCGCCAGCAACTCCCACAACATTGTAACCGATACAAACGTTGCCATTGCCTTGGGTAAGATTACTGCCGGCGTTGAAGCCCAACGCGACGTTGTTTGACCCAACACCGTTTTGCAACAAGGCTTGGAATCCAACGGCCGTGTTGAAGTTGCCGGTTCGATTCATGGCGAGAGCAGCATATCCTTCAGCAACGTTTCTGTTGGCGGTTGTATTTCTGCCTAGCGCACCAGCACCGGTGGCCGTGTTTTGGAAGCCGGTTGTATTGCTCTCGAGCGCGCCAGTGCCGATCGCGGTATTGTAGTTCGCGGTCGTGTTGTTGTAGAGCGCACGGCTACCGGTGGCCGTGTTGAAGTCACCGGTTGTGTTGCGGTAGAGCGCGGCATGACCGTTGGACGTGTTGCTTTGGCCGCCCGTGTTGCTGTAGAGCGCATACGCACCATCGGCCGTGTTGGCGCTGCCATTAGTCCTACTTGTGCCCGAATTGCTGTAGAGTGCATAAGCACCGGTAGCAGTGTTAACTTGCCCAGCCCCTCCTAGGCCTGAATTACTGTAAAGCGCATAAGCCCCGACGGCAGTGTTTTTGCTGCCATCGAAGTTATTGTGGAGCGCTTGGGAACCAATGGCTGTGTTGCTGATGCCCTTTTTGCTCAAAAGTGCGTCATCACCAAAGAATGTATTGTCGTTGTCGCCGCAACCTTGTTGACAAACGGCGCGCGCTTGCGGGAGAAAGGCAAGACAGGCGAAGGCCAACGGGATAATAAGCAAGCCGCGCCGCCAAGGCGACCGGATGATTGATTTTATATGCGTGCAGTTTTCATGGTTTTTCTTTTCACTTTTTGTTTTTCGATCTGAAGAATCGCACCATACAACATCTCACCCCGGGAATACGTTCCGGGTTGAAACGCTAGATAGCGAATTCGAGTGCAACTCTACCCACCTTAGTGTCATCGCGTCAATCCTTTTCGAATGGGCTGCGGAGCGAAATAGCTCGTAGTTGCATTATCCATTCGCACAAGCGCTCCGATCGAAAGCCGGCTCCTGCTCGAAAAGCGAACCGCTATGGGCTCTCAACGTGACAGAGCTCGTGTCTAGTCCGAAGCCTGGTAGGCTTGCTAATGCAGATCGTACACTTCCACCAGAGCAACTCCCGTCGTACCGTTTACGCCGAGCACAATGGCAGTGTAGTTACCCGGCGGCAGGTTTGCGACGATCGCCGACTCCCTTGGATCGCCTGGAGCGTAGCCGCTGGTCCGAATATCCCGCCCTTGATCGCTGGTGATAATCCCGCCGATTATCGTTTGCACCCAATTATCGTTGCTAGCGATTAGTGCGCCGGTGCCATCGTGCAGCTCCAAGGTCGGATTAGCCAGCGCATCGGGAACGTTAAACGGAGGGGCTGATAGCTCGGGACCAATGGCGCGAATAATCACTCTCTTTTGTGTTATCCCGTCAACGATGAAACCGCCAATCATCACGTTATCACCTGTCTGCACAAAACTGCGCGTACTAATGTTGCCTAGATTTGAGTTCGCGTCAGGGCTCAAATCGTACACCTCCACCAGAGCCACTCCGGTGGTGTCGTTTACACCGCGCACGATCGCCGTGTAGTTACCCGGTGGCAGGTCTGCGATGATCGCAGATTCTCTTCCGTCACTGGGTACGTACCCGCTGGCTTGGATTTCGCGGACTTGGCTATGGGTGATAATCCCACCGATGATCGTCGTCGCCCAGTTGTTATTGGAGGCAATCAACGCTCCCGCGGCGTTATGCAGCTCCAATGTAGGATTGCCTAATGCATTGGGAACGCCATGCTGAGTTAGCTCTGGGCCTATGGCACGAACAATTACCCTCTTTGTTGCGGGTCCTTGAACAATGAATCCGCCTATCATCACATTGTCCCCAGTCTGCACAAAGGCCCGCGTACTGATGTTACTTAACTTCGACCCGGCCAATGGCGCGCAATATCTCCCGCCGGTGTTCAAGAAGATACCTCCATTGGGGGTAGCGTAATGTCCACCCCAGACGATCATTTCACTGCCGGTCCAAACTGCTGTCTGAAGCAGTCGGCCTTGGGGCGCATTGGTGGTACTCGTGGCCATCCAGCTGTCGGTGGCGGGATTGTATCTCCCGCCTGTATTCAAGTTTGCGTAGGTCCCATTAGAAAATCCGAACCCACCCCACACGATCATGTCGCTGCCTGTCCAGACAGCTGTGTTACCGTGTCGGGCATCGGGCGCGTTGGTGGTACTGGTAGCTGTCCAGCTATCCGGTGCCGGGATTGTATCTTCCGCCGTCGTCGTAGTGCGCACCCCAGACGATCATTTCGTTGCCGGTCCACACCGCCGTGTGGCTATCTCGGGGAGTGGGCGCGTTGGTGAGGCTGGTGGCTGTCCAGCTATTTGTACCGGGATTGTATCTCCCGCCAGTGTATTCACCGCAAAAGTGTTCCATTTGTGCAGCCTCCCCAGACGATCATTTCGATGACCAGCTCCACACTGCCGTGTGAAAGTTTCGCAGAGCTGGTACGTCAGCGGTGCTGGTAACCGTCCAACTGTCCATGCTAGGATTGTATTTCGCGCCAGTGTTAAATAGGTTGGAACCATCGGTCCCGCCCCAGACGATCATTTCACTTCCAGTCCACACCGCCGTGTGCTGAGACCGCGCAGAGGGCGCATTCGTGGTGCTGGTGGCTATCCAACTATCCGTGCCAGGATTGTATCTCCCGCCGGTGTTAAACACAGTCCCGATAGGTGAACATAGATTCCACCCCAGACGATCATTTCGCTTCCTGTCCATACTGCCGTGTGAACGTCTCGGGCAGAAGGCGCGTTGGTGATGCTCGTCGCTGTCCAACTATCGGTGCTCGGATTGTATCTCCCGCCGGTGTTCAAGCATCGTCAGTTAGATTCGTATCCACCCCACACGATCATTTCGCTGCCAGTCCAGACTGCCGTGTGAATGGATCGGCCAGTGGGCGCGTTGCTGATGTCGTGGCTGTCCAACTGTCGGTGCCGGGATTGTATCTTCCGCCGGTATTGAAACCGCCGATCATCCTCCCCAGACGATCATTTCGATGCCAGTCCAGACTGCCGTGTGAGAGTCTCGGCCGCTGGGCGCGTTGGTTGTGCTCGTAGCTGTCCAACTGTTGGTGCCAGGATTGTATCTGCCACCGGTGTTCGCTAGTTGACGACATCATACCCACCCCAGATGATCATTTCACTCCCAGTCCAGACTGCCGTGTGACACGTCTCGGGCAGACGGCGCGTTGGTTGTGCTTGTCGCTGTCCAACTGTTCGTGCTAGGATTGTATCTTCCGCCCGTGTTCGAGTAGCCGGACGCTATCAATCCACCCCAGACGATCATTTCACTGCCAGTCCAAACCACCGTGTGATAGAATCTCGCGCCGAAGGCGCGTTGGTGGTGCTTGTTGCTGTCCAACTATCGGTAGCTGGGATTATATCTGCCCGCCAGTGTTCAAATGGAGGATGCCGTTATACTCCGCCCCAGACGATCATTTCGCTGCCGGTCCACACTGCCGTGTGGTAGCGGCGGCCAGTTGGGCGCGTTGGTGGTGCTGGTGGGTGTCCAACTATCGGTGGCGGGATTGTATCGCCCACCTGTGTTCAAAACACTCGCTCGAGTTATAAGCCGCCCCAGACGATCATTTCGCTCCCGGTCCAAACCGCTGTGTGATTGAATCGGTCAGTAGGCGAGTAGTTCGTACTCTTCTCAGTCTTTGTATCATCGGTGCATCCACCGTCGCTACATTTCCGATAGCGTGTCAGGCTCTCTTTAACTGTCGCCGACAGCGTGCGATTTCCCGCTGAGGTTAGGCTGACGTTTCTGTTCTGGTCGGCGACTCGAGCATACGATTCGCTCAACACCGGCCTGGCCAGACATTCCGCGATCACAAAGGGATCGTTCCCGAGCGCTTCAAAGAGTTCGTGCAATACCTCTGGCTGCCTGGTGTGCTGCGCCATGCGATCCATTTCAGCTTGTAACTCGCCAGCATCAATCGGCCGCTGCCGGTAATCCTCCAACGCTTGTGATTTGCGCAGATAGTCTTCCACTTTTTCTTCAAGCTGCGCCTGAGTCATCACTGCATCTAGCGATGGCTTAGGATAGGGATTCTCCTTTGGCCAGATCCGATGACGCCAGTAAACTTCCTCGATAGCTCGTTGATAGGAGACTCGTTCTGCAAACGTCAATCCGGCAGCTGCTCGGATGGGAAGCATCTCGCTGGCGCTTCGCTATGTGAGACAGCCGTTTAGCCGCCTTGCTAGGCGATGTCCCTGTCATGATCAAGCATGCCCACGTCCGTGCAAAGCAAGACGGCGATTAAGAGCCGCGCCCTGAAAAACCCACCTTCCCCGAGGCTACGGCGGGCAAGTCCGGATTGAGAAGTAGTAGAGTTTTTCTTCATCAGGTGTTGGATGGAGGTGGGAGTTTAATCCAGATCATACACTTCCACTAGCCCAACTCCTGTCGTAGGCATTCACACCGCGGACGATCGCGGTGTAGTTACCCGGTGGCAGTGTCTGCGATGATCGCCGACTCCCTTGCATCTGCTTGGAGCATAACCGCTGCTCCGTATATCACGCACTTGGTCGTGCCGTGATAATCCCGCCGATTATCGTTTGCACCCAATTATCGTTAGCTAGCGATTAGTGCGCCGGTGCCATCGTGCAGCTCCAAGGTCGGATTAGCCAGCGTATCGGGAACGTTAAACGGCGGTGCTGATAGCTCGGGACCAATGGCGCGAATAATCACTCTCTTTTGTGTTATCCCGTCAACGATGAAACCACCAATCATCACGTTATCACCTGTCTGCACAAAACTGCGCGGTACTAATGTTGCCCAGATTTGAGTTCGCGTCAGGGCTCAAGATCGTACACTTCCACCAGAGCCACTCCGGTGGTGTCGTTTACACCGCGCACGATCGCCGTGTAGTTACCCGGTGGCAGGTCTGCGATGATCGCAGATTCTCTTCCGTCACTGGGCATGTACCCGCTGGCTTGGATTTCGCGGACTTGGCTATCGGTGATAATCCCACCGATTATCGTCGTCGCCCAGTTGTTATTGGAGGCAATCAACGCTCCCGCGGCGTTATGCAGCTCCAATGTAGGATTGCGCTAATGCATTCGGAACGCCATGCTGAGTTAGCTCTGGGCCTATGGCACGAATAATTACCCTCTTTGTTGCGGGTCCTTGAACAATGAATCCGCCTATCATCACATTGTCCCCAGTCTGCACAAAGGCCCGCGTACTGATGTTACTTAACTTCGACCCGGCCAATGGCGCGCAATATCTCCCGCCGGTGTTCAAGAAGATACCTCCATTGGGGGTAGCGTAATGTCCACCCCAGACGATCATTTCACTGCCGGTCCAAACTGCTGTCTGAAGCAGTCGGCCTTGGGGCGCATTGGTGGTACTCGTGGCCATCCAGCTGTCGGTGGCGGGATTGTATCTCCCGCCTGTATTCAAGTTTGCGTAGGTCCCATTAGAAAATCCGAACCCACCCCACACGATCATGTCGCTGCCTGTCCAGACAGCTGTGTTACCGTGTCGGGCATCGGGCGCGTTGGTGGTACTGGTAGCTGTCCAGCTGTCCGTGACTGGGATCGTATCTTCCGCCGTCGTCGTAGTCCGCACCCCAGACGATCATTTCATTTCCGGTCCACACCGCCGTGTGACCAGCTCGGGGACTGGGCGCGTTGGTGAGGCTGGTGGCAGTCCAGCTGTTCGTCCCGGGATTGTATCGCCCGCCAGTGTATTCACCGCAAAAGTTTGGATCTGTGCAGCCGCCCCAGACGATCATTTGATCACCAGCCCACACTGCTGTATGAAAGTTTCGCGGATCTGGCGCGTTGGCGGTGCTGGTGACTGTCCAACTATCCGTGCTGGGATTGTATTCCCCGCCCGTGTTAAACAGGTTGGTACCATCGGTCCCGCCCCAGACGATCATCTCACTGCCGGTCCACACCGCCGTGTGCTGGAACCGTGCGGAGGGCGCATTGGTAGTGCTGGTGGCTGTCCAACTATCTGTGCCGGGATTGTACCTACCACCGGTGTTAAACACAGTCCCGATATTTTGGTTAACATATATTCCGCCCCAGACGATCATTTCACTTCCGGTCCATACTGCCGTGTGATCGGCGCGGGCAGCAGGCGCGTTTGTGAGGCTGGTAGCTGTCCAACTGTCTGTGCTGGGGTTATATCTCCCGCCGGTGTTCAGGCCATAGCCAGTTAGATTCTCTCCACCCCACACGATCATTTCAGTGCCCGTCCAGACCGCCGTGTGACGATCTCGGGCAGCTGGCGAGATCGGGGTGGCTGTCCAGGTATCATCGATGCACGCACCTGCATCGGAGATAGATGGTAGCGCGTAGTTTCCGCTGTCAGTTACAACTTGCTCTTGGTTTCGACTCGCTTGTGTTAGTTGTTCGCTGGCTAGCAAACGCTCCGCCAGCAGTGGCCGGGCGAGGCACTCGGCGATGACAAAGGGATCGTTTCCCAAGACTTGAAAGAGTTCGCGCAACACTTCGGGCTGTTTGGTATGCTGCGCCATGCGGTCCATTTCAGCCTGCAACTGTTCAACAGTAATCGGCCGTTGCCAGTAATCCTCCAGCGCTTGTGATTTGCACAGATAGTCTCTCACTTTCTTTTCAAGCTCTGCCTGCGTCATTACCGCATCGAGAGACGGTTTGGGATCGGAATTCTCCCCGCGGCTGCGGGGCCAGATGCGATGACGCCAGTAAACGTCCTCGATTGCTCGTTGATAGGACACTCGCTCGGCAAAGGTAAGCGCTCTCTGGGAAGCATTCACTGGCGCTTCGCTATGTGAGACAGCTTTAGCCGCTTTGCCAGGCGATGTCCCAGCCATGACCAAGCAGCCCACGCCCGTGCAAAGCAGGACGGCGATTAAGAGCCGAGAACTGAAAAACCCACCTTCGCCGAGGCTACGGCGGGCAGGTCCGGATTGAGAAGTAGTAGATTTTTTCTTCATGAGGTGTGTGTAGGGAGGTTGGAGTCTTAATCCAGATCGTATACTTCTACCAGTCCAACACCGGTGGTGTTGTTCACGCCGCGCACGATCGCGGTGTAGTTACCTGGTGGCAGCTCTGCGATAATCGCCGACTCCCTTCGGTCGCTTGGAGCGTAGCCGCTGCTCCGGATATCGCGTACCTGGTCGCTGGTGATAATCCCGCCTATGATCGTATGCAGCCAGTTATCATTGGAGGCAATTAAAGCACCAGTGCTGTTATGCAGCTCTAGCGTCGGATTAGCCAATGGATCGGGAACGCCAAACTGGCTGAGCTCAGGGCCAATGGCCCGCATAATCACCCTCTTTGGCTGGGTCCCTTGAACAATGAACCCGCCAATCATCACGTTGTCGTCGGTCTGCACAAAGCTGCGAGTGCTAATGTTGCCCAGGATTGAATTGCTGTCGGGACTCAAATCGTATGCCTCTACCAGAGCAACGCCCATCGTGTCGTTTACGCCGCGTACAATCGCTGTGTAATTGCCTGCTGGCAGCTCTGCTATGATCGCAGATTCTCTTGCGTCCCTTGGTGCGTGGCCGCTGCGCCGGATATCACCCACTTGATCGCTGGTGATGATCCCGCCGATTATCGTATGCAACCAGTTGTCGTTAGAGGCGATTAAAGCCCCGGTGCTGTCGTGCAGTTCCAATGTCGGATCGGCCAAAACATTAGGCACCCCAAATCGAGCGAGCTCAGGGCCAATGGCGCGAATAATCACTCTCTTTGGTTGAATCCCTTGAACAATAAACCCTCCGATCATCGCGTTGTCGCCCGTCTGCACGAAGGCGCGCGTACTGATGTTTCCTAACTGCGACTCAGGCAGGGGCGATACGTCATAGACACGCGTTCCCCTGAAATCGCCGAAAGTTTCAGTGTATCCAGCAAAGAGATATCTGCCCGTGGAATCCACCGCTACCCTGGTTGCTACCTCTGGACCAGAAATGGTTCCCAGAAAGAGAAACGTATTTGCATTGAAGACCTGTATGCCAGCGCCAGTATGAACTGAAGCATACACTGTCGAGTCGTCTGGGCTGAAGGCTAGTGCCTGAGGGTATGGCCCGGTAACGAAAGAACCGAGCGAGGCGAAGTCGGACGTTCTAAACTTTGCGATGTCGTACAGATTTTGTCCCGCGCCAGTTGTGTAGCAAATAAAGCTGCCATTATGACTCAGCGTTAAATCCTCGCCATTTTCTCCGGCCGGTGCCGAAGGGCGTCTGCCGCACTAATGCGGGTCGATCCCTGAGACATTGATCTTGTACATGGTCGACGGCGAAAGCCCGTAGTCGCCGTAATATAGCATGTTTCGGTCAGGACTGATTTCCAAAGAACCGCTATAGATGAACACGCCACCGTTGATAACCGCCAATACTTGGCCCGGTCGAAGCGCCCGTGGTCGCATCGATTTGGAATATCTGATTCTCTCCAAGAACCCATAGCCGGTTTTGATTGCCAAAGACGACATCCTGCGGGTGCTCGGGAAGAAGAAATGAATTTACGATGGTCCGAGTCTGCGTATCGAAAACAACGACAAAGTTTGTTGTGCTGTTTGCTACGTACGCCTTCGTCCCATGTGGCGACAAGGCCAGGTTAGTTGGACGGGAGCCAACAAAGACGGTACTCGCCGCCAACGTGTTTGTATTGATAATCGCGATAGAATTCTGCGTCGGAATTGTCGCATACATTAGCGGCTGGGTAGGATGCATGACAAATGACGACGCCGGGAAAGTATATTCCGCAACGACATCACCCAGAGCAGCGTGAGCGTTATGTGCAACGAATGAGAAACCGAGCCAAAATATGAGCCCAAGAACGAACCGTCCTGGACAGCAGAGGACATCTTGCGTTTTCGTTTTCATTTGTCGGTCATTGTAGTGTCGCAGTGATCTCATAGAGGAAAAAAAGCTGACCGAATCGCATCAAGAAATTCCGCTAAATGCAAGAAAAATCGCCCAGCGCAGGCCCGCAGCACTGTCCACAAGGGACGACGCGGTATGATTGACGCGTTGCCGCCGTGGAGTAATTAACGCGGGATGGAACCTCAGCCGGCGCGCTCTGAGTACAAGAAGGTTTGGTCGGCTCTTTCAAGCACCGAAGATCAGGCGAAATTGCATGTCATCGGCGTGACCGATGAAGCCGCGCTGCAAGCGACTGGCGAGGAAACTTTAAGGTTTCTTCAGGACAGCGTCGGTATCGGAAAGGATGATGTCGTTCTTGAAATCGGCTGCGGGATCGGGCGTGTAGGAAAAGTTGTGGCGCCGCTCTGTCGAAAATGGATCGGGTGCGATGTCGCCTCGAACATGCTCGCGCTGACCGCCGAACGATTAAAGGATTTGTCGAATGTGGAGCTAATGGAGATATCCGGTTATAATTTGAGCGGCGTTGCGGATGCTTCGGTGGACGTTGTGTATTGCACGGTGGTGTTCATGCATCTCGAATCGTGGGACCGATACAACTACATTTCAGAAGCGTTCCGTGCGTTGCGACCCGGAGGCCGAATTTACGTGGACAACATCAATCTCTGCTCGGAAGGCGGTTGGAGAGTCTTCGAAACTCACCGCGCATTCTCACCCACAAACCGTCCGCCCCACATGACACAGAACTCCACTCCCCAGGAAATCGAAACGTACCTGAAACGTGCCGGCTTCGATAAGGTGCGGATGCGGACCGATGACGACTGGATCCGGGCTTGGGGGACCAAACCTAAGGAGCATCTGTAAGCTACGACCGTGTTTGTATGGATCACGGGTATTGCTTCCCGTGGTATTTTAGGTCAATCACCTGTTTGAGGTCGGCATAGTAGCATTTTACAGCGGTGTGCATGGCTTGGCGGACTTGGCACAGCCTTGCTTTCGCCCTACACTCCCGCGGCAATGGGGTCGGGATTCTACGGAGCGCAAAATTTTGAGCCGAAATTTTTCACGGGCGGCCCGACGAGATTCTATCTACCGCTTTTTTTTGACATCGTCGCTCAGGAAAAACCGGCACTGATTGTCACCCTTGGCCTGGGTGACGCACAGGCGCACCTGGCCTTTTGTGAAGCTGTAGCTGAGCAAAATCTGGCATCGCGTTGCGTTGTCGTGCGACGGGCACGAGCAGACGAGTCTGCGACTGATGATCCGGCATGGCAATACGCTGAGAAAACGACAACCAAATTTTTCGCAAACATATCGCAGCTGGTAGAAGCCGATACCGTTCAGGCAGCAGCTGATTTCGCGGAGGGTTCAATAGAGGTTTTGCTGATTGATGACGCCGATTCCGGCGAAACGGTGCGGCAGGAATTGGACGTTTGGCGATCCAAATTGTCCGCCAAGGCGCTGGTCTTGCTGCACGGGACCAGCCTCGAGCGACAAGATAGCCCCGAAAGCGCATGGCTTAATTTCGTTAGGGAAAAGGCCGCAGCTTGTTTCGGCGAAGGAATCGGCCTTGGCATTGCGACGGCGCGGGCTGCGGCGAAAGCATCGCCATTTCGTACGGCACTGTTCAATGAGACAACAGCGCTGGCTCAAGGATATCGACTCATTGCCGAGTCAATAAGGGCGCGAGCGCAAACGCGACAGGCCGAACGTCGCGCCCGCTTCTTCGAAGCGCGCCAGACTGTGTTCGACACGATTGTTGAGGATCGGACCAAAGCGCAAAGCGTCATCGAGAACCAGGAACGCTGCCTCACTGACTTCAACCGGATGTTTGATGCGATCAAGGCCGACCGTGTCAAAGCAGAGGAACTGCTTGGCGAACCGGCGGGATCGATCGCCGCACTCGCGAAGCGTTTTTCAATCTTGAGCATCGATCGGGCGGAAGCGCAGCTGGTTATGAACGACCAATTCGCCCAAATCCAGAAGATGTACGCCAAGATGACCGAGCAAAAGCAGGTGCTCGCCGTAGCGAAAGCAGCTTGCCGGAACAAAGGTCGATGCTTTGTGATCCGCAAAGAACCCAGACCACAGAGATCGGTCGTAGAACGTATTGTCAGGGAATTAGCACGGATTCCGCACAAGCTAAGGCGGATATTCTTCACCCCGCCTGCCCCACCACCAAAAAAAATTGCGCTCAAGCCAGTTGAAAAAAATTACGCAGAGTGGGTTGCGGAACATGAACCCACCGCCGACGACCTGGAGAAGCAGCGGCGCGAATCAAACGCATGGGATCGCCGTCCAAAAATTTCTTTACTGATCCCGTTGTTCGACACACCTGCGGAATTTCTCAACCAACTCTTCGCTTCAGTCGTCGCTCAAACTTACGAGAACTGGGAAGCGTGTGTGGTGGACGCTGGGTCCACGAACCGCGAGATGCTCGAGTCGCTGCGGCGGTGGATGAAAACGGATGCGCGCATTTGCATGCAGCGGCTTGAGGAAAATTTAGGCATTTCCGAAAACACAAACCACGCTTTGCGCGGTGCGACCGGCGATTTCATTGCCTTGGTCGATCATGACGACGTGCTCGCGCCTTTCGCGCTTTATGAATTAGCCAGTGCAATTCGTCGTCGGCCCGCGGCCGACATTTTTTATAGTGACGAAGACCGTCTGTGTGAATCAGGAGAACGAGCGAGGCCATTCTTTAAACCGGAATGGAGTCCTGAATTGCTCTACTCCTTCATGTATACCGGCCATCTAAGCGCATATCGGCGCGAGCTTGCCGTTGCCATGGGCGGTTTCCGCCAGGAATTCAATCTCTCCCAAGACTACGATTTCGCTTTGCGGGCCACCGAGCAGGCGGGAGAAATTGTGCACATTCCGCACGTTCTCTATCACTGGCGAGAGCACGCCGTGTCTGCTGCGAGCGGCGGAAAACCCGAAGCGCGGAAAACGAATATCGCCGCTTTGTTGGATGCGGTGAAACGGCGCGGATTGAATGCAGAGGTCTTGGAATATCCAACGGCCAACCGCGTACGCATGTGTTTGCCAAAAGCGATGCGTGTTTCCGTCATCATCCCGACCGACTCAGCGATACTGGCAGAGAAATGCGCACGCGATTTGCCAGTCTCGAGCGGTTACGCAAACGCGGAATTTATCATCGTGACCAGCACCGAGTTGATCGAGCAGCTCCGCACGTTAGCCGAACCGATCAGCAGTCAAGTTCGCTTCGTCGCGTTCGATGCGCCTTTCAACTTTTCCGCAAAATGCAACGCAGGCGCTCAAATGGCAGGTGGCGAGCGCTTAATTTTTCTTAATGATGACGTCGAAGCGGGCCAACCCGATTGGATTGAGAACATCATCGAGCCCCTGCAAAATCAAGACGTTGGTGCAGTCGCGCCGAAACTGCTTTACCCGACAGGGCGAATTCAGCACGCCGGCTTGGTCACTGGTGTGCGCGGATTGGTGGGCACGGCCATGCATCAATGGCCAGGCGATTCTGTGGATTACACCAATTTTGCGCAATCGATGCGCACGGTTTCGGCGTTGTCCGCGGCGTGTCTTGCCATGCGGCGCGCGGATTTCTTTACGTTGGGCGGATTTGATGAGGTCAATACCCCAATCGCGCATTCCGATCTGGATCTATGTTTCAAAGTCCGCGAAGCAGGCATGCGCTGCGTTTATACGCCGTTCGCAACCATGACTCACCATGGGCACGTCTCGATTGGAGCGGAGGAGAAACGGGCAGGCGAGGCTCAAGTCGTTGATAACTCTACCATTTTTCTTCTGCAACGGTGGGCGGAGTTCACCTGTCACGATCCTTACTACACTGATAACATGCGAGATTGGTTATACCGCGATTCGCCCGAGCCGATTCGTATGTTCGCGCGCCCGAATTCCGTCAGCAGAAATTCAGGCCGGAATCTTTTGGTGATTTCCCAAGATCTAAGCCTGAGTGGGGCACCGATCATGGTGTCGCATCTGGCAAAGTGGTGCAAGGCCCACGGGATCTTTGTGGTAGTCATGTCACCAGTAGATGGACCATTGCGGGAAACCTTGGTTGAAGCCGGCATCCCACTGATAATCGATCCGCTTCTGGCCACCGGCTATGACGCTTTCACCAAGTTTGGCTGCCACTTGCCAGTAAGAAGCCACCGATCATTCACCAGATTCGCGCGCGACTTTGACTGCGTTGTAGCCAGCACCATCTTTGCAGCACCCTTAATTCGCGACGCGAGTAAAGAAGCAATTCCGCATATCTGGTGGATTCAAGAAGGTCTGGTCGGCAATCACTATCTAAACAAATATTCTGTGCTTCCGGTCGTTCTTGGACTGGCCGAGCTGATTATCACGCCGGATAAATGCAGCCGCCGCATCTATCAAGCTTTCGCCAGGCGTCCCATTCGCGTACTGCCTTACGGTATCCCGGATGTCGCCCGGGGACGAAGCAGCAGCCAAGAACGACCGGTCGGACCTCTGCGTTTTCTATTGCTTGGCACGATTGAGCATCGCAAAGGGCAGCAGACGTTATTGGAAGCGGTGCGCCGCCTTCCACCGGATGTACTTGATCACAGTGAGTTTCTCATCGTCGGGCGGCCCCATGACGCGAAGCTTGCCGCGGAGGTCAGAACTGCAGCGGAAGCCTCACCTCACATTCGTTTTCGCGAAACAGTCGGGCATAACGACGCACTTAGGCTTATTCAGGAAACGGACGTAATGCTTTGTGCCTCGTGGGACGAAACCGGTCCGTTGACCTTGATCGAAGCAACGGCACTGGGCAAAGCTATTCTTAGCACCAAGGTAGGAGTGGTGGGTGAGAACCTCATCGCGGAAGAGGAAGCGCTGTTTGTGGAACCGGGAGACGCTGTTGGTCTTGCCGCCGCCATCCAGCGTCTGGTTCGCGATCCCAAGCTGTTACGCAAGCTGGCCACGAATGCACGCAATGCCTATGATCGATATTTTGGTCTCGAGCGTTTTGGAAAGGAATTCCTCGCGGTGTTGGAGGAAGCGATTGTCGTTGGCAATCCACGGCATGCAAGGAATGACGCCGATCTTATGAGTCATGCGCAACCCGATGAGCCAGCTTTCCGAGCGGGATGAAAAACTGTAGAAGTTTCCGTTTCGTCTGCACCGAGCGCTTTTGAAAACCGAATGACAAGCGATCATTCCTACGCGGCTTGGATCAACCAATTCGATACTGTCGGCGCATCCGAGCGCATCGTTCTGCGCCGGGATCTGCGGGCGTTGCCGCGGCATCCTCTTATCTCCATCGTCATGCCGGTTTACAACCCCGATGTCGTGCACTTTTCGTCTGCGATAGATTCGGTTCGGGCGCAAATTTATGAGAATTGGCAGTTGTGTATAGCCGATGACGCGTCCACGGATGCATCAGTCACACGCACGTTAAAAGAATACGCCACAGCTGACTCGCGGATTAAGGTAACCTTTCGTGAGCGCAATGGCCACATTGCGGCATCCTCAAATTCCGCGCTGGAACTGGCCACCGGTGAGTGGGTGGCCTTGCTCGATCAGGATGATCTTCTGCCAGAGCATGCCCTTGCCGTGGTCGCCGCAACGATTGCGGAATACCCCGAAGCCGGGCTCATCTACTCTGATGAAGATAAGATTGACGAATCGGGGACGCGTTGCTTGCCGTTCTTTAAGCCTGACTGGAATCCGGAACTTTTACTGGGGCAAAATTATATTAGTCATTTGGGGGTGTATCGGCGGACGCTTCTCCGCGAAATCGGGGGTTTTCGCGAAGGTTATGAAGGTTCGCAGGATCACGACCTGGCGCTGCGCTGTGTTGAAAAATTGGCACCTACCCAGATCAGACATATCCCGCGTGTGCTGTATCACTGGCGGATGGTCGAAGGAAGCGCTGCAGCCGCGGCCGAAGCGAAGCCGTACGCGCCGAAAGCAGCGCGGCGTGCGATCGCAGATCATTTGCAGCGCAAAAATGTCGGAGGCAAGGTGGTTGCCTGCCCCGAGAATCGGGAATGGTATCGCGTTATCTACGATTTGCCGTCACCCTGCCCATTCGTCTCCATCATCATTCCGACGCGTGATCACGTGACGCTCTTGCAGCGGTGTCTCACAAGCATTCTCGAAAAGACTGACTACGCGCCAATCGAGATTGTGATTGTCGATAATGGATCGACAGAGCCGGAAACGCACGCATTTCTCCGCAACCTTGCCCTGGATGCACGCGTTCAGATTCTGACTGATGCTGATGAATTCAATTTCAGCCGTCTGATCAATCGCGGAGCGCGCGCCGCGCGCGGCCAAATTCTGGCATTCGTGAATAACGATGTCGAGACCGAGAAATCAGGTTGGTTGCGCGAGATGGTCAGCCATGCCGTCCGACCGGAAGTGGGCGCGGTTGGCGCGCGCTTGTGGTATCCGGATGGTCGATTACAGCATGCTGGCGTGGTGCTGGGTCTCCACGGAGTGGCGGGTCATGCGTTCCAACATTTCCTGGCGCAACCAGTCGCGCCGATGAATCGAACGTTCGTCTTGGCACAAAATTATTCGGCGGTTACGGCTGCATGCATGGTGTTGCGAAAAACGACCTTCGATGACCTTGGTGGTTTTGATGAGAATTTGCCGAGCAACTGTAACGACGTGGATTTTTGTCTTCGCGCGTGCGAAGCGGGTTTACAAATTATTTGGACGCCTTACGCCGATTTGATTCATCACGAATCGGCATCGCGCGGGCGTGATTTCGGTTCGGCACAACGTGCACAGGTGTTACGTGAAATGGCTTACATGCTGAAAAAGTGGGGTGAACAGCTCCGGAACGATCCATTTTATAGCCCAAACTTGTCGGACTCGGACGCGTTCGCTCTTGCCTGGCCGCCTCGTATTCCACCGTTAAGTAATAGCTTGAAGTCGACGGCAGATGAAGTTTTTGGCACTCCAATTAAAACCGCACCGTGAATTCTTCACGCAAGGGCGATTTCTGCTGGCAAGTAACCCGTCAATCTTTCAAAAACAATTTTTAAAAGATGAGCCCCATATGAAAAGGAAAAGCGACATCAGCGGTCGCAGCGTCACAGCCACGCTTCTTTCTTGTTATTTGACCCGACAGGTGTTTTAGATGCCTCACCAACCTGTCACCCGGCCCGGACGCTGTCGAATTTGCGGCCGCGACCAGTCATCAAAACAGTCTTTACTTATTGCCCAACGAGAAGTCAGCGCGTCCGCGGAATAGGTTTGGATTGTAGTAAGGATCTCGCTGTAGAACATCAGACCAGCGTTGGCGTATGATTAGTTCCGCGCTAGCATCGACCTGATCGGGTGGCGACGGATCCCAGCAAAGTTTTGCCAACGGTGTGTAAACGATCAGGTAACCGGCACGTCTCATTTTCAGGCAAAGATCAACGTCGGCGAGCGCGCCTGACAAGCGTTCATCGAAGCCGCCGATTTCCTGGAAAACTGGGCGGCGCGCAAAGAGGCACGCGCCAGAGACTGCGCTGTAGTTGCGGGTCATCCGCAACTGGCGGTTCACGCCGGCGTGCTCGGCAGGGAAACCGTGAAAAGCGGACTGCGCAATTCCATTTATGCCGAGAACAAGACCAGCGTGCTCAATTGTGCCATTCGGATTGATCAATCGCGCGCCGACTGCGCCAACCTCGGGCCGCTGCACATGCTCAGCCATGATTGTGAGCCAGTCCGGCTCAATGGCTTCCACGTTGTCGTCGAGGAAAAGAAGCCACGGACTGTCGGTGTGCGCGACTGCGTAATTTTTGGCTGCGGAATCATTCGCCGCCTCTGGAAAATGCAGCACCCGGAAATCTGTGCCAGCCTGATGGACTTTGTCGCGCTCGCCCAGTTGGACGATCAGAATTTCATAATTCGGGTACCTCGTTTTGCTGATCAAGCTTTCGACGAATTCCTTGAGTGGCTCCGGGCCGTGGGAACTCGGAATGATGACGGAAATTTTTCTGGGTTCGAGCAAATGGCGCCTGACACAAAAGGCGTGGGTGCGCCAGTCCACGGTAACATGCGCCCGCTCGCCGCGGCGTTCCAGATGAGCTTCAATTGCGCGCCACGAAGCTTCGAGCTGTCCCGGTTTCTGGCGAACGTCACTCGCGCTGGAATTTTCGCTCCGCCGCCAATGATAGAGTATCCGCGGAATATGATGAATTCGCTTGGTTCGCTCGCTGACACGTAGGAGAAGATCGTAATCTTGTGAGCCGTTAAAGTGCGGTTGGAATCCCCCAACCGCTCGCACAAGATCTTGGCGCAGAAAGATCATGTGACACAAATAATTGCAGGACAGAAAGAAGTCTGGCGACCAATCCGGTTTCAGTATTGGTGAGTCAAAGCCTGTCTCGGTGAGTTTGTCTTCGTCCGAGTAGATCACATCGACTCCGGGACTTTCCTGAAGCAACCTTACATTTTGGAAAAGGGCATCGGGCTCAAGCACGTCGTCATGATCGAGAAAAGTGAGCCAGTCGCCTTTAGCAACATCAAGGCCTTTGTTTAACGCGGCAGAAATGCCTTGATTGCTCTCAAGCCTAACGAGATGAATCCGCCGGTCACGCGCAGCCAAGGCAGGCAACGCATCCAGCAGGTCGGTGGCAGTCGATCCATCGTCGATCAACACCAGCTCCCAATTTTCATAAACCTGCGCAACCACAGAGTCCACAGCCTCGCGGAGCCAGGCAACCGGAGTATCGAAGACGGGTGTCAGTATGCTGACGAGCGGTTGCGAAACGAAACTGCGCGCCTCATCGCGCATCGAGGCTAACTCCTGCGCACTCGCACGATGTTGCTCAAACCACTTTTGGTATTCGTTTTGTGCAACAGAGTTGCCGAGCTTCGGCTTCTGGTGGTGAAGCTTTCTCCAAACAGTCTTTGCAGGTTTTTGCAAAACCCGATACGGCGCGAGGAATACCTGGCCGATCCTGCGTTCGGGGGATTCGCGCAACGTGCGTCTCTCCTCCTTCAGCGACTTCAGCTCACGCCGGTATTGTTTTAGCTTCAGTAGTTTTTCTTCCAGTACCGCAATATGCCTGTGCGCTTCCGCCAATTCACGGTTGTGGATTTCAAGCTTTCGCTCCAAAGCCTCCAGTTCCTTGTTCATTTTGCGGCACAGCCCGTTGTTAGAATGTGAGCGAAATCCGATCGGCCGGAATAACTGAATGGCAGCGACACAGGACACATTATATTGGTTGAAGGCCGTCGCAGGCAAATCTACCCTGCCCGCGCCGAAGGTGGAACGCGTTCTCCGAACGCGTTCATCGTCTTCGGAGAAGCCGATCCACCTCCGCAATGTTCGATTTTGTCGTTTACCTCCTTTACCGCGCCGGCTCAGCCGTTGTCGCCGCGCTGCCGTTGCCGTTTCTCTTCCGTTTCGGGCAATTCCTCGGCGTCTGCGCGTGGATGTTTTCCGGGAAATATCGGCGTCTGGCAACGCGCAACCTTGAAATTGCGTTTGCGAATGAAAAGTCGCCGAGCGAGTTGCGTCAGCTTGTGCGCCGCCATTTCCGGCGGCTCGGCGCCAACCTGCTTTGCAGCGCAAAACTCACGCAGATGCCACCGGAGGAAATCCTCGAGCGCGTCGAGGTCGAAAACACCGAGTCGATGACGCGCGAATTTCGTGCGGGCGTTCCGGTGGTGTTGGTTCTTAGTCACCTCGGAACGTGGGAAGTGTTCGCGCAATTGATGCCGAAGTTCTTTGGGTTTGTTAGAGGCTCAACTGTGTACCAGGGGTTGGGCAACCGTTTCATTGACGAGCATGTACGGCGGACCCGCAGTCAGACCGGGTTGGAATTATTCGATCGCCACGACGGCTTTGAGCCGGTGATCGACTTGCTGCGCTCCGGTGGCGGCGTCGGCGTTTTATCGGATCAACACGCCGGCGATCACGGTGTGTGGACACCATTTTTCGGGCGGCTTGCGTCCACTTCGCCTTTGCCGGCTCTACTCGCCAAGCGTACGCGGGCGGCGCTGATTGCCGCGGGAGTTTACACCACCGGACCCGCGCGCTGGCGCATGGTGTTCACGGAGCGGTTCGATCAGACCGGCGCTTCTGTTGCGGTGCTGACGTCGAAAATCAATCAAGTGATCGAGGAACAAATTCGCCGCGCGCCCGAAGACTGGTTCTGGGTGCACAATCGCTGGAAAACCCCTGAACCAAATTTTCTTCTCGCCCACTACAAACGCGGCATTTATCTGCCGCCGGAAATTTCGGCTAGTGATCTGAAACCATTTCGAATTCTCATCCGCTCAAGCAACTGGCTGGGAGACGCCGTGATGAGCGTACCGGCAATCCGCGCGATCAAGAACGGGCGTCCCGACATTCAGGTGACAATCGCTGCGCCCGACAAGATCGCGGCGATGTGGAAGCTCATTCCGGAAGTGGACGCCATCATTCCTTTCCCAGAGGGTTCGCTTCTTTCAGTTGTTAGGCTGTTGCGGCAACAAATGCCTTTTGATGTAGCGATTCTTTTCCCGAACTCGTTGCGTGTCGCTCTTGAGTCGTGGGTAAGCGGAATTCCGCGAAGAGTCGGCTATCGCGGGCATTGGCGGAGTTGGTTCGTCAATCAAATCGTTCGCGAGCCACGAAAGCCCGGACCACCCGAACATCATTCGCTCCGTTTTCTTCGGATCGCCCGCGAATGCGGGGCGGAAGAATCGAAGATTGAACATCGGATATCGAACGCTGAAGTTCCCAGTCCGCATCAAACCTCAAACATCAAACATCAAACACTGATCGGTCTTTGTCCTGGCGCGGAATACGGCCCGGCCAAGCGATGGTTACCCGAGAGATTCGCTGAAGCAGCGTTAAAGATTACCGCGCAATCATCGGCGCAATGGATTCTGTTTGGAACGAAGAACGACACCGCAATAGGCGAACAGATCGCCGCCGCGATCGGCAATCATTGCGTGAACCGGATCGGCCAGACCACGCTCGATCAACTTATCGACGAATTGCGGCAGTGCCGTTTGCTACTCACCAATGACACAGGCACGATGCATCTTGCCGCGTTACTTGGCGTGCCTGTGGTCGCCGTTTTCGGCTCCACCGAACCGCGCCTGACGGGACCACTCGGGAATGGGCATATGATTTTGCGACATCATGTCGAATGCAGCCCCTGTTTTCTCCGCGAATGTCCGATCGATTTCCGCTGCATGAAAGCGGTCAGCGCCGAGGAAGTCGCGAATGCTGTGCTGTCCATGCTCGCCAAGTGAATTTCACTTTTGAGATCGACCACCCCGACCGCTAGCAATTCGCCGCTTCGCTTCCGCTAGATACGTCTCATCGATTTCAAACCCGATAAATTTCTTCACACGGCAGCGCTGAGCTGCGATGGCTGAGTTTCCAATGCCGAGAAAAGGATCGAGCATGGATCGGACCCGCGATGCTCCATGCAGTTTGATGCACCATTCGGCGAGTTGAACTGGAAACGTCGCAGGATGCGGCCGTTCTTTCTCCCGACTTTGAATTGTTTCGTAAGGGACGAACCACGTGTTCCCGCGGCAACGCAGATCGTCTCCCTGAGTATGACGCCAGCGCGCGATGTTGCTCTTGTCCTGATACGGGACGCCAAGCGCGAGCCGATTCAATTCGACGCGACCGGACTTCGTGAAGTGGAAAACGTATTCGTGGCAATCGTTCAGAAATCGCGGTGAATTGATGGGCTTGAAATGGCCGAATGAGCGATTGGCTGTAGCCGCTTCCCTGCGGGAAGCGCGGGCGTCGCCCGCAGGGCGACGGCTACAATGTTCGTCGATCGCGATGGATTTGATCCAGTGAATCGTGTTTTGCAGAACGAATAACTCGCGCAGCGTCATCACGATTTCGTGCGGCAGCATCGGATTCGACGGAGCGGCTCCGATGTTGAGAAAAAAAGAACCGTCCGGCCTTAACACGCGCCGGACTTGTCCCGCCCATTCGCCACACCAACCTAAATACAATCGCCGGTCCTGACGGTCGGAATACTTTCCGTAGCTGATTCCGAGATTGTATGGCGGCGACGTCACCACAAGATCAATGCTTTCTTCCGGCAGCCGCGACATTCCTGTGATGCAATCCTCCTTGAGAAGATCAAATTTGGTCACGAAACGAAAGTAGCACAGACATCTTGTCTGTGGGGCCGGCGGGCGTCTCGCCTGTCGAAGAGTTCGTGACGCGCACCAAGCGAGACGTGTGTTTGTTTTACGCGACAGGCGGGATGCCTGTGCTACATCGACATTCGCAGGTTTCCGCAAATTCGTTTATCTTTTGATGATGGCCGATAAGCCCTCGAAATTGAAGATTGCCGATCGCGAGTTCGCATCGCGTCTACTGGTGGGCACTGGAAAATTTGCGTCGAACGAGTTGATGCGGGACGCACTCATCGCCAGCGGCACCGAGCTGGTTACCGTCGCGCTCCGTCGTGCCGATCTCTCGGGCAAACACGATCCGTTTGCGAACATTCTCGACTTTATCGATCCCAAACGTTTTCTGCTTCTGCCAAACACCAGCGGTGCCCGAAATGCGGAGGAGGCTGTGCGCCTTGCGCGCCTGGCGGCGAGCGCAGGTTTGCCGACGTGGATCAAGCTCGAAATTCATCCAGACCCGCGTTATTTGCTGCCCGATCCTGTGGAGACACTCGCGGCGGCGGAAATTCTGGTGAAGGAAGGGTTCACTGTTCTTCCCTACATCAACGCCGATCCCGTGCTGGCGAAACGATTGCAGGACATCGGCACGGCCACGGTGATGCCGCTCGGCTCGCCAATTGGCAGCAACCGCGGGATCGAAACGCGCGCGCTGATCGAGATCATCATCGAACAGGCCACCGTGCCGGTCGTGGTAGATGCGGGACTTGGTGCGCCGAGTCACGCCGCTGAAGCAATGGAGATGGGTGCCGACGCGGTGCTCGTGAACACCGCAATCGCAATCGCGTCCGATCCGATTCGGATGGCAAAAGCATTCAAAAAAGCCATCGAAGCAGGACGCGAAGCGCGCGAGATCGGGTTAGCGGATAAACTCAACACGGCGTCGGCTACCAGTCCGTTGACTGGATTTCTGACGCGATAACTCGAAAGCCGAGCGTCACGCCCGAAAGCGGCGCAGCAGCGCCGCACTCCAAAACGCGAAGCGCATATCCGGAGCACTAGAACTGCGGCCACGTTTTGGAGTGCGCCGGTGTTCCAGCGCTTTCAATGCGCCGGAAGCAATCCCAATTACCTACAACGTCGTTTCGCTTACCAGCGGTTCGCGATGCCGGACACCGCGTTTCGTTTCCTTTTGCAATCGTTTCAGGCGACTCGACAACGCGGCTTTTGCCGCGGAGTTCATCCGATCGATGAACAAGATTCCGTGGAGGTGATCATGCTCATGTTGAATTGCGCGCGCGAGAAGACCGCTCGCCTCGATTTGAAACATCTCGCCTTCCAAAGTCTGCGCGCGCACAAGCACCGATTGCGCTCGTTCAATGTCACCGGTGATCTCGGGAAAGCTTAAGCAACCTTCCACTCCCACTTCGGTTTCGCCGAGCACCTCAACTTCCGGGTTGATCAACACGATCGGCATCGCGCTCTTCGGATCGACATCTTTGCCACTGAGCTTGAGCGTGCTTGGCCGGTCTTCGACGGCCGAAACGTCGAGTACGGTGAGCTGCAACGGCTGACCGACCTGGTGCGCTGCCAGCCCCACACCGTGCGCTTCGTGCATGGTCTCAATCATGTTCACCGCCAGTTCCCGGATTCGCTCATCGATTTTCTCGATCCGTTCACCTTTGGCCCGCAGGATCGGGTCGCCATACTGCAAGATCGACAGGATCATTCTCCTTCGTCCCGGGTGAACGCCGGTAAATTTTTCACGCCCGCCAGCTTCAACGCATCCATCACCTTAATGATGGTGCCGAAAGACGCTTTCTTGTCCGCTTGCAGCGCGAGCGTCGACTTACGTTGTTCAGGCAAACCGCGCACCGCGATTTCAAGTTGATCCACGTTTATGGTTCGTCCATCCAGCTTGACCTCGTCATCCTGATTGATACTCACAATGGCGTGATCAAGTTCAGACGGGCGCTTTTGTGCGGTCTTGGATTCCGGTAAATTAATCTGCACCTCCGGCTGATCTTTTTTGAAGGTCGTGGAGACGACAAAAAATATCAGCAGGATAATGAGAATATCGACCAGCGAGACGATAATGATGACGGGCGCTCGTCGTTTTCGTACTGAAAAATTCATGCGAAATGCGTCGCGCGCTTCACGCGACGGAGGTCGGAATCTGCGCTGTCTTGTGTTCGCGCGTAGCGCGGCCGTAATAGCATTTGTTGATTAGCTCGACGACGAGCGTTTCCATCTCCACGGACATCACTTCCACGGTTCGGGAAAAATAGGTGAACCCGATCAGTGTAGGCACCGCTATCGAAAGTCCGAATACAGTTGCGTTCAATGCTTCGGCGATACCAAGCGCGATCTGGCGCGTATCCGATGAGCCGGAGCTCAAGCCCAGGTTCGAAAAAACGTGTACCAGGCCGGAAACGGCCCCGATCAATCCGAGCAGCGGGGCAATGCCAACGATGATTTCAAGAATGATGAGGCCTCGCTCCAGCCGCACCATCTCGTGCCGCGCACGGGTTTGCACCACTTCAACATTTTCCGAACGCGGGCCGCGCAGATGCTGCAGAGCCACGCGGGTAATCCGCGCCAGCGACGAAGGATCATGATAAACAAGGCGTGACAGCCGTTCCGGGCTTTCGCCCGGCGCCATGCGTTCTATTTCCGCTTCGATCGCAGACGGCATCACGATTTTCCGGCGCAACGCCAGGCCGCGCAAAATCATAATCGTGACTGACACAATCGAGCAGGCCAGCAGCGGCCACATAAAAAGGCCGCCTCTCGTGAAAAACCCGAAAACGACATCCACGATTCCCGCCGTTTCGGCAATGATCCAGGCGATGATCATCCGTTAGGAAAAATAATGAACCCGAGGTCTTCCATTTCCAAGCCCTCAGGCGGCAACGACTGCGCCACGTCTTCAGGAATTGGCGGGAGGTGCGCTTCCATCACCGACTGCACGCACACGCTCGCGAACGACTCGTTCGAACTGTTTTCGGTAACTTTGAGATTCTTCACTCGCCCGCTTCGATCGACAACAAACCGTAAGCGCAGGGTCCCGATGTTGATCAAATCGCGTTTCTGATCGAGGTACGTATACCAGCGTGAGCCAATCGAATCGGCCACGATCTTCTGGTAACGGCCGAGCGGTGTGCCCAAGGCATTTACAGACGAGATCCCGCGGTTGGTAATGTTGCCCGCGATGTGAGCCCGCTCCTTTTGCCGACGATACGCCGACTGCGGTTGTGACGATGCAGCCGCGGCATCGAGCGCAGACGCTGACTTTTGAGTCAGCAACGCAAATTGCTCCGCGGCAGTAATAGGCTCGGGTTGCGCGGCAGCCTGCGCAGCCTTCTGTTGCGATGCCGGCTTCTGCTGCGCCTGCGCGCCCTTGCTGTCGAGCGAGTAGGGATTTGACTCAAAATCCATCAACGGCCGATCCTTCCCCGTCTGAGACGGCAACGGCATTTCGCCAGCAGCGGCCAGCTCGCTTGCCCCAATTGAATTGGCGTTCGATTCAAATGTCTTGTCTTTCGGCTCGGGCGCTTTTTTGGATTCGTCCGTCTCGATAAACGCGGAATTTTTCGAAGCCATTGATGCCGGCGATAGATCCATGAACGTCAGTTCAACCGGCTTCTCAGGCGCCGGAAGCGCGGGCGAGAAAAACCCGCTGAACGCAGCGAGCAAAAGGGCGACGATCAAATGAATCAGAATCGCCGCAAGCAGCGCCCACAAAATCATCCGGGCATCTTGTTCGTGGTCCCGCAGTCTGTCGGGATTGCCCGGCTGGGCGAAGACAATGTCAGCCGTCGTCATGGAGCAATGATCGCTTGGTGAAGAAGCATTCGGGACTGGAAGCTCTTTTAAGGCTGGAACACTATCTCAGGCCACAGGCCCTGACAACTTGCGGCGGGGTGGATGGGCGGTTCAGGTGAACCGCCCTACCTTCGCTCACTCCATCGGAGGTAGGGGCGATTGACCTCAATCGCCCGATCGCCGCGCCCGCCATCCGAGCGTGATGAAACAAATACTGCTGCGCGTACCCGCCGTATTCGCCGAAATAGGTTTCAGAGAACTGGCGAAGCCGCTGCGCGCTCGTCTTCCTTCGACGCGAAAAATAACGCTGCCTCAACACGCGCTCGATCCAGACGTCGATCGGGAATGCTCGCAGCCGCTCATACGCAAAAAGCATCACGCAGTTGGCAATCTTCGGCCCTACGCCCGGCAACGCGCATAACTGTTTTCGGAGCTCCGCATCGGACAACTCAGACCAAGCCTCGAGATCCGCTTGGCCGGAGCTGACGAGCCGCGCGGTGGCGCGCAAATTTTTGGCGCGATAGCCAAGCTTGCAATCGCGCAACTCCTTTTGCGAAGCTTGCGCAAATCGCCGCGGCGAAGAAAACGTGTACACGAGCTGATTCCCGATTCTCCGTTGCTCGCCAAATCGTTTTCGGAGGGCCAGCGAAATTTGGCGAATATGCGCCACCTGTTTCATCGACGAGCAAATGAATGTGGCGAGACATTCCCATTTCGGTTGCCGAATGATCCGTAACCCGCGACAAAAATCGCGGGCAGCATTCATCACCGGATCTTTCGGAAACGAATCGCAAATCTCCCCCAGCGGATGATCGAGCGCGAAATAACGCGCGACTATTCCGGGGAGCGCACGCGGCTCGCGTGCTGGTGTAGCCTGCCCTGAGCGGAGTCGAAGGGGCGGCTCGCCGTCGAGAACTTTCAAAAATTCGCCGCGTTGCTCGAGACAAAGCGCACGATCCCCAATCGTCCCGACAAATCCGTCGCCGACCTTTTGCCAATGAAACACCTGCCCTGAATTAAATGTTTTCCCGAGATTGAAATCAGGCGCACGAATTTTCATGAATTTCATGGGTGGATCGCGTTGTCCTCAACGCGATGTCATCCAGTCATTTTAGCATCGTCTTGTGGAAAAGCCGATCCACCTGGAGCATCCCCACTTGCACATTCGTCATTCCTTGATGATTCGACATTCGGTTTTCGGGATTTGCGCAGCGCCTGTGCGTTTGATTACCGATCACGAGCAGAAGCAAGAGGAAATGATCACATTATCTGTGTGAATCCGTCTCAATCCGTGGCTAAATGACCGCCGACATGGACAGTCGGCTGGCGATCGATACCGCGGTCTTACTTCTGTATTTCTTCGGCATAGTCGCGCTTGGTTTGTGGGCGGGCCGACGAAATAAAAATCTGCGGGATTTCTCGCTTGGTGGGCGATCGATTCCCTGGTGGGCAGTTCTCGCTTCCATCGTTGCAGCCGAAACCAGCGCCGCCACTTTTCTTGGAACGCCGGCCGAGGGTTTCAAAACGAGGGGATACTTTTACGGCCAACTCGTCATTGGGACGATCCTGGCGCGCGTGTTTATAGCTTTCACCTTCATCAAGCCGTACTACGACTATCGGGTGCAGAGCATCTACGAGTTCCTCACCGTGCGCTTCGGAACAAAAACCAAGAACATGGCAAGCGGCATCTTTTTGTTTACGCGCGTGCTGGGAATTGGCGTTCGTTTGTATCTTGGGGGCGCCATCATGGTGGTGATCTGGCGTTATCTGTTTCCAAGCCTGCCGATCAATCTCAATACCTACATTTGGGGCATAATCTTCGTGACCGTCATCACGACGATTTACACGGCGGTCGGCGGCATTAAGGCCGTAGTCTGGACTGATCTCATCCAGGCGGTGCTGATGTTTAGTTCAGTGATTTTCGCCATTTTCTTGTTGCTTCACAATATTCCAGGCGGGTTCGAGACCGTGAAGCAAAACCTGGGCGGGCTCGGGAATGTTAAGGTGTTTCAGACCGGGTGGAACGCCGATCTGCCGTTCGGTCCGGCGCTCAAGGCGATGCTGGAGGAACCCTACACGCTCTTTGCCGCATTCATTGGCTCCACCATGTTGACGATGGCGACACACGGTACTGACCAGGACATGGTGCAACGAATGTTGACCGCGCCCGATCATCGCAAGTCGCAACTCTCGCTCATCCTCAGCGGCGTAATGGATTTGCCGATCGCCGGGGCATTTCTCACCGTCGGCATTTTGCTCTCCGTCTTTTATACAGTGGTGCCGAGCGCAGATTTGCCAGCCGCAGATAATGAAATCTTTGGCTACTACATCGTGCATGAGATGCCGGTGGTGTTCCGCGGACTCATCATCGCAGGCGTTTTTGCAACCATGATGGGCTCGACCTCGGCGGCGCTCAACGCGCTCGCCACGAGTTTCACAAAGGATTTTTACCTTCCCTACATCAACCGCAACGCAACCGACCGGCAGGCTATTCGTGCCGCGCGGATCGCCACATCCGTGTTTGGTATTCTCATGATCCTCATCGCCACGATGGCCGCCAACGCGGTTTTGCAGGACGCGAAACTGACGATTATACCGATTGCGATCGGAATTCTCGGTTACACCTACGGAGCATTGCTCGCCGTCTTTCTTCTCGGGATGCTCACGCGCAGTCGCGGCCGCGACGGAGCGAACGTCATCGCGATGATCGCCGGCATCACATCGGGTACTAATCCTGTGCAAGGTCGCGCTGCCCGCGTTCGATGTCGGTGCACTTTTACGGGGCGAGTTCAGGCACGCGGACTGGAACTTCGGCTGGTTCATGCCTGATTGGTGGCCAAAGATCGCCTGGCCCTGGTTCGTCTGTGTCGGGTGCCTCGTGACGGTTGCGATCAGCATCCTCTTCCGTACGCCGGAGAGCCAGATCGCGACTGCCGGAGCGCATGTCAGGTCGACGTCGGACGCTTGAGTAAGCGGTTTTTAGCGTGTTGCTTTCGCAACCTTGTCACTTTCTCGATAGCGATTCTTTTCCGAAGCGGCCGCGAAGATCACGCACCTAGTGAGACTTGGTGAGGCATCGATTTTATTAGCGTTGTAGCCGCCAAGCCTGTGGCCGGTTCTGCTAACGGCCCACAGGGCCGTGGCTATAGGTTATTGAAAGTTCAGGCAGAAATTTGACTCGCCGTCGTCGCTCAATACTCATAACAGAGTTTTTTCAGCCAACCCTGAATTAATTACTGAAGCACTATGGCCCACGTCGTGACCGAGAAATGTAACGGATGCAAATTCACCGACTGCGTAGAAGTCTGTCCCGTGGCGTGCTTCTACGAGATGGATACGCAGGTGGTAATTCATGCCGACGACTGCATCGATTGCATGGCCTGCGTGGAAGTTTGCCCTGTGCACGCCATCTATGCGGACGCAGACGTTCCTGCGGAATACACAAAAGACATCGAGTTCAACGTGCTCGAGGCGAACCAACTTAAAGACTCCGGCGCGCCTGCAATCACAGTCCGCAAAGATGCTTTGCCCACTGCGAACGACCGCAAGAAAGCTCTGGGCTATTAGATTGTAGGGTGTCTGTGCCAGACGCCTCGGCGTTTCGCAGAATGGAGCCGCTGGGACGCGAGCGGCATGGACCCGAGGTCGGCAGACCGAGTGAGCGGGAGCGAGCGAGTCAAACGCCCTACAGTAACGGGCTTCTCTACCGTTCCTGATCCCGGATTCTAGTGTGGCTCTTTCCTTGTTGCCGATTCAATCGACCGGTTGACCTTCAATTACTATGAAAAACAAGGGTGACAGTAATTGCGGATGTGGGGATTCGGTTCGTACGTTGGCAGCGTCGGCCGGAATTCAGTTTGGCGATCTTCAGATTGAAGCGTTTCGACTGCGCGAGAAGCTCGGGCCGGATCACCAGAAGGCTTATAACGAAATCATTCGTCAGCTGGTGCGCGGCGGAGCCGTGTCGGAATCAGAACAACGCGTTTTGCTCGAACTCGGCAAGCGCGGGTTCGGAGTTGGCTCGGACCGCGAGGCCGAGAAGTTCGTGGCATACGTGCAAGGTCTGCACAAGCGGATGTTGGCGGATCGCAGCGCGAGTCCGGTGGCACTGGCAATCATCGGCGCGATTGCGAACTATGCCATTCCTTCCAATTTTGGGCCACGCGGCCGCGCCCTAACGAGAGCGGCGAAACATCCGATCCGTAACATTCTGCTGGGCGTGGCTGGCGGCGCATTCGGGGGTCTGCGGATGAGCGGTTGGAATCCGATCGGCGGCGTAGTAGGCGGAATCGTGGGTGGCATCGTCGCGGCGGTGGAATCGCTCTGTTAGGCGGGCGTGCTAATCTGGAAACCACGAATCCAGGAAAATGTATCTGGAGCCTAAAGCTTTCCAGAGTCTGTCCTCTCCGAAATAAGAAACGATTCCTGCGTTCTTGTTTGTGAGGCGATTGTTCTTGGTTTCCTGGTTTCCAGATTCTAAATAGTCAGCGATGGCTGAGACGCACCAAGGAGTGTGTTACTGCGGCGCGGTGGAGATCGAGGTGCGCGGCGAGCCCTTGGAAATGGGTTACTGTCATTGCCAAAATTGCCGGCGTTATTCCGCCGCGCCCGTGAGCGGGTTCACCCTGTGGAAATGGGAGAACGTGAAGCTTACGAAAGGCGCGGAGTTCCTCGGCAAATTCAAAAGCAGCGACATCAGCGATCGTCGTTATTGCACCAGGTGCGGCAGCCACATTTCAGTCGATCATCCGACGCTCGGATTGATCGATGTGCGGATCGGAGCTCTCCGGAATTTTCCGTTCAAACCAAGGGTTCACCTGAACTATGCCGAAACGGTCCTTCCAATGAAGGACGGTTTGCCGAAACTCAAGGACTTCCCAGCGAAGATTGGTGGATCGGGCGAGACGCTGCCAGAGTAGTTCAACAGCTACCGCAGTGACCTGACGCAGTTGTTGTAGTCTTCGTGCGTGCCGATCCAAAACCAGACGACGAGATCACCGTGATTCTGTGCAAGAGCGCGATAGTGATCCCCGATTCGAGCCGACCAGACGTTCCCAACAAGCGGATTGAATTGCATCGACGGATGAAACGGATCACGAATCCACAATTGGAACTTTTCTCGAGCGAGACATTGGACGTGAGCTGGTAGTCGATTGAACTCGCGCCAGAAACGCCGATGCGTTCTGGATCTCACGGCATCTCGCGGACGCGTCCTGCTTTGATATCCTCTTCTACTTCGCGCAAAACGTCATCGAGCTTGCCGCTCGCAATATCGCGTTTCATCTGCTCATCCCACTCGTCATCTTTCCAACCGTGCAACCACGCCGCGAGCTCGGCGCGTTCTTCAAACGAGAGGTGTTCGATCGCGGTCTTTATTTCGGGTAAACTCACGTTGGCCGAATCGTAGCGGCGGCTGTCCTCCACGGCAAATCGGATCTGCGTAATCCGCAGTTACTCGCGGGTTCATTGAGCTTTGCATGTTCTAGAGTTTTTATGTTTGAATAGGTCTCAATCGACGGCTCCGGTAAGACCATACCGGACTAGTGGATGAATTCGGCACTTTGATTGTCGCTCGCTCACAATGCCGGTCGGGTTCAGACCGGCTGCTCAGTTTTCATTCCGCCCCGATTCCCATCAGCAATCCATTCTCGAGTACGGATGGATTGATAGTCAAAAACAAGACAACACCGTTTACTGGCGAATTAACATTTTCCAAAGTGTCGCCAAACAAATCTCCTACCGTGCCGATCTGTGCTCCTTCTCTCACGGCATCGCCCGGCGCGACTTTCGGATACCAAATGCCGGTGTTTTTCGTGTACAGCCACTCAAACTTCGTCAAGACTGTGGAGGCGGCCGTGTCGGCCGCAGATGGCCTTGTTGTAGCCACGGCCATGGGGGCCGTTTTCTTGGGTTTTGAATTTGTTTCGGTGTGAGATTCGAACTTGGCATCATCGATCATCCCAAGATCTCTCATCACGTTCACGACTCCATTAACCAAAAGCGCGACGGCCTCCTCCTGCATTTGTCCAACTCCTCCGGCTTCGGCCAGAATCGCTGGAGTCCCTTTGTCCGCGGCTGCCGCGTAGCTCGATTGCCCCTTGGCTAGTTGAACCGGCTTACTGACCGTAAGCACGTACGGCAAACCGAAGGCCATCGCGATTGCTTTCGATTTCTTAGCAACTTCGTCGTCACCTGCTCCGCAGATTACAAACGGCACGAGCGCTTCCGGGATATCGCCGCCGTGAAGGTCGACGTATGCGTCAGCGTGGACGACGAATTCGTTGATACACGCATGCGTCATTTGCTCTGAATAGCTGCCGCGCGGATCGCCGGGGAACACGCGGTTCGGATTCACGTTGTCGACCGGACAAACAAACGGTGTTCGCATCCGAAGCGCCGGCAGATTCAACACAGGCATCAAGATCACCGTGCCTGAAATCCTTTTTGGATCGAGCGTTTTGCCCAATCGGATCACCGCTTCGACCGCAGGATACTCGCCGCCGTGCACGCCTGCGTTAACGAATAACACCGGTCCCGGCTTCGCGCCCGCGACTGAAATTACCGGACGCGGCTCATCCTTAGCTAACGCTGCGCCGGGCAATTTGATCAGGTGCCGCTGTGTTGTGCCGGGCGTCAGTTCGCCCAAAATCGGTGGATGCATCTCAGAACCTACATTTTTTCCCACAGAGCACACAGAGTTCGCGGAGAACGGCGCCAATCGTAGGTAGGGACGATTGCCCCTAAGCGCCCCGCTTCCCATCTCGTCACTCGTCACATGTCACTCGCCTGGCACACCGTACCTTCTTGGCGAAGGCTAGTCACTCTTCTTGCAATCCGCTCGGTAATCGTGGCGAGGACAGCAGTTTGGGAATTCGCTCCAACGTTTCCCGGGTCGGCGTCGCTTCGTTTCTCGATGTAGCGTCGCACCATGTCTTCCCCGAGATTGTAGTTGATCACGTAACTTCGGTAACGTTGAATGAATTTCACCCGCTGTTTAGCGCGAGCTGGCTCCATTACTGCATATTTTTGCAACCATTGCACCGCAGCGCTCTCGTCGATCTCACCGTTGATCAATCGCCGCGCGACCTCGTTTACCGCGTAGTCGAGCTGCTTCATCAAATCCTGCACGGCATAATATTCGTCTGCGCGCTTGGAGTCGATCCCGGCCGCCGGAAACAAAACTTCTTTCTCGAACTTCATTCGATCGGTCTTAGTCAGGAACGCAATGTCCCGGCCGAAATTCGCCGTCCCTTCCGCGACGAGCGATTGCGGTGAGAAAAGCGGGTAAACCGAAAACTCCATCCAGCCGCGATCGCGGACCAGGTTCTTTTCCAGCAGCGAATTGTAAACGTGATGACCGGGATAACCTTCGTGCGCCGCGAGATCGACCGCCCGATCGATGTAGATCGGCAGATCAGTGTTCACCTGAATCACGCTATGGAAATTGCCTTTGTACCAATTGTAACCCCCCCACGGCTTATTGGTCACGTACTCGACCGCGAAACTCTCGTTAGGCGGAAGCGCAACGTGCGCCAGCGTCCGGACGCGGCATTCCTTGATCGCAAGTTGAAACACGGTATCGAGTTTTTCCTTCGGGATGACAAACGGCTTTCGCCACTTCTCGTAGCGCTGCCAAAGCGGCCCGTTGCCAGGAATCCTTTCCTCGAGCTGTTTGATGATTTGGTCGAAATGCGAATCCGGGTCCGAGCCGGACTGGCGGTATGTTGGCGCAACGGCGTCGTAAAGCGCACGCGATTCGTCGTCGAACTTTAATTTTTCGCCCTTTAACATCCGCACCCGCGCCGCCAGCGCGGAAATTTGTTTCTGCAAATATTCGCGCCGCAATTTGAGCATCTCATCGCCGGACGGTGCTGGAGCGTCGGGAATTTTCGCCAGGGTCGCGCTCAGTTCGGCGGCTTCTGCGCCGATCGCATCCAGCGATTTCTTTTCTTTCTCCGCCTGCGTCTTCCACTCGGCCGGTCCGTAAAACGCGTCGACATAATCGGGATCATGTTGCCCAAGCGCGAGCACCAGATGCACGTATTGCTCGGCGACGGCATTCATGGCGTCTGCCGCCTGCGCTCCACCACTCGACATCAGGAAACCACAAAGGACGAAGAGAAATAAGATCCGGCGCATGCTGCTGATTGGGTTAACCACGAATAAACACGAATTCAGATTCAGCAGGTGCGGGCGATCACCTTCAATCACTCGATTTGAATTTCGCAGTATTGGCCGCGTCGAACCTGTCCGATTCGCGACGCGATTGTGTCCGCGTGCGGTTGAAGTTTTGGCCAGCTTGCGAAGGGTAGCACCACGATTGCGAGTTTATAACGCGAGAGATCTTGTTCGAGACTTCAGCGCCTGATCTGTCGTGACTAATACGTCGAATTCTTTCTCAGCTGCATCGAGAAGTTCGCCATTGGAAAGGGTGGCCCAGCTCATTTCGGAGGCAGTGGAGACTTCGTGGGCTGCTAAATAATTGCGAATCGGTGCCGGCGTTCCTTGATCAAAGAGGATGCGCACAAACAAACTAAGTCGCAGCGAGAGTCTTCTCGGCGAATTCCAAGACAGCGAGCGCCTGTTGCTTAGTCACACCGGGAAACCATTCCAGAAACTGGTCGACCGTCGCGCCTGACTCAAGATTCTCGAATAGTGCCTTCACCGGCACGCGCGTGCTTTTGAAACGCCACGCACCGCTCAGCGTATCTGCCGAACGTTCTACTCCCGTGCACGCGCTCCAATCGATCATTTGTCGATCTTATCACCAGTTGGGCACACGGCCAAACGTCTGTGGTTGTTTCGAAACTCTCAACCAAAGCGAAGCGTTCTTCCAACCATCAAGTGCGGCCCCAACGGTCTGCCTTCATGTCCGCAACGATCACGGCAAGCTGTAAATTTCGGCCAGACCGATGCCGACTCCGTTGTTCTTTCCTCTTACGATCACCGTGTAATTGCCAGGCGCCAGACTCGCCCAAATGGCTGACTCAAGTGGATTGGGTGGTGAGAGATTGGCTGTCCTGATCTGCGCAGCTTGACCGGGGTCGTCCTGCCAGTTGTCGTTCGATGCAAGCAACGCGCTGTTACCATCATGCAGTTCCAAAGTTGGATCCGCCAGAACGTTGCCCAATCCATATTGCGACAGTGACGGACCAATTGCACGGATGATGACCTTGGTGGCGCCGATGTTATTGCCGATGATGAATCCGCCAATCATCACATCGTCGCCCGTTTGGACATAGGAGCGGCCGCTGATGTTTTCCAACTGTGAATTCGCTGCCGGATCGAGATCGTACACCTTCGGCTAAAGCGATGCCCTGGCGGGAATTTTTGCCTCGCACGACGGCGGTATAGTTGCCCGGTTGCAGCGTGGCGATGATCGCCGACTCGAGATTGCTCGAGGGTGCGAGGCCGCTGGCCCTGATCTGCGAGGCTTGGATGGGGTCGTCCTGCCAATTATCATTGGATCGAAGCAATGCGCCGTTGTCGTGGTGCAATTCAAGCGTCGGATCGGCCAGCACATCGCCTACTCCATGCTGCGACAACGACGGACCAATCGCACGGACGATGACCTTCTTTGCAGCGCTTCCCGTAACAATAAATCCGCCAATCAAAACGTTGTCGCCGGTTTCCACACGCGCGCGCGTCGATATGTTCATCGCCTGCGACGGCGTCGCCTGAATGCGAAAGACCCCGCCGCGGGTCAGATAATAAAGCGCGCCATCCGGTCCGACCTGAAGATCAACGGGGCTGGAAATTTCGGAGGCAAAATGACTCGCCGTATTGTTGGAAGCGTCCAACACACGAATCCAACCACTGCACAAGTCGGCGAAGAAATATTTGCCAACGAATCTGCCCGGAAATTGCAGGACCGACGGATTGTAGAACGCTCCGCCGATGATGGCGCAGCCAGTGGTGCTGCTCGACCCGTGCGCATAGTAGAAGATCGGGTCCCGGAAATTTGGATTCGGCGGGGAAGCAGGACCTTCTGCGACCGGCCAGCCGTAGTTCGATCCGGCAACACCGTTATTAATTTCCTCCCACATGCTTTGACCAACGTCGTTGATAAACAGGCGAGCGGTTCCCGGTTGAAACGCGAACGTGAATGGATTGCGCAAACCGGCCGCCCAAATCGCGCGGTTGCCGCCGGAAGTCGAGCCGGCGATTCCCGGGAACGATCTGGGATTATCCGGCGGAATGGTGCCGTTGGAATTGATGCGCAGAATTTTTCCCAAACGATTGCTCAACGACTGCGCATTCGCGCCGTTAGCATTTTCACCGACGCCAGCGTACAGCTTGCCGTCTGGTCCAAAATGGATCGCGCCACCATTATGATTGGTGGCGTTGCTCAAGTTGTCGAGATCGACCAGGACAAACTCGCTGTTGGCCGCGGCGACATTCCCGTTCGCCGTAAACCGGCTTATGCGGTTATGCGCCGGTGAACCAGGCACGGTGTAATAGAGGTAAACATAGTGGTTGCTTGCGAAATTTGGATCGAACGCCAGTCCGAGAAGACCTCGCTCGCCGTTCGAATCGACCGATAACCTCACGAACGGGTTAGCCAGCAATACGCCATTCTTGTCGATGACCCGCACCTGACCGCTCTGCAAACAAACGAACAAACGCCCATCAGGCGCGAAAGCCATCGCCGTAGCCCCACTCGGCATAGCCGAACCCCATTGAGATTCGCTGAAACCAGCCGGCAAGGTCGCGGCCTTGAGGGAAAAAAATCCGCCTCCAAGAAAAAGCCATGCAACTAGACTGACGCAGCGCCAAGCACAAAGTTGCCTAGTAGCCACGCGAAATAATCATCCCGAAACAGCTATTGTCACGCCTTATCCGAACCGTGGAAGGCTACACCTTGTCGGTAAAGCAAAACAGCCGAGCCCTTGCGAGCTCGGCTGTTTGTTGATTGTTGTTTTCGGCTGCCGATTAACCCCGAAATTCTTCGGGGTTTCGGCCGAGATTCGACCTCAATAATCCATGCCGCCCATGCCGCCCGGAGGCATTGGAGGAGTTTTTTCCTTCTCAGGAATCTCCGTGACCAATGCTTCGGTGGTGAGCAACAGGCCCGCGATGGACGCTGCGTTTTGCAGCGCGCTGCGCGTGACCTTGGTAGGATCGACGATACCGGCCTTCACCAGGTCGGTGTATTCGCCGGTGGCAACGTCGTAGCCTTCGTTGCCTTTGCGTTTTTTGATTTCCTCGACAACGAGCGCGCCTTCTGCGCCTCCGTTATCGGCAAGTTGACGCGTCGGCTCTTCAATGGCGCGGCGCACGATTTGCACGCCGATTTTCTCGTCGCCTTCGAGGTTCTTGACGTTCTCGAGCGCTTTCTGCGCACGCAGCAATGCGACACCGCCGCCTGGGACAATGCCTTCCTCGACTGCTGCACGCGTGGCGTGCAACGCATCTTCGACCCGAGCTTTCTTCTCTTTCATTTCGGTCTCGGTCGCAGCGCCAACGTTGATGACTGCAACGCCCCCGGCGAGTTTCGCCAAACGCTCCTGCAGTTTCTCGCGATCGTAATCGCTGGTCGTCTCTTCGATTTGACGACGGATCTGTGCGACGCGGCCCTGGATATCGGCCGATTTACCAGTGCCTTCGACAATGGTGGTGTTTTCCTTGTCGACAGTAACGCGCTTGGCTTTGCCGAGGTCTTCGAGCTTGATGTTCTCAAGCTTGATACCGAGGTCTTCGCTGATCAATCTGCCGCCGGTCAGCACCGCGATGTCTTCCAGCATCGCCTTGCGACGATCGCCGAAGCCCGGAGCTTTGACCGCGCAGACTTGCAACGTGCCGCGCAATTTGTTGACGACCAAAGTCGCCAGCGCTTCGCCTTCCACGTCCTCAGCAATGATGAGGAGCGGACGGCCGGCTTTCGCGACTTTCTCGAGCAACGGAAGCAAATCCTTCAAGCTCGAGATTTTCTTCTCGTAAATGAGGATGTGAGCGTTTTCGAGAACGGCTTCCATCGCCTCCGCGTTGGTCACGAAGTAGGGCGACAGATAACCTTTGTCGAACTGCATGCCCTCGACCACTTCCAGCGTGGTCTCGATTGATTTGGCTTCCTCAACCGTGATCGTGCCGTCTTTGCCGACCTTGTCCATGGCGTCGGCGATGATCTCGCCGATCGTCTTGTCCCAGTTAGCCGAAACGGTGGCGACCTGTGCGATCTCGGTGCGATCGCTGACTTTCTTCGAGAGCTTCTTCAGCTCTTCGACGATTGCCTCGACACCTTTCATGATGCCGCGCTGCAACGAAGTCGGGTTCGCACCGGCTGTGACGTTGCGCAGACCTTCGCGGTAAATTGATTCCGCGAGGATCGTCGCTGTGGTCGTGCCGTCGCCCGCGACGTCGGATGTTTTGGATGCGACTTCGCGTACGAGCTGCGCGCCCATATTTTCATACGGGTCTTCGAGCTCGATTTCTTTCGCGACCGTCACACCGTCCTTGGTGATCGTGGGGCTGCCGAATTTCTTGTCGAGAATGACGTTGCGACCGCTCGGGCCGAGTGTGGCCTTCACGGCTTTCGCCAGTTTCTCGATACCACGCAGCAAGGTATGCCGCGCGTTTTCATCGAATTGTAATTGTTTAGCTGCCATAATTCTTAGTTCTTAGTTGAGAGTTGATTGGTTAATCCGCCTTCGCCAAGGCTACGGCGGACAGGTTGTTGATCGACGGGATTATCCGATGATGCCGAGGATATCGTCCTCGCGCATGATCAGATAATTTTGATCCTCGATTTTAATTTCGGTGCCGCCGTATTTCGAGATCAGCACCTTGTCGCCCTTTTTCACGGTGAAATCGACTTTCTTTCCGTTGTCGTCGATTTTGCCGGTGCCTAAAGCGACCACTTTCCCCTCTTGTGGTTTTTCCTTAGCGGTATCGGGGATGATGATCCCGCCTTTTTTTACTTCCTGCTCTTCGAGCGGCTGCACCAGCACCCGGTCTCCGAGAGGTCTTACATTAACTGCTGCCATAGGTTATTTAGTTACTCCTTGGTTGGTTTTGGGTTACGCCGGCGGCCCCGAAACCTTTCGGGACCATTCGGCAAATTCGTTTGATTTATTGTAGGCCGTCTCTGCGAGACGGCGTGGCGTCTGACACAGACGCCCTACAATCCCGGTGTTCCCGACTCACGATTCTCGAATCACGATTCACGGCTTACTTTTTCTTGTTCTCGTCCACGACTTCGAACTCCGCATCGACGACGTCGCCGCCTTCGCGCTTGCCTGCGCCTTCTTCAGCGTCGCCACCTGGCTGCGCTTCAGGCCCGGGTTGCGGCCCGGCCTGCGCTGACGCTTGTTTGTAAAGCTCGGCGCTGATTTCCTGGAACTTGTTCTGCAAATCGTCGTAGGTCCGTTTCATTGCGTCGACGTCGTTGCGATTGATGGCGTCGCGCACCGCAGCGATGGCGTCTTCGACCTGCTTTTTCTTGTCGCCCGAGATTTTGTCGCCGAGCTCTTTCAACTGCTTCTCGCTCTGATACGCGAGCATGTCGGCGTTGTTCTTGATCTCGATGGCTTCCTTCGCCTTCTTGTCCTCTTCGGCGTGCGATTCGGCTTCGCGCTGCATCTTTTCCACTTCGTCTTTGGAAAGTCCGGAGCTGCCGGTGATGGAAATTTTCTGTTCCTTGCCGGTGCCCAAATCTTTGGCCGACACGTGCAGAATACCGTTCGCATCGGTATCGAATGTCACTTCGATTTGTGGAACACCGCGCGGGGCGGGTGGAATTCCATCGAGGTGGAACACGCCTAGTTGTTTATTGTCGCGCGACAGTGGCCGCTCACCCTGTAAGACCTTGATCTCGACGCCTGGCTGATTGTCGCTGTAAGTCGAGAAGATCTGTGATTTTCTCGTAGGGATCGTGGTGTTACGTGGAATCATCGGCGTGGCCACGCCGCCAGCTGTTTCGATCGAAAGCGTAAGCGGCGTGACATCGAGAAGGAGCACATCCTTGACGTCGCCCTTAAGCACGCCTCCCTGAATGCCAGCGCCGATCGCGACCACTTCGTCAGGGTTTACTCCCTTGTGGGGTTCCTTGCCGATAAGGTCACGGGCAATTTGCTGAACCTTGGGCATACGCGTCATGCCGCCCACCAGCACCAGCTCGTTAATTTGCTTCTCCGTCAGCTGCGCGTCTTTCAAGCACGCTTTCACCGGCGGGACAGTCCGTTGGAACAAATCATCGCAAAGCTGCTCCATCTTGGAGCGCGTGAGTTTCTTTTGGATGTGTTTCGGCCCGCTGGCGTCCGCCGTAATAAACGGCAGATTGATTTCGTATTCCTGCGTCGATGAAAGCGCGATCTTGGCTTTCTCAGCTTCCTCCTTGATGCGTTGAACCGCGTCTGGCTGTTTGCTTAGATCGATGCCCGTATCCTTTTTGAACTCGTCGATGATCCAATCCATGATGCGCGCGTCCCAGTCGTCGCCACCCAGGTGGGTATCACCGTTCGTCGCTTTTACTTCGAAAACGCCGTCGCCAATCTCGAGAACCGAAATGTCGAACGTGCCACCGCCCAAATCGTAAACCGCGATCTTCTCGTCTTTTTTCTTGTCCAGACCGTAAGCCAGCGATGCCGCAGTCGGCTCATTGATGATGCGCAAAACTTCGAGGCCGGCGATTTTTCCTGCGTCCTTCGTTGCGTTGCGCTGTGAATCGTTGAAATACGCCGGCACAGTGATGACAGCCTGCGTGATTTTTTCGCCGAGCTTCGCTTCGGCATCGGCCTTTAACTTCGACAAAATCATTGCGGAGATTTCCGGCGGCGAAAATGTCTTGCGCTGGCCGTCGATCTCGACCTGCACGTGCGCATCGCCGTTGGCGGCCTTTACGACCTTGTAAGGGACGCGTTTAATTTCCTCCTGAACTTCATCGAACTTGCGGCCCATGAAGCGCTTGATCGAGAAGACCGTGTTCTGCGGGTTCGTCACCGCCTGGCGTTTGGCGGCCTGACCGACCAACCGCTCGCCACTTTTTGTAAACGCAACCACTGAAGGCGTCGTGCGCGCGCCTTCGCTATTTTCCAAAACTACCGGATCGCCACCCTCCATCACAGCCATGCAGGAGTTAGTGGTCCCCAAATCGAGTCCTAAAACTTTTGCCATAAATTGAAAATTTCCTTTCTTTTTGAAGTCTCCCGACGAGTCCAGAACCCGAATCGGCAGACTTACCCAGTTGGATTCTAAGCAAGGGTTACACCAATCTTGGGTATCCCGCGTAAACGCCTCATCACGAGACGATAAACAAGGTGCGGCATTGAAGAGAAGATCCGGAATCGAGACAGTTCGGCTCGTTTTCGAGCTCTGTTAAATCAGTAATCGCGTCACCGCGACACTGTTCTGATCACTTGAGCAACGTGAACACCTGCGTGTAGGAACCATCCTCACTCCGCGTGCTGGTGACCTGGCCACGCGCACCGATGTACTTGCCGGTTCCGCCTAAAACCGGACGGACGACAGGCTGGCCAGCATCGAATTCAGGAGCGGCCGGCGAATAATCGGCAGCTCCGAACGCAATAATCTGGTCCTTGCCCTCGGCCAAGGTAAAAAACAAAAGCGTTGCGCGTCTCTCCAGGTTCGGGTTGGCATCAGTCGCCACCTTCACCAGAGTCTTTGAGCCGATTACCTCACCCGTCACCGGGCCGCCGCGCTCTGAATGTAGCGGAGCAGAAAAATGATAGACGTCGCCCAGACTGTTTCCCGGCGCGCCGAGATCAAGCAGGCTCATCTTTGGTGCATCTTCATAGACAGTAAAAGTTTCGATAGATTGGTTGGTCGAATGCGCACCACACGCTGTGATCAAAACTGAAGTGAACAGCGCAGCCAATCCCATCACCATCCGTTGACCAATCAGATTCATCGTAAACACGCTCCGAAATAGAAACCACCGTTCGCGAACTGCGTTCGGACTCACATATCTAATCGAAAATCTTCCCATCATCACGCCCCTCGCAATCACAAATTCGTATCAACAAGAAATTCTGTTTCGCGAATCCACGCGACGCGATAAAATTTCGGCGTGCGACAATACCACGATCTTCTCCGGCTTGTGCTTGAGAACGGCCGTGACCGCACCGATCGCACAGGCACAGGAACGTTATCGGTATTTGGTGCACAGACACGATTCGATTTGCGCGCCGACGGGCCGGGCTTCCCACTGTTGACAACGAAAAAGTTGCACATCAAATCGATCGTCTACGAGCTGCTTTGGTTCCTGCGCGGTGACACTAACGTTCGCTACTTGAACGAGCACGGTGTCACGATCTGGGATGAGTGGGCTGACGAAAATGGGGAGCTTGGCCGCGTTTATGGTGCGCAATGGCGGGATTGGCGAGGTGCAGACGGCGTGCGCGTGGATCAAATCGATAACCTGATTGCGCATATCAAATCCAATCCGCAAAGCCGGCGATTAATTGTCAGCGCATGGAATCCGGCTGAGATCGATCAGATGGCGTTGCCGCCGTGTCACGTGCTGTTTCAGTTTTACGTGCAGGACGGCGAATTAAGTTGCCAGTTGTACCAACGCAGCTGCGATCTTTTCCTGGGTGTGCCATTCAACATCGCCTCATATTCGCTTCTCACGATGATGATGGCGCAAGCGGTCGACCTTACTCCCGGCGATTTCGTTCACACCTTTGGCGATCTCCATCTTTACAAAAACCATCTCGACCAGGCGCGCGAACAACTCTCCCGCGAATGCCGGCCATTACCCCGGTTAAAACTGAATCCGGCCGTCAAAAACATCCACGATTTCAAATTCGAAGACTTCGAACTCGTCGGGTACGAGCCACATCCATCGATCAAAGCGCCAATCGCAGTGTAGTCTTGCGACTTTGGCGCGGCGCGCGGGTTTAAAACCAATGTGAGGGTGGTTTTAGGGCTAACGATATTCTTCTGCGCGTCGATGTTGTTGCGCGCGGAAACTTCCGTCGAGATCGATTTGCAGGAACAGAGGGCATACCTCTTGCAAAATGGCCGTCCAGTTCTCGCGTCGCCAATCTCGAGTGGACGCTCCGGCCACCTGACCAGGACGGGCTCGTTCACGATCCTGGATAAAGAGCGCAGTCATTACTCGAGCATGTATGGGAAGATTGTTGATGCGAGCGGGAATACGGTGGTGGCGGACGCGGACGCCGACATGCAGGTCTCTCGGGGTGGAAAGTTTATCCCGGCGCCCATGCATTATTTTATGCGGTTCAACGGCGGCGACGGAATGCACGCCGGATATTTACCGGGTTATCCTGCTTCGCACGGCTGCGTCCGCATGCCAGAGCAATACGCCATTGCGTTTTTTAATGCCGTGCAGGTCGGGACTCCCGTCACTGTTTTCGGCAGGACGCCGGTCAACCGCTACTACTCAGGCCAACCGCAACCGGGTTTTCCGCGGCGTCCGCGTTTCGGCCCATTTATGGGTCCGCGCTTTCCGCCTCCGCCTCCTGCAATGTGGTGGCGGTAAATCGACCTGCAGGGCCGCTGACTCAGCGGATGGGACTCAGCATTTCAAATGCGCTGGGGACAGCGGACGCTACAGAAATCGAGTAGCGCTGTAGCCACGGCCCTGTGGCCGTTTTCCGGGACGAGACAAGAAACCAGCGTCGAATGAAATGACCGACCACAGGCCGGTGGCTACAGTTAGCGATTGGTGTTAGCGCTGGCGGTCTTGGGCCCGTTCGAAAGCTGGACAAGATCAGCGAGGATATTAAGCGCCTCGTCGCGCTCCGCATCGATTAGAGGATCTTTACTGTCGCCGTCGCCCGTAGCGGCGTCAGGCAGATCCGAATCCGCATCCGGCGCGGCGTCGGAATCCACTTTCGGCACAGTGCCGTTCTTTTTCGCCTCGGCCAGTTTCCCAGGATACATGATCAATTGCAGATCCGGTTTTTCGACGGTGTCGAGCGTCACGCGATAGATGCTGGGTTCTTCCTGGTTCCGCGCCAGGCGCTCTTTCGAGCGCGTTTCCTTGCGAAGTTTATCGTCAGCAACCTCTTTCTTTCGCACATCTTCGTTCAGCGTAATTCGGTTTTCGTCGATCTTGTGACGCAAACGATTCATGTCCTCCATGACATAGTGAAATTCGGGATCGCCCTTCACGCGCTCCTCTGAACGTCGGCGGAGTTGGTCAATAAAAAGGGAATGGTTGTCCGACCATTTGGTGTATTTCGCCTTGCCGACTTCGTCATATGCCAGGGCATTTTTGAGCGCGCCTTCACCAAACTCGGGAAGATCGCTCAAGCTCGGCACAACAATATCGGAGGCCACGCCGTGCAGCTGCGTTGACCCGCCCGCGACGCGATAAAATTTTTGGATGGTTAACTTCAAAGCGCCGTCTTCCTCGGAATGACTGCCCAACAGCGAAGCGAACCGGCCAATAGGAAGGATCGTCTGCACGGTCCCTTTGCCGAACGTGTTCTTGTCGCCGACGATGACCGCGCGGCCATAATCCTGAAGCGCAGCGGCAAAAATCTCGCTCGCCGACGCACTTTGCCGACTGGTAAGGACAACCAATGGTCCGGAGTAAGCGATGCCCGAATCCGGATCGGACGAAATCCTGATCGTCCCATTGTAATCCTTCGTCTGAACGATCGGACCTGATTTCAAAAACAGGCCTGTCAACGAGAGCGCTTCTTCCAGCGAACCGCCGCCGTTTTTCCGCAGATCGACAACGAGGCCGCCGATATTCTCCTTCTTCAGCCGCTTGAGTAATGCGAGCACATCGCGCGTCGTGCTCTTCTGATGCCTGTCCATGTCGGCATAGAAGGAAGGCAGGGTCAACCAGCCGAGTTTTATGGGGTCGCCGTTCTCGTCTTTCCTGATGATAATGTCGGCGCGGGCCTCCTGATCCTTCAGCTTAATTTCATCACGCACCAGCTCGACATTTTTCCGGCGCGACGGATCCGCCGCAGCAGATGGAAGCACAAGCAAGCGAACGCGTGTGCCTTTCTTTCCGCGGATCATTTCGACGACTTTGTCGAGTCGCATCTCACGAACGTCGACATATTCCGCCTGGCCTTGCGCCACGGCAGTGATGCGGTCGCCGACCTTGAGTCTTCCGTCCGTTTGCGCTGGTCCACCCGCCACGAGACTTTCAATTTTGGCGTAGCCATCCTCGGAGCGAAGCATGGCGCCGATGCCCACAAGCGACAGGCCCATGTTGATGCTGAAATTCTTCATGTCGGCCTTGCTCAGGTATTCCGAGTGCGGGTCGTACGCTTGAGCGAGCGCATCGAGATAAAGTTTCATCTGTTCGTCCTTATCCTGCTCGTGAACGTTTTTGGCCAGGCGTTCATAACGTCGAGAGACTAGCTGCGGCGCAGGCTCGATCGGGTGTTCGCTCAAATGCTCCTGGAGCAGCTCGTTTGCGATCCGGCCTCGCCAGAGTTGGTCGGCTTCAGCTGCATTTTTTGGCCACGGCGATTTTTGACGGCTCAATTCGACTGTCGCATTGCTTTTGAAGTCGATCGGCTGTTTCAGCAGCTCTTTTATTTTTGCCACGCGTTCATCAATGCGCTTCGTGTATAGCGCGTAAATCTCGTAACCGGGCTTAAGCGTTCCCATAAGAACGTCCCCTGCCATGGCGTTGGCATACTTTGCGGTAACGGCATCAACATCTTCCTGGGTGAAAAAGAGATGGCTGAAATCGAGCATCTCCAAATACGTCTGCAGGAATTTCTTCGCAACCGCTTCGTTAAGCTTTTGCCGGGTGTAATGGCCTTCCTCCAGCAGTCGCCCAACCGACATCGCCACCGTTTCTCTCGAACTCGCCGGCGCCGGCGGAGCCGCGAGCGCGGACGCAAAAAGGATAGTGCAAAAGGTAAGTGACCGTCGCAAAGATGATCTCATCGGTGTAAAAGAGGTTTAAGATATTCGCAGAATTCGGCTCGCAGCGCAAGACAACGAGACAAAGTCGGCATTGTTGGGTAGAAGTAGACAATCGACAACGCTGAACATTCAAAAACTTCGCTAGAATGGCATATGCGACTTACAAAGCGTTTTGCGGCGGGATCTTTGAAACCAACTGTTATCTGTTCGAAGCGCCGCAGGGATGGATCCTGTTCGACGCACCTGAGGGTGCGTGCGAATGGGTCCGCTCGCTCAATATACATCCCAAACTCTTGCTGCTGACACACGGGCACGTCGATCACGTCCAAGACGTTGCCAGGGTTAAACGCCAGTTTAACTCCCAAATCGGATGCCACCCGCTCACCGGGCCTATGATTTCTGATCGCGATTTCTTTCGCAATTTTGGGTTCGCGCTGGAAATCGAACCAGTGGAACCAGATTTTCTCATCGATGAAACACCGAACCGACGTTTTCTCGGTACCGACTTCCAAGTTCTGGAAGTGCCTGGCCATTGCCCCGGCAGTCTTTGTTTCTTTTCGCCCAAGGACCAGTTGCTCTTTGGTGGCGACGTTCTTTTCGCCGCCAGCATTGGTCGCGGTGATTTGCCGGGCGGCGATATCGATCTGCTAATCAACGGCATCAGGGAAAAGCTATTTCCGCTGGGCGACGGTGTAACTGTGCTTTCCGGCCACGGCCCGCCGACAACAATCGGCCAGGAACGCCTGACAAATCCATTTCTGCGATAGAACGAGCAGATTAAAATCTGTTCTCAACGTAGCGAAGTTCAGGCGGCGGCGCGCACGGGAGTGACACGCCCTACCAACGAATGCAAACGTGGAAAGGTAGGGCGGGCAGTCCTCTGCACGCCGCTCTTAGCTCGGGTCACCACGGAATCTCTTTGCGATCACGCAGAAACTTACCGGTGAGATCCTGCGGCGCTTCGCTGGCGAGCCACACAATCGTGTCCGCGCCTTCCTCTACTGAGCGGCTGGCATTTTCGCCTCCCATTTCCGTCCGCACCCAACCAGGGCACACCGAATTCACGGCGAATTTCGGCAACGCCCCTGCGAGCTGCACTGTCACGCCATTCAGCGCAGTCTTCGAAATGCAGTAAGCCGGCGCCCAACCATCCGCGCCGCCGGTGAGTTGACCACCGCCGCTCGAGACATTGATCACCCGCGGCGCTTTGCTTTTCCGGAGCAACGGCGCGAACGCGCGTGTCACTCGCAGAGGACCGAGAGTATTCGTCTCCACCGTCTTTCGAAACAGGTCGTCGCTGATTTCCAAAATGGCATTGTCTCCATTGACAATGATCCCTGCGTTGTTCACGAGCACATCGAGATGATCCTCCACGTTCGAGAATTCACGCGCCGCCTTTGTCACGCTGTCATTGTCGGCAACGTCTATTTCCAAAAATGTCGCTTTGCCGCATTTCTTTGCGATCTCTTTCGCCGCTTTGCGACCAGCCTTTACATTCCGTGCACCCACAAATACGTGAAATCCTTTGGCCGCGAGCTGTCGCGCGACTTCGTGGCCAATGCCTTTGTTCGCGCCGGTAATTAACGCCGTTTTCACGTCTTATTCATCGGGTGCGTCCGCATTCTCGGTTTGCAAAAAATCCTTTAGCAACGGCTGCGGATTCGAAGGCAATTCTTCGACATCGCGCAACTTTTTTGTGATCGCGCGCGAGCGAACATCGACGTCATCCATTTTGCGCGAAGCCTGGTCGATCTTGTCCTTCACTGCCGATAATGATTCTCCGAATTTGCCGAACTCAGTCTTCACTGCTGATAGCAGGTTCCAAACTTCGCTGGAACGCTTCTGGATCGCCAGGGTACGAAAACCCATCTGCAAACTATTGAGCAACGCTGCGAGCGTCGTTGGCCCCACAAACGTGACGCGACAATCGCGTTGCACGTTTTGAACCAGGCCGACACGCCGGATCGCTTCCGCGTAAAGTCCTTCGCTCGGCAGAAACAGCAGCGCAAAATCGGTCGTCTTCGGCGGATTAATGTACTTCTCGCAAATGTCTTTGGCGCAGCGCTTCAATTGCGTCTCCAAAGTTTTGATCGCGGTTTCGACTGCCGCGGGATCGCCTTTCTCCTGCGCTGCAGCCAGTCGGTCATAGTGTTCCATCGGAAATTTCGCATCGATCGGCAACCAGACCGGCGCGCCGTTCTCGTCGCCGGGCAATTTGATCGCAAACTCGACGCGCTCATCGGTGTCATCGCGCATCTTGATATTTTTCGCGAACTGCTCGGCTGTAAGCATCTCGTCCAGGAGAACGCCGAGCTGCCATTCGCTCCAGCCACCTCGCGTCTTCACGTTTGTGAGCACACGTTGTAATCCGCCAACGTCACTCGCCAATTGCTGCATCGCACCAAGGCCCTGATGCACTTGCTCCAGCCGATCACTGACCAGCTTGAAGGATTCGCCCAACCGCTTCTCGAGCGTGCCCTGCAACTTTTCGTCGACGGTCGCGCGCATCTTATCGATCTGCTGTGCGTTGTCGTCCTGCAATTGCCGCAGTCGAACATCCACAATCGATCTGACGCCTTCCAACGATCTCGCTAATTCCTCGCGCTGGTTCTTCGCCGCCGCGCCTGCTTCCTCGCGATTGCGCGAAAATTCGTCGCGCAAGCTGCGATCGATCGTCTCCAATCGTTTCGCCATGTCCGTTGCCGCCCTCTGGTTTCCGCGCCGCGTTGACAGAACGACCATCGCGACGATCAACCCGCCGCCGATCAATCCGATCGCGAGATAAAGCAGCGGACTCATGTCAGACACGAACCAAATTCCGCGACTTCGTTCGGAATGACAAGGCGACAACGGGCACGACTATTTTTCAAACAACAGCTCGCCGGCGCGGCTCGTGGCTTTCACGACCGCCTTGATGAGTGTGACGCGGAGTTTGCCTTCTTCGAGTTCGAGAATGCCGTCAATGGTGCAGCCCGCCGGAGTAGTGACGGCGTCCTTGAGAAGCGCGGGATGATCGCCGGTTTCCAACACAACGCTTGCCGCGCCTTTCATCGTCTGCGCGGCGAGAAGGGTCGCTACATCGCGCGGCAAACCGACTTTCACGCCAGCTTCGGCAAGCGATTCCAGAATGATGTATGCGAACGCAGGGCCGCTGGCAGAAAGACCCGTGACCGCGTCCATGTGCTTCTCATTAAGGACAATCGTCCGGCCCACCGCATCGAACATCGCGCGAGCAACGTCGATATGATGAGAGCTGACATGAGTCCCGCCACAGATTGCCGTCATGCCACAGTGAACAGCAGCCGGAGTATTTGGCATTGCTCGCACGACTGGCACTGGTTTGCGCTTGCCGTTTGTGGCCGCGGCGAGTTGCTGCTCGACGAACCCGGCCGGCACAGAGGCTGCAACGGAGACAACCAGCGTGTCGGCGCCAATTTCGGAAGCGATCTCCTGCAACACTTCCGCAACGGTTTGCGGTTTTATTGTCAGCAAAACGATGTCAGCGCCTTTGACTGCTTCGCGATTGTCGGTGGTCACCGCAATGCCCAGCTCCTTCGCGAGCGCGGCTGCTCTCTCCGCACGCTTTACAGTCACGATGACCCGATTCGACACAAATAGTCCCTGCTTCAGATATGCTCGCAGCAGGATGCCACCCAATTTGCCGGCACCGAGTACCGCCAGTTTTTTGTCGGAAAGTTTCGGCGACACGATGGGAGAGTAGCACATGCGTCTCGCTTGTGGCTCTAGGAACTCGCAAGCTCGCCACGGGACGAGTCCGTCCAATTGGCGGACCAGAGGCTCGCGCTACTCTAAAATTGCACCTTCACGCCACCGAAGGCGGCGCGGCCGAGCGCGGGGAAACCGAAAACTTCGGCGTAATGCTCGTTGGTTAGATTGTTGACGCGACTGAAGATTGAGAAGTGCGGGTTGACTTCGTATTCCGCAGCGATGTTTACAAACGAGTAGTCTTCGATGTCGAAATTTGGGCCGCCGAAATTCAATTCCTCGCGCGCATTAACGAACTTTGCTTCGACCACCGTTTGCAGCCTCTTCCACCAGAGATATGACGCTGAAACGTAGAGTTCATTGCGCGGCCGACGCGGCAGACGCGCACCTTGCAGCTGCGAAACGTCTTTTGAGGAAGTTTTTTCGGCTTCGAGATATGTGTACGCCGCTGTGAACACGAGATTGGGAATCGGTTGGGCGCGCAGTTCCGCTTCCAGCCCCTGCGTTTCAGCAGAGCCAAGATTGAGCGTGTCGAAAAGCCCGTTAAATCCGATCACGTTCGAGAGGTCATTATGAAAATAGGTGAGGCCCGCGTCCACGCGATTCTGCCACAACTGCTGTCTGATTCCGATGTCCCAACCGAGGTCCTCTTCAGGTTGCAGGCCGAAGTTGTTTCCGAAAATTTTGTCCTGACTGCTTGGCGGGCTGAAGCCAGTACCGACGCTGGAATGCAAAATGGTATTCGTTTTGTCGATTTTGTAACTGCCGGCAAAGCGATAGGTCCAGATGCCGCCGAATTGATTGAAGTGATCGAAACGTCCGCCAGCGACGAAGATCAAATTTTCGACGGGCGTTAACGTCGCCTCCACAAATCCCGCAATTTCGTTCGTGTGATCGCTGATAAATGTTGGTCCAAACAAAACGAACGGACGCTCCTGGCCTGCATTAATGCGGCTGTAGTAAAATCCTGAGGTCAGTGTCAACCACGATACTGGTCGGAGATCGTTTTGATAATCAACCTGCGTCCGTTCGAACACCGCGCGTGTCGCCCCGACAAACCCGTCCTCATTCGGATCGTTGATTTGGCGCTCGTGATCGTAAGCGACGATGAGTTTGTGGTCCCACCACTCAGTCGCTTTCCAATCGATATGCGGCCCGATCAACCAACGCTCAGTAAGAAAATGATCGATTGGGCGCGGATCAAAGATTGTATTCGGCAGTCCAATGTCGCTGAGCGAATACGTGAACAGGCTGCCGATCCGCAATTGCTCGCTCGCCACGACGGAGCCCGTCCCGGGCGAAGGCGGGTTAGGCGACCAGCCGACGTCGGTGATCGCGGCCGTGTTGCGGTAGTTGTTGTTCGGCCGTGCGTTCTCCGTATCGAGACGACTCGCACCGACTGAATAATCGAAGCCATCGACTTTGCCGTCGCTCTGAGACCATTCCCGAAACGACTCGTAGGAGCCGCCCTCGGCGGCGAACATTACGCCCGGCGTTCCAGTCCCTCGTTTGGTGAAGATTTGAATCACACCTGCAAGCGCACGTGGTCCGTAAATTGTGCTTTGCGGACCGCGCACAACCTCTATCCGGTCGATATCCTCGGTAGTAAAATCCGCAAAATTGAATGCGCCCTGCAAACCTTGATTGATCGGGATGCCGTCAAGCAAAACCTGCGTGTGTTCGCTGCGCAGTCCACGCGTAAACACCGACGTCAACTGGCCGGGTACGCCGGTCTGAACGACGGACAACCCAGGCACTTCGCGCAAAGCATCGCTCACGCGTTGAATCTGTTTTTGTTCCAATTCCTCCGAGCTGATCACGCTCGCGCTGGCGGGCGATTGATCCAGTGGAATATCGAAACGCGTCGCTGAGACGACGACTGATTCCACCTCCGCTTCAATCGGGGAAGGAGTCGGCATGGCCTCCTGCGCGTGACAGACGACGGGCGAAAAGAGGAGTATCGCGACGAATCGGATTGGGGATCGCACGCGGCTCGCGTGCACTTTCCGGTGGCTTGCCGGAAAGCATGGGTTTGACGAGCCCCCAAACACCACAGGCCAGCGGCCTGTGCTCCCCGGAATTTTGATGCTGCGTGATGTGAACATAACAAGTTTCTTCCAACTCAGAGAGTCGGACTTGTTAGGCCTCGAATGTTTTCGAAGCGTCACAGCGCCCAGCTCTCATTCTTCTTTTTGCGCAGAAGTTTTTGCTGTAGCCGCGTCTCTGTGAGACGCGCCGGCGTCGCGCACAGCGCGACGGCTACAGAATGAGGTGGACCGGACAAATATTCTGGCTCCTGGCTTATGATGCCTCTGCGGCATCGCACCTTCTTCCCGCCTTCACCCCCAACACTTCGGGGATTGGCCCAGTAGGAAGTCGTATCCAGTTACAGCAGCGCAACTGCTCCCGATTCTCACGGGATTTCTTGCGCCGATCCACTTTTCCAAACTCGCAAAGAACTGGGATGAGGACTAGCGGCTTGCCCTGTGAGGGTCAAGATTATTTGATCAACTGCAATTCCTGCTGTCATGTCGAGCGTTAGTCGAGACATCCCGCGAAATTACCTGTCAGTTGAGCCACGGGATTCCTTGGCTTCGCTTGGAATGACGAAAATACGATGACCACATCCATGCCTAAGTTCATCATCACCGGCGGCGCCGGGTTCATCGGGTCGAACCTCACGCTGGCATTACAGGAAAAATTTCCGGACGCGCACCTCACGGTGATCGACGATTTTCGGTCTGGTAATTTCAAAAATCTGGCAGGGTATCGTGGAGATTTCGTCGCCGAAAATCTGGCGACATTGGATTGGCGAGAAAAGTTCGGTGATCCGGCAGTTGCCGGATTCGACGCAATTTTTCATCTCGCATCGATCACCGACACAACATTGCACGACCAATTCATCCAGGTGCACGACAACGTGGAAAGTTTCCGTCGGCTTTTGAATTTTGCGCGGCCCACAAAGACACGAATTATCTACGCTTCCTCTGCGGCGACTTACGGTCCTGCAACTGAAGCGAGCGTGGAATCAAACGGAGCGGCGCCAGCTAACGTTTACGCATTTTCCAAGGTTATCATGGATAATATCGCCCGAGGCGCTGCTGCCGAGTCGCCGGACTGGATCATCGTCGGGCTACGATACTTCAATGTGTACGGACCGTGCGAAGCGCACAAGGGCGTGCCCGCAAGCATGGTTTATCACCTGGCGCAACAGATGAAGGCCGACAAGCGACCGCGCATTTTTAAACATGGCGAGCAGAAGCGCGATTTCGTTTACGTGAAGGACGTCGTTGAAGGCAGCATTCGCGCGCTCGATGCAAAGACGAGCGGAATTTATAATCTTGGCACGGGCCAGGCCCGCTCGTTTAACGAACTCATTGACGTTCTAAATAAATGTCTGGGCACAAACTTTGAGCCCGAATACTTCGATAATCCGCACGCGCATTATCAAAATTTCACGCAAGCCGATCTCACCAGCGCACGCAAAGGGCTCGGATACGAGCCGCGGTTTCCGCTCGAAGACGGCGTGCGCGATTATATGCGGTGGTTATATCCAGCCAAATAGCATGGCCGGTCATCCAGAGCGAAGCGGAGCGGAGTCGAAGGACCCCGCAGCGTGACATTAAGGTAACTCAACGGGATTGAAAGCCTGGCCTCGCCCCGAAAGCTTTCGGGGCTGCGTTGCAGCCTCGACTTCGCTCGGAATGACGAGCGCTATCCTTCCCAGAAAAACTTGGTTGGGCGATGGATTTCCGAAGGGAGGCTTTTGTGAACGGGACAATTGAGCGCGGTTTGCTCAAGGACTTCCCGCTGCGGATGATCGGGAGCGAGCGGGATGTGAACTTCTGAAGGCAAAGCAATGATTCGGCGCGGCGGATCGTTCGACATCTCCTTTTGCACGGACACAGTCATGCCGCGTAAATCAACGCCGAGATCTTCCGCCTTAATTCCCATCGTTGTGCTGATGCACGTCGCGAGAGCCGTGGCGACCAGATCTGTAGGCGAAAAGGCCTCGCCTTTGCCCTTATTATCGCTCGGAGCGTCCGTGGCAATTTTTGCTTGCGACGGACCATGGGTCGCGTCGCAATGCAAGTCGCCTGTGTACTTCACTGAGACTTCGACCATGGGAAAATTATCGTCCGCTCTGAGCCTTTGTCACATCAGATCGAATCGCTCTTTCGCCCGATGCGTACCGCGTGTCTTTGCGGCAGGATCCTTGAGCCATACCGTCGGGCGTAAACCTGCGTGAACTCCGCCCCGAGAAAAACGATCAGCGAAGAGTAATAGACCCAAAATAGGAGGACAACGAGGGAGCCTGCCGCCCCGAAGGCACTCGCCGTCGCTGTGTGGCCCAGATAAATCCCGATAAGATATTTTCCTCCGGTAAAAAGGAGCGCCGTTACCGCTGCTCCGATCCACACGTCCTTCCACGAGATCACGACATCGGGCAAAAATTTATAGATCATGGCAAAAAGAATCGCGATCACTACGAATGAGGTAACCGTGTTGGCTGTTTGCCAAAGCCACGGCATGCCGGGCAGCCAGTTGTTCATGTAATCCTGGAGGGCGCTGATGACCGCGCTGATTACGAGCGAAACGAGGAGAAGAAATCCCACACAAATGGCGATCGAAAACGAGCGCAACCGATCCATGACCAGTGACCCGATCATACTGCGGTCTGGTTTCGATTTGACGTCCCAGATGTGGTTCAATGCCGATTGCAGCTGTCCAAAAACCACTGTCGCTCCAATGATCACCATAATGATTCCCACGCTGACTGCCCAGATGCCCTTCCCAAATCCGCGAGAGGATTCGATGACCTGCCGCACGGCCTGCGCTCCCTGAGGTCCGACAAGGTTCTGAACTTCCCCGACAATCCGATTCGTCGCCGTTTCGGGCGCAAGAAAGAAACTGGCCACGCCCACGACGATAAGCAGCATGGGCGCGATCGAAAATATCGTGTAAAACGCCAACGCGCCGGCGAGCTCGAATGGATTGTCGTTTAACCATTCCGCGAATGTGAGCTTGAGCAGTTGCCAGGCTGCCTTCAGTTTGTTCGCCGGAATTTGCGGAGTCTCGGTCAGCGGTTCATCTGTCATCCCTATAAGAATCGTCGCCGCGAGGAGCGCCAAGTGAGATAACTACTTCGGAAACTCGCACGATTATGTTTTGATGATCGGCGGAGGAATGTCTTCGGTCGGGCCGACATCGATGCCACGGCGCAGTTTGCTGTGTCGCACACTATAAAGGAAATAAATCAGCAGCCCGATTGCCAGCCAGACCACAAAGCGTCCCCACGTTTCCAACGGAAGACTCAGCATCAAAATAAAGCAAAAAAGAACGCCCAGAAGCGGGAACAATGGGACCAGTGGCACGCGGAACGGACGATGACGATTTGCGTCTTTGCGGCGTAAAATAATCACGCCGAGACAAACCAGAATGAACGCGAACAACGTTCCGATGTTAGTTAGGTCAGCCAGCGAACCAATGTCTGTAAGCATTGCCACGACGCCAACTGCGACGCCCGTCCAGATTGTGGTGATATGTGGCGTGCGATAGCGCGGATGAATTTTGGCAAAATATTGCGGGAGCAATCCGTCACGCGCCATCGCCATGAAAATCCGCGGCTGACCAAGCTGGAAAACCAATATCACCGACGTAAGACCCGCGAGTGCTCCGGCACTGATCAGCGCCTGAGCCCAGGGCCGGCCGGCAAATGCAGTGGCCACGGCCGCCGAATCCCCAAAATAGGTGGTGTATTTTCTCATCCCCGTAATAACGCCCGCCATCAGGACGTAAAGCACCGTACAAATGATCAGGCTCGCAATAATTCCGATGGGCATGTCGCGCTGAGGATTTTTTGTCTCCTCTGCAGTTGTCGAGACTGCATCGAAGCCGATAAACGCGAAGAAAACGATCGCAGCGCCGCTCATCATTCCACCTACTCCATTGGGGAGAAACGGTCGCCAGTTTGTTGGGTGAAGCATGAATGCGCCGAACGCAATGACAAAAACAACAACCGCCACCTTGGTAATTACAATGGCTGTGTTCGTGCGCGCGCTCTCACGAATCCCGTAAACCAACAACACGGTCACCCCTGCAACAATCAGGAGCGCCGGCAGGTTCACTGCGATTTGGTGACCGGCAATGACCGGCAATGTCGTCGAAGAATAATTCGCCAGACCGTCGCCCCCCTGAGCAATGATCGCCGTTGCCGTCTTATAATCATTAACTAACCAAAGTGGAAATCTCAGATGAAAGAGGCTTCCACACAGTTGAACGAAATACCCCGACCAGCCCACCGCTACGGCCATGTTCCCAACTGCGTATTCCAAAATCAGATCCCATCCGATGACCCACGCAATGATTTCTCCCAGCGTTGCGTACGAATATGTGTAGGCCGATCCTGACACGGGAATCATCGACGCTAGTTCTGCGTAACAGAGTGCCGCGAAACCGCAAGAGACGGCGGCAACCACAAACGAAAGCATCACCGCCGGGCCGGCGCCGGGCCGGCCGAACACCAACTCGGTGTGTGCAAGATGTGATATGATAAAATTGAGCACGGGCGTTTTCCAGAGTGACGCCTCGATTTGCTCCCCTGCAGCAGCAGTCCCCGCTAACGCGAAGATTCCCGCTCCAATGATCGCGCCGATGCCTACGCAGGTAAGATCGAACGCTGAAAGGGCTCGCTTCATCTGACGCTCGGGCGCCGCTGCTTCGGACAGCAAATGGTCGGGACTCTTGGTTCTGAAAAGATTTGCGGCCACTTCGCCGCAAATGCTGTCACCCAGCGAGCGGCGCGGTCAATGCTTTTTGTGGTACGCCATCTTCTCAATGGACGCACGCGTCGCGTTTTCTTAAGCTCGGACCCGTGGGCGATGAAGTGACCAAGTTTGTCCTGGGCGATGCCGCGATCTCGGCAATCGAAGATGCATCGTCGCGCCGCGGACGTTTCTTCGGTGGCAAAAAAACGCAGGGCCCGCTGCGAACGCACTGCGAGAATTGCGGCGCGCCACTACAGGGCCATTGGTGTGCGAAGTGTGGACAGCCGGCAATCGACTACCGCCGCTCGTTCCGGCATGTCATTGCAGACCTTCTCGATGAATTCCTCAACTGGGATTCAAAATTCTTCACCACGATTGCACTACTCATCATAAAGCCGTGGCGGCTTACGAATGAGTTTCTCGCCGGCAAGCGTGTCCGTTATGTGAATCCCCTGCGACTGTATCTGCTCGCCAGCATTTTATTTTTCTTTGCGGTAAATTTTGGAGCTAAAGGAATACGTTTTGACCTGACCAAATTTCCCGAGGAGAAACGGGCGGAGTTTGCTGCGGCAATCGCAGACAAGCGTGAAGAGATTGAAGCGGAACTGAAAAAGGAAAACCTTACTCCGCAGCAACGGCGAAAAGCCCAGAAAGCGTTGGATTATCTGACGAAGCCGACGTCTTCGCCGACAACAACACCAACGCCTGAAGAAACTCCGTCACCCACGCCGAAGCCAGGCCTATCGCCGACGTCCGAATCAGGTCAGCAAACCTACGGCCCGGTGGGAGATCGCCCATTCGTCGTTTTTGACGATGCGAAATCCACCACGCCGTTTGAACGATGGATCGAAGCGTCGGGCGAAAGAGAAGATGGGTGAACACGGAACGAAAATGGGGCTTTTTATCAGCACCCTGTTCAGCAACCTGCCTTACATGATGCTCTGCTGCATCCCGCTCTTCGCTTGTGTTTTGAAAGTTCTCTACATCCGGTGCCGTCTCTTCTATATCGACCATCTGATCTATGCGTTGCATATCCACACGTTTTTCTATGCCGCGACCATGCTAATCGTGCTGGCGACAATTGGGCTCAATCGCTTCGTGCCGGGTGCTATTGCAGGATGGCTGATCGCGCTCCTGTGGATCGCCTTTGTGATGCAAATTTTCCTGTCGATCCGGTACGTCTATCGCCAGGGATGGTTTTTCAGTATTTTTAAATTCCTTTTCGGCGGATTTGCCTATCTGATCGTCCTCTTGATCGCGCTCGCCATCACGTTTTTCGCCACAGTCGTCTTGCCATGAAAAGGACGATCCTGCTCCTTTTTGCGCTCGCAGCGTCTCCCGCCTCAGTTTTTTGCGGCGATCGGCACATCGCCCTTGAACGAGACCAGGCTGTCTGGATAGCCAATCTCGACGGCACGGATGAGAAAAAGATTGCGGACGGCATCTTCCCTGCGATCTCGCCGGATGGAACTCGCGTCGCGTTTAACACAACGGAGAAAACAAGTGACACGACGTACGCGCGTCATATCGCCGTCGTCGATGTTGCCACGGGAAAAATTGACGTTTTTAAAGATATCCGGAGCGATAATTCCTATTACCCGAGCTGGACGGCTGACGGGAAACAAATCCTTTTCACTACGCGTCCTCACGAAGTCTGGGATCTTGCCGTGGTGAATTCCGACGGCACGAATTTCCACGTGCTCAAGCCCGGCGTGCAAGGTGAAGTGACGCGGGTACTCGCCGATTTGGGCCCGTGACGGCCAATCGGTTTTTTGCGAGGACATGACGAACATTTATCAGATCGGCCTCGACGGCGCGGTGCGCGCGCAATGGAAGATCAGTGAGTTCGTGCCGAAAGGCGACATGAGCGGCGACGGTAGGATCGATGTGTCGCCTGATGGCAAGCGATTGCTTCTGAGCATCGATATGGGCGAAGAATCGGGGCGCAAAAATTGGCATGGGCCATTGCCGGCGCTTTGGGCGTTCGATTTGCAATCTCAAAAGGCCACCAGGCTGACGCCGAAAAAATTATTTGGCTGGGACGGCGTTTGGCTCGACAACGACAACATTCTTTTTCTCAGCAAAGCGAAGGGAGAAAAGGAGGACTCGATTTATCGAATGTCCACCGACGGTAAGAATTTAAAGCGGCTGATCAAGAACGCGCGCTTTCCGAGCGTGAGCGCTCCGAACGCATGAAGCAATTCATTGTTGCGATCTTTCTTTGTTCCGCGTTTTGCGCGCCGGTTAACGCGGCGGAGCGGAAAATCGCATACGATCGCGGCGGAAAGATCTTCGTTGCCGACGCCGACGGTACGCATTCAAAGAAAATTGCAGATGGCTCCTGGCCAGAGATTTCGCCGGACGGCACACGCGTCGCGTTTAACACCGAAGCCGACGCGAAGAATCGCCCCGGCCCTGAGCGGCACATTGCAACCGCCGACGTCGCAAGCGGCAAAGTCACGGTTGTCCCCAATATTCCGAGCGACAATTGTTTCGGTCCTGTCTGGTCGCCCGATGGAAAACAGCTCGCTTTTTCAATTATGTCAGACAATGCGTGGCACCTCGGCTTGGTGAACACCGACGGCTCCGGGTTCCGGTTTGTAAAGAACGGAGAGCTAAGGCCCGAAGCGTTTGGCGCACCAGAATGGGCGCGCGACGGCAAATCGATTTTCTGCCATGATCTCGACAACATTTACCATATCGACCTCGATGGAAACGTTTTGAAGAAATGGGAGCTCTCGAAGATTCTGACTGATGCAAGCATGAACAGCGGTGATCGGCTGAGTGTTTCGCCGGACGGCAACGCGCTGCTCATGGACGTCGATTGTGGCTCGGAAATTGAGCGCAAAAACTGGAATGGTCCGCAACCCGCGATTGAAAAACTCGATCTCAGCGCTGACAAGGCGGTGCGCATCACGGGCAAAGATGACTATGTCTGGGAACCGTTCTGGCTGAGTACCAACGAATTCCTCTGCATCATCCAAAAGGAAAACGAAAACCAGGCGTCGATTTACCGAATGTCGCTGGACGGCAAAAATTCGAAGTCGCTCGTGAAACATGCGAGAACGCCAACCGCAAGCGCGCCGTAAAGATTGCGTCAATACGACCTGTCATGTTGAGCGGAGCGCTGCAACGAAATGCGAAGCATGAGGCCAGGCTTTCAAACATCTCTGGCCTATTTCTTGCGGATCAGTCCAGAAATTATTAATCCGAGATTCTTCGCTCCGCTCAGAATGACAACCGTTCTTATGGGCTCTCGCCATAGCTCAGAACGTCTCGAGCTTTCGAAAGTGCCTCGTTGATCTTGCTGGCGTCTTTCCCGGCGCCCTGCGCGCTTTCCGGCCGGCCACCGCCTTTCCCGCCCACAATCTGCGCAATCAGTTGAATCAACTTGTTAGCCTGAAACTTTGAGGTCAACTCTGCAGGAACATAAGCAACCAAAGCGACTGATGCGTCGCGCGTGCCGGCAAGAAAAATCGGGCCTTTAAAATTGGATTTCAACGCATCCACGACTGCCTGGAGGAGTTTTCCATCCGCATCCGGTACTTCCGCGACGCAGAAATGTTTTTCAGCACGCGATCGCGCCAGTTCGCCGGCAATTTTAGCAGCCCTGCTCTTCAGTTCTGCCTCTGCAGATTTCGCCGTTTTCTTTTCCCATTGGCGAACATCAACATCTACTTTTTCAAGAAGCGCCGCGCGCGCGTCGATTTGTTCCAGCATTTCGGCTGTCGCCGCATCATCCTGGAAAGTCGGCAGCGGCGCGATGTCTGGTTTCTTTCGCGCGAGCGCTTCAAACTTCTCCTGCTGTCGCATGGCTTCCTGCTTGGCCCAGACCCCAGCGGCGTCGCCTGCGACCGCTTCAATGCGACGCGTTCCCGCAGCGATGGCTTCTTCTTTCACGATACGGAAAGGCCCAATCTCGCCCGTCGATGACACGTGGGTGCCGCCGCAAAGCTCCATCGAATAGCCGTCAAGCGCGCGAGGCGCTCCGCCGATTTGGAGCACGCGAACTGTGTCCCCGTATTTCTCCCCGAAAAACTGAATGATGTCTTTTCGCTGTTTCGCTTCTGTGAACGGAATTTCGGTCCACGAGACCGATGCATTCTCCGCGATTTTTTCGTTCACCAACTTTTCAACGTCGCGCTTTTGCTCCGACGAAAGTGGCGCGCTGGAAAAATCGAACGTCAATTTGTCGGGTCCGACGTAGCTGCCTTTTTGCGCAGCATCGCGCGAGACAACTTCATGCAATGCCCAGTGCAACAAGTGCGTCACCGTGTGATGCCCCTGAATCAATTTGCGTCGATCGGCGTCCACTGAGATACGCACCGCCTCGCCCGGCTCTGGCGCGCGACCCTCCACGACCGTTGCGCGATGAACAAAAACGTCGCCGCGCTTTTGGGTATCGATCACGCGCAACTGACCGACCTCCGTCCAGTCGTGCCCCGGAACGTGAAGCAACCCTCGGTCGCCGACCTGGCCGCCCATCTCTGCGTAGAACGGCGTCCGATCGAGAACAATGCTCACTTCGCCGGGTTTTTTGCCTGGCAAAACCCTGTCGACAACCGATTCCGTCTCGAGAAAATCGTACCCGAGAAATTTGGTCGGCTCGACTTCGAGCTCGCCTTCTTCAACACTTATTTCCTCCTTCTTTTGCGCTTTGCGGGCGCGATCGCGCTGTTCGTCCATCAACCTCTCGAACCCTGCAACATCCACAGTGAGCCCACGCTCGCGCGCCATCAGTTCCGTGAGATCGAGCGGAAACCCGTACGTATCGTAAAGTTTGAATGCGAAGTCGCCCGATATCACGGATATGCCGGGGAGCGCGGGCGCCTCGCCCGCCGTGTCACGCGCCTCGCGGGACACTCTTGCAGGCTGCGGCGTCCATAACCACAAGTAGTCTTCATCTGGCTTGGCCGCTCCCGAATCCCAAGGGTTTCGGCAGATATAATGAAACTTCTCTTCCAAATCGTGCTCCGAACCAATGACACGATCGAATGATTCATTCTCCCAAACGCGCTGACCTTTCAGGCCTGCCAGCTTATTAATGCGATGTGACGAAACGCTTTTCAGAGTTTGCAGGATGTCGTCGAGCGCGTAAAAGCAGGGGTTACCCTGAGCGTCTTGCCTCTCAATCTGTGGCTCGAGTAGCAGATGGACATGATCAGGCATGACGCACGTGGCATAAAGTTCGTATTTTCTGCCCGCATCATGCAAAACGGTTTCAAGCGTGATGTCCCGCTCCGCCGGCGAAAGTTTCCGGTGCCCCAGTGTCGTAAACGTGATCATGTATTTTGCCCACGGCCGCTCGAAATGTGGAAGCCGACGCTTATGATACGTTGCGCCGGGAGCCTTCGTCGTGGCATGAGTGTCCCGCGAGGCGCGTGACACTGCGGGCGAGGCGCCCGCGCTCCCCAGAATACGGGTAACCTCGCGCTCAAATAACTCGATGCCTCTGTCGAGTGTTTTGTTAAAGGCCTCTTCTTCACGATGAATCGTACCTTTAATCTTTGGTTGGTTCGAGCGCACTTCGGGGAACACATCGCCCATGGTTTTCGCCACGACGTCTACCAAGTTGAAAAAGAACGGTTCGTGAAAACCGAGCGTGCGTCCGTAGCGGACTGCGCGACGTAAAATGCGACGCAAAACGTACCCGCGGCCATCGTTTGAAGGAATAATTCCGTCAGCGATTGCAAACGAAAGCGCACGAATGTGATCGGCGATGACGCGGAAAGCGACGTCGATTTGGATTTGTTCTGGGGAGCGCACGCCGCTGGCGTGCTGGTCGCCGCGGCTCGCGGCGACTTTTTCGATCGGCGAGCCGCCGATCGCCACACCCGAGCCGGGTGTGCTCCCTTGCACATCCGGCAGCGAGCTAGCGTATTTTTTGCCGCTCAGTTTCTCCAGCTCATCGAAGATCGGTCGGAAAACATCGGTCTCGTAATTCGAAGTTGTTCCTGAAAAATCGGTGAGATTTTCAGTGCCTTGAATAATTGCGACGGCGCGCTCGAAACCCATTCCGGTGTCAACGTGGCGTTGCGGCAAAGGCGCGAACTCCATGCGGCCGGGGTCAGCGCCCCCGGCTACAGGTTGCGCGTTGAACTGGATAAAGACCAAGTTCCAAATCTCGATGCAACGCGGGTCGCCTTTATTCACGAGCGCGCCACGCGTGTCGCCGTCTGGGGTTAGATCCATGTGCACTTCCGAGCACGGGCCGCACGGGCCGGTATCGCCCATCATCCAGAAATTGTCGGCTTTCCCGCTGCTGAGAACGTGGACTTTTGGATCGAGATCGGCTTCGCGAAACAGACGGGCCCAGTGATCGTAGGCTTCCTGGTCGAACTCGCTTGGCTCGCCGGGGCCGGGCTGATAAACCGTCGCGTAAAGCCGCTGCGGCGGAAATTTCCAGCGTTCGACCAGTAATTCCCACGCCCACTCGATTGCTTCCTTCTTGAAATAATCGCCAAAGCTCCAGTTGCCGAGCATTTCGAAGAACGTGTGGTGATAGGTGTCTAGCCCGACATCTTCGAGATCGTTATGTTTTCCGCCCGCGCGAATGCATTTTTGCGTATCAACGACGCGCGGTGGTTTCCATGGCGGTTTCTGTTGCGCGAGAAAAATCGGCACGAACTGGTTCATGCCTGCATTCGTGAACAGCAGATTCGGCGCGTCGGGCAAAAGCGATGACGACGGCACAATGGTGTGCTTTTTCTCGCGGAAGAAATCGAGAAATGATTGCCGTATGTCAGCCGACGTCATAGCTCCACGAATAAACACGAATTTCAGGAAATCTGAAACCGCCACTCAAGCACGTCTGCATGCGATGCTGGCAGTAGTTCGGCAGGCAGGATGCCCACCGGCCCCACAGCCAGGATGGCTGTGCTACGACATTACCTTTTGTCTTCGTCCAGCTTCACTTTGACGCGGGCCTCGATCTCATCGTAAAGCGCCTTATCGTTTTTCAAGACCTCTTTCGCGGCGTCCCGGCCCTGGGCAAGCTGCGTCCCTTTGTAATTTAACCAGGAACCCCGTTTCTCGATGACCTGTTGTTCTAACGCGACGTCAAGAAGAGCGCCGACCGACGAAATTCCCTCGTTGTACATAATGTCGAACTCGGCCTCGGTGAATGGCGGCGCTACCTTGTTCTTCACTACTTTGACGCGGGTGCGGTTACCCGTGACAACGCCGTCAGTCTGCTTGATTGCCCCGATTCGGCGGATATCAACCCGCATACTGGCGTAAAACTTTAACGCTTTTCCGCCAGGAGTGGTCTCCGGGTTTCCAAACATCACGCCAATTTTTTCGCGGATTTGATTTGTGAAGATGCAGCAGGTCCGCGCTTTTGAAATTAGCGACGTGAGCTTGCGCAATGCTGCGCTCATCAAGCGCGCCTGGGCACCGACGGTCGTATCCCCGATCTCGCCTTCCAGCTCTGCTCTGGTAACCAGCGCCGCCACTGAGTCGAGCACGATCACGTCCAGCGCATTGGAACGCACAAGCGTCTCGCATATTCGCAGAGCTTCCTCACCGGAACTCGGCTGCGAGACGAGTAGATCGTCCAGATTGACGCCCAGTCTTTTTGCGTAGCCAGGATCCAGCGCGTGCTCGACGTCGATAAACGCTGCTAGACCGCCGCGTTTTTGCGCCTGAGCGATGACCGTAAGCGCAAGCGTTGTTTTGCCGGACGATTCAGGGCCAAAGATTTCGACTACTCGACCGCGCGGAAATCCACCAACCCCGAGGGCGCGGTCGATCAAAATGTTTCCAGTCGGAATCACATCGATATCAACGATTCTTTCGCCGCCCAAACGCATGATCGCACCTTCGCCGTAATCTTTCGCGATCTGCTGGATCGCCAGATCGAGGTTCTTATTTCGCGCGGCAGCCAGTTTATCAGCGGCTGTTTTTTCTTCAGTCTTTGTCGCCATATCAGGAAGAATCTAACTACGCCGCACGCGGGCATTCGCCAAGCACAAAAGCGATGACTGTCGACCGACACCAACGAAAAAGGCCGCGAGCATGTTGCTCGCGGCCTTAAAACTTCAACGATCCTGACTCTTACGAGACAGCGATTTTGCGGGGCTTGACGTGCTCGGCTTTGGGCAGAGTCAACGTCACGAGGCCCTGATCGATCTTCGCGCTGATTTTGTCGGCGTCGATTGATGGATCGATCTCGAACGCGCGCCGGAAATTTTCCGCACGCGATTCGCGATGAATCAGCGTTCCTTCCACCGGGGGAAGTGAGCGCCGTCCAATGATTGTTAGCTCGTTGCTTTCGAACGAAATCTCGATGCCGTCTTTTTTAACTCCTGGCATCTCAATCTCGAGCATGTAGCCATCAGCAATTTCTGTGACGCTTGCCGGCGACGTAATAAACTGCTCTGCCTGGCCGCGATCAGATTCGCGAGTTTCTCGGGTTAGAGTGTTCATAATAAAATTCCTTTCAGTTTTCCTCTTTTAGCTCACCTGGATTTGTTTCGGTTTTGCTTCTTCAGCCTTGGGCAATGTCACCTTGAGAATTCCATCCTGGTAGGTGGCACTGACCTTACTGGCATCCACACGGGTCGGCAGCGCGATGCTCCGGCGGAATGTTCCGACGTAACGCTCGGTGCGCTGAGCCGTTTCGCCGTTGTTGCTCTCGCCTTTGCGCTCGCCGCTGATCGTCAGCGTCCCGTCATGCAAAGAAATGTCGATATTTTCCTTCTGCATTCCGGGCAACTCGACCACCGCCACGAAATGGTCGCCGCTTTCGTAAAGATCGAGTGCAGGTGACCACCCGGTAAAAAGTTGATCCGTGCGGCCAAAATTAGACCAGAACGGCATGTCAAAGAACGAGTTCAAGTCGTCGCGCAGATTGCTCCAGCGATCCAACGCCGGCCATGGCGCCGAGTCGGGAGCCTGATAACGAATTAGTTTCATATGATTTTAAAATCTCCTTTGTTGGATTGATAATTTTGACTTCGGCGATTCAAATAGCTCGCCTCGTGCCAAAAAAGGAGGCAGCAGAGTCCTGTTCACAAAATCGGGAAATTCAGCGACTTAGCAGATTGATCCTCTCGCTATTCGTAAACGGGGCCTGGTCTAATTGGCACACGGAAACCGCGGACACATCAGCTGTGGGGACAAAATTTCACTGTTCCTGCCGGCATGAGCTCCCAACCGCTTGACAATTTTGTCGTGAAACGGTTACGAGTCGCATTGTGACCTCGCTGAGCGAAAGTCGCTCTGAACTCGATGCAATGATCGCCGACATCGAGCTGACACTGGTGAGCATCATTCAAGGTGTTGCGCTCACGGTGCTGATCGAAACCTCGCGTGAAGCGATTGCAAAATTTGACTGGGTGATGTGGCCATACGTGCTCTCGGGTCTGATCATCATCCTGGTTTTCTGGTCGCGTGTTGTGTTGCACATTCTTACTGTCATACGCTGGCCGCTGGAGTTCGGGCACAATTTTCTTTATATCGCTTGTGCGCTCGTGGAAGCGTTTTCATTCACACAACTTGGCAACCCTGGGCGCTGGTTTGCGTTCGTAGCAGCTTTTCTGGGCGTCGGTTGGTTGCTGTTTGTGTACGATCTGCGCCTGATTCGCATGCGAGTGCGGGATCGCACCGGAGATGTGAGCAACCGGTTGTATGCGCTCCTGATACGCGACCAGTGGCTCAACCTCGGGTTGTTGTTGCCTGCTTTCTTTCTGGTGAACGTTGCTTTCGCAATCGCAATTCATTTGCGGCCCGAATTTTTTCTCGCTCGCGATGGACACATCTGGCTAATCGCGCTGCAACTGATCGCTTTCGGGGGATATTTGTCATACGTCGTGATCTTTTATACCAAACTTGCGCCCTTGATCGCGGGAGCGCGCGCGGAATGGCGGGCAAAAATTCCCGCCGATGAGACTTCCGCCTAGCTGACGAACACAGTCTCGGAACTCTTAGCGAACCGCGTCGCCTTCACTAGCGCGCACAGTTGGCTCCACACGTGAGGGCAGTTCAAGTTTGCTGTCCAGATAAAGGACTACGAAGGCGATGCCCACCAACGGCTGGAGAATCTTTTCGACAATGCCCAAAGCGAAAGCGGAAATATTAAAGCCCCTGGCTTGCTGCGCTTCGGTCATTTGTTGTAACAGCGCCTGCGGGTCCTGCGTGGTCAGCAATTGATTAAAGTACCTGCTGCAGCGTTCCCCACTGCGCACTAAGCGTGATCGCCAACACAACGGCAAACCAGATCGAAGCGATGAACGCGCCGCGCCACAATGGGCGTTGAAACCACGGAAGATCGCGTCCGCTGCGCGCCAGATCGCGACTTTCACGCAACGAATCGATGAATCCCGCTTTCTCGAGAACGGCAAACTGCTGCCAAAACAGCACGTTCACGAAAAAACGGCCGAACATCCACACCTGCAGGATGAGCAAACCCATCGCGACAAGAACCAGCAACACCGACGACGCACCGGCCAGAGCCATCGCTGCAATCGCCAAGCCGAACACCATGAGTAGAAAGAACACGCCATAGACGAAGATGCACAGCGCGGCGACTCGCGGCCAAAACCTCACTGCTTCATTGAGCATCGCGGCCAGACTCGGTCGGTTTCCACGCGCAATTTCAGCCGTGAGAATTTGGATTCCCGCAATGTAAACCGGCCACATCACGATCGAGACAATGAACGTGAGAAAAGCAACGCCCGCGGCGAGAACGGACCGCACGTCGACATTTGAGCCCTGCGGCGGTTGCACGAGCGCAGTTGTTAACTGACTGCATATTGACGGCAACAACACCAGCAGCGTGAGGCCAAGAAATTGGAAAAAACCTTTTCGATAAATCTGAACTGTCTCCAATAAGAGTTCAGCAAAGGTACGCCGCGCGATTTGCAGCGGCGGTTGTGTCAACCGCAGGACGCTTGGCACAAGCGCCCCTGCATCAAAGAGCCCGGGGATTTCCGCTGCTGTTGTCCAAAGATCGACGTCGGCTCGGCGCGCCTCATTGACCGGGAGCAATCGCCCCTCCGTTTTCCACTCACGGAGAGTCTCCATGTTCGCGGGGCCGTATTCCCTTCCCTCCACTCGCACGATCCATTCTTCGGTCACCCCTTGATCATCCAGCATCATGCATTCAGAATCCAGCAATAGCCTGCAATGAGACTCCTGCTGATCGACGGTCACTACTACGTTTACCGGTCGTTTTTCGCCATCCCGAATCTCTCGAATTCCCGAGGCGAACCGACCAACGCCATTTTCGGTTTTACGAAAACGCTGCGGTTAATGGTGAAACATTTGCAACCTGAACTGGGCGCGGTCGTCTGGGATGAAGGCCTGCCACAGAAGCGAGTAGAGCTGCAACCTGCTTACAAAGAAACGCGCAAAGAAATGCCAAAACCGATGGTCCCGCAGCTTGAGTTTATCCAAAAGCTTACCCCTTCGCTTGGCTTCCGAAATATTTCCCTTCCGGATACCGAGGCCGACGACCTGATGGGTTGTTATGCCATTGCTGCATGCAAACGATCCGGAATGGATGTGGTGCTGGCAACCAACGACAAAGATTTGTTTCAACTCGTCGGTCCTTGCGTGAAAGTCTATACAACCGCGAAAGCGGATCTCGGGTCGCCCAAAGACGCATTCGCATTACTTGGCGAAAAGCAGGTTACAGCGAAATGGGACGTCCCGCCCGGGCTGATTGGCGACGTGCTCGCGTTGGCCGGAGATTCGGTGGACAACATCCCCGGGATCGGGATAGGCCGTAAAAGCGCCGCCGCGTTGATCGCTGAATTCGGTGGTCTCGAACCGTTACTGAACAATATCGACAACGTGAAAAACGCGCGCACCCGCGAGAAACTGGCCAACGCTCGCGAGCAGATATTACAAAACCGGAAAATGGTCGATCTGGACTGTGGGATGGATTTGCCTCTGCCGATCGATGATTTGCGAATCGAGCCCGATTATCCCGCCCTGATAGCAGCGTTGGAAAAATGTGAGTTCAAGTCGCTTCTTCAGGAGGTCCGCGACGAAGCAGCCCGAGTTTCGACCGTTGTGCAGCCAAATCTTCTGTAGAAGCGACGAGCGTCTCTGCGAAAAGCTTCGGACTTGGATCGAGTGTGTGGCCTCGTTTAGGCTTTGAACACCGGAAATCTGACCAGGCACGGATTTTTCGTAAAAAAGTTCGAACGTGCGCGGCTGCAGGCTGTCGAATCTAACAGGTTAAGGCGATTCGGGCGGTTGCACGAGTTTCTCTAGAAGTTGTTTCTCCTTACGTGCGCTGCCCGAATCAATTTTTTTGCCAAAATCCGCCGGCGAGCAGCGAAGCTTTGCCGCCGTGTTCGATAGACGTTGTTGGATTTCACAGGTATGGTGCGGCCTCTGCTCCTCCATGAACGCTGACGATTATGATCCGATCGCTGCTGCGCTTAAAGAAGACCTAGGGAACGGCGACATTACGACCGAGTTTTTCGTTGCCGAAGCGCTGCCTGCCAGTGGACGCATTGTTGCGCATGAATCAGCGGTCGTTGCCGGTACCGGGGCGGCCAGGGAGGTCTTTCGGAGGATTGATCCCGCGACTGACGTCCAGATTGTCCATGCAGATGGCGAAGCCGTAGTTGCCGGCGATGTCGTGATCGAGGTGCACGGGCTTGCGGGTTCGATTCTCAAGGGTGAGCGCGTTGCGCTAAATTTTCTTCAACGCCTCTGCGGCATCGCAACCCTTACCCGCCAGTTCGTTGATGCGGTTGGCAAACATCCGGCCAAAATACTCGATACGCGCAAGACGACCCCTGGGCTGCGCGTACTGGAAAAGGCGGCGGTTGTCGCTGGCGGGGGTATTAATCACCGTTCTGGGCTGTACGATATGGTCCTCGTGAAAGACAATCACCTCGCGGCCCTCGGAGGGCTTTCGGGGTTTGCCGATCAAATTCGTCGACTTCGCACGGAACGGCCAAACATCCGCATTGAAGTAGAAGCTGACGATTTGGAGCAGGCGCGGGCTTTTGTGGAGATCGAGGGCATCGACGTTGTCCTTCTGGACAATATGGTGCCCGCTCAGATTCGGGAAGCTCTGGCGCTGAGAAGGAACAACATCAAGTTCGAAGCGAGCGGCGGCATCACACTCAAAAATGTCACGCGCATCGCAGCCACCGGAGTCGATTATATTTCAATCGGCGCCTTGACGAACTCAGCGCGCGCGGTCGATCTCGGGCTGGAAATGACTCATGTCCACGGTTGAGAAATTGGACCGGTTGACTGCTGATCAGCTGCAAGCGGCACTTCCCGGCGCCACTATCGGCTGGGAGATCATTGTGCTCGAACAGACCAGCTCGACTAATGACGCCATTTCGCGGCTAGCGTCGACGGATGGTCTGCCGTCGATGCCAGAGGGTTTGGTTATTTTCGCGGAACACCAAACCGACGGACGTGGTCAGCATGGGAACCGCTGGGAATCAGACGCGGGAAAGGGTCTTTGGTTTTCAATTCTGTTACGACCCGAGATCCAGCTCAGCGACTCGGGACGACTCACGATTTGGGCGATCGAAGCCATCGCGGACGCGATTCGCACCGAGTTCGGCCTCGAGCCCGTGATCAAGTTGCCTAACGATGTTCAGCTTGATGGGCACAAAGTAGCCGGCGTGCTTGTGGAGATGCGCGCGCAAAACAAGGCGCCGCATCTGGCTGTGGTGGGAATCGGAATTAACGTGAACCAATTCCGCAACGATTTTCCCGCCGAGCTTCAACACAGGGCAATATCTCTCGCAATGGCGTTAGGCCGGCAAGTCGAGCGTCAGAATTTTGCCGTCGCTCTCTTGCGAAACCTCGATCTTACGTATCGCCAGAAGTTCTCCTGTAGCCGCGGGCGTTGACCTCGGCTCGCCAATTGCAAACACCACGTTGCCGCGGTCAACGCCCGCCGATACAACTTCACTGCTCCGACAACCATTCGTGATAAACGCGCGGCGAAATTTCGGACGGCTTGATCTCGCTGCGCCCACCCCAGAACACGTTTGTGTAAGAAACCGGAATCTCACAGGCGCGGAGATGTTGATCAATCGCCGCCTTGTGCTCGAGGAGCAGTCGCTTATCCGTACCGTGCGCCACAGCCATGATGTTGACGTTCCTAAATTCCGGGCCGGCTTCGCGCCAGTAGCAATGCGTTAAAATGTGATGGCGGCCGACCTCGCCTCCGGTCTCGACTTCACGGCCCGTCGGCACCGCCCAATGGAACAAAGCGTTGAACCGTGTGACACGCACGCCGCCCACGGATGGTTTGACGTGTTCGAGGAAAGTTGAAAAACGTCCAACAATCTTCCGCGCATTCAAATCTTCGGCTACGCGATAGAATTCTTCCAGCGATACCCCGGCTTCGTTTGCCCGGGAAATCCACGGCGACAGCTTCACCTCCTCCGCAGTGAATTCGCGCTTCAGAGCAAGCAAAACATCCCATTCGTACTCGCTGAGCTCGACGCGCTGCACCGGAATCATTTTCGCCGGCTGATCACCTTTGCTTCCAGGCTCAATCGTTTTACGCCGAACATGTCCAACGCCGAGTGTAAAAATACCTTTCGCCGGCATTAGACGAAAATGCTCCGCGCCAACTTTTTTCGTCAGCAATTCGCAATGCGCTTGGAGCGAGAATCCCTGGGGAACCTTTACAGTCGTCCAAAGTTTGTAGTCCGATCCGGCGCTGGCGGTGTCGGTCGAGCGGAGCACCACATGACCCGAAAACGGATCGCGCTGGAACATCCAGTCGAACGCGGCGTCGATCTTTTCTTCCGGAACCTTCCATGCCACCAGCGCGCCCTCAGCCAGGTTGGTCGCAAGCAAAGTTTGCCGGACGCGCCGGATCGTTCGCGCGCGCAACATCGCGGCGATGCGCGCCATCACAATCTCGACGCCCACACCGGAGCGATTGGCGATCTCTTCGAACGGCTCGCGAACGAATCCGTCGATCTTGTCTTCAGAGACAGCGAGAATTTTTGCATTGATCGGATCGTTGTGCTCAACCGGAAGCATGCCAATTAGTCCGCCGCGCGGGCACGCTTGTCCAATTGGACACGACGCTTCTCAGATTGCGCAAATAAAGACCGCGGCAAAGTGAGAGCTACTGCCGGCAAGCACGAACAGATGCCAGACGAAATGGCCATAACGCAGACGCTCGTTCGCGAAAAATAATGTGCCGGCCGTGTAAGCGATCCCACCGGTGATTAAACAAAACAGGGCTGATAATGGAATCGCCAGCGCGAGCGGACGTATCGAGATGAGTCCGATCCAGCCCGTTCCAAGGTAGAGAGTCATCGAAAGTTTCCAATGACGCAGCACGCCTCGTGTTGCTTTCATGATGACGCCGAAAAGCGCGAGTGCCCACACGATCACCAGCATCGCTAGGCCGACACCGCCTCGTAACGAACCCAGAGCAAATGGCGTGTACGTTCCGGCGATTAACAAAAAAATCGCGGCATGATCTATTACTTGGAGAAGAGATTTGGTACTGGTCTGGGGCCAGCAGTGATACAGGGTCGATGCCAGGTACACCAGTAACATCGTCGTGGTAAAGATGATCGTACCAATGAGAAAAGGGATATCACCATGATGGAACGCTGCCCGAAGCAGAATCGGGGTGCCGATGATCGCACCCAAGAGCCCAATCCCATGGCTAATACCATTCGCCACTTCCTCCCCGGCTGATTGTGTCGAGATCGGCAAGGGCAGCGCCCCCTCAATAGCATTCATGACACGCGATCATGCAACGCCGATTGAGCAGATCTTGCCAAACAAAAAATCGTGGCGTGCTGTCGCCCCCTGGATGTTAACCTCGAGCGCTTAACGCTTCCGTAGCGTTGCATAGGCAGGTTGTGCGCTGAACGTTAGCATTGAAGTGATCAGAGCGATTCTTTTCGACGCCGCAGGAACGCTTTTTTTTCTCACGAAAACAGTGGGCGATCATTACGCTTACGTCGGTCGCGAAGTCGGATTAGAGCTCGACGCGCAGCAACTGGAGCGCGCATTTCACGCAGCCTGGCAACAAATGCCGCGACGCCCGGCAATCGACGGTCCGCGGGAAAATGATGACAAAGACTGGTGGCGCGAGCTCGTTGGTCACGTCTTCGATCAGGTCGCGCCTTCCTTGAGTGAATTTGATCGGGATAATTTCTTCGAAGTTGCCTACGAACATTTCGCCGAAGCAGGTGTGTGGGAGCTTTACCCGGAAGTTCTTGATGTGCTGGAGCAATTGCGAGAACGGTTTCAGCTTGCCGTCATTTCAAATTTTGACGGCCGTTTGCGATTCGTTCTTCAGAATCTTGGAATCTCGAAATATTTTGCTCACCTATTTATCTCCAGTGAACTCGGCGCGGACAAACCGGATCCCGAGATTTTTCGGCGGGCATTAAAGGTAATGCATCTGGATGCGAACGAGGTCCTCCACGTCGGCGACGATCCAGAACGCGATTGGAAAGCAGCCGCCGCAGCTGGCTTGTTGGCGTTTCGATTGGATCGGCCAAAAAAATCGCTCCGTGATTTGCTCACGACTCTGAGGCTGTAGGGCAAACGCATCGCTTGCCTAACTCATGGTTGGCAGGCGGAGCGCCTGCCCTACAATGTTGCCATTAGCGGCGATGTACTTTAAAAAAGCTTCCCGCAAGGGTCGGTAGCTCAATCGGTAGAGCAGCCCCGAAAGCTTTCGGGGTTGGTTCTAGATTGAAAAATCCTGCGGCCATTACAAACTGGAGCTTTACGGGGTCGGTAGCTCAATCGGTAGAGCAGCGCCCTTTTAAGGCGTTGGTTCCGGGTTCGAGTCCCGGCCGACCCATCGCTGATATGGCTTGGGTTTACATTGTCCGCGGGTACTCGGCGCTATTACATCGGCGCCACTGAGAACCTCGAGCGCCGTATCGCTGAGCACAGGCGCGGAAGTAATCACACCACACGCCGTTTTGGTGGAGAAGTCATTCTCATCGCCGTGAAACAACTCCCGTCGATGAGTGAAGCGCGTGCCCTTGAAAGTCAGCTTAAACGCAAGAAGAATCCGCAACTGGCGATTTTGGCATTGAATCAAAAAGACAACCTGACTCAATAAGAGCAGCCCCGAAAACTTTCGGGGTTGGTTCCGGGTTCGAGTCCCGGCCGACCCACAATTCGAATACTCCCACATTTCAATCGGCAGCGCGGTGATCTCACACAAACATAAATGCATCTTCGTCGAGGTGCCCAAGACTGGCTCGACCAGCGTCAGGGCCATTCTCGGCAAGGCATGGAAGCCGCACCTTAATTTGTGGCAGATCAAGCAGCTGATGGAAACGTCCTGGACCGAATTCGGCGGACGAAGGAACCGGATCATGGCCGCACTCTATTTGCTGGTGCCGGAAGAACGCCGGAGAGAAAGTGGGCGCAGGCAATTCGAATCCTATTTCAAGTTCGGATTTGTTCGCAATCCATGGGACCGGGTTGTATCGCTGTATGAGCGCACGGAAGCATTACAGCTCAGGAACGAGATGAACTTCGAACAATTTGTCGATTGGATTCAGTACAGCAGCGCTACATGCGTGCATTCGTCCCCGCACCGTTACCAACTCGATTGGTTTGTCGATGCAAACGGAAATCTGTTAGCCGATTTCATCGGAAAATTCGAGAGGCTCGAAGAGGATTGGGCTTTTGTGGCGCAGAAGTTGGGTGTGGAGAAGAAGTTGCCGCACCGACGCGAAAACCCCCGGGCGCGTCATTACACTGAGTATTACACTCCTCGAACAAGAGATATCATTGCAGCGAAGTTCAAAGTGGATATTGAGCGGTTCGATTATGAGTTTGCCGGATAAAATAAAAGCGATCGTCCTCACGTGTGACCGCTGGCGAGCGATCACGCGACACCTCATTCTCAAATACGAGCGGCTGTGGCCGGATCACCCGTTCGTTTTTCATGTTCCGTACCAGGAACTTCGCGGAACCGATACCGACCGAATCAAGTACCATGCGGCGCCCGAGGATATTAAGGGAACCATCCTGCATCTACTCGCAGACATCGATGACGAAGAATGGGTTTACTGGTGTGTGGACGACAAATACCCGATCCAACTTCCAACTGACAAGGTCACCAAGCTTATTTCTCACGCGATGCGTTCACCGGGAATCGATGGTCTGCTATTCTGCAGATGCAGAGCGCTGTTGAGCATCCCCGCGCTCACGCTCCACCCTAAGAAAGTGAAAAACTTGTTTGGTGATGTTTATCTCGAACGAAAAGGTTGGTGGCAGATATGGATCCATCAGATCATGCGAGCCAAGGTGCTTCGCCATCTCTTTAAGCATTTGCCCGATCACATTCCCAGCGCCAAGGCAATGGATGATCTCAAAGATGACGTGCCGAAGCTGCCGGAGCACAGGTTGTTCGTGACCGAGAACAATTACGCAGTGTTTGGCGAAAGCACCCGGCGCGGCATGATCACGCAAAACTGCTACGAAAGTATCGTGGACTCGGGAATTGAGCTGCCGGAATGGTTTCAACAGCCGAACGGCGAATACGTGACGCTCGGGAAATTGTGAGAGACTGGCGCGCCGCATACTGAAATGTTCGCCCCTGCCGATTTTCTGGACCTCAAACACACGGCTCATCCGAAGTTGTTTGAGAACCAAAATTATGTCTGGGACGCGCTCAAACAGATCGAGAGTTACTTGCAATTTCGGCTGAAACCAGCCGTCTTTGGCGAGTTAACGGGCAAGCCGTTCATCAGCAATCGCGTGTTCGTCGGCAAAGGAACGGTCGTTGAGCAAGGCGCGGTGTTAAAGGGCCCGGCGTGGATCGGCGAAAACTGCCAAATTCGCAGCGGTTGCTACGTACGCGAGAACGTCATCGCCGGCGATGGCGTCGTAATGGGCAATTCGTGCGAGTTCAAGAATTGCATTCTGTTCGATGAAGCACAGGTGCCGCATTTCAATTACGTGGGCGACTCCATCCTGGGCCATCAAGCGCACCTTGGCGCGGGCGTGATTCTCTCGAACGTCAAACTCAATCACGCCGAAATCGCTGTGAACACGCCTGACGGCGACATTCCCACCGGCCTAAGAAAATTCGGCGCAATCGTCGGCGACCGAACCGAGATCGGTTGCAACTCTGTGATCAATCCCGGCTCGGTTATCGGCCGCGATTGCATGATTTACCCGAGCGTAAATTTCCGCGGCGTCCTGCTGCATGGAAGCAGGGTCAAACTGCGGCAGGACTTGCAGGTGATAGAAAAACGCTGACGCGGCGAGCGAGTTCGGCACGTCGCCTAGTTCGGATTCGTAAACGCGATGTAAGGACAAACGTGCTCGGCAACTAATTAACAGTTCGCGAAGAGTGCAAAAATTCTGATGACTGCCGGATTTTTTCCGACCCAAGAAGCGTCTCGATGATGGCTTGCGTGCGAAATAAGTGTTTAGAGAGAAGAATCGATGGGGCGCCGTGGTCAAAAGAACTCTGCGCCGTTGTGCGCTGAACGAACGAGTGGATCTGCAAGGTCGGAGCTGATTAAGCTCATCAGGCACCGACTGCATGAGCCACTTGGTCCGACATTGCTAGTACTGCAGCTACTGCTGCGCGAAGAATCGCTTTCGCCGCAAGGTGTCGCTCTTATTCGGATGCTCCAGCGCAGTATCAAAGAAGAAGTACGCGCCATCCACGAACTGCTAACCATCATAGAAACGTTTATCCAGGAGCCGACCCAGGCAAAGAGTCAGGCAGACCAGCGATCGGAAGAATCCTCCTAATCGGCTTTGTCTCCGCCAGCGAAAGTCTGACGCTTCCTAAACGAGAAAAAGATCAGCCATGCAGGATGTGCGCAAGCAACGTCATCTGCCTCATCCTCGGCGATGTTCTTATTTTTGTTCTTACTTATACGCTTACTGTTCGCTTTTTGAACGCCGATTTAGCTATGCAAAATGATATAGGGGCGGATGGGGGGATTCGAACCTCCGATTCGACAAACCGCCTTTGAAACAATCTCCATAACGCTTGCGCAAGTGTTGGCGACTCGTGCCGGAAGGTAGGCGCGACCTGCCGTAAGGCGGAAAAGGAAACTGCGCTCGCAAAAAAGTTGCCGCTCAACACGAATGGCAACGTGCGATTCAACGAAGCGGCGAAGTACATCACCCACGACAAGCACCTAAACCGCGCTTTGGAAAAGTTCGAAAGGCTTCGGCAGCGCGCCAACTAGCGCGATGGTTAGAGGGTTTTGTTTGTAGGTGGCTTTCATATTTGGCTTCTAATTGGTTTGCTCATTTCGGCAGCCCGCTGTTCTGCAAAGTGACACACTTCCGAGAAGTTTCGCGGGCCTAGACTCGTGATCGAAGGTAGACCGCAAGATGCGGAGCTTTGGAAGATAAAAGCCTGGCGTAAAGGGGTTCATCCGTTGGGAAGAGATATTCCGCTGTCAATCCGGAGCTGGCGGTCCGGAGTTCCTTCTCAGAAAAGTAGATCTTAATCATCGCTGCGGGTATTCGATATGTCGGCGTATATGTCTTGGACACCAATTGTCTCGGCGATGGAAGCGATCCGATCTGCTCGCGTTCCGCTGAGGTGACCGGTAACTCGACAGGAGCTACGGAAAGGCCGGCGAACGGAAGCAAAACAGCCTGCTGGCGGAAAGGACGGTCAGCAATGCCTCGCAAAGTCTCCACGGAGGTTAATACATTGACGGCGCTAAAACCGGGGTGCTGGAGAAAGATCAGCACCGATGGGATATCCGACTGTTCTTGAGGTGGACCTTTCCGCCTTGGTCCCGCGAGACGTGTCACGGGTTCGTGGCGAAATTTACCGCGCGACGCCCGACAAGTGTGCAAGGCGAACCACAACGCGACCGACGCTTCGGCGGTTACGTCGAGACTTGGTGTCGGGAAACCGTAGTGTTGGAGGATGCTGAGCAGCATGATGTTCGTCGATACCGAGGCGCGCGGCGACGTATCCACGTAAAAACTCCTGAAACCTTCAGCCTTCTGCTCGAATCCCAATTGACTTGCGACGTTGACGCCAAACTCGCCGACCAAGATCTTCTCCCAAACTGCGAGTTCTTTCTCGAGTTGCGCCTGGTCGTCCATCCCCTTGTACCTTTTCAGCCACTTCGCATTGCGGTAGCCGGCCGGCAGGCAACCGAGCGAACCGGCTTCGTCGAAGTAATCTCGCGTTTGGCCCCGAAAGAAGCACAAGAGACCTTCAAGCGTTTCGAATGCTCGAAACATGTCCACCCATCGGGTGAAGTCCGCCAGACAAAAAGCCTGGTACTGGGGGATGAGGAAGCGCTGCTTTCTATAGGTTACTGTGACTGCCAGGTCCGATGCGCGCAGCCGAGCCGCAGTCTCTTTGGACATACACAGCACCCAGCTTGCCGGTTCGCCCGCATAATACACACGGCCGTCTCCACCATCTTGGACGTTGTCGTAAACAAGAGCCGTCACTTCTTTGTGCCCGTAGTGCCAAACTGGACAACATTCTACTAGCCTCGGATCACGCGGCTAATGGATTTGTGCGTCTTAGCCGGCGGGCGTCTCCGCGCGGACTCGGAAAACACTCACTTAGATTTTGCAGTTCTTTCCTATTGACGGTGCGTTCCCCCGTCTGTGGTAGGACCAACTTCCAGTATCGCAGCCATACTCGGACTTCCAAGCCCTTGGCGTGGCTTTTTGGGCATTTGGCGCGCTTTTTCGAGCACTTGGCACAAATTTCGCGCGTTCTTAATGTCAAATCGAAATTGCCCGAAATCTTTCGGCGGCGAATGCGCTTCAACCCGCAAAGCGCAGCTATTATGAATTCATGATAGCTGACCCGAAGCGCAAGGTTGTGAACACGCGCGAAAAGTCTTAAACGCGAACGGTGATTTCATGCGGAAGCGTTATGCTTTTGCCTTCTCGCCGCCCTCTCACGAGGGGAGCGGATGGGGGGGGATTCGAACCCCCGGTGCCTTTCGGCACACACGCTTTCCAGGCGTGCACAATCAACCACTCTGTCACCCATCCAAGCGCCGAACACTTTAACTGCAAATCTGCTATACGGGAAGCTGACAGCGTCCAACACCCGTTACCAAGTCTGTCATTCTGAGCGAAGCGAAGAATCTCTGATCATCCGTTCGACCATAGCAAACCAACAGCCAGAGATGTTTCGCTCCGCTCAACATGACAGATGAATGTGCGTCAGCGGAAAGCAGTCGTCTCCCTGCCCTTCGAGTCTCGCGTCATTTTACAGCTGCAAGCGCCGGAACAATTCGTCGAGTGGTAGTTGAATGCCGATGTAAAATTCACCGAAGTCGGCGTACTCGGCACTGACCGGGTCGAACCGCATTTTGTAAACGATGGCTTTGATCTGAAACGTGTCGCGCGCAAAAAGAGTCACGCCCCATTCCGCATCGTCGAGACCGGTCGAGCCGGTGATCAGCTGTTTTACTTTGCCGGCGAACTCACGCCCGACAGTGGCGTGTCCTTTCATCAGTTTGCGGCGTTCATCATACGGCAGGGCGTACCAATTCCGTTGCTCAGCGCGGCGCTTGCTCATGTTATAAAAACAAACCACCGGCCAATCGGGCAACGTCGGATAAACGCGCTCCTGCCGATAATGCTTAATTCGCTCGCGAAATGATCTCAACGCCTCTTCGAGCATTGCAGAATCCTTGCGGACACTGGATTCGAGGGTCTGCGCGTATTCTTCCTCGGTGGTGATGTATTCGCTCTCCTCCGTCAGCGATAAATAACTGTAGACTGGCGTGAGCACGTCTGGGCCTAACGAAAGCGACAATCGTTTCTCAATGCCAATGGCGTTGTGCAAATCGGGCGTGATCAGCATGAAACCGATGTCCGCCTTTGGCGTCACTATCCCAAGCGTAAGCAATTGAGTAGAATCCATCGCGCGCACTTCCTGCACCAGCGCAGAAAGATTTGTTTTCGCAGCGTTTTGTTCCTCGCGGCTGAGTAACTGCCATTGGCCGTACTCGATCCGGTAAAATAAATGCAAGCAATGCCAGCCTTCTTCGGGAACAAGCGTGGTGTTCTTGTCAGTCATCGCGGTAGTCTCGGACGTGCCATTTAATGGTCAAGGAGGTAGAGGCGGTTCACCCGAACCGCCTGCAGGCGATTGAGGTCAATCGCCGCTACCTTGAACGGCGCTCCCCACTTTCGGCAGATGCGTCATGCAATATTCTTCGCCGTCGCGCGCGACGCGGAAATCGAGATTAGGGTCGCTTAGCTCGGTAGCACCGCAGACCGCGCAGCGATGGAGCGTTTCAGTGGGGCTGCGCGATTGGTCTTCAAAGCGTCTGCGCCGTGTCGAAACGTCGTGACGGTGCCGCGCTTGATGAATGATCTCCGGTCCGAAGAAAACGAAATAGTTAATGAACGCGGCAATCAGCGCTGCGCGATACGAGTTCGGTCCCGTAAAAAATCCGAACATCAAAAACGCGGCATAAACCCACGCCAGCCATTTGATTTTTACAGGCAAAATAAAAAGGATGTAAATGACCTCGTCGGGATAAAAGCGCGCGAATGCGAAGAACAATGACGTGATGAGCATGCCATTGGAGAAATTGCTGCCGAAAAGGAATGCCGCGATGGTCGTGCCAATCATCCCTACGGCGAAATAAAGCGTCAGTCGGAACGCACCCCACGCGCGTTCGAGACCTTCGCCGATGAACCAGAGAAACCAGAGCGCCAGAAGCACCCACAGTGGGCTGAAGGTCTGCGGAACGAAGATGTAGGTGACGAGCCGCCAAACCTGGCCTCGAAGAATCAAAGCCGGATCAAGCGTTAGAAATGATTCGAAGCCGCGATTCAGATAAACCAGCACATAAACCAGCGCGGTGAATCCAATCACGATCCGGATCAGTCCCGGAATGCCCAGAAAACCAAAACGGCGTTCGAGTTTATCCAGCAAAGTCATTGTTCGCGCACGGTAATGTCGCGCAGGTCGCACGCAAGGTGGATCGCGTTGTCCTCAACGCGATGATTTCATCGCCTTCGGAGAAGCTGATCCACCTTTGCGCATGATCACAGCGCCGCTTAGCTTGGCCCGTGAGCGAGGCCGAACATAAAAAGACGCCGCTTTACGACGAGCATAAGCATCTTGGCGCAAAGCTGGTTTCATTCGCCGGGTGGCTAATGCCGGTCCAATACACCAGCATCGTCGAAGAACATCGTGCGGTGCGGAATAATGTCGGTGTCTTCGACATTTCACACATGGGCCAGTTCATCGTCGAGGGTGCCGGCGGGCGGAATTGGCTCAATCGCATGTTGACTAACAACGTCGACAAACTCGACGTTGGCATGGGTCAGTACACGTTTTTGCTTAATCACCGCGGCGGGATCATTGATGATCTGATTGTATATCGCATTGACGAGCAGAAGTACCTACTCGTCGTGAACGCAGCTCGCGCAGATGAAGATTTTGCATGGCTGCAAAATCATTTTGAAGTAGGGCATGCCTCCGGCTTGCCACAGGACGAATCCGCCGCGGCGGACTTGCCCGATAGCAGAAATCGCAAGCCAGACGCATGCGCTACCCTAACAAGTCGCAGCGCGGATTTTGGTGCAGTGGCGATTCAAGGCCCGCGCACCACGGAATTATTTCATGCGCTGCTCGGTAAAGACATCGAGCTGCCGGCGCGAAACCATATTGTTGATGTTCCATTTAACACAACGAACGTTTCGGTCGCCCGCACCGGCTATACCGGCGAGGATGGCATAGAAGTTTTCTTCGCCGCAAACGACGCGGTGAAGTTTTGGAGCGCTGTGCTTGAACGAGGCAAGCCGCTCGGAATCAAGCCGTGTGGCCTTGGCGCGCGCGATACGCTGAGGTTGGAAATGTGCTACCCGCTCAATGGTTCTGATCTATCGCTGGAACGAAACCCGATCGAGGCAGGACTAGGATTTTTCGTCGATCTAGCCAAATCAGACTTCATCGGTCGCGATGTGTTGTTGAAGACAAAAGAATTCGGCCCTCGCGAAAAGCTGGTGCCGTTCCGGATGAAGGAGAAAGGTCCGCCGCCGCGGCCACACTACGCCGTTTTTAAAAATGGCGAGCGCATTGGGGAAGTGACCAGCGGCACGCTTTCTCCGAGCTTGAACTGGGGCATCGGCATGGCGTATGTGTCGTCGACGCACGCGAAGATCGGTACTGAGATTGACATCGAGATTCGCGCGCAAAAATTCCCAGCGACCGTGGAAAAGAAACCGCTCTACAGAAAACCAGCATCATGACCATCCCAGACGATTTGCTCTACACCGAAAGCCACGAATGGATTAAGCGCGAAGGCGACAACATCCGAGTCGGCATAACCGATCACGCTCAATCGGAATTGACCGATGTGGTTTATGTCGAGCTGCCGAAGCTCGAGCGACAGGTGAACGCCAAAGAACCGATTGCGGTCGTCGAATCAGTGAAAGCCGCGAGCGACATCTACGCCCCGGTGAAAGGTACGGTTCTCGAGGCCAATAAGGCGCTCGAAGCTGATCCGGGCTTGATCAACCGGGAACCCTACGGTCAGGGCTGGATATTCCTGCTCAAGATCGAGAATCCCAACGATCTTGAAAATCTGAAAGACGCCTCCGCCTACAAAACGCATATCGGTTGAAACCGGAGTTTTTTAAAACCCCCGCGGATTTCGAAACCTGGCTGGAGAAGAATCACGCGACGGCGACTGAACTTTGGGTTGGGTTTTACAAAAAGGATTCGGGAAAGCCGAGCATCACGTGGCCCGAGTCGGTGGATCAAGCGCTGTGCTTCGGTTGGATCGACGGAATTCGGAAGCGCGTTGACAAAATCAGTTACCAAATTCGGTTCACGCCACGGCGGCGCGGCAGCATTTGGAGCGCGATCAATATCAAGCGCGCCAGGGAGCTCGTTAGGCAAAAACAAATGCGACCGACCGGATTAAAAGCGTTCGCGGCGCGGATCGAGAACAATTCGGGCATTTATTCGTACGAACAACGAAGCGCCGGGTTGAGCCAGCCGTACGCAAATTTGCTGAAGAAGAACAAAGCAGCCTGGAACTTTTTCGAAAAACAGCCGTCGTCGTATCGGAAAATAATCGGCTGGTGGATTATCAGCGCGAAGAAAGAAGAAACGCGAATGGCTCGCCTGGCAAAATTAATCAGCGAATCGGTGCAAGGAAAACGGTTGCTTCAATAGTGATTAGCCTTCGCTAACGAGCAGCGGTTTAGCCCTTCTTAATGGCGAAGCCGATGTAGCCCCATCGGCCCCATTCGTGATGCGAAGTGCGCTGCGCATCGCGACGGCCAGTCTTTTTTTCGTGCGCGTACGTTTTTGGTGATGAATTCAGGGAACGCAGCGTTCATCTGGACGTCGTGTGACGCCAGCAATCCGCCGTCCCGCAGGCGCGGCCAGAACTGGCGAAATTCCCAGAGCATGTGCTGATAGCTATGCGAACTATCGTGCAAGAACATGTCGATGGACCGGGGTAGTTCGTCGCCTTTGAGAAAATCCTCGACTCGACCGCGCATCGGCACGAATCCACCCGAAGATCGCAGTTCTTCGGGAATCAGGGCGCCTTGCTCGCAGTCTTTGCTCAATTCGATGCTGTAGAGCTTCGAGATGGCGACCTTTTCATCCGCAAGCGCTTTCAAAATGAACGCCGAGGACATGCCGACAAACCCACCGGACTCGACGAGCACCTTAGGGCGCAACCAGCGCGTCAATCCGTAGAGCGTTGCGCAATCGAGCGCTCCCATCACGCCTTCACTCCCGTACGCGTCGCGGCGGCTAATCATTTTCGACATGAATTCGCTGGCCCGAATTTCCTTCGCAAAACGCGCCACGGCGTCCCACATCGAGTAAAAGGACGTAGATGGCGCCGACGTCTGAGCCGTTTGCTTCAATTGACGGCGCTGAGGGAGTTGGAATACGCGCATTTCCGGCTAATTCGGGATTGAACATTCGCTGAGCTTCAAACTGGCGCGAGTGTTAATTTCGCGTCGCTCAGCGGCTCGTCGTGTCGAGCGAAGTCGAGACATCCCGATGCATTACCGGTAACTTTTCGCCACGGGGTTCCTCGACGTCGCTCGGAATGACGCTGGAATGATATTCATGACATTGATGACGCTCGTCGAATCGCCCTTTTTTCCTAGCCAAGCTGTGCTTAATTCCTCCGTTTTCCCCATGAGTAGTAAACCGAAGCCGCGCGAGGCGGAACCAAACTTTGAGGGCGCGATGGATCGGCTCGAGAAAATTGTCGAGCAGATGGAGTCTGGTAAATTGCCACTCGAAGATCTGATCGTCCGCTACGAGGAAGGGATGAAGCTGGTAAAAACCTGCCAGGAGCGCCTTGCCAACGCGGAGCAAAAGATTGAAATCATTACTCGCAACAGCGCCGGGAAAGCCGTAGTACAAGAATTCGAGCCGAACCAAGAAGCGGGTCCTCCCGAGAAAGCAGCGGTCGAACCCGAAAGCACCGATGACGAAATCAAACTCTTCTGAAAATCCGCAAACCACCGAGAGAACAAACGCGCCAAAGCGTTTGCTCGATGGAATCCGTTCGCCAGCCGACGTCAAGGCGCTTCGTGAACAGGATCTGCCGCAGCTCGCTCAGGAAGTGCGCGATGAGCTGATCAAAGTCCTCTCCCAAACCGGCGGGCATCTGGGACCGAACCTCGGAGTGACTGAGCTGACGATTGCGTTACATCGCGTGTTCGACACTCCGCGTGACCGTTTCGTCATGGACGTCAGTCACCAGGGTTACGTGCATAAAATGTTGACCGGCCGGCTCGATCGATTTGGCACCATGCGCCAATTCGGTGGCCTTAACGGTTTTCTTTTGCGGACCGAGAGCGACCATGATTGCTATGGCGCGGGCCACGCAGGAACCGCCCTGTCCGCAGCACTCGGCATGGCAGTCGGGCGCGACTTGCGCGGCGGTGACGAGAACATCGTGGTCGTCGCAGGCGATGCCGCGTTTACGTGCGGAATCAGTTACGAAGCGCTCAACAACGTTAAAGCGCATACGAAGCGCTTCATCGTCGTGCTCAACGATAACGAGTGGTCGATCGCAAAAAATGTTGGCGCAATCGCTAGCTACCTAAACACTATCGCCACGAGCCCGACGTTCGCTCATCTCCATGAGAAGGCCCGGCATTTCGTCGAGTCCGTTGCGGGAAAATCTGTTGCGGAGTTTGCGCACAAAGTCGAGGAGAGCGTCAAAGGCTTGATCGTGCCGAGCGTCATTTTCGAGGAGCTCGGCCTGCGTTATTACGGGCCCATCGATGGACACGACATTCCTCTGCTCATCCGGACATTTGAGTTCTTGAAAACACAGGAGGAGCCGGTCCTGCTGCATATCCTGACTCAAAAGGGCAAGGGCTACGCTCCCGCACTCAAGCAGCCGGATAAATTTCACGGGCTGGGCAAATACAAGATCGAGAGTGGCGAAACTGCACCGACGCCAACGCCGACGTATTCGGAAATTTTCGGGAAAACACTGGCGAAATTCGCGGAGGCAAATCAGAAGCTTGTTGCAATTACCGCGGCAATGCCCAGCGGCACTGGGCTATCGCATTTTACCAAGGCGCATCCGGACCGCTATTTCGATGTAGGAATCGCAGAAGAACACGCCACGCTTTTTGCCTGCGGCCTGGCGACACAGGGTTTGCAGCCGTTCCTCGCGATTTACTCCACCTTTTTCCAGCGCGCGTACGATATGGCGATCCACGATATCGCCATTCAAAATCTGAACGTAAAGCTATGTATGGACCGAGCTGGATTAAGCGGCGACGATGGCCCGACGCATCATGGTTTGTTCGATATCGGTTACCTGCGCCACATCCCGAACTGGGTGCACATGCAGCCGAAGGACGAAGACGAATTCGTGGACATGCTCTGGACAATGTTGCACTACAACTCCGGTCCGATCGCCATTCGTTACCCACGCGGCTCAGGGACGGGCGCAAAAATCAAACCGGAGCCGCGGCTTTTGGAGATTGGCAAGGCGGAGGTCGTCCAGCATGGGCGCGACGTGGCGATCTTCGGCCTCGGCGCAATGTTCGAGATTGCCGAAGAAGCCGCGCGCAAGCTCGAAGAAAAAGGAATTTCCGTTGCGCTCATCAATCCGCGCTGGATCAAACCCATGGACACCGGCACGCTCGAATTTTTCGCCAGAAGCGTGGACGTGGTCTGCACGATCGAAGATCACGTTTTATACAACGGTTTCGGTTGCGCGGTGATGGAACATCTGCACTCGCAGATGATCAACACGCCGGTCGTGCGGATCGGTTGGCCCGATCAATTCATTGAACACGGCGCCGTCCCAATCCTACGGAAGAAGCACGGCATCACAGCCGACGCGCTCGTGGAAAAAGTGCTTCCGCTCCTTCGCAAAAAATCCGAGCTCAGGCCATCCGTGGCCTGAAATCTCGCAACGCGTTAGCATGGTCGCGATCGCGTTGGTAGCGGCCGCGTCTCGCACGTTGGTTTCGCCCACCTACGCAGGGTACTTGTTGAGGAATATCAGAGTGAGTCCGACGGTGTCATAGGCGCCGTGGGCAAAAATCGGCAACCAGAGATTCTTGCCAGCCAGAAGATATAATCCGCCGAGGACAAGGCTCACGTACCCAGTGGTGATTATTCCAGCCGGTCCTTGATAGGCGTGGGCAAAACCGAAGATTGCCGAGACGATCAGCAGACTGGTGACCCAGCCCAGCACGTTGCGACCCAGCACATCCGCGCAACGGTTCAGTAAGTAGCCTCGATAAGTCAGTTCTTCGGCCCAGGCTATGAGCATCCACACGACGAGCAACATGATGACGTAGTTGCCAGTGTTCCCGGCAATTGAATGAAGCCGCGCCAAATCGACCGATTTTCCCATGGCTCGACCGACCATTGGTTCGACGAAAAAGATATCCAACGGGGCCCAGATAGATCCGAGCACAAGCCCGGCAGCAATATGTTGGAGCGGACGAGATGGTCGCCGAAGGCCGAGCTCTCGCCACCCGAGCCGGCGGAGTCGCAGCGAAGCCCACCCCAACAACAGGACAACGTAGGTATCTAACCCGGGCAGTATTCCGGAAACGAGGAACGCCGCGACAACACCGATTTCTACAATCGCTCTCGCTGTTTTCAACAGACTCTTCTGGTTCGCGCCAGCCACGGGATGCAAATATACAGGGCCACATCGCTTGTGGAGCAAGACTTTCAGCTTCGGCTCTCGGACCCGTAAACTCAAAGTCTCTGGCTGGTGACGGCGTCTCGGGTTCGCGGCGTTTTTCAGTGCACGGAATCAGAGCAAAGTCTGTTTCAACGAAAATGCCGCAAACCACTTCCGAGACAGTGCGCTACCCAAGTCGCGTACAAAAAAAGCGAAGGGCGCCTTCGTTTCCGAAAGCGCCCTTCATAGTTTCGATGGCGATAAGCCGAATTCTGTCCGGCTGAATTCTCAGCCAGGATGATCATTCATCTCATCCGGATTTCTCCGAATGCCCGGCGAATTTTCATTCGCCGTAGCGCGACGATACCCGAGGGTTTTAACGGGCCGGCTGCCCTTCCTCTGTTTTGTCTTGCACCGCATGGGGTTTTTCGTGCCTCGCGAATTGCTCCGCGAGCGGTGAGCTCTTACCTCGCCTTTTCACCCTTGCCTGCGCTTTTCTCAAAGAACCGGCGGTATGTTTTCTGTGACACTTTCCGTCAACGCCCGCTTTCGCGAATGTTGCCCGCGTATTTTACGCGGCATGCTGCCGTATGGTGTTCGGACTTTCCTCCAGCAAACCTGGCGGCTTACCAGCGATCATCTGCCATCGGCGCATAAATTACCATAAAAACAGAAATCTGGAAGCCACGAAGCCTTGAATCAGGAACGCAGGACATGGTTTTGCGCCGCAGGCGCTTTGGAGTGCGGTGGCTTGACACCGCTTTAGATCGTCGGGCAACAATTCCCGTTTTCTGACTCAAAACGGCGAAGGCACATTCACCAGAAAAATTGAGATCATTGCCAGCGCAATGATCAGCTTGGCTAGCATGGCGCCAATGTTCCCGAGCAAACTTCCCCACCCGGCGCGACCAGCATCAATCATGCGTTTGCCCGCGATGGCTTCACCGACGATCACGCCAATCACCGGACCAACGAACAGGCCGATCAGGCCGAAGAACAATCCGACTAGCGCCCCCAGAATCGCGCCAAACGTTCCCCATTTCGTCGCGCCGAAATATTTCGCGCCGAAATAGCCAGCGAGAATATCGAGCCCGTACGTCGCGAGCGTCAGCAGCACCAGCACAACGATCGTGTGCCAGCCAATGCTTTTGTCCGGGCCGAGCATGATCCGATGAATGATCGCAGCGGCGAGAATAATGGTGGTCCCCGGAAGAACCGGCGCGATGGTGCCGATCAAACCGACAGCGAAAAGCACAATCGTCAAAAACCACCAGAACAGTTCCATCGTGAAGGTTAAAGCGTTGAACGGTTAAAAAGTTGGAGCGTCAGTGCTGTCATGTTGAGCGAAGCGCTGCAACGAAATGCGAAGCATGAGGCCAGGCTTTCAAACATCTCTGTTTTCTCGGGAGCGCGACCAGAAGAAACAATCAGAGATTCTTCGCTCCGCTCAGAATGACAATTACACATGCGGCTTCAACGCCTCACGATCTCCTTTGACCCGTTGAATGCCAAACCTATACTGAATTTTCGCACCAAAATCAGAAACGGGGATTTACTTATGCCACTTGCTGTTGGAACCAAAGCGCCGGACTTCAACTTATCGACAAAAACCGCTGACGGACCGAAACAAATCAGGCTTAGCGAGAGTTTGGGGAAAGGAAACACATTGCTGCTTTTCTTTCCGATGGCGTTCACGGGCACGTGTACCACGGAAATGTGCGAGGTCAGTGCGGGCCTGAACGCTTTTACGAGTTTGAACGCGGTCGTTTATGGAATCAGCGGGGACAATCCGTTTGCGCAGGAAGCATGGGCGCAAAAGGAAAAAATCACGGTGCCTTTGCTGAGCGACTACGATCACAAAGTCGCGCAGGCATATGGCGTGATGTACGACTCATTCCTGCCGCAAATGAATCTCGGGATGAGCGGCGTGCCTAAGCGTTCTGCGTTCATCATCGACAAGAACGGAGTGATCCAATACGCCGAGAGCAATGATGACGCGCGGCAGTTGCCAAATTTCGAGAAGATCAAGGCGGAGCTGGCGGAGCTGAAATGAGAATGGAACATTGTCATCCTGAGCGAAGCGCAGCGAAGTCGAAGGATCCCGCGGCGATGCCTTAAGGCTCAGCAACGGGATTCCTCGACTCCGCTTTGCTCCGCTCGGAATGACACGCGTGTTTATGCACGACGAATTTAAAACGCTAAAAAAATTCGATGTCGGCAAAGACCGGCAAGCTTGGTTGTATTCACTGCCGGCGCTGGAAGAACAGGGCATTGGCACAATTTCGCGGTTGCCGGTGAGCATCCGGATTGTTCTTGAATCGGTGCTGCGCAACTGCGACGAGACAAAGGTCCGGCGCAGAGATGTCGAAGCGCTTGCGAAATGGAACGCGAAATTACCCGCGAACGCGGAGATTCCATTCGTCGTTGCGCGCATTGTTTTGCAAGACTTCACCGGAGTCCCGCTGATTGTCGATCTCGCGGCGATGCGCAGCGCTGTGCAACGACTCGGGCGCGATCCGAAGATTATCGAACCGCTGGTGCCGGTCGATCTGGTCGTCGATCACTCGGTGCAGGTCGATTTCTTCGGTTCGCCGCGCGCGTTGGAACTCAATTTGGACATGGAGTTCAAGCGCAATCGCGAGCGTTATCAGTTTCTTAAGTGGGGGCAGCAAGCGTTCAAGACTTTCCAGCTCATTCCGCCCGGAATCGGCATCGTGCATCAGGTGAATCTGGAATACCTCGCGAAAGGCGTGTTGAGTCGCGCGAGCGTCCCGCTTGCGAACCAAGAAAACGCAACCGAGACGGATGCGTTACTTTACTACCCGGACACGCTTGTTGGCACGGATTCACACACGACGATGATCAACGGTCTCGGCGTGGTTGGCTGGGGGGTCGGCGGAATTGAGGCGGAAGCCGGAATGCTCGGGCAGCCGGTTTATTTCCTGACGCCGGAAGTGGTGGGCGTGCACATGACCGGACAATTACGCGAAGGCGTGACCGCAACCGATCTCGTGTTGCACATCACGGAGTTGTTGCGGGCGCAAAAGGTCGTTGGCAAATTTGTCGAGTTTTACGGTGAGGGTGCCGCCTCTCTGCCGGTGCCTGACCGTGCAACAATTGGCAACATGTCGCCTGAGTACGGCGCGACGATGGGCTTTTTCCCGGTTGACCACGAGTCAGTGACGTATTTGCGGGCTACGGGACGCAGCGAGGAGGTATGCCTTGCTTTCGAAAATTATTTTCGCGCCCAAAACATGTTTGGCATGCCGCGAAAAGGACAAATTGATTACAGCGTTGATATCGAGTTGGCCCTAGCGGACGTGCAGCCAAGCGTCGCTGGGCCGAAGAGACCTCAAGACCGGATTAATTTGCCAGAGCTCGGGAGAAAGTTTCGCGAACTTCTTGAAAAATCAGTGCACGAGGGCGGCTACGGAAAGAAACAGATCGATCTGCGCGAAAAGCATATCGTCGAATTGAATGGCAGCGCCCCGCGCGACAGCGCAATGTTTTCTACCGATACCAAGGAGGACCAGGGAATCACTCCGGGCGAAGCACGCAACGTGCTCGAGATGGTTGCAAACCGGCCAACACCCGATCCGGGCAAAGAAATCGAGGCCGAATCGAGCCAGGTATTCCGACATGGGCGTACTCACATTGGCCACGGCAGCGTCCTGATCGCCGCGATAACGAGCTGCACAAACACGAGCAACCCGAGCGTGATGATTGCGGCTGGATTACTGGCGAAAAAAGCAGTCGAACGCGGTCTGCGTGTTGATCCTGGTGTCAAAACTTCGCTCGCACCCGGGTCGCGCGTTGTTTCCGATTACTTGGAAAAGACCGGACTCCAAACGTATCTCGACCAGCTCGGATTTAATCTCGTCGGTTACGGTTGTACGACCTGCATCGGCAACTCGGGGCCGCTGCATCCAAACATCGAGAAAGCGATCCACAAATACGATCTGGTTGCAGCTTCGGTTCTTTCGGGAAATCGGAATTTTGAAGCCCGGGTGCATCAGCATATCAAAGCAAATTTTCTAATGTCGCCGCCGCTGGTTGTCGCCTTTGCCCTCGCCGGCCGAGTCCACATCGATCTTTCCCGCGACCCACTTGGCAAGGACAAGGACGGCAAAGAAATTTTCCTGCGCGATCTCTGGCCGACTCTTAGCGAAATCCGGGACACCATGCAGTCTGCGCTTACGCCGGAAACGTTCCGCAAATTTTATCGCGATTTCGGGGAGCAAAATCCGAAGTGGAACGAAATTCCATCGAGCACAGGCGACATTTATCAATGGGACGAGAAAAGCGATTACATTCATGATCCGCCGTTCTTCGAAAACTTTTCGATGGAGCCCGGCCACATCGCCGAAATCCGAAGCGCTCGCGCGCTTGGCATTTTCGGCGACACGGTGACGACCGATCACATTTCGCCTGCGGGAGCAATCAAAGAGAGTTCCCCCGCCGGAAAATATTTGCTGTCGCGCGGAATTCAGTCGCGTGATTTCAACAGTTACGGGAGCCGCCGCGGCAATGACCTGGTGATGACCCGCGGCACATTCGCGAATGTGCGAATCAAAAACCTGATGGTGCCCGGAACAGAAGGCGGCGTGACGAAATATTATGGTAGCGCGACCGTCCCGGTTGCGGATGGGGGCAAGTCCGCCACGGCGGATTCGTCCTCGGGCGAACCAGAGGCTCGCGTTACTCCAGAGGGCGAGCAGATGTCGATCTTCGATGCGGCGATGAAATACGCGGACACAAAGACTCCGTTGGTCATTCTCGCAGGTCACGAATACGGCACAGGCTCATCGCGCGATTGGGCCGCAAAAGGGACGCGTTTGTTAGGCGTAAAAGCAGTGATCGCGGCAAGCTTTGAGCGAATTCATCGTTCGAACCTGGTCGGAATGGGCGTGTTGCCATTACAGTTTCTCGAGGGCACATCCGCGCAAACGCTCGGGCTCGACGGCTCGGAGAAGTTTTCCATCACCGGATTGTCCGACTCGATCAAACCCGGACAACAGCTCACGCTGGAGATCGAAAGAACGAACGGGGAGAAACGCGCGTTGCCAGTGAAGCTTCGGATCGATACACCGATCGAGATCGATTATTACCGGCATGGTGGGATTCTGCCCTTTGTTCTACGACAGTTGCTGAACCGAGAGAGCTAGAGATTTCTCGACTTCGCTCGAAATGACAGAGACCGGCATGGCGGGATTTTGCCGATCGTTTTGCGACAACTACTGTCGAAGTAACTCGTCGTCGAACAGATTTCTAAAATCTCTTCTTTAGCTGGACGTACCAGAAGCGGCCTTTGATCGTGGCAAGCGATTCGTCGTAGCCGTTCTCGCCAGCGAGGGCCACAAACGGTGGGTCTTCGTCGAACACGTTCTGCATGCCAAGCGTGATCGTGGTGTTATTCAACCAAGCGCGCCATCCACACGGATTGGTACTCGGCCGTCGAGAGCGGCATCACGTTCTTCTCGTTGCCGTCTTTCATCTTTACGTTCCTACCGCCATCCTTAGCAAAGCCGGGCACCTCGGTCGGGGCCGGCGGCGGCAGGTTGAACGTGTACGATACGATCAGATCCAGGGTAATCCATTCACGCACTTTCCGCGCGCGCCAAGGCAAAGGCCCACTTCTCGGCGTTTGTGGCTTGGTGGATCCCACGCTGAAGAAATTTGTGGTCAGACTTGAATTGTCATCTTCGTATTGGCCGGTGTAATGGACTACCGTGCCGACATCCAAACCCTGCATCCAGGTATCAGCCGGGCCGTCGTAGAACAGACTGAAATTGGCGCGATTCCAAGGCAGTGAGCTGGTCAGGGTGAATCCCGGCGGAATAAACTCGCCCGCGATACCGAACCGTTTTGTATCAGGCAAAATCTGAAGCTCAGCCCGGGATAGCCACGTCCCGTTGACCGTGGCTGTTAGTCTGCCGAAATCCCCGTGGCCAAAGATCGAAGAGTCCAGAATATAGATCGCTTCGTAGTCGAGACCTTCAAAGATCGCGCCTGTAAGGTTTTCGTTGGGATCGATGACCAGAATGATTGGGCCCGGTTCACCAGGAACCACAGGAGGACCACGGATAACCAGATCGGGGTTATTAAGGTCAACAGTGAATTGCGAGCCAAGGAGGGACGCGATCGATCGCATATCAATATGCCACCAATCGGCGGTAAGCGTCAGGCCCTTGAACCATTTGGGGCTGTAAACGGCTCCGTAAGACCATTCGTAGGCCACCTCCGGCTTTAGGTTGGGATTTCCTATAGTGCGAACGTCGAAAAAATACGACTGGTTTGTTAATGGGTCGAAAGCGAAGTTGTCAAAGCCATCCGAGGAAGCGGGTGAAATTTCCGATAGGGCAGGAGCATGAAAGGCTTCGGTGTAGCTGCCACGCAAGGTAAGGGCTCCAATATATTTTGGATCAAGCGGCTGCCAGCGAACTGAAACTTTTGGCTTCTGCATGTTATACTGACTGTGCGTCGCCGGCTGAAATGGGAAGGTGCCAGAAGGTAGAACGGCGGAGGTGTTCTGGCTGTACCATTCCTCGCGCTCTGCAAAGTCCACCTCGAAGCTGTAGAATCCGGGGAAGTTCCAGGTCGGGCTGGTGAAAGGTACCCGCACTTCCTGGTAGATTGACCAAACATCCCGGTTGACTCGCGCGCTTTCCCCATTCGTCGAGCCGATGCTTTGAAATGTTGTGTTAAGCGCGTCACGGTCGCGGGTCCACCTCGGCGCGTCGTACTCACCGCCGAGAGCAAATGAAACTGGCCCGGCGGGAAGGTTGAACAAGTCACCGTTAATGGTGACGTAACTGATAGGCAACTCATATTCGCCTGAGTTATGCAAGTTGACGTAAACCCTCGATCTGGCCGCCTTGGTGTTGTGGGCAGAGAAATTCAGGAACGGATCAAATGCCGTAGCAGGATTCGTATCTAGAAGTGCTTCACGGAGCCCGGGCTGGCTGGCTTCGCCGACGGACAAATTCTGCCCCTCATTCCGAGAATAACGAAAACCCAGCTCCCAGTTCCAAGTCTTGAAATAATCGCCAAATTCCCCCATCTCTCCGCGCACACCAACATCGAAGAGATAATCGTAGTAAGTGAACTTTTCATGTCTTGGACCGGTGTCGCTAATGCCGCGAAAATTAACCCCTGTCGTCACAGGGATACCGACTCCGTTAACAACCACAGTATTATCCGCGACCGTGAATGGGTTAAACGGATTCGAGATTGGCACGCTCATGCCCGTAAAAATTGGACTCAAGCCGAATGGGTCGGGCAGAAACGGCACAGCTGATGCCGACGCATCGAAAAATGAGCGGACATATTTAAAGTCGGCAAATAGCGCCAGGTATTTGTCGCACAGATCGCGCGTGAACGAGCCGTAAAAGGCTTGGCGATCGGCCGGAGGAAGCGCTGGAGTTACGGCCGCGAAGTTATAGAAGAAGTAGTCGCCGCCCCCCTTATAATCGGTACCGGTTTGTGGGACAAATTGCATTGCGTGGGGCCCGATGATACCCGGGGCGCCTGGATACGCATTTGGATTAATCGCAAAGGGGTCAACATAAAATGGCGAAGTCGCTGCGTTTGGGGCCGAGTGCGGAAGTGGTGTGTTCACGCCGGGTCGCGGTGTACCGCCGGGGCCGAAAAACATTTTCGGGATTAACCGCAAGCCTGGGATGCCTCCAATCTTGCCGGGAATAGGCCCGCTGCGATTGTCGCCTCCTCCAAAGGGTATGTAAAACGTGTTAGCCGACAGATCTCGGTCACGAGTGAACATGCCACCGCTACGCTCCCAGAAATCGGCGATGACAACGATATTGGTCTTGTCATCTCCCGTCCCGGCCTTGATCCATGTCTCCCATTCGCCCATGTCGTTGGATGCCCCCATGTTTGTGTTCCCGTAGCTCCCGCCGATCTCCAAGCCACGGAACTTGTGTATCAAAAAGAAGTTGACCACCCCGGCAATCGCGTCCGAGCCATACACCGCCGAGGCGCCATTCTTGAGGAAGTCGATGTGATCGATCATCGGAAACGGAATGAGGTTAATGTCCACACCTCCGCTGAATCCGACAGGGTTCAACGAACCAAAGGCAACACGTTTTCCGTCAACGAGCACCAGGGTTTCTTTGCCCAACAAGCCGCGCAGGTTGAATTGGACAGTACCGTCCCCGCCATTGCTGATATTCAGGTTCACGGTTCCGCCTGCTTCCTGTGGCAGAAAAGTTGTCAGGTCCGTTGTATTGCGAATACCTAGTTTTTCGATGTCTGCCGGACGATACGTATCCACTGGGTTCGGGCCGACTTCTTCCGCGGTCGGAATGTTCGAGCCAGTCACGATCACCTCCGCTACTATGGCGACCCGCTGGTTAGCGTCCCGAGATGTGGATACAGTCTCCTGGCCAAATGAGATCGAGGCCAGAAGCAAAGGAATTCCGACTATGCTCCATTCGGCACAGAAGATGAATGGTCGCCTGATCAAAAGCTCCTTTTGTTAAACCTGCGTCGTCTTAGCAAACTTCCCGACGAGCAACAAGATTCATTTTGCAGCCCCGTAGCAGTCTCGCAGCTATTTCATAAATGTCGGGCGCTGTAGCCAGGGCGCTGTGCGCCGTCCGGCAACGTATCGCTTCAAACGCAGTAAGCGCCCCATAAGGGCGTGGCTACAACCCGTATGGGATGGCTTCTCGAATCTCAGTTAGAGCGACAGTCGAGACCACCGCTACAGCATAACGAATTTATCGGGCACCACTGGGTGCAGGAGCGAGCTGATCTGGAGCCGGAAACAGTGTTAGTAATTCCGGTGGCGTCGCTCGCGCATCCTGTAACTGGCCGTCAAAATACACTCGGACAATGAATCCCCCATACTCGCGTCCGTCAGTTGAACGTGATTGGGTCTTTGGACGCACATAAGTCGCTACCAGGAATTTCGGAGTTGCATCCGTCCAGTCCTCGGAAGCGTTAAGCCAACTATAACTTGTACGCGCGTCAGTCGGCTTCATTTTGTTACCTTTCGTCCGGTCGTAGAAGGATACGATAATCCTTGCGTGCCCATTTTGCGCACCTGGTCGTGGCTTTACTCCAACCTTGAGGGTCAGGTGAGTCTGGGCATTCGGATCCGCGATCTTTGATAGAGTTGTCTCGGTGATCGCTAGAACTGGGTCCTCCGAGGCGCCGATTCGCCGCAGTAGGTGAGTGAAACGTGCATCGGAATGGAGTGGACGAAATTCGGGAAGAAATGCGATCCACTGTAGTATTCCCGAGTGCTCCGCATAGGCTCGTTCGAGCCAGCGGAAAGCTTCTTCCTTGTTGCCAAACGCTACGTAAATCGCTGCGATGACCGGCGCTGAGACGTATCGCTTCTCCCTGGCTTGCAGGAGTTGAGCAAGAATATTGCGCGCCTCCGTCTCGCGGCCCATGCGCGCGTAGGTGATGGCAAGGCCGCTGCTCGGGAGATGGGTCGTTTCCTGGGCTTTGGTGTAAAGCGCGATCGCTTCGGCGAAGTTCCCTTTCTCGCGATAGGCGGCGGCAAGATCCGAATCCAGATAAAAGTAATTTGGATCGAGTTGCAACGTCCGCTGACCCTCACTAATTGCGTTGTCCATTTGGTCGTTAGCGAGGTAGGCGGCGGTGGCAACGTAGCTGATAATGGGCGACACCGGATCTAATTTCTCAGCTTCCAACACAAGCCGGAGTCCTTCCTTTAGCTCGCCTCGGAAGAGAGGGAGCAGCGCCGAGAAGAAGTGAGCGGGCGCTGAGTTGGGATCGAGCTCGAGGGCGCGCTTCAATTCTGCTTCCGCGCCGGCCAGGTCCCAGTCGAGAACGCGTTTCGCTTCGCCAAGATAGCAATGCGCCTCCGCGTCTTTCTCGTCGAGCGCGATTGCCTTTAAGGCCGCTTCTTTTGACGCCGGGTAAGCGTCGAGCGGTTTCACGTAAACGTCGGCCAGGAAATACCAAACCTTAGCGATCCCAGTCCAGGCCCGTGCAAATGTCGGATCTTTCTCCACGGCGCGTTGAAAGAAACTGAGCGCCCTGCGCAAATCCTCCTCGGTGCCCTTGTTGGAAAAATAAAGGCCCTGGAGATAAAGATCGTATACCTCTGTGTTACGTTGTTCATGGCCGGGAAGCGAAACGGCAAGCTTGATCTTGAGCGCATCAACAATTGCGTGAGTTATTTCATCCTGCAGCGCAAACACGTTCTCCAATTTGCGGTCATAAGTCTCTGTCCAGAGGTGGAAACCGCTGCGCGTATTGATTAATTCGGCGGTAACGCGAACGCGGTTACCCTCGCGTCGCAAACTTCCTTCAAGCACATTCGCAACGTTTAGCTTTTCCCCGACTTCCCTCGCGTTCACGCTCTTCCCTTTGAATGAAAATGACGAGGTGCGTGCAACGACACGCAGCCCATCGACTTTAGCCAGGGCTTCGAGGATCTCCTCGCTCATGCCGTCGCAGAAATAGTCTTGGTCCTTTGTCTCGCTCAAATCGAGGAATGGCAGCACGGCGATGCTTTTCTCGGGTGGCGGGCTCGTTGTCAGGTTCCGATGCCGGTAAAATGGAAGCGCCATCGCCAAAGCAGCTATTGTCAATACGAGCACCAAAGCGGCTGGCGATCGCGCCCAGCGGAGCCATAAAGGAGCAGCGGCACGTTGCGATTCGGCTTCCAATTTGTGGCGAAGATCTTTCAGCACCTCAAGCAGCTCGTGGGCGTTGTGGTACCGTTCGTTGGGATCTTTACGCAGCGCCTTACTGATAATCTGCTGAAGCTCAGCGGGAGCGTGTGCGAGGTATTTCGCAAGCGGCGGTGGCTCCGTTTCAAGAATCGCAGACATGACGTCTTGTGGTGTGTCGCCGGTGAATGGCGCGTGCCCAGTCACCATTTCGTAAAGGACTACTCCGAGACTCCAGATATCGGTGCTTTTATCAACGTGCGCGCCGCACGCTTGCTCCGGGGACATATAACGAACGGTTCCTAATATCGATCCCAGGTTCGTCTCAACCATCAACAGCGCTTCGTCTCTCGGTGTCGCTGCCGGTACTTCTCGTTCGGCGAGCTTTGCAATTCCGAAGTCAAGCACTTTCACGTATCCGTCCGGTCGAAGCATGATGTTCTCCGGCTTGATGTCGCGATGCACAATTCCCGCTTGATGGGCGACGGCGAGCGCACTCGCTACTTGGATCGCGACATCGACAGCTTCGCCGACCTCGATTCGCGCGCGCATCAGACGTTGACGCAGCGTCTCGCCTTCGATCAGTTCGCTGGCTATGTAATGAGTTGAGTGATCCTCGCCAATCTCGTAAACCGTCAGGATATTTGGATGGTTGAGCCCGACTACGGCGCGCGCTTCCTGTTGAAACCGCTTCAGCCGCTCGGCGTCACCAGTAAAGCGCAATGGCAAAAGTTTGAGCGCGGCTTTGCGGCCCGCGATAATATCGGTGGCTAGATAGACGTCGCCCATGCCGCCGGTGCCTATTGATTCAGAAATTTTGTAGTGGCCAATCGTCCGACCGACGAGCGAATGAGCTTGTCGATTTTCAATAATCTTGGTCGCCAGACCAACACTTGATGTTTCTATAAACCGGCCTGCTCGTTGATCTGACGCCAGAAGCGCTTCAACGTCACGCCGCAAAACCGCGTCGCCTTCGCAAGCCGTATCCAGGAATGCGCTAACCTGGTGCGCCTCTTGTTCCAGCGCGGCAAGGAAGATTTCCTCAATCGTTTGGAACCGCGCCGGCGTCATAGACACGAACTACACGGAAGGAAAGCAACACACGAATTGCACGAATTATCACGAATAACAGAGACACGAATTACACGAATTGTCACAAATTCGATAAGGCTCGAGTCAAACGCTGGATCCATTTAGTGAAATTCGTGTCTCATAAGACAACCCTTTTCCACTCCAACGAATCGCCACCGAAATTAACCAACAGACCAAGCCGAAGCTTCGACGCGGCGAGATAATTCAGTACTTGTTTGATGTGCGAATCGGTCAGTTTTTCGACGGCTTTGGCCTCAAGGAGAATCTTATCCCAGACCACGAAGTCTGCGTAATAGTAGTGAGGCAGAATTACTCCCTTGTACGTGATCTCGTAATTCTTCTCGCGTACAAAGGGAATTCCAGCGCGACTCAACTCAACAACTAGCGCATCCTTGTAGACGATTTCGTCGTGGCCCTTTCCCAACTCGCGGTGAATCTCCATGCAAACGCCCACGAGTTGGAAAACCTCCTCCTTGTAAAGCAGCTCATCCATTCGTGTGAAATAGTGAAATTCGTGTCTGAAGATTCGTGTCAAGCCGTGTCGTGCAATTCCGTGTACAGCCATGCCTTGGCAAATCTCCAGTCGCGTCTCACTGTTACCCGTGAAATCTTGAGCACTTCTGCCATCTCGTCGTAGTTGAGCCCGCCAAAATATTTCAGCTCGACTACTTGAGCTTTTCTTGAGTCGAGCGTGGCCAGTCTTTCAAGTGCCTCGTGCAGATCAACGATTTCCTTCGATTCCTCCGGTGAAACCAGCGCTGCCTCGTCCAATTCTATTTTGAGCGCGCCGCCACCGCGCTTTTCCGCTCGCTGACTCCTGGCGTAGCTAACCAGGATTTGGCGCATGGCGCGGGCGGCCACAGCGAAGAAGTGGGCACGGTTTTGCCAGCGTGGATTGGTTTGGTCGGCCAGACGCAGATAAGCCTCGCTAACGAGCGCCGTCGTTTGCAGTGTGTGGTCGGGGCGTTCCGCGCCCATCTGACGATGCGCAAGGCGTCGGAGTTCCTCATACACGAGCGGCGTTAATTCCGCGAGGGCTGCGTCGTCCCCTTCACTCCATCGCGTCAGGAGTTCGGTCACTCTCTGCTGAGAAACCGAGGGCGCATCCATAACCTCTTTCTACTCTATATCCCAAAAAACAGACACCAATTGCACGAATTTTCACGAATCTTAATCCGGGTTGCTTCGATTAGTGCGAATTGGTGAACCGAGCTGATGGGATCAGCGAGATAGAAGGCAAAGCCGCCAGGGTAGCGGCGAGCGAGCAGGGCAGGGAGCGAGTTTCAAATTCGTGTCTCAAAAGCGTCTCCGAAAAAAATCTCAATTCAGATGATCACTTTGATCGTTCTTTCGCGCCTTATCCCAATGAAAGGAAACTACAGAATCAGGAAAAAACATGGACGAGACATTAGTCGAGGAGACGGCGCGCGCCTGTCGTTTCCCGTAGAGACCAGTGAACCTGAATTAGAAAGCAGAGCTATGAAGAAGAAAGAAACGGAAACGAAATCGAGATGTGGCTTTGGCCTCACACGTCATTTAATAGGCGGGGTACTGTGTTTAGCAGTAATCAGTCTGATTTGCTCTAGCGCGTCGGCGCAGAATCTGTTTGCGGTGGATATCCAGGCCCCATCTACGGCAACATCGATGAGTTCACTCCAAACGGAGTACGAAGCGTTTTTGGCTCCGGCTTAACGACCCCATTTGCTTTGGCCTTTGATAGCGGCGGCAATCTGTTTGTGGCAGATGGAGGGAACGAAAATGCAGGGAGCGGCGCGGTCTATAAATTTACTCCGGCTGGAGTGCGAACCACCTTTGCCCTTGGGCTATCTAATCCAGCTGGTCTGGCCTTTGACAGCGCAGGCAACCTGTTTGTGGCGGAGTTCGGCGAGATCAACGGTGGTCCCGGCACCGGCCGTATCTATAAATTTACTCCAAACGGAGTGCGAACCACTTTCGCCTCCGGATTGTTTGAACCTCAAGGTCTGGCTTTTGATAGGGCAGGCAACCTGTTTGTGGCTGCTGGAGGAACGGTCTCTAAATTTACTCCGACCGGGGTGCACACCGCGTTTGCTTCCGGCTTAACGAGCCCATTTGCTCTGGCCTTTGACAGCGGGGGCAATCTGTTTGTGGCGGATGGCGGCGATCCGTATGACTACCCCCCAGTGCCTGGTGGAGTCTATAAATTTACCCCGACCGGGCTGCGAAGCACCATTTTCTCGGACATGTCAGGCGGTCTGGCTATTGACAGCGCGGACAATCTGTTTGTCGGGCTCCCTGGCAGCATTCTTAAGATCAGTCCGAGCGGGGTACGAACCACCTTTGCCTCCAGATCAGTTGGAGCTATGGCTTTCCAGCGAAATCTTGCGCCAAACCCTGCGCCGTATGATTTCAACAGCGACGGGTATTCAGATTATCTCCTTTACAATGCGAGCACTCGGCAGACGGCGATTTGGTATCTTAACAATAACGCGCTCATCGGCCACTCGTTCGGGCCCACGCTGTGGCCCGGCTGGAATGTAGCGGGTGTGGCGGACTTTAATCTCGACGGCCATCCAGATTACCTTCTATTCAACCCCAATACGCGGCAGACGGCGATATGGTATCTTAACGATAACGTGCGCGTCGGCCACGCGTTTGGACCCACTGCTTGGGCCGGGTGGAATGTAGTAGGTGTGGCGGACTTTAATCTCGACGGTCATCCAGATTACCTGCTGTTCAACCCAAGCACGCGGCAGACTGCGATATGGTATTTGAACAACAACGTTCACATCACCTCCGCGACCGGACCGACTCTTCCTACCGGCTGGAGCGTGATCGCGCCTTGAGCGTGCGTTAGTAGTCCTACAAAAGGTTGCGTTCCCCGCCGGATGAAAACGGGGCACACACAGAAACCCCTCGCAGGCAAAAAGCGTCGTCGAAAAAAGACACGAATTGCACGAATTCTCACGAATTTTACAGGACCAGCACAACCTTGAAGTGAATTGGTGCCAATTGGTGAAATTCGTGTCTCAAAAGCGCCTCCGAAAATATCCGAATTCAGATGATCACTTTGATCGCTTTTTTTCGCCTTATCGCAATGGAATCCAACTACGAAACCAAAAAGGAGGGAACAACAATGAATCCACTGACTCAGTTTAAGAAAATACGAATCCTACCACTTCTCATCGCACCGGCGCTGGTTATCATCGCCGCGTTAACAGCCGCACCAGCCCCTTGCAACCCCCCCCGTGCGGGATTGTCAGCGAAATGTCGCCATTGGTACCTTTCCGGATGGATTGCTCAACTTGATGTGCGACGAGTTCCAGAAGCACGGGTGGGACCTTAAGATGAAGGTGAAAGGAGATTCGGATGTCTATGTCACCCGACATACCTATAGAACTGGCTTTGCTCAAGGAGGAAAAAAACATGCAACGTAGATTATCAATTCAACGGACACCTAGAGTGACACCAAGAATCGCCACGGTCGCAGCCGTGCTCGCGATGGAAGGCGCCGCTTTGATCGCCACCGCGCAAAGCACCGATGAGAAGATCACGCATACAGTGAACGGAAACACAGAGACGTGGCGGATCGACAAGCCAAGCGTTAAGAAGCCCGGCACGGAGTATCGACAGATTAAGTTCCAACCCGGAGATCGGATCACCATACAAGCCGATGGTTGCGTACAAACCGGAGGAATCGGGGACACGTGGAAACGTTACGTTAATCCGAGCGGGGACAACACGGAGCAGTTCTACCATGGCCTGATCCAAATCCCAGGGGCGACTGCAGGTTTGGTCAGGTTCGCCGCAATCACTCGCGCGATCGGCCCTGCAAATAAGGCTTGGCAGGGCACGCTCTCAATTCCACGAAACTTCGTCTCACCCAGTGGTCTGTTTCTAAGACTTGGGTATGAAGACAACGGCTACTCTGATAACGGCTATTACGACCATGATAATGGCAACAACGACCAGTGCAAGACGAAGAGTGACACTAATGGCGGGGCCGCTTTGGTGACTCTCATGATCGAGCATGGAGCCCCTACCCCTCCTCCCACTCAGGGCTGCACCACGCCTTACGACCTCGACCTGGCCAATACTGCCTGGGATCTCAATGGCATTCCGCTGAATCCTCGCTGGTGCCCACAGGATGATCCGCAGCGGCCGACTCTCCCCAGCCAGACTGGCGCGGCACCAGGCGACTGCAGCACCCCGTGGACGACCCCATGTACGACGCAATCGCCCCAAATTATTCAACTGCCCGATTGGTACGAGATTGACCCATACGACCAACTCGCCAAGACTTGCGCGGCTTCGGGCCCCCTGGGCATGCATGTGAATTGGGGACTCGTGACTTACGAAGGGCAGGCGAAGTGGGACTCGTGGTCCCAGCCCTCCGATATTTCGCTGGATCCACGCCATCCTGATTGGCCAGATGACGACTATAACATCAACGTCGTGCGTCAGGATCAGGCTGCCTATACCAAACAGAACCCGGATAACCTGCACACAGAGTTCGATTCAGATGAAACGATCGATAACTTCAACACCACGTGGTGGAACCGAATTCATGACGCGGTAAAAAACGATACGGTGAGCAGTCTGATCAATAACCATGAGATCATAGAAATCGGCGAGCTCGGGCTCGACTGCGCCCACAGTTGTGGCAGCGAAATTCATCCAGTTTTGGCGATGGCAATTCACGTGCAGGAGAATCTCTCGGACGACGTGTGGGCGATCTTCGCACGGAACTCAGGTGACGAAGGATTCTGCGGTCACGTTTCCATCGTCCATCCCGAGCTTTCCACAATCTATTTGAAGTTGCCCTGGCCAGACGGTGCGGCGCCGGTTGCGCCGGCCGTCAGAGATGCAACGAACTGGCAAAAGACTGCGATCGGTGGCGGCAACCAGATCACGATAACCACCTTTCCCATGATTCCTGGACCGCAAGTCCGTCCCAGCAGCGGCTTCGTCGTGCGGATTGACCTTGGCGATGCTAACGCATTTCCTATAGTGAACGGAGAGCTTCACTTGCAATGGTCGCAACAACCCACAACCATCGGAAGCGCACGCGCGAGGCTCGGCGTTTTTGACAGAGCGCGCGTTGCTACGTCGTTGATTCGGCAACCTCCGGTGACTGCTCTCGAACCTCCCCTGGCTGCTCCCGAACCTGAAGCGGCATTTGCAAAGAAATACGCCGGGCTGTCGACAACCACCCGCGAGAAACTCAAACAGGCACTGGTCTCGAAATCCATCAGGCCCAGTTGGGTTGCCGTAAAGGCTACAAACCTGCACCAGGCCCCGACCGGCTTTGTGGCTGAGCCGCGAATAGCAGTACGCGCGCTTCATAAAGGTCGAGTCATGCATAACCTGCGAAAGAAAGATCTGTATGGGAGAGCAGGCACAGTTCTGAAAAGCTCGCCGTGACGATCCGTTCTCGTCGGCGTCCGTATCTTCCACGCCTCAAGTTATAGGGCTCGTCGGCGCTTTTGCGCCAATGTTAAACAGAGGAAGTGAAAGCAGTTTATGCATCCAGATTGCCGTGATGCGCTTTCGCAATGAGGCCAGCGAAGGCTCGTCAAGCGCAACTAGACCTTTTCTGAGCGGCACACAACCCGGAGGCCCACGACCATGACATTGGGAGAGTGCAAAAATTTAACCTGCGCAACCATGTCAGCACTTTTGGCAGCGCTGTTAACTTTTTCTTTGAAGGCCTTGCCGTAGACGTTGCGGGCAATGCCTATGTCATGGCGACAGATGACAGAAGTCCCACAGCGGCCGGCACTATCTACAAGTTCACACCTGATGGAGAGCGGATCGCTTTCGGCTCCGTTCCCGGGACGCCCGATGCTGAGCAAGCAAACTGGGGCCTGGCCTTCGACAGCGCGGGCAATCTCTATGCAGCCGACGGCAACGCACAAACAATTTACGAATTCGCTCCAAATGGAGCCCGCACCGTCTTCGTTGGGCCAAGCGTGTTCTCGCCCGGCGAGTCTCCCGTGGGCTTGACCTTCGATAGCAGCGACAATCTGTTCGTTTCCATCGAAATGTTTAGCGATCCGGGAGCCGACTCGATTGTCTATTTCACTCCGATGGGCGTAAAGAGCACCTTCGCCACCGGGCTGACTTTTCCTTGGGGCTTGGCCTTTGACAGTTCGGGCAATCTCTTTGTAGCCGAGGCAAGTGGGGAATTCCTGCCGGGGGACATCTTGAAGTTCCCTTCAGGCGGAGGCATGCCGGAAGTTTTTGCCTCCGGCTTCTTCCGCCCGCAATTCCTCACCTTCGGGCCCCCGCGATAACAGCCTTGCTTATGCGCCGCGCTGCGATTTTTCGCAACGCGGCGCAAAATTTATTGGGTTTTCTGCACGCGCAAGCGTCTCCGAAAGATCGACACGAATTGCACGAATTCTCACGAATTTCGCAGCACCAGCAGGACCTTGGAAATTAATTGGTGCAAACAAGAGACAACCTCAACCGCCCGATGGAAAATGCGGGTGTCGAGGGTCGCTCGCCATTGGTTTTGCCGATGAAATTGTGTCAGGAGAGCGCTCACAAATGACAATTAACGACGCGCCTTGTATGGGAGCGCTTTCAATCTAACTACCGATTTGAGTGATTCGAACTCGGGATCTTTGTGGATCAGGAGCGCACCAAATCGTTGTGCAGTTGCACCGACAAAGGCATCGGCGAATGAAACCAGGAAACGCGCTTTAATCTCGCCTGCCGCGATACAGAGCGCCTCATCCGAATGTACAAACTCGACTGGCCACGATTTAATGACTGCCACCAGCTCGTCCGCGCGCCTCTTGTCAGCGAGCTGAATGGTCTTGTAAAGAATTTCAGTAAGGCTGACGAAGCTCGCCGCAATTGCGATTTTGCCTGAAGCCCCTTCCTCAAGTCTTGCTTCGACGAAGTCAGCGCCAGGTTCGTCCTGAATCACGCTAAGAATAGCAGAAGTATCAAGAACGACGTCGGCTTCGTTCACGTCGGCGTTCCTCTGCGCGATCAGCGCGTAGTGCGCGAGCTACATCTAAATCTTTAGCAATGCCGCGCCCGTATTTGTTCGCTCCAGCGGCCAAGGGTAGAACGCGGATTGTCTGACCGTCGTCGATCCAGGCCAGACGCGATTGCTCGGTAAGGTGGTGGCGAGCGCGAATCTCAGCAGGAATCACTGTTTGGCCGCGCGAAGAGATTGTTGTGGTCATGGAACAAAGTAAGGCAATCGGGCAACACGTAAAGCAGATTCATGCTTCGTCTTGTATCAATTGTGCAGGCTGAAATATTCCTCATGCTGCTCTTCCATACGCTCTTTTAATAGCCTGTATCACGCGCTGAAGCTTTCTGCGCGCGCAAGCTTTTCCGAAAAAATTTCAATTCAGATGATCACTTTGATCGCTGTTTCTCGCCTTATCCCAATGAAAGCCAACTACGAAACCAAAAGAAAGGAACAACAATGAATCCTCTGACTCACTTCAAAAAAATATTAATTCTATCACTTCTCATCGCACTTGCGTTTGCCGTCGCCGGGGCCCCGACGATCGCGCGCGCGGACGCCGTTCTTGATTGGAACGGGCACGCGGCCAACGCCATCGTCGCCGTCGCCGCCATGCCACCTCCGCGCGGACTCATCCGGCTCGCAATGGTTCACGTGGCAATTTACGACGCTGTCAATGCAATAGAAGGGTACCCGTTCACCTCCTACGCAGTCAGGCCGAACGTAATTACTCCTGCATCGCCGGAAGCGGCGACTGCGGCGGCAGCCCACGACATGTTAGTCGCGCTGTTTCCTAGTCAGCAGGTCGATCTAGATGCCGATTACGCGGCGTCGCTAGCGCTGATCCCCGACGGCCCAGCTAAGACCAACGGCATCTCTGTCGGTCAGCAAGCGGCCGCCGGAATTCTATTATTTCGCGCCAATGATGGGCGCGATGCCGTAGTGCCTTACGTACCCGGCAGTGGACCCGGCGTTTGGATCCCTACACCGCCGGGCTTCCTAGCCGCGCAGGCCCCTGAGGTCGCTTACGTGCGGCCGTTTACGCTGAACAGCCCGTCGCAGTTCAGGGCAGAGGAGCCGCCCGATTTTTCGAGCGACACCTGGGTTCGCGATTACAACGAGACCAAGAGTCTTGGAGCGGCGACCGGTAGCACGCGCACGCCCGAACAAACCGATCTAGCGCGTTTCGTCTCCGATCAACCCATGCTGCTGTGGAACCGCACCTGGCGCGGCATCTCAGTCAGCCAGGGATTGAACCTTTTGAACAACGCTCGGTTCTTCGCACTACTTACAACTGCGAGTAGCGATTCTTTGATTGCCTGCTGGGACTCGAAGTTCTTTTACAACTTCTGGCGGCCGGTGACTGCGATCCGCGCCGGAGATACCGACGGCAACCCGCAAACGGAGCCTGATCCCAATTGGATAGGAGTAGTGGTCACGCCGAATCACCCCGAATACCCAGCGGCGCACGGCTGCTTCAGCGGTGCGTCATGCGAGACGCTGACGCACTTCTTCGGGACCGACAACTTCAACTTCGACATGAACAGCCTCGTGCCCGGGCTGATGCAACCAGTGCGCCACTACACGAGGTTCTCGCAGGCACTTCAAGACGCCCTGGACGCCCGCGTTTACGGTGGCATGCACTTCCGGAACTCCACTCACAAAGGGGCGATCATTGGCAAGCAGGTCTCCCACTTCGCCACGAGGCACTACTTCCAGCCAGTCCACGGGCATCACCAATGACGGGCATCATTTCAAAACCAATAGGGAAAACCAAACGTGCTAACAACAATCCAGTTTCAAGAAAGAAAGGAACAACAATGAATCCACCGTCCAGATTGTTCCGGCGGGCCAACCGCGAAGGATCGACGCCGCTCAGCCACCTAATTGCGTGATGCCGACTTGTCTCGCACCTACGCCTACGCCTCGTCCTCAATAATTATGATCTCAGAGCGACTCCCCTCGGATCGCAGTTATACATCGTCCCAACGTGTTGTTACGGTAAAACCCGTTGGGACGAACTTTCAAAAGATTCACGACTAAAACAGCGCGTGCCTCAATGTCGACGAACGCGCTAAGGCGATTGGGAGCGCTCACAAATGACAATTAACCACGTGCCTTGTATGGGAGCGCTTTCAATTTAATTACCGATTTAAGCGATTCGAACTCGGGATCTTTGTGGATGAGGAGCGCGCCAAATCGTTGTGCAGTTGCACCGACAAAGGCATCGGCGAATGAAACCAGGAAACGCGCTTTAATCTCGCCTGCCGCGATACAGAGCGCCTCATCCGAATGTACAAACTCGACTGGCCACGATTTAATGACTGCCACCAGCTCGTCCGCGCGCCTCTTGTCAGCGAGCTGAATGGTCTTGTAAAGAATTTCAGTAAGGCTGACGAAGCTCGCCGCAATTGCGATTTTGCCTGAAGCCCCTTCCTCAAGTCTTGCTTCGACGAAGTCAGCGCCAGGTTCGTCCTGAATCACGCTAAGAATAGCAGAAGTATCAAGAACGACGTCGGCTTCGTTCACGTCGGCGTTCCTCTGCGCGATCAGCGCGTAGTGCGCGAGCTACATCTAAATCTTTAGCAATGCCGCGCCCGTATTTGTTCGCTCCAGCGGCCAAGGGTAGAACGCGGATTGTCTGACCGTCGTCGATCCAGGCCAGACGCGATTGCTCGGTAAGGTGGTGGCGAGCGCGAATCTCAGCAGGAATCACTGTTTGGCCGCGCGAAGAGATTGTTGTGGTCATGGAACAAAGTAAGGCAATCAGGCAAAACGTAAAGCAGATTCATGCTTCGTCTTGTATCAACTGTGTAGACTGAGAATATTTCCCATGCTGCTTTTCCATACGCTCTTTTAATAGCCTGATTAGGTGCAGAAGATAAGGTCCCCTCGACAGCCGGGTGACCCAGACGACGCGAGTACAGAGGGTTTCGCGACGCCGTCAGGGACGTCGAACTGGCGCGTACCCTGGCCGGCTTTCATTTCCGGAACTCCTGTTTGCAGGGCGCGAACCTCGGCCGCACGGTCGGTCGGTACGTCGCCGCTCACTACTTCCAGCCGGTCCAATGAGGCGGACTACACAATAAGGAAGAGCGGAACAGCTAAGACAAGACGGCGCCTATCTCTCGAGATCGAAACCCTTTGCCGTCTGACACAGACGCCTTACAACATCTGGCGCTTTTGGACGGTGATGGGTGAGCCGTCGGCAATGAACGCGGAGCGTGGTGGTTGATTTAACACTTGACCGAATTGCTCGCCGTAGAGAGTTGCAACGTCGGCCTTGAATTCGAAGCTGGTCGCATTCCAAATTTTCCAGCGCGGATGTTCGACACGGTATTCGCTGCAGTCGTTGCGCAGCGCCGTATAACCCCAGTAATGTTCGGTGATAAATTCGGCGTGCGATCCTGCTGGAATAGGTTGCGCCTCGCCAGTCGCCGTCATCTTGAGAGACTCCCATTTGCGGCCGCGGCGCCAGGAGTATTCCACCTTCAAATTCTCATCGAGATGTTCGATTTCATGCTTCATCGGGACGGCAACATAATTTTCTCCGTAAAACGTCCGCGCCACGAAAGCGATTGCCCGACGCGGCACAAGTTCCCCGATGAAAACCACGCCGCGCCGCCATGTGTTCGCCGATTTTCTCCGGACGTAAAAACGCAAATTCACTTCTTCGAAATCGCGGTGCAACGGAATTGGAAGACCCAGGAGGCGTGTGTCGAGAAATAGAAACCCAACGACACTGAGGAAAGTCTCACCGTTTTCGAAATCGATTTCTGTTTCCGTCGGAACCAACGGCATGATCAGCCGAGGATCGACCACATAATTCAGCATCGCCAAATAACGCCAGTTGGCCGTGAGAAATGGTTGCACGCTCCTCAATCGAAAAAGACTGCAAGAATACACCCGGCGAACTCCGTCAGAAGCGCAATGAACAAAGCACGAAGGACGCCATGAGAAATCCGAGGTTAGTTGCCTGAACTTTTCAGAAGTTGCCGTTGTGGATCTTGCGCAACCCGTCCCGTAATTGTCATTCTGAGCGAAGCGAGGCTGCAACGCAGCGGGCGAAGTCCGTGAGGCCAGGCTTTCAATCTCTGGCCATTTCTCCATCGGTCTCCGTAACGATTAATCAGAGATGCTTGAAAGCCTGGCCTCATGCTTCGCATTTCGTTGCAGCGCTTCGCTCAACATGACAGCGCCTGCCAGAAGATTAGTTCCGTTACTGCAAAAGCCTTTCCAAAGACGGACTGGGTTGCGTCCCCAGCGCCGTCGCGCGGGTGTAATGCTCTCTGGCGAGTTCCCTTGATGAAGGTTGCGTCGTGACGAGGATGACGGCGAGATTAAAATGCGCATCCGCGTAGTTCGGATCTTCCGCGATGGCTTGAAGCATCTCCTTTTCTGCCTCCTGCTGTCGGCCTTTTTGGCTGGCAGTAATACCGAGGTAATTGTGCGCGGTGGCACTGTTTGGATTAAGCTCGATTGCTTTTCTTAATTCCTTCAGCGCGTCGTCGAACCTCGACTGGCGATAATGAACGATGCCGAGCGTGGTGAGCACAAAATCGTCATTCGGCTCAATGGCCAGGGCTTTCTTCAGCGTTGATTCGGCGGATCGGAGCTTGCCGATGCGAAAGTAAACCACACCAAGATTGGATAAAGCATCGAGGTTCTTCGGATCCTTCGCCAGGACTGTCTGATACTGCTTTTCCGCTGTTCGATACTTGCCCTGCTCAACGTTCTTCCGGGCGGCGACCGCAACCTCCTGAAGTTCGTCCGGCAAAGAATTGGGGGCGGCTGTTGCCATCGCATTCGATTTGGCTGCGCCTGCCGTCGATTTCTTTTCAAAAACAAAACTCATTTTGAGTGCACCCGGCTTCTCGCTCGAGATTGCGACCACCGGTTGTCGAAACAGAGCGAGTTCTTCGGCGGTTAACTTAGTTACTGGTTGGGCAAGGAATTCGATCTCTTTGTTCAGCAAGTCCGATCGCACCTTGAGTCTATCCAACTCGGCTAACACCAGCTTCCTCGCTTCATCGCGCCGCGCTTCTTCCTGGCGTTCACGAACAACGATGTTTCGCAGCAGTTCGTTTTCTCTCACTAGCTGGGATGAATCCTCGTTGTTTGCGCCGGCCAGTTTGGCGGCTTGAAGTTCTGTGCTTGTGTGTTCCAGCTCAACATCAAGCTCCGCGGCTCGGGCCGCCAGATAATGATTTCTATTCTCGGTTTCAGTGAGCTGCTGCTGAAGGTGCGCCACTTGTCGCTCCATCTCGCCCAATTTCTCGGTGGTTTTTGGATCGCCCTCGCTGAGTTCCCTGACCTTTTCTTCCGCGCTTGCAAGCTTCTGTTGCAGATCATTCTTCTCGGCGACCAGCGACTGAAGATGCTGTTCAGATTCCTTCGCCGATTTCAACTCGGAGAGCGCATCATCGCGTTCACGCTCGAGCGCAATGATCTGATTGTTTGCCTGAGCGAACTTTGCCTGAGTGTCGTCCCTTTGCTTTTCCGCAGTCACACGCGCTTGATCGGCTGCGGAAACGGCTCCTTTTAGTTGTGCAACTTCGGCGCGCAACTGCTGCTGTTCTTGTCAGCTGTTACCTTCCGAGCCTTGCGAAGCACTTACCGATCCCTGGACCTGCGCGAGTTGGTCGCGCGCCTGACGTTCCGATTTCTTCGTGTCATCGAGATCATTCTGAGCTCGCTCCAGCTTGGAATTTGTTTCGTTCAAACGCGTATCGACTATGCCTTTTTCTTTTCGTGCGGTCTCCAGATCCCCGCGCGTCTTGTCGAGCGCCGCTTTTAGCTCAGCGACTTTGTCGCGCAAGTTCTTTGTGGCGACTTTGACTGAGGTATCCCGCGACCGCTCGCTCACCGTCTCCCTCGGTTGAGGTGCCAACGCTTCAAGACCAGGCTCAGACCAGGCGTCACTCTCAGGTGCCGCCGGCGCAATGTCGGGCAACGGACTGGCGCTTGCGTTTAGTTGGGTCTGCCTTGTGATTCGGTCCTGAAGTCTCAAAATCGCTTCGCTGATTTTGCGCCCGCGGTATTCCACAACCGCTGGCTGCCACTTAGCCTGCGATTTGCGCAGTTCCTCGATCAAGCTGCCGGCGAACCGATACTTGGCCAAAGCAGTCTTGAATCGGTCTTGACGCTCAAGTTTTTCGCCCTGTTGCGCGGAGAGATAAGCTTTGAGGAAAATTTCGCTTGGATCGTCCTGTTGCGCGACGGCGAGCGTCGTTGCAGCGAAGAAAGATACGGCCATGAGCCAAGCGGCCCCGCGTCGCATCAGACGACGCTTCGGCGCCATACCAAACCGCCTGGGGAGAGGTTTTCGGTCCACCGGCGCTGACAATTAGTGGAGCAGACGGGAAAAGTCGAGCCCTTTGTTTGCAAAGAGGAATGGGAATCCTAGACTCTATTTCGCCTAAAATGTGGTGGCCGTAGCTCAATGGTAGAGCCCCAGATTGTGGTTCTGGTTGTTGCGGGTTCGAGTCCCGTCGGCCACCCCAAATTAATTTAACATTTGCGATTGCCGATTGCCCATTTCCCTTTATCGAAACTCGAAAATTCAGCAGTGCCTGTAGCTCAACTGGATAGAGCTTCTGACTTCGGATCAGAAGGTTGGGGGTTCGAATCCCTCCAGGCACGTTTTGTTTGATTTGCCTGCACCATGACAACCGAGCGAGACGAAAAGTTCATGCGCGCTGCCCTGGACGAAGCGAAAAAGGCGCTCGGCCGGACAAGTCCGAATCCTGCAGTGGGCGCCGTGCTGGTGATTGGTGATCGGATAGTGTCGAAGGGACATCATCGAGAAGCAGGGCGCGCTCACGCTGAGATTGAATGCCTGCGCGATTTCGGCGCGCCGATTCCCGCGCGTGCTACGCTCTACGTGACTCTGGAACCGTGTTCGACGGCCGGGCGCACTGCGCCGTGCACAGATGCGATAATCAAGGCTGGACTTAAGAACGTAGTCATAGGCGCAACGGACCTGAATCCGCGGCACTCCGGCAGAGGGATCGCCGAATTGCGAAACGCAGGCGTCCGAGTGCGCAATGGGATTTTGGCGGAAGAGTGCACGCGGCTTAACGAAGCCTTCAACAAATGGATCGTCACCGGGTGGCCATTTGTAATCGCAAAGTGCGGCATGTCTCTCGATGGTCGGCTGACGCGTCCGCCTGGTGAATCCCGTTGGATCACCGGACGCGAAGCTCGGCGCGACGCACATCAGCTGCGCGGATGCGTGGATGCAGTACTCGTAGGGGCGGAAACCGTTCGAGCTGACAACCCGCGTCTGACCGTCCGCGGCGTGCGCCGCGCGCGGCAACCGTGGCGCATTGTGTTGACCCGCTCGGGCCAATTGCCGGGCCAAGCTCAGCTCCTGACCGACAAATTTGCTGCTCGAACTTTGACCTATAAACGAAAATCTCTGGCGTCGGTTCTGAAAGATTTAGGTAAACGGCGCATCACAAGCGTGTTGATCGAGGGCGGTGGCGAGGTTCTTGGTGAGGCACTCGACAAGCAGCTCATCGATAAAGTGCAGATCTATCTGGGACCGATCTTAGCGGGAGGACCGGTAGTCGCATTCCCAGGAGCAGGAGTTGAAAAAACTGTCGATGCGTTACGACTGCGAGATATTGAGTATCAGCAGATCGGTCAAACTGTCTCTATTAGGGGGTATCCAGACGTTCCGGGTTGATTAACGAGGAAACTTTCCGTCGATTCCCCTGTTTAATCACCAGGAGTTAATAATGAAGAAACTTCTGTTAATTGCAGTCGTGGCCGGGGGTTTGATGGTCGCAGGGACGACGCGTTCTGATGCTCAAGTTTACTTCAGTATCGGGTTCGGCCCGGGTCATTACGGATATTATCCTTACGGATACTATTATCCGTACCGGTATTACTCTAGACCTTATTATCGATCCTATTACCGGCCTGTACTACAACTACAGGAACGGCGGGCATCGTTTTTATCGCAATCATCACCGTTATCCTTATTATTACCGGCCTTAGTTTGACCGGAATAGCCACACCGGGCTGGCTCGAAGACATTTCGAGCCAGCCTATTTTTTTGAGCGGAAACTCGCCGAGAGATGCGGCCGCACGCGACCAAACGGTCTATTTTCCTGACTTTGGTGAAACGGCCGGTTTAGTTGCAGGGCTTTTGCCCGGCTCATCGATCTGAAATTCTTTTCTCAACTGCTGAATAAGTGCGGGTATTTCCTTTTGCCTCTCCGTTTCGACTTGCTGCCGGAGCGATTGCTCGACTTTTCGGCGTTCCTGAATGTAGCGCGATTCAAACCGAGCGCGCTCCTGTGGATTGAGTTGAAGACCCGAGTCGCGAACTGCAGCGTCTGCGTCGCGCGTAATAATCTGCCGTCGCGTATTCTCCCGTTGACGCATGAGATTGCGCTGCTCTGGAGTCATCTGCATCCAAAGCTCGGCGTTGCGCCGGAAATTTTGCCGGGCATCTGGAGGCATCGCGAGCCATCGCTCTCTTATGCTCTGCCCGGAAGGTGCCCCGCGAGGCTGACCTGAAGGCGGTCCATGCGGTTGACTAGATGGTGGCCCGTGAGGCGCTGCGATTTGCGGCGGTCCATGCGGTGCCGCCATTGGCGGCGGCCGGCCGGCCGGGCCGCGATGCTGTTGTGGCTGCGCTTGCGCGTAAGCGCCACACAGAGCAAAAGCCGCCAAACCGACGAATAATTTACAAGGTTGGCCTATCTTCCCACACGGTATTTTCATCCCAGGCGATCAGTTCATCCAGATCAGCCACGACTTCATAATCCTGTGGATCGATTTTAGCCACTATATCTGAATCGTTCGAAGACGTTGTGCGCGGACCTGGATAATGGGTGACAAGAGCAAGGGCGACGAAAACCGCTGCCACGGCCGATGCGCCAATAACTTTTCGCACGCTGAACCAGTTCCGCACCCGCTCGAAACGAGTCGGTTTCTGCCGAATTTTTCTTAGGACATTCCGCGCAAAAAACGGCGAAAGCGTGGGCTCAGGAAGCCGGCCGAGAACATCCCATAGCTCTTTGTCATCTTGAGGTTTCATGTTGTCCATCGGATTCAACAGCCTGCATGCCTCGAAGTTGCGCTATAACGCGCCCGAAAATCATGTTCAAATTCCCGGCGCCTCAAGGAAACCTTCCAGTTGCCGAATCCGGGTTGGATGGCGCATTTTGCGCAAGGCCTTTGCTTCGATCTGGCGGATCCGCTCCCGAGTAACTTGGAACTGTCGACCTACTTCTTCCAACGTTCGGCTGTAGCCGTCGACGAGGCCGAATCGTTGCTCGAGGACTTGCCGTTCTCGGTCGGTGAGCGTTTCCAGGACATCCTTGATCTTTTCCTTGAGCAAAACGATCGCAGTCATGTCGCTCGGGTTTTCGGCTCCCCTGTCCTCGATGAAATCGCCAAAGTTGGTTTCCTCGCTCTCGCCTACCGGCGACTGCAGCGAGATCGGTTGCTGGGCCATCTTCAGCACGGCCCGAACTCGGTCCACTGGCAGCAAAACTTCCTCAGCTACTTCCTCAGGCGTGGGTTCCCGTCCGTACTCCTGCACGAGCTGTTTTTGCACGCGCAAGAGTTTGTTGATTGTCTCAATCATGTGCACGGGAATTCGGATCGTGCGCGCCTGGTCCGCGATGGACCGGGTAATCGCCTGGCGAATCCACCAGGTGGCATAGGTCGAAAACTTGTATCCGCGCCGATACTCAAACTTCTCGACCGCTTTCATCAGTCCCATGTTTCCTTCCTGGATCAGGTCGAGAAACGACAAACCGCGATTGGTGTATTTCTTCGCGATGGAAATAACAAGACGAAGATTGGCCTCGACCATTTCGGTTTTGGCCTTGAATGCCTGACGTAGCCAGGTTTTCAGCGTGCGATATTCCTCGGAATAATCGGAAAGCGAAAACCACAGATTTATTTCCAAATCGCGGACCTTGGTCTGAAGCTGTAGCCGCCGCTTCTTGCTGCGAGGATTTTTGGCGAGCTCGGTCTGGAGATATAGCGAGGTGTGGTGCGCCTCGTCGGCGAGGTGCACGAATTCTTCGGTAACCCGCTGCTTCAGGTAAAAACGAGGGTAAATCTTTTGCAGAGTGGCCATCGTTCTTTGCAGCGCCCTGCGCTTTTGCGACACCTTCTTTGAAGGGTCGCGCACAAGCTCGGAAAAATGCCGGCCGAGTGGATGTGCTCAATTGCTCCACCTGCTTACACAAGTGGGGCAGGTTCTTCATGTATCTCTCGCGGCTCTCGATTTTTTTATCGAGGATCACACGATCAAACCGTTCCCGGCCTTCGATGAGTTTCCGCGCGAGATCCAGATGCCCGCGGGCAACAAAGCCGAAGCGGCTGAGATGTTTTTGTACCATCCCTTCAGCCTCCTCAATTCGCTTCGAGATTTGGACTTCCTCATCTCGAGTCAGCAGCGGAACCTGCCCCATCTGCTTCAAATACATCCGCACCGGGTCATCAAGAATATCAACCTTCGCTGTCGCTCTGCTGTCTTCTTCCTCTTCCTCCTCATCGACGTCTTTTTTGCCGTCCCGATATCGGTCAACTTCGGAGGCCTCAATGATGTCGATTTCCAAGCGGCGCAGACGCGTGAGAATCAGATCAAGTTCATCGGCGTCGGTGACTCCCTCCGGTAAAGCCTCGTTCAGATCGTCGAACGTGAGATAACCTTGTTCTTTCGCCAGTTTGATCAGCTCCCGAATCCGCGCTTGAACTTCAACCGACGAATACAAGCCGGTGACTCCGAGCGCCGGCATTGAAAGAGATCCATTGTGGTTGCCTCGCTGTGACGAAGACTTGATGCGCGCGCGCTTCCGAGCAGCGAGTCGCGCCGGCTTGCTGTGGTTTCCCTGCGAACTCAAACGCTTTTTCGGTACGCTGCGGCTTCGGCTGCTTTTAAGCCGACGAGCCGACGACTGTCGGCTGCTCCCCCTTCGTTTCGAATGCCTGGCCAAGTTTGTTCGGTTAAGGATTTGGTCTAAGGCCTTCGGCCTGCCACGCGGCAGTTGCAGACACCTAAGTATCGCCCCTGCCGACGGGCCGAGGAAATTCGTGGAGCTGTTCCTGCAGGTCAAGAATTTGTTTTTGCAAATTTAGGACCTCACCAACGCTCAACCCAGGAACTTTGATCCGGTTTTTTGCCGTCCTCGAGCCGCCGCCGCACAACACCGCTCGCTGTAGGCCATTCCACCAACTTTCCGTCACCCACTGCGTTGCTCGGAATTTTTTGCATCAGCCATGAGGAAACCAGCCGTTCCTCCTCGGGCGAAAGTTTGGACATGAACGCGTTGAGCGAAGCCGGATCGTTCGGACCCAGTTCGTTTTCCAGATTCGTGTCAGCATGTCACGTGCTCGGCGTTTCTGCCAAGACCTCGCGCCAGTTTTGCGCCGAGAAGAAAATTGCGGGACTCTTCATCGCGCAAAGCGAGCATGCGAAATCATTGCGATGTCATGGCCGCGGACAACGTCGACATGAATTTCATTGTGCCCAGCTGGGACTGGCGCGATCGAAGGCTGTTTTACTCAGAAGCATTCGAATTCACTGCCGGAATCGACAATCGAGGCGCGCCGACCTTGTGACTCTACTTCGCCCCGCAGGACATGGATCGTGCACTCACGACACCGTGCCGCCAAAGAGGCGCGAGTTCGATCCTTTCGTTCAATGAAGATCAAATCCGATTTCTTACATCTCTCGCTCGATCCAATAATCAAAAAAATCTTGCGCATTTGTGACTCGCTCCCGAAAGCATCGCTCCTCCTTCGCGGCGAATCAGAGCGATCCGGATCTTTGCCGGGCGGCATCTCCGCAATCCGGACGTAGAATTGTTCGTGCAATGCGTTGTACCAGCAGTGTGGGCTACTAACCGGAGCAGCGGGCTTAGCGATTTCTCAGCCGCTTTTTGGCCGGCGGCGTCCGAATCGAAGCAGAGCACAATTTCGTCTGACAAATCGCTTAAGAACGCGCGCCTGATTTTCTGTGAACGCGGTCCCCTGTGGTGCGACGACATTCGTGATCCCCGCTTCGAACAAGCTGATCAAATCGAGCTGACCTTCGCACACGACCGCACAGTTCGCCTCAATCAGTGCGCGCTTGGATTTGTGCAATCCAAAGAGGACGTTGCCTTTTCGAAAAAGCGGTGTCTCGGGTGAATTCAAATATTTCGCCGCACCTTCTTCTTCCTTCAGCAACCGACCGCTGAACGCGATCACTTCGCCAACGTCGTTGCAGATGGGAAACATGATCCGGCCGCGAAAACGATCATACGAATTTCGAGGATTTTTGTTTGGTGTTTGATCGTCGTCCTTCGTTTTGGTAAGACCGCTCGAAACGAGTTCGTGCGCGTCAAAGCCTTGCCCGCGTGCCCAACTGCCGAACGCGTCCCATTCATCCGGCGCGTAACCAAGCTGCCAGCGCTTCGCAATTTCGCCAGTGATTCCGCGTTGTTTCAAATATTTCCGTGCGGCTTCACCGATTTCTCTCTTGGTCAGATTTTCGTGGAACCATTCCGCAGCTTCGGCATGTAACTTTAGTAATTTGCGGCGCGTCTCGTATTGTCGATCTTCGTCTGCTGCGCCACGTTTTTCGACTATGGTAATCCCGGCGCGCGCGGCGAGTTTGCGCACGGCTGCTGGAAAATCAACATGTTCGTAATCCATCACGAATCTGAAAACACTGCCGCCAGCACCACAGCCAAAACAATGAAATGTTTGCCGACTCGGGCTCACCATGAACGACGGTGTTTTCTCCTGATGAAACGGGCAGAGAGCCCTGAAATTCGCTCCCGCACGCTTCAGCGGAAAATAGGAGCCGACGACTTCGACGATATCGTTCCCAGCGGCGATTTGCTCGATTGTTTCTGATGGAATAGCCACAGGGAAACTGGCAAGCTTATCCGCGCTTGATCAACTGAAAAGATGAAGATGTTTGTGATCAGCATTTGCGTCGCTTTTGTCTTTGGCGTTGCTGCGCCGGCTCCCGCGCGCGAGGCCATTCACAAAGGCGACGTCGTCGTTGTGCCTTTGCATGGTGAAGTTGCGCCGTCGCTGCTGGCGTTCTTGCGGCGAGCGGTGAAAACCGCCGAGAGCAACGACGCTTCCGCAATCGTTTTCGACATGAACACGTACGGTGGCCGCCTCGACACAGCGACCGAGATCGTTAACGCGCTCAACCAAATCAAAATCCCCACCTACACGTTTATTAACACGAACGCAGGATCGGCTGGCGCGCTCATTGTCATCGCAACGCAACACATTTATATGGCACCGGTGAGCGCAATTGGCGCGGCTGCACCGATCCTTTCGACGGGCGAAGATCTGCCTGCCACCGCAAAGGAAAAAACGATTTCGTATTGGTCTGCACTCGTCCGAGGCTCGGCCATTAAGAACGGCCATAATCCCGACCTCGCCGAGGCATTCATGAACAAAGAGAAGGAAGTAAAAATCGGCGACCGCGTCGTGCACCCAAAAGGCACAGTGCTTACCCTCAACGCGCAGGAAGCCATCGAAAAGATCAACGGAAAACCGTTACTAGCGGAAGGCATTGTGGATTCGATTGCCGATCTGACCAAAAAAGCGGGACTCAAGGGCAACATCGCCAGGATCGAGCCAACTGGCTTCGAGCAGCTCGCATTTTGGATCACCGCGGTCGCGCCATTGCTGCTGCTTGGTGGAATTCTCGGAGCGTATCTGGAATTTAAGATTCCCGGAGTGACGTGGGCCGGCGTTATCTCCGCGATTTGCTTCGCACTCTTTTTTCTGGGTCATTATCTCGCCGGGCTCGCCGGCTGGGAGGTCGTCGCGCTCTTCGTTCTAGGGATGGTTCTGGTACTGATCGAAATACTTTTCTTCGCGCACAGCACGATCGTTTTCGGAGTTCTCGGCGTGTTTCTCATCATCGCTTCATTGCTATGGACAATGATCGATCGTTACCCACAGCAACCCTTTATGCCGACCGGAAAAATGCTTGCCATTCCATTGCTCAACATGTTCATCGCACTGGTCGGAGCGTTAATCGTGATTGCGCTCCTGGCCCGTTATCTTCCGCGTACCAGTTTTTACCGGCGCTTTGCGTTGATGGATTCAAATCCTCCCGGACCATCTTTGGCCGGCGCGCCGCGACATTTCGCAACCGCGTTAGCGCTCGCACCCGGGATGCAAGGCACAGCCGTCACCGTGTTGCGACCAAGTGGCAAAGCGCGTTTCGCCGATCACGTTATCGATGTCGTCACCGAAGGCGAATTCATTGCCCGGGAAACACTAGTGACTGTCATCCAAACTGATGGGATGCGCGTGGTGGTCAAAAGCGTGGCGCAGGTTTAGTCAATCTTGCTTATCCACCGGCAACGACGCGAATGACTTCAATGCGGTCGCCTTCAGCAAGTGGAAGCTTTGGCCATTCGTGCCGATGCACGGCGAGGCCGTTGTGCTCCACCAAAATCGATTGCGGCAGCAATTGGTAGCGCTCGATAAGCTCGGCGATAGTTTTCGCCTCGCCAGTGTCCACAGATTCACCGTTGACTGCGATCTTCATGCACGGCAGAGAGCCTGATCCCAATCTTTCCAAACCGGTTCGAGTCCTCGGTGGCGAAGGACCGCAGCGATTTCGGCGGGGCCGCGTTCGTCGCTGATCTCGAATTGCCCGGTGGCGAGTTGGTCTTCGCCGTCCTGGTATTCCGGCGCGACGATTCGGCCACGCACGGTGCGATGCAAATGTTCGCGGCCTTGTCGCGTGTAACCGCCGGGCTCGGTATGACTACCGGCGCTCATCATGGTTACTCCCATCGAGGTGAGCGCATCACGCAGCGGCGCGCGCTCGCGTGTGCTAAGCACGATCCCAACCTGCGGGAACGTGATTCGCAAAGCGCACACTAATTGGACAAGCTCGCGGTCGCTCATCGTGAATAGCGGACGAAATGCACCGGCTGCCGGACGCAAACGAGGCACGCTCACGGTGATTTGCGCTCGCCAACAGCGTTTATACAAATGTTCCACGTGTGCAGCGAGCGCGACGGCTTCATCCTGCCACCTCGTTAGGCCAATCAACGCGCCTATTCCTAGTCGGCGAAAACCAGCCGCGTAGCCGCGTTCGGCGCAGTCAAGTCGATAATTAAAATCGCGTTTCGGCCCCGCCGTGTGCATCTCGGCATACACACCGCGGTTGTAGGTCTCCTGATAAACGACGAGGCCTTCGGCGCCAGCCTCGACAATCGGCGCGTAATCCTCGGTATCCATCGGGCCGACCTCAATGGAGATCGATGAAAAATCGGGAACGAGAGCGCGCACGCACTCGGCGAGATAACCGCCGCCCACAAACTTCGGATGCTCGCCCGCAACAAGAAGGATTTGGCGAAATCCCTGCCGCGCCAGATGCTGCGCTTCGGCTAGAACTTCATCGACGGTAAGTGTGACGCGCAGGATCGGATTATCCCGCGAGAAACCGCAATACTGACAATTGTTGATGCATTCGTTCGAGAGATAGAGCGGCGCAAAGAGGCGCATGGTCCGCCCAAAATTTTGCAAAGTGAGCGCGCGAGAAGTTTGCGCCATGGCTTCAAATTGCTTGTCAGATTTCGAGGTAATCAAATGCTCAAAGCGCTCGATCAGCTCCGATTTTCTCAGGGCAAGGTTGTCGATTGTCTCGATGAACGACATCAGGATAGTTTCGTGTGCACAACTCGCTTGGCAAATCTGGCGCGTACAAAAAAAGGCGGCGTCCGGTATTCCAGACGCCGCTATAGCAAACGCTCTTGTGGGCGGCTTAGAACGCGAAATTCACGCCGGTGCGAAGCATACCAAAATTATTTTTTGGGCCGTCCACGAAATTCCAGCTGAAATCACTGACCCAGCCGATGTGCGGAGTTAGGCGGATTTCCATCCCACCACCAACCTGACCGATTGCCCGCGTCTCGGCATCTGTGTGCCCAGTTGTCGCGACGATATCGAAACCTTCTCCCGGCTCGACAAAGCGCTCATTGACTTGCTTCTGGCCCCCGCCAAAGATCCCGCCCGCGCCGCCAAAAATGTACGGCGCAAAACGCGTGCAAGGGATCGGGTAACGCAGGGTGAGAGTGCCCAGCACAGCGCCGATTGCGTTGCTTTCGCGGTGGACGCTACTGGCGAAAATTCCGTCACTGAAATCAACGAAGATATCTTGGCGAGCCTGGCGAGCATCAACCACCCAGCCCTCAATCCCTACGCCGATGTAGCGCATGAAAAAATATTTAAGATCAAGACCACCACCCCATGCGTGATCGGCCTCGATATAGCGGTCATCTATCCAATTCGTTCCTGTGAAAACGTACGTGCCCCAAAGTGAGATGTTGAATTCCCTGTCCGCATACCACTCGGGACAGGGCGGTGGAGCGACCTGCTTTATTTCCTTGCCGGAATAGCCAACCCCGGCAAAAGCAGCCGAAGCGACCAAACTGAGCCCGAGCAGGCACAACAGCAGCCTTTTCATCTATTTCTCCTTTTGGTTAAGTCCTCCAAACATCGCAGGCCGAGTCGGGTAAACGATCTCCGCGCCACGCATTTGGATGCAGAAAGTTTGGGCCGTCTGGCCCAAAATTGCAAGCTTTTTCGGGCGTGCCTACCGGTCTCAGGGCTTCAGTTCTGCTCCAGTATTGGCGTCAGTAATGACAAACTTCTCGTGATGAAATGTGGGGTCGCCCCGAAACATCAGCCGACCGGCGTAACGCCGCTCGAGTTCCACAAGCAGCTCCTCGTCTTCCTCTTTTAACCGCTTCAAAACGTCAGGATTGAGGATCACCCGAATATCGTGGATGGAGTCCTGGTACCTGCGCATAATGGTGTTGAGCGTCCTGTGTAATTCCACGCTCGTGCTCATCGTCGTCTTCACCACGCCGCGTCCGCCGCAATACGGACAATTTTCATAAATCGTGTCGCTCAAGCTCTCCTGCGCCCTCTGCCGCGTCATCTCCATCAGGCCGAGCTGTGAAATGGGAAGCACATGCGTTCTGGCTTTGTCGCGCTTGAGCCGTTCCTTCATTAAATTGTAAACTGCCTGCTGATCTCTACGGCTCTTCATGTCGATGAAGTCAGCAATGATCAATCCGCCGATGTTGCGCAATCGAAGCTGGCGCGCGATCTCGTCCGCCGCTTCGAGATTGGTTTGCAAGATTGTTTTCTCGACGTCGCGCCCACCTTTGTTGCGTCCGGTGTTCACATCGATGGCGACCAGCGCTTCGGTCTCGTCGATCACAATATAGCCGCCGCACTTGAGCCAGACTTGCCTATGAAATGCGTCATCAACCTGTTTTTGCACGCCGTAAGTCTCAAAGATCGGCGTGGCACCATCGTAGTGGCGAACACGGTTTCTCGCGCGGCGGGAGATTTGACCGACCATGTCGCTCATTCGATCCATTGCCCCGTGATCGTCGCAGACGATTTCATTGATTTCTTCGGTAAGAAAATCGCGGACTGTGCGCTCGACCAGATCCGGTTCTTCAAATAGCCGGCACGGTGCCGGATTGTCCCGTATGGCTTGATCGACTTTAGCCCACTGATCCAGCAGAACTCGCAGATCGCGGACAAAGTACCTGGCGCGCTGGCCTTCTCCCACCGTGCGTATGATCACGCCAACTCCTTCGGGAATATCCAGCTGGCGTAAGACCTTGCGCAGTCGCTCGCGTTCTTTCGGCTCTTCGATTTTTCGCGAGATACCACTGCGATCGCTGAATGGCATCAGGACCAAATACCGCCCGGCGAAACTGAGATTCGTGGTAACGCGCGGACCCTTGGTGCCGATTGGGCCTTTGGTGACCTGCACGATCACGTCTGAGCCGACTGGATAAATGCTCGGTATGTCTTTTACCGTGATCCGCTTTCGAGGGCGCTTGTTCGAGCGTCTGTCAATTTCTTCGATGCCGCTATCGAGCGCGGCGGGAATGGCGTCCCAAAAATGAAGAAACGCATTTTTTTCGAATCCGATGTCAACAAACATCGCCTTCAATCCCATTTCGATGTTTTTGACCTTACCCTTGTAAACGCTGCCTACGATGTTTCGTGAGCTCTTACGCTCAACGCTGTACTCCTCGAGCCGGCCGCCTTCGAGTAAAGCCACGCGAGTCTCGAGTTTCTCCACACTCAGAACGAGCTTGTTGCCGGTCTTGCGTGAAGGAAGACCCAAAATCTTTCTTACCTTGTCTATCATAAAAATGGAGCGGTTGGCCGGTCATCAGCCTAACTACCGATGCGAACTCTAGTGGCGATTCTGACCGAAGGTTCATCTTGTTGTTCCGCGCTTGCGGCCGGGCTGAGGAGGAGGTGGTGGTGGTGCTGGTTGGCGCTTTACCCCAAATAGCCGCTGAAAAAAGTTGCGTTGAGGCTGAGGCGCCGCAACCGGGACGGCCCGGGCCGAGGGAGCCGTAGCACGCCGCGCTACTTTCCCTTGTGAATCTGCTTCCGGTTCAACGTCGGGATCGCCGCCCGCGCCAGCCATTTGCACATCCGCGCCTTGCGTGGTGTTAGCATTCTCCTCGTCACCGCTCCCACCATCTATTCCCGAATCGCGAAAACTCACTTCCTTGATCATCTGAAATGGATTGGCCTTACGCGCGGGAGGAAGCCATGCGACCTGCGCTTCGAACTTCCCCTCGTCCATCGCTAGCGAGCGTTCCATGATTCGCGCCGCGATTGGGCACGCAACACTGCCGCCGTGCTCCCCGCCCTGCACCATCACTGAGACCGTATATTTGGGATTGTCGAAGGGGGCCCAGCAAACAAACCAGGAAATTGTATCTTCTTTGCCCTTGTATTTCGCCTGGGCGGTCCCGGTTTTGCCTGCGACCTGCACCCCACTCAAGCGTGCCCGGCCACCTGTTCCACCATCTGCATTCACGACGTTCCAAAATCCGCGTCGTTCCAATTCGATATCGGCGGGTGAAACCTCGGTGCGAAAGTCGGCATGCACTTTGGGCTGGTCAGGGACGGCGATCTTTCCGTCTTCGTCCAACACCGGTGTGCCGTCCTGATTGAGCACCTTTTTCACCAGGCGCGGGTAATACGAAGTGCCGCGATTAGCGAGGACTGCATAGGCCATGGCCATTTGCAGAGGCGTCGCTAGATCGTAGCCCTGACCGATTGAAACGTTAGCAGTGTACGCTTGCGACCATCTTTCTTGAGGATAATAAATCCGCATCCAGTCCGGCCCCGGCAGCACGCCAGGTTGTTCGCCGGTTAAGTTCAGCCCGGATGGTTTTCCCAAACCAAGCAAATCGCCTACGCGGTCGATCGAATCGATGCCTGCGGCGTTACCGTACTGATAAAAAAAGGCGTTACACGATACTTTGATCGCATCTGGCAGCGCGATTGTGCCGTGCGTGTAATGCTTTTCGGCGGCCCAGCATTGGAAATAATGATCGCCATACTGAACACCGCCACTGCATGTGAACTTCTGCTTCGCCAGGCCACGACGCAGTCCAGCGAGCGAGGTGATTAACTTAAATGTTGACCCCGGCGGGAACCCGCTCACCGCTCGATTGACGAGCGGGTTGGCTTCATCCTTCTGGAGCGCCGTCCATTCTTTTGCCTTGATGCTGGGGACGAATGTATTTGGATCGAACGATGGCACCGAAGCCATTGCGAGGATTTCGCCGTTGTTTGGATCGACGACGACGGCAGCGCCGCGCCCGACGGATCGCAATGCTTCCTCTGTGATGGCCTGGATACGGGCGTCGATCGTTAAGAAAACATTCGCGCCCTGTTGCGGCGGATCTTCGCGCAAAATCCCGTCGATGGTGCCCTTCGCATTGCGCCGCAAATACCGGACGCCTGGTTTCCCGCGCAGATATTCGTCCGCCGCTTTCTCAATGTTCGATTTTCCTTCGACGTCCGCCTGGTAGAACGTAAACTTCTTGGCTTCCTCCTTGTCGATGTCGTTCGGTGCACCGACGTAACCGAGAATATGAGATCCGAGCGCGCCGTAAACGTACGAGCGCACGGGCTTAATGGCGAGATCAACACCGGGGAGTCCGACATCATGCTCGGCGAATTTCGCCATCGTAGGGAAATCGATGTCCTTGATGTATGAAAATGGAACCTCGGTATCATTGCGAAAATGTCGCTGCAGCTTGCCGGCGTTGTAATCGCGCGCCAGATCAAGGTCGTTGAGGCGCGGAACGATTCCATTATTCACGATCTTGATGATATCCGGCTCCTTCATGTCTTTCGGCATTCCGCTGATGATCGCCCGATATTCACTCGAGGGCGGTGAACCGAACCGTTCGCGGTAACCTTTGACCATTTCCGGCAGATAGAAATCTACCTCATAGCTCGCGCGGTTTTGTACCAAGGTAAGGCCATTACGGTCCTTGATTTCGCCGCGCACAGACGGAATGCGCACAGTCACTTGGGAGCTGCCGCGAATCTGCGACGTCCATTCCTGACCGTGCGCCACTTGTATCCACCAAAGTCGAACGCCGAGTGAACCGACGCCCAACAGCATGAAGAGTCCAAGAAATTGAATCCTCAGACGGGAACTCAGGCGTCGCTTGCTCATTCGAGCTGTCCCCTTTCAGGACCATATGAATAAGCGGTGATCTGCCCGAGCCATTGTAATCCCCAGAACAAGATGGGCGCGATCGCCATCGCGATAAGACCGGGTCCGCCGATCTGCCACCAGATTTCACGAGTAAATACAAGCGAGCCGCGGCGAAACGTAATCATGAGGTATTGCGCCAGAACTATTAGCGAGGTGAAAACGCCGCTCAGGATACAATGCACTTCCCAACGTCCGCGGGCAAAGAGCGGCCGCAGTCCGTGCATTATTCCCGCCAGCACACCGTAGAGAAGTATCGATGATCCGGCTGAGATTTCAACCTTCCCCCCAATCACTTGAACAGTAAGCGCATCCAGGAGAACCCCAGCGAAGAACGCCAGGGCCAGCATGAGGGGAAAAGGCAGCGCCATTGCCCCGTAAAAAACGATCACTGGCACGATGTAGACGTGCGCGTTGTAAAGCCACGGCAGCGCCGGGATTAAAAGTTCGGCGATCTGCGCCACGAGCACGAGGCCCAAAAGAAGAAGGAAAAAAATCATCTTCGACCCGTTACCACAAAAACGTCCTCCAGATGAGAAAGATCGACAGCAGGTGTTAGCTGCGCCTGCCCGTCCAGTTCGCGCACACGGTAACTCTTCACAGCTCCAATGAGCAACCCCGACGGAAAGACACCGCCAACTCCTGAGGTATAAACTTTCTGGCCGGGCTTCAAATCAGCCTGCTTTGACAGAAAATTCAGATCCAAAAATGGCGTGAGTCCACCCGTGACGCGCTCGCCGGAAACGATTCCCTGTTCGCGGCTGCCTTCTACTGACGATGCGATTCGGCAGCTTTCATCAGAAATCAGCAAAACAACCGAAATCGTGTCGCTTACAGTCGTCGTTTTCCCCACCAAGCCAACGTCAGTTACCACCGGCATGTCCGTTTCGATGGCGTCTTTCCTGCCGCGGTTTATGGTCAGCGTTCGCCACCAACTGGACGAATCGCGCGCGATCACTTCAGCTGCGAGCAATTTAAACACCGAACGCTCGCGATAACTGAGGGCATGGCGCAGACGATTCACTTCATGCTCAACATCGCGCAAGCCCTGGTTAGTCGCGCGCAGCTCTCGATTTTCGACCTGTAAGGCGGCGGTCTCGCGCTCCAATTCGTCGAGCGACTTTAACCCTGACCGGACAGAGGTAATCTGCTTTTTGATTCCAGACCCACCGGTTAAAAACGGGGCCAGCAGCTGATAAACACTCGCCTTGAACTTCTGCGTCGTTTCGGGACCGAAGCTGAGGAAATAACCCAGAATGGCGCCGAAAATCAGCAGAGCGATGATGTTTGTGCGGCTCATTGGAGTTGCTAATTGCCGACTGCCGATTGCCGATTGGCCACTCGACAACTCACTGGCAGACGGCTAACGAGCTTTCCGGTTTCCGCTTTCCGGTTTCCGCCATTATTAGCGCCACTGGCGATCGGCGGAGGCCACCTGACGCAAAAATTTAAGTTCATTTAGGCATTTGCCTGTCCCCTCCGCCACTGCGCTGAGCGGGTCTTCCGCTACATGGACAGGTAACCCGGTTTCCTCGCTCAAAAGCTTGTCAAAACCGCGCAGTAGCGCGCCGCCGCCTGCCAGCACGAGCCCGCGATCAACCAAGTCCGCCGAAAGCTCGGGCGGACAACGCTCAAGAGTGATCCGCACCGAATCTACAATCGTCGAGATCGGTTCGAGCAAAGCTTCGCGCACCTCCTGAGAAGTGATCATCAGTGTTTTCGGAAGACCAGCTACCAGATCGCGCCCTTTAACTTCGACACTGGTTTCCTTTTCACTCGGATACGCCGAGCCGATTTTGATTTTGATCTCCTCAGCGGTGCGCTCGCCAACCATCAAATTGTAGGCGCGCTTCATGTACTGTACGATCGCCTCGTCCAATTCGTCGCCGGCAACGCGGACGCTCCGACTAAACACAATTCCGGAAAGCGAAATGATAGCGACCTCCGTCGTCCCGCCGCCGATATCGATGATCATGTTACCTGCGGGATCCTGCACCGGCAGGCCGACGCCGATTGCCGCTGCCATCGGTTCCTCGATCAAATACACTTCACGCGCGCCTGCATGCGTAGCTGATTCACGCACTGCACGCTTTTCCACCTCCGTGATTCCTGATGGGACCGCAATAACGACGCGCGGTTTCACCCGTACCTTGCGATTGTGTACCTTGGTAATGAAATGCCGCAACATCGCCTCCGTAACTTCGAAGTCGGCGATCACGCCGTCCTTGAGCGGACGCACCGCAACGATATTCGCCGGCGTGCGCCCCAGCATGCGCTTGGCTTCGTCCCCCACGGCCAGCACCCGGTTTGTTCCAGCCTGCACCGCGACCACGGATGGCTCACGTAAGACGATCCCCTGGTCCTTTACGTAAACAAGAGTGTTCGCTGTGCCGAGATCGATCCCGATATCGCTGGATAGCCAGCCGAAAAATCCGTTGAACATGAATTATTTATTAGCAGCACTGTCCAGCTCGAAGGAAACGCGTTCACGCGGCGCGATTCGGGCGGCTGAAACGCCGTAACATGAGAAGGCGCAGGCCGCCGTCAAGCGTATTTATCTTGGAGTGATGCACTATTGGAGCGCTGACGAGCTTGCCATTACTGTATTACTCCTTTACTCCATCACTCCATGGGAAAGGTGATCATCGCCCCATCAATTCTTGCGGCAGATTTCTCGCGGCTTGCTGAGGAAATTCGTCGCGTCGAAGCCGCAGGCGCCGATTGGATTCACTGCGACATCATGGATGGCCATTTCGTCGATAATATTTCGTTCGGACCAGACGTTGTGCGGCTGGTCCGCAAAGAAACAAGCCTGCCGCTGGATGTACATCTGATGATCGAGCATGCCGATCATTATGTGCCGCGATTTGTCGAAGCCGGCGCAAACTCGATCACCGTCCACGTGGAACCGGGAGCCAAACACGACGTCTGGAAAACATTGCACCAGATTCGAGACGCCGGTTGCCGTGTCGGCCTTACGCTAAATCCCGAAAGTCCATTTAAAATGATCGAACCGTTCCTCGGGAAGTTCGATATGTTGCTCGTTATGACTGTTCATCCGGGTTTTGGCGGACAACCGTTCCGCGTCGATCAGATGGAAAAGGTCAGGCACGCAGCGAAGTGGAACCAATCGCGCGAACACAAGATCGACATCGAGGTGGATGGCGGTATTAATCCAAAAACCGCCCGAATCTCCGTGGAAAATGGCGCGAACGTCCTCGTCGCTGGCACGTCGATTTTTCGTTCCAGCGATTACGCCAAAGCAATTCGTGAATTACGCGGCGAATAAGAGGAGAAGGATCCTGGCGCTTAGCGCATTTCGGCCACCCCGGTGGCCATGACCGGCTCGGCTTCTGCAGTGGTTTCAGCCATCACTTCGTCAGTCTGCGTGACGCGCACAACTTCTTCGATAGTTGTTTTGCCTTGGGCCACGCGTCGCCAACCATCCTGCCGCAAAGTCTCCATGCCTTCGGCAATAGCGCATTGCTTCAACTCACTGCCATCACGCCTTCGCATGATCAGTTTCCGTAAGGGTTCAGTGATGACGCAGACTTCGTAAATTGCTGCACGGCCCTGATAGCCGGTCTGGCGGCATTGATCGCACCCCGCACCGCGCCGAAAGCGAGTGCCGAGTTCTTTCACCGGGACACCAATCTCAGCGAGGTAATCGCGCGGATAATCGGCTACTTCGACGCAATCCGGGCAAATCGTGCGCACCAGGCGTTGGGCGATAAACGACTTTACCACAGAGGCAAGCAGAAACGGTTCCACGTCCATGTCGAGCAAACGTGTAATGCCACCTACCGCGTCATTTGTGTGCAGTGTGCTGAAAACAAGGTGACCTGTCATTGCGGCACGAATTGCAATATCCGCAGTCTCGACGTCTCGAATTTCGCCGACCATGACCACATTCGGGTCTTGTCGCAAAATGTGTCGCAGGCCTTTGGCGAAAGTCAGATCAATCTCTGGTTTCACGTCAATTTGCGAGACACCAGGGATTCGATATTCCACCGGTTCTTCAATCGTAATGATGCGGCGCTGTACCGAATTGATGCTGCTAAGAAAACAATACAGCGAGGTTGATTTCCCGCAGCCGGTAGGACCCGTGAGCAGGATAATTCCGTTTGGTTGGGTGAGGAGATGTCGAATAATTTTCTCCTTCTTATCGCCTAAATCGAGTCGGTCGAAATTGAATTGCTGTTCGCCGCGGCTTAGCAAACGCAGACTGATTGACTCGCCGTTGACAGTTGGAATCGTCGAGACCCGCACGTCTATCTCCACGTTGCCCGCGAGCAAATTCATCCGCCCGTCTTGGGGAAGCCGTCGTTCGGCAATGTCCATATGCGACATCACCTTCAAACGCGAGATGATCGCGGACTGCAAGACGCGCAATTGCGGCGGCACAGCGACTTCGTGCAAAATACCGTCGATCCGATACCGAATGCGCAGATCGTTTTCCAGTGGTTCGACGTGAATATCAGTCGCGCGCTCGGCGATGGCTTCGCGAATAATCTGGTTAACAAATTTGACCACCGAGGCTTCGGGATCGTCGGCATTCAGCTCAATCGCCGTGTCGACGTCCTCCAGCGCGTCCATGGAACCCCTGGTCTTCAGAATCTCGTCGAACGTCTCCGCGCCAACGCCATAAAGAGTTTTCATCGCGCGCAGAAGCTGCGCACGCGGCACGAGCACCCATTCGGCAGGTTTTTTCAACAGCTGCCCTGCCAGCTGGCGACCGATCGAATTGAAAAGATCGTAGGTCGCCAGGACCACTGAGTTTTCTTTCGCTTCAATCGGCAGAATGTGATGTTGAAACACGAAACGGCTCGGCAGGTTCGACAAAGTGGGGCGATCGATGTTTTTCGCATCAATCGAGACGACCGGCACCCGGAAGAAATTCCCGATTGCGTTGAGGAAACGTTGTTCGTCCACCTTGCCCGAATCGAGCACCTGACTTACCCACGAACCTCCGTTGAGATTAGTCGTCAGCTCGGCGGCCTCTTCGGTGGAAGGCACGCCGCTTTCAAGCAGCAAATTAATCAGCGACTGACTCGGAGCTCCGTTCATTCAGCAGGGCTCACGGCATGTGTAGCGCTCGCCGCACGGGGTTATCAAGATTGCCGGTCACGCGCATCGAATAACTCTTTTGCAGCCGCGCAATGGCGTAGCTCACTTCCGCGGAAAATACGCCGTCAACGGGACCGCAGTAGTAGCCCAATCTGCGCAATGCCGTTTGTAGCGATCCTACGTAAGCCGGATCCAAAAGGAGTTGGTTGCGGGCCTTGAAGTAGTAGATCCATCGCCAGGAATATCTGGGCGCAAAATCGGTCGAGTTCACGTGAGGCGTCTGATGAGTGGTCCCCCACTCGTCCCTTTGAGCCAACGGATCGATGGATCGAAAAATACCATAATCGACAATGTCAAATTGGTCGCCCTGCGCGACCGTTGCGCTCAACCCGACAATCAAAACGACTGCCATTCGTTTCATAATTGCAAAAGTTTAATGCATGTCTTTGCCTGAGGGAAGATCCGGCGGCGGTAAATTTATCTGTTTGCCCGTCTCTACGTTAGGGCAGTCTGGACACCCAGCCTGATCCAGCTCCGGACCAAAATGTGTGTTCTTGTTCTCCCATTTTTGCCGCAGTCGATAAAGATCCAGTTTCGTCAAGGTAACCTCTGGACACATGAGAATGATCAGTTCGCGACGCTGCTTGCCACTCGCTGTGGAACGGAACGCCGCGCCAATGAGGGGAATGCGCGAGAGATAAGGAAAGCCTTGATAGTTCTTCTGCTTTTGGTCTTCAATTAATCCACCGAGGATAATCGTCGATCCGTTCCCTGCGGAAACATTCGTGCGAATATAACGCGTATCGATTGTTGGCACCGAGTTGCCGCTGATGTTTACGTTGCCACCCGGGACAATGCTGTCGATCTTTTGCAAGATATCGAGCGACACTTCCTTCTCGGAATTAATGAGCGGGACGACCTCAAGCTGCAACACCACCTTCTTGTACTCGATGCTCGCCGAAACAGCAGCTGTCTGATTTATAATCCCAGCGTTCGCATTTGTAAGGGTATTTACCGGCACGGGAACCTCCTGCCCCGAAGCGATGATGGCTTTTTTGTTGTTGCTGGTGAAAACGGTTGGCCGAGAAATCACTCTGAATCGATTCGTTGACTCCAGCAGATGCACAATAGCCGCAAACGCGTTGCCGGCTGCCACGTAAATATTAGTTCCGTTGCCTACGTTTTGGATGATTTGGCTGAAGTTGATCAAATTGGCCGGATCGAGAATATTGGGGACAACCGGCGCCACGCTGCTGCCGGGGTCTACGGAGGAACCGGGGATGGGAACGTTCGGGTCATTGGTCGTAAACACACTATTATTCCGCGAGGTGCCCACGAACCTTCTGTTGTACTTTGCGAACCAATCGACACCGAATTCCTCGTTGTTGCTAAGGGTCAATTGCCCAATCACCGTGCTCAACGACACCTGCGGGGCTTTGACGTCCATTTCGTCGAGGATCTTTTCCACTTTCATGACCACTTCGCGATTCCCAAGGACGATGATTGAGTTAGCGCGTTGATCCGCGATCAGCTTCGAATTGCCGATGGTGACTGCCTTGGGTACGGTGTCCACAGGCTGAGTGGAAAGCTCCTCGGAAATATTAAGCGAGCTGCCTGTGCCGCTTTGGCTGCCGCTGTAGTTGTTCGTCAGCTGCGAAATACCAGCGCCCCCTTGCCGCTGTTGCCCTTGACCCTGCCCAGGCGACGGGCCAACGCCCGGAAGTCCTCCCTGTCCTCCAGCACCGGCGCCTTGTTCTGTCCCCGGTTCCGTCAATGCCTGGACAAGAACCGGCAAAATGTCGCCGGCGGAAATGTATTGCAAATAACGGGTGACCGGCTTTGCAAACTCCACGTTGGCATCAAATTCGTGGATCAATTGCCGGATGAACGGCATGTTGATTGGCCGTGTCACGACGTGGATGCGGTTCGTGCGTATATCGGGAGTGATCTTAATTTTCCCCACGATGACTGCTTCTTCGGAAAGAAGACCGCCGCCGCCTGAGTCCCCCATCGGGACTGGCTGCGGCACACCTCCCTTTACGCCCCGAACACCTGGCTGGCCCGGTGTCTCAGCGCCCTTCTCGAAAATGTCCTTGAGCATGTCGACAACTTTACTGGCATCCGCGCGATCGAGCTTAATGAACTCACTCACAACTTCCGCCGGAGCCACGTCTACCTGCTCAATCACTCCGGCAAGTTGCCGAATAATGTCAGCGTTCTGTGTCACCAGCAGGCTGGAGGATTTTGGTAGCGCCAAAATGTTGATCGTGCCCGAGCTCCCTTGAAAATATGCCATCAAAACTTGCTGAAGCTCCTGCGGGTCCGCATACTGCAGCCGGAACAAAAAGCTGATTACGGGATTTCCCGCCGGGATGTCGGCCAAATCCGAGATGATCGGAACCGGCGCTTTGCGCGGATTCTGGCCAGCGCCGACAACATCGACAATGTCGCGGCCCACCGGAACGAGTGAAATCCCGTTGAGTGCCATGCTCAGCTCAATGATCTTGATCGCCTCTTCGCGCGACACATCTTTGGCGATGAAAATATTGACCTTGCCCTGCACGAAATTGTCCATCACCAACTTCTTGCCGGTAAGCTGCTCGTAGAGATGCAATACGTCGACTACATCGCTGTTAGGAAATTGCAGTCGCACAGTAGCCGGCGCGTTCAGCGGAGCGGCAGGTGCCTCCTCTTGTGTCGGAGGACTGACTCCCTTCACCGCTGGCAGAGTGGGACGCTTCGAGTCTCTCTGAGCGGAAACTGCGGTCGTGCTGGCAAGCACGAGCGTCACGATGCAGAAAAACCGGTGCACAGTCCTCTTTTGCTGGATGGCGGAGCGTAGTGGATTTATGAGACCCGTCAACGTATTTCCCTCAATGGAACAGTGCTTCAGTGGTAGGCTGGACGCCGCAGGGAGTGGTAGCTTATAGGAGATCAGTGCCATTGCAAACCAGACTCACGCTCCCCGTCCTCTGCTATATCCTGATGGCGGCCCTTGTTTGCGCCGAGCCCGAACAACCTCCGAATTCAGTCGCTGAAATTCAGTCCGTCCTCAGCGCCCAGCAGGACGCCTGGAATCGCAGCGACATAGACGCGTTCATGAACGGCTACGCGCAGTCGGCATCGACGGTATTTATCTCCGGAGATGAAGTCACACGCGGCTGGGAAACAGTCCGCGACCGGTACCGCGTCAAGTATTCCGATCGCGCGAAGATGGGAACGCTCAGTTTTTCAGACATTGAAGTCACAATGCTTTCGCCTGATGCATCAGTGGTGCTCGGTCGTTGGCGGCTAGAGCGCGCAAACGATGAGCCGCACGGGCGGTTCACACTCATCTTCAAACGCCTGCCAGAAGGCTGGCGAATTGTGCACGATCACACATCGGCGGCTTCGCTGACTAAGTGATCGGTGATACAATCTACGTCGTTACATGGCATTCCTTTGTAACGCTTGTAACTTTTTTAACTCTTTAACCTCATGAGCAGCTTCTCATGGATATTGTCGAACCCGCCGTTGCTGAAAACCACGATCACGTCTTTTGGCCGGAGCAGCGGAATGATTCGGTCCACAATCGCGTTGGCATTTTGCTCGTAGAACGCAGGCCGGCCGGCCTCAGCGATCGCTGCAACGACCTGCTCCGGTTTCAACCGCTGATCTTCGGGGATTTGTTCGATCCGGGCGACCTGCGAGATAAAAACACCGTCGGCCACTTTGAGCGCTTCAGGGAGTTGCTGCTGAAACACCGCGCGCCGTGTCGTATTCGAGCGCGGCTCGAATACGGCCCACAGTCGTTGCCCACGAAAGCGATGACGGAGCCCCTGCAATGTTTGCGAGATTGCAGTGGGATGATGCCCGAAATCGTCGATTACTTTAACGCCGCCAGCTTCGCCGCGAAGCTCCTGCCGGCGCGCAATGCCCAGGAAACTGGTGAATGCGCTGGCGATTTTTGCCGCCGGCACATCATAAAAGCGCGCCGCCGTCGCCGCCATTGCGGCGTTATGAACATTGAATTCGCCAACAAGCGGAATTTCGAAAACGTCGTCGCCTAGTTTGAATCGAGAGGCACCGGACGAATAAGAAACGTCTCGAATTCGTTGCGCGCAGTTTTTCGAGAAACCGACCTCGACTATTTGCGCCAGGCAATCTTTGGCGACCTCAACGGAATTCGGATCGTCGCCGTTCACGACGACCATGCCGTTTTGAGGAACGATATTCAGCAAGCGTCGAAAGCTGAGCTTGATCTCATCGAGATTGTTGAAGATATCCGCGTGATCGAACTCGACGTTGTTCACGATCACGAGTTCCGGCAGGTAATGAACGAACTTTGAGCGCTTGTCGAAAAATGCGGTGTCGTACTCATCGCCCTCAAGCACGAAAAATTTTGAATCGTTGAGCCGCGCACCTTCGCCAAAGTTTTTTGGAATGCCGCCGATGAGATAACCCGGTTTGCGTCCGGCTTTTTCCATTATCCAGGCAAGCAAGGCCGTGGTCGTCGTTTTACCGTGTGTTCCGGTGACCACGAGATTATGGCGGCCGCGCAGGAAAAAATTCCTGAGCACCTCTGGCAACGACAAATAAAGTAATTTTCGGTTCAGCACGGCCTCCACTTCCGGGTTGCCACGCTTCATCGCGTTGCCGATCACTACTATGTCCGCATCCGACGGGATGTTCTCCGCGCGATAACCTTCCATGAGCGCGATCCCCTTGTTCTCGAGGAAGCTCGACATCGGCGGGTAAACATTTTCGTCCGACCCAGTGACCTTAAAGCCGCGCTCTTGCAGCGCGACGGCAACTGCTCCCATCGCTGTCCCGCAAATTCCGAGGAAGTGAAAACTCTTAGGCGCTTCTTTCACGCGGGTTTTCTACGCCGCGTCAGCGAGTTTGGCTAGCCGCATCTGTCATCCCGAGCGGAGCGAAGCGAAGTCGAGAGATCCCGTTGACATTACTCTTCGTTTTCGCCGCGGGATCCCTCCACCCTCGCTCGGGATGACCATCGCTGCGCAGCCATCACTTCTTTTTGAAAACTTCGATCGCATCCCACGCTTCGTCAGGCGGAGCTTGTTCGTATTCGAGCGCGCGCTTCAGATACATCTTGGCCAGCAGATCGTCGGGATAAAATTCCAGGAAACGTGAAAAAAGGATTTTCGCGTCGGTAAAATCGCGTGCGCGAAATTTCTCCAGCGCTTCCTCATACGTTTCCAGCCATTTCAAAAACTCCGGATCCGTCTCTTCGTCTCGGGCAGCTACGAAAGTAAAGACATCTACCGGTTTGGTTTTGCCTTTCACCTGCACCCGGGCCACTGAGCGCAAATAAACTTCGTCGCGCACCAATTCAGCAACCGACGCGCCAACCAGCATATCCACGCCATACGTCCGCGTGAGGGCTTCGAGCCTTGATGCCAGATTCACGGCATCGCCTATCACTGTCGGATCCATTCGCTCCTGCGAACCAATATTACCAACGATCACCTCACCGTGGTTGACGCCGATACCCATGCCCAATCCCATGCGGCCTTGTTCGCGCCAGGCTTGATTGAGTTGGCTCAACTCCCGGCGCATCGCCAACGCCGCGCGCGCGCAACTTTTCGCGTCCTGGCGCCGTGCCAAGACTTCGCACGTTACCCCACACAGCCATGATCGCGTCGCCGATAAATTTGTCGAGCGTTCCGCCATTGCTGAAAATCACGGAAGTCATTCGTGAGAGATATTCATTGAGCTGAGCGACCAGCGCTTCGGGGTCGGCTTTCTCGGCCAGCGTTGTGAAACCAATCAAGTCCGAGAACAGGATCGTTACCGGAACGCGCACGCCTTTGAGCGAGCTGTAGTAGCCGTCCGGGTTTTCCAGAATCTCCGCGACGAGATTTTTCGACACATAGCGTTCGAGCGTGCGCCGGGTGCGCAATTTCTCCAGCCGCTCGAGGAAGTATTCGAACCCGAGGGAAAACGATCCGCTGAGGACCAGCGCGGACAGCACCGGGACGGTGAGCAGAAGGAATCCCGTATTGTCGTAAAGCAATCGCGCCGTTACAAGGTAACCGGCCGTGATCGCCACAAGCCCGCCCAGACAAACCAGCGGTTTGCGCACAAACGCCACGAGCAACCACGCAACCAGTCCTGCTGCGCAGACGAGCGCCAATCCAATTTTCCGCGGCGTCGGCCGCAAAAATTCGTGACCAAGTGCGGCAGCCATCGCTTGGAAATGAAGAGTTGGGCCGAGTGTATTAGGGCTCATCGGCGTATCGACCACGTCGTGGAGCACCTGCGCAGACGGACCGACCATTACGATCTTGTCCTTGAAAAACGCGCCATCGGCGTAATTCGCACGCCAGAGCTTTGGGTCAAAAACTTCATACAGCGGGCGCGGCTCGAATGCGTCCGGCGCGGTGAAACGAATCATGTGGCCGCGAAAATCGTTCGGCACATCTTTGGCATGACCGATCTTCGTCGAGAGCACGCGCGGCAAGGGATTCGTAAACCTCTTCGCCCGGATACGGGGGTGAACCTACCAGTTGGCGGTCTGTCACGCGATACGTAGCAGCGCGAGTTTTTCCGTCGATCGAATCCGGAAAGAAAGTTCACGAACCCGACCCGATCATCGAGCATTTGCGGCGGCGGAATCAGCGTGTTGTTTGGCGTGATGGCCTGCGCACCATTCTCCATATCGAAATTGGCGCCGACGACGACTTTGTCGCGGTAACGATCGAGTGCGGCGTGAAATGCCGGATCACTATCGTTAGGCGGATTAAAAAGCAAATCAAACATCACAAGACGCGCACCTGCCGCAAAGAGCCGATCGAGCAACAGCGCCCAGAGTTCGCGTGACCACGGGTACGGCCGCTCGCTGATGAATTGCAACGCTCGATTGCCCGCCAGTTCTTCCGGAGTCAACGGCGGCAACTGCAACGTGCTTTGATCAATTCCCAGGAAAACGAAATCGCGCGGGGGCGTGGTCTTCCGGCCCTCGCGCCGAAGCAAATCTTCAAAGCTCTGTTCGCCACGCCACGGCACCGATACAAACGGGGCCGTTGGGAGGAAATGCCCGACAACAATCAGACCCGTCCAAAAAAGACAGATCAGCGTCAGCACCAACAACCGAGCTCGGCTGAACCACTTCATGGGCGGATTATACCTGTAATACGGGATTTTGAAATTTGATTCAGCGGGATGGACAACGCCGTGAAATCATCAGGTCGTTAAAGTGTTCGATCTCGAGGTTAATCTAATTCTGCTTGACTCGGAAATTCCAAAGCCCCACAAAGATCCCCAGCTTTGATCAGTTCGCCCCATTTCTCGAAATTTCCTCTGCGCCGGCCTCTGTTCATATGTGCAGCGGCGCTGATTATCGCGGGTCAGCCAACGCGGGGCCAGGCACCGCCCGGCTCGGCTCAGAACCGCGCGCAGTTGTTCGGGCAGGGCGCTTTACCGAGCCCAACAGTTGCGCCCGCTGCTGAAGTCGAGGGTTACGCCATCGCGAGTCCGAACGAGAAAGACATCGGCGAGCAGCAGATCTTGAAGCGGATGGAGAGAGTATCAACCGTTCACAATTTCCATTTACTCTCCGTTTTACTGGACCTCGAATGCCGCGCTCGTCAGCAGCGGCGAACAGGATGATGTCCTGGTCGCTCCGGGGGTCACTTTAATGTATCGGCCGCGCATCACGAATACGTTCTATCTAGAAGTCGGGGTCGTGCAGCAATTCTTCTTTTACGACCAATTGACGGAACTTAATTTCGCCAGCCTCGATGTCATCGCCGGCCGGTTTATTATCTGCCGCAGTTCCACAACCTAAGCCTCCGGGCAATCTACGATTACAACCGCTTGACGGATACTGACAATTTCGACGAGTTATTCGTCAATAATTCGATCATTTTAAACGCGGAACTGCCGTTTCGGATCGCCCGTGCACAACAGATCTTCCTCGGCCTTAATTTGAACCTCAGCTTTTACGGGAATCCCGAATCGCCGCGGCGAAACAACTACTTACTCTACGCCAACTACGATCTTGCGTTAACTCGCTCCTTGTCCCTCGACGCCGCGTTTCAGTTCGTCGTGCGCGATTATTATTCCGGCGATCGGACCGATGTGAATGAAATACTTTCTCTGAGCGCAAACTACCGAGTTCGGGACTGGCTCACAGTTGAGCGCTCTCAGCTCTTTCTCCTGGAATCAGTCCAATCACAGTGTCTTCGATTACAGCGTCGCCAACATTGGCGGGGGCGTAGCGCTGACTACTGAAATTCTAACGTCCGGTGAACAATCGGTCTCCTTCTTCAACGCGAAGAGCGAAAATCTTAGCGTGCGGTTTGCTCATTTGTCTTCTCCTGACCGCCACCTGTTTGAATGCTGCGCGGTTGCGGGAGACGCACGTTACACAAGTGGTGAAACACGTGAAGCTTGGTCCGCCCGAAGCGGCACCACGCCTGGCCGCAGTCGGTGAAAGCGTTCGCGACGGTGATGCTATCGACACCGGCGTGACCGGACGCATCGAATTGACTTTACCGGATCAAACGATCGCGCGTCTCGGAGCGAAAACGAATGTCAGTTTCAACGACGGAACACGCACCATAGATCTTGGTGAAGGTGCAGTGCTTTTCCAGATACCGAAAGGCGCTGGCCGCTTGAAGATCAAGGCGAATGCGATCGCGGCCGCAAGTACAGGCGCCACTGGCATAATCGAGCGTCATGGCCAGTTCTACGTCAAGGTGCTTGTCTTGGAAGGGACAGTTCGATGTTATTTGACGAATCGCCTCGGCGAATCGCTCCTAGTCGAGCCTGGCCAAATTCTCATTAGCAAGCCGGATGTCACCGCCCTCCCGGAGCCGGCGGATTTCGACATTGCACGAGAGATGAAGACGTGCCTGCTGGTCCGCGAGTTTCAACCTCTCCCCACTCAACGGCGGATCGAATCGGAAGAACAGAAGCAACTGAATCTGATAGCCAAGGGCACGTATATTCCCTCGAACCTCGTCATCTTCGGGCGCGGCACACAGGTCACTCTCGCTAATTCACCATCGGCAACGCCATCGCCAAAGCCACTAGCAAATACCGGCCGCCAGTCTCACAGACCTTAATCAGCCAATGCAAACCGCGTAAATGCCGACATCGATGCCGCTCCTTATGAACTAAAACTCCCAGCAAACATGAAAAAACTATCCGCAGGTTCCCCACGCACAAAATTCACCGTTGCCGCGTCAGCCTGTATTTGGACGATCGCCATCGTCGCTTCGGCAGGGGCAGCGCAATTGAAGGAAGCGCGTGTCACCCAGGTAGTGAATGACGTTAAACTGCTACTGCAACAAGCAGCGGCGCGCCCGGCCGCGATCAGCGATCTTGTCCGCTACGGTACCGCTGTTCGCACCGGCACCCAGTCGCGCAGCGAATTGACTTTCGCCGATCTGACCATCACCCGCCTCGGCGCGAATACCATCTTCAGTTTCAATGAAGGCACGCGGGAGATGAATCTTATCGATGGCGCGCTTCTTTTTCAGGTACCCAAAGGAAGCGGCGGCGCGACAATCAGAACGGTTGGCGTCACCGCCGCAATTACCGGCACTACTGGCATCGGCGAATTTCATCCCGCCACCACCAGTAACCCGCATCTCTTCAGCAAATGGCTTTGCCTGGAAGGAAAAATCCGCCTTTATCTGCCCAATGGTCAATCCGTGGAGCTCGGTCCCGGGAAAATGGTCACCACTGACGGCAATAGCTTTTCAAAAGTATTAGATTTTGACATTGCAAAATTGGTAAGCACTTCGCTCTTTTTCACCGGCTTCGATTCAACCGCTGGCCAGTATGAATTTGATCATGCTGGAATCACAGAACCAAATAGCCAGTAGCCTTCTTGCCACCACTACGACGAATCCACTCGATCCGACGAAGATCGTTAACGTGACCAGTCAGGCTATCGTCGCCGAAGAGGCGCAAACGTCGCCGTCGGAATCACCAACTCCTCCAATAACACCAACGCCCCCAGTAACCCCAACACCGCCACCTCCAACTCCGAGTAAGTTCGGGACGCCGTCCGTGATTTCTTCACCGGATCCTTATCTAATCACGAGCGGGACGATCATTAAAACTGATCCATCGATCACCACCAATGGCGTGACTGATTACGGTAAAATCTATCGTCGTCCCGATGGATGACGGAGCTTTCTCACTGTGGGCTTTCGGTTCCACCTCCGCCGTCGACACCATTCTTAGATTTCGACACCCACTTCACCAAAGCAAGACACTTCCCGGCCGCGGTTTTCTAGTTCACATCATTAGAGTTGGCCGGTAATCCGACCATTTTTCCACTGCAAACGGCGGCTTTCCGAACCTTGCCTTAATCAGCGTCAGCGATATCACTTCCGGTCTGCCCGGGGCACGCTTACTTTCAGCGGGATCGACGCTTTGCTGCTCGCCTCGCAAGACGTTCGATTAACCTCGTTCCGAAATTACATTTCTAGATATCTCGACGCTTTTCTTTTACGCGCGCGGAACGAACGGAATCTGACGCTGGCGTCGCCGTCATTAGCACTACCGATTTATTTCTGTATGCAGCCGGAACATCACGTTCAATGCCGGAACCAATCTGATTGTCAGCGATCAGTTTTATTCCGCAGCGCCAGCGCATATTTTAGTTTCCGAGAGTGGAAACATTAGCGTCAGCGGATCGCTTTCTGCTACGACAGACGTCATCGCAGATGATGCAGTGCGCAACCTTGCGTTTGCAACGGTCCCTCAGCGCATCGACGTTGATATGCAGCACTGTCGAGCCCGTGTAACGTTAACTAATAGCGCCAATATCAACTTGAACGTGCAGCACTCACGTCGCCTCAGCGCTTGTTCCTGAGCGTCGATGAAACGGCGGAGATATCAGCATCAGCGAATATCTCTGTCACCAGCGAGTGACTTCACTAGCAGCGCGATGCGACGTTTGTAACTCACAACACGCTGATCGATAAACAACGCGCAACATCACGTTCACGTAGACGCAGCGTTTCCACTCAGCCAACTTAGTTTGCTCGTTGAGATTACGATGAACGCTAATCCGGCACATCGGCACTGGCGGAAACATTTCGATCACTACAGGTGGAAATTTCACCGCTGATTCGGCCAGTATCGCGTTAATAATCGCGGCGGTGGTGTGATCGATTCTGGCGTCAACGTTACTGTAAATGTTGGCGGCGCTCTCACCACTCTGCACAACGGGCCAGACTTTATTGGGAACACCGAAAGTTTGTCACTCGCCATATCGAGCAGATACGATAACAACACAGCCGGATCTTTCATTGCTGGCGACGCTACTCTCCTTTTCCATTCCGACAGCGGTTCCATCGGTGGGATTTCTGTCTGTTGCAATCAGTGACAGAGGCGGCACCATCGACGGTAACGCTCTTCTGAACTTTAGCGTCACACACGACATGACCGTTCAAGGTGCCGACAACACGAACTTTCAAGGTGAATCCGCCGCGCTTGGCAGATTCTGAACGACAACGGCCCCATCCCGAATGCTGACAGTCCCATAGGTGGAACGATCCATGGAAACGCCACTCTCCTGCTCAGTGCGACCAATCTCACCGTCCCCGCGGTTCTTTGGATGTTCATATTCTCAACAATAACGGTGGGGTGACCGGCCCCGGCGGAACAATCGATTCCTAGCGAACATCACATTCAACCTCTCCGGCAATCTCAGTACGCATGTCTGCGTTCTTCTGTATCTTAAATCAGCTACTATCTGTCGTACCATCTCGCACTATCAGCTGATGCCACTATTAATGTCACTGCCGCCAATATTTCTACCGGTGTCTACTCTTTTGGCTCATCTCTCGACGTTTGATCAATAACATGACGGCAAACATCAGTGGCAACGCGCTGTGAATGTTGACGTGACAAACGATATCACTGCTCAAGGCCCCGCAAACTTTCAAATCCTAAACAATGACGGAGGCCACATCGGTGGCAACGCAAATATTCTCGTCATGACCGGTGGTGGTGGCGATCTCACCGCAGATTCCATTTTTGCCTTCATCAATAACCGCAACGTGGATCGATCGATTCGGGCGCCAGCATCGCCTTCGACATTGGCGGCACTCTCACCACTCAACGTGATGCGGTTTTTGGCATCTCCACCCGGAACGACGGCAGCGGCGGAGGGACGGTAGGTTCACTCGCCACGGTTGATTTAAATGCGGCCAGTGTTTTAGTCGGCGGCTTTTTTCAGACTTTTGTCGCTACGAACGGTGGCGGAAGCATCCAAGGCGATGCGACTAATGCGGTCGCGATTAGCGGCGAGCTCAGGGCCCAGCAAGGGATCCTGGTGACTATTCAAGACACAATTTTCGGTGGCACTGGCAACTTTAGCGGCGGGCATATTGGCGGTAATGCAATTGTCACACTCACTGCGCAAAACATCATCACGCCTTCTACGAACTCAGGAACTCCCGGAGTCGACTTGATGGCAATCGAAGCCTCAATTTATCCGAATACTGGTGTACCGTCGGAGGTGATGCCATGGTCAATGTCTCTGCTTCACAGGACATCAGCGCACCTGGGAGCGTCTTGTTCTGGGTGGCTAACGGCAACTATCAGAACTTCGGCCCTGGAATGATTCGCGGAAATGCCGAGGTCAACGTTAGTGCATCCAACATTTCAACCGGCGACTTCTTTGATCAGATTCTCAATTACGGTGGCGCCTCGATTGGCGGCCATGCCTCAATCAATGTCACTGCTAATACGCTATCAGTCGGCGGCAATCTCGATTCCAGGATCGATAACACAAACGGCACGATCGGCGGCAACGCTGCGATCAGCATGAACGTTTCGGGCACCGCTACCATCACCAATGATGCCACTTTTCAGATTTTTGGCAGCGATGGCGCGCAATCCGCGTCGATCGATTTTAATGGTGGCAATTACAATGCCGGCGGGATGTTCCTCGCATACATGGACGGCAACGGAACGATCACATTCAATAATGCCAGCGCTCACGCGGATGTGCTCAAAGCCGGCGTGTTCGGCACAAACGGTGTGCTCAATATCGGCGGCGGCACCCTCTCGGCTGATTCGACATTGAAACTTTACGCGCCGGGCAGCAATGGTCAGCTTAATTTTGTCTCTAACGTCACGCTTGGCGGCAACAGCGCGAAGATTCTCGCGGCTAATTCGGTCACGATTTTCAACAACGTCGTGGTTACCATTGGTGGTCCAAATCCGGCCGATGTTTACACAAACAACGCCAATTACACCGGCTTCGGGGGCAACAAGTCGACCACTGGCACGTTTGCCGGCGCCGGCGCGAATGATCCTCAACCGCTAAGCAATGCGCCGCCGTTCGGTCCCGCCTCCGCCGCTAAGATCACGACCGGCGGCAACATCCCTCATGCGATGAGGATTTCTCCACGTCCACCCTCTACTGTCACCACCGGCGGTAACATCAGTGACGCGAGGAGGACCGGTCCTGCAATCAACGTCAGCAGTTCAGATGAGTTGCTTTCACTACTCGATAGTGCTGGTCCCGGTCCCGCGGGAGGATCACGATTCCGGCTTCCAAGAGCACGAGTAATTCGAGGAATTCCAGTCGGATCAATGCCGCTGGTCGCTTGGATACCGGTAATCGCTCGAACGTAGATCGTCGCGCTCTCCATATGCGGACCGCGTCCTCATCAGCGATCAGGCGTTTGCCACAGTGAAATTCGCTTGCCGCGGCGAGCGCCGCCGTGCCAGCAAGACGACAAGGCTAAAAGCCCGCGCAGTTTCACTGCCGCGTGTGCAATGTTATTTTTCTTCAAGGATCCACCGATTATGAAAAGGAGGCTTCGCCATCGCGTTCGCGTCATTGGGATTCTCTTCGCCTTCACTGTTGCGATTGGGCCGACTACGTTCCCGATGGCAAGCGGGAAGAACGAAGCTCGTGTCACTCAGGCAATTCACGACGTGCAATTGCTCGCACCGAACGCTGCGCCGCGCCCAGCTTCAATAAACGGCAACGTTCGCCCAGGCATAGCCGTGCGAACCGGCAGTGATTCGCGCGCGGAGCTTAGCTTCACGGATCGAACGTTGGCGCGGGTCGGCGCGAACAGCGTCCTCAGTTTCGGCGAAGGAGGTTTCGATTTCGCGAATGGCAGCATATTGCTGTACCCTGCCGAAAAGTTCCGGGGGCGGCAGAATCAACACCGCGGTTGCGACAGCAGTCGGTACCAGTTTCACAGCGATGGCTGAGTATCGATCCCGAAATCGTGGATCAAATTCATCATCCTCGAAGGTCACGGCAGCATCTCTCTCAAACATCATCCCGGCGAGGCTAGATCACTCCGCGCAGGGCAAATGATAATCGTGCGCGCTGGCGCGACGAAGTTGCCAGAGCCGCAGGATATCGATCTTTCCAAGCTGATTAAGACCTCGCTGTTGATCGCGAAATTTCCACCGCTTCCAAATCTCAATCTCATTTTGCGCGAAGCAGAAAACCAACAGAATTTGCCATCGACCAGTCACCTGATAGATCCGACCGGACTCAATACTCGCGATCAACGGGCTGCGGCGCAGCCTCCTGCAACTACGAGAACGATCCCCGGTCGTCCCCGCCCTTGAGCGCCTCTGGCGTCCGAGCGCGACCGTCGAAGCCAGATCTAATCGGTAGTTCCCTCTCAATTTATCACACTCATGCTGAACCACTGCATGGGCGGATTATGCCAAAACAATGCCGAATGGCAGGCGATTAGTGAGACTCACGCAGCTGGCATCCTGAGCGGAACCGAAGGAATCCCGCAGAGCCATCACGCCTATTCTACGGGATCGAAAGCCTGGTCTCGCGGACTACGTCCACTGCGTTGTATCCTCGACTTCGCTCGGGATGACGTTTACATGCCGTGCTGATGCCGGACGACACCCCGCTCATCTGCCCACGCTGCAAAGTGCCGCTGAAAGAAGTGCGCACTTCCGGCGGTGTTTTCTACGGTTGCGATGTCTGCGGCGGTCGCGCAGTGACCATCGAGCTACTGCGCAAACGCTTCACGCCGGAATCCATCAATCCGCTGTGGCTGCATGCGATGCGAGGCGAGGGACGCGTCGGCCTGCCTTGTCCATCGTGTCAGCAGCCGATGATCGGCGTCGCCTTAGCCGACCGAGGCGGAAATCAACGTGGACGTCTGCCAACGCTGCCATTTCATCTGGTTCGACGCTCACGAAGTTGAAACGCTTGTTCCGCGCCAGCCGGAACCGGTCGCTGCCGAACTCCCGCAAAAAGCGCGCGAGATGCTCGCGATCGCAGAAGTCGAGCGGTTGTCCAAACAAGCCGAGGGCCCGGATCTCGACAGCGCCGCGCCCGAGGAATCGTGGAAACAGATCGCCGCGTTCCTTGGAATGCCGGTCGAGTTCGATGCGCCAGAAGAGCAGCGAAGACCATGGGCGACATGGCTGCTTTCCGCTGCCATCATTTGCGCCAGTCTCCTGGCTTTTCCACATCTGCGCGACGTCGTTCAACGTTTCGGATTGATTCCAGCGCAGGCGACACGACTCAATGGACTCACGTTCGTCACCTCTTTCTTCCTTCACGCAGGCATCATTCATCTTGCCGGGAACATGTATTTCCTGCTGGCGTTTGGCCATGCCGTGGAAAATTTTCTGCGTCCACTGCGTTACCTGGCGCTCATTGCACTGGCAGCATTCATCGGTGACCTGGCGCATATCGCTCTTGATCCTCGTTCGCAGACACCTTGCATCGGCGCCAGTGGCGGCATTGCCGGCATCATTACGTTTTACGCACTGAATTTTCCGCGGATGCGACTCGCTTTTCTGATGCGCTGGGGTTTCGTCTGGTTTCGCTGGATTCGATTGCCCGCCTGGTTTGTTTTCGTTCTTTGGATTTTGTTCCAAATCATCGGCACTCTCGAGCAGAGAGCGGGAATGAGTTCCGTCTCATCGGCCGCGCATTTAGGCGGCGCGGCAGTCGGCGTCGTCGCGTGGGTCGTGTGGCGAAAAACCAATAACGAATCTCGAATGCACGACAGCCAAGGAATGCCCAAATCCGAATGAAAAGCGTTTGTCATTTTGCGTTCAGCATTTAGTTTCCGGCCCGCGATCTCTCCGCCTGTCCCGCGTCTGTGGGATAAATCAGTGAGCGAGGTTGGAAAGATCGATAACGGAACAACAGCTCACTGAACGAGGAGCCCCGAAAACATTCCCGGGGCAAAACAACAATGCCAAGAGCTACAAATGCCCCGGCAAGCCGTGCGCGCCGGAAACGAATGCTGAAAAAGGCGAAGGGCTACCGCGGCCGCCGCTCAAAACTTTTTCGTTACGCCAAAGATGCGGTCATGAAGGCGCAGTATTGGGCCTATCGCGATCGCAAAACTCGCAAGCGCACATTTCGTTATCTTTGGATCCAACGTCTCAACGCCGCCGCACGCGCGAACGGCATGACTTACAGCCGCCTGGCCGAAGGACTGAAAGCTGCCGGTATCGGACTGGACCGCAAAATTCTCGCCGACCTGGCGGTCACCGACGAAGCCGCATTCAAATCGATTATTGATCAAGCGAAGAGCGCGCTGGAAGACAAAGCGAAATCGAAAAAGAAAGCGGCGTGATTCGTAAATCGAGATTGGTGAATCGAGATTCGATTTCCCGATTTAACGATGTAACGATTTAACGAATCACGAAATTCATGCACCCGCTCGAACAACTGCGCGATGACGCGCTGCGCGAGATTGAAGCTGCGCGCGACGAGAAATCGCTCGAAGGCGTCCGGGTAAAATATCTCGGCAAAAGCGGCAGCATCTCCGAATGGGGCGAGCGGATGAAAACGCTCGGCAAAGAGGAACGCCCGGTCGTCGGTAAATTGCTCAACCAGGCGCGCAATGCCGTTACTGCAGCGCTTGATCAACGCGGAGAAAAAGTCCGTGCCGAAAAGGAATCCGACGCACTCGCAAGCATCGACATCTCGCTTCCGGGAACGCCACACGACATTGGTTCTCTGCATCCGCTTCATCAAATGCACGAGCGCGGAATTCAGATTTTTAGACGAATGGGTTTTGCGCTCGCCGAAGGTCCTGATGTCGAAACCGAGTGGTACTGCTTCGATGCTCTGAATACGCCGCCAGATCACCCTGCCCGCAACGAACAGGACACGTTCTATTTGCCTGATGGGCGACTTCTGCGAACCCACACATCAACGGTGCAAATCCGCGCGATGGAATCGGCGCCGCCTCCGATTCGCGTGATTGCCTCAGGCGCGGCGTATCGGCGCGACGAACTCGATGCAACGCACAGCCCACAGTTTCATCAGATCGAAGGATTGTATGTCGATGAAAACGTTAGCGTCGCCGATTTGAAAGGCGAGCTCGAATTTTTCATGCGGGAACTCTTTGGTGCCGACTCCGAAGTGCAATTTCGACCGCATTTCTTCCCGTTTACCGAGCCAAGTTTGGAGGTTTACGTCCGATCGAAAGCTCTGAAAGGCGGCGAGCAGTGGATCGAAGTGGCCGGCTGCGGCATGGTGCATCCGGCTGTTTTTGAAGCGGTCAACAAAGCGCGTGGCGATAACGCTTACGATCCCGAAAAGTGGAGCGGCTATGCATTCGGGCTCGGCATGGATCGGCTGGCGATGATTCTATTCGAAATCCCTGATATTCGGCTCTTCTCGCAGAACGATCTGCGGTTTTTGAAACAGTTCGCGTGAGCACAGTTTTTTGTCGATTCGATGCCTGAGCCTCTTCCGCCTCGCCCCGCTTGCGGGGAGAGGATTGAGGTGAGGGGTCTTGAACTAGGCCGAAAGAAAATCCCTCGACCTTACCCTCTCCCTTTGAAATGGAGTGGTGACAACATGACGTCTCAATGAAATTTTCCGTTAACTGGCTGCGCGAATTTGTCGATCTTCCAAAAAATCCCGACGAGATTGCCGAATTGCTGACTCGCGCCGGGATTGAAACCAAAAATATCGAGACGCGCGGCGCGAACATCGACAAGGTGATCGTTTCGCAAATCACCGCGTCCTCGCGTCACCCGAATGCTGATCGGCTCACAGTTTGCGAAGTAGACGATGGCAGCGGCACGAAACGCCAAATCGTGTGCGGCGCAACAAATTACAAAGTCGGCGACAAAGTTCCTCTCGCGCTTCCAGACGCAAAGCTGCCGAATGGCACGGAGATCCGAAAAAGTAAACTGCGCGGCGTCGAGTCGGAAGGAATGCTGTGCAGCCCGATCGAGCTCGGTCTAGGCGAAGATGCGTCCGGCCTGTTGATTTTGTCGCCCGATGCAAAAATTGGCGCGCCGATCGCTGATCTTTTTCCAACGGATACGATTCTCGACGTCGAGATCACGCCAAATCGCGGCGATTTGCTAAGCCATTTTGCTTTAGCCCGCGAAATCGCAGCGTTGAGCGGACTATTGAGCAAGCTTTCAAGACAACCTGGCGTCCGAGCCAAAGATGCGATCCTCGACTGCAGAAATGACCGGCGTGACTATTGCGGCAACCAACGAATGTCCATTCTTCTCGCTGCGCAAAATCGATAACGTGAAGGTGGGTCCCAGTCCGCAATGGTTGCGCGCGAAAATTGAGAGCGTCGGCGTTCGCTCGATCAACAACATTGTCGATATCTCGAATTTTGTGATGCTGGAGCTCGGCCAACCGACGCATGCTTTCGACGCCGACAAACTAAACGGCGGCATCAATGTGCGGCTTGCGCGCGACGGCGAGAAATTTCTCGCGCTCGATGGAAAGACTTACTCACTCAAGCCGGACAATTGCGTTATCGCCGATCAGGAACGTGCGGTTGGAATCGGCGGCGTGATGGGTGGCGAAGAAACGGGTGTGACCGATTCGACGAAAAATATTTTGCTCGAGGCCGCTTATTTTCTGCCGGCAAGCATTCGCAGAACGGCGCGCGATTTGAATCTGCAAAGTGACGCAAGCTATCGATTCGAGCGCGGCGTGGATCCGGACATGATTTTGCGAGCGTCGCAACGCGCAGCTGAATTCATGGGCGACATCGCTGGTGGAACTCCCGCGAAAGAAATTCATGTTGCCGGCGAACTTCCAGCCGATCCAGCTGACGTTTCGTTGAGCTACGAAAAATGTTCCCGCGTAATCGGCGTCGCAATTGACCCGAAAACTATTGACGAAATTCTCACGCGTTTCGGACTGCGGAAAACCGCGGGTACGAGCAAGTCCGCAACCTGGAAGATTCCGAGTTACCGCCGCGATTTGCAGCGTGACGTCGATCTGATCGAAGAAGTCCTTCGCGGGTACGGTATAGACAAGATTCCGGGAAGGACGCGCGGACGGTTCATGCCAACGAGCGCAGCTGACCGTTCACATGATGTCGAAACACTTTTTCTAAGAGACCGATTGACTGGATCCGGGTTGTCAGAAGTTCGGACATCAAAATTGATTTCGCGAAGTGCTTCCGCTTTGAGCGAAGCGATGGAATTACGCAATCCGCTAAGCGAAGATCACGTCGCCCTGCGGCCAAACTTGGTCAGCGGTTTGCTCGACGTACTCGAACGAAACATTCGTGCCGGAGCCGAGAATGTTTTCATCTTCGAGATCGGTCGTGCATTCATTCCCCCATCTGGAAAAGAGGAACGGCATCTTGGAATTTTGCTCTGGGGAAATGTCGCGAGCGCACCGAATTGGCGATCACAGGCAAGGCGCAGCCTCGATTTGTTTGATCTGAAGGGTGCGCTCGAATGCGTTATTCCAAATCTATCGTTTCGGCCAGGACAATTCCCTGATTTCGCGCTCGCGGTCGACATTTACTCCGCCGATGAGCGGATTGGCTTCGGTGGGCAATTCGTGGCAAGCAAATCGAGCGCGCTGGGGCCGGTGCTCGTTGCCGAGATGAATGCCGATCTTTTTTTGGGCAGAGGCGCATCAGCGAAAAAATTCCGAGAGCTCGGTCGTTATCCGGCGATCACGCGCGATATCGCGATGATTGTTCCGGAGAAATTGACGCACGCTGAAATTCTGCGCGGGATCGAAGAGCCTGCAGAACCGCTGCTTGAAAGCATACAGTTGTTCGACCTTTTTGAAGGAACCGAAGGAACAACTCCGCCTGCTTCCGGAAAATCACTTGCATATAGATTGACATACCGCGCGAAAAATCGCACACTCACAAACGAGGAAGTAACCGCGGCGCACGCGAAGATTCGCGAGCGACTAAAGCGCGAGTTGGGAGTGACGCTGCGGGAATAGTTCTTTGAAAACAGAGCCGTTCGTTGAGGGTTGGGAAGAAAACCAGTGCTTTTCTCTCAACTCTCTACCAACGGCTCTTCAAGCGGTCCCGAGTTGGTTCTGATTTTCGGGATCGAAAATTTACCCTGCGATGCTCGAGATTACGAGGTGAGATTCCCGAACCGCTATTGATACATGCAAGGAGGCTGAGTCGCCCGCAGAACATGGCAGGCCTTCATTGGAAGTCAGACGCTGTGGCGACGGTCATCCACCCGTGACTGAAAGGGAACGGGTGATCCGCCTAAACGGCATCGGCGGGGTAAGATCTAAAACCCGGATCGAAAAGTTCGATCCGGGTTTTGTTGTACATGAGCCGTCATCCTGAGCGGAGCGCAGCGAAGTCGGAGGATCCCGCGTCGTTACCGCAGCGTGCAGCCACGGGATTGAAAGCCTGGCCTCGCGGACTTCGTCCGCTGCGTTGCAGCCTCGACTTCGCTTCAAAATGACGATGCGATTAACGCCACTAACGAAATTTGAAAATTCATGCGCACCATTCATACTGCGCGGTGACGTGCGCACACTTATAGCTCTCGAAGACGGTCGATGTTTCGAGGGCGAATCTTTTGGCGCGACCGGAACATGCGTCGGTGAGATTTGCTTCAACACCTCGATGACCGGTTACCAGGAAGTGCTGACCGATCCGTCGTATCGCGGGCAAATCGTGGCGATGACTTATCCGTTGATCGGAAACTACGGCGTTAACTCGCTCGATGAGGAAAGTCGGTCTCCGCACGTGCGCGGATTCGTCATCGAGGAACTGACCGATGTCCCGAGCAACTGGCGCTCGGAAATGTCGCTCGATGAATACTTGCGGAAATGGAGTATCCCCGGCGCAAAAGGAATCGACACACGCGCACTCACGCGACATCTGCGCACTCGCGGTGCGATGAAAGCGTGCCTCACAACCGAAGAGATTTCGCCGGAAGAAGCGACGCAAACAGCCATTAAAGGCGAGGGCGTGATCGGGATGGATTACGTCCGCGAAGTCTCAACGAAAAAAATTTATCGCTGGGACCCGGAGGACAAACTCAGTGCGCCATGGTCGATCCAAAAATCGCCGGACGGACAGGGAAGACGAGCCCTGCCACCAACCCGGTTCCGAATTGCCGCATACGACTACGGGATGAAGGAAAATATTCTGCGCCTGCTTCGGCAGAAGGGCTTCGAGGTCACCGTCGTGCCGGCCGGCACATCGGCTGAAGAAGTGCTGGCCCTGGACCCCGACGGAATTTTTCTTTCCAACGGTCCGGGCGACCCCGCGGCGCTCGATTACGCGCACAAAACGGTACACGATTTAATGGGCAAGAAACCAATCTTCGGGATTTGTCTTGGTCATCAAGTTCTCGGGTTCGCTTTTGGTGGATCGACATTCAAATTGAAATTTGGGCATCGCGGCGCGAATCAGCCGGTCAAAGATCTGCGCACAGGCAAAGTGGCGATCACCGCGCAAAACCACGGTTTCGCAGTCGAGTCGGAGTCGCTCCCCTCCGAGGTTGAAGTGACCCATATCAACTTGAACGACGGCACAGTCGAAGGAATGCGTCACAAGGAACTGCCAATCTTCAGTGTCCAATATCATCCTGAAGCTGCGCCCGGGCCGCATGACGCCACCTACTTTTTCGACCAGTTCGCTGAGCTAATCGAAAAACAGATGTAGGCGTCGCTCTGTGGGCGGCGCAGCGCGTGCGTTCGGGACTCAGCCGCCGCGCTTCGGATAGCGAAGCGACTACAGATTGACCAGCACGCCCGGCAGTCCACATTTGTATCATGTTTAATTCAACGAATAATAAACCTACCGTCTTGAAAGCCGCGGTGACTGCGATCTTCATTGCTGGTCTGGCATTCTCGCCATGCGCTATCGCGCAGGACCACGAACACGGCGGCGATACAGCCGCTGCGAAAGAAGTGACCGGCGAAATCGTCGATATGATGTGTTACATCGATCATAACGCTGTCGGTGAGAAGCACGGGCAATCTTGTGGGGCCAAGTGCATCAAGAGCGGAGGTCCGGCCGGGATCGTCAGCGACGGCAAGGCGTATCTGGTCGTCGGTGAACACAAGCCGATGAATGATCAATTGGCTGAATACTGCGGCAAAACGGTCACATTGAAGGGCAAAATGGCAGAGCGCGGCGGCATCGCCATGATCGAGAACGCCGAGATCCTCAAGAAATAAATCGCTCACGCACGCCAGTCATTCCGAGCGAAGTCGAGGAACCCCGTGGCATTGCGCTGCGCTAACTTCGCGGGATCCTTCGATTCCGCTGCGCTCCGCTCAGGATGACAGGTAGTCATTTGTAATACGGCCGCAACGATGGCCGTAGTTTTCCGATTCGAAGAGCGTTTTCGATTTGTAGATCAGGAATTTGCTCGTCGGACAGTTTTCGAATCTCGCCTGACTCAAGGGCAGCAACAGGCAGTCCAGCGCGAAACAGAATGCGGTTCGAGGTGAACGCAGGGATGCGCCCTCCCGGTGTGAGAACACCTTGCAAATTTAACGGATCGCCAGCACTCAGCGTGATCAGCGCGCCGTTTGAAGAGCTCCTGCGGATCGACCGCAACAGACCGATCGCCTCCGGCAATGCGAATTGTTCGCCGCTTACTCCGCCAACGAAGTAACCGCCGCGAATTTCTCCGCGTGCTTCCCATCGCCGATAAATGCGCCCGAGCTCGTACCACGTAACCGGGAAACTTTCTCGGTCGAGCAATCGACGAAAAACAACCCCGTAACGGCGCAACAACACCCGAGCGAATTTTTCAATCGCCGCTTCGCGCGGACCTGTGCCGTTTGATGCGCCAATGGCTGCTGAAAAGCCACCGCTTCTCGGCAACAATGACCAGCGGCCTGCAAACTCGATGCTGGCAAGGTTCGTTCTGCGCCGGCGTTTTGTAGGATTTCGGCCAAAGGTTGGACGTTTGTTTGAGGGAACGAGAAGCGCGCGTAACCCGTCGAAACTGTCCGCAGTTACCAGACCGAGCGCCGCGAGTTGCGACAAAGCCTCTTCAACCTGGGAAGGCAACAAGCCGCTGCGGTTGACCAATTCGCTGAAGAAAAGCGCACCGCCACTCTGCAGTGCCTCAAACACAACTTGGCTGGTGACCGAAAGTTCAATCGCCGATTTCGGCAGAGCCAACGTGAGCCAATCGGCGAGATTTTCGCGCAGATAAAGCGCGATTGGACTTGTCCGCAACGGCGCCGATGCTCGGGCGTTTGAATTTTGCGGCGTGCTCAAACGTCCCCAGCCAACCCGGCCGGAAAAACAGAGACGATCCAGCCATTCGGGATCATAATCGGCCACACGCGCCGGAAGCACCGCCGATTCCCACGCAGCCAGTGGCAACTCGCAACCGTCGAGCTGTTCCAAGACGGATTGCAAGCCTTCCAGACCTTCAACCCGCTTTTCTGGGTCTGCTCGCTGCCATGCAAAAAGAAAACGATAGAAATCGTGAACCGAGACCGGCTGAATTTCCGCGCGTAATCGATCGATCGTGAGCCGATGAATTCGCGCCAACAATCTGCGATCACACCATTCTTGCTCGGCGGCATCGGGATGAAATTTGCCGCGCAACACAAAACCTTCCGCTTCAAGTGCGAGCAGTGCGGCGTCAATTTCCGACTGTTGCAAAACCAGTGTATCTGCGAGCGCGCTGACCGTAATTGGTCCGCAAACTTCCATGCGACCGCGAACCAATTCGCGAATCGCGTCGGCGCGTTCCCAAGTTTTACCGTGGATAGAATCAGGCAAAACCAATTCCGGCTCACAGACAGCGTTCGGATAAATCGCCCGAAGCATCGGAAGCCGTTCCGCCGCGATGTAAAACATTTTATGCGCGTCAGCGTTTTGGAGTGCGCCGGTGCTCCGGCGCTTTTCAGGAGTTCTATCACCGTTCAAAAGCGGCGCAGCAGCGCCGCACTCCAAAACCTCGCGACTAGAACAATACTGCGCCTGAATGAGAAGACGCGTCGCGCGGTTCTCCGCCACGAGCGTCGAGAAAAATTGCTCCGGGTTTTCGCTCGCGCTTTGATAAATCTCTTCCGGCGTCATTACCCCGATCAACATCAGCGCGTCATGCAGTTCATCCGCGCTCGCCGCTGTGGGCCATGCTTCAGCATTGACCTTTTCGATTGCGGCAGCGTCGAGAATACCGAGGCCAGCGCTGCCGTTTCTCTCCGAAGCGCGCCGCGTGTATACCGCCTGTGTGCGGCGTTCTTCCAACGGCGCGTTGTCGAGAAATGCGTATGGCCGCGCATTCAGAATCTCGGCCGCCAGCGGCGACGGCTCCGGCAAATCGCGCGCGACGCAGCGGATCTCGCCGTGCTCGATTCTGCGCAATACTTCCTCCAATCCGTCGATGTCCATTGCCTCAGTGAGGCAATCATCAATCGTCTGCTTCACCAGCGGGTGATCCGGGATCTCGCGGTCGCCCACGATATGCTCCAGGCACGCTAGCTGATCCGGGAAAACTGCGGCCAAAAGATTTTCCGATTCCATCCGTTGCAACGGCGCGGCGAGTTTCGCGCCGCCACGGAAACGCGGCACGGCGAGCGAACGGGTTGCGTTCCAGCGCCAGCGAATCGTGAACATTGGCGCGTCGAGCAACGCTTGAACCAAGAGATCACGAACTGTTTTGGAATTGAGATAGCGGAAAACTTCGTCGAGCGGAAATGAATGCTGCGTACCAAGCGAAATCACAATCGCGTCATCGGTCGCTGCTGCCTGCAGCTCGAAATTGAACGAACGGCAAAAGCGTTTTCGCAGGGCCAAACCCCAGGCGCGATTGACTCGGCTGCCGAAAGGCGCATGCAAAACCAGCTGCATGCCACCCGATTCATCGAAGAAGCGCTCCAGCACCAGCGTTTGCTGTGACGGGATAGCGCCTAACGAACGATATGCATCCGCAAAATACGCGGCGGCCTGTTCCGCGGCGTTTTGTGGTAACTGGAATTCTTTAACGATCCATTCTTCGATTTTTTGGGGGACGCTGTCAGCTTCCCCTGCAGCCAACTGTCTCTCGACTTCGCATGCGCAATTGGGAGACGGCTGTCGACAACTCCGACGTTCGCGCGGGAGCTTCGCCCAGCCAAAATGGAATTCCCGGCGGCTGACCTTTTGCGTCCTCCACCCGAACGACCCCGGAATTCACCCGCAGGATTCGCCACGATGCGTTTCCAAGTTGAAAAATATCTCCAGCGAGACTTTCGACGGCGAAATCTTCGTTGACTGTGCCCACGAAAGTCTCCGATGGCTCGAGAATCACTCGATAATCGGCGTTGTCAGGAATCGCTCCGCCGGATGTTAGAGCAGTTAGTCGGGCTCCGCGCCGGCCGCGCAAACGATGATTGATCGCATCATGATGAATCAATGCCGAGCGCCGCCCACGCTTTGTGCTGAAACCTTCGGCAAGCATTGTAACAACCTGATCGAACTCAACGCGCGCGAGGTTGCGGTATGGCCAGGCTGAACAGACGAGCTCGAAGAATTCGTTCTCACCCCAATCTTCTGACGAAGCTGCGGCAACGGCTTGCTGCGCGAGCACATCCAACGGCTTTTCGGGAATCGTCAGACCGTCGAGTTCGCCGCGATTAACACAACGCAGCAGCGCCGCGCACTCGATCAATTCATCGCGGCTCAACGGGAAAATCCGACCTTTCGGCAAACCACCGCGCTTATGCGCAGCCCGGCCGACGCGTTGCAGCAATGTGGCTATCGAGCGCGTCGTGCCCAACTGGCAAACGAGATCAACCGAGCCAATATCAATTCCCAACTCCAGCGAAGCCGTAGCGACCAGCGCTTTCAATTCGCCGCGCTTCAATCGGTCTTCCGCTTCGAGCCGCAGTTTTGCAGAAAGACTCCCGTGATGTGAAGTCACGGCGTCGGCGCCCAGCAGCTCACTCAGGTGATGTGTGACGCGTTCGGCCATGCGGCGCGTGTTGACGAAAACCAAAGTCGTCCGGTGCGCCTCGATCAACTCTGCGAGCCGACGGTAGACTTCCTCCCAAATTTCATTCGACATCACCGCTTCAAGCGGCGACTTCGGGATTTCGATTGCCAGGTCCAATTCGCGGCGATGACCAATGTCGATGATCTCGCAATCCGGATCGCCGGCTTCGTCTACGGCGCGAGTGCCGACGAGGAAACGCGCCACTTCTTCGATCGGTTTCTGCGTTGCGGATAAGCCGATTCGTTGCAGCGGACCCTGCACCAGCGCGGCCAAACGTTCGACGCTTAATGCGAGGTGCGCGCCGCGCCGGTCATCCACCACCGCATGAATCTCATCAAGGATGAGCGTGCGCGCGGTGCGCAACATTCCCCGGCCAGAATCGGACGTAAGCAGCAGATATAGCGACTCCGGCGTTGTAACCAGAATGTGCGGCGGCCTTTTGATCAGCGCCTGGCGTTGTGCCGCAGTCGTATCGCCGGTGCGGACTTCGGCGCGAACGTCGATGTCGCGGCCATTTGCCTCGCCTAGTAACGCACGAATCCCGGATAGCGGTTCCTGAAGATTCTTTCGGATGTCGTTGCTCAACGCCTTGAGCGGCGAGACGTAAACGACTTGCGTCTCGTCAGGTAAATGATGTTCCGCGCCGCGGCGAAACAATGCATCGAGAGAAGCGAGAAACGCCGCCAGTGTTTTACCCGATCCAGTTGGCGCGGAAATCAATGCATGCCGGCCGGATTGAATGGCCGGCCAACCACGCATCTGCGGTTCGGTCGGTGAACCGAATATTTGCTCGAACCACCGGGCGACCGCGGGATGAAATTGGAAGGACTGCATGGGAACCGAAAAGTGGAACAAGTAATTTAGATGTCCACGCAAGAAAGAAAAGGGACGCAAAACAGGTGGATCGGCTTCTCCGAAGACGATGTCGATTGCCGAAGGCCAATAATATGGCAGCGACAGAGCGTGAAAATCGGGCGGCGAACCGCCTTAGCCAACGCGTTGAGGACAACGCGTTCCACCCTGGATCAAGAGCTTGTGCGCAGCGCGATCACTTCGCCCAACATGCGCAGACTGTCGCGGAAAAAGCTAACTTTGCTGCCCTCTGCGTGGTTCCAACGCACTGGAACTTCCCGTGTGCGCAAACCGCCCCGGTGCGCGAGATACAGCAGTTCCACGTCAAACGCGAAACCTTGGATCCGTGCCGCTTCAAGAATCGGTCGGCACGCCTCGAGGCGAAACGCTTTAAATCCGCATTGCGTGTCCCAAAACGGCAATCCGGTGGCGAGCCGCACCAGCAAATTAAAAATTCGGCCAGCCTGTTCTCGACGCCACGGCTGACGAATTCCGATCAAACTGCGATCCAGCGCGCGCGAGCCAAATGCGATATCCACTTCACCATTTGCGATGGGTTCGATCAGCTTCGGTGTTTCCTCAAGCGGAGTGGAAAGATCGGCGTCGGAGAAAACTCCAATTGGTGTCCGCGCAGCAAGTAACCCAGAGCGCACGGCTGCGCCCTTTCCGCGATTCGGAAAATTCTCCAGCAAACGAGTGGCGACCTGCGCAGACTTCAATCTTTCCCGAGCGGTTGCTCCCGTTGCATCCGTTGATCCGTCATTCACGACGATCAATTCGCTTTCCGGCGCGTTGACGGCGAGATAATCGAGCGTGAGCCGCAACGTCTGGCCGATGCGGGCTTCTTCGTTAAAACACGGAATGACGATCGAAAACGGCGGAAGCATGGGATTCGTTAAATCGTTGAATCGTTAAAGCGGAAACGACTTTGTCATTCTGAGCGAAGCGAAGCTGCAACGCAGCGAACGAAGTCCGCGAGGCCAGGCCTTCAATCTCTGGATTTTCACGAAGCTGAGATGTTTGAAAGCCTGGCCTCATGCTTCGCGTTTCGTTGCAGCGCTTCGCTCAACATGACAGTAGTAAGGCTAAACCGCATCACCGCTCTAACGAATCACGAGCTCAGTGGTAAATCTTCACGACAAACTTGCCATTCGGATCGACGTAACCGCGATACATCCCGTTTGTATTAAACGGCAGAGCAATCTCACCGTTCTTGTCGATTGCGATCAAACCGCCGGTGCCGCCGAGTTGTTTCACGGTGTCGAGGGCGTCCTGCGCCGCTTCCTGCAACTTCAGCCCGCGATATTGCATTAGCGCCGAAACTTCATGAGCCGCTGCGGTACGAATGAAATATTCGCCGTCGCCGGTACAGGACACAGAGCAAGTTTTATTATTCGCGTACGTGCCGGCGCCAATCACCGGTGTGTCGCCGATTCGGCCGGACATCTTGTTTGTTGTTCCGCCGGTCGAAGTCGCTGCGGCCAGATTACCGGCCTTATCTAGCGCCACTGCACCAACGGTGCCGTGGCGATCTTGATCGGTAATTAGAAAGCTTGTCCCCGCGCCACTCGCCTTATTCTTTTCGGCAGCCTTCATCTTCTGCAGGGCATCCCAGCGTTCCTGCGTAAAAAAATATTTTTGATCCACAAGTTCGACCCCGTTTTCCGTCGCGAACGTTTCCGCGCCCGCGCAATCGAGCATGACGTGCGGAGATTTTTCCATCACCGACCGGGCTAGGTTGATAGGATTTTTTATATGTTGGACGCTGCCAACTGCGCCGGCCTTGAGTGTCCTGCCGTCCATAATGGACGCGTCCATCTCGTTTGTGCCGGCCCTGGTAAATACAGAACCGCGTCCGGCGTTGAAGTGCGGATCGTCCTCGAGGACGCGCACAGCTGCTTCGGTTGCGTCGAGACTTGATCCGCCGCGCTTCAGTATTTCGTAACCAGCAGTCAACGCCCGCTCAAGCCCTGCTCGATATTCACGCTCCTTTTCCGGTGTCATTTTGCTGCGCTCAATCGTTCCGGCGCCGCCGTGAATCGCGAGTCCGATTTTCTTTGGTTCCATCTTTGGATTGTTGTCGGACGGTATTTCCGACACCTGTTTGATAGACCGCCCGGGTTCCTGGGCTAACCCCGACGCCGCAGCATTAAAGAGCATGAAAGCAAAGAAGCAATGAGCTGCGTAAGTTCGGGCAAGTCTCATCAACGCAAATGTAACGCAGTAGCTCGTGGAATGTCGACGGAGGTTTGATCCAATGCACAAGGAACGACGGCTTGGGTAGCCGTCGATTACATGTGACGGCTGGGAAGCCGTCACTCCTCGAGGCGCGATTCCGGCGCCAGCAAGTTTGCGCTTTTCCCCTGGGCGAAGTGAGGCAATGTCTCGTCCATGCCTAATGCTGAAGCACGTCGCACGACGCCGGGTCCCCTGGAAGTCGTTGAGATCCAGCGCAGTTTTCTGCGCGAGGTCGGCAGCGTTTTCTGGTTTATCGCAAACACGTTCCAGGAAACCATGGAACGCGTGCAGCAGGGGCGCGCCCCATTCCGCGCAGCCAGCTTTTTCCGCGAGAGCGTACGGGCTGGTGTGGATTCGGTGCCACTGGTGGGGATGGTCTGCTTCTTTCTCGGGCTGACAATGGCGTTATTGACGGGCTATCAACTGCAACGCTTCGGAACGGAGCGGCTCATTCCCGGCCTGGTGGCCATTGCTTTTACCCGTGAACTTGGTCCGCTGATCACCGGGATAATGGTCGCTGCACGCATCGGCGCCGCATTTACGGCGGAACTGGGCACAATGCAGGTCAACGAAGAAGTCGAAGCGGTCGAGGCCATGGGGATCGGCCCGCTGCGATTTCTCGCGGCGCCTCGAATGCTCGCGCTGTTTTTGCTGACGCCGTGTCTCTCCACGGTTTCAAACCTGGCAGCTGTATTTGCCAGCAGCCTGGTTTGTAAGGCGTATTTCAGCATCGCGTTTCCGTATTTTCTCGATCTGGTAAAAGATTCGTTGCTCATTCGCGATATCATCACCGGGATATTGAAGAGCTTCATGTTCGGCCTGCTCATCGCCTCGATCGCCTGCTACCGGGGGCTGACTGTGAAGGGCGGCGCTGCCGGGGTGGGCACGAACACCACTTCCAGCGTGGTCACCGCTATCACAACCGTGATCGGTTTCGACACGGTTTACAATATCATTTACACCAACTTCTATCCGACATGAGCACGCCCTCGCACATGGTTGAACTGCGCGACGTGCACATGCAATTCGAACAAAAACAGGTGCTCGAAGCTGTCTCACTTGACGTGCAGCCGCAGGAGCGGCTGGTGATCATGGGCCAGAGCGGAAGCGGCAAAAGCACAATTTTGCGCCTGATTCTTGGCATACTTCGCCCGGATTCCGGCTCGGTTTTTTTTAAACAGTTTGAGATCAACCGCCTGAAGCGCAGAAAACTTCAGCAGGTGCGACAGCACATCGGGATGGTCTATCAATATTCGGCGTTATTAAGCTCGCTCACGGTTCGCGAGAACGTTGCGCTGCCGCTGGAAGAGCTTACCGAAAAATCGCGGAGCGAGATTGACAAAATCGTTGACGAAAAACTCGAGCTTGTAGGAATGCTAGACACAAAAGACCTGCTGCCGGACGAACTCAGCGGCGGTATGCGCAAACGCGTGGCCCTTGCGCGCGGGCTCGTGCTCGACCCTGAGTTGATCCTGTTAGACGAGCCTTCAGCAGGACTCGACCCGGTCATTGCTACGGTTGTTGACGAATTGATTATCAGCCTCAGTGAGAAAACGAAGGCGACCTCCATCACGGTGACACACGAAATGGAGAGCGCCTTTCGCATCGCCACGCGCATGGCTATGTTGTACGAGGGGAAGATTATTGAAGAAGGCGAACCAAAAGAATTTAAAGAATCTAAGAACCCGGTGGTCGCACAGTTCTTGAGCGGCAGCACGGAAGGCCCGATTCTGGAAGGCTCACTCGATGCAATTACAAAGAAATGAAATCCTGACCGGTTTGCTGGTGATCGGCACGATCGGCGTGATCGCGTTTCTTCTGGTCTTGCTCGGCGCACCGGGATTGTTTCGGCCGCTGGTCACCTACAAGTTGTATTTCGATAACGCCGCCGGAATTAAACCGGGCGCGGTGGTAATGCTGGCCGGTCGGAAGATTGGTCAGGTCCAAAAGCTGTATTCACCACTTACGTCTGCCGAAGAAAAACAGGCGCAGCAAGCCGCCGCGGAGATTCATCACTCCGAACCTGGTGCGAGCCCCTCTCCAACTCCGCGATTTGAAGCGCGCGTTGATGTGCAGGTGGACAAGAACGCCATGCTTTATCGCGACGCCAAAGTCCAGATGATTCAGCTCGGTTTGTTAGGCGATATGGCAATCGATTTTACCCAGGGTACGCAAGAGTCCGGTCGAGCGGGGAACGGTGATAGCTTTTCAGGCGAGCGCACACCCGACCTCGGCGAGGCCGCGGCGAAAATGCTGGAAGTCATCAAACCAGTTGCCAACGAAGCAACCAACACCATGAAAGACCTTCAGAACACCGCCCAAAATCTCAATAAACTCACCGACAAAGACTCCGAACTGAATCTCGCTCTCACGCAATTCAAAACATTCGGCGAACATCTTTCCGGTCTGACCGCGCCCGAGAGCGCGCTCTCGCATTCGCTCACCAACATCGAGAAAATCAGCACCAGCCTAACCGAGAACGACAATATCGAGGTCACACTGCGAAATCTCCGGAATTCATCGGAGAAACTGAAACTCGCGGTGACCGACCTCGAGCCAGCTGGCGAAAACATCAAGCAATTCAGTGAGACGATAAAAACTCAGCCGTGGCGCCTCATCTGGCCAACGACGAAGAAATACCCGGAAGCAGCACCTACGCCCGTTATCGCCAGAGAGGGAACAATCACTGTCCGCAAAACCGCGAAAACAAAACCACGTCCTACTCCCACCACACGCACGAGCAAACGGTAGCGTGATTCGCAGTAGCTAAGCCACTGAGTGCTGTGGCAAGCTCGCGTTACTGATCTGGCCCACTTCCGCCCATCTTTTCTAATTCCTGATTGTGTTTTTCGTGGCCTTCTCTGATGCGATCTACACTCTTCCTGAGCCTTTTTCCGTCGTATCCAACCAGATCTGCTGCCTCCAGGGGCTTTGTGCTTCCAGGTGTGCTTTGTGTGGCGGCATCTGTGGCGGCAGTTTCCTTCTCGCATCCGGATGAAAGCAACATAGTCGAGAAAATCATTGCGACCAACGTTGAGCGAAGCAGGGTTTTCATGGCGTAATGAAAAAGAGAGAAGCCATGGGCTGGTTAGGCGGCAGGTTCACGAAGATAAATGTATCCACCCTTCTCATCAATGTCAGCCCGACACGACGGAGCTTTCTGGCGAACAGCCTCGTGTGCAACTCGCTCCAGTATCGCCCGTCGATGATCAATCGCCCAGGATACCTGGTGCTCCATGAAGCCAGGTCATCCACCCAAATGATGGCAACGGTGTCACCGCCACCAAACTCCCAATAAAAGGATATGCTACCCGCTGACTCTCGATATTCTATCGAGCCGCTACGTCCATTCTCAACAACCTTAACGCTCCATTGCTCCGACGAGGATACGTTCATGACGCGCGACGCGAATAAGCTCAGACGCCGCTCTGGCAGCGAGGCTGCGCAACTTGAGGATACACTAATGAAGATAGACATCGATGCGCAACCCCAAAGAGCGATTGGATAGAGGGATTGGTTAGATCGTTTCATTTGAAGGCTGCATTAATCCATGCATCGGCTGGTTAGACCTATTCGTGCGACTTACTTGGCGTGGAATGAGTTGGCGATGCGCGTGAGAAACCCCTCAATGTCCGCTGCACTGTGCGCGCCGTCCACTGCACCGACAAGCGCAACGACGTAGCTTCCTGAGCGAAAAGTGAGATTGACTTGGCGCTTGATCTGCGTGCCAGGCGCGAACGACCAGAGCAGCGCTGTGCGGCCGGCCACGAGCCTTAGCCCCTGCGTCCTCACTGCACTCAGCGGCACTCGAATGAAGTTGGTCTCATACTCCATCTGCTTGCGAAGAACGATTTCATCGCTGGCCTTAGGATCTGCTCGAAACTCTGCGAGCGGAACAGAGATAATCTGGAGAATGCGGTTGTCTGCGGTGAGAAAAGGATGATCGGCTTGCTTTAGGCCGTACGGGACGATCTGCGAGCCGGGAACATCGACGCTGAACTTGCGTCCAGGCACGTTGGAGACAACGAGCACGCCATCTGCGTTCTTGATTAGCGTGTATTGCGCCTACGTGCAGGCCACGCCTGCGAAAAATGCGACAAAGAAGAAAATGCACTTCACAGGCCTAAGGAGACGGAGCTCAGCCAGCGCTGTGGGAGCGAGGCTGCGCTCCAGTGGAAATACACTAGTCAGGACCGGCATCGACGCGCAACGCCAAAGAGTGGTCAGCTGCAGCGATTTGTTAGAAGGGGGGAAACCGATTTGACTCCTGCCGCCGCGCGATATCTTCTCCGCTCAAATCATCACATTTTAAAATATCCCGCACATTATGATACAATCCTCACGTCTTCCTTCGCTTGTCCTTTCCGTTTTGTTCGCACTTCCCTTCGTCGCGGGACCGCTCCTGCCTGGCAGCCTGCGGGCGACGGAGGAGAAAAAAATAGAGTTCCCCGCGGCCAGCCAGCACGCGGTGGTAAAACAGCGTGTCGGGTTGACCGATGTCGAGGTGGATTATTCGCGCCCGAACAAGAACGACCGCGAGATCTTCGGCGGCCTGGTGCCTTATGGGAAGCTCTGGCGCACAGGCGCCAACGCGGTCACCAAAATTAAGTTTAGCAAAGCGGTAACGCTCGGCGGCAAGGAGATCCCGGCCGGTGAGTACGCACTCTTCACCATTCCGACAGCGAACGAGTGGACCATCATCGTTTCCAAGGACGCGAAGGTGCAGAGCGCGGCCGATTATAAGCAGGAGAACGATGCCGCGCGTCTCACGGCGAAGCCGGAACCCTTTCCGACTACAATCGAGACGTTCACCATCGCGCTGGCGGATGTGAAAGGCGCTTCCGCAACGCTTAATTTTCTTTGGGATAAAACGCGCGTGCCGGTGAAGTTGACTACGGACGACGTTGAGCAGGTAAGCAAGCAACTCGATGAAGCCGTTAGCGCAGCGACTCCGCTCGACCCACGCACCGCCTATCAGGCCGCAGCCTTTTACTACGACAATAACAAGGACATGACGCAGGCGGCCAAGTGGATCGACCAGGCGCTGGCCAAGAACCCAGACGCCTACTTCATGCAGTACAAGAAAGCGCAGATTCAGGCGAAGCTTGGCAACAACAAAGAAGCCATCGCCTCGGCGCAAAAGGCGATCGACATCCTGAAGAAAGACAAAGCGCCGGACGAGTCCGCGATCAAGAACGCGCAGCAGATCATCGACAGCTCGAAGTGAGGTTCAAGGCGTAATACGCCGTTTCGCGGTCAGCTCAACGCCATCCAGGCGAAATGCGCAACGAAAAACAATTTCGCGAAGCAGAAATCCGCTACGAGCCGTAGCTTTTGGTGAATTTCTTCCGCGATTCCGTCTCGGGCTCGTTCGAGGCGATGGGTGGTGATTGCTCTGGCGCACCCGACACCGGTTGTTCGGCTGGTTGTGAGGGCGACGATTGCGGCGATTCAGGTTGTGGGGAGGGTTGTGGTCCGGCAGCACCCGAAACTTCCACAAATACCATCTGCAAATTGGAAAGGGCGTTGCGCAGGACCATCGCTTCTTCGTTTGTCAGGTTGCCGCGCGTTTTTTCCTGAATCATTTCGAGTTGATCGATGAACATCCTGGCCAGGTCCAAATTGATTTCAGCTTCGCCCGTCTTTGGATTTGGAATTTGGCCGAGGAACAGCGCGGCGTTTTGCGCGTGCATCATCACGAATTCGATGAACCGCTGGGTCATCTCACCGGTCTGAACAGTTTTTTGGACTTCAGGCATTGCAGAGGGTTGATAGTTGAGAGTTGATTATTAGTAGCTACAACCGCCAAGTTTCTATCAACTATAGACTTTCAACTGGCAACTATTTCTGTGGCGGTTGCACTGTTGCCAAAACATACGGCTGATCGCGAAAATATTTCGCCGCCACTTTTTTGATGTCATCGAGGGTCACGGCGTTCACGTCAGTTTCGAGTCGTTTATAGTAGTCGAAGCCGAGGCCGTAAAGCTCGTCGAGCGCGCAGTGATAACCGAAAGCATCGTTGCTTTGATTGGCAATTTCCTGTTGGCCAATCAATTTCTTTTTCGCGCGCTGTAACTCCACAGGGGTAAGACCTTCGTTGGCGAGCTTGTGAATTTCATCCAGGAAGGCGGCTTTCACCGGCTCGATCTTCTGCGGATCGGTTCCCAGATAAAATGCAAACAGTCCCGGCACAAGCCCCTGCATCTCGCTGGCGCCGACGTAATAGGCCAGACCCATTTGCTCGCGAATGCGAATGAAGAACCGCGACCCGAGATCGCTGCTCGCCTCATCTATCAGCTCGAGTGCATGGCGATCGGGGCTGGACAGGCTCGCGCCGCGGAAGCCGACCATGAGTACCCCCTGCGCCTTGTCTTTGCGGCTCTCGACGGTCTCGGATTTGCTCAGCGGCACGGACGGCTTTGCGTCTGTCAGAGCAAGCGCGCCGGGTTGCATCTTTCCGAGTGTTTCTTCGATGAGTTGTTTTACTTCGACGGCTTTGACGTCACCAAAGACATAGATCACCCCGTTCATCGCGACTACGTAACGATCGCGAAAATCGACCAAACCTTTTTGCGTCAGGTGCTGCACAGCCTCGACGGAGCCGTTTGACCGCAAAGCGTATGGGTGTTGCGGAAAAAGCGCCTGTCGCATGATGTTGCGCGCGACGCTGGTCAATTGTTCTTCCTCCTGCTGGATCGAGGCGATCTGGATTTCTTTTTCGCGCGCGATCGCTTTCTCCGGGAACGTGGCGTTGAGCAACACGTCCGAGAGCAGATTCACGCCCAATTTCACATCCGGTTTCATGACATCGACTGATACGCTGAAGGAATTGTTGCCGGCGTCGCTCGAAATGGAACCGCCCACGGATTCGAGCTCATTCGCAATTTGCTCGGCAGTACGCGTCTTCGTTCCCTTCAAAAGCACTTTCGCCATCAAGCGTGTAACGCCGTTGTCCTCTGGATTTTCAGCGAGCAAGCCACCGCGAAACACGGCGCCCATCCCGACGAGCGGCAACCGATGATCTTCGCGCACGAGCAATCGCAATCCGTTCGACAGCTCGAATTTTTGAATCTCACCCGCGGCAACCGGTTTCACGGGCTCAGCTTTGCCGCTCAGAGAGCCTTTCGGGTTTAACGAGACCACTGTCAGGTTGTTCTCGGTCAGATAAGCTCTAGCGACGCGTTTGACGTCCTCGAGCGTCACTTTCTGGACCGCATCCAGATATTCGCGACTAAAATTCAGATCGCGCGTGAGCAACCAGTTCGAACCGATGTCCGAAGCCTGACCGCGCATCGTGGTCAGCGCACCGAGATGCTGGCTGAGCGTGATCTTCTTCGCTTTTTCTAATTCGTCCGTGGTCACGCCGGTCTGTTTCACTTCATCAAGAATTTGCAGCGTTAATTGCTCGGCAGCTTCGCGCTTCTTTGGGTCGATAGTGGCGTCGATGCCAAACAACCCGGGATCGCCCGGCGTGTAAGAAAACGCCGAAATGCCAAATGCGAGACCGGCTTCTTCGCGTACGCGCCGATAAAGCCGCGAGCTGCGCCCATCCCCGAGAATCGTCGAGAGCAGATCGAGCGCGGGAACGTCCGGACTCGTGACCTCCGGGATATGCCAGGCCATCGCGAGATGTGTTAACTCCGTGGAAAATTCCCGGTGGATTTCTCGCCGGCCAAGTTGTGGCGGTTCTGACGGAATGAATACCGGCTTCAGCGATTTCTCCGGATACGGTTTAAACAAGTCGCCCAGTTGTTGCCGCACTTTTTCCGCGTCCACATCGCCGACAACCACGAAGGTGAGATTGTTCGGGACGTAACGCGTTTTGTAATACTGCATCACCTGCTCATGCGTAAGTTGGTTATAGATCTCCAGCTCGCCGATGACCGGAAACCGGTAGGGATGCCGCTGATACGCCGTCCCAAAAAGGAGCAGACTAACCATGCGATCGGGGTCATCCATGCCCATGGCGAACTCGCGCCGGATGACTTCCTGTTCTTTTTTGTATTCGTCAGGCGGCAGGGCGGAATTCATCATAGCGTCGCTCAACACCTTCAGCGCGGTGCTAACGCCATCTTTCGGCACGTCGATCCAAAAAACCGTCCGATCGAAAGAAGTGTAGGCGTTGATGTAACCCCCGACGTCCTGGATACTCTGAGCAATCTGATTGGCAGACTGCGTTTTCGTTCCTTTGAACAGCATGTGTTCCAGAATGTGGGACAACCCCGCGCCGAGATGCTGGTCCTCTTCGATGCTTCCGGTCGCGCACCACGCCTGCACGCTCGCTACCGGCGCGCTGTGGTCTTCCTGCACGATGACGGTGAGCCCGTTTGGCAAAATCCATTTTTGCGCCGTGCTCGGCGGAAACGAAATCAGGGCCGACGATTCAGGTGGCGCAGCCTTCAAATTGACCATGGTAAATAATAGAGCCGCTGTGACGAAACTCGCTACTTGGATGCGATACATTATTGGAACATTCAATTACTAAGCGTCGTTGCGTGATAACTCCGCGGTGATCAGACAACTGATGACGGACAGCCAAGGTGAAATTTTCGTTCAATTCACCCTGGCAGAATTCACTTGCTCGACGTGGCTGGCTTTGATGCCGGCAACTGCGCCGGCGGTTTCGCGTTTTCTGGTTTCGCCGGTGCGAACGGTCTCGCAAATGCCTCTTCGAAATCGTAAACGTTTTTAAAGTCCGCGATGGAATCCTGCTCGGTTTTTCCGAAAATGCCGGCGCCGATCAGATTGAAAACCATGTGCCCGATGTCTTCGCAGGAATGGATGCCCCAACTATCGAACACCGTCATCACCATCGGGCCGAATTCCTTAAGCGCGTACTGCCGGACGCCATCGAGTAATTCCGGCCCGGTCACATGACGCACGCTGACGCCCTTGACTTTCTTTTGCTGTTTCGTCGTGAAGTCGAGCGCATCGCGCAAAAAGATATACCCGTCCCGGTGATAGCGGGAGTCGTTAACTACAACCGACTCGAGAGCTTCGGCGAATCCAATTTTTTGCATCAATAGAAAACGCGCGTTTCAAAACGCGCTGGGTAAGATAATCGGCAAAACTGGCCGGGCAAATGTTCCGTGAGCTCAAGGAATGACGGCTTTTTAGCCGTCAATTTCAAAGTGGCCGCTACCCCCGCCTGCGCCGAGGCTACGGCGGGCAGCCAAGCCGCACTTCGTTGAGGCGGTCGCTAGCTGCGTTTTCTAATTTTCGAACTGATCCTCCAATGCGTCCACGTAAACTGAGAGAGGATCGTGCCGCCGCGGAGCCGGGATTTCCGATTGATCCACAGCTTTGAGGTAACCGGTGAAGTTGCCGCTGCCACTGTTCATTTGTGTCGCTTCGAACCAGTTCAGATAGTCGTCGATCTCGGTCATGCGCGCAGCGAGCTGCCGTCGAATAACGTCCAGACGCGACAGGCGCTTCGGTACTCCCCGGCGTTTCCCGCGGGCAAGCAGTGCCGCGATCTCGTGGTATTCACGGCCAATCGGTCGCAGCACAGGATTGGTCTGGGGAACAAGGAACATTAAATCCCGCTTCAACTGATCGAGCGCCATCTTTTCGCTCGCGGAGAGTTTGTGCTGCGCAAGTTCGTCCAAGCGCACCAGCTTCTCCGGCTTCCTGGGTTCCGAAATTTTCACGCGCAACAATTCATCAAGACGCTGCTCGCTTTCCGCGAAGGTGAGTAACCGAAATGTCTGTAGGCTTTTCAAGCGATTCAACGCCTGCTGCCACGTTTTCTCTGTGTCATCCGCGAGAAACGGAAATTGCGTCTTCAGATCCGTGAGCGGATCATTTGAAGAGTCGTCTAGATGATCGATGTATTTCGCCAATTGCGCTCCGCCGTTTCTCCAGTCCAGGAGCATTTGCACCAGCGCAAAAGCATATGCGCGGTAAAGCGTGCGGCCCGTTGAATCAAGAAATCCGGGACGTTGGAGAAGAAATTTCTCCAGCGGCAGAGGCTTCTCCGTGTTGCCGACTGCCTCGATCAACGGACCGCGATCACGCCCCGGCGCAAGAGCGAGCGTGCCGTCAATCAACCAATCGGGCGGTTCAACCAGCACTGCGCCCGCGGTGATGTGCGATTGATTGCGATAAACCATTTCGAGCAAAATCGCGCGGAGCAGTTCCCGTTGGACCAGTGAAACGTCGACGTTTTTGGAAATAGTCAGATCGAGTTGCAGCTTGATGCCGAAACCGGTCTGACTGAATCGCAGATCAGCCGGCGGAAGTTCGGGGAGATTTGACTGTTGCGATTGTAAATTGACCACGACAGGGGTTTTCCAGTCGTCGCGCTGCCGCAGCAGCCCGAGAAGATCAGTTTTGGTCTGTTCAGCCAGGCCAGATATCGCGCCGCGCATCTTCGCGTCCGCCCCGTAAATCACGAATTGCCGCGACGGGCTGGTACTGTGTTCGGGTTGTGCACCATAAATCAGTTGCCAATGGACGATAGCGAACAGAACAATCGCGACGCGCTTCATCTATCGCGGCATGATAGTGGCATTAGCTGCGCGGTGACCAGCAGCAATTCTGTGCGCCTGATGCCCTTTCTCATTGTTTCTAATTAGTGCTTTTAGCGGCGTCTCGCGACGCATCCGCGATACCGTGCAACCACGAATCACAGAGGGAAATCATAACAGGAGGAAAAGCATGAAAACCAAAGGTTTAATTTTCGTAAGTTGCCTGGCTGCAGGCGCGTTAATCGCGTCGCCAGCAATGGGTAAGCCGGCAAAGAAATCTTCGGTGTCGAAGTCAAAAAGAATGGCTCCGCAAACGACACAGGTAACGCGGAACTACCGCCATAATCAAAAGGCTACCTCTCGCTTAGGCACCACGCGCTACTATGGCGGAACCCGTTACAGTGGCACGCGCTCTTACGCGGGCCGGCAATATGCCGGGACCCGTTACTACGGCGGCACACGCGATTACGGCAACTATTATGGGGGCGGCACACGCTATTACTATGGCGGTGGATCTTACCCTAATTACGGCTACTACTCAGGCCGGCCGTACTCGAATTGGGGTTACGGCACGTACTCGGGATATTACCCGAACTCGTATCGCGGCGGTTATCCTTACAGCGGTTACAACAACTACTACTCGTACTACACGCCAACGTATGGCTATAACGCATCAATGGTTGCGGCTGTGCAGCGGCGCCTTGGCCAACTCGGTTACTACCACGGCGTAGTCGACGGAGTTATTGGACCACAGACCAGCGGCGCTATCGCAGCGTTTGAAAGCAGAAATGGCTTGGCCGTGGACGGGACAATTAGCCGACCGCTGCTCGACACATTGGGGCTAGCTTAGTCGGAACAACAATCAAGTTATTCGACCGGTGGCGTCGCACCACAAAGAGCGAGCGACCGGTCGTTTCTTTTTCAGAACAAACAGCAAATGCACCAGGCAGAGCCGGCCTTTTTTTCTCAAGCCGCAAAAAAAATAATGCGACTTTGGGCGATCCACGGTGTCTAATCGGATAGAACCCTACTGTGCTATGAACAATTCAAAACTCTTCCTCTGTGCAACTTGCCTTTTTACCTTAATAATCGCTGCGCCGTTAACCACTGAGGCTGGGCGTGGTGGTGGTGGCGGTGGTGGTCGAGGCGGCGGTGGCGGCCACTTTAGCGGCGGCGGAATGTCACGCGGCGGCTTTAGCGGCGGAATGTCACGCGGCGGCTTCTCTCGTGGCGGAATGGGCCCGGGCGGCGCGCGTTGGAGCGGTGCTAACCGGACCGGCAATTGGAACGGCCGCAACGTGAGTGGCCGGAACTGGAACGGCCGCAACAACTGGAATCGAAACGGCAACAACTGGAATCGGCACGGCAACAACTGGCGCGGCAACAATTGGCGTGGGCACAATCATAACGGCAACGATGTAATCTTCATCGGCAGCTTCGGCTTTCCGTGGTGGTGGGGGTGGGGGCCTTCCTGGGGCTGGGGCGGCGGCTATCCATACTACGGCTACGGGTATTATCCTTATGGCTACGGTGGCGCCTACAGCTACGGTTACGGCGGGTACCCGTATGGTAATGGCTACGGCTATAATAATAATGGATACGGCAACGGATACGGCGCCGAGTATCAGTCTAACTACGGTCAGTACGGAAACACCAGCCGATCCAGAGTCTCCGAGTTGCAACGGCGGCTGTCGCGGGCTGGTTATTACCGTGGATCCATCGACGGAGTCCTAGGGCCGCAAACGCGGCGCGCAATCCGGGCGTACCAGCAAGACCACGATAACGCAAGTTAACCGGCATCATTCCGGTCACGCAGACCGTTCAAGAGTCGCAATAATCTTTCGCTTGATTGGCCGGCGGTTTTGCAGGGCTAGAGGGGAGCGAACCGCCGGTCGCCTTTTTTTGCAGCGTGCGCAAGAGGCAGTTCCGGCCTATAATTGCATTGGGATGTTGCGACTGGGGTTACTCACTACCATTTCTCTGCTGCTCGCTCCAGCAATCTTCAGTCAAATAGCTGCGCGGAAGCCGCTTCCCACCCAGCCGCTCGAAAAATACGATAATCCGCCAACGCTCGCCGAATCCGCACTCGCGATTTCGCCAGCGTTAGTGTCGCAGTTCGGTCCGTACACAAGTTACCAAGTTAACGTCGACGCAAGCGGTAATAACAGAGTTGGCGACGCTGCGAATGAGCCGTCCATTTGCGTTGATCGTAACAATCCAAACAGGATGAGCATCGGCTGGCGACAGTTCGATAGCGTAGCGTCGAATTTCCGGGAGGCAGGTTTTGCATATACGACAAACGGCGGCACCAGATGGATTGCTCCTGGCGTTCTGCAAAACAATGTCTTCCGCAGCGATCCCGTTCTGAACTCCGACACTGCCGGCCGTTTTTTTTATCTGAGTCTTCTGCAGAACTTCTTCGATGACTTATGGCGATCAGTTACCGGCGGTCAATCTTGGACGAGTGTCGGACCCGCGGATGGCGGTGATAAACAGTGGTTCACGATCGATAACACCAACAGTTCCGGCCACGGCTTCCAATATCAATGCTGGAGCACCGATGGAAACAACTACGGCGGCAGACAGTTCACTCGATCAACGGACGGCGGATTGAGCTGGATGAATCCGATCAACATTCCGAATTCCCCAGCATGGGGCACCTTAGACGTCGATTCTCTGGGGAATCTTTTTATTGGTGGCGTGAACTTTAACACTGGTCGGATTTGGTGTGTTCGCTCCAGAAACGCAAAGAACGGCGGTGTGGTACCGACGTTTGACCAAAGCACGGCCGTGAACCTTGGAGGCGACATCGTTTTTGCCGAGCCGATCAATCCGGAAGGGTTAGTAGGACAGGTTTTTCTCGCGGTCGATCGCTCGGGCACGAGCACGAACAACAATGTCTATATGCTCGCGAGTGTTCAGCCATTCGGTTTTACTAATGGCAGCGACGTGATGTTCGCCCGCAGCACCAATGGCGGCACCACATTCAGCGCGCCGCGCCGAGTCAACGACGATCCGGTTAACCACGCGAAATGGCACTGGTTCGGCACTCTTTCGGTCGCGCCGAACGGTCGAATCGATGTGGTCTGGTACGATTCGCGTAACTCTCCGAACAACGTCGGTTCGCAGCTCTTTTATTCTTACAGCATCGACGGCGGAAACACCTGGTCGCTAAATGTCGCGATCAGTAACCTATTTAATCCACTTATCGGTTATCCGAATCAGCGTAAGATCGGCGATTACATCACCGTCGTTTCGGACGACGCCGGCGCCGACGTTGCATATGCAGCCACATTCAACGGCGAGCAAGACATCTATTATGTCCGTATCCGTCCAGCACTACCGCTTACGGATTTCAATGGTGACGCGAGGCCCGATCTCCTTCTTTTTAACGCAGGCACGCGTCAGACGGCAGTCTGGTATATGAACAACAATGTTCGAATCGGTCATGCCAGCGGTCCAACTCTCCTCGCAGGCTGGAGCGTGGCGAGCGTGGCAGATTTTAATCGTGACAATCATCCGGATTACCTGCTCTTCAACGCAGCGACCCGAGGCACTGTTATTTGGTACATGAACAACAACGTTCGGATCGGTCATGCTAACGGTCCGATTCTTCCTGTCGGCTGGACGGTGGCGGCTCTGGGAGATTTCAACACCGATGGGTATCCCGATTATCTGCTGTTCAATGCGAACACTGGTGGAACACGTGTCTGGTACATGCGCAACAACGTGCGCATCGGCGCAGCATCCGGCCCGAGTCTTCCAATTGGGCCGCGTGTGGCTGGAGTCGCCGATTTCAATGGCGATACCCACCCCGACTATCTTGTGTTCAATCCTGCTACGCGCGGCACAGTGATCTGGTATATGTCTGGAGTGACCCGCATCGGCAGCCGAGTTGGACCAACAATTCCGGCGGGCTTTGAGGTCACAGGACTCGCCGATTTCGATGGCAACGAGAGACCCGACTATCTGCTGTACAATTCGAGCACACACCAAACAGCGATTTGGTACCTGAACAATTATCAGCTCATCGGCAACGCCGCCGGCCCGACCATTTGGAACGGCTGGAGCGTCGTCGCGCCGTGACTGGGAAGCGCACACATCCTCGCGATCGCGACCTTGTGTGTTTCGAGTCAAGTTACACCAAGACTCGAAATCTTTTCGCTAGGATTTCTGCGTCGAATCCAGTAACTCACAAGAAACCCAACAGAAGGATATTTATGCTAGGCGAGAAGATTGGTGAGATATCAGGCAAGGTTACTATGCGGCGCGTTTTGTCGAATCTGGGCGGAGACCCAAAGATGGAAACATCTTTTCAGGCAACTGGATCAGTGCTGGGCACAAACATAAAAGACACAGGCACGTACGTGACCATTTTCCGTCCGGACGGGACACAATATGGCGAAGGTCAAGGCATCATGATAACGAAGGACGGCAAAACGGCCACTTGGACCGGCCATGGTGTTGGCACAATGAAAAAAGATGGGACCGCCACTTATCGCGGCGCCCTTTATTTCCAAACTATGCCCCAAAAGTGGTCCCGCCTTAACAAGGTGACAGTGCTATTCGAGTACGCAGTAGACGCAGAGGGGAATACGCACTCGGAATATTGGGAATGGAAGTAGTGCCTGCAGCACGATGTTAGAATGTCCACCGGCTCGGCACTCAGGACCGTTTCTTTTGTGAGGCGGGGGTCGCCCCGTTTTTTTCCAAAGCTATCGCGAGGACTTCGTCGACATTTTCGACCGGCACGAATTTGAGTTTTTGTTTCGCTTCCTCGGGAACATCAGGGAGGTCTTTTTCGTTGAGTTTGGGAATGATGACAGTCGAAATGCCGGCGCGCATCGCAGCCAGACTTTTTTCTTTCAATCCGCCGATCGGCAGAACGAGTCCACGCAAAGTAATCTCGCCGGTCATCGCGACATCGGAACGAACAGGCCTGTTGCAGAAAAGTGATGCGAGCGCAGTAAACATTGCGATGCCGGCTGAGGGCCCGTCTTTTGGCACCGCGCCGGCCGGGACGTGCACATGCACGTCCATCTTTCGAAAATCTTCAGCCTTGACGCCCAGTTGACCGTCCCGGCTGCGAAGGAGACTGAGCGCGGCTTGCACAGATTCTTTCATCACGTTTCCAATCTGTCCGGTAAGCGTGATATTTCCTTTGCCCGGATAACGCGTCGCTTCAATGTGCAAGACTTCGCCGCCCGCCGGTGTGTAAGCCAATCCAGTGACCACGCCGGGTTTACTGGTCTTGAGCTTCGTTTCGCGAACGTATTTGGCCGGGCCAAGCATTTCCGCAACCGTCTGCGGCGTGACCGTTGCGTGATCGATTTTGCCGCGCGCTACCTGCGCCGCAATGCCGCGACACACAGCTCCGATCTGACGCTCGAGTTCACGAACGCCGGCTTCATGCGTATAATCGCTGATGATGCGGCGAAGCGCGTCCTCGTGGAATTCACATTGCTCAGATTTGAGCCCGTTCTCGTCCAGTTGTCGCGGGACGAGATATCGCTTCGCAATCTCGAGTTTCTCGCGCTCGGTGTAACCGGGAAGTGAGATCACTTCGATCCGGTCGCGCAACGGTTCCGGTATTCCCTCAATGTAATTTGCCGTGCCGATGAAAATTATCTGCGACAGATCGAACGGCACATCCAGGTAACGATCGACAAACGCGTTGTTTTGTCGCGGGTCGAGCACTTCAAGCAACGCGCTGGCCGGATCGCCGCGAAAATCCGCACCGATTTTGTCAATCTCATCGAGCATAAAAACAGGATTACGCGTGCCGCAGCGGCGCAGTTCTTGAATGATGCGTCCCGGCATAGAACCGATGTACGTGCGACGATGACCGCGAATCTCCGCTTCATCGCGCATTCCACCGAGACTGATCCGCACAAATTTGCGGCCCAGCGCGTCGGCGATCGATTGCCCCAGACTGGTTTTGCCTACGCCGGGCGGCCCGAGAAAACAGAGGATCGCGCCGTGTCCTTGCGGATTGAGTTTCCGCACGGCGAAATATTCGATCAGCCGCTTCTTAACTTTTTCCAGATCGTAGTGATCGCGATCAAGGACTTGCTGCGCCTGATCGAGGTCGAGGTTGTCGCTGCTGAATTTGTTCCACGGCAGGTCGGCAATGATTTCGATGTAACTCACGATCACTGAAAACTCGGGACTCGACGGCGGAATGAAATCCAGTCGCTTCAATTCGCGCTCGGCCTGTTTCATGACTTCTTCCGGCGGATTCGCTTCCTGCAGGCGCGTGCGCAGCTGTTCCGCTTGTTCCTCACTGCCGCCTTCCGTCTCACCCAGCTCGTGCTGGATTGCTTTGAGCTGCGAACGGAGATACGCGCGCCGCTGTGCGTCGGAAAATTGCGACGCGACATCTTTTTGCAGTCGCTGTTGGATCTGGGCAATCTCAAGCTGCGCCGAGATGTGCTGCTGCACGCCACGCACCCTTTTTTCGACGTCGAGTTCGTCGAGCAACGCCTGCTTTTGCGCAAAATCTATATTGAGGTTCGGCGCCAGAAAATCGGCGAGCTGCTCGGGATTCTCGATGTTCATGATCATTATGCGCGCCTGTTCCGGAGCATCCGGCGTCAGCTCGAACAAGCGCGCAGCCGAATCACGCAAATTCCGGAACGTGGCTTCCCATTCTTTGCTCGGCGGGGGCAGGATCGATTGGGGCAGATCGACTTCGGCGCGCAGAAACGGCTCGGTCGCGATGATTTTGCGCAGCGAAAAACGGCGCAACCCCTGCACAATTACGAGCACGTTGTCTTCTGACTGTCGAACAAGTTTGAGCACGAGCGCGGCCGTGCCAACCGAGTACAGATCTTGCGACGACGGGTCTTCTTTCGTCTCATCACGCTGCGTCAGTAGCCCGATCACCTTCGTGCGCGGCAAAGTGTCATCGAGCAGTTTGAGCGACGCCGCCCGCTGGACGTTCAGCGGGATAACCGTACCCGGAAAAACGACAAGACCGCGCACTGGCAGAATCGACAGCTCTTCCGGAATCCGCGGAGTGCGGCTTTCGTCCCAGTCCAGCGCGATGGCACCCTCCTCTGTTGGCTTTGAATCCACTCCCGGTTGTAACGCTTCCAGGTTTTCTGTGCTCATGGTTCTTTTCTTACTGGCAGCGAAATCCAGAGTAATCCGTTACGCTGCTCGGCGTGCGCCTCGTCGACTTCCACATCAACGGGGAAAGTAATCTCGCGTTCAAACGGCCCGTAATCGATCTCCATCGCGAGTAATTGCTGAGCACACCCCTCATCGCCGGTCGGCTCCGGCAGCTCGCGGGTGCCGCGAATCACCAGACGCCGCGGCTCAACGGTCAGATCGATCAGCGAACGAGCCACTCCCGCGAGATCAACACAGATCCGAATGCACGTGTCGCATCGATACGCGTTGATCGCCGGTTGCCACGCCTGTGGCGCAAATCTGGAAAATTGCGAGCGCGACAGTTCGTAGGTGATGTCGTGCAACACACCCTGAAGCCACCGTAATTTGATGCTCTTGATCGAATCCATCGGAAATTAAACTTCAATCCTCCGCGCCTTGTTTTCAACCAAGGCACGACACTCGGTTGTCATTCTGAGCGAAGTGAAACGCAGTCGAAGAATCCCGGTGAATTACCTTAAGGCCAATTCCGCGGGGTCCCTCGACTCCGCTGCGCTGCGCTCGGGATGACAGGCTTGTCTTACGCTGGAGTGCTTTCGTCTAGAAATATACGCCGCGAACCTCGCGCTCGCGTACCTCTTTTTCGCTCAAGATAGCACATGCGTCTCCGCCCACCGCGGCGGGCCAGAGGCATGCGTTACTTGACCTTGCCCGGTCCCCACAATGCCCGACCTGGTTTGGCTCCGGTATGCTCTCCGTTTTTGATGACTTGGACACCGTTCACAAACACATGTTTCACACCGGTCGCATATTGATGCGGTTTTTCAAAGGTGGCATGATCGGTGATCGTCGCCGGATCGAACACTACCACGTCGGCGAACATTCCGTCCTTGAGAAATCCGCGGTGATCGAGCCCGAGATTTGTCGCCGGTAGCCCACTCAATCGATGAATCGCGTCGGTCATTGAAAGCACCTTTTCGTCGCGCGCATACTTGCCGAGAACGCGCGCGAAATTTCCGTAGGCGCGCGGATGCGGATTCGATTTTGTGAACGGCGACTCCGGCGCTTGCGACGCTTCATCCGAGCCAAAGGAAATCCACGGCTTCCGCAATTCCTTCTTCACGTTCTCTTCGGACATTAAAAAATAGACGGTGCTTATGCGCGATTCATCTTCCGCGATCAAATCCATGGCCGTGTCGATTGGATCTTTTCCGCGTATTTTCGCGACTTCAGCGAGCGTCTTGCCCGTCAACGGCTTCAGCTTTTCTGATTTGAATCCCACCAGCAAAATTTTCTCCGGCGAACCGGCCATGAGATAAAGGTTTTCCCACTTGTCGCTGTCGACCTGTACTTCGGCTTTGATTTTCTCGCGCGTCGCCGGGTCGCGCAGCCGTTTGAACAGCGCCGGATATCCGCCGTCTTCCGTCCACGGCGGCAGACACGCGTCGAGCCCTGTGCCCGCGGCGGTGTAGGTGTACATATCGGCGGTAACTTTCAGTCCTTCCTTCTGCGCGCGTTCGATTCGCGCGAGCAGTTCGTCTACTTTCGGCCAATTTTTTTTGCCGGCAGCTTTGATGTGATAAAGCTCGGCCGGAATGTTCGCTTCGCGGGCGATCCGCAGCAGCTCATCAAGCGCTTCGAACAGTTGATTTCCTTCGCTGCGCATATGCGAGATGTATTTGCCCTGATATTTTGCCGCGACCTTGCACAGCTCGATCAGCTCTTCGGTTTTCGCATAAAACGCCGGCGGATAAATCAGTGAAGTGCCGATTCCGAGCGCGCCGGCTTCCATTTCTTTCCGCACCAGCTCGCGCATTTGGTCAAGCTGTTCCGGCGTCGGCTGTTTATCTTCGTATCCGACTACGTATTCGCGAATCGTCGTCGCACCAATGAATGAAGCCACATTGCACGACACGCCGCGCTTTTCGAGATACTGGAGATATTCCGCCAGCGTATTCCACGTGATGTCATATTTGATGTCGGTTTGCTCGCGAATTTTGTGCTCGCGCACACGATCGTTCACGGGCCCCATCGATTCGCCTTCGCCCATGATCTCGGTCGTTACGCCCTGCCGAATTTCGCTTTGTGAGCGGCCATCCTGAATCAGCGACTCTGTTGACCAGGAAAGCATGTTGATGAACCCAGGCGCAACTGCGAGCCCCTTCGCATCGATGACCGTGTTCGCTTTCGCCGATTTGAAATCGCCAACGCCTGCGATCTGATCACCCCGAATCGCGACATCGGCCTGTCGCGGTTCGGCGCCGGTGCCGTCGTAAACTGTCCCGTTGCGGATGATCACGTCAAAATTCCTCTCGGGTGTCGATGGGGACGGCTGCTTTGCAAACATGGTGAACACAATCGTCAGGAACGCACCGAGCCAAAACAAATTTCGTTTCATTGGGAGGCTGACGGTAGCGAACACCGCTATTGATGCAAAATCCTTTGGCGTACATCGATATGTCGCCTCAGTCCAAAAGGTTCCGCGATTTCACCAGGCCGGCGACCGATCAGGGCGTCTGATTCGAATCGTACAGTGAAAGTCTGAACACCTCGTGTTCACAAGGGAACAGCAGGCCAGACAGAGCCGCTGAACGGCTCATTATTGGAAAGGGAAATTCAACAAAGGGGGATATCTGATGAAAACGACAATGAAATCCAAGCGTTGCATTCCAGTGTTACTATCGATCCTTTGCGCAGGCCTCGTGACAGCTTTTCTGGGCGGATGTGCAGGGAATCCGTACGTGGCGTATGACACCGGTTATTATCCGACCGCGTATTATACAACGCGTTCGTACGATTATTACCCGTATTCCTACTACGGGCCATCCTACGATACGGTCGTACGCTCAGGCGTCCGCTACAACGACGCCTATGGTCCGCGCTACTACACCAGGACCGTTTACGGCGACTGGTAATAATTTGCGACGCGCGGTTGGCTAACGCATCGATGTAGTCCGCATTTGGCGGCTGCGTCGATGCGTTTAATTTTTAGCTTGCGTTTGCAAGAGCGCTCCCGTCAAATGAGCGCCCCAAACGCGTGACAGCAATACTGAAAAAGAGTCGGCAAGTCATAACGATCTTTTCGCTGGTCGGCGTCGTGGCCTTTCTATTTCTGCTTAGTGGCTGCGCCGATGTTTACTATGCCAATAACGGGTTCCGCTCGCCCGAGGCAAAATATAATACTTACTACGCGCCTGATTATTACCCGTACTACCCATGGGACGCTTACTATGGCGGCGCGTACTACTACGGCGAGTGAGTCACCGATTGTTTTTCCCTCTTCGGCTGTAGCCGCCTCTCTGTGAGAGGCGTTTCGGTCACTTCGTGCTCGCGACCTGCGGTGCGGCGTTGCTCATTTCCAGTTGATCCCTGACTTTTTGGATCTTGGCATCCTGCTCTTTGATGTGCGCGACCAGAGTGGCGATTTCTTTCTTTTGCTGAGCGAGCGCGGCTTTTAGTCCCTGCATATTCTTGTGCTCCTTAAGAAACTCGTTGAGCAGCATCGCGTTCACCTGATCGTAGCGTACGCTTATGGGCCTGCCTTCCCGGTCGCGAGATACCAGATCGGGATTTATCTTTTCTACTTCTTCGGCAATCAGACCGAAGCCGACCGGACGCGTCGGTTCAACCTCTGCTTTATAACGAAAGCTTACCGGCCTAAGGCGGTGGATGACTTCACTGGCTTCATTGATTGGCTTGATGTCGTCCTTGAAACGCCGCGAAGATACTTGCGCGCCGAGCTTGCCATCTGAATTGACATAGACTGCCTGGGATCCGCCGGGTTGATTCCAGATGTTGCCTATAAAGCAGCTGTTGCTCCCGTTCACTCCGACCGCGCCAATGCAGATAACGTTGCTGGCAGTAGTGACATTGTTGGCGGCTAAAAGGCCCACGGCAACGTTGCCGCTTCCGGTGGTATTGCTACCGAGTGCAGCAGTCCCAAGGGCGGTATTGCCGCAACCGCCGGTGCTGTCCTCCAGCGCATTGAACCCGACAGCCGTATTCCCGAAACAGAATTGTCCACTGGGGCTACTGTTCCGCAGCGCGTGGTAACCGACGGCTGTCTGCCCGCCAATGGTGTTGTTCAAATACAGCGCCTCTCGGCCAATTGCCGTGTTGCTGTCGCTCGTCGTATTGCTTGAAAGCGCATTCGTGCCCACAGCCGTGTTGCTTTCGCCGGTCGCGTTCAATTGGAGCGCAAACACTCCCACTGCCGTGTTGGTTCCGCCCGTCATATTGTTCCTGAGCGCGCTTAAACCCAAAGCCGTGTTAAAGTCGCCTGTGATGTTATCAAAGAGCGCCTCCTCGCCCACAGCCGTGTTGTGTGAGCCGGTGGTATTGCTGAAAAGGCTTAACGCTCCATTGGCCGTGTTGCTGTTTCCGTTGGTGTTCCTGAAGAGCGCAGCGGCGCCGGTGGCCGTATTTAGGCTGCTAGTGGCGGCGGTAAAGAGCGCTCCGGCGCCAAGGGCCGTGTTGTATTGGCCAGTCGTCAGGGTTTTAAGTGAAAACCAACCGACTGCCGTATCGTTCGTGCCCGTGGTGAGGCTGAAAAGGGCACTCTGCCCTTCCGCTGTGTTTTGTCCGGGATAGCCACCATCCGGCGGCGGGACAACCGCCCGTAAAGACGGCGACAGTCCGAAGCAGACTAGCGCCAGCGCGACCAGAAATACTGCGGTTTTGTTGAGCTGGATCAATGGATTCATGGTTCTTCCTTTCTTTTCCCCGCTGAGTTGATTCCCTCGTTTGCGGGTCCGGAAAAGGCGAAGAACCTTGGCGGGGCGACAGGCCTCCGCCTGATTCAGATCCGTGTAGCGCTGCGGATTTTGAAAACATCTCACCTGCTCGTCAAGCACAATCGCATTTGCCCCTCGCCGCCGTCACCCAAAGTTACAGCAGCGTTACTTTTGGGGTGAAACGCCGAGACTCAAACGGTTGTCTATTGTCGACATGAACATGGAAACTACTCATTCGATGCTCGTTCGCGCTTCTCGTTTCTTCAGTGACCGATATGCTTACCGGACACAACCTGGATACTTATCCGAGCTGGTTGGCTTCGGGATGATTGTGTTTATAGCCGTCTGGCCAATCATTTTAGTCGCTCACGCGATGGCCGTGGCACCGAGATAACCAAACAAATCAGTGGTCATGGTTCATCAACTTTATACGTACACAGACCTGCGGAAACAGATTCACGACGACCTGCGAATCCAACACCCTGAATGGATTCAGCCAAATGGCGAGTCTCCCCTGTGTGACTCATACGAGGCGCGTCTGATGAAAACGCTCAATGTGTTGAAAGGGCAACACCCGAGTATCTGTTACGACTGCGATCGTCTTCAGTAAGGGCAACTGCTTACTCGTCGGCAGGAGGCGCGCTCGGTCTGTTCCCTGCTTGAGAAAGGGGCGGCAGCACTCCATAGAAATACTCGCCGTCGTCGTCATGCTGCGGCGACTTAATAAACACTTTTGCAATGTCGCCCGTAGCAGGTCCACTTGGAGCCTTGAAAAGATATAAGGTAACGCGCACATCATCGGCGCGCCCCGGGGTTAGGAATTTTAGCGGGAATGCATACGTGAAAGCCTCGCCGCTACGCACCTGACGCTGGCTTTCGGGCCAGTTGGTGGATTCAAAAATGGTTGTCGAGGAGCCTGACGAATCCGTTTGTTCGCCAGTTACGTTGCCTGCAAATCAGCCCGGTTGTTGGATAACCACGCTCACGCGGATCTCCGTTGGATGACTCTCATCGGGAAAATACGACCACGCTTTTAGTTCAATCACGTTCATTAGAGGTCTGCGACTGGCCATCAACGTTCGGTATTCGTTGGACATGGCCAGACGGCGCACCTTGCTGTAAACGGCGACACCCGTGATGAGCAGGATCACGGAAAGAACCATCGAGCCAAGGTGAATCCGCAACGCTCCTGCCTTGGGAAATAACAGGACCGCAATGGAACTCAAGGTGACATGAACAGCGACCAGCGTGATGTAACTCCAAAAGATAAGGCCCCGAAAATCCAACTTGATCCAGTTGCCGCCTCCTCCGCCTCCGAGCAACGCCCGATCAGGAAATAGATCGGGATAAAAAGCAACCCGAGAACCAGACAAATAATAAATTGTTTGTGCCAAACGGACTTCATCACGGTTCTCTCTAACAAATTTCCCGGATGAATACACCGGTCCTCGTGAGCTAGACGAATCGGCGGTCGCTTGCGCTAAGTAAAGCGGTGGTTGAGCTTGCGGCTCCTAGCCGAAATGAAACCAAATCCCATCGCCCTTTTCGTCTTCATGGGTTGTGCCGGTCTAGCCGCCAGCCAAACCATTTCTGATCCCGCTCACATCGACGTTTACATCACGCCGTACTACAATTCCAAAGGCCCGACTATCGAGGTCGGCCCGTTTAGCAGTGGTTTGGCCGCGAAAAACGAACCGGAGTTCGTTGCGACGATCGCGAAAATGAAAAAGTCGTGGGACACCCTCAATTTCGCAGAGACGTACATCGCCGCGATTCGCCTCTATGATCTGGGTTTCAGGAAAGAATCAATTTACTGGTTTTATTCGGCCCAATATCGAGGGCGTCTGTTTGCCAGCCTGATCGATCGGGAGAAAATGGGCAGCATGGGCGATCCCGGTTTCGAATTATTCCAGGCGCAGAATGCCTTTCAACAGTTGGTGGGCCCGTACATCAACGGATACGCTTTCGGCGATATCGATCAATTAGTTCCAATCATTGAAAGAGTTCAGAGAGAAGGGAAAGTGGTACCAGACCTAACAAAGATTTATCCGCGTGTGACTTTCAAGCCAAAGTCGGAATGGGATGCCGGAAACAAGGCGCTGAATGAGGGAATGACAAAGCTGCTCGTGACCCTCAAGAACGAAAAAGCAAGTATCAAGCAGCAAAGGATCCAACGCGGCATGGAAGCCAAATTCTCGAAGCTGCCGAGCAAGGATCTACCGAAAGTACCGGGACTATGATTGAGCGGTCATGAAAGCATACATCTCCACATGCGCATGCTTCCGCATGAGCGTTGGCAGCCTGTGAGTAACAAAAAGCGGACCACCCCCCCAGCAGCGGGTAAGACAACACGGCAATACTGAAAATTGCTGAGTGCCCGCTTTTCTTCGACGACTCTACCGACTGGTTAATGCGACTTGCTGTGTGCGTTTGGTGGATTCGAGCTCGGCGCTCACTTTCTGGATTTGCGCCGCTTGCTCTTTCATCGTTGCCACCAGATTCGCGACGGTGCTTTCCAGGTTCTCGACTTTGTTGTGCTCTTTAAGGAATTCGTTCAGCAACATCACGTTGACCTGATCGTAGCGCACGCTGTATGGCCTTCCTTCTTTGTCGTGTACCACCAAATCCCGGTCCACCTTTTCCACCTCTTCGGCGATCAAACCGAAGCAGGGCGTATTTTTAGCGTCGCTCTTGTAATGGAAGGCAACCGGTTTGAGCGCTAGAATGGCGTCACTGGCCTTCTCCATCGGTTTGATGTCACACTTAAAGCGTGTTGAATTCGCCTGTGGTGTTGCTTAAAAGTGCTGCAACGCCAGTAGCCGTATTTTCGCTTCCAGTGTTCAACACGAGCGCTCCAGCGCCGACGCCAGTGTTGAAGCTTCCGGTTGTCAGACTCCTGAGCGACAACCAACCAATCGCTGCGTTGTAGCCGCCAGTAGTCAGGCTTTGGAGTGCGTTCTGTCCCTCAGCAGTGTTCCCGCCGGGATAGCCGCCGTCCGGTGGTGGTACGACGGGTTGCGCTTCAGGCGAAAATTCTAAGCAGGCCAGGAGCAACCCAATTGCAATGAAATGTACATAAGTTTTGATAATTGTTTTCATAAGACGTTTTCTAGTTGTTGATGTTTCACTGCGATTTTTCAAAAAGGCCTCGCTCGAGGAACGGGTCGCGTCGATTTACACGCGGCGGGCTAGACGGGGTTGCCGCGGATGCTGCGCAGGGTGGGGTTTGGGTGTCAACGACAAAGAATCAATGTCTGCCAGCGTAACCGAAAGCTGTTGAGTCGACAGTGAACCGGTGTACCCAGATCAAAATGCTCGCCGCTACTGGCTCTGTTCGCTTTCCTTTAGCAGTTTCGTCAATTCGTCCTTCCACAACGTGGCGATGGTGTGGCTACCATGGCCGCGCGTTTTGTCGCTCAAAGGAATCACGACCGCACGGCCGTGCGGGATGCGCTTGATCTCGTGTTCAAGAATCCCGAGTTCGGGCGGATTAATCAGATCATCGGCGGAGTTGATTGCCAGAAGCTGTGCCTGGATTTTTTCCAGATTCGGCCCCGGATCATAATCGTGTGAAGCTTCAAGCGCATAGAGAACGTCATTTGCATCATCAGTCTTGACGATTTGCTCGACGAATTTGTCGAGAACTTCATCTGTTTTCGCAAGCGAAGGCGCGTCCTTCTGACGCAGGACCGGATTGCTGCTCATGAACCAAAGCATCTCGGCGGCGGTGCGCAGGCTGGATGGCTGCGTTTTGTACTCGCCACCGTCCCACGACGGATCATTGCGGATAGCATCGATGACCATTCGACGCCACGCGCGGTTGCGTCCCGAAATTTGGGTCGGCAAACTCGCCAGCGGCATAAGCGCGTCCATGAAGTCAGGGTGCAGCTCGCCCCACAGCCAGGTGTGCATTCCGCCCATCGACGTGCCCATTACCAATCGTGCGTGATTCACTCCAAGCCCTTCGGTGAGGAGCCGATGGTCGGCTTCGATCATATCGAGGTAACCGTAGCGCGGAAATTTCGCGTGCATGCCGTCGCTCGGCTTGCTCGATTTGCCGTGACCAATCCCGTCCGGCAACACAATGAAAAATTTTGTCGCGTCGAGCGGCTGGTCTTTTCCAAACAACTCGCCAGCGAACTCGGGACGAATAAATTGCGCGCCGCTGCCGGTTGTCCCGTGCATGATCAGAACGGCATTGGTCGTTTTGCCCCGGGCATCTTTCTCCGGTTTTCCCAGCGTGCGATAGTGAATCCGCAGCTCCGGCAATGTTTCGCCGGATTGAAATTTGAAATCGTGAATCGTGAAATCGCCTTCGGTCGGAGTGGGATAATCAGCGGCGGACGCGTTACTCGCAACCAAAGCCGATAAGAGAATTACGAAGGTTCGGATTATGGGATTCATGCTACTGATTTCGCTGCCGTTCGGCCTGGATTCGTTTGAGCAGTTCGGTGTGGGTTCGTTCAAGCTCGTACGCAAAGCTCCACTCTCGCTTCCAGAGCTTTGGGATATATTTCAAATTGTTTTCGCAATTTCTTCGTGGCCGGATCGTAAAAGAAAGAAATGTCCTGGTTGAGATTCGGCACAATCAGCTCGTCGCTTAATTTTTGATAACGCGCCATACGCTGGAGTCCCCAGCGGATAACTGATTCATCGCTGCGCAATGCCTTGAGCGTCTCCACGTCGAAAAGTTGGACGCCTCCCGATTGCAGCATCGTGGCTAAGTCGCTTGGACTGTAGTCGGTAATGAAAACAAAGGGACGCACCGGCGGCATCTCACCGGCGTCCAGCGCGCGCCGAAACTCCGCCGCTTCTGGTTCTTGTTCTTTCGCGCGGTTACTTTTTGAGCTTTCGATTCCTTCGCTCAATGTTTGCTCGATGTACACCAGGATTCGGTCACGACGTTCCGCATCCTGCTGGTGTTGCTGATAATTACTAAGCCAAAACGCCGCGTAAACGCCGACAAACACGAGGACCAATTCCGCTGTCCACCGACCGACGCGTAAGAGAAGCGAACGCTTTTGGTTTATTACAACCATGGGTACCATGGCGGTCTGAAGGCCGCCGCTCCTTGCTTATTCATTGCACAACAGAGTACCATTTCTAAATTAGCCCCCTAAAGGACAATCGATGGAAAAATCCGAGTCAGTTGCAAATCTTATCCAATTCGTTGTCGATTCAGTACGACAAGCCCCAGCAGATGATGCGCCGTTCCATCACTTGCAGTTTGAGCGCATTTTTCCCGATGACTTCTACGCGCAGATGCTCGAAGCGATGCCAGTGACCGAGGATTACCGGGCCATGTCCGGCAAAAGCAAGATGGGCAGCAGCAGGGCCGATGGAAAACCCACCCGCACGAAGATCGATCTTTTCCCCGAATACGTTCGCCATTTACCGCCGAAAAAACGCGCAGTCTGGGATGCGACCGGTCGCGTGCTGCGTTCCAAGGAGTTGCAATCTGCTTTCGTCCAACGGTTGGCGCCGGGGCTGAAAGGCCGCTTCGGAGAAAACTTTGCAAAGGTGAACATGTATCCGGTACCGATCCTGACGCGCGACATTCCCGGATACCGTATCTTCAAGCACACCGACAGTCTTTGGAAAGGGATCACCGTCCAATTTTATCTACCGGCGGACAATTCCACGCCGCACATCGGCACGATCTTCCACGAGGTGTTGCCTAACGGACGCAAACCGAAGAAGGCACAGATGCCGTTTTCGCCGAATACAGGTTACGCGTTCGCCGTAGCCGACAACACCTGGCATTCGGCCGATCCGGTCGGGCCCGAGGTGAAAACGCGCGACAGCATTCTCCTCACCTATTTCGTCGATGCCGGGCCGTGGCGATTTGTTCGCAATCGCGGGCGTCGGCTGGCGAATTTTGTGCTGAACGAGGCGCGCAATTTGAAGCGCAATTGAAGTAGCACATGCCTCCGGCCCGCCGCGGCGGGCGAGGACGCTCCCGCTACTCTCACTCAACGAGGCAATGGTCTTTCCATGTTCGCAAGCGCATACGCCACCACCGCGACGACAGCAGAATTTTCCGCCAATTCCTTCGGCACAATCTTGTCCAGGGTGTCGGCTGCTGTGTGGTGGTAGCTGAAGTAGAAACGGCTGTCTTGAATCGGACTAAAAGCCGGCACACCGGCCTTCTCGAGTGGCTCGATGTCGGCTCCGCAGTGTTCGACCAAATCGAGAATGCCAGCGCCTGATTCCTGCAAGATGTTCGCGACGGGCGCGAACATTTTTTTCACTTCGGGATTCGCCTTGATGTTAACGCCGATCGGGTGTCCGGCGCCGCCGTCTGTTTCCATCGCTGCGAAATGATTTGGTATTTCTTTTTCGTGATCCTTCGCGTACTGCTTTGATCCGGCCTCACCATTCTCTTCATTCATCCACGCGATCACGCGAATCGTGCGTTTCGGTTTGAGACCAAGTTTTTGAATCAGGTTCGCCGCTTCCATCGAAACTGCGACGCCTGCGCCATCATCGATTGCGCCGGTTCCCAAATCCCATGAATCCAAATGACCCGAAACTATGACGACCTGTTCAGGGTGTTCGCTGCCTTTGATATCGGCGATCACGTTCGCGCTTTCCGCGTCAGGCAGAGTTTGGGGCGTGAGAACCAATTTCATTTTCACCGGTCCTTGTCGCACCAGATCGACAATTAAATCCGCATCCTCGGCCGTCACCGCGCCCGCCGGAATCTTCGACGCATCCTTTGCGTAATCGGTCAGTCCAGTGTGTGGAAGCCGATAGTCGGCTGCACCCACTGAGCGAATCAAGCACGCAACAGCGCCTTGCCTTGCGGCTGCGCTTGGCCCGTCACTGCGATATACAACTGCTTGGCCATAAGCTTGGTGGCTGCGACCCTGCGCGGCCATCTGTTTGTCGAACGGGTAATTGAACAGCACGATTTTGCCCGCGACTTTTGCCCGAGGCATCGATTTCAATTCATCAAAATTTGTCACCACAAGGACCTCGGCTTCGATCCCGTTTTTTGGTGTGGCCACGCTGCCTCCCAGCGCACAGAGGACCACCTTCTGCGTGGTGTTGGGTGCCTGTCCGGGAAATTGAATAAGCGCCGCTGTCTCTTCGCCGCGCACCCAGTGGGGGACCATAACTTTTTCGAGTTGCACGTCGCAGCCGAGTGCTTTCAATTCGGCGGCGACGTACTCGACTGCTTTGGCCGCCTGTGCCGATCCGCTTAAACGTGGCCCGATGTTGTTGGCCAGATGTGCAACCTGCCGGTAAGCATAATCGCTTTCCAGAGCTGCCTTCTGCAATTGTTTCAGTTCCGACAGTGTCTGCGGCGAAAACACAGCCGGAGTCGGCGATGGCGATCCGTTCGGACTTGATGCGACCGCCGGTGTTTGTTGCGCCGAGGCCGGTGCCGCCCAAAGAAACGCTAACAAAAACGCAAGACATATCGCGTAAAAGCCGTTTCTCGATTCAGTCATCGCGAACTCTGTCAGAAAACCTGCGATCATCAATCGAGGGATAAGTCCAACTGGTGTCGGATCAATCGTTGTAGGGCAGGCGCTCCGCCTGCCACCCGTGATTCCCTCGGCAACCGAAGCGGTTGCCCTACAAACGCGATCACGTCCTGTGACCGCCTGGACCCAGCTATTTCTCTTTCTTAAATTCGATCTCCTCGCCGAAGAGCTCAGGATTGCGGGCGTTTTTTGTCAGGAGCGCAACCACGCCGGCGGAGTCCTTGGTTTCCTTTGGGACGACCTTGTCGTTGACGCTTCGTAATCTCAAGTTCTTGCCATCGTCCGACAATTTCCAAATGATGTAAGCATATTTGCGATCGTTTGAGTTGAGGTCCTGGACAGTTGCGAAAGGCGCTTCCCCGACGTCGGAATGATAAGCGCGGAAAAGATCACCATCGTAGTAAACGACGTAAGTATTGTCGTCCAACCGCCGCACTTTCATGTTTTCCTTGCCGTCGAGTGAAAGCCAATCGCCAAGAAGCCGTTTCTCCACGTTTCGAGTCGGGCCCGATGTGATTGGGACATCATAATTGCAAGAGGTGAAAGCCAGAGACCAAAGGCCAATCGCTACGCCGACTATTCGTAGCCAAGCTAAGTTCGATGAACTCACGAAGTCTTGCCCGCCTGTGAGAACCGTTTTTCGTCGAAATCGATCAGATCGGGAATAGTGAGAATATCGTCGCGATCGGCGATTCCCGCCTCCTTTTTCCGTTGTTCGAGACGCGGCGTGATTGCGTCGCGCCATCCGAGCTTCGACGCGAATCCGTTCCAGACAAAAAGATCGCCATCATTCAGGCGGCGGCCTTTTTCGAAACACCATTCCATGATTTCTTCGTCCGTGCCGCCCTGCTTCACACGCTCAATCAGATCGCGATGGTGCACGCGCAGAAAATTGCAGCACGTTCCATCCGCTGCTTTCAGCGCGCCGAAGTTTTCTTGATAATCTTCGTGGAGCTCGCCGCGCAGATGCAGACGAATCTTGTCCAGCATACGCGGGAAATACATCATGCCTTTGGTCATTTCTTTGGGACTCTTTGGATAGGTAGCCATAAGGCAAATGAATCGCATCATCCCGTCGCGGCGCAATAAACTGCGGCTCAGTTTGCCTGGCCAGTTGTCAACGCTAGAATTCGCTCTCTTTTCGCGCCGTAATCGAGGGAATGAAACCGCCGGATTTCATCGATACGACGAACGGCATTGAGGGTATCGAGATAACGCGTGTAGCTGGCTGCAAGTTCGCTCGTCTCAAGGTAACGGCCGCGCAGGTTCGCGTCGCGAAATGCCTCGGGACATTGCCGCGCGAAAAGGTGAAAACGCAACCAGCGACGGTCGGTCGCGGAAACACGCTGCGTTTTTCGGAAAAAGGCGACGAACAGTAGAAGAACCAAATAAGTGTCGACCTGCGCCTGAAGCTCAAGGTTGCGTGCAAAATCTTCCGACGCGATCTCGCGCACTCCGCGTTTGAATTGGAGCGCGGCGTGCAACGCATGATTCAATTCTTCAACAAACGTGATCAGCGACCGGATATTCCGATCCCCCAACCCCGCACGCGGATCGTGTTGTTCAAGTTGTTCGATCAGCCAGCGGGAATAGTAAATGCCGACATAAAGCTGATCTCCGGCACACCGCAAAAATGTGCGCGCGAGTTCGCTCAGTTCCCGGGCGGACGTCCCCGCCAGCATCGACAACTGCGCGCTGCGCGTCCGATCAATCAGACAATCTTCCAGATTGATCCCAACCTGCGCGTACGTGCGTTCAAATAATCGCTGGATTTGGCTGAAGAGTGTCTCGTTCACAAAGAAAGCGAGGGACGCGCGTCTTCGTCCAGATTGAGCAACTGATCGGAAAGCTGATTCAGGGCGAGCCGCACTTCGCGGAATCGGTCCGCCAATCCTTCGAACACGTCATTCAGCTCGCAGCGGCGAGCCACCACATGCGAGGAAACAAGTTGATAGTTCGTCCGGCCAACTTGCTCATAAAACTTGATGTCCGGTCCTCCGCGCAGACTGCGCCGTTGCGTGTTCTCGTGAAAAATTCCGCTGATGAACAGCGAGTAATTGCCAATGTGCGCCCGAAGCAAAAATGCCTGCTCCGGAGTGGCGCGACTCAGCGCGATCAGGATATCGGAAATATATTGCTCGGCCAGATGATGTGTCTCGTCGGAAATCTGCATCCGGCTCGCGTGCGAAAACGTTTCCAGTAACGACGCGACGTAATCACAAAGCTTTCGGTCCCCGATTCCGCCCTGTTGCAGGACGTGCCGAGCAAGCACGTAAAAGTAAAACTGGGACGAGATGTGCAGTTGTCCGCAGTGATTCAGAATAGCGTCGACCAACCGGGGATGATCGAGAATGGAGTCGCGCGTTTCGACGTCGCTCAACAAATCGACCAGAGAAACCTGATCCGTTTGCGAACGGGCCAGCGTGCGCACGATGAAGTCGAAATCGGCTGCGGTAAACCGCGCCCGACAATTCGCTCTGACCATCGGGACTTCATAATGCGTGATCCCCGGGCCTGTGGCAAGTAAGATTGCTAGCGCTGCGTGTATTCTCGGAACAAGGCATCTTTGTCTCCGCACCGCTCGGACTTCTAAGCCTGCCTGCCCACGAGCGCGATCTTGCGAAATCGCCAAGCGTTTGCCTTTAGCCAGGGCCTTCTCCTCAACGTGCGCAAGATCAGGGTCGAGCCTGACAATAAGCGGTTAGCGCGATGCACCAAGATGGCTTTAATACGTCAAATAAATCTATTTCAAATTCTCAATTACAAAATGACTATGACAATTGAAAAATGGGTGAAGGAAGAAAAGATGCGTTTAGGACGCTTTAAGATTTGCTGTGTTAACGCACAGAAAAAAGAAGCAAAATCTTTCCCACTTAAGATGCCGCGAAGCTGTTGGAGTGGACAGTATCGCAGCTGGGATGATTCATTAGTCTAGATCCTTTATGCTTTATCTATCCGCTAATGCCATCCGCAACATGCAAATGTGGGAGAGAAATCAATAGTGCAGTATCAAAAACTGGCACACCAAAGCCATTGGCAAACCCTACGAAATGTCACGCAGCGTGGGAAAAACCCAACACTGCTTGTGGCCTAAGATTCGATTGCGAAAAATGGAATCGCAAGGAAACGCGAACGCCGAGCTGCGTTCACAACTGATAAGGAATAACAAACGCCATGTTTGATCAGCAGGGCGTCCGATTGTTAGAGGGGTTCACGGCTCGTTGTAAATTCATTAGTCGAAATTCCGGGTATCGCCATATGTCTCGCCGAGCGGAGAAACATGGTATTGCGGTGCATCCATGATGGCTTCCTTGCTCACGTTCACAAATACCTTCGATTCCTCGTAACTGATCCGGTCGATGTGCTTCGGTGAAATCACGATCTCCTTGTGCGAATACCAATGGCCGGTCTCCACAACCAGGTGGCAAATCGCCCAACTGTTGTCATCGATGATAAAATCAATGACATGGCCGATTGGTCCTTCGCTGGTTTGGATGGGGTAGCCGCTAAGAGCCTGTGTGCTTTGCAGATGAACATCGTCGCTTGCTTGCTTACTCCGCATAAGATGCGGCGGTGGCGGGGCCTCGGGAAAACCACCCACGCCCCACGTTTCGACTCCGTCCCAGTATGCTTGATATTGTAGCGAGACTGGCTTGTGCGACTCAATCGCGGGACTGTTTTCAATCTGTTGCCGAGTCAGATTCACGAGCAGGCAGTCGCCGTTTTGAGGCAGGTTTTCGAAAGCCTGGGGAGAAATCAGCACCAAGCGGCCCGATAGCCATGAACCTGTGTCGGCGACAACATAGCGGATAGCCCATTGTTGATCATCAAAATAGAAGTCCCTCACATGGCCGATGTCGCCGTCAGAAGCGCCGAGCTTTTTTCCGTAAAGCTGCCTAAGGCTTCGCAACATAACTTTAGCCCTTTCTGAAGCCGGATTTGATCTATCCAGACAATGCGACCAGATACTTGAATTCGCAAGCGCCGGCCCAAAATGCCACAGCAGCGCGTGCCATCGTATCAACTCCTGAAGGGATCACAGCGGCTGTCAAGAAAGGCGTTTATCCTTCTCTAAAGGAGGTATCGCATGTGAACCTTCACTTGCCCGCCCTTACTCATCTAACCCCATTGACCTACGTCCTCGATGCCCTACGCACCTTCATGCTTGCCGGCCGCACATCAGCAATTCACGTTTCGGGTTTGTCGTTGCGCCGACTCTATCTTATCTGCCGGAACGCGGCGCAGATTCCGGGTGAGTCCTAACTTCGAAAGCGTCCAGATAAGCCACTTGGTCGGATCAAATTGCCACGGCTTCACTCCGTTACGGTAGTCGTGCTGAAATTCGTGGTGGTAGTTGTGATAGCCTTCGCCCATGGTGAAAAGGGCCAAAAAGAAAGAGTCGCGCGCGCTGCACCTCGTTGAATACGGCTGTCGTCCGATCGTGTGACACGCGCTGTTGATCAGAAATGTGCAATGCTGCAGCACAACGATTCGCGCAACCCCCGCGATTAAGAAAGCACCGAGCGCTCCCTGCCAACCATTCCACAGAAAGCCGAGGCTTGCCGGGATGCCGAAACTGACCAGGACCGCGATCCACTGGACGTGTCGATCTTGCCAGCAAACGAGCTTGTCTTTCTGCAGGTCGGCTACGTTGTCGTACGGCTGATCGCTATTCAGCTTGAAAATCAGCCATCCGGTATGCGCGTGAAAAAACCCTTTCGAAATACAGTACGGATCATCGTCATGATCCACATGCTTATGATGACGCCGATGTTCACTCGCCCACATCAAAACCGAATTTTCAAACGCGGCGGCGCCAAAAATAAGTGTGAAGAGCCGGATCGGCCAGCTTGCCTGGAAGGTAATGTGCGAGAAAAGCCGATGATAACCTAACGAGACGCTAAATCCGCAAGCTCTCGCGTCCATGTTTTTCATCGGAATGTCAGAAGCGAGCTACCCCTACTATCGCGAATGGTTGAGCAAGACCTGTCACCGCGCCGGTTTTATCCCGAAGGTTTTGCAGGATGTCGATCTTGAACGAACGATGATCCACGCCATCTCCGCTGGTTTGGGTGTCGCCCTCGTCCCCGAGCAGCTTAAAAAACTCCCGCACAAAAATGTGGTGTTTCGCCCAGTCATGCCGGCCGTGGCGACCGAAGCTTGTGTCGCGTGGAAAGGCGAAAATCCGTCCGCTCCTCTGAAAGCCTACGTGGAAATCGTCGAGCGCGTTGGCCGGAGCATCCGTTGATCAAGCGCAAGATCAGGGTCGACTCTGACAATAAGCGGTTAGCGCGATGTACCAACACGGCTTTAACTCAATACAGAAAGGTAAAATAAATGAATACATTGAATAAAGTAACAACATGGAATCCGCTTAGAGAGATGGACGAAGCGCAGAATCGCTTAAATCGATTCTTCTTGGGCAGCTTTCCAAACAGAATGGGCAGTGGCGAGATCCCCAGCATGGCGGTCGCAGATTGGTCGCCGGAGGTTGATATCAGTGAGGATGATCAAGGGTATCTCCTCAAAGCTGACCTGCCTGAAATGAAAAAGGATGACGTCAGGGTAACAGTCGAAGAGGGCATTCTTAGCGTTTCCGGAGAACGCAAATGCCAGAAGGAAGATCAGAAAAAGAAATTCCATCGCATCGAGCGATCCTTTGGCACTTTCCGACGCAGCTTCACGCTGCCCGAGGATGCCGATAGCACGAAAGTCACGGCAGAGTTCCGCGACGGAGTGCTAAAAGTGCACCTCCCGACGACACCGGTAGCAAAATCAAAAGCTACGCAAGTTAAAGTGGCGTAATGCGCGAGCACTGATGGCGAGCGTGCGGAAGGTTCCGTGCGTTTGCCCCAGTGTAAGGCGGCCAACCTTAGTCGCCTGTTCCTTTGAACCAAGGAAGAAAGACCTCATGATCTCGAAGATTATTAGCCGCTCAGCATGTCTGAGAGAACTCGCTTCCAATCCCAAATCCTTCTCCAACTGTCCAGACTTGCACGGTGGTGTCCCGGACTTGCCCGAAGATAGAATCTGTACGAAGCCCGCTTTGTTGGGAAAAAACACGTCGGCGCGCCGGCAATTTGCAGTGCTTGTGGCGTAAAATTCGCGTACGCGCCCGGACCCGAATGCATCGTAAGCGGCTTACGATAGAATACATCGGAAGAATTCCGGACTTCCGATCTCGACCTGTCGCAGACTGGCGTGTGTCCTGGTAACTTGTTCTTTAGGCCCCAGCGCAACAAACCTAACTCTTACTCCTCCTATAAAACGAGGGAGCGGGGAATAATAGCAGCTAAAAGGGCGAACTGAGTCACCAAGGCAGATGTGTCGCCGGTCATTTACTTCGCGCAGCTACGAAAGTCTGAGCCCGTAAGTAGGTTGTCGCCAGGCCGAATAAGGATAGCTCAAACGAGCTTTAACACATATTCCATAACTCTTTACAAGTCATCTCATAAATGGTCATTATCATGTTGAGCGCAGCGAAACATCTCTGACTTTGTCCCTTGTCAAAGCGCGCAGAATAGACAGAGATCCTTCGCTTCGCTCAGGATGACATCCCTTTTTGGTTTATGAGATGACTTGTAGCTTCCAGTTACTACCGGTTCCAGTGCGCGATGAGGAGGAACGATGGGTCTGTTGGATCCCCTTCGCGTCAAAGTGTCGACCATTTCCGTGAGGCACGCGTCGTAAGAATCACACATGGGTGATTCGCCACTGGGCGCAATCCATTCAGGATGTTGGATTCGCAGATCGTCGTGAATCTGTTGCTGGAGTTCGGTGTACGTGTGGATTGGAGGAGGCATTACAATTGGCCTCGGTAAAAGATTCAAGTGCGTGCGAGAGGTATCCGACGAAGTGCTCGTCGCGAATAGCGTACGGGCACGGGTACCGTAAGCGCCCGCCACGGCCAGGCGAGGGTACTCCAAAGGGCGGCGCGCATCTGGTTGCGTTGTGCACCACGCCAGGCCAACTGGCTTGTTTTGTAGCGCTGGCGTTGCAGCAACACGGCCAGCAGTCCGCTTTGTGTAAGGGTCGGGGTTAATTTTCTCATAACGCAATCTTTCTGTTTTTTCCTTGTCCGAAGGACTCTGTAATTTACGTCGTCCGTGAGTACGGTCTGGGCGTATTTTCCGAAAGACTTGCCGTTTTTTGTCCTGCGAATTCCAGAGTTCGGAAAGGGCGCCAACGAGTCTTTGACGCCCGCTCTCTGCTTTATTCCGCGAAATACTTCGCGGCGAGGGATTGCGCGCCAGGGCCTAATACGCTAATCGCTGCTTTGCTACCCAGCAGTCGTCGTAACAAAGTTTTCGCTTCATTTTTCTCCTGTTCCGACACATCGACTTGATTGATCGCGGTGATCACCTTCTCCAGTGCGTCCGTAATCATCTGCTGATGCTGCGTGCTCGTTGCAATCGGCGCCTGTTCCCGCCGAGGAACGCTGGTTCGCCGGCGTTCATCCATTGAGATCTGGATCGGGGGCGCGACACCACCTTCAAACACTTTGACTCCGAAGTCGTTTATCTTAGCAAAGCCGGACAGCAGGCCCATCCCGCCCTGATCCTCAACAGGGGTCCAGTCGATGAGGTGATACTCTGAAAGCTGGGCCAAGGCGCGCAGCCAGTCGCGGGGACTTATACCTCCTGGCGGCAGGACCGCTTGCTGACCTTGGCCGAACGGAATGGAACCTTCGCTTCGATGTTCATAGAGAAGCTGCAGCAGGCATCCTCTGACGACAGAATCCTTCATAGACTTTGACAATATGCTCTGCATCCCGCGCACCAACAACTCACCTGAAGGGGGTGCAAGGGTGTACTTGGAAATGCAGTTCGCGCCTAAATTTCGAAAGTGTTGAATAGCCGTTCTGATGAAATTACGACCGGCGCGTTCGCCTTCGACCGGGCCTGCTCGCTCAACGTACACAAGATCAGGGTCGACTCTGACAATAAGCGGTTAGCGCCATGTACCAACACGGCTTTAACTCAATCCAGAAAGGTAAAATTAAATGGATACATTGAATAAAGTAATAACATGGAATCCGCTTAGAGAGATGGAACAAGCGACACAAAATCGCTTCAATCCTTTCTTCCTGGGCGGCTTTCCGAATAGAATGGGCAGTGGCGAGATCCACAGCCTGGCAGTTGCAGATTGGTCGCCGGAGGTTGATATCAGCGAAGATGATCGCGGGTATCTGCTCAAAGCTGACCTGCCTGAAATGAAGAAGGATGACGTTAGGGTAACTGTCGAAGACGGCATCCTTTGCGTTTCCGGAGAACGCAAAAGCCAGAAGGAAGATCAGAAGAAGAAATTCCATCGCATCGAGCGATCCTTTGGTACTTTCCGACGCAGCTTCACGCTGCCCGAAGATGCCGATAGCACGAAAGTCACGGCAGAGTTCCACGACGGAGTGCTGAAAGTGCACCTCCCGACAACGCCGATAGTAAGATCAAAAGCTATCGAAGTTAAAGTGAAATAACGGACTAACACTGATGGCGAGCGTGCGGAAGGTTCCGCGCGTTCGCTCTAGTGTAAACGTTGCGCCGCACGGCGCACACTTTGAGACTTTAGCGAACGATTGACATGTCTGACGAAATGCACTCTTACATTTCGACTCCAGCAACAGATCCACGACGCCTTGCGCCTCCAGCATCCCGACTGGGTCCAGCCGAACGGCAATTCCTCCACCTGCGACTCGTATGAGTCACGCCTCACTGAACTGCTCGGCCTTTCTCCCCGGACGAACAGCGAGGTGTTGGTGCCGGGCTGACTGTGTTGATTAGAGTTTGATCTTTATTTTGACGCTCTTCAGGCTCCCCTGAAGGTTCCGAAGCATTTCATGGGTGCGATTTGTAGCCTCATCAATTCCACGTCGAAACTCTGTCGTGTCGATGAGCGTTTCGCAAAAGGGACATTTCCGACCCCTCAGCCTTGAGCCAATTGACAGTCTCGTGGATCTGCTTGCCACATTTAGAGCATGTCAGTTCCAGCGGTAAATTGTCGAAAAACATGATTCTGTTCACAGAATGAACAAAACTCCTGTATTTGGCAAGTCCGCGATCGCCTATTTGCAGTGCTTTTGGGTGTTTGGGTGCCGGTTGAGTTATACCGAGCAACGCAGCTTCGGAAGGGCCTCGCGAAATTGCGTGGGAGAGCGACCGACGATTCGCTTAAACGCGCGATTGAAGTTCGTCATGGATTGAAAGCCGCATGCGAAGGCAGCTTCGCTAATTCGCGAGTTGGGATTGAGCAAAAGCGTCTTCGATTTCTCCACTCGAACTCTCGAGAGGTAATCGGTGAAATTCATCCCTGTCGCTTTCTTGAACATCTTGCAAAAGTAATGCCTGCTGATGTTAGCCACTTGGGCGATCCGCCCGAGCGACAGCGGCTCCGCTTGATGGGCCTCGATAAATTGTCGCGCTCGCGTCATATTTGTGGACTGATCGTTGTCGCGCCGTACGACCAGTTGATTCGACAAGATCGAAAGGTGTTGCGCAAAAATACTCAGTAGCCGCAACATCGCGCGGTACCGGACAGGCGATAAAACGCACGAGCGAAAATAGGCCCGCTCAAGTTGCTTCCAATCCGCATTGTAACCCCAAGCGCGAAGCTGCCGAGTAATGCTCGCGAAGTGTTTCTTTGTCGGATTCTTAAGCAGTACTTCGCCTGTCTCCAGAAAACCTAGAATGTGGTCACCTATATACACTGGCACTGCGCTTTCGGAGAGTCCCGCAAACCAGGTGACGGTGCGCGTGGTCGATGAGGGGTCCTGGGATGCGTCCGTTTGGGCCCTTAGACATGCGGCGCGAGCCTTGTTGAAACGAGCCAGAATCGCGGCAAACGAAACGTCATCGGTTTTGCCATGGTGTGCAGGCGACCATGAATCGTGTCCTCGAATATTAAGCGGCAAACCCGTGGCTTCGCTGAAAGCCCGTTCGTAATCTTTGAAAATCTGAGAACGCGACAGATGTACCATCACTTCCTGATCAGAGGATCGGGCTGGCGCGGCCCGTCCACGGGCATTGCGGATCAGGCCGCTTCGTTTGGAGCGTCTCATTGGCGTCAATTATTTTTCGACACCGGGTTATCAACGGGGATTGCATCTTCGACAATCGCAGCGCTTTCTCCTCGAGCGAGACTCTTGCGCTCTGTTAAAGTACCCGCAGTCACTTCAGGGCGCTCGCAATCTGAGCTACGTTAGCAGCCCGCGGCACGCCGCATGCGATCAGGGCTTTGGTCGTGTCGTTTACACTTAGGAGGTACTTGCGCACGATAGGATGAATTGCGTATGCGACTTCAGCATCTCGCATTATTTCGCGGAATTGGATTAGGTGCATGTGCCGTCAATCTTGGTAGCAGAAGCCTTCAACGTGCCTTGCGTCGGACCGGTTGTAGCGTCTTCTTTTCGATCACCACAGGGTAACTGTTGAAGTTGCCTCGGATTTCCCCCTTCGTTTTCCCAACGTCGCTCTGCGGCAGAATCGCTTTCTTCCTTCTGTGAACTTGCGAAAGTCAGGGAATCCATGATGGCAATCAATGAAGCGGCTCAGCGACCGTTGTCCTTATGAAGTCGTGGTACGACGAATAAGTCGCCGAAGGTCAGCTGCTGCCGAACATCCGGGTCCTGCTTACGGGCCGCGGCGCGAAACCTCTTGAAAAGCGCCGCACGACCTTTTGAAGTTCTATGTTGCGCGTAATAAAGCGCACAGTTCTGAGTCAAGGCTGGTTCCATGTAATTCTCCGTTTATTTGCGCTGGGGGCGGATTGACGCGCGCCTTGATGTCTGAGCAATTCGTATCGAGGCCCGCGATATAAACATCCAGAGACGCCACGAAAGTTATCCCTGAGACGGCAGTGTGGCCCGATAAGTTCTCGAGCAATTTTTTAAGCTCATCTTTATGAGCAGCGATGAGATTCACGAGGCGGTTTTGTGTGCAGAGAGAAGGGGCCGCACACCTGCGCGATCGATTGACGCTGCGACTGTTACGGAACTAGTATACGGCTGCAACTGCCGATCAGCTAATGGTAATTAGTGCTCCAGTTCGCCACACCATATTTCCGGCGTACGGTAGGAAATCGCCGGATCATCGGGACTTCTTAACGCGCGGTGCCCGCGCCGATCGCAGGCGAGATTGTGACGAGCGTGCGTCCCTGCCAGTTATCAGGAGATCAGAGACATTTCTGCCAAACATCGCCAAGTCCACGCTGCGCGATCTCTCTTTCAACAAGCGCTCGATCCACATCTGTTCCGCCGAGGATGCCGCGAATGTCGCGGAGATGCTTCTCACTGCCGCCCTCGCGCAGAAATTCGAGTTTCTTGATGATCAGATATTCCGGGGGCACCAGCCAAATTTGCACACCTTCATTTTCCACAGCGCGGCGATTCTGCAATGCCCACGCATGTAGAGGATCATCGGAGCTGAGGTACACGTCGGCCTTCCAACCGGTGTCGTAATGGACCAGGTTAAAATGGCCGCGCTGTTCGCGATTACGTTCGATTTCGATCACATCCCGTGGCGGACAGTAAAACTCCGTTTCGGGAAACATGCGCGGCAATGCTTCAGCGGCGGGACTATCGAGCAGCACAATAATGTCAATGTCGTTGGTTGATCGCACTTCGCCGTAGAATATTGATGCAATCGAACCCGTGGCAGCCCATGGCGCGCCGAGCGCGTTAAACCGCGGCGCGAAAACAGTGACCGGATCAAGATCGCGCATGCAGAGTCAGCCGGCGCAATTCTTCTGCTATTTGTTGTTCGTTCCAGTCCGGATGCTGAGCGCGAAGCGCCGCACCCTTCATGCGACGCACCGAACGAATAAAACCGAGGGCAAGCTCCGCACGACGCTCGAGCGGCATTTTCCGCAATGCTTTAATCTGTTCCGGATGCAAACCGCCCTCGACGAACATGCACGTAATTTACTCGTTCTTCTCATTGCTGGCGAGCTTGATTCCGCGAGCTTGATTCCGCGGGCCTTCTATCTAATTCTCGTTCAGCTGTGCCTACTCCGCCTGTGATTGCTGACCTTGCCGAGCGCTTCGCGGCATCGCTCTGGCATGCAGCGTAACGAATAGCAAGCAATCCGGAGACTTGTTTTTTGTCAACATCACGACCGGGGGGTATGGCGCTAAGCTTGGAGCTGATCGGCACAACCTGCTATACATCACTGGCCTTTAAATTCCCGTTTGCTTGACGCTGTGCTTCGCCAACTCACAAATGCCTTCAGGGGTGGATACTTCGCAGTAAACAAACAGGCATTAGAGCGATTGCCATTTCGAGCTATCGATTTCACAAACGCTGCGGACAGGGATCGTCACGATCGGATGGTGTCGTTAGTCGAGCGGATGCTGGAATTGCACAAACAACTCGCCGCCGCAAAAACCGGCGACGACAAAACAAGAATCCAACGCCAGATCGATGCCACTGATGCGCAGATCGACAAGCTGGTTTACGAGCTTTACGGCCTGACCGAAGACGAAATCAAAATCGTTGAAGCGGCGGCGAAATGAAGTACGAGCTTTCGGAACACGTCAAAGAGGAATTATCACTACGTCAGATTCCGCGCGAGCTGTTGGAGTCGGTTCTTGAACATCCGCAGCAAATTGTTTCCGAGCATGGCAACAGAAAAGCTTACCAGTCGCAATTGGACTTTGGCGGTGGTAAAATGTTTTTGTTGCGGGCGATAGTGGATGATAGCGTCGAGCCAGCTTTGATCGTGACTGTTTATCGGACAAAGAGAATCAAGCGGTATTGGAACTAAGCATGAAAGTAACCTACGACCCCGAAGTCGATATCGTGCGCATCCTATTCAGCAACACGCCCATTGAGGAGAGCGACGAAGACAAACCCGGCGTCATCCTCGATTACGACAAGAATGGCAACATTGTCGGAATGGAAATCCTCGACGCGTCCAAGCGGATGGAGAATCCGCGTGCGCTGGAATATGCGGTCGCCGGTTAGCCATCAACAGCGGCCGCTACAGTTTTTTATCTCCCGCCAGTTTAATTCCCAAGTCGCGTAATTGCTTTGGATCGACTTCCGAAGGCGACTGCGACATGAGGTCCATGGCGCGGTTGTTCTTCGGGAAAGCCATCACTTCGCGGATACCTTGTTCGTCGCAGATGAGCATGACCAAACGATCGAAGCCGAACGCGATTCCGCCATGTGGCGGCGCGCCGAGCCGAAACGCACGAAGTAAATGGCCGAACTGTAATTCTCGAGCTTCCGGGCTGATTCCGAGAGCTGCGAACATTTTGTCCTGCAGCTCCGGTTCGTAGATTCGCATGCTGCCGCCGCCGATTTCAACGCCGTTTAAAACGACATCGTAAGCCTCGGCGCGAACCTCGGGAAATTTCTTGGCGTCAAACAGCGGCATGTCATCGGCTTTCGGTCGAGTGAATGGATGATGCATCGCGTTCCATTTGTTCTCGTCCGGACTCCATTGGAAAAGCGGAAAGTCTGTGACCCAAAGAAAATTCCAAGTTTCGCCAACAGGCATAAGCTTTTGCATCTCTGCGACACGCAGGCGTAATCGCCCCAGCACCTCGCAGGCAAGCTCCCACTTGTCAGCAGCGAAAAAAACGCAGTCGCCCTCCTCTATGTTCAGCTCTGATTGCAATGCGGTTTTCTCGGCATCACTGAAAAACTTCACGATTGGCGATTTCCATTCACCGTTCTCAATCTTGATGAAGGCGAGACCTTTTGCGCCGTGCAGCTTGGCAATTTCAGTAAGCTCGTCGGCCTGGCCTATGGTAATTCCAGCAAAGCCTTTCGCGTTGATCGCTTTCACGACGCCGGCGGCATCGAGCGCACTGCGAAAAACTTTGAAACTGCTTTCACGAAAGGTTTCACCAAGATCGACCAGCTCCATTTTGAACCGACGATCGGGTTTATCGCTGCCGTAGCGATCGAGCGCTTCGCGATACGTAAGCCGGTCGAATGGCGTTTTAATGTCAACGTTGCGGGCGGCCTTGAAGATCGCCGCGAGCATTCCTTCGGTGACGCTGAAGATGTCATCGGGCGTGACGAACGACGCTTCGATGTCGATCTGCGTAAACTCCGGTTGCCGGTCGGCGCGCAAATCTTCATCGCGAAAACATTTTGCGATTTGAAAATATTTTTCCACGCCTGCGACCATGAGCAGTTGTTTGTATTGCTGCGGCGCCTGCGGCAGCGCGTAAAACTTACCGGGCGCGATGCGGCTCGGCACCAGGAAATCCCGCGCACCTTCCGGCGTGCTCTTGGACAGAATCGGCGTTTCAACTTCCACGAACCCCTGGCTGTCGAGGTAATCGCGGGTTGCTTTTGCAGCCCGATGGCGAATCCGCAAATTGCGCGCGAGCCGTGGCCGACGCAGATCCAAATATCGGTGCGCCATCCGCAGATCTTCATTTTGCGGCTCGGCATCGATTGGAAATGGCAGCGGGTCAGCGCGATTAAAGATCCGCAGCTCGCTAGGAATGATTTCAATATCGCCGGTCGCGAGGTTTGGATTTTCCGTCCCGGGGAGACGCGCGGCGACCGTGCCGGAAACTTGAATAACATCTTCGCCGCGCAACGTGTGCGCCTGCTTTGCAAGCTCGGCATTTTCCTCCGGGCGAAAAACTACCTGAGTCAATCCTTCGCGATCGCGCAGATCAATGAAAATCACGCCGCCGTGATCGCGGGTGACGTTCACCCATCCGGCAAGCGTGACTTGTCTGCCGACATCGCTTTTGCGAAGTGAATTGCAGTTGTGTGTGCGAAACATATTTTCTGCCGTTGCGGATTCTAACAATAAGCCGCGGGATCTTCGACTCCGCTGCGCTTCGCTCAGGATGACAAGCTGGATTGCGCTTGCAAGTGCGCAAGCAGACCATCGTGCGCCACAAGCTCTTGCTCACCAGTACCCATGTTTTTGATCTTCACCTGCGGCCACTCGTCCCCGAACAACAGTGCGACCCGTGCACCCAAGTCTTCCGCGGATTGGAACTGCCGGGCGACTTTGACCGGGGTGAGCGGGTAATCGACCCGATAGCCGCGATCGCGCAGTTGCTGGATTTGTGCCAGCGCGTCGGCACGGCGTTCTTCTTTTGCGATAACGATGTAGACGTCGATCTCGCGCTCGTTTGCCATTGCTTTCTGCGTCGCTTCGCGTGCTCGCGGGATTTCGTTGATCAATTCGCCGAGAACGACGTCGCCCATTGCAAAACCAAGCGCAGGTAGAGCGAGCGAGCCATCGCTCAGCTGCGAAATAAGATTATCGTAACGCCCGCCGCCGGCGATGGCGCGGAATTTCCCGGCACGATCGAACACCTCGAACACGATTCCGGTGTAATAGGCAAGCCCGCGGACGATTCCCACGTCAACTGCCACAAAATCGGCGAGGCCGCGAGCGCGCAACCCCTCAACGAGTTGCTCCAGCTTTGCGCTTTTGCCGCCGCTCTTCAGCGCCGCGAAGACCGGATCGGCAAGGTTTCCTAGTTTCTCTGCCGTCTGCTCACGCGGCTCGCGCGCGGATTTATCGATCGTTTGCAATACAGCGTCCCACTGCTCAGCCGGAACCTTCTTGTCGCGGAAAAAATCAGTCCAGAATTCGCGGTCGCTGATCCGGACCACGAAATCTTCTTCGGTGAACCCGAAGGCACGCAGGATATCGATGCAAAGCGCAACCAGTTCGATGTCGGCGGCCAGATCCTTCTCGCCGATAATGTCGCAATTGAGCTGAAAATGTTCGCGCAACCGGCCGCGCTGTTGTTTCTCGTAACGGAAAAATTGGCCGATCGAGAACCATTTGAGTGGTTTCTTGAATTCGCGTTCGTGCGCCGCAACCACACGAGCAAGCGTGGGCGTGAGTTCAGGACGCAGCGCGACTTCGCGTTCGCCCTTGTCTATGAAATTGAAAAGCTGCTCAACGATTTCTGCGCCGCTTTTCTTCTTGTACAGCTCGGTCGCTTCCAGAGGCGGCCCTTCCCATTCGACGAAGCCGTAGCGGCGGGCAACCTCACGCCAACGGGCGAAGATATAATTCCGTCGCGCACAGTCGTCGGGCAGGAAATCGCGGAAACCGGGTAAAGCCTGCATAGGCATAGTGTTACGTTGTTCTGGCACAGCTTTGATCATCGCCGCCGACACAACCACCGGCGACAGAATTTACGATATCAGGTCGAACGTAAAAAAACTCCCGTGTCAATGGACCGGGAAGATACACGAAAGAGAACATCCATTGAATCAAAGCAGAGGGAGAAATATGAAACAAATCAGATTAACCAAAATATTGGCGGCAAGCTTGCTTTGCGCGGCATCGCTGGGCGTAGCGCTTGCGCAGACGACAACAACTACAACAAGCACAGACCCCGTAACGGGTACGACTACAACTCAGCAGACGACTACCAGCTCTGCGGGCAACATCGTCACCTACACCCCGGACTCGGATTACTTCATGTTCCGAACAACGTCAGCCTCGGCGCCCGTGCGTTATTACTACACGAAGGATACGACGGTGGTCGATCCGGCAGGTCGCGTTGTAAGTTTGTCGGCGATCCGCCCGGACATGCCAGCCACCGTTTACTACTCAACAGTGGGCGATCGGGTTGTCGTGCGCAAAGTAGTATTGGCATCCCAGCCAGCCGCTGTGATTAAACAAGAGGAAACGACTACCACCACTACGACGAGGCCGTAGCGAAGTTGTTGTTTAGCTAGAACTCAAAGCGCCCGCGAAAACCTCGCGGGCGTTTTTTTTGCAGATTCCACGCTTCGCTTCCATTGGTTAGCTGATCGTTTTCGCGCTGTCGAGTCATTGAGCCGCCATCAGCGTGGACGCGCTCGATTGTCATCCCGAGCGAAGTCGAGGGAACCCCGTGGAGAAACGCTCGGTAATTTCACGGGATTCTTCGACTCCGCTGCGCTCCGCTCAGAATGACGCACAGACAATCCTCGCGTAGCTTCACAGACGCATGGCTGCATCGAAGAAAGAGAAGCCTGATCTGCAGAAGAAAGTGCACGAGGTGCCGCACAAGCCGGGTGTGTACTTGATGCGCGACCGGTTTAACCGCGTGATTTACGTCGGCAAAGCGCGCGACCTGCGCAAACGCGTGAGCTCGTATTTCCTACCCTCCAAATTGGCCCAGGCCGATTTGAAAACACGCGCCATGCTGGACGCCACATGGGATTTTGAAACGCACACCGTTCGCAGCGACGCGGAATCGGTTTTGTTCGAGGGCAAATTGATAAAGGAATACCGGCCGCGCTATAACATTTCGTTCCGCGACGACAAGCGGTTCCTCGTGGTGAGGGTCGATCTTTCGGAAGAATGGCCGCGGTTTCGCCTGGCCCGATTTAAGAAGGACGACGGCAGCCGGTACTTCGGCCCATACGCGCATGCCGGCGCGCTGCGACAAACATTGAATTTCATGCGGAAAAAATTTGGTGTGCTCACGTTTGGTCGCGGTGCGCCGACTGAGCGCGAATTGAAGTCTTCGACATATCAGGTCCCGGTGCGCTTGAGCGAGACACGCGCCGAGCAATACCGCGAGCGCGTTGCGCAGGCATGCGAGTTCCTGGAAGGCAAATCGCGGGAGATGATCACCGCACTCGAAGAACAAATGCGCACCGCTGCGGAGAAAATGGATTTCGAAAAGGCGGCCGAGCTTCGCAACATGGTCGCGGACTTGAGCAGCACGACAAAACCGACCCGGCGATTCACGCGCGGCAGTTTGCCCAGCACCATTGATCCGATGGCGGACGTGCAAGCGCTCGCTTACGCGCTGCACCTTTCAGATGCGCCTCGAGTAATGGAGTGTTTCGACATTTCGAATATTTCCACCACACACGTGGTGGCCTCGATGGTTTGTTTCCGCGATGGAGTTCCGGACAAGAACAATTACCGCCGGTACCGCGTGCGCACCGTGAAAGGGCAGGATGATTTTGCCAGCATGGCCGAGGTCGTGCGACGGAGGTATTCCCGGATTCTACTTGAAGCTCGAGCCGCAAATTCGGACGCAGCGGAATTTTCGCAGGAAAACGCGGCGGATGCCGCTCGACGGCTTGAAAGTAGCGCATGCGTCTCGCTTGCGGGAGGGGATTACTCGCAAGCCGGAGGCTCGCGCTACATTAGACTACCCGACCTGATCATTGTCGATGGAGGAAAAGGCCAGCTCTCATCCGCCTGCCGTGAATTGCAGCGATTGGGCTTGCACGATCTTCCGATTATCGGTCTGGCGAAAGAACACGAGGAGATTTATCGACCCGGCCGCTCATTGCCGTTGCGACTTCCAATGGATTCTCCTGCCTTGCGATTGCTTCAGCGCATCCGCGATGAGGCGCATCGGTTCGCTAACGCATATCACCAGTTGCTCATGAAAAAACGCGTCGAAGAAAGCATTCTCGACGAGTGCCCCGGGGTGAGCCAGAACCGGAAAAATCTATTGCTGCAACGGTTCGGCTCGGTGAATCGCCTCCGCAAGGCAACTGTTGAGGAGATCGCGGCAACGGAAGGCATTGGCCGAAAGTTGGCGGAAGATGTGCACCTGTTTTTGCAGCGGCATTGATTTGTCCGCAGTGTCGCCGAAATTCGCAGTCATTCCGAGCCCCGAAAGTTTTCGGGGTCGAGGAATCCCGCGGAATAAGCCGAGGAGAGTATCATGAGATCCCTCGACTTCGCTCGGGATGACAGGCCTAAGTTGAGATTACTTGAATGACTCGCACTCGAATCTCCCAAAATCTGCGCAATCTGTGGATTCTGTTCTGGCTGTTTGCCCTCTCGCCGAACGTGGACGCTCAGACGCTCATGCCAACGCCCGCGCCCAGTCCGAGCGCTTCGCCGGAAGAGGAAACAATTGTCCCCACTTTCGAGACGCAAAAGCTGGCCCGCACTTTTATGCTCGACGTCCCGGCGCCACGCGGACAGATCACGGACCGCAACGGAGTACCGCTGGCGCAAAATCGGCTCAGTTATAACCTGGTCATAACTTTTCCAACTCCGCTGAACTTTTCCGATGCGCAAGCGCTCAGCTACACGAGAGAAAAGATAGATGAGGCCGGTAAGTTAATAGGACACCGGTTCAGGATTTCCGATGAGGCGATCCTTCGTCATTACCGCAACCGGGGCATCATGCCGTTTGAGATCGCTCCAAATCTCGCGCCGCAGGACTATGAGGGAATCAAGGACAAGCTGCCGGCCGGAATGATGGTTCGTCCTGTTTACGTCCGGATTTATCCGAACGGAAAGATTGGCGGTCAGATTGTTGGTTACACCGGAAAAACGGGCCGCAATCCGGATGGCATTGTCGATAACCACGAAACGATCTGGCCGCAAACGGAGGGACGCGAAGGACTCGAACAGACATTCAACGACATGCTTACGGGGAAGAACGGCGAATACAAACTGACCTTCGACAAAGATGGCCGGAAAACATCGGAGAAACTCGTTACGCCGCCGGAGCCCGGATACAACGTGGTGACCACCCTTGATCTGCGCCTGCAAGAGCTGGCCGAAAAAGCGTTGGCAGCGAAAGCAAAGCGGGGGGCCATGGTGATCATAGATCCGAATAATGGCGATGTTCTCGCGCTGGCGTCCTGGCCCACATACGACCCCAACGTATTCGTACCATCCATCTCAGCCGATCAACTCAAAGCGTTGCAGTCGGACCCGGACATTCCGCTTTTACCACGTGCGTATCGTTCGTCCTATCCACCGGGATCGACGTTCAAAGTTGCCGTGGGCATAGCGGCGCTGGAAAGCCATGCCGTCTACCCGCAGGACGAATATCAATGCGTGCCGGCGATTCAGATCGGCAACGTCACGTTCCACAATTGGAAAAAAAGCGATCGTGGCGCACTAAATTTCGTGCAGGCCCTAACCGAATCGTGTGACACATGGTTTTATCAGGCCGGCATAAAGACCGGCTCGGCGCCGATCATTGATTGGGCGTTGAAACTGGGATTTGGCGCAAAGTGCGGCATTCCATTGCGCGGCGAAGCAGAAGGCCGCATTCCAAACGACGAATACATGAAGGCAACGCACGGCCGCAAGATCCTCAACGGCGATATCGCAAACATGTCGATCGGCCAGGGCGACATTCAGGTTACTCCGTTGCAGATGGCGCAATCCATGGGCGTCATCGCCAACGGCGGAACCTTTTATCAGACGCGACTGGTTCAGCAGGTGCAGACGTTCGACAACCAAATCGTGACCGCCTATCAAGTGCGCGCCAAACGAACCCTCGATATTTCGCCAGAGACACTGGAGCAAGTGCGCACCGGAATGATCGACGTCGTGAATGGCGGTGGCGGCACTGCGCATCAGGCCAGTCTCGAAAATGTTGAAGTCGCCGGTAAAACCGGCACAGCGCAATGGGGACCAAAACACAAAGAGCGCACCGCGGCGTGGTTCGCGGGATTTTTACCTGCCGATCAACCGCGATATGCGTTCGCGGCTGTCTACGAGGGCGAGGTCGGCAGCAAAGTTCACGGCGGTTCAGCCGCAGCGCCGATGATCGCCGACGTGTTCAAAGACGTTTACAAAGGTCAGATGATCGCGCGCCGGTCGCACCAGCGCGCTGAGGAACAACCCGAAATCCGCCGCGCCGAACCGGTCGAGGAACAAGACGAATCAGATTAATTCTGGGGAGCGCACGCGGCCTCGCGTGCTGGCGATGGCGGCTCGCCATCGCGGACTTTTCCTCAATTCTGCAAAGGCTTGAAGCTGTAGCCGAGGGCGCCGACCTCGGCCATTTTCGATAGAAAAGCCGCGGTCACCGCCCGCGGCTACAGACTACGCCGCCGCAGTTTCCTTCGACAGCTCCATGGTCCCCTTGAACTTGGGCGGTTCCTCTTCGACGCCGAAATTGTGGGAATAGAGCTCCTCGATTTTCGCCATGTCATCCGACGTCAGCGGCACGGTATCGGGCGCTTTTGCAAATTCGACGAGCTGTTGCTCGTCGTAAATGTTCGGCAGCGTCGAAGCGACCCGATCATCCGCCAGCAACCACTGCAACGCTGCTTGTCCAAGCGTCCGTTCGGAATTTTCGAGAAATCGTAATTGTTCGACTTTCTTGATCCCGTTCAGTAGCCAGCTGCGCGGTCTATGGCTGCGATGATCGGTCGGCGGAAATTTGGTTTCCGGAGTGTATTTACCTTCAAGCATTCCGGACGAATGCGTCACGCGAATGAGAAACATCGTGTCCTTGCCAGCTTCTGTAGCCGCATCGTGAAATGCGCAGCCAGGACGCTGCTCGAGCATATTGTAAATGTGCTGCACACTGGTGACGTCGCGCTCGCGAATGCAATTCACTCCCTCGTACAGCCAGCCGATCGCTGGTCCCAGCGCAATGCCGTAGTACCGAACTTTGCCTTCGCTCTTTAATTTCTCGAGCGTCTTCCAGAGCGCGTCGTCATAAATCTGTTCCATGCGGATGTTGTGCAGTTGGAGCAGATCGATTCGGTCTGTCTCCAAGCGTTTCAACGCCGCGTCAGTGGCGCGTGTAATTGCTTCCGGCGAAAAATCCTGCGGAATTTCCCGCTGACCGCGTCCGCGCGCCTCGCCGTGATGCACAAAATCGTAGCCAACCTTCGTCGCAACCACGATGTCATCGCGTTGGTTCGGAAAGGCTTTCGCAATTAATTCCTCGCTGAGTCCATTGCCATATGTATCGGCCGCATCGAAAAGCGTGACTCCGAGATCGAACGCCTTATGCATCAGTTCGATCGCTTCGCCCTCAGTGAAACTTCCCCACCAACCTGTGGATATCGTCCAGAGACCAAAACCGACTTCGCTTACGGTGAGATCGGTATTTTTGTAAGTCCGGAAACGCATGAAAACGAAATTAACCGCTCAACGTCCAACGTTCAATGCCGTATCGTCCGCTTTCATCACCAGCGCCCTGTCGTTCGCAGCGAAGTCGCCTGCCGCGCCGTAACTCCATTGGCAGTGTTTTGCGCCCCGGCGGTGTTGCGTAAAAGCGCTCCAGCACCGGTGGCCGTATTTTGGTCTGCGGTATTAGCAAGAAGTGTCCCAGCGCCAATGGCCATGTTGAAGCTGTTGGTAGTGTCGCTCCTGAGTCACAAAAACCCGACCGCCGTATTGTATGTGCCGCTGATAAGGCTAAAAAGAGCGTTTTGCTCCTCTGCGGTGTTACCCCCAGGATATCCGCCATCCGGTGCCAGAACCACGCCTGGCGCCATCTGTGGGAGCGCAAGACAGGTAAGCACAAGCAGGTTTGTTAAAGTAAGTTGTTTCGATTTTTCATAATTAATTTCCTTTCATTGTTCTGACTGTCAGGGACAGTTTTACGGACTATTGAGAACCACGCTCGGGCCGGCTTTGCTCATCTCAACTCCGCCACGGGACGGACTCGCTGCGGCAAGCTGGTTGCTCACCTCTTGTAAGCTAGAAGCGAGCGCTTTGATTTGCTTCTGCTGGTCGGCGAGTTTGGACTGAAACTCCTGCTTCAATTGCGCGATGGTGGTTTCCTGTTCCTGCACTTTGCGATGCTCCTTGAGGAACTCATTGAGCAACATGGCGTTGATCTGGTCGTAGCGGACCGACTCGGGCTGTCCCTCGGAATTGCGCCCCACCAGATCGGGGTACACTTCGGCTACCTCCTCGGCAATGAGGCCAAAGGCTAAGGTCTGCGTAGCATCATATTCCTTGTTGTAGCGGAAGCTGGCAGGCCTGAGGGCAAAGAGCCCTTCGCTGGCTTTGTCCATCGGCTTGATGTCGTGTTTATAGCGGCGCGAAGATATGTTGCCCCGGCCGAGTCTGCCGACGCTATTTACAGTGACATAGTCGGGATCGGTCCCCACAACAGGCTGGTTGTTCGAGTAAATGTTTCCGATATAGCAGCTGCCGTCCACGTCCGCGCCCTCGGCGCCAGATGGCGATAACGTTACTGGCTGTCATAACGCCATTCCCGGCTCCGACGCCCACGGCGGTGTTGGCGCTGCCGCTGGTGTTGTGAAAGAGCGCATTAACACCGTAGGCCGTGTTGTGAGCTGCCGGTCGTATTGTTATACAGGCGCAAAAACACCGTTGGCTGTGTTTTAGCTACCTCAGTGTTGTAATATAGCGCTTGATAACCGTTAGCACGTGTTTTGAATGCCTATGGTATTGCTCACTAACGCATCAAAACCGATGGCGCTGTTGAAGCTGCCGGTGATATTGAGATCGAGAGCATCAACACCGTTAGCCGTGTTTAAGCTGCCGGTAGTGTTATGCAACAGCGCAAAAACGCCAGTTGCCGTGTTGGAGTTGCCGGTAGTATTGCTTAGAAGCGCTTGTGAACCGTTGGCCGTATTGGAGCTGCCGATGGTGTTGCTTAAAAGCGCCGCCGCGCCAGTGGCTGTATTTTCCTCCCCGGTGTTAAGCAGGAGTGTCCCAGCACCAATGGCCGTGTTGAGGTTTCCGGTGGTGTTACTCCTGAGTGAAGAGAAACCAACAGCCGTATTGTATGTACCGCTGCTCAAGCTGAAAAGAGCATTCTGCCCTTCTGCTGTGTTGCCGCCGGGATAACCGCCATCGGGCGCCGGACTGACCCCCTGCAATTTGGGCAAAAATGCAAAGCAGGCGACCACGAAATTAATGAACACGAAACCCAGCGTTCCAGAGAAGCCGGACGAGCGGTTAATAGGGTTTATTATGAATCGAGTTGCCATATTTAGTTGTCTAATTGTTGTTGAGCTGGGGATTGGTTAACGGTTGGAGTGCTATTCACTTACTGATTGTTGAGCGCAACTTGCGGCACACAATCCTTCGCTACCAGTCCACCGGACGGACTCGCTGTGGCGAGCTGAGCGCTCACTCTTTGGATTTGTGATGCCTGCTTGTCCAGACGCGCAGTAAGCTGCGCGGCAGTCGCTTGGATGTCCCTCTGCTGCTGCGCCACCGTTGATTTCAGTTCAGTGATTGTCGCTTCCTGTTGTTGAATCTTGCTGTTCTGTTCCCGCACCACGCGATGTTCTTTAAGAAACTCGTTGAGCAACATCGCGTTGATCGCATCGTAGCGCACAGTGTTGACCTTGCCCTCTTTGTCGCGCACTACCAAATCAGGATTGACCGCTTCCACATCCTCAGCCACCAGCCCGAATTGCGGGACGCCTTCGGGATCTGTTCCTTTCTTGTAGCGGAACGTGACTGGCTTCAGCGCAAAAAGCGCTTCGCTGGCCCTCTCCATCGGCTTAATTTCTTCTTTAAACCGCCGGGAGGAGGTCGCCGTACCCAGTTTGCCGTTCGAATTAACGAAAACCGCAGTTCCTCCCGAAGAGGTGACACCGAAAATGTTGCCGATGTAGCAGGTGTCGCTAATATCCTCCCCCGCGACGGTCGCACCGATACAGATAACATTATCAGCCGTGGTAACACCAAGGCCAGTATTAAAGCCCAAGGCGATATTTCCACTACCGGTTTCGTTGTTAGAAAGCGCGTCAACACCTATGGCCGTGTTGCTGTTGCCGGTAGTGTTGCTATAGAGCGCTTGAGAACCGTTGGCAGTGTTGACTTCGCCGGTGGTGTTGTAGAACAGCGCGTACAAACCGTGAGCCGTGTTTTGAACGCCGGTGGTGTTGTTGTAAAGTGCTTCAAAACCGTTGGCCGCGTTAGAGTCGCCTGTTGTGTTGTTGCGGAGCGCGGCAACACCGTTGGCCGTATTGTCAAAGCCTGTTGTGTTGGCGACGAGCGCTCCATAACCGCTGGCGGTGTTGTTGTCGCCGGTAGTGTTGTGATACAGCGCTTCAAAACCGTTGGCGGTATTGAAGTCGCCGGTGGTGTTGCTCAGAAGCGCTTGTGTACCAGTGGCGGTATTGTAGTTACCGGTGGTGTTGCTTAAAAGCGCTGCCGCGCCAATCGCCGTATTTTCATCTCCCGTATTAAGAAGGAGCGCCCCAGCGCCAATCGCCGTGTTGAAATTGCCGGTGGTGTCGCTCCTGAGCGAGAAGAAACCAACTGCCGTATTGTATGTTCCACCGCTCAAACTGAAAAGAGCATTTTGACCTTCTGCCGTGTTGCCGCCGGGATAGCCGCCGTCGGGCGGCGGATTTACGGCCTCTGCGTTCTGTACTAACGCAAAGCAGATGAGTGCGATTACCGTTAATACGGGACAAAGAATATTCGTTTGTGTTTTCATATGTTTCGTTCTTTTCGTTATGTGGTGGGGAAATTCCGAACCGAAGGTGTCCATTAGTGATTGCTAACGACCGTTTGGGGCGCTGGCCTACTCACTCCGACCTGTGCGCTCACTTTCTGAAGACCCGACGTTAGTTCGTCGATTGTTTTTTCCTGTTCCGCGAGCTTGGATTCAAAGCTTTGTTGCAGTCGCGCGACGAGCGCTTCCTGTTCTGCGGCTCTCGAATCGAGCTCAATGATCCGAACTTGCTGTTCTTCAACTTTGCAATGCTCCTTAAGAAACTCGTTAAGCAACATCGCGTTCACCGCCTCATAACGCACAGTGTTGATTTTCCCGTTCTTATCGCGCACCACCAAATCAGGGTTGATTTCGTTGACGTCCTCAGCCACCAGCCCAAATTGGGCAATGCCTTTTGGATCGATTGTTTTGTTATAACGAAAGGTGACTGGCTTAAGCGAAAAGAGCGTTTCGCTGGCAGTCTCCATTGGCTTAATTTCCTCTTTAAAGCGGCGCGAAGACGTATTGACGCCAAGTTTGCCCTCTGAATTAATGAAAACGGCACTTCCTCCGGAGGAAGTTGCCCCGCTAATGTTGCCGATATAGCAACTGTCGCTCACATTCTCACCAAAGCTACCGATAGCAATAACGTTACTGGCGGTGCCAATGTTGGTGCCGGCGAAAGCGCCCAACACCGTGTTACCGCTGCCGACAGTGCTGTTCTCAAGCGCTCGATAACCAATGACAGTATTGTTGTGGCCGGTGGTGTTGCTAAAAAGCGCTCCATAACCGTTGGCCGTGTTGTTGTCGGCGGTGGTGTTATTGTAGAGCGCCTCAAAACCGCTGGCCGTATTGAAGCTGCCGGTAGTGTTGTTCCGGAGCGCAGCAACACCGGTGGCCGTGTTCTCCTGGCCGGTTGTATTTTCCACGAGCGCTCCATAACCGCTGGCGGTGTTGTTGTCGCCGGTAGTGTTACTATAGAGCGCTTCAAAACCGTTGGCGGTATTAAAGTCGCCGGTGGCGTTGCTCAGAAGCGCTTGTGAACCAGTGGCCGTATTATAGTTGCCGGTGGTGTTGCTTAAAAGCGCTGCCGCGCCAATCGCCGTATTTTCATCTCCCGTGTTGAGAAGAAGCGTCCCAGTGCCGATCGCCGTGTTGAAATTGCCGGAGGTGTTGCTCCTGAGCGAGAAGAAACCAACTGCAGTATTGTATGTTCCACTGGTCAAGCTGAAAAGAGCATTCTGCCCTTCTGCTGTGTTGCCGCCGGGATAACCGCCATCGGGCGGCGGGTACGACTTCTTGCGCTCCGGGGAAAACCCCAATGCAGACGATCCCGATCAGAGTGTGAATTAAGTTTTGAGTTTCATGTTTATTTCCCCTTTTTAGTTGCCCCCCGGCGGCTGCTTTAGGGATTATTGACTACTTGCGGCGCCGTGTCCGCCACGGCGGATTCGTCCAGCGGCGAATTTGCTCGGCTTCAAGTCCGCCAACGGACGGACTCGCTGCGGCGAGCTGAGCGCCCACCTTCTGGATTTGCGCTGCCTGCTCTTTGAGTTGTGCAGCCATGGCTTCCATGCCTTTCCGTTGCTCAGCGACGGTGGCTTCTGCTGCCGCACCTGGCGATGCTCCTTGAGAAACTCGTTAAGCAACATCGCGTTTACCGCGTCGTAGCAGACCGTGTAGATCTCGCCGTTTTTATCGTGCAACACCAGATCGGGGCAAACCTTGGCTACCTCCTCGGCGATCAAACCAAATTGCGGTGTGCCTTCGGTATCGCTTTTGTAGTGAAACGTCACCGGCTTAAGCGAGAGAAGGGCCTCGCTGGCTGTGTCCATGTCGGCGATGTCCTTCTTGAAGCGCCGCGAGGATGCCTGTGCGCCCAATTGGCCAGATGCATTGACATAGACCGGACTTAATCCGCCGCCAGGGTTTCCGCCCCAAATACCTGCCATGTAGGCCGCAGTCTGCGTGCTGGTCGTGCCGATGCGGATGGTGTTGCTTTCCCCTGCGACTCCTTGGTTTCCGATGTCGATATTATTGCTTCCGGTGGTGAGGATGTTGCCGGCCGTATCTCCGACGGCGATGTTCTCACTACCGGTCGTATTCCCGCCGAGCGCACCATCACCGATGGCGGTGTTGTAATTGCCCGTTGTGTTCGAATAGAGCGCATCGACACCGCTGGCAGTGTTGTAGCGTCCCGTCGAGTTCCAAATAAAGCACATAGGAACCGCTGGCGGTGTTGTAATCGCCGTTGTTCGAGTAGAGGGCCAGGTAACCACTGGCACTGTTTCCTGCACCGGTGGAGTTCGCCCAGAGAGCATTGACACCGCTAGCGGTGTTATAGGAACCCGTATGATTAGAGAAAAGCGAACGGTAACCGTTGGCGGTGTTATAGAAGCCCTCCGTGTTCTGGTAGAGGGCGCGCACTCCGCTGGCAGTATTAGAGTAGCCTGTCGTGTTGTAATAAAGAGCACTGGTACCGCTGGCAGTGTTTTCATTGCCGTTGTTGAAGTAGAGCGCCTCGTAACCGCTGGCCGTGTTGGAGTAGCCGGTCGAGTTGGCCCAGAGCGTATTGACGCCGCTGGCGGTGTTGTAGTAGCCCGTATGGTTGGAGAAAAGCGATCGGAAGCCGCTGGCAGTGTTATAGAAGCCCGTCGTGTTCTGATAGAGGGCGCGTACTCCGCTGGCGGTATTGGAGTAACCGGTTGTGTTGAAGAAAAGCGAAGTGGTACCGCTGGCAGTGTTTTCGTTGCCCGTGGTATTATAGAAGAGTGCAGCCGTACCCGTGGCGGTGTTGGAGGTGCCTGTGGTATTGACTGGGAGCGTATAGTCCCCAAGAGCGACGTTGTAAGAACCGGTGGTGTTCGCTTGCAGGGCACCAGTACCCAACGCTTCATTGAAGGTCTGCGCATTCCCGGATTGCGGAGTGAATGCCAACAGCGAAGCCAGGCCGAGAAACAGGACAGAGAAAATATTTGTCATGATTTTATTGACTATTGGAGGTTAGTGTTGGTTACGTGGTTGGAAGCTACTTTTGGAGAGGGTCTGCTCACTTGAAGTCCGCGATCGGACGGACTCGCTGTAGCGAGCTGGTCGCTCACTTTCCGGATTTGCGATGCCTGCTCATCGAGCCTTGCTACAAGAGCTTTAGTTTCCTTCTGCTGCTGCGCGACAGCTGACTGAAAGTCATTCTGCTGCCGGGCAATCGTCGCTTCCTGCTTTGCAACGGTGGACTTGAGCTGAGTCATCGTCGCTTCCTGTTGCTCGACCTTGCGGTGCTCTTTGAGAAACTCGTTTAGCAGCATCGCATTCACGGCTTCGTAACGGACGGAGTAAATCTCGTTTTTGCCATCGCGCAGCACCAGATCGGGGCAGATTTCGGCCACTTCCTCGGCCACCAGACCGAACTGCGGGATCCCCTGGCGGTCGAACTCCTCCTTATAATGGAAGGTGACTGGACGCAGGGCGAGAAGTGCCTCGCTGGCCGAGTCCATGTCGGCGATGTCCTTCTTGAATCGGCGGGAGGAGGGACCTGTCCCTAGCCGTCCATCACTACTCACATATACGGATCCACCATTCGGTGCGACGCTACCGTAGATGCCGGCGATATAGGTCGGCCCGTTTATGCCCGGCAAGCCGATGCGGATAATGTTGCTCTCTCCAGCGACTCCTGGGTTTCCGATGTCAATATTGTTGCTTCCGACGGTAAGATTGCTACCGGCCAAAGCGCCAAGGGCGATATTGTTGCTGCCCGTCGTGTTCGAGTAGAGGGCCACGTTGCCACTTGCGGTGTTGTAGAACCCTGTCGTGTTCGAGTAGAGGGCCACGTTGCCACTGGCGGTGTTTCCCTGGCCGCTCGAGTTCGAACGGAGCGAATAGGAACCGCTGGCGGTGTTCTCGACGCCGTTGTTGGTGTAAAGCGCCTCGAAACCGCTGGCAGTGTTGTATCCGCCGGTCGAGTTCGCCCAGAGGGCATTGACACCGCTGGCGGTGTTGTAGTTACCCGTGTGGTTGGAGAAAAGCGATCGGAAACCGCTGGCAGTGTTATAGAAACCCTCTGTGTTCTGGTAAAGCGCGCGCACTCCGCTGGCAGTATTAGAGTAGCCGGTTGTGTTGTAGAAAAGCGAAGTCGTACCGCTGGCAGTGTTTTCGTTGCCCGTGGTATTATAGAAGAGTGCAGCTGTACCGGTGGCGGTGTTGGAGCTGCCTGTGGTATTGACTGGGAGCGTATAGTCTCCAAGAGCGACGTTGTAAGAACCGGTGGTGTTCGATTGCAGAGCACCAGTACCCAACTTTTCATTGAAGATTTGCGCATTCCCGGATTGAGGGGTGAATGCCAACAGCGAAGCCAGGCCGAAAAACAGGACAGAAAATATATTTTTCATGATTTGATCGATTACTGAGCTGGGTCGCCCGGTTTTGTTTATCCCTGGCATGGGTGGAATCTCTTTCATTTTTGTTTTCATAGTTTGCCTTTCAATCGTCATAAGCAGGAAAGACCGATCAAAGTGATCATCTAAATTGAATTTTTTTGGGAGATGCTTCCGCATGCAGGAAACTTCTGAGGGTGATAAGATAGGAAGAAGAGCTTATGGATCCGCCTGCGACCTCTCCGCAAAGAGTCACCCAGTTGCTGGCACATTGGAGCCACGGGGACGATGCCGCCCTCGGCGAGTTAACTCCGTTGGTCTACGAAGAACTCCGACGCCTTGCTCATTATCATATGGGCGGGGAGCGTCCCGACCATACACTGCAAACGACAGCGCTGGTCAACGAGGCTTATCTGCGGCTGGCCGATCAAACTGAGCCACGCTGGCAGGACCGCGCCCACTTTTTTGCGGTCGCCGCGAGAGCAATGCGACACATCCTGGTCAACTACGCCAAGAGTTATCGAGCTCAAAAGCGCGGCGGCGGCGCGCTCAAGATAGAGTTGGACGAAGCGGCGATTGTTTCACCGGAAGAATCGAAGAAAATTGTTGACCTACATGAGGCACTAGAGAACCTCGCCAGGCTCGACCCGAGAAAAGCTCGCGTAGTGGAGCTCAAATATTTTGGCGGGCTCAATCATGACGAAATAGCTGAGGTGCTCAAAATCTCTACCGTAACGGTTCGACGTGACTGGATTTTTGCCAAGGCCTGGTTGCACAATGAATTGCACAACGCTGCGTGAATGGAAATATGACGCCGGCGCGGCTACAAACGATCGAGGAGATCTTTCATGCAGCTCTGGATCAAAAGCCTGACCAGGTTGGCGCATTTCTGGAGCGAGCGTGCGAAGGCGATAACGCGTTACTCCGTCACGTTGAAGCACTCCTCGCTTCACATCAAGAAGCAGGGGGCTTCATTGAAATCCCAGCCACAGGCATTGCGACGCGGATTATTGAGAATGGGCAAGATGATTTGCTCGTCGGTCAGACGATTGGCCACTACAAAATTTCCAGGCGCATCGGCAGCGGCGGGATGGGCGAAGTCTATCTGGCCGTCGACATTACAGCCGGCCGTAAAGCTGCGCTCAAGCTCCTACCCGCGCGCTTTACCGGCGACGCCGAGCGCCTGAAGCGCTTTCAACAGGAAGCGCGCGCCGTAGTCGGCCTTAACCATCCAAATATCCTGACGGTTTACGAGATCGGCGAGATTCAGTCGACCTACTACATCGCGAGTGAACTGATCGAAGGCGAGACACTGGGGCAATGTCTGGCGCGCGGGGAAATGGCGTTGAGTGAAGCCATTGACGTCGTGATCCAAGTCGTGAGTGCGCTCGCAGCCGCCCACGAAGCTGGCATCATTCATCGCGACATCAAGCCGGAGAACATCATGCTCCGGCGCGACGGATACGTGAAAGTGCTCGACTTCGGGATTGCAAAGCTTGCCGAACAAGAAGTGCCGGTGGCGATACCGACAGACGAAGCGCTCTTGCTGGTTGAGACGAACCTGGGTTCGATACTGGGAACCGTTCGTTACATGTCGCCGGAACAGGCGCGCGGCGCGCCGGTTGATCAGGGCACCGACATCTGGAGTCTCGGCGTAGTCCTTTACGAAATGGTAACCGGACATGCGCCGTTCACCAAAGAGACACCTAGAGAGACGATGCTTGCGGTCCTGGAGACGGAACCACCGCCAATCAGGAATTACGTCTCACAAGTCCCGGATGCGCTTCAGCAGATTATCAGCAAGGCACTGCGTAAAGATCGTACGGAACGTTATCAAAGCGCGCACGAATTGCTTGAGGCGCTCCAAAATCTGCGGCGCGGAATGGAATTCAAGGCCGCGTTAGGACGTACCACATCGGCTCGTTCACGGCTGCGCTGGACAGTAATGACGGCAGCCTTGCTCGCGCTCGCGGCAATCGTCGCCGGTATCGTGATGTTTTCCAGTGCTCGCGTGAGATCAACGGCTGCGCCTGAAAAGAGCATCGCTGTGCTTCCCTTTGAGAATGATAGTCGAGATCCGGACAATGCCTACTTTGCCGACGGTATCCAGGACGAGATTCTCACACGCTTATCCAAGATCGCCGACCTAAAAGTCATCTCGCGCACCTCAACGCAACATTACAAGAGTGCGCCGGAAAACCTGCCTGAGATTGCAAGGAAACTAGGGGTCGCCCACATCCTGGAAGGAAGCGTGCAGAGGAGCGGCGACGCTGTACGGGTGAATGTGCAGCTAATCAAAGCAGGCAACGATTCACACCTTTGGGCCGAGACCTTTGATCGGAAGCTCACGGATATCTTTTCTGTGGAAACCGAAGTAGCGAAGGCCATCGCCGATCAATTGCGGCTGAAACTTACCGGTCAGGAAGAGCAAATCATCGCCGCAAAACCGACGGACCATCCCGAAGCTTATGATGCCTACCTGCGCGCGCTGGCTTATAGTCTCAAAGCTCAGAATTCGCCCGCGAACTCCCTTGGCTCGCAGAAGCATTTGAGAGAAGCTGTGCGCTTCGATCCAAACTTCGCCCTTGCCTGGGCGCTGCTGTCTTTTGTTGATTCAATCGGCTACATCGGAATCACCGTTCAAGCCACTGAATCGCTCCGGGAAGAGGCGCGCCAAGCGGCCGAGAGAGCGATTACTCTTCAACCTAACCTCGGCGAGGCATTGGTAGCCAAAGGGTATTACGACTACGCCTACCTGAAGGATTACCCCAGCGCCGTGCGTTACTTCGAACAAGCACATCCGTTGCTGCCCAATAGCAGCCGGATTCCTGAATTACTGGCCTTCGTCGCGCGCAGAAGAGGCCAATGGGAGCAAAGCGAATCGTTCTTCAACCAGGCCGAGCAGCTCGACCCACGCAATATTAGCCTGCTTAGCCAGCACGCGCTTTCCTACATTCTTCTTCGTCGTTTTCCGGAGGCTCTGCGGAAGCTTGACCAGGTTCTCAATATCACGCCTGACGACGTAGATACCTTGGCTCTGAAAGCATCCATTGCCCAGGCTGAAGGTGACTTGTCGCGCGCGTCGGACATTCTCGGACCGCTTCATCCCGCGGCTGATAACACCGCTGCGCTGGAAACCCTGGTTTATCAGGCGATTCTCGAGCGACGAACGAATCAAATCATTCCTCGTCTCAATGAGATACTTGCCCGGCCTGATCCAGCGATGGGCTATTTCAATGGCGAGCTACGTTTTTGGTTAGGCTGGGCGCAGCAAGTCGGCGGCGATCAGGCCGCCGCGCAGGAAAGCTGGCGACACGCTCAAAGCGAACTGAAAGATTTCCTGCAGCAACAACCCGAAAATTACAATCTCATGCACGACCTCGCGCTGGTTGAGATGGGCCTTGGTAACAAAGCGGCCGCCTTAGCTATGGCAGAACGAGCAATAGCCACAAATCCAATCGAGAAAGATCTCGTGGATGGACCAGCTTCGATCGAGATTCTGGCCCGGGTCGCAGCTCAGGCAGGAGAGCCGGATCGCGCCGTCGCCGCCTTACAGAAACTGCTTTCGATACCGTATGAGGGCGCGCTACCTGTGGGCAACGCGCCGCTTACCGCCGCCCTGCTTCGGTTCGATCCAATGTTTGATCCACTGCGAAATGATCCGCGCTTCCAGAAACTTTGCGAACAAAAACCGAACTGAAATACCAGGCTATTCGCACTCTTCATCCTAAGCAGAGCGATGGTACGTCCAGCTAAAGAAGAAATTTTAGAGAACCTGTTCGAGGGGCTCGCTCACGGTCAGGTCGGTGTTTTTGTAAGTGCGGAAACGCATGAAAACGAAATTAACCGCTCAACGTCCAACGTTCAATGCCGCATCGTCCGCTTTTCACAACCGGCGCCCTGTCATTCGCAGCGAAGTCGCCTGCCGCGCCGTAGCTTTATGCCAAGGCCGGGAGGAATCTCTTACTTCTTAACCTCGGATTACGCGGATTTCAGGGAAATCTAAAATGCACAATGTGTCCGAGGCAGATCAGCGTTCTTGACGACTTGAGGCGCAACCTTGTTCAGTTCAAGCTGCGCGCTCACGTTTTGGATTTGTGAGGCTTGCACTTTCACGGTTGCCGCAAGATTTGCGACGGTGACTTCCAATCGCTCGACTTTTTTGTGCTCTTTGAGAAACTCGTTGAGCAACATCGCGTCGATCTGCTCGTAGCGGACCGTATAAGGGTTACCATCTTTGTCGCGCACGACCAAATCAGGATTCACCGCAGCGACGTCTTCGGCGATTAAACCAAATTGCGGTGTATTTGTGTTGTCGGTCTTGTACTGGAATGTCACCGGTTTAAGCGCAAACAACGTCTCGCTGGCATTCTCCATTGATTTAATCTCTTCTTTGAACCGGCGCGATGAGGTTATCGTGCCGAGCTTACCCTGTGCGTTAACGAAAACTGCTGTGCCGCCGGATGACGTCTGATCAAAAATGTTTCCGATGAAGCAACTATTACTCTCGTCCGCACCAATGGCGCCGATGCAGATAACGTTACTAGCCGTGGTGACATTAGTCCCGGCGTCCACTCCCAGCGCAATGTTGCCGCTGCCGGTGTGGTTACTCTCCAGCGCCTTCCGTCCGATGGCCGTGTTGTTGCTGCCGCTCGTGTTAAAACCGAGCGCTTCAAAACCCATCGCCGTGTTGTTACTGCCGCTAGCGTTGCCGAAGAGCGCGTTACGACCGTTGGCCGTGTTACTAAAGCCAATGGTGTTATCGTGAAGAGCATTAAATCCAGTAGCCGTATTGTTGTCGCCTTCAGTATTGCTAAGGAGAGCAGACGCGCCATTGGCGGTGTTGTCGCCACCGGTGGTGTTGTGGAAGAGGGCAAATGCTCCGTTCGCCGTGTTGAAGTCTCCAGTCGTATTGCTCAAAAGCGCGCCGGCGCCAGTGGCCGTGTTATTGTCTGCGGTGTTGGTAAAAAGCGCCCCAGCGCCAATGGCTGTGTTGAAATTGCTTTCGGTATTGCCCCTGAGCGCGAGGAAACCAACTGCTGTATTGAATTCACCGGTGGTGAGATTCAACAGCGCGCTTTGCCCTTCGGCCGTATTGCCACCGGGATAGCCGCCGTCCGGTTGTGGGAGAACGGCTTGCGCCAACGGGCAAATCGCAAGAAAACCAAGGGCAAAGAGAATAAGGGCGACATGGTAAGGCATAACTGCATCTTGACCCGCCTTCGCGGCGCTTCGTCGTGGCAGGCAAGTGAGAGGTGAAAAGTCAGAAGTGATTAATATGTTCATAGGACTGATTTCCAGTTTGCGCCTAGTCGCCTGACTCACGGGCGGTCCCCCCGCATTTTCGTGAATTTCTGCTCGCCATTTGTGGGGAGCGCTCGCTCACTTCCATTTGGACACTCACCTCCTGAAGACCTGATTTGAGGGCCGCGATTTCATCTTCCTGTTTGGAAAACCTCTTCTGTTGTTGAGCGACCGTCGCTTCAAGGTCCTCCACTTTGCGGTGCTCTTTTAGGAACTCGTTGAGCAACATCGCATTCACTGCGTCGTAACGCACAGTGAGGAGTTCGCCGTACCTATCGCGCACGACCAGATCGGGATTCACCTCAGCCACTTCCTCGGCCACCAGTCCAAACTGTGGGGTGCCCTGCGGATCGATCTCCTTTTTGTAGTGGAAGGTAACTGGTTTCAGTGCGAAGAGCGCTTCGCTGGCTTTGCCCATCGGCTTGATCTCATCCTTGACCCGCGCCGAGGATATCTGCACGCCAAGCCGTCCGGCGCCATTGACAACAACCGCTCCACCTAAGACTACTGCGCTATTAATGCCGGCGATAAATGTTTCTGTTTGCACCGATGCCGTGCCAATCCGAATTGTACCGGTCTCCCCAGCAACACCAGCATTGCCGATATCAATATTGTTATCACCCGTGGTAAGATTGAATCCGGACTGAAAGCCCAGGGCGATGTTGCTGCTGCCGCTGGTGTTTAGCGCGAGCGCATTAAAACCGTTGGCCGTGTTGCCGCTGCCGCTGGTGTTACCACCAAGCGCGCTATCACCATTGGCCGTGTTATTGCTGCCGGTGGTGTTGCGACGAAGCGCGTCAGCACCGTTCGCCGTGTTTTGGATGCCGGTGGTATTGAGAAGGAGCGCCTCAAATCCATAGGCCGTGTTCTTATTGCCCGTTGTATTGCTAAAGAGGGCATCAAACCCGGTGGCCGTGTTGTCATTGCCTGTGTCGTTGTCATGGAGAGCATCAAAACCGATGGCTGTGTTCTCGATGCCTTCAGTGTTGCTGCGAAGCGATTCAAAGCCGGTGGCCGTGTTTCGGAAACCGATAGTGTTGCTAAAGAGCGCATTCACACCGGTGGCCGTGTTGTTGTCGCCTTCGGTGTTGCTCGAGAGGGCATCGGCACCAATGGCCGTGTTTTGTTCGCCGATGGTGTTTTCCCTGAGCGCGTCGGCACCAATGGCTGTGTTAAAATCGGCAGTGGTGTTGTTCCGGAGCGCTGCAGCGCCAATTCCGGTGAGATGCCTGCCAATAGTGTTCATGAAGAGCACTCGGAAACCAATGGCCAAGTTGAAGTTGGCGTTGTTGTCCCTGAGCGCCTCCGTCCCAATGGCCATGTTAAAGTTGCCAGTGGTGTTGTTGGCAAGCGCCGCCTCACCAACCGCCACGTTAAAAGAACCGGTAGTATCGTGAGTAAGCGCATCTTTACCCACGGCCGTATTGTTGATCCCCACGGCGGGGTTGACGTCGTGCAGTGCGTTAACGCCCTCAGCGGTGTTGCCGCCGAGATAGCCGCCATCCGGTGCTGGCGGCGGTAAGAGCGCTTTCGCTGTCGGTGAAAGCCCAAGGAAGCCAAGCGCCAAGAAGATTGTTGTGAATCTGGTAAGTCGATTGTTCATAATTCAGCGTTCCTTCTGTTTTTTAGTCTTCGTTGATTTAGGTCGAATGTAAGGTCTTCCCCCTTCGTTTCCTGCAGTGCGTCAGTGCTCGATTTCCAGATCGTTCACCACGACTTTGGGTCCCCGCCTGCCCATCTCAATCTGCGCACTCATCTTTTGGATTTGCCCTGCCTGCTCTTTCAGTTGTTCTCTCAGGTCGTGTATTTCGTTTTGTTCTTGCGCGATGGTAGCTTGGAAGTCATTCTCCAAGTGTTCCACTTTGCGGTGCTCTTTCAGAAATTCATTGAGCAACATGGCGTTTACTGCGTCGTAACGGACGGTGTAGATCTCGCCGTTCTTGTCGCGCACAACCAGGTTGGGATTTGCCTCTGCTACTTCCTCGGCGATCAAACCAAATTGTGGTCCCGCGCCCGCGGGATCGCTCTTGTAATGGAACGTCACCGGCTTGAGAGCCAGAATGGCTTCGCTGGCCTTGTCCATCAGTTTAATGTCGTGCTTGAATCGCCTCGACGATACGCCGATGCCTAGTTTTCCAAACGAATCGACCAGCACAGGAAGGCTATCGTTACCGACCTGCTTTTGGAAGATGTTACCGATAAAACAACTGTCATCTACGTTCGCGCCATGCACGTCTGCGCCGATACAGATGACGTGGCTGGCGGTCGTAACGGCGTCGCCGGCATTCAGTCCCAAGGCGGTGTTACCGCCACCGGTGGTATTGTTAAAGAGCGCGCCGTCACCAACAGCGGTGTTGAAGTCGCCGGCGGTGTCGTTAAGAAGCGCGAATGCTCCATTAGCCGTATTAGCGAAGCCTCCGCTACTATTCAAAAGGGCACCAGCGCCAGTGGCGGTATTTTCGTCCGCGGTGGTGAGAAGGAGCGCACCAGCGCCGATCGCTGTGTTGAAGTTGCCGGTCGTGAACGCATGCCCCGAAAAGAAACCAACTGCCGTGTTAAATGTGCCAGTGGTCAGGCTAAACAGGGCGTTCTGCCCTTCTGCCGTATTGCCCCCCGGATAGCCTCCGTCTGGCGGCGGGACAATGGCTTGAGCCGTCGACAAAAGTGCAAAGCAGTTAAGGGCTAGTAGTGCGAGTCTGTCATAAACAATTTTCGTGGTCGTTTTCATCTGTCTTTTCTCCTTTCTTCGGAATTTTGTGCCTGTTGGAATCGTTCCATTTATAGCGTCTGTTGCGGGTCATTCAGAAACGGTTTGCGGCGACGGTTTGCCGAGTTGGAATTGAGCGTTCACTCTCTGAATTTGCGCAGCCTGCTCTTTCAGCTGCCCGGCCAGAGCTCTGATTTCCTCTTGCTGGCGCGCGGCAATGACTTGTTCCTTTGCCGCGCTGGACTTGAGTTGAGTAATCGTCTCTTCCTGTTGCTCGTTCTTTCGATGCTCTTTGAGAAACTCGTTGAGCAACATCGCGTTGATCTGCTCGTAGCGAACGCTGTATGGTTTGCCTTCCTTGTCGCGCACCACCAAATCAGGATTCACCTTTTCCACGTCTTCGGCCACCAGGCCGAACTGCGGGGTACCTTCTGGGGATCAATCTCCTTCCTGTAGCGGAAGCTAACCGGTTTGAGTGAGAAGAGCGCTTCGCTGGCCCCGTCCATTGACTTGACCTCCTCCTTGAAGCGCTTTGAACACGTCGTGGTACCAAGCTTGTTGGTTGAGTTAATCAGAACAGGGATTCCGCTCACGCACGTTTGGCCAAAGATGCTCGCGATGTAACAGGAGTTGTTCTCATCAACAATACCCTGCATCCCTGCGCCAATATAGACATTCCCGGAGCCGGTGTGTTGATTAAAACCAGCGAGGTTGCCAATAGCCGTATTGTTCTGGCCGGTCGTGTTCTCCGTGAGCGCGGAACCACCTGTGGCAGTATTTCCATCGCCTGTTGTGTTGCTCACGAGCGCGCCAATGCCCGTGGCCGTATTCAGCCTGCCTTCAGTGTTAGCAACGAGCGCAGAAGCGCCAACTGCCGTGTTGCCGTTGCCGGTCGTGTTGCTGAAGAGCGCCGAACCACCGTTGGCGACGTTGCCGCTTCCTTCGGTGTTGCTAAGAAGGGAGAACGCTCCATTGGCGGTGTTTTGGGCGCCGATGGTGTTGCTCAAAAGCGCGCCGGCGCCAGCGGCCGTATTGTTGGATGCTGTATTGGCGAGAAGCGCTCCGGCACCGACCCCGGTGTTGAAGCTGCTCTCCGTGTTGCTCCTAAGCGAAAGGAAGCCAACAGCCGTATTGAATGTCCCAGTACTAAGGCTTGCAAGTGCTGAAACTCCTTCGGCCGTGTTGCCACCGGGATAGCCGCCGTCCGGTGGTGGCAGGACTGCTCGTGCCATAGGCAAAAACGCAAAGTAGCTAAGTGAACAAAAAGTAACAATCGAACGAACTGTGGTGAGTGAAATCAATGAATTCATAGTTCTTCCGCTCCTTGGTTTTGAAATGTTGATTGGTTTCATTCTAAAAGGGATTCTGGCGTGCGTGTGGTTCACTACTGCCGCGGCTGGTGGGATCCACGCCGGCGAAGGTCAGGAAGTCGATGATGCGGAAACTTTCCGGTATTCCGTCGTGTGTGGGCAGCGTTGGCACCCAACTTGGTTGGACGCTTAGGTAAGAGTCAGGATCTAGCTGGAGCAGTCCGACGAATACCTCCGTCACGATACGCGCACCGACAGGGCCGAGACGTAGTCCGTCTTCCCTCAACTGAGCTTCCTTCAGGATGTAATAGAAAAGCGGAGTCGATTGGACAAATCCGGGACGAATCACCTGCAGCTCAGCCAGCTCGCTGTTGCCGAGCGGTGGAATGCCCATCTCATTTGCGATCCTCTGGCCGGATGGGAGCATCCATGTGACACATCTCAACAAATTGCGTTGCATCAGCGAGTCCGGCGGCATCCCAGTGAATATCGTCCCCAACGGAAGGTAGAAGAGTGGCGTCGGAACTATTGTGTCGATCCTTTTGTTCGGACGTGCATCGGCACTATAAGCGCCACCGAAGTCGAAGAAGGTCTGCCAGCCGATGAAGCGTCTCGGACTTCTCGCGCCGCCACGCAAGTCCACAGGGTCGGAGCTGCCTTCCCCCGCCGGATCGAAAACCATACCAAAGAATGGCTGTCCATTGTCGCCATGAAGGTTGGCGCGGTAAGATGGGCGCACCATACTGTGTCCGAACCGATAGGTGATCTGGAACTCCACTGGGATAAACGCTTCGTTGTGCAGAGGGTTATAGAAATGGCGGCCATTTGTTAGGACATCATCGATCACCGACTGAGCGACGATGTGTGGCAGAAACTCGTGAAGGATCATCCACTCGTAGTGCCACACCGTCAGGCGACGGGCTTGTAAGTAAGCGTCATTGTGAGGGATCCCCGGATACTGTGTTCGAATGAGATCCACTGCATGGTTATGAAACAAAAGAAACGCGGCGTGCAGACCGGCGATCATCATGTTCTCGTCGTTGCGTGGGTCACCGAGAATCGCCATGTGATTAATCGGATCTCGCGGCAAATCCTCGAACTGCCCGTCGCTTTCGACCAAGAATTTGATTGGATCGGCCGGATCGAATAACTCCGAGTTGCCACCTGGTCCGCCAGCGTACACGGAGTCCAGATCAAAGAAGCAGGTGCGAGCGTTTTGTGAAATGATCGGCTGAGTCGGGAATCCCAACCGGGATCTCTGGTCAAACGTCAGATCATGGTCAATGAACTGGCCGACGAACGTCACCCCAGCGGTATGGGTTGGATTGTTCCGGTTGATGAGTTGAAGGTTGGGATCCGTTATCAGCGCCACAGGGCCTGCCTCCAAATCGTCATTCGCGTCCATAATTCCCCCCGGCCTACCAGCTCCATGAGAGCGTCGCGAACCGCATTCGTTGGCGGGGCGAACGGCGGCAGATGGAACATGCGACCAAAATGTCCGGTCAGCGCTGGATCCGGAGGCGGTTTGGCGTGAGTCGCTTGCGCTCCTGAGAAAACCCCGAGCGCGAGGACGATGAAAAGCCCAAAGCCGCCGAACAACCCGGCGATTAGTAGATACGTCCCCCGAAGAGGCGCGCGGTGAAGCGAATATCTGGAGTCAGTGTTTGAATCATTCATGATGATTCCTTTTTTTGTAGAGGCTGGATTGTTGTTGGCACGTTTGGATTTCCGTACGGGTTTTGAAATGATGTCTATCGTCGGTGGCCGTGGACTGGCCGGAAGTAGTGTTTGGCGACGTAGCGGCCGACCCTTCTGCCGACGAGGTGCGAACCTTCCAGGTCGGAGTTGAAAAAGTGGAAGCCGGCCAGGACCCGCGCCAGATTCACGTCGTTAACCGCGTCGCGAAAGCGGACGTAATTCCGCGAGGTGCCGGTGACCCCGCTGTCAAGGGAGAAGGGCACCCTGTCGGTGCCGAAGAATTGCCGGAGCGCCTGCGCCACTCCGGTGCTGTGGCAGGCGTGCGCCGACGGATACTCGGGAAAGTTCGGCGTCGTGCGCAGCGGCACCCAGGTGGGATCGGGCTGCGTGTCCGGGTTGCCATCAGTGTCGGCCAGCGGGATCGCGCGGTAGGGACGCCAGAACCAATAGTAGTACTTGGCCTCGAAGCAGGCAATCATCGCGTCGCTCCCCGAGACATGCGCCATCGCCAGCATCCGGGCCGTTTGCACGAGGTCGAGCCCTTGGTCTGTGGCGAGGCGAAGCATGCCGTCGTTCCACTGCTTGATGTCGTGGTCGGTCCAAAAGAGCGCCTGCGTCGTCTGCTCCGGGGTCCTGACTGTGCTGTCGAAGCGGCCGAGTTCCTTGACCTGATCGAAGTCCTCAGCGTAGTCCTCGCTCGTCAGCGGATTGGGGCCGTCGGGACGGAACTGCGATGCGCTCTCGAGCGCGAGCGGGCGGATTCCCGGCAGCCGAAGGCCAAGCACCGGCGGGAGGGGGTTCCCAGGGTTTGGCTCCCAGATGCCGGGGCCGGGGGCCGGCGGGTTGAGGTCGGCAAGCGTTGGGTTCTGTTCCCGGCCGTCGTTCGCGCGCAGCGCGACTACGGCCGCGGCCACCTGCTCGCCGACTACGATGCCGTTCGTCTTCGCCGCGCCGTCAGGGATAGCGGCGAGATAGTTCGCGTAGTCTCCGTCGAGAATCGCCTGTTGTACGGGCGTCAAGCCCAGAGGAGGCTGCAAGCCGATCAGCGTGTGATGCGCCGCTGTCGCGATGGCCGCTGCGGATGACGTGTGGTGCGGGGCGATAAGCGTGATCGCGTAGGGCTCATAGCCGCCCTCGATCGCCACTGCCGCATCGTAAATCGCGACATGGACGATTCCCATGTATACGGCCGCCTCGCCGGGAAATTTGTTGCCGTAGTTCTCAGGGCCCGCGCCGGGCGGGACGATCGCACGCCGGGCCTCGTTACTCCAATCAATCACCGGTGTCGCCGACAGGTCGACGGCATGCGCCGCTGGCGCACGTCCCATTACGAGCGCCAGCGCGCTGAGAAGTGGCACAATTGGGATTTTTTTGAACTGAATTAGCGAATTCATGGTTTTTTCTTTCGTTTTGGTTTCGAAGTTTTCTTTCCATTGCGGTAAAACGAAAAAGATCGATCGAAGTGATCATCTGAATTTGAAATTTTTTCGGAGACGCTTCTGTGTGCAGAAATTTTTCGGGGTGATAGGGTATGAACAAGGGGGTTATGGATATGCTTTCGGTCTCTCAGCAGAGAGTGACCGATCTCCTAGAGCGATGGAGTTATGGGGACGATGCCGCTCTCGCTGAATTGACCCCGTTTGTCTATGAGGAACTGCGACGGCTCGCTCATCATCACATGGGCGGTCAACGTCCCGACCATACGTTGCAAACGACGGCGCTGGTCAACGAGGTTTATCTTCGCCTGGCCGACCAAACCAATCCACGCTGGCAGAACCGCGCCCACTTTTTCGCTGTTGCCGCCCGAGCGATGCGTCAAATTTTGGTGAGTTACGCCAGGAGCCAGCGCTCGAAAAAGCGTGGCGGCGGCGCGCTTAAAGTGGAGTTAGACGAAGCAGCGCTCGTCTCGCCGGAACAGTCACAAGAGATTGTGGATCTGCACGAGGCGCTGGAAAAACTCGCCACACTCGACTCAAGAAAAGCTCAAGTAGTCGAGCTGAAATATTTTGGCGGGCTTAACTACGACGAGATGGCGGAAGTACTAAAAATCTCACGCGTAACGGTGAGGCGTGACTGGGAGTTTGCGAAAGTGTGGCTGTACACGGAATTGCACGACACGACTTGACACGAATTTCACTAATTCACGCGAATGAGCCAAAGGCCTTATGAAAATTCGTGACAATTCGTGCCCCGCTTTTCTTTCGTGTAATTCGTGTCTATGACGCCAGCGCGATTTCAAACGATTGAAGAAATCTTCCGTGCAGCGCTAGATCAGCAACCGGAGCAACTGAGTGGATTTCTCGATGTCGCCTGCGAAGGCGATGAGGGATTGCGTCATAAAGTTGAAACGCTTATGACTGCACGCGAACAAGCAGCCGACTTCATAGAAACGTCAGCGGTTGGGCTCGCGACGAAAGTGATTCAGAATCGGCAGGCTGATTCGCTACTCGGTCAGACCATTGGACACTACAAGATTTCTGGTCGGATAGGCAGTGGCGGGATGGGTGAAGTCTATCTGGCCACTGATGTTACGGCGGGCCGTAAAGCTGCGGTTAAACTTCTGCCCACTCTCTTTACCGGCGATCCCGAGCGCCTGAAGCGGTTTCAACAGGAAGCGCGCGCTGTAGTCGGGCTTAATCATCCAAATATCGTCACCGTTTACGAGATCGGCGAGGGTAACTCGACTCATTACATTGCCAGTGAACTAATCGAAGGCGAGACCTTACGTCAGCGTCTGAGGCGCGGACCTGTCCAATTCAGTGAGGTTATCGATATCGCCATCCAGGTGGCGAGTGCGCTTCACGCCGCGCACGAAGCCGGTGTTGTCCATCGCGATATCAAGCCGGAAAACATCATGCTTCGACCGGACGGATACGCAAAGGTTCTCGATTTTGGTATTGCAAAGCTTGCTGAATCCGCCGTCGCTGAGCCGCCTTCGGTCGCCGCAGCGACCTTCGGCGTGCCAGGGGCTACGATGGACGGGGCAGCATCGAGCACCCTCGCTAACACCAACCTCGGGTCGATATGGGGAACTACCAATTACATGTCGCCTGAGCAAGCGCGCGGCGCGCCGGTTGATAAACGCACCGATATTTGGAGCCTTGGTGTGGTTCTCTACGAAATGGTAACCGGGCATGCGCCGTTCACTGGCGACACGCCGGAAGAGGTGACATCTGCGATCCTTCAGAAAAACCCACCGTCGCTGACACGTTATGTTGCGCACGTCCCCGCTGAGCTTCAGCAGATCGTCAGTAAGACGTTGCGCACAAATCGCGAGGAGCGCTATCACAATGCCCGCGAGTTGCTTGAGGCCCTCAAAGGTCTTCGTCGCAAATTGGAATTCGAGGCTGAGTTGGAACGTTCGCCTGCGGCTCGTTCATCATCGCGCCGGACACGCTCGCTCACGGCTGTGCTGCTCATTTTGTTGGTAGCTGCTTTGGCATTGGCGCTGCCATTCTATTGGCATCGAAACGTAACCACGGCGACTTCACTCGACAAAAGCATCGCTGTGCTGCCGTTTGAAAACGCGAGCAAAGATCCGAATGCAGAGTATTTGTCGGAGGGAATTTCCGAGGCGCTGATCAATAGCCTCACCGAGTTGCAGCGATTGAGAGTGATCGCACGCTCGACTGCTTTTCAGTACAAAGGCAAAGATGTTGATCCGCGGCGAGTCGGGCGCGAGCTGCAAGTGGCAGCGGTCCTGACAGGGCGAGTGCGGCAATCCCAAGACTCCCTAAGCATCCAGGTAGATTTGGTCGACGCCGTCACAGGCGCGCAGCTTTGGGGCGAAGAGTACCTCCGCAAAATTTCCGACGTGGTTGCAGTCAAACAGGCAATCGCACGAGAGGTTACAGCGAAGTTGAAGTTGAAACTCACCGGCGAAGAGCAACGCCGGCTTGCCAAAGGCGACAGCACAAACACTGAGGCGTACCGCTTCTATCTACGGGGTCGTTATTTTTGGAACAAGCGCACTCCAGACGGAATAAAACAAGCTATCGCTGAGTTCCAGCAGGCGATCGACCATGACCCAAATTTCGCTCTTGGTTATGTCGGATTGGCCGATTGCTACACCGGACTGACGTTTTACAATTTTGCTGCCCCGAACGAAACAATGCCAAGGGCAAAAGAATCGGCAATGAAAGCGCTGGCATTGGATAACACGCTGGCCGAAGCCCACGCATCGCTGGCACATGTTCTCATGAATTATGATTGGAACTGGCCGGAGGCGGAGAAAGAGTTCAAGCGCAGTATCGAACTCAAGCCAGATTATGCTACGGCCCATCAGTGGTACGCGATTCATTATCTAACGGCTACGGGTCGGTTCGAGGAAGCTGTCCAGGAAATGAAAAAAGCGCTGGAACTCGATCCGGCCTCGCTCGTGATGAACACGTTTATGGGAGCGACCCTCTACTACGCCGGCCGATACGATGAAGCCATAGATCAATGCCGCAGGACTATAGAGATGGACCCGAATTTCGCTGTTGCGCACTGGCACCTTGGCCTCGCTTACGAGCAAAAGCAGATTTTTGACGCAGCCACCGAAGAGTTCAAAAAGGCAATCTCTCTGTCAGGAGGTAGTCCGCTAATGCGAGCTGCACTGGGTCGTGCGTATGCGGAGTCGCAGAAGAAGCATGAGGCCAACGAGATGCTCAATGAGTTGAATGAGCTTGAGACACAACAGTACGTGTCGGCCTATGAAGTGGCGAAAATCTACGTCGCCCTCGGTAACAGTGAACAGGCATTTCAATTGCTGACAAAGGCGTCCGCTGAGCACTCGTTTCATCTAGTCAATCTGAACGTGTGTCCACAGCTTAACTCAGTCAGGTCGGATCCGAGATTTCAGGATCTGGTGCAGCGCGTTGGCCTGCCCCGTTAAGTCCCAACGCTGCCTCTAATTCGGGTTGGACCCATTCGATTTGCGCTCAGGACCGGCTGTTGAACCTTTTCTTGTGTGAACACTGACGACAGTGCGCTTCTTGTCGTTGCTCACGGCTTGGCCGCTGGGCACCATTTAACGGGAGACCGGTCGAGGGGAAGTGCCTTGACCATAAAGGAAGTCGCTTCGTTGAAGTCCTTTACCGTTGCGCCGGACCAGTATCCTGTTGTGCAAGTTGCGGTGTCGCAATTGCCGCCCAGCGTAATCCATTCTCCAGTTCGCAATACGTCGCAGACGCAGATCGCTTTCTTGGAGTCGGATGGATCGACGGTGCAACGCTTATTGAGACACCACGTCCAGGGAGTACCACTAGCACACGTAAGAACTTTCTTACCCTCCTTAAACTGTTCGAGCGAGAATGCAGAGTACACCGTGCGGATGCCGTTGGCATCGGTGCTGGGTTGAATTGTGTTACACGGCGCCGAAGCCATGCTCGCGCCCTCTTCCACGGCGCAAAAGCAAATTGCCTTAGTCGGGTCACCCGGTTGCGGTATGCACAAAGCGGATGTGCAAAGCGCGTATTGATGTTTGCATAGCTGCATACCTGACTTGGCTGCCTGCTCATTGCCAAAGGCAATGGTGAAAACGGCAGCCGCTGCAATGAGCAAGAAAGAGGCGAAACTCAGCCTGATAAGGTTCATAAGCAGGTCTCTCCCATGTGCTGCGGGAGGTTTAACATTTAGAAAATCCACGAGTCAAACAGTTTATCCCGCGATGCCCGATTCGCACGAATACCGCCGCCCGCTGGCACTAGAAATTCCCACCGGAACGTCTGCCCTCTAATTGAGCGTTGGACGTTGGATGTTGGACCCATTCGACTTGCGCTCAGGGCAGGCTGTTGGACGTTTCTGGGTTCGCATGAGTTCCAACGAACACAGCGCCCTCTTGGTTGTCGCGCACGGCTCGACTGTGAACCCGGATTCGAGCGCGCCGACGTTGGAGCATGCAGCGGAGATTTGGCGTCGGAAGATTTTTGCCAGGGTGGAGTGCGCGTTTTGGAAAGAGGAACCGAGCTTGCGCGACGCGTTGTTTCTCTTCGATCCCGAGTCGATTCGTGAAGTTTACGTGGTGCCGAATTTCATCAGCGAAGGATATTTCACCCAAACGGTGGTCCCGCGTGAGCTTGAGTTGAATGGGCGGATCACGAATCGATCGAATGGACAGCTCTGGAGATATTGTGAGCCGGTTGGAAATCATCCACGGATGACGGAGTTGCTGCTCAAGCGCGCGAGAGAAGTCGCACCTAATGTCGATCCGACCGAAACGAGTCTGCTGATCGTTGCTCACGGAACCGATTTGAATGAAAACAGTGCCATCGCGGCGAAGCGCGAAGCGGAAAAGATCCGGGCGCTCGGAAAATACGCGGCGGTGCTCAATCTTTATATGGAAGAGCCGCCGCTCGTGTCTGACTGGCGCAAATTAACCGAAACTCCAAACGTCGTTGTGGTGCCGTTTTTTATCTCTGACGGTCTCCACAGTTACGAGGACATTCCGAGGCTGCTTGGAATGGTTGCAGCCGCGGGCGTTGACCGCGCCCAGCCGGAGTCACCGCCCCCGGCTACAGCACATGGCGAAATCTTTCGCCACAATCCGTACGCCATCGACGGTCGCAATTTGTTTTATGCTCCATCCATCGGCACCGACCCGGGTGTTGTTGACATCATTATCGAGCAAGCGAACGCGGTCGCAAAAAGTTGAAATCGTGCTGGCGCTCGGTTTCTTATGCGCGAGATTGCTTCCCCGCGAATGAAAGAAACCACCTGTAAGAAGCTTCAGGAGATCGGGGGGTTTGCGTTGGCCGGCGGGTGCACGCGAAAGCGAATGAAGCAACTCGTGGAGATGATTCGCGCGGCGCGGGATTATCGCTGGGTCGGCGTTTACAAGATTATTAAGGATGAGTTTGTGATTATGGCCGAAAGCGGCACCGACCCGGCGACGTATCCACGTTTCCCTGTTAGTCAGGGGTTGTGCGGCGCGGCGCTGGAGTCAGGCCAGCCCGTCATCGTAGGCGACGTGAGCAAGGATCTCCGGTATCTGCCGACGTTTCATACAACTCGTTCCGAGATCATTGTGCCGATGCGCAACGATCATAAGCACGTTCTCGGGATGCTCGATGCAGAGAGCGATAAATTGAATGCCTTCGGCGACGAAGACCTGCAGTTTCTCGAACGCGCAGGCGGCTTAATCGCTCATTGCCTCCATTAAGTCGGCGCGCCTGCCGGTCGCGCCCCAACAATGGCGGATTCGATTGAGGAAATTTTCAATGGCGTTGCTGCGCCGTTTTCCTTCGGTCAAATCCTGGTCAAAAAGAAAGACGGCACCGGTTTTCTCCTGTTGCATCGCGATGACGCATCGCTCGATCGGTTGCAGACGTATCTAGACGCGGAAGACGCGGTCCGAATCGCGAAGTACGATGACGCGGGAAACTATCGTCCGCTCAAAACCGCGCCGAACTTACGACATGGCTGGCGGCTGGAGCTCGCTACCATCGACGAACTGAGACGTGCGCTGGATTATTTTTATCCAGGCCGGCTCGCGGTTTTCACGGCGTGGAAAAGTGGCTGTCTCAGAACGACGGCCTTGCGCGAGACACTGGATCGTCAGTCAGGAATGTATCGTGTTGCCACAAAAATTTCCGATCCACAGATCAACGATCTTGTGGCGGACTTTTGTCGCTCCGATAGCGGATGCCTCAGAACCATTCTATGGAAACGCGATCGGAACGGGGTAATCGCATCGACGAAATTGCCGAAAGAAAAGTTTGATCCTGCGGTCGATCAGGCGGCAGGTTGTAGCCGTCGCCCTGTGGGCGACGCCCGCGCTTCGCGCAGCGAAGCGGCTGCAGTTCCGTTGTTTTGTCAGGAACCGTGCAATCTTCTGGTCGCCGAGTGCCGCAAAGTCGTGAAGAATGAAAACACTAATCTGTAAAAAGGTGGAACGCGTTGTCCCTTGGCCCGCCGTAGCCTTGGCGAAGGCGGCTCAACGCGTTGAAACAACTGCGGCTTTGCCGCCTAATATTTGCGCCTTCGGCGACGATTTCCATCGTCTTCGGAGAAGCCGATCCACCTTGGAGCAACTGCTGTTACACCATTTACTGTGAGCATTTGACGTCGGTCAGAGACCGCCGCTACAGCTCACAGATGATCATTCGTGCGCGCTTTGTTGTGACGATGGACGGCCCGCCCATCGAAAATGGCGCGGTCGCTGTATCCGGAAATCGGATCGTTGACCTTGGCAGCTTTGATGACATCAAGACGCGCAACGCCGACAACATCCTCGATCTCGGCGAACAAGTATTATTGCCGGGCTTGATCAACGCGCATTGCCACCTCGATTACACCTGTCTCCGCCGCAAAATCCCGCCGCAAAAATCTTTCACGGAATGGATTCGCGCAATTAACGCGGAAAAGACAACCCTCGCGCCAAAAGATTATGTCGCATCAATTAACGAAGGTTTCGCTGAAGCCAAGCGATTCGGCACGACCACGATTGCAAATCTCACAGTCTTTCCAGAGCTGATTCCGCAGATTCAGCCGCCGGTTCGCACGTGTTGGTTTCCGGAACTGATTGATATCCGCGCGCCGGAGCGCGCAAATGAACTTGTCGACTCTGCAATCGAGTCACTGAGATCTTTGGAGTGCGCGGACATGTCCGCGCTTTCAAAGCGGCGACAAGTCGCCGCACTCCAAACGCAACATTGGGGCCTTGCTCCCCACGCGTTGTTCACGGCGTCGAGAGACTTGTTTCGGCGTTGCGAGGAGATCGGGCAAAACGAGAACATTTTACTGACCACACATCTAGCCGAGTCGCACGAAGAAATGGAGATGTTTCGCGACGCTTCGGGACCGCTCTACGAGTTCATCAAGGGCATGGGGCGTCCGATGGATGACTGCGGAAATGAAACGCCGCTGAGATTATTCGTGGATTTGATTGGTAGCGGCGGTTCACGGAACCGCCCGCAGGCGATTGAGGTCAATCGCCCCCACCCTTCATGGATTGTCGCTCACTTAAATGAACTGACGGAGAGCAATTTCGATTTACTGGAGCGATCGAACTCAAAATTTCATGTCGCGCACTGTCCGCGAAGTCACAACTATTTTGGCCACAGCCCATTCGCATTCGATCGCCTGCGCTCGTTCGGCTTTAACGTTTGCCTTGGCACCGACAGTCTCGCGAGCAACGAGACCTTGAGCTTGTTTGATGAGATGCGGGCTTTTCGAAAGAACTTTCCGCAGGTTTCACCGGAAGAAATCTTGGAAATGGTGACCGTAAATCCCGCGCTCGCGTTGCGATACGAAAATGCGCTCGGCCAAATAAGGCCCGGCTTTGGAGCAGATCTCATCGCGGTTCCGTGCTCAACCTCGACGGATATCTTCGAGCAAATCCTCGCCTTCAATGCGCCTGTTACCTGGGTGATGGTGAACGGAAACATGTAACGTTCGAGGAATGACGGCTTCCCAGCCGTCAAGTCTCACATCGGCGGCTGCCCAAGCCGCCGCTCCTTGAGCTTGCCTGCTGCTGACGACGCCGGTAAACTCGGCGCATGGCCGCACCGGGAATGCAGCAGAGGCAAAGTCTCGCCTTGCAGCAGGTTCTGTCGCCGCAGCTGCAACAGAGCCTGCTCATTCTCCAAACTCCGCTGCTCGAGCTGCGCAACCTGGTTCAACAGGAGATGGAAACAAATCCCGTGCTGGAAGAGTTGCCGGAGGATTCGGGCGCCGACGAGCGCAGCGAGGCTGAAGCCTCAGCCGACGAGAATTTTAAGGACGAATTCGAAAAATTGGCAAGCTTGGATGAGGAATGGCGTGATTACATGGCGCAGTCGGCCAGCTCCAACTTCGATGGCCGGCGCGGTTCGAAGGAAGCAGACGAGAAGCGCCAGTTCCTGTTCGATTCCATTCCAGTCCAGGAAACGCTTCAGCAAAATCTCATCGCGCAACTCAACCAGACCGTGCTCAGCGCCGACGATCGGAAAACTGCAGAGCTGATCGTTGGCAACATCGACGACGACGGATTTCTCCAAAGCACCCCGGAAGAAATGGCGCTGAACTCGGGAATTCTACAGGACGAGTTCGAAAGGGTGCTTGGATTAATCCAAACTTTTTATCCAGCGGGAGTTGGCGCGCGTGATTTACGCGAGTGTTTGCTGATCCAATTGCGGCGACAGGGCAAGGAACAGAGCCTCGAGTACAGGATCGTGTCCGAGCACATGGATGACCTGGGCAGGCATCGCTTTCCCGAGATCGCGCGCCGAATGGAGATCAGCGTCGAGGACGTACAAAAGACTGCCGATAACATCGCACGATTGAATCCCCGCCCGGGCCAGGTTTTCGCTGCCGCGCCGCAGAATTACGTGTTGCCGGACGTGATCGTGGAAAAGGTGGACGGCGAATATCAGATTGCCTTCAACAACGAACAGATTCCCCATCTGCGAATCAGCAACCTGTATAAGGACATCATTGCGTCTGGCGACGCGCAGAGCAGCGACACCAAAGATTACATCCGGGACAAAATCCGCAGCGGCAAATTCCTGATACGGTCGATCCATCAACGACAGCAAACGATTATGAACATCGCGCAGCAGATCGTTTCACGGCAGCGCGATTTCCTCGAGCACGGCCCATTGCATTTGAAACCGATGACGATGGCAGAAGTCGCGGACGTTGTCGGCGTGCATGAGACCACGGTTAGCCGCGCGGTATCCGGCAAATACATGGCCACGCCCCAGGGCGTTTTCGAGATGAAATACTTTTTTACCGGTGGCTATCAAACTGCGACCGGCGAATCGCTGAGCAACATCAGCGTGAAGCAAGCCATTCTCGACCTCGTGAAGCACGAGAGCGGCAGCGCGCCGCTGAGCGATCACGAGGTTGTCGAGATCCTCAGCGAGCGCGGCATTCCCATTGCGCGACGCACCGTCGCCAAATACCGCAGCGAGCTAAACATTCTGCCCAGTCACATGCGGCGGAAATATTGAAGTGGTGTGGAGCGGCCGTTGAGCTTTAATGGCAAGTGAAACTCCGATGCAGGCCGCGCCGGATTCGACGGTGACTGCGGTTGTCGCTCCGCCGGAGCGCGCAGATGAAATATTCCTGGAAGGCCCGCAGTCGCGGTTCGCTGAGTTCTGCACGTTGCTGCGAGTGATGCGCGATTTCCTGCGCGGATATCGCGCTCTTCATTTCGTTGGTCCTTGCGTAACCGTCTTCGGCTCGGCGCGAATCAAGCCTGACGATCCGCATTACGAACTGGCCCTGAAGATGGGCGCGGCGATTGCCCGGCTCGGATTCACGGTGATGACCGGCGGCGGCCCGGGCATTATGGAGGCAGCCAACCGCGGGGCAAAAGAGGTCGGAGGCCGCTCGGTTGGATGCAACGTCGAGCTGCCGTTCGAGCAAGGATCCAACATGTATCTGGATCGTTGTATCCGGCTGCATTATTTTTTCGTTCGCAAAGCGCTGCTCATAAAATATTCCTACGCCTTCGTTGTTATGCCCGGCGGCGTCGGCACTCTCGACGAGCTTTTTGAGGCACTCACTCTGGTTCAGAACGGGAAGATCAAAAATTTTCCGATTGTGATCATGGGAACCGATTATTGGAGGCAACTGATCGATTTTATCGAACAGATGGCGCAGCGTGGAAAAATCAGCCCCTCGGATTTAAACCTGATTTTCGCGACGGATTCTGTCGAAGAAGCCATCGCGCACATTCGCGCCAAGGCGATCGAGCGATTTGGGCTTAGACGCGTAGCACACATGCGCCGCCACTTCTCATGGCTCGGGGAGCGTGGCTTTCCCGGCAAAGGTCCGGAAATTTGTTAGCGCCGCCAGCGGCGGACTGAGACCGCCGCTCGTTTAGGCCGCCGCAAAAAATGCACATCATTCCGCAAGAGGTGCGGAGCGCGGTTTTGCACGACGGCTAAAAGTCGAACGTATGAAAACCGTAGCTCAACGTATCGAAACCGCGGACACCATCGAACTGGTGCCTCAGATCCTCCGTCTGAAAAAATTCTGGTCCCGACCGATTTCTCCGAGACATCGAAGAAAGCAGTTCAATATGCACTGCGATTCGCGGAGCAATTTGGTTGCGAGATCGCTCTGCTATACGTGGTGGAACCGGCGACCCCCATGATTGGCGCGCCGCTCGTCATCGAACCATTCACGGATAAAGATGAGTTCTCGAGTGCCGAGAAAGACCTGGCAGTGCTCGCGGCGGAATCGCACACCAATGGCGCGCATTCGGTTAGTTCATTCGTGCGTGTCGGGCATGCGCCTAACGAGATCACCAAGGCCGCCAGGGACCTTGATGTCGATCTGATCATCATCGCCACGCACGGCTACACGAGCTGGCGGCATCTGTCTATCGGCAGCACGGCTGAGCGCGTGGTGCGGACTGCGCCGTGTCCAGTACCTCGTGGTGCGCGAAAAAGAGCACGAATTCGTTTAGACAGGAATTGTAAGGCGACCATTCTGATTACCACCCGCCAGCGAGTAATGTCGATCAGTGGGTAGCAACTCGGTTGGGATTCGGATTAACGCCATTTTCCTAAGCGGGAATGATACCCCCTTGGGGGGAGCATGGTTGAGGCTGAAGTCGCCCACTCAGATTCGAATAAGCAGTTAATTAATACTCTGCGCGCGTGTCTTCCGGCAGGCGCGCCGGTAAGACCACCCAGTAACGAAGAGCGAGCGTAGCCAATCCCAACAAAGTTGGCCTGATACATCTGGAAGATTGTAGCCGCCTCGCTGTGTCGAGGCGCGGGTCAGCCCTAGTTCTCATCGGCTGGGGGTGCAAGCGATGCTCATTTCATTATCGGGCGCACATGATCAAGCCGGTGTAATTCCTCAAGCTATTCGACACGATCGCCGAATTCGTCGTGGCTCGCGTTCACGCGAGCACTTCGCGGCGATCGAGCAGGATTTCGCGCAGAGCGGCGCGTTTTTCATCAAGCAGCCCTTCTCTGGCGGCGAGCACGGCTTGGAGCAGATCACCAGCCTGGTGAAGACGCGGAACGTTGACGTAGTCAGCGCCTGCATCGAGAAGCTCCCTCGCTTGCGCAAGCACGTCGCAAGTACCGATGATTTTAGCGGTGGGGTTCAGTTCGCGTAGAAGACGAACCAGCCGCGCGTTGTTTGTACCCTTGAGCAGCGAATCTGGAACCGTAGAGACAAGCACCTCGGCTTTATCCACTCCGGCATGAACAAGAGTTTCCCGGTGCGAAACGTCACCATAGATAACTGGCACATGTCGCTTCAGAAGGCCGTCTCGTGCGACAGGACTGAAGTCCACCACCGCGACTTCGGACACCAACTCCGGGTAGTGTCGCTGGAGTTCCTCCAGCAGCGAACTGGCAGTCCGGAAAAAACCAACGAAGACAATGCGGGCACCATGATCGTGGGCAGTGGCGCCAGTTACGGCGGCATCGGCTGAAACGTGGTCAAGATCGCGGAAACCAAACTTTTTCAACCACGGAATGAGCCTCCGCGCCAGACTATCTGATTTCGCCATGCCGAAGGTCGAAACGACCGCAAGGAGAGTGAATGCGAGCGCGACGATGCCGCGGGTGGCCGGGCTGGCAAGGTGAGCTGCTTGAGCGCCGATGGCCAGAACCACAAGCGAGAATTCGCTGACCTGGCAAAGATTCAACGCCGGGATAATGCTCGTCCGCAATCCCTGACGCATAAGGTAAAGCGGCGTAAAAACAGTTACCGCTCGAGTTATGATGACAAATGCAGCGAACGTCAGCACCCAACCTACAAGACTGGCAGTCGGCAACGGAATTTGCATCCCGATCGCGACGAAAAACAGGGTCACGAAGAAATCGCGCAGACTGATCACTTTTGCGGTTACATCGAGCGCATATGGAAAGGTGGAGAGCGCCACCCCTGCCACCAACGCGCCCATCTCACGGGAGAGATGCAGCTGTTGTCCAAACTCGCCAATGAGAAAACACCAGGCGATCGCGCCGACCTGCATCAGTTCCGGAACGCGCGCGACGCCGCGAAAGATAGCAGGCAACACGTAGCGGCTCACCGCAAACGTCGCGACCACAAGAACGGTCACGCGTACGAGCGATAGAAACAGAAGTCCCGGCGCCAGATTTCCGAGATTTGGCTGGATCGCGAGAAAGAGAATGACCGCCAGGTCCTGAAGCACCAGCACACCAAGCGTGATCCGTCCGGTCAGCGTGTCCAGCTCCTCCTTGTCGTAGAGCATTTTGACCACGATGACCGTGCTGCTGAGCGCAGCTGCAACGGCCAGATAAAGGGCGTCCCATTTTCCGCCACCGAGAGCGAATCCGCAGAGACGGAAAAATATCATACCAAGCGCAATTCCGCCGAGGATCTGCACAAGGGCGGTGAGCGTAATGGAACGGCCGGCACTGGCGATTTTCTTCAGGTCGATCTCCAGCCCGATCATGAAGAGCAGAAAAATCAGTCCCAACTCCGAAATTGCCGAGATCGATTCGGCCGACTTAATAAAGCCGAATCCCATGGGACCGAGCGCAAAGCCGCCGGCCAGATAAGCAAGGAGCAACGGTTGCCTGGCAAATTGAGCGACGAGACCGAGCAGCCACGCGGCCACGGTGCAATAGGTGATATCGCGGATTAGCTCGTGCATGTATGATTTCGCCCGCTACTCCCGTAGCCAGAAAGCGACGGGTTCGGAATTCCCGCCACTTTAAACTTCCGCCGTCGCGACCTCGCCATATGCCGCGTAGTCTGCCGATACGCGATGCAAACACAAGGAAATCGCACCCCCCGGAAAATCTTTCACCGTTATTTTCAATTCCGCCTTATGATCGGATTACACGGAAAAATCCGTGCAAAGGCTGTCAGGGGGAAAATAAATGCAACTATCCAAACTCATCGCAAGAATGGCGTCGGTAATATATCTGTCAGCGAGTCTCGGAGCATTTGTCAGCACGGACTATTACCGCAAGATTGCAGACGATCTGTTTAGCAACTCCGCGCTCACCTACGTGACTGGTTTCATCACAGTCATTGTCGGATTGCTCATTGTGACTTATCACAATAGGTGGGCTAAAAGCTGGGTTGTTCTCATCACAATCCTTGGTTGGCTCGCCATGGTGAAAGGCATCTGCCTCATCGCTTTTCCGCAATTGATTCACACGTTATCCGAGAGAATGCTTACAGATTCGAACGCAAAAATCTTCCCGTACGCTGCTCTTTGCCTCGGATTATTTTTCGCTTACTTCGGGTTTGTGTCCTCCGCCGCTCCAGACAAATCGACCCAACCAACTCCCGGCGACTACTGAGGTGGGGTTATCGCCGACTTAGCCGACGCACGGCCCAGCCGCTCCTATCGGTGAGTCTCGTGAAAACGCCGAGCAAGTATTGGCGGCATGCACGACATAAAGCGACGTGTGCAGCCAAAACGCCGGACGCTTCCGCGTCAATTTCCATCATTGGCAACCGCGGCATGCGTCGCTTTGATATTTTAGCGTCCCGCCTATTTGATAGCCGCTTAGCTACGCGCGCTCCAAACGAGTTCGTTTGATGCCCATCTCACGCGAAATTATTCCAATGGCCAAAGGTTCAACGATGAGAGCGCGCCTGCTGTTCAGTTTAGTTGGGGCAGATCTACTCTGTAGTTGCACTACGACGGACACCAGCACGCGAAGTCAATAAACGGTCCTGCCTCAACAACCCCCGCAGCCGCCAGCACCGCTGCAGCCCGCTCATAACTAGTTTGCTTAATGACGGGCGTCAGGCTTTCAGTTTCGGTCGTTGCGTGAGCAATTGGCAGTTTGGCGGAACGATCAAACAAATCGCCTTTGGTACGGCTTCATATCTGACTGTCGAAAAGCTTAAGGGTTCACCATCCAGATTGACTGGAATTGCTTCTTCAGAATGCACCTCCAGCCACGGCGTCTGCCAATAAGAGATATACTCGCCATCAAGTGGAAGCTGTTGCAATTCTCGCGCGGCGGCGAGCAACGCCATTGGCGAGATCTGTCGAACCACAAGCACATCAAGCAAACCGTCGTCGATGCATGCGCGAGGAGCGACTTGGATGCCGCCGCCCGCCTGGCGCCCGTTTCCGACGATTGCCACGGGCCCACTGTCAGTAATTTCACGGTTGGGCAAGGTGAGCCTTCCTTGATAATCATGAAGGTTGATCGCCAGAATTGCAGCCATGACGGTGTAGGCGGCAGGACCAAGCAGGCGTTTGAGTTCCGGAGATGTGGTTGCGGTGATCTCAGCACCGAAACCAGAGCTGGCTGCATTGATAAACCAATGGTCATTGGCCTTGCCGAGGTCGATTGGCACTGCCTCACCTCTCAGACAGAGCGCCAGCGCCTTCGCCGGATCACGCGGAATGCCGCATCCAGTCGCAAAATCGTTGGCGGTGCCGAGCGGCACTATTCCTAATATGGGTCGCATAGCCGCGGAGAGATCCATCAAACCGTAAAGAACCTCGTTCAGTGTGCCGTCCCCGCCGGCTGCAATCAGCAAATCCACTTTGCCCGCTTCCAACGCAAATCGCCGCGAATCTCCCTTTTCCCATGTCACTCGCACTTCGATGCGATGTCCCGCTGCCCGGTGCCGATCAATTGCCGCGCGCAGGCCGTCATTCGCAGCCACTTTCCCATTGAGAATCAAGCGAACCCTTTTGCTTCTTGCCTTGGTTTTCATCGAGACGGACGCGGTAATTTAATAAGTGTTCGTCTTTGCAAAACAATCGGCAAGCAGCCGAGGAAGAAATCCGGTCAATCCGAAATCGCTGACTGCGGCCTGTCGGGGCGCGACGATCACTAAAGGTCGATAAATAACTAACCTGGATAACGACCTGGGATTTTAGGTTGTCGGTTTCGAGGAAACGAAGGTACCTTCTCTGGCAATAGCTTGATGGATGGTGATTATGCAAAGGATTCTCGTTTTTATGTCGCTGGCTGTGATCCAGTCTGTCCTGGCCCAGGCGCCACCGCCTCCGGCAGAACAGCTTCCCAGTCAGGTCAAAGTAGTGAAAGGCGCCATGGTTCCCGTGCCAGGAGAGATTTTTTCTTTGTTGGACCAATTCAGCGGCGCTTACTGGCACATAGTCCAGCGCCCGGAAATTGTCCGTTGGAAAGCGCATGGCGACCAGGTCCAGATCGCGCTGTTACTGGGTATCGTTGTAGCCGAGGGTTTCATCGCTATGGAAGGAAAGGATTCTGCGGAAGTGAAAGACGTCGGTCACGCCGTTGTGGTCCTTGCCGGTGGCCTCGGAGTGGGCAGACCAGCGCTTCGCCGGGCCCGAAGCATCATGGAATACGCCGAGCAGAGTAAGTGGACTGCGGCACGCAAAGAGTGGAACGGTGTGCTCTCCGATTTGGACAAGGGAATGGTCGAGCTCAGGAGCGAACCGCTTACTCAACTTGTTAGTCTCGGCGGATGGTTGCGCGGCATGGAAGCGCTCTGCGCGCTGGTCATTCAGGATTATTCTCCCGAGCGGGCTGAGCTGATTCGGCAAGCCGCTATGATCGATTATTTCGAAAAGCAACTGCTCGGGATGCCGCGCAACAATGGCAGCCGATCGGCGTTGGCAAAAATGCTGAAGGGGATACGCAAGATCCGCGGACTTATCCAAAAAGATAAGGGTCCGATAACTGAGAAAACGGTTCGTGGAGTCCGGTCGGTTTGCGAGGATCTCGTCAGCATCCCATCCAGGCGCCCGGCATAGTTTTCGGAATCCAATCGCACAACTATGGTATTCGGTTCCATGCGATCACCATGGAGAACGACTTCCGGTATTTGGGAGAAATTATCGGGGCAATTTCCGAGAAATGTTCAGCTCGGTAGCAAATGAACGTCGCAATCTTTGGCGCGAAAAAATACGACCGCGAATTTCTCGGCGCGGCGAATGATTCGCGTCATGAGCTCCGTTTTTTTGAGCCGCATTTGAATGAAGAGACTGTTGGTCTTGTTACGGGATTCGATGTCGTATGCGTGTTTGTGAACGATCACGTGAACAAGGCGGTCATTGCGAAGCTGTGTTCGTTAGGCGTGCGACTGATCGCGTTGCGTTGCGCCGGCTACAACAATGTCGATCTCGATGCCGCGACGAAACATGGCATCACAGTAGTGCGCGTTCCCGCGTACTCGCCTTACGCGGTGGCCGAGCACACGATCGCACTTATGCTGGCGCTCAACCGGAAAGTGCATCGCGCGTATAATCGTGTCCGCGAAGGTAATTTCGCCCTGGAGGGTTTGGTCGGGTTCGACATGCACGGCAAAACAGTCGGCGTGATCGGCACGGGACAAATTGGGAGCGTGGTGGCGCAAATTCTCGCCGGATTCGGTTGTCCGATTTTGGCCTTCGATCCATTTCCAAATGCGACCTGTCGGTCTAACGGCGTGCGTTACGTCGAGCTGAACGAATTGTTCGCGCAATCAGACATCATTACGCTGCATTGTCCGCTCACGCCGGAAAACAAGCATCTTATTAGTGGCCCCGCGATCGCCAGAATGAAAACCGGAGTCATGCTGATCAACACCAGTCGTGGCGCCCTGCTCAATACACTTTCGATTATCGAAGCGTTGAAGAGAGGCAAGATCGGTTATCTCGGGCTCGACGTTTACGAGGAGGAAGAAGAAATCTTTTTTGAGGATCGATCTGGATTGATTCTTAGCGATGACGTGTTCGCGCGGCTGCTTACGTTTCCAAATGTGATTATCACCGGTCACCAGGCTTTCTTCACACGAGAAGCGTTATCGAACATCGCGTCCACGACGATCGATAACATCACCAAATTCGAGAACAATCAGCCGCTCGAGAAGCTGGCAGGCTAGCGCGTTTCAAGCTGCGAACGCTGTGGCACGGCCCTGTGGGGTTGAGGATGACGACAACTGTGCTGCCTTCGTGGCCGAACCACGCCGACTGCGCCGTTTGGGCGGTTATGCGTCCCGGAGGCAGCGACCGATGACCCAGACATAGGCTATCATCATCGCCGCAACGGTGAATACGATTAGATATTCCATCTATTTAACCTCGCTGTTTGACTGCTGATGAAATCTGGGGGTCGGCTTTCGGTTGCTCTTTCCGCTCGAAACATCCCGCACACGGATGGCCCCAGCGATCGCAATTGCAGTAAGCGCGAGCTTCACTTTCGTCCACGGCCGCGACGGCAGACTTAACCTCCTTCAACATCAGCCTCACTGTTTGGGGTTCGTCACTTAACAAGAGAGTCGGTTTCATTGAATCACTCCTGGTGCGGTTGAACGCTATGGCCGCTGCTACAGCACGACTGTGCGTTTGTTGGCTTTTGCTTTGCAAAAATTGCGTGGCAGTTTTGCGCCGCATACCCGCGACGGACGCTGTTTTCTCGAAGGATTTTGTAAATGCATACGAGACTTGTCGCCGGCATAATTGCCGCGTTTGCGGTTTCGAGCGCGGTCGGTCAGCGCCGAACCGCAACGGCCAGATTTCAAAGTTCCAGCAAAGGAGGTTGCCAAGGCCGAAGAATTGGCGAACCAGCTCGCGAGGCTTTCGCGCAGAGTAGATTCAAACGAAGCGAAACTCCTGGCAGAATACGCCTATGCCACGGTGGCGCGACTAAGACAGGAGTATCGGATGTTTGGTACGCCGATTTTTAACAATTTCCTCGTCTTTCACGGCTGGAGGAAACGCGGCTATTGCTTTCAATGGACCGAGGACCTGCTTCTTGCGCTGGACACGCTGAAACTCAAGACGCTCGAACTTCACTGGGGTGACACGTACCGCGACACATGGCGCGAAAACAATTGCCTGGTCGTTACGGCGAAAGGACAACCGTTTGAGCGCGGAATGATTCTTGAGTGCTGGCGTCATTTTGGACATCTTCGTTGGAACCTGGTTCCGTCGGATCAGGACCCATACTACGAGAACACGAAATGGGCGGAAAAGGTGCGCGCCCGCGCAGCGTCGAAAACCTTCGGATCTGCCAAGCGTCATGTCGTCTTGCAGACGCAAGTCGAGAGAAGCGGCAAGACTTCCGAGTAGCTACCGACCGAAATTCCTTGCGCCGCACACTGCGCTGCCTGAAGATCGCTACGCGATGAACAGCTCAGGGCGTTCACACACTGGCGTGCGTGTTCTTGTTGCGAGCGTTCTGTTTGCAGCGTTTTCATGGACACTCCTCGTTAGCCTTTCGCCGCGATTGCACGAATGCATTCACGGTGACGCGAATCGCAGTGACCACGTCTGTGCGATTACGCTGATCGCGTCGGGCAGTTATGAGCATGCGGGACAGCCGCCGCCAATCAGTGCGCCGAAATTTGATGTTTGCTTCGCGGCAAGCGCGGAGCTGACGTCCACCTGGGTTCAGCCACTCTTCCTTAACGCGCACATCTTCGCGCACGCGCCGCCCGCGCTGGTTTAAATTGTAGGGCGTCTGTGCCAGACGTCACCTAACGAATTGGCGTTTCACAGAAACGCCCTACAACCGCCGCTTTTCACCTGGCTTCACGCAAATCGTGAACGCCAGCAACAAACTCCATTTTGAAGAATCCATTTCCGAACAATCTCGATGAAACAAATTTTACCCTTAGCGATCGCCCTGCTGCTTGGAGCGAGCAATGCGTTCGCGCAAAACACCGCAGGCAGGGGAAGCCACACCAAGTCCGTCGCCGAGCGGAACGGAAGTAGAGCGCGTTGTCGTAAGCGGCGGTGAAATCGAAAGCAGCGAGACCGATAAAGCTCAGCCAGTTACCATTCTCAGTGAAGACAATTTGAAGCTGCATACGGAGGCATCGCTAGGCGACACACTGGCGACGCAACCGGGCGTCGCTGCCAGCGGCTACACGGCGGGCGCGAGCCGGCCGGTCATTCACGGACAAGCAGATAATCGGGTCCGCGTTCTCAACAACGGCACGGAACTTTTCGACGTCTCCAATTTGAGCCCTGATCATGGCCCAAGCGTAAGCACGTTGCTTAGCCAGAGCATCGAAGTGGTGCACGGTCCGGCAACGATCCTGTACGGCTCGGGCGCTATCGGCGGCGTCGTGAACGTGACCGACAATCTCATTCCTGTTGAACAGCCGTCGACAACGCTCAGCGGCGAAGTCGATTCGCGGTTCGGTAGCGTCGATCTGGAACGCAGCGGTGCAATGGCGCTCACACTTTCGCCATTCAAGCATTTTGTCATTCATGCCGAAGGTTCGCTTCTGCGCACCGACGACCGAGACATTCCCGGTTTCGCCTTGGATCAACGGATTCGAGCAGAGCTCACCCCAGAGCAGAGGCACAACAACGGATTTGGGGGAAATCCGTTCGGCACAGTGCCGAACACCATGGTCGAGACGAAAGATTTCGGCATCGGTGCGTCCTACGTGTGGGACAAAGGCTATTTCGGTGCGTCATACACACGATTTCTTTCCTACTATGGCGTCCCAAATGATCCGGAAGTCGATGAGCCAGGCGTCCCACCTGCGCGTGTGCATCTTAATGTGCGCAAGGATCAATACAATTTGCGCAGCTCGATTGTCGATCCAGTGCCATGGTTGTCCGTCGCGAACCTGAAGTTCGTCTACACCGATTACAAGCACGACGAGCTGGATAACAACAAGATCGGCGCGACGTTCAAGACGAACGGTGTCGATTCGCGCATCGAACTCGTACACAAACCAATCGGTTTGGTCCAAGGTTCGATCGGTTCACAGATTTTTTACAAAGATCTTTCCGTACTCGGCGAGGAGGCTTTTTTGCAGCCCACGCACAATCTTGCCGCGGCCGGTTTTATCTTTGAAGAGGTGAAACTCAAACCCGTGCGCCTCCAATTCGGCGCCCGCCTTGAGTACGATTCCGCCAGCATCGATTCAAGTAATCCCGAACTGACCTCGCTTACGTCGCCACACCAGAAAGACCAGGAGTTTTTGCCTGTCAGCGGCGCGGCAGGTGCGATTTACGATTTCGCCAGCGGCTGGCAACTCGCGCTGAATCTCAACTACTCGCAACGGGCGCCGACACCCGAGGAACTTTTCGCGCGCGGCCCGCACGATGCCACGTTTCAATTCATCATCGGCGACCCGAATCTTGGCGTCGAAATCAATCGCACTATCGATCTCAGCTTGCGAAGGACTGCCGGTCGCGTCACTGGTTTCGTCAGCGGTTATTACACCAGCTACGATGGGTTCATCGATTTTACCGCGACTGGTGAAACCGAAGATAATCTGTCCGTTTATATCTACACGCCGAAGAACGCGACCTTTTACGGCGGCGAAGGCCGTGTGGATTTTCACCTGCTCCCACTGGAAATCACAAGGCCAAACGAGCCGTCCGATTCCAAATCCGTAAAAAACGTGATCATGGGAGGCGAAGAGACGGCGCAGAAAAATCCCAATGACCTCTATCTGCGTCTGCAGGCCGACTATGTGCACGCGGAAGACAGCAACGGTGAACCGCTCCCGCGGATCACGCCCTTCCGGTATGGCATCTCGCTCAATTACGAGAGCGAACATTGGCTTGCCAGCATCGAGGGCTGGCGCGTGGACGCTCAAAATAGCGTTGCCGAATTCGAAACGCCTACGCCTGGCTACACATTTCTAAACGCCAGCGTCGGCTACAAGTTTCAATGGGGACGCACATACAATTATCTCTACGCCCGTGGCACCAACCTGCTGGATGCCGAAGCGCGCGATCATCTTTCATTTCTGAAAGAGGTGCTGCCCCTGCCCGGCCGGGGCGTGGTGGTCGGATTGCGCACTACGTTCTGATGCTGAATGCGGCCGCTCGTGTGTATGCGTTTGGTATCGCAACTCCCCCATAATTTTAAGCGGAAAGCGGCGCAGCAGCGCCGCACTCTAAAACGCAAGCGTGCAACATGCGTTCGGAAACACGGCCACGTTTTGGAGTGCGGCAGTGCTCTGCCGCTTTGAATACCCACAAAAGACGTTCACCGCTCCGAAAACTAATTACCAACAAGAGCGCGTTGGCAGTAACTCCCTATCGCTATAAGGTCCGGTGATGAATCGCACGGACCACTCGCGTTTCCGTAAGCGACACAATTTCGTTCCGGATTTTTCGCATGCGGAACGGCGGACGCGCATCGTGATCGGTATCACTGCCGCGATGATGGTTGTCGAAATCGTCGCCGGGTTGGTGTCGCACTCGATGGCTTTGCTGGCCGACGGCTGGCACATGAGCACGCATGTCGCCGCGTTCCTCATAACGGCCGCGGCGTATTATTTCGCCCGAACACAAGCCGGCAACGCGCGTTTCAGTTTTGGCACGGGAAAAATCGGGGTGCTAGGCGGGTTCACCAGCGCGGTCGTGCTCGCGATTGTGGCGTTCCTGATGGCGGGCGAATCAGTGCACCGGCTCTTTGCTCCACTGGAAATTCACTTCAACGAGGCGATCGGAATCGCTTCCCTCGGGTTAATGGTGAATCTGGGCTGCGCAGTGCTGCTGGCGAATCGCCACCGCGAACACGACGGCGGCAGCGCACATGATCAGGATTTGAATTTGCGCGCAGCCTATGTGCACGTAATGGCCGATGCGTTTACTTCTGTGCTGGCGATCACGGCACTAACCGGCGGCAAATTTTTCGGCTGGACGTGGCTTGATCCGGTCGTGGGAATTGTCGGCAGCGTCGTGGTTCTATCATGGGCTTACACGCTAATGCGCGATACCGGCGGGATTCTGCTCGATCGTACGCCGCTGTCATCAGATTTGCCTGAAGAAATTCGCCGTGCAGTGGAGAGCGATTGCGATTCGGTCGTGACCGATCTACATGTGTGGCAGGTCGGCATCGGAAAATTTGCCGCGATGGTTTCGATCGTAGCGCACCAGCCGAAGAGCTGCGATTCGTATCGAGCGTTGCTGCGCGGACTCGACGGACTGGTCCACGTGACGGTTGAGACGCACCATTGCACCGAAGACCACGCGTCAGTTCCAAGCGCTTGAATGGCCACCACGCTTTGGCAGGTCATCGCCGCTTACATTTTCGCCCTTGCCGGCGGATCGATCAGCGCGTCACTGCGCCTCGAACACAAGCCTCTTTGCGCGCTTATCAGTTTCGCGGCCGGAACGCTTATGGGTGTAACAATCTTTGCGATTTTGCCCGAGAGTTTTGGCGCGTGCCCATGGTGGGCCGGGTTGCTGGCGCTAATCACTGGCTACGCACTTTTCTTTTTTATCAGCAAACATGTCCATCATGTTTGCCCTGCTTGTGCGGCCAGTCATTTCGACGCTGATGCCACCCGACATTTCAGCGAAATCGCTACCGCGCTAATCGTCGCCTTGGCAATTCATAGCACGACCGACGGTCTGGCTTTGGGAATCCAAGGCGAAATCCCTGCGACCAGTGCTACAAAGTGGTCGCTCTTCTCTGCTCTGTGCATTCATAAGGTTCCCGAAGGTCTCGCGCTCGGCAGCCTTTTGATCGGCGCAGGACTGCAACGCGGGGCCGCGGTTGGATGGGTGGCAGCGGTCGAAGCCACAACGCTCCTCGGCGGTGTCATCGGTTATTTCTTCCTGACGAACATCTCCCTTTTGTGGCTGGGCTTAATTATGGCGCACGTCGGCGGCGGGTTTATCTATTTGGCCACACACGCAGTGGTCGGAGAAATGTTGAAGCACGGAAAGAAGCTCGTTTTGACGAGCTTCGCGCTGGGGGTCGCTCTAATCGCGGTTCTCAATGTTGCGTTGCGACTGCTTCGCTAACGTGCGCTCAAGTTGTAGAGGCGCTTGTGCCAAGCGCCTGATATTTTACCCTGCGGTCGCCGCGGCGACCGCCGCATAACATGCACTCGTTTCATTATCGCGATGGTCATCTCTATTGCGAAGACGTCGACTTAACGCGCGTTGCCACGGAATTCGGCACGCCGACTTACGTTTACAGCGCAGGGACAATTCTCGATCACTACACGCGACTCGACGCGGCGCTCGCGCCGCTGGATCACCTCATTTGTTATGCGGTAAAGGCGAACTCGAATCGCGCTATCCTGAACTTGCTCATACGTGCGGGCGCCGGCTTCGACATCGTTTCCGGTGGCGAGTTGTTTCGCGTGCTCGCGGCGGGCGGCGATCCGGCCAAGTGCACATTCGCCGGCGTAGGCAAATCCGGTGATGAAATCGAGTACGCGCTGGAGCAAGGCGTTTACAGCTTCAACGTCGAGAGTGAAGCTGAACTGGAGGCGATCGAGCGCATCGCACGCGCAAAGAAAGTCCGCGCTCCAATCGCATTGCGCGTCAATCCTGATGTTGATCCGCACACGCATCAGTACATCTCGACCGGCTCCCAAGAGAACAAATTCGGCATCGCACTGAATCAAGTGAGGTCGATTTATGAACGCGCGGCCAGAATGAGCGGCGTTGAGATTGTCGGCGTGCAGATGCACATCGGTTCTCAAATCACTGAGGCGAAGCCATTCGCCAGCGCAATCGAAAAAGTCGCGCCACTGGTGCGCGATCTGAAATCGAAATTTGGCATCAAGTTTTTCAGCATCGGAGGCGGCATGGGAATCATTTACCGGCGCGCACTGGAGAGCGGATCAGGCAAATGGTGGCACGATCCCGGCCCCGCAGGCGCGGGATCCGCGTTCAGTGTGCGCGATTACGCTGACGCAATTGTACCGCCGCTGCGCGATCTGGGTACTCGAATCCTTGTCGAGCCTGGCCGTTTTCTTATCGGCAACGCCGGCGTTTTGCTCACGCGCGTTCGTTATCTAAAACAAACGGGCAGCAAAAAATTCGCTATTGTGGATGCCGGAATGAACGACCTCATCCGGCCGGCGCTATACCAGAGCTATCACGAAATTGTACCGGTCATTAAGCCGAGCACCCTCACCCCAACCCTCTCCCTGGCAGGGAGAGCGGGCGCGAAGCGCCAGGTGAGGGTGAAATTGTCAGAGCCCAAGCAAGCGAGAAAAGATCGATATTGTCGGACCGGTGTGTGAGTCGGGTGATTTTTTTGCGCTCGGCCGGGAAATGCCTGAAGTGCATGAAGGCGATTTGCTCGCGATCATGAGCGCCGGCGCGTACGGATTTGTGATGGCGTCGAACTACAATTCACGTCCGCTCCCGGCAGAAGCGCTCGTTCGCGGCGATAAGTTGGCGCTGATCCGGACGCGGCAAACGCGGGAAGATCTGGTGCGCGGCGAGGTGGATGCAGACTGGTAGGAATGGTCGCCGGTCCCTCCGCGACAACTCAGCGCGCAGGGCGATCGCCGCGCTGCCACTTGCGGAATTTCGTGCTCCGCATAAATAGTCTTCCTCGCCGGAAATGATGAAACGTCTCTTATTCGTATGCTGTTTGTCGATGGCCGCGGTTGGTCTGCGAGCCGCGCCTCCTGTCGGGGGTGAATACATTATGCTCGTGGGTGGGCCGTCCATGTATCAATGGGAAAAATACAAGGCTGTCCCGCACGATCATTGGTGGGCGAACTTTATACGGGCCGCGCGTTTGCGTACCGAACAAATACGCAGCCAAGCCGGGCCGGATGCGAAGATCACCTGGCTTGTTTACAAGCAAGGCTATGTGGATCGCGCAACACAGGAGCACCAGGATCTGATCAGTCTAATTAATACCGTTCGCGACAAATTTAATATCAATCTCATTTGGTTCGGCCCGGGCAAAGAGGTCATCGACTATTTGAACAACGGGCAGCCGCGAGACCAGGTGAAAATCGCCGATTTCGAATACTTCGGGCATTCGAACCGCGCGTGTTTCATGTTCGATTACAGCAACAACATCGATAGCGCTTGTAAATCGTGGCTACACGAAAACGATTTGAAACAAATCAATCGCCGGGCCTTCGCGCGCGGTGCTTACGTCAAGAGTTGGGGCTGCCACACCGGCGAACAGATGTCGAAGAAATGGTACATCGCGACCGGGACACATATGATTGGAGCCATTGGCAAGACCCAATTCATGATGGAAGAATTACCGATCCTCACTTCGGAAGACGGCAGGTGGGTTAACTAATTTTCGAGTGCCGATTGCCGATTTGCGATCGAATATCGCGCGTTCCACCAGTAAATAGAGCGGTAGATCTGCCAGAGTACGGTCTCCGTCTCGCATTCTAATTGCCACACGCCTTCCGGCCAGTGGTTTATAGCCGAGTCGGCACCAGCCCTTTGAGGTCCGGAAAGTTTGAGGTCGACATTCGCCGGCCGTCTTGCCATGAGAGTAGTCGGGTCCGATAGGGGCACAGTAAAACCTCAATAGAAAGAAGTTATGAATTGGAAAAAATTCTTCTTCGCATTCATCGCAGCCTTCGTTTTCCTCTTCGTGTTCGGGTTCCTTTGGTATGCAACGTTAATGCACGACGTACATCGCGAAGTGTCGACGCTTTTGCGACCTGAAGCCGACTTAAAGAGCTACTTCGGATGGCTTGCGCTTGGTCAGTTCGTCATGGCATTCTTTTTCACCCTGCTGTGTGCTCGCTACATTCCAAGCGGACGCGCAGGCGCCGGAGCGATGCTGGGCCTTCTGGTGGGATTAGTGTACGCAGGGCCACATTTGATCTCGTTCGCGGTTCAACCATTAACTTTTAAGATCCTTTGCGGCTGGATCGCCGGCGCTGTGATCCAATTCACAATCGCTGGCGCAATCGTCGGCGCCATCTACAAACCAGCGACCGGGCACATCATGTATGTAAGGGAGCGATTGCGCTGACCGGCACAAGTTTCCTCGATCTAAATTCTGAGTTGGACGTTGGACGTTGAGCGTGGCGCGTTGGACGTTGGTTTGATGAGCTCACAAACTCCGACCGCGCTCGGGTATCGTATGCCGGCCGAATGGGAACCACACACGGCCACATGGCTTTCGTGGCCGCGGCGCGAGGGGATCAGTTTTCCCGAGTCGTTCGATCGCGTTCTGCCTGCGTTGCGTGCGATGGTCGAAGCGTTGATCGAATCTGAGCAGGTCTGCATCAACGTTTGCAACGGCGCGCATGAAGCAGAAGCGCGCTCGGTTTTGAGCGGACTGCCCATGGAACGGATCACCTTTTATCGAGTCCCCACGAACGAGCCATGGTGCCGCGACCACGGCCCGATTTTTCTCACACGCGATCGCGACGAGATCCGCCAAAGGACGGATTCGCCGTAGCGAACTTGCCGTCGTGGACTGGGATTACAATGCATGGGGAAACAAATATCCGCCGTTTGATCTCGATGAAGTGGTGCCGACGCGCCTCGCTGAAATTTTGAAACTGCCGGTTTTTTATCCGCACATGATCCTCGAGGGCGGCTCGATAGATGTGAACGGCAGCGGCGCATTACTCACAAGTGAGTCCTGCCTCTTAAACAAGAATCGGAATCCCAATCTTCCCCGCGATGAGATCGAGCAACGCCTGCGCGATTATCTCGGCGTCAAAGAGATTCTCTGGCTTGGCGACGGTATTGCTGGTGACGACACCGACGGTCACATCGATGATCTCGCGCGGTTTGTGTCCGAGCAAACTGTCGTAACTGCCGTCGAAAAGAACAGCGACGACGAAAATTACGAACCGCTTCAGAAGAATCTCGCGCGTTTACGCGAGATGAAAATCGCTGATCGCAAACTCGATATTCTCACGCTCCCGATGCCAAAGAAGATCGTACGCGAAGGACTGCGTTTGCCGGCGAGCTACGCGAATTTCTATATCGCAAACACATGCGTGCTCGTCCCCACATTTGCCGATGCTGACGATGAAGCTGCATTATCCGTCCTGCGCCAATGTTTCCCGAATCGGAACGTGATCGGCATCGATTGCCGCGAGTTAATCTGGGGGCTGGGCACGTTTCATTGCCTGACGCAGCAGCAACCGGCTGTGTGAGGTAGGGGCGATTGACCTCAATCGCCCGTCGGCGGTTCAGGTGAACCGCCCCTACCTGTTGCCATTTCGCGCGCCACCGGTTCCAGCACGCGCCAGACGTTTTCAGCCAGGATCTTGTGGCCGGCTGCATTCGGATGAATGCCGTCCGGCAAATTCAACGAAGGATTGCCGGCCACGCCTTCGAGTAGATAGGGCACCAACGCCGCCCCATTTTTCGCCGCTAAATCAGCAAACATTTGGCCAAATGCGGAAACATAATCCTCAGCCGCATAAGCGGGGAGTTGCATTCCTGCGATCACCACGCGCGCATTTGGATTTCTCGCTTTCACTTTATCGATGATCTGTTGAAGATTGTTTTGAATTTGATCAATCGGCACGCCACGAAAGGCGTCGTTGATCCCAAGCTCCAGAACCAAAAGGTCGATCCTGTGCTTTAGATGCGGGGGTAAGCGTTCCAAACCGCCGTCAGTCGTCCCGCCGGAGGCGCACGCGCTGGTCACTGCAAAGTTCAGGCCCGCCGCACGCAGCTTTTTTGCAAGTAAAGCCGGGTAAGCTTCGCTGCTTTTTAGCACGAAGCCGCCTGATAAACTGTCACCGAACACCAGGATGGCTTTCGGTTCGGCATGGAGGAACGGAGCGTACAAAAGTGAACAGGTCATAACAGCGACTGAAATGCACCGATTCATAGCAAAACTCTCAGTAAGCAGTTATCGGTTTGCTGCCGTCAAATGCGTGTTCATTGTCATTCTGAGCGAAGCGAAGAATCTCTGATGTTTTTCGTCTCGCACCACGCGGATAGATAATCAGAGATGTTTCGCTTCGCTCAACATGACAGTGAACGGGAACGTTCCGTTTACTAAACACACGAGTTGGACGTTGAAGCTTTTCCGCGTAACGGTTTAACTCTTCAACCTTCAAAATTTTTTCCTATGGCTAATTTTGCTATCAACGGTTTCGGGCGCATCGGGCGCAACGTCCTTCGCGCCATGTCACAAAAACAGGTAGAGCGTGTTCTGGCGGTGAACGATCTCACCGACACGCATACCCTGGCGCATCTGCTTAAATGGGATTCGGTGCACGGCAAATTCGACGGAGAGATTGGGTACGACGACGAAAATATTATCGTGCGCGGTCACAAAATTAAGGTTTTGAGGGATCGCGACCCAGCGAATCTCCCGTGGAAAAAACTGGACATCGATGTGGTGCTTGAATCGACCGGCTTGTTCACCAGCCGGGATAAGGCCGAGCTGCACTTGAAGGCCGGAGCGAAACGCGTGTTGATCAGCGCGCCGGCAAAAGATCCGGACGTGACGATTTGCATCGGCGTGAACGACAACGTCTACGATCCGGCGAAGGACAAGATCGTCTCCAACGCCAGTTGCACAACGAACTGTCTCGCGCCCATGGCGAAAGTGTTGAATGACACATTCGGCATTGCGCACGGATTCATGAGCACAATTCACAGTTACACCAACGACCAGCGTATTCTCGATTTTCCGCACAGTGACCTGAGACGTGCACGCTCCGCAGCAATCAACATCATCCCGTCCACGACTGGCGCGGCAAAGGCGATTGGCGAAGTAATTCCAGCGCTCAAAGGAAAATTAAATGGCGGCGCGTTCCGGGTGCCTACGCCGGATGGTTCGGTGACCGATTTCACTGCCGTGCTGGACAAAGATGCGACCGTGGACACGATCAATGCTGCATTCAAGGAAGCGGCGTCAGATAAAAGCTACAAAGGCGTGCTCGAGTTCAGCGATGAGCCGCTCGTTTCCGAGGACATCGTTGGCAATCCGCACTCCTGCATCTTTGATAGCAAGCTGACGCTGACGATCGGCAATCGCTTCGTAAAAGTGGTCGGCTGGTACGATAACGAATGGGGCTACAGCAATCGCTGCGTCGAAATGATGGAAATGCTGGCTGAATAATCGGACTAATGGAGTTCTGGAGTGATGGAGTAATAACATTCTCTCCGACACCATTCCATTACTCCAATACTCCAACACTCCAATGAAACTCACTGTCCGCGATCTCGACGTGCGCGGGAAACGCGTGCTGATGCGGGTGGACTTTAATGTGCCGACCGAAGTTCGCGGCGGCAAAGTTCGCGTCACTGATGATACGCGAATCCGCGAAAGCCTGCCGACCATTAATTATCTTCGCGAACACGGCGCGAAAACTATTTTGATGTCGCATTTTGGCCGGCCGAAGGGAAAGCCGGTGGAGAAATATTCGCTACGGCCAATCGGCGAATATTTGCATTCGCTGATCCATCAGCCGGTCATTTTCAGTCACGACACCACCGGCGACGTGCCGAAGAAAATCATTGAGCACATGGAGAATGGTGATGTCGCGCTATTGGAGAACGTTCGCTTCCAACCCGGTGAGGAGAAAAACGATGCAGAGTTTGCCAAGGCTCTCGCCGAGCTCGGCGATTTTTATGTGAACGACGCATTCGGCGCAGCGCACCGGGCACATGCATCAACAGAGGGCATCACAAAGTTTGTGCAGAAATCGGCCATGGGTCTCCTGATGGAAAAAGAACTGAAGCATTTGCGCGACGAACTTCAGAATCCAGCCAGACCGTTCGTCGTTATTCTAGGCGGGGCAAAGGTGTCAGACAAAATCGGCGTTCTAAAAGCCCTGATGGAAAAGGCGAACAGCATTCTCATCGGCGGCGCAATGGCGAACACATTCCTAAAAGCGGAGGGAATTCCGGTCGGCGCGAGCCGGGTCGAGGCCGACAAGGTCGATCTCGCGCGCGAGCTTCTGGATCTGGCAAAGCAACGCGGTGTGACGTTTCTCATTCCGATTGATGTGGTCGAGGCGGATGAAATTCGTCCCGGCGCGAACATGCGAAATACCAGCCGCCTCTCGCCTCAACACGGAATCGCGGACGGATGGCAGGCAGTGGATATCGGCGCGGCAACGATCGCGCTTTATCAGGAGGAAATTGCCAAGGGAGAAACGATTTTGTGGAACGGACCGATGGGCGTCTTTGAGATTCCTGAATTCGGCGAGGGCACAATCGCAATCGCAGAAGCAATGGCGCAATTGGGGGCGACGACCATTATCGGCGGCGGCGACTCGGTGACAGCGGTCAAACAGGCCGGCCTCGCCAGGAAAATGACGTTCATTTCCACCGGCGGCGGCGCAACGCTGGAATTGCTCGAAGGCAAAGAGCTGCCCGGCGTGGCTGCGCTAACGGACAAATAACATGCGTCATTCCGAGCGTAGTCGAGGAATCCCGAGGAATCATCGCACGATTTCGCCGCGGGGTCCCTCGCCTTCGCTGCGCTTCGCTCGGGAGGACGGGTAAATCCGATGCGCAAGAAGATCATCGCAGCCAATTGGAAGATGAACATGACGCAGGCCGAGTCGGCCCGATTTGTGGAGTCGTTGTTGCTTCGAGGCGTAGGCGAAATCACTGATGTCGACGTGGTGATCGTTCCGCCGTTTACGGCAATTGCGAAAGTGACCGAAGCATTAGGTAAGGCGCAGAACATTAAGGTCGGCGCGCAAAATATGTATTGGGAGAACAACGGCCCGTATACCGGCGAGATCAGTGCCGCGCTTTTGCGCGACTTATTTGTGCATTACGTCGTGCTCGGACACAGCGAACGCCGCACGTTGTTTGATGAGACCGACGAAATCGTCAATCGTAAAGTGCGCGCAGCGCATGCGGCGGCACTGCGTCCGATTGTTTGCGTCGGAGAAACGCTCGAACAACGCGACAAAGGCAACGTTGAAAAGATACTGGCAATCCAATTGCGCGGCAGTCTCGATGGCCTGACTCCAAAGGAACTTCAGGAAACGGTGATTGCGTACGAGCCAGTCTGGGCGATCGGCACCGGGCGCAACGCGACGCCAGCTCAGGCACAGGAAGCCCATGCGTTCATTCGCCACACTTTGCGCGAAATGACTGATGAAGCCACAGCCGACCGAGTCCGAATCCAATACGGCGGCAGCGTGAAACCGGAGAATGCCCGCGAACTCATGAGCCAGCCTGACATCGACGGCGCCCTCGTCGGCGGAGCCAGCCTCGACCCGCGCAGCTTCGCCCAAATCGTCAGAGCTGCGCGGGAAGAGTAGCACAGGCTTCCTAGTCCGCCACAGGACGGATTCGCCGTGGCGAACCTGTGGGGCAACCGGGCGTCTCGCACCCGTCTGTCATGTTGAGTGAAACGAAACATCTCTGACTATCGCGTTACTGCGCTGCCAAAATCGTACAATCTGAGATTCTTCGCTTCGCTCAGAATGACAAACACACCACAGCCAAGATGGCTGTGCTACTTCTCGGCGACTGCTCGCGATTCAGCCTTGTTCAATTCAATGTCGGCGGCGAGCCTCTGGAAATCCGCCGTCAGAGCTGCAATTTGCTGTTCCTGTTGCGCGAACTTTGACTCAAATGCGGCAATTTCCTTCTTCAACTCCGTAATCCTGGCTCCCTGCTCCCGCACCGTGTTGTGCTCTTTGAGGAACTCGTTGAGCAACATCGCGTTGATCACCTCATAGTGCACGGTGCTGACTCTGCCCTCCTTATCGCGCACCACTAAATCAGGATTGACCACTTCCACGTCCTCAGCCACCAGTCCGAACTGTAGAACGCCTTGCGGATCAAACTCTTTCTTGTAACGGAAGGTCACTGGCTTGAGCGCGTAGAGCGCTTCGCTGGACCGCTCCATTGGCTTAATTTCTTCCTTAAACCGTCTGGAAGATACCTGAGTGCCAAGTCTGCCGTCTGAGTTAATGAAAACGGCAGTTCCTCCCGAAGAGGTTGTCCCGAAAATATGGCCGATAAAGCAAGCACCGCTTACGTTCTCAGGACCCGGTGCACCGATACAAATAACATCATTGTTCGCGGTGATGGCAGAGCCGGCTTCCGCGCCCAAGGCGATATTGCCGCTGCCAGTGGTTACATGAAGGAGCGCATTAGCGCCGATGGCCGAGTTGATGGCGCCGGTAACGTTGCTGGCGAGCGCTTGAAAACCGGTCGCCGTGTTGCCGTCGCCGGTGGTGTTGCTCAAGAGCGCACTTGTACCGGTGGCTGTGTTGGTGGTGCCGGTTGTGTTGCTCACGAGCGCAAGATAACCGTGGGCCGTGTTGTTGAAGCCTTCAGTGTTGCTATAGAGCGCGTGACTTCCCGTGGCCGTGTTGAAGTTGCCGGTGGTGTTGCTCAAAAGGACAGCGGCTCCAACAGCTGTGTTCCCGTTGCCCGTGGTGTTGAATAAAAGCGCCGCCGCGCCAAACGCCGCATTTTCGTCTGCAGTGTTTAACAAGAGCGCTCCCGCACCGACACCCGTATTGAAGCTGCCCGCGGTGTCGCTAAAGAGCGAACGCCAGCCAACTGAGGTGTTCCCGACGCCGGTCGTGAGGCTCTGAAGGGCGTTGGTTCCTTCCGCCGTGGTGAAGTTGGGATAGCCTCCGTCCGGTGGCGGATTGACTGCTTGCGCCTTTGGCCAAGACACAATGCACAACGTGACGATAAGGGGGTGAATTAGTTTTTGAATTTTCATACCTATTTTGATGTTGTTCCCGACCGGTTGACCCCCGCCGCCTCAGGCGAGACGTCTAAAAGAGGAAGAAAGTCCCGGGAAGAAAGCTTTCTGCCCTTGTCCTCCTTCAGAATTTTGTTTCGCTTATCCTGGTCGAGCTTCGAATAAAGGTTGCCGGGTTCGCAAGGTTAAAGTGAGTCAATCTCGACAAATTCCGCGCGGATAGTTTTGTTGATAAATGGTGCGCACGTTCTTTATCGTTGGTCCGACGGCAACCGGAAAATCCAAACTTGCGGCTGATGTCGCGAGCGAGGTTGGCGCGGAGATTGTTAGCGCGGATGCGTTTCAAATTTATGATGGGCTCGACCTGCTTACGGCGAAACCGGAGTCGCCAACGCTTGCGAAAGCGCCGCATCACCTGATCGGCACCATACCGCTCACCCAAGAAATGAACGCGGAAAAATTCCGACGCGTGGCCTCGCGCACCATTGATGAAATCAATTCACGAGACAGACTCGCGATCGTCGTCGGCGGAAACGGCCTTTATGTAAAAGCGCTGACCCACGGCTTTGATCCTCTTCCGAAGCCTGATCCAAATCTGCGCCAGAAATTGAACGCGATGAGTTTGGATGATTTGCGCTCGCAACTTGCCAAACTCGATCCCGGAAGGGCGCGCAGGATCGATCTGAAAAATCGGCGTCGCGTGGTGCGGGCACTGGAGATTTGTTTACTCAGTGGAAAGTCCGCGTCGGAAGTTGTAGCCGCTTGCAGTGCTGTAGCCGAGGGCGTTGACCTCGGCAGCTTGGCAGATGTCCGGCCGCGGTCAGCGCCCGCGGCTACAGGAGCCGAATCACCGATCCCGGCTACGGGCACTTTCGTCTTCCGCGACCGAGAGGAGCTTTACCAACGAATCAATCAGCGGGTGGAAATAATCTTTGAGCGCGGCGTAATCGAGGAGGTGCGCGCAGCGGGGACAACGAGTGCGACTGCATCGCAAATGATCGGTTTGCCCGAAATCCGTGAGTTGCTCGCTGGAAAAAAATCGCTCCGGCAGTGCATCGCGGAGATTCAGCAGGCGACCCGCCGTTACGCCAAAAGACAGTTGACCTGGTTTCGGCGGCAAACTAATTTTTTCCCGCTGAACCTGTCGTTTCTTACTCACAAAGAAGCTGTGAAGTGGATCTCGCTCCGAATTCTGTCGGAGGCCGGAATAAGGGATGATTGAAACGCGTCCCCAAAAGACTGTAGCCGGGGGCGGTGACCCCGGCAGGTACAAAGCTCTGCAACAGGTAAACCCGGCCGCGGTCAGCGCCCGCGGCTACAATTCGCGTCGGAAATGATTGAAACGCGTCCGCAAAAATCACGGGAGCGCGCGCTGCTGATCGGCTTGGAAAAGGAAGGCGTTTCCAAGTGGGACTTGCACGATTCCCTCGATGAGTTGCGCGAACTGGCGAACTCCGCCGGGGCAGAGGTCGTCGATACCGTGACCCAAAAGTTGTCGAAGCCGACTGCGCCATACTACATCGGCCGGGGCAAAGCGGAATTGATTAAAGAATCGTGTCAGGACCAACAGGTGACGTCCGTCATCTTTGACGACGAACTCTCCCCCGCGCAAGGCCGAAACCTGGAGAATTTATTCGCGCGGAAGGTGCTCGATCGAACTCAACTGATTCTCGATATTTTTGCGCAACGGGCACGCAGCCGGGAAGGCCGATTGCAAATCGAGCTGGCGCAGTTGCAGTATCTTCTGCCGCGCCTCACTCGGATGTGGAATCACCTGTCGCGCCAGACGGGCGGGATCGGCACGCGCGGCCCGGGTGAAACGCAGTTGGAAGTCGACCGCCGGCGCGTGCAGGAACGGATCGCGCGGCTCGAACGCGAACTGGAATCGGTGCGGAAAACGCGAGCCATTCAGCGACAGGGGCGAAAACGCCATCAGTGGCCGGTCGCGGCAGTGGTCGGTTATACGAACGCAGGGAAATCGACTTTGCTGAATCTGCTTACGGGCGCGGACGTGGTAGCAGAGGACAAACTTTTCGCCACGCTGGATCCAACGACGCGCAGCTTTGTTTTGCCTAACAAACAGCGGGTCCTGCTCACGGACACCGTCGGGTTCCTACGCAAGCTTCCGCACACGCTGATTGAATCGTTCAAGGCGACATTGGAAGAAGTGAGCGAAGCTGATTTGCTCATTCATATTGTTGATCTAAGTCACTCGCGCGTGGACGAGCAGATGGAAGCGGTCGATCGAGTGGTCAAAGAACTCGACGCTTACGGCAAGCAAACGCTGATCGTCTTTAACAAGATCGATAATCTGGCAAACCGAGAAGTGGTTGATTCCTACCTCAAGCGGTTTCCCGGCAGCGTAGCGATTTCTGCGCGCACCGGAGAAGGAGTAAACCAACTCGTGCAGGCTCTCGAAGGCGCACTTAGCTCGTGGCGATTGCGGTCGCGATTCAGGATTCCCACAAATGAAAGCGCGTTGATCGCGGAGATCCATCGGGTCGGCCACGTCCTCGAACTGCGATATGAGGGAAACGATGCTCTGATCGTCGCGCATGTTCCTCCTGATCTGGCGCAGAGGCTGGAGCGGTACGCAGAACCGTCGTGACGTGGCCAGCCGTGTCCGAGAGGAAGACAAGGAGCGGTGTTCTCCAGGCCGCCGCTGAGGCGATCTGCAGATCGCCCATCCTTGATTTGACGCAGACAAAACAGTCTGCCTCAGTCATTGCGCGGCAGCTTGCGAATGCTCGCTTCGAGGCTTCGCGCGATCTGTGACCAACCTTCACGATTGTTTGGAGTCGCTGCAAAGTTCAGAGGCTCTCCGATAATCAATTTGATCCTCACGGGGCGCGGAACCTTTCGGTTTGGAGGCAGAGCTTCAAAGCTTCCAATAAGACAGCAAGGCACCACCGGAACATTTGTTTCCGCGATCAGCATGCCGAGTCCGTGCTTAAAGGGCATCATTGAACCGGTGCGCGTGCGGCCGCCTTCCGGGAAGATGATGAAAATCGCTTTTTCTTCCTGCAATTTACGACGCAACTCTGCAAGAGCATGCGGACCACAGTTTTTTCGCCACATCGGCAAAGCATTGAGCATGATTGCGGAGAACAGACTGACTGCAGTGGTTTGAAAGAAGACGTCGCCCGCAGCGATAGGAAAAGCGCGTTCGCGATGACGCGGCCTGAGCGCTGCTCCCAGAACCAGCGCGTCGAGATGACTGCAATGATTTGCCGCGAGCACGAAAGGCCCGTGTACTGGCAGTTTCTCCCTGCCCGAGATGGTTAGTCGATGAGCGATCGAAAAGTAAATTCGCAATACCGAAAAACACGCCTGCTGCGCCATGCTTTCGAGCAGACCGCTCTCGCGTCGCACGCTGCGAAATCGCTCGGCCGGAGTGAGCCCGGTGTCACGCGCTGGTTGCAGTTGCCACGGTTCCACTGGCATCACCCTCCGGAGAAAATGCGCTGCGGCTGCCCCGCAGTGAGATCGACAAAATAGCTAAAGTAGTGAAAGACAGCCGGCGCGACCAGAATCAGGCTATCAAAGCGATCCAACAAGCCGCCGTGACCTGGGATGAGCTTCGCTGTGTCTTTAAGACCCAGATCGCGCTTAATTGAAGATAGCATTAAGTCGCCGAATTGGCCGACTACGCTGACGATGATCCCCAGACCGACCAAGCAGATTGGGTTATCCAACCGAGTGTTGGTCCAAATGAAATGAGCGATGATGGCAACGAGCGGCGTGGTTAAGATGACTG
>CAWDMG010000001.1:0-292548 GCA_963803285.1 uncultured Verrucomicrobiae bacterium | reverse complement strand
ACCGGCTTGTGCCGCATCGGGTTTTCGAGGGCAATGGCCCGTCTAACACCCTTTTGGCCGAGCGACTTACTCCTGAAATGCTAGGTGAACTTGTGGCTCTGTACGAGCACAGTGTTTTCACGCAAGGCGATCTGGAACATTAACTCGTTTGACCAATGGGGTGTGGAACTCGGCAAGCCCTAGGCCCAACGGATTATTCCTGAACTCGAAAGTAAGCAGGAACCTGCTTTTAACCACGATAGCTCGACCAATAACCTGATTCGACGATATCGGGAATTTAAGGAGACCTTATGAATTCGATCGGCTTGAACGAACAACAATTGGAAAAATGAAATCGCATCCGGGCTTTATAGCCGCGCTGGATCAAAGCGGTGGCAGCACGCCCAAGGCGCTGGCTCTTTACGGAATTAAAGAAGGCTCGTGGTCAAACGAGGATGAGATGTTTGCGATCATCCACCAGATGCGCACCCGCATGATTACCAGCCCCAGCTTCAACGGGAGCGGATCATTGGAGCCATTCTATTCGAGAATACTATGGACAGGGACATCAACGGGCAACGCACAGCTGACTATCTCTGGAACGTAAAGCGTGTGGTGCCGTTTCTGAAAGTGGACAAGGGGCTTGAGACTGAGAAGGACGGTGTCCAACTGATGAAGCCCATTCCTGCGCTTGCTGCGTTGCTCGAGAAGGCTAAAGCCAAACGCATCTTCGGAACGAAGATGCGTTCGTTCATCAAGCAATCCGACGAAGCAGGCATCAAAGCCGTCGTGAACCAGCAGTTCGAATTAGCTGCGCGGATCATTGCCGCGGGACTGATCCCAATCGTCGAGCCAGAAGTTGACATTCACTGCCCGGAAAAGGCAAAAGCCGAAGGGTTCCTCAAAACAGCGATTCTTGAAAGCTCAACCAACTACCAGCAGATCAGTTGGTCATGCTCAAGCTTACGCTACCAGAGCAAGACAACTTCTACGCCGATTTCGTCATACATCCCAAAGTCTTGAGGGTGGTTGCGTTGTCCGGCGGTTATTCGCGAGAAGAAGCCAACGACCGCTTGCGCCGGACTCACGGTATTATCGCGAGCTTTTCCCGGGCCCTGGCAGAAGGACTCTCGGCTCAGCAATCCGCCACTGAGTTCAATGCTACGCTGGATAAATCCATTCAGAGTATCTTTGAGGCATCTAACACTTAGACTGCACGCAGCAACGTCAATTAAAAGAGGAAGGAGTAACAATGCAACTTGGAATGATTGGTCTTGGACGAATGGGGGCAAACATGGTGCGCCGGCTACTGAATAACGAACAGACGTGCGTCGTGTTCGACCGTTCACCTAATGTGGTCAAAGAGCTCGTCAAAGAGAAAGCAACTGGAGCTACGTCCCTGGCAGACCTGGTGACGAAGCTCGACCGGCCGCGAGCTATCTGGCTGATGGTTCCTGCGGGCGTGGTCGATGAGACGATCGGCGAGCTGTCACCGCTGCTTGAACCTGGCGATATCATTCTCGACGGCGGCAACTCCTACTACGTGGATGACATAGAACGGGCGAAGGGGCTGCGCTCGTTAGGTATTCACTATGTCGACGTTGGGACGAGCGGCGGCATCTGGGGCTTGGAGCGGGGCTACTGCATGATGATCGGCGGCGAAACGGAGATTGTGCAACGTTTGGATCCTATCTTTGCCGCCTTGGCGCCCGGCATCGGCAAAGTGCCGCGGACTCCAGGCCGTGAGAAACTCGGTGGCACGGCGGAACTAGGTTACTTACATTGTGGACCGAGCGGCGCCGGGCATTTCGTCAAAATGATCCACAACGGCATCGAATACGGAATCATGGCCGCTTACGCCGAAGGTATCGGCATTCTAAAAGCCGCTGACGCGGGGAAGCGTCATAGCGAAGTAGATGCCGAGACCACGCCGTTGCGCGATCCCGAGCACTATCAATATGACTTTAACCTGGCTGATATTTCCGAGGTCTGGCGGCGTGGCAGTGTAATCGCTTCATGGTTGCTCGACCTCAGCGCCGCTGCGCTCTCAGCGGACACGCGGCTTGCGAAATTTGGCGGAAGAGTTTCCGATTCCGGCGAAGGTCGTTGGACGATTAAGGCTGCGATCGATGAAGGCGTGCCGGTGCCAGTGTTAACGACCGCTTTGTACGAGCGCTTCTCGTCGCGTGGTGAAGCAGACTACGCCGACAGGCTGCTTTCAGCAATGCGTTTTGGTTTCGGCGGACACTTGGAAAAGACAGGAGCTAAAAAGACATGAACGCTACCTGTTCCGACGCTTTGGTATTCTTCGGCGCCACCGGAGACCTCGCCTACAAAAAGATTTTCCCGGCGTTGCAGGCGATGGTGAAACGCGGCAACCTCAACGTGCCAGTCATCGGCGTGGCCCGGTCCACCCCCGATCTCGCTGCCCTCAAAGCCCGCGCGCGTGAGAGCCTCGAAACCCACGGGGGCGTCGATCCAGGCGCATTTGAAAAGCTGGCCGGCCTGATGCGGTACGTGCGAGGCGACAATTCCGACCCGGCGACCTACCAGGCATTGCGCAAAGAACTCGCCAACGCCCAGCGCCCCGCTTATTACCTCGCGATCCCGCCCGCTGTGTTCGGCACGGTCGTCGAGCAATTGACAAGCTCGGGCTGTACGGAGGGGGCTCGCGTGATTATCGAAAAACCCTTCGGCCGCGACTTGGCCTCAGCAAGGTCTTTAAACCAGATTCTGCTCAAAGCATTCGACGAGAGTGGCATCTTCCGCATTGACCATTATCTCGGGAAACAGCCGGTCCACAGCGTGCTGTTCTTCCGCTTCGCCAACGAAATCCTGGAGCCGTTCTGGAATCGTGCCTGCGTCGAGAGCGTGCAGATCACCATGGCTGAGGACTTCGGCGTCCAGGGCCGGGGCGCATTCTACGAGCAGGTCGGTACCGTCCGCGACGTGGTCCAGAACCATCTCTTCCAAGTGCTGGCGAATCTAGCGATGGAACCCCCGATCCGGACCGACAGCGAATCTATCCGCGATGAGAAGGTGAAGGTGCTCAAGGCTATCCCACCGCTCGATGCGAAGGACCTGGTGCGCGGCCAGTTCCGAGGTTACCGAAAGGAGTCGGGGGTGGCGCCTGAATCCAAAGTCGAAACGTTCGCCGCACTCAAACTGTGTATTGATTCCTGGCGCTGGCGCGGGGTTCCCTTCTACATCCGTGCTGGTAAATGTCTCGCCGTCACGTGTACCGAAATCCTGATGCGCTTGCGCCAACCGCCGACGATGTACGAGCATTACAACTTGGAATCGAACTATGTCCGGCTGAGGATCAGTCCCGACATTGTGTTGGCCTTCGGTTTGAATGTCACCTCGCCGGTCGAGGAATCGGAGAGCCAGATATCGGAATTGCTGGCCAGCCGCTATCCCTGCGCCAAGGAGATGGACGCGTATGAACGCGTGCTCGGCGACGCGATAGCGGGAGATGCCACTCTGTTTGCCCGCGAAGATTATGTCGAGGAGGCGTGGCGAATCGTTGACCCGGCATTAAAGGCCAGCACACCCGTGCATGAATACAAGCCGAAGACCTGGGGACCGGCGGAAGCCGACTCCGTGGCGCCTCCCGGCGGATGGTCGAACCCAGTCGTGACCGGCTGAATTGCCTCTCATGAAGACACAAGTGCTTGCCGATTCTGATGCCGTCGCCAAAAAGGCGGCGAAACTTATCGCGTTGGAAGCCGTAACGGCCGCGGCTGCTCGCGGCCAGTTTGTGATGGGCATCAGCGGCGGCCACACTCCTTGGCAGATGTTGCGTGCCCTCGCAGATGAACCTGTGCCATGGAGGGACCTGCATGTAGGACAAGTGGACGAGCGGGTGGCGCCGCCGGGCGACCCGGACCGCAACCTGACGCACCTAAGAGAAAGCCTCCTCGCACATGCGCCACTGCCACCCCAACAAATCCACGCCATGCCAGTCGCAGCAGAAAATTTGGAGACCGCCGCCGCAAGCTATGCCGAGCTGCTTCAGAAGATTGGCGGTTCCCCTCCGGTGCTGGACTTGGTTCATCTGGGGCTTGGACCGGATGGGCATACGGCATCCGTCGTGCCGGGCGATTCGGTCCTCAGTATCACCGACCGGGACGTTGCTGTGACGGGCATTTACCAACGGCGGAGACGGATGACCTTGACCTATGCCATCCTCAATCGTTCCCGCCTCATCCTTTGGTTGGTGACTGGGCCGGAGAAAGCCAAAATGCTTGCGCGGTTGAAGGGCGGCGACCTCTCCATTCCCGCAGGTCGCATCCGCCAGGATGCCGCCCTGATCCTAGCCGACCGCGCCGCGGCAGGTGGAATGAATCCAGACTAAATGAAGGGAGATCTATGCGCATAGGAATCGCAACGGATCACGGAGGATTTGAACTAAAGGAAAAACTGTCAACTCGGCTGCGGGACGCAGGTCATGAGCTAACCGATTTCGGCGCTAGTGAATTGAGATCAGAGGATGATTATCCTGACTTCGTCATCCCACTCGGCCAGGCCGTGGCTTCCGGAAAAGTGGACCGTGGCGTGGCTGTTTGTGGCAGCGGTGTTGGCGCTTCAGTTTGCCTGAACAAAATCAAAGGCGTTCGCGCCTGTCTGATTCAAGATCATTTTTCGGCAAAGCAAGGTGTCGAAGACGACAACCTCAACGTGCTTTGTTTAGGCGGACGAATCGAAGGCCCGGAGTTGGCCTGGGACTTAGTCCTGACGTTCCTCGCCGCGAGATTCAGCCAAGCTCCACGACACGTGCGCAGGCTTCGCAAGGTGGCGGCTCTCGAAGAGCCGGGCGCTAATCGTAATCAATCAGCTGAAAGGGGTCTTTATGGCAGATGACAAAATTGTTCAACTGGCGATCAACACGATCCGCACCCTCTCGATCGATGCTGTCCAGAAGGCCGAATCGGGCCATCCGGGCACGCCCATGGCGCTTGCACCGCTGATTTATACGATTTGGAACCGTGTCCTGCGTTTTGACCCGCAGGATCCCATCTGGCCCAATCGCGACCGGTTTGTGCTGTCGAATGGCCACGCATCGATGCTCCTCTGGTCCATCCTCCATCTGACTGCTGTCCAAGCAGTAAATGCCGACTATGAGGCGGTGGGGCAACCATCGGTGACGCTCGACGACATCCGCCGGTTTCGCCAACTTGACAGCAAGGCACCAGGCCATCCCGAGTATCATTGGGTGTCGGGCGTTGAAACCACCACCGGCCCTCTCGGACAAGGAGTCGCCACCAGCGTCGGCATGGCTATCGCTCAAAAATGGCTCGCCAGCCGGTACAACCAACCTGGCTACGACATTTTCGATTATAACATTTACGCCGTGGCCGGCGATGGCTGCATGATGGAAGGGGTCGGTTCCGAAGCGGCGTCGCTGGCGGGTCACCTCGGTCTCGACAACCTCTGCTGGGTCTGGGACAACAATCACATCACGATCGAGGGCAAGACCAGCATCACGTTCACGGAAGATGTGGCGGCGCGGTTCCTCGCGTACGATTGGAACGTCCTGCGCGTTGGCGATGCGAACGACATTGACCGCATCGATCAAGCGCTCGCAATTTTCCGGCAGACAAAAGGACGACCAACCTTCATCGTCCTGGATAGTCACATCGGCTACGGTTCCGCGCACAAACAGGACACGTCGGCTGCGCATGGCGAACCCCTCGGCGAGGAGGAAGTCCGCTTAGTCAAGCGCTTCTACGGCTGGCCTGAAGAGGCAACGTTTTTCGTCCCGGAGGGCGTTTATGAACACTTCAAGGCTGGAATCGGAAGGCGCGGGAGTGAGGCCAGGAGGCAATGGACGGAGTTGTTCGCCGCCTATCGAGCCAAGAACCCCGCTCTTGCCGCCGAAATCAACCAGATGCAGCGAAGGGAGCTTCCGGCAGGCTGGGATCACAACCTGCCTGTCTTTCCCGCCGACCCGAAGGGCTTGGCCGGTCGGGATGCTTCAGGCAAGGTCTTGAATGTTCTGGCGCAAAACATCCCTTGGTTCCTAGGTGGCTCAGCCGATCTTGGCTCATCCAATAAAACCATCTTGACCTTCGCTGGCGCAGGCCAGCTTCAAGCAGCCAGTCCGGGCGGCAGGAACCTGCATTTTGGCATCCGTGAACATGCAATGAGCGCGGTCGTCAACGGACTCGCGCTGTCCAAGCTGCGCGCCTTCGGCGCGACGTTCTTCATCTTCAGCGACTATGCGCGGCCGGCCATCCGCCTGTCCGCACTCATGGAGCTTCCGGCGATCTGGATCTTCACTCACGATGCCATGGGCGACGGCGAGGATGGACCGACCCATCAGCCGGTCGAGCAGCTGGTCTCGATGCGCGCCATTCCTGGTCTCCTTTTGCTCCGGCCGGCAGATGCCAACGAGGTCGTCGAGGCCTATCGCTATGTTCTGGAGCTCCGCCACAAGCCGGCAGCGGTCGTGCTTTCGCGTCAGGCGTTGCCCACATTCGATCGGAGCCGCTACGCTTCCGCCGAGGGCGTTCGCCGCGGAGCCTACGTCATGGCGGACGCGGCCGGCGGTTCGCCCGAGATCCTCCTCATCGCCAGCGGTAGCGAGGTGTCGCTCGCTATTGGCGCGCACGAAAAGCTAACTGCGGACGGCGTGCGCTCGCGCGTCGTGTCGATGCCGTCTTGGGACATTTTCGAAGACCAGCCACAACCATACCGCGACAGCGTGCTGCCGCCGCAAGTGACGGCGCGCATCGCCGTCGAGCAGGGGTCGATGCTCGGCTGGGATCGCTATGTCGGGCCGGCCGGCAAGGTCGTGGGCATGGAAACCTTCGGCGCCTCCGCACCGCTTAAAGAGCTGCAACGCAAATTCGGCTTCCAGCCCGAGGGAATCGTCGAGCTCGCAACCAAAATGCTCGGGAGTAAGAGATAATGCAGGAAACCAGCGCAGCAGCAATCGCCGAGGACGGCGCAAGATCTTGAGCCTTTGATGGCGCAGCTACGAGATATAAAGGACAAGCTGCTGGCCTCCAGCCAGGCAGTCACCATTGCGCGTAGACAATTCAGCGCGTTCCAACCTTGCAGCGGCGGATGGCGTCCACAAATTCTAAAGTTGCAGCATGGCTTTTGAACCAATCGAAAATTACGGCGTGATCGGCAACATGCAGTCGATTGCACTAGTCGGCATGAACGGTTCGATCGATTTCATGTGCTATCCGGAGTTCGACTCTCCAACAGTTTTTGCAGCGCTGCTCGATGATCAGAAGGGCGGCCGATTTCAAATTCGACCTCGGATGGCGAACATGCGGGCACGGCAACTTTATCTGCCGGATACCAACATTCTCCTAACTCGTTTCCTTGCCGAAGAAGGCGTGGTTGAACTGATGGACTGCATGCCCATCCACGACGACGCAGGTCATCCGAACCAAATTGTGCGCCTTGTCTCGGTGATCCGCGGCAATGTCCGATTTGAAATGTACTGCCAGCCACGTTTCAAGTACGCGACATCTGCGCACCGACTGGAGTTCTCACCCCAATGCGCCACGTTCTTTCCGGAGGAGAGCAAGTGCCCTCCGATGTCGCTGTACTCGGACGCCCCACTGACCAGGCAAGCCGGGAATATAATCTCCAACTTCACCTTGGACGCTGGCGAAAAAGCTGCATTTGTGCTGAGTGGTCTGTGCCCTGACGGGCACCACCCGGATCCCAGAGCTGCCGAATACAATTGTCTTCGGACAGCACAGGTTTGGAAATCGTGGATTGGCAAGTCAAAGTACAAAGGTCGCTGGCGTGAGATGGTTCACCGGTCAGCTTTGCTACTGAAGCTCCTTATTAGTCGCGAACATGGCTCGCTGATCGCGGCACCTACGTTTTCGTTGCCAGAGAGCATTAGGGGTGTTCGAAACTGGGACTATAGATACACGTGGTTGCGCGATGCGAGCTTCACGCTCTACGCGCTCATCCGCCTGGGCTTCGTCGATGAGACTGAATCATTTATTGATTGGATAAAGGACCGTCTGGGTGACGATGCTCAGCGAGGGCCGTTGCAGGTAATGTACGGCGTCGATGGCAGGCAGAACCTTGAGGAGATCTCGCTCGATCACCTAAGCGGTTACGAGAATTCGCGTCCCGTGCGCATCGGCAATGGCGCTTACAACCAGCTGCAACTCGACATTTATGGCGAGATGATGGACGCCGTTTACCTCGCTAACAAATATGGGCGCGCCAGCTCTCATCAAGAGTGGCAGAACGTGCACCGCCTCTTAGATTGGCTCGGCCGGAATTGGCGCCGACCTGACGAGGGAATCTGGGAGGTTCGCGGCGGACAAAAGGAATTCTTACACTCACGTTTCATGTGCTGGGTTGCATTCGATCGCGCCGTCCGCCTCTCAGTCAAACGCTCGTTCCCTGGACCCGTCGATGTCTGGTATCGCACGAGAGATGAAATACGCAACGATATCTTTACAAACTTCTGGGATGAAGAGCTGCAGTCGTTCGTGCAGGTAAAGGGTACGAGGGAGCTAGACGCGTCCGCACTCCTGATGCCGATGATGAGATTCATTAGTCCAGTCGACCCTATGTGGCTCTCGACGATGCGAGCGATCGAGAAGCACTTGATCGAAGATACGCTGGTCCGTCGGTACGAAGTGGAACACACTCACGTGGACGGTTTGCCTGGAACGGAAGGCAGCTTCACAGCGTGCTCGTTCTGGTATGTGGAATGTCTGGCTCGTGCCGGCGAATTGGAAAGAGCACAGTTGTTATTCGAGAAGTTACTGAGTTATTCTAATCATCTTGGCCTCTATTCAGAAGAACTGGGTGCTGACGGGCGGCACCTTGGCAATTTCCCTCAGGCGTTTACCCACCTGTCACTGATCAGCGCAGCTACTTATCTCGACCGGGCTTTATCGGGCAGGCATGATGAAGTGTGGCGCTAGTGCGGGCTTAGTTACGAACTCCGCCGCGGTTGCCGGCCATGAGGTAGTTGGACGACTCGGAACGCGTGGAGCAAAACTATGGCAATAGAAGTAACTGTAGGTCCGCCGCTTGTTACCATCAACCGTGGAGATACTTTTGTTCTGGCAGAGCCGGATGGCTCTATTTCTTCCGGTACCGACCAGGGAATCTACTCGCGTGATACACGCTACGTGAGCAACTATGAGATCTTTGCTGGTGGCGAAAGGTGGGTTTTGCAGAATTCTGGCGCCCTTGCCTATTATGCCTCGCGTGCGTATCCTCACGAACCGGAGGTTTATAACTGAGTACGGCGAAATTGACGAGGGAACACTCAGCCTCACCCTCGACCGCGCCGTAAGCGACGGCATCCACGAGGACTTTGACATTCACAGCTACGGCACGGGACATGTGCGCTTCTCATTGGAGTTATCGCTTCGGACTGATTTCGCCGATATCTTCGACGTCAAATCCAAGCGGTTGGTCCGCAAAGGCAATGTTACCACGGAGTGGCATTCGGAAACTGCGGAGCTGATCAACTCTTACCAGCATAACGAGTTTAAACGTTCCGCGATTACTCGCCTAGCGCGCAACGCGTCCCCGGCCCACTACAGTAATGGACGAATCAGCTTTCTGGTGGGACGGTCTCATCACCCTGCAGCCTTTACCTCGCTTAGGATCTAGTCACTCAAACCATCCCAATCCAATCGCTATCACACTTGACACCCTTAAGAGGAGTTAGATGGTTGCGGGTTTCGTGAACCAAGCGCGCGCGTGGTATAAAATGAAAGGCTGTGGACGCGATGCCTGGAAAGCTAGAGACAAAGCTGAATATCGAAAAGTGCGGCCCCACGATTTTAGGTTCCAGGAGATATGAAAATGAAAAAGTGGAAAGTTGCTATTCCCGCATTCGTCATCGCATTGTTCGTCGCGTGGTACGCATTTCGGCCGGAGCGGCTTATTGTCAATCACCGTGTCGACGAAGAATTCCCAAAGCAAGGCGGTTCGCCCGTACAGCCTCTTTTGTCCGGAACGTTCCATGGTGTTTTGCATCCTACCGAGGGTACCGCAACAATCTACCGCCTTGGGGATGGCAGTCGCGTTCTTCGCTTTACAAACTTCAGGACATCGAACGGCCCTGACGTTCACGTTTACATGGTAGCTGCCGACGACGCAAAGGACAGCCGAAGTGTGCAGCGCGCTGGCTTCATCGATCTGGGATCCATAAAGGGGAACATCGGTGACCAAAACTATACTCTCGGCCCCGACGTGGACTTGTCGAAATACCACGCAGTCTCTGTATGGTGCAAACGGTTTAGTGTCAATTTTGGAACTGCGCCAGTAATGCCCTAGACTGAGAACGGGAAGCAAAATCTTAGTGGGTCCTGGACGCGTGCAAATTATCTCTAGAACAAGATCAGCTACGGCTAGGCTAGCGATGCCGAGCGTCAACTGCGGTAGAAATGATTTAATCACAAAAAGATGTACTCATGCGCCTGTAGCCGTTAGTAACTGTCTTGGTTTCAAGCATAATTTAATTTGGTTTTGAGTGAGCTGTTAAAGACTATCAGCAGTTTTCGCATCGTCGCGGTCAGGGCGAGTTTAGCCGGCTTCCCAGCGGAGCGGAGTCGCAGACAGAACTGGCGCAAAATGGGGTTGCGGCGCGTCTGGCTCCTTTATCTTCTGTGGCATTTTGTCAAGCCACCATTCCCCAGATCCTATCGTGAGGTATGCGGCAAGGCAACGCCGTTTTCTCGGCCTGTCTGTGTATATTAAGAATCAGCCCCGGGCCATCGATTCCGTCCGGGAATCCGGGATGATTTTCCATCAAGGCGTCGTGGAGAGTTGCCCACCGGGGCTGGGGGGCCTTCCAGCACAAGCCGGCTCAGATTTGCCCGGGCGGCGTAAATCGCAGCAGTCGGCCCGCGCAACCGCTCCCGGCAATGATCATTTTCTCCATCGGTAAATCTAGCACGTCGCACAAGTGGGAACATAAGCTTCCAGCTTTGGGTTCATCGGGTTTGCAACCCACTGAACCCACAACGCCCGCTTCGTCGCTGCGGAAGAAAGAGACAAAATGTCTATGTTCCAGCAGTAAATCGTGCACCTTACGCGGTAACGCGTACACCAATCGTGTGAAGCCCGGCTGTGCCGGAGAACGGGCCGCGACCTTCGTCCCATTTCTGGACGTGGCCCTCGCCATCCGTGGCGCGGACGACCAGAGTGTAATCACCCGGCACGGCAGGCATCCAGTGCGTTTTCCAGAGTGACCACGCCAGAGGGTTGCCCGAGTAATAAATCTCCGCGTCACTCCAGGTATTGCCGCTATCAAAACTGAACTCGACTCGGGAGACGCCCCGGTCGCCGCCGAAAGCGATGCCTTTCAGCTCGATGGGAGCAGTTAGTTTACTTAACGAAAAGGACGACCAACCATCAGGCACATCGATCCTCGATCTCGTGGGCACGATGAAATCGGGACCCCAGCCCTGTTTCTCGTAAAATCCCTTCGCGTTCGCATCGGTCACTTCGAGCCGGGTGAGCCATTTCACATTTTTTTCGCCGAAGTAGCCTGGCACGATCGCGCGCAACGGGTAGCCGTGCCGGTCCGGCAAGGGCGCGCCATTCATTTCGTAAGCAAGCAACGTCGTCGGCTCCATCGCTTTCTCCAGCGGGATGGTGTCGGCGTAATTGTCGACGGCTTGCAGACGCACGCGCGCGGCGCCGGAAAGCACGCCCGCCTGGTCGAGCAAATCGCGGAGCGGAATACCTTTCCAAACCGCATTGCTCACCAGGCCCGCATCCAAGCCGTTGGCGATGCACATAAGCGTGGTTTGCTGCGTCGTGGGCTTGAATCCTGTGAGGTCTTGAAATCGCCACGTTGCCGGGTTTTGCACGAGGCCGCCGACTTCAAGGTGCCAAAGATCGACATCCACCCTGGGATCGACCACGTTCTTCGTGACACAGTAAAACAACTTGTTAGGCGTAATCGGCTGAACGATGCGGCCTTTGTATTGCGTGCCGTCGTAGCTGAATGTTGCAGCGCGATACAATTTGCGGGCCAGCGCCACTCCGCCACCAGCCACAGCGACGCCAACTGCGCCCAGCACGAATGCGCGCCGTCCAATGGCTGGAGTGAATTCGTAATCATGCTTCGCAATTTTTCGCGTCGTTGAAAACCTGAACCCAGTCACGAGGGTTCGCTCAAATAAGAAGACGCAAAGCGCGAACCCGATGATCGTGACCAATCGCGCGACTTCGATTGGTAAGCCGATGTAGCTTGTGCCCAGCACCGGCCACAGCGCGATCGCAAATACAATTACCGGCAGTACAACAAAGATCGACATCGTCCAAATCGCCGGGATGCGTCCCGGATTGCGTCGCGCGAGCAGACCAAAAATCGCGCCACCAATGGCGCCGAACAGAAGCTGACCGGCAATTGTGGACCCAACCCCGAGTTGCTTGAGGTGACTGTAACCACCGACCTTGCCCATGAGCGACAGAAACGGACCAGGCGGAATGAAAACTGAAAGCCGGTCGCCGATGATCACGAGGGGTGTGGCCACGCCCAGCACAGCGAGCAACAACATAACGACTGTCATAACGATTCCGCCGAGGAATCCGGCCAGCAGCCCAGCGACGATTGCTTTTGTCCTATTCACGCAGTCGTCGATCTTATAGACTCCGCACTTCAAAAGCCATTCCTATTTCGGCTGGGATTCAGCAACGAGCTTTTGAAAGCGCGGATCATTCCGGAGCAGATCGAACATTGGGTCGAGCCGGAGCAGCGCAGGATACGCGGCAAGCTTGCAGCCAATGCGCTACTGTACGGTATCGATAGTAGTTTCTGTAAAGCGGCTATAGCGCGATCCGGATGCCCGGTAAGCACCGCCACGCGGGCCAGGATCTCAAGCGGAAAGCGACTATACACGGCGTCTTCTTCAATGGGGATCGCGGCCATGGCTCGTTCCGACAGAGCCAACGCCGCTGCATTGTCACCGAGGCCCGTATTGGTTAGCGCGAGATCCCCAATCAGCTCAAAATTTTCCGCCTGTTCTTTGAGGAAAGGCTCCAGTTCGCTGCGCGCTTGTCGCCAAGTTTCTTGGGCAGCCACATGATTACCGGCGACTTCTCGCGCCCATCCTAAGCAAAAGCGGGGTTCGCCATTGATGTAGCCTAATACTGGATCAGGCTTGGCAAGTATTTCCTTTAGCCGAAGGATAATTGGTGGAGGACGGCGCTCCAGGATTTCGCGGTGAAATGGATTCGTGCAATACCGGAGCGTTATCATGCTTTGGAAGCTGGCGAGAACGGTGTTGTGTCGACCATTCCCATTCGCAACGCGAACTCGACCTAGCAAAAATTGGTTTGTACGACACAGCTAAGCGCCTATACTCGTGCCGTGAACATGCTCTTGTGCCCGCACTGCCAAACGCCCGCGCCCAACAGCGCGATGGTCTGTCGCGGATGCGGAGCAGAAATCGTTCGCGGTGCGAGCCGGCGTGAGCGGGTATTCATTGGCGTGGTGTTCGTATTGGCTGCCATGTTCGTGACAGCTGTGCTTTTGCGCGCTTTAGAAATGACGCATGGTGCTCCGCCGTTGCCCGTGCCGAGGGCAGGGGATGGATTTTGGGTCTTGCTTGTCCTGATCGTAATCGTCTTGATCCCGTACATGTTAGGAACTCGCGTCGCCCGCCTATTCTGGCGTTCGCGCATCCGTTTCTACAGGAACTACCAGCATCAATAAGGAAACACCGGAGAATCGCTCCATCGCTGGAGCGAAGGCTGATCGCTGCGGATATATGTTGGCGTTTCAATGCCAAGGAAAAGGATCGACTCTCTGCCCTCGCAAGCGCTCGCCGACGAACCGGAGCGGCTCGCATATTCGATTCACGAAGCTGCTAATCTTTTAGGCGTCGATTATTTCAGTGTGTATCGGCTCATCCAGCGAGGAAAACTTCGGGCGTGTCGTGCGCTTCGCGGTAAGCTGCTCGTGCCGCGCTCGGAACTGCTGCGACTTTTGAATAGTTAGAGCGCGAACGAATTCTTACGCGGCAATGCCGAAGCTCACACGTTGGGCCTGCGCGAAGCTGTGGTCTTGGCGCAAATGTCCGTACGTTTTCATGCACAACGCGCCGCCATCCTTGTGCCCGAGCCAGCGCGAGACAGTCGGAATATCGACGCCGCTCTCGATGCAAATCGTGGCGAAAAGATGACGAAGATCGTGATGAGTTATGCGCCTCATGCCGACCTTGCCTGCGGCGCGATCCATAGATTTCTGCGCTTCGCGAACAAGGAGAATGGGCGTTTCGTTTGTTTCCTCGGGGCGTTCGTGTCGCAACCGCTGCAACAAAGAACGCAGTTCGGGAATCATCGGAACGCGACGCACTTCACTGTTCTTTGTTCCTGTAATCGCGTCTCCGCGAATCGTGATCTCGGATTTGTTAAAATCGACGTCGCGCCACGTCACACCGATCGCTTCCGAAAGTCGACAGCCGCTAAACGCGACGAATTGAACAAAATCTGCGCAGTTTCTTGAATGTCGTCCTCCACCTCCCCGGATTTCCTTCTCGAAATGGATGAACTGTTCGCGGCTTGGGAGCAGCAGATCTTTGGCGCGAAGTTTCGCGCGACCAAGTGCGCGCGCTGGATTGGAATACAAAGCTCCGGCTTCGACGGCGATTTCGAGAACATTCCGCAGTACCATCACCGTGTTGTTGGCGCGAGTTCCACTGAACTCCCGAAAGACTTTGGCCGCCCAATCCCTGCAATCGCGCTCGGAGAGACGTTGGACATCCGTTTCTGCCAAACTCGGCCATGATCGCAACAAGGCCGTCAAAACCTGTTCGTAATACTTTCTCGTGGACGGCTTGATATGAGCGTCGGCCTCCAGGCGCTCGCGATAGATCGCGACAGCATCGGCGACTCGCATCTTGCCTGCACGGACAGCCATTACGGAGGCTGCTCGAGCGCGAAGCTTGTGAATCTCGTCGTTTAGTCGCTGACGCGCGACCGTCAGCACCGGCGTCTCAAGGGACTTAACGTGCAACTTGCCCGCGACCCGCACTCGAACGTAGTATGTGCCGGAGGGAGTATATTTGACGAGATTCTCACCACATCGCTTCCATATCTGCTCTGGAGCCGAATTTCTTGAAAGCATGGGGCAGTATCAAATGCCAGTATCAAAAAGTTGCTCTTGGGCGAGAGCAAGATTGCCTCTTTCCCTCGTAAATTGGGCCTGTAGCTCAGCGGTTAGAGCAGGGGACTCATAATCCCTTGGTCCCAGGTTCGAATCCTGGCGGGCCCATTTAATTTTCGATTTTCGGTCGTCGATTTGCGATTGTCGATTCTGTGCAACGCTTCGGACGTTTTGCGCTGATTGTTTTTGAGGTCGCGCTTCTCAGCGCGCTGATTCTGGCAGCGCGCTGCGCGAATTTTCAGGACGTTTTTGTCGCTGGGAATGTTTACTTCGTGGATGCGGATTGTTACGCGCGCATGACGCGTGCCCAGATGGTCTGGGAAAAACCGGGGCTGATCGTCCGGCATCATGCGTTTGAGAATTTTCCGCAGGGGACAACGCCGCACACCACTGCACCATTCGATTATGTCATCGTTGCATTGTCGCTTTTCCTAAATCCGTTGACGTCGCATGCGCTGGATCTGGCGGGCGCGTTTGTTTCGCCGTTGCTCGCGCTGCTTGGAGGCTGGTTTCTTTGGTGGTGGTCGCGGCGAATGAAATTTCGGTATCGCTGGGTAATGCTGATTTTGTATGCGATCAGCCCCATCCTCGTTCACGGCACGGAGCTTGGCAGGCCTGATCATCAATCGTTGCTGATCCTGCTGGTGACGATCGCGATTTGCGCAGAGTGGAGTTCGCAAACTCTGCAAGCCGCCAATATGGCGGGCGCATGGTGGCTCACGAGCGCTGTCGCCTGGGCGGTGGCGATCTGGGTTTCGGCTTATGAGCCGCTTGTGCTCTTTCTGATGCTGACGGTCACGGCCGTTCTGACGAATCGCCGCGCAATTTTCGCGCGTGATCGTCGCGCGGGATGGATTTTGTTCGCAGCGATAATTGCCATCGCATTCGCAATCGAGCAGCGCCTTCCGTCGTTCGTGATCCTTCGGTCCAACAGTCATTTGAAAAATTGGACGAGCACCATCGGGGAACTCGCGCACGTTTCACCGATGAATCCAGTTTGGTTGAACTGGTGCGGGTATCTTCCTGTTGATCGCGCCCATTTTGATCTGGATGCGGATCAAAACGCGGAGTGACGGCGCGCCCATCAGTCGCGGCGTACCTATTTATGTCTTTCTCATTGCGACGTATTTCCTCACCGTATGGCAGGCGCGATGGGGATATTTTTTTGTTTTGATTTTCTCGCTCGCGCTTCCGGCGTTGCTCGCGCCAATCCAATCAAGCGCCGCGGTCTGGATTGCGTTCGTGTTGTCGATGTTTCCGATTTTACGAGACTGGGACGAGCGGCTCTGGCCAAACGAAGCCCAATTGGCGAGCCGGGTGGAACGGCGGCTTGAATCCGCACAAATTCACGATCTTGCGCTCAATTTGCGATCACCAGAGGTGGATCCGTTTCTTGCACCGTGGTGGCTTTCGCCGTCGATTGCCTATTGGTCCAGGCAGCCTGGAGTTGCGGGAAGCTCGCATGAGAGTCTTAACGGGATCGAGGAGAGCGCGCGATTTTTTCTTTCGCAGAATTTAAAACAAGCCGACGACATTCTCGACGGACGCCGAGTGATGTGGGTTTTGGCCTACGATTCCGATCGCGTGGCGCAAAATTCCGCAGCCGTTCTGAACCAGGCGGTGCCTCTGCGACCGCTTTGTCGCGTTTTATATCAAACGCCCAGCCAGGTGCCGCCGTTCCTGGTTTTTTCGGCACAAAACCCTGCTTGCAAAATCTACCGGGCGGATGTTGAGCGATAAACCGATAAAAAACTTTTCACTCAGAAAAGAGAATCCGTTGACAGGCATCCGCGAGTGTCACATTACTAACAGATGCTAAAAAGATTCGTCCCGCAAAGGCCGGTGCCGCCGATTCGAGAAGAACCGCGAAATCCGGTTGCAGATGACAATAATCATCTTGCGAGTCGCGAAGAGGCACCACCAAAACCAAACATAATCGATAACCCAAATCCAAAACCTAATCCTATGGCAGACCACGGAGGCAAAGACATCCTCTCGAGCGATGTCGAAATCAAAGGCTCGATCAAGTTCCAAAAAGAACTGCTCATCGACGGCAAAGTCGAAGGCGACATTAACTCTGACGGCGTTTTGACAGTCGGTGAAAACGCTGAGATTCGGGGTGAGATCAAAACCAAATCGATCTCCGTCTACGGCAAGGTGCACGGCAATATCACCGTTACCGAGCGTTGCGAGCTGAAATCGAAATGCGTGTTGCAGGGAGATCTCAAGGCAGCGCGTCTTGTGATCGAAGAAGGAGCAACCTTCATCGGGAAATCGGAAGTCACCACCGGAGCCGTAAAGGCTGCGCCGCGCCCTGAAGTTGTGCGGTCGAGCGAGCCGATCAAGGCGGCATTCGGAGTGCGCGCGTAAAAGAAAGGTTTCGGCAAGCATACAGTGGCCAATCCGTCGCCTGCAAAAGTCAGTGCGGAATGTCCGCACTGCGGCTTCAAGCAGATGGAATACGCGGCGGCCAAGAGTTCGATCTGTCGCCAGTGCGGCCGCTCTTTTACTCCGTTCGCACCGAAACCGGGCCTGAAGCTGCGGACGACCAAAGACGTCCCTGCGCCGGAGACTTCCTCATCTATCTTTGGGAAACTCGAGGATTTTTGGAAGCGGCAAACCAGTTGCGGTGTCGAGTGTTTCGAATGTAAACGGAAACAACAGGTGTCTGGCGCAGCGACGTCGACAATCTGCCCGTCCTGCAGTGCGCACATTGATCTGCGCGATTACAAAATCACCAGCGGGTTCAGTCGAAGCATTCGCACCCGTGGCAATGTGCATCTTTCCGGCAAGGGCGATCTTGCCAGCAGTAGCGTAGAGTGCCAATCCGCTTTGATTGAAGGCAGGCTGCGCGGCAATTTGCATTGCGATACGGCGACAATTAACTACTCAGGGAAAATCCCCGGCCGCATCAGCTGCCGGCACATAGTCGTTGAACGCAAAGCTGACATTCATTGTTTTCGGACGGTCCGCGCGGAGCACGTCGAAATCAAAGGCAGGATGTCCGGAGAGATCATCGCTCAATCCGTGACAGTCCATAGAAAGGGTTTACTGGAGGGCGATGTCACAGCGCGGGCGATCAGCGTCGAAAAAGGCGGGATGTTTTCAGGCCAACTTGCAATTGGCCAGATCGGCCTGGCACAGGGAGAATTGCTCGGAGAACAAGAGGCGACCGCTTCGCGCCCGGACCCCAGTTTTCAAGATCCCGTAGCGCGGCCGTTGCCGGCCACCTAGCAACGATCAGCTTCATGCGAAGACTGCACCCACGCAGTCCTTACAAGAAACTCGGCGGTTATGTCCATCTGCCGCGTTTGATTGATAAGGCAAGGCTGCACCGCAAAGGGTTGCTCGACGGTTACAACTACAAAACCGTCGGGTTCGACAAACATTTACTCGCATTTCTCAAAATCGACGGTGACGCATTTGAAGAAATCGCCAACGAGCTGGACGACGACGAGGCAATTTTCGCCTGGGTGCAGAAAAATGGAGAGCAACATTCGCCTGAAGCCGTCGAACAATGGAACGAGGCCATGATGTCACGCCATCCCGATACCGCTGCTAAGAAGGCGCGTTTCCTGCATTTTCTCAAAGAAGCCGGCGGCGACGGACGTAAAGATATTCGAACCTATTTCGATCTGATCGAGTTCGATGAAGGAAGGCTGAAATAATAAACCTTAGTCGCTTAAACCGTTACATCGGGGTGAAACGATTCGACGATTGACGATTTAACGCTTAACGCGGCGCTCGCAGAATTTTGTCGGCGTTCTCGAGCGTTTCTTTGCTTCCAATGTCGAGCCATCGGCCTTTGATCTGGAACGTTTTCACCGGTTTGCGGGTGTAGAGCCACTGCACAAAACGGCCGGGCTGATCCGCATTGTTCCCGTCAGCCAGATACGTTCTCAAAAGTGAAAGGACTGCAGGCGGGTAATAATATAGGGCGATTGCGGCGAGTGTTCCCCGGGGCTTTTGCGGTTTTTCCTCAAACCGGGTAATGATTCCTTCAGCATCAACGGCAACGTTGCCGTACTTCTTGATTGCTTCACTGTCGCCAACGTCGTAGGCGGCAACGGTTACGTCGGTGTTCCTCGCGTAATCCACGAAATCTACCAACGAATTGGTGAACAGATTGTCGCCGGCGGCGATTAACAGGCTGGTCTGGGAAATGTTCTCGTGGTTGACGACAAAATTGATGTCTCCAATTGCGCCCAGCTTGTCGTCATCGCTCGTGGAACCGTCACTAACAATCTTGAACTTAAATTTGGGATGGCGTTCTTGATAGCTCTGACTCCACGCCTGGAAGTCCGCCGCGAATTTGTCGTTGGTCACGACGTAAATCGTTTCCAAATCGGGAATGCCCGCGAGATTGTCCACCAGCCATTCGATGATTGGTTTACCGCCCACCACGAGTAGCGGTTTCGCTTTGTTCAGCGTCAGCGGGTAAAGGCGGGTTGCGTATCCGGCAGCGAGAATCAGAACGTTCATGGGACCAAAAGAGTTCGCAGCAAAGTAGAAAAACGCTCGCCTTTCCCTACGGTTTTGCTGAGCCGTGTAAAATCGTCTCCTTCAAATGCTGCTGAACGATCCGGATTCGCTGCGAGTCAGTGATCTTGGCATGGCTGGAGCCGTCCACCACGTAGAGTGTGTCGATCGCCGCGCCAGCCTGTGTGTTAATTCGAGAAAGCGGCACCAAGACATTTTCGCGATCGAGGCAGCTGAGCACATCATACAGCAGACCGATGCGGTCCGGGGCTTGAAACTCAACGAGCGTGTAAGTCGGATGCGTTTTGTTGTCGATCGCGATACGAGTCGGAAATTCAATTCCCGCTGGGGCCCGACGACTCGAGCGCTTCGCTTTTTCGATCGATGGGACGAAGTCAAAGCTCTCGTCCTCGAACGCTCGGCGCAACGTTTGCTCTACAAGCTCGAAATCGCGCAGGTTGGAAACGGGCTGCGCTTTCGCGTCGCACACGCGGAAAACGCCAAGCACCGTGTTATCGCCGCGGGGGAAAACATCGGCGCTTAAAATGTTCAACGGCACGACGGACACTGAGCCCGCTATTTTTGCCAGAAGCCGTTCGCGGTCCCACGTGCAGAACGTCATAACTGTGTGCCCCTGCTCGGGCACGATCTTCCATTTCACTGCCGGGGCGAGCGGAAACTCTTTCGCGCTGGAAACGCTCTCCAGAAAAGATCGGAACAACTTCACGTGCTCGATGATCTCCGGCACGCCGGTCGCTCGGAAATAATGATCAGGCATATATTCGAAATGCGCTTCAATTTCCTCCGCGTAGTCCGGTGAAAGTTTCTCCGCGACGGATGCGCGCAAGCTTTCGCGTGCGATTCTGGTTTGTTCGTAATAAGACTTTCGGTCGGCGAGGTAACGCGAGGTCTGGTGAAACAATTGCCACACCAGCGATTCTTTCCAGTCCGACCACGCGTCGGCGCTTGTGCCCTGGCCGTCAGCGAGAGTAAGCAGCATGAGCGCGTCGAGGTTTTTCTGGTCTTTCACAACTTGCGCAAATTCCATGACTGTTGCGGGATCATCGAGATTCCGTTGCTGCGCCATTGTGGACAAGGTGAGGTGATGATCGACGAGCCGTATCAGCGATTTCCGCTGCTCGGAGGACAACTGCAGACGTGCCGCAACGCGCTGAGCAAACAGCGCGCTGGCTTCTGAGTGTGGGCGGCCCACGGCCTTGCCGCTGTCGTGCAGGAGAAGTGCGAGATACAGAACCAGTGGATCCGCGAGTTGTTCAAACAACTTGTGATAATGAATCAGCTTCGGGTCATTGGTCTGCGCCAGTGCATCAAGTTTGTCGATGCATACCAGCGTGTGCTCGTCGGCGGTATACCGGTGCAAGAACTCGTGCTGCACAAGGCATGTAAGCTGGCCGAATTCGGGAATGTACCGGCCAAGAAAATCCGCTCGATGCATCATCCGCAGGACGCGCCCTACTTTGCCTTTCTGGGACAGAATCGAAGTGAAGATTACACGCGGTCCGCGCGCATATTGATACGTTCGGGTTACGTGGCGAAGGCTTCTGCTCAACAAGTCTTCCAGTTCCGGACTGAGATCGAGGTCACGCCCCTGCGCCAGTTCAAATGCGCGCATCATCTGCTCAGGGTCCTTCCGAAAAACATCGCGCTGCGCCGGATTCAGTTGTTTGTTTCGAACAAAAAAAGAATCACCAATCGGAGTCTTGTGGGCTCGCGTTAGCGGCAGAAAACTGAAAAGAGCGCGGGTTTTACTCGTAACATGTCCGCTCACGAATTGTTCCGTAATTCGCTCCGTCACCCGCAGGATATTTCGCGTGTGGTGGTAGTAGTCCCTCATGAGGGCCTCGTTACGAAGCTGCCCTTTTCGAGGCGAATAACCGAGCCGGGTCGCGATTTGTTCCTGCAAATTCATGTGCAGTATGTCGGTGGCGCGCCCCGTCGCGTAATGCAAGTCTGTGCGCAAGCGCAGAAGAAAATCGTACGCACGCTCGATCCGGCGCTGGTCGCTTTCGCTCAACCAATCTTTCCCGACGAGCTGGTTTGTACTCAGCGAACCCTCCTTGAAGTAGGTAATCCAAAGCAGATTTTGATAGTCGCGCAGTCCGCCACAGCCGCTCTTCAGATTGGGCTCTTGCAGGTAAACGCTGTCGCCGAATTTTTTGTGCCGGGCGACCTGGTCCTCCATGCGTAGCTCGACGTAGTCGCGTTCGTGTCCTACGACGCATTTAGAACGAAATTGTTCCCGAAATTCTGTCGCCAACTCTGTGTTGCCGGCGAGAAATCGCGCCTCCAGCATGGCAGTCTTTGTATGCATATCCTTGTTGGCCTGCGCTATGGCTTCCTTGATCGAACGCGTTGAGTGTCCAACTTTGAATCCGCTGTCCCACAAGAGGTACAAGATCTGGTTCACCATCTCCGCCAGATGCGGCGAAACTTCGGCGCGCTGCTGATGCAACAGCATGACGTCAACGTCGCTGAATGGATTGAGTTCGCCCCGGCCGTATCCGCCAAGAGCAATCAGCGCCAGGGGCACCTCAGCCTCGCCATTTCCACGAGCCGCCGCTGACGATGCCGCGCCGAAGACGTACCGTAACAAAACATCAACCAGTTCCGCTCGACGCGCGCAAATCTCGCGTCCGCCTCCACCAGCCTGGTGCCTCAGGCGCAAGCGGTGCTCTTCAACCTTCAGAAATTTTTTGTACAGCGGCAGGACCTCGGTGGGACGCCTGGTGCCGGTGGCCGCGAGGCTGCTTTCGGCATGCGCTAAAACTTTCTCCAGTTCTCGAGATGCTTTCATCGCCTGTTGTGTTGCGGAACAATTTAGAATCGCAAATCCAAAAGCCAAAATCTACGACGCGCCGGAAATGCGACCCGGCACACACGCTGACCTGCATCGCGTGAATTACGTCAGTATTTGAGAAACGACGTTACCGGCGTCGGCTCGAGTCGCTTTCGGCCATCGAGGAATTCCAGCTCAATCAAAAACTGCGCCTCGATCAGATCCGCACCGGCGTTTCGGATAAGCACCGCCGCGGCGGCCGAAGTTCCACCAGTCGCGAGCAAATCATCCACCAGCACCACTCGCTCACCCGGTGTCACAGCGTCGGTATGCATTTCCATTTCCGCCTCGCCGTACTCCAGCGAGTACTTCGCGGTGTCAGTTCTGTAGGGGAGTTTGCCGCGTTTCCGGATCGGAACAAAGCCAAGGCCAAGTTCGTATGCCACGGCCGATCCGAACAGAAAACCGCGTGCATCTATGCCGACGATCTTTTCGACGTTCTTCCCACGGCATCGCTCCAGGAACAAATCGATCGATGCACGGAACAAAACAGGATCGTTCAAGCACCGGCGTGATGTCTTTAAATACAATCCCTTTCTTTGGGAAGTCGGGCACGTCACGCACACCCGCACGCAATCTGTCCATTACTGCTGAATTCATGGTTGAGAATTTGGCGAATTAACTCCCCACAAATTATGTGGCCGTCGCCTGTGCCGACGGCCTGTAAATCCAGAATGTGATGAGGGCGAGCAGAATGGCTTGCGCGATCCCGGCGAAGAACCATTTCGCTGCGACCGAGAACGGCATCGGCACCACAACGTAAATGATGATTGCCCAGACTCCCGAAAACAGTCCCATCAACAAGCCATAGCCGATGGCGCAACTGATTTTGTTTGTGGAGCTGGCGAAACCTTTTAATCCAAACGAGGACAAAGGTGATCGCAAACAGGAGTTGAGCGCCGAGCATCCAAGCCATGTATGATCCCATTTCGGTTTCTGGCCGCCAGAGGGATTGGGTGGCGCGATAATCGGGCATCATCCAGATGCCGTGGATGAGAAAGTCAGTCCCCCAAAGAACGGCAAAGGCGACGACGATTGCGAGAATAAGACGGTTTATTCATCTTGGGGATTGTTCTAGGGATTTCATTGCGGCGTTGCAAGTAAACCCCTGATTGCCAAGCGGGGGCCAAGATTTTAAAGTTAGCGGCCCGGTGGATCGATATCTTCTCATTGTCTCAACATTTTGCTTTTTTGCCGCAATTGTGCGGACTGGCCTTTCTCTGCGTGCAGGACATTTCAGCCGAGCCGTTTCAGTTTTCTTGCCATCGGACTAGGGTTTATTTTTCAGACAGCTTTCTTGTGGATTCGAGGCCAGGAATTGGGGCGTTGTCCCATCACGAATCTATTTGAGGTTTTTGTATTTCTCGCCTGGTCGGTGGCGTTAGTCTACATGCTGGTAGGGCCCGCGTATCGGCTTTCGCTGATGGGGGCATTTACCGCGCCGCTAGTATTGTTGTTGCAAGGTTTTGCCCTGATCGCGCCGATCGACATCAGGCACCCGGCAAGTGTCCCGGCGAATTCCTGGCTTGAATTTCACGCATCGATGTCGCTGGTGGCCTATGGTGTGTTCGCGCTCGCCGGCATCGCGGGTGTGATGTACCTGCTGCAGGAGCGCCAGCTGAAAACGCACCGGTTGCACTCGATCTTTTATCATCTACCGCCGCTCACTAACTTGTTCGCTGCGATCACCCGGCTGCTGTGGTGGGGTTTTGCGCTTTACACCGCAGGCATCGTGAGCGGTTTTTTTACCGGTCACCCTTTACCCCGCATTCAGCTCGTCGCTGCGATCGCGCTGTGGCTGCTTTACGCGGCCATCTTGCAAGCCCGCCACCTCAGGTGGCTCGCGCCAAAACGTGTGGCCGCGTTATGCATTATTGGCTTTAGCGCTGCTCTGGTGCTTCTGTGGGGAATCACATTCACGGCAGAGCTCCATCACCTGCCATGAACCTGTTCTGTATCGGATTGAGCCATCACACTGCGGATGTCGCAACACGGGAGCAGTTCGCGGGTAACGCCACAGCCGAATCCATCGCGCGCCAGGCCGGTTGTGCCGAAGCGTTGCTACTGACGACATGCAATCGGGTGGAGGTTTACGGAGTCTCAGACAAACGCATTTCCACTGACGAAATTGCGCGTTGTCTCGTCGCAGAACCAAATCGCGATCCGGAGAATTACGCGCCTCCATTTTATCGTTACGAGGACAACAAATGCGTCCAGCATCTCTTCCGGGTCGCGTCGGGGCTCGACTCAATGGTTGTCGGCGAAAGCGAGATTTTAGGACAGGCAAAGAAGGCATACGAATCGGCCAGAACATCGGGAGCAGTCGGTCCGTATTTGCATCGTTTGTTTCAACGCGCGTTTCGAGTGGCAAAACAGGTGCGCACGCATACAGACATTACGCGTGGTGCGGTGTCGGTCGGTTCCGTCGCGGTCGAACTAGCTCAACGAATTTTTGGCACATTAAGTGAGTGCAAAGTGCTTGTGCTCGGCGCGGGTGAAACCAGCGAGCGCACGACACGTGCGCTTGTCTCGCGTGGCGTCACCGATCTTCGGGTTAGTAATCGCTCGCTGGATCGCGCGCGCGAGCTGGCGCAGGCCGTGGGCGGGCGCGCAGTGCCGTTCGATGATTGGACGACGCAATGCCGTGAAATCGACATTCTGCTCACGTCAACAGCATCGGAAACGCCGTTGCTCACATCCGAGATACTCGCGCCGATGTTGTGGCAGCGCCTGGATCGTTCGCTCTTCATCATCGATATCGCCGTGCCACGGGACGTCGATCCCAGCGTGAATGACCTGGAAGGCGTTTATCTTTACGACATCGATTCCATACGCTCTGTCGCGGAACAATCGCTCGCACTCCGACGACAACAGGTCGCTGCGGCCGAAGCGATCATTGCCGATCATGTGACTGAATTTCTCGATTCGATCTCACGAGGATCGAATCGTCTCTCGCAGGCGGCCGAGCATTCCGCCCTCGGCGAAAATCCGCTACGCGCTTCGGAGCTGTAGGGAGGCTGACAGCTTCCCCTGCAAAGTATCGCGCGTTACATTCCCGCGATGATTGCGAAGATTACCCTCGGGACACGGGGCAGCGAGCTTGCGCGCGCACAGACTTTGCTGGTCGAGAAGGCAATTCGAACTGCGCATCCGAGCCTCGCAATCGAGACTAAAATCATCGTGACACGCGGGGATAACGCCAAAGTTGTCGACCTCAATGCCGGTCGAAAAGGGTTGTTTACGGCGGAAATCGAACGAGCGCTTCTCGCCGGGGAGGTGAATGCCGCGGTTCATAGTGCAAAGGACCTGCCGAGTCAGACCAGTCCGGGAGCACAAATCGCGGCGGTTCTTCCTCGGGCGCCAATCAATGACGTGCTAGTTTCCAAACATTCCGGCGGTCTCGCTTCTGTTCCTTGTGGCGCGACAGTGGCTACGGGCAGCGTACGAAGGCAGCGTCAATTGCGTTGGAAACGCGCAGACCTCAAGGTCGTGGATCTTCGCGGTAACGTACCAACCCGCTTGCGCAAACTCGCCGAGAATGAGTGGGACGGTATTGTGTTAGCTCGCGCGGGACTGGAGCGTCTGGGCTTTTCACCAACCCGAACCGAAATCGACTGCGAAGCTGGGCACTTCTTTTTTGAGATTCTTTCCCGTGAAGTTTTTCTACCGGCAGGTGGTCAGGGAATCATCGCTCTCCAAATTCGTGATGATGATCAAAGCACAAAAGCGCTTCTCGAGTCCGTAAACGATCACGAAACGTTGCTTTGTCTGCAGGCAGAGCGAGAATTTCTCAGCCGGCTGCACGGCGATTGCAATTTTCCAGTCGGCGTGAATGCGACGACCAACAACGGAAGGATGAAACTGCTCGCCCAGGTGTTCGAAGGTGAATCGCCGGCGCCGCGACAAGCCGAAGTGGAGGGCCATTGCGACGAAGGTGAAAACTTGGCGTCCGAGTTGTTGCGAAGGATCCAACAAATTTAAGAGCATGAGCAAAGGGGCTAATAAAAGCGGAAAGGTCTATCTAGTTGGCGCCGGGCCGGGTGATCTCGGTTTGGTCACGTTGCGTGCAAAGGAGTGCATCGAAAACGCGGACGTGATCGTTTACGATCATCTGGCAAATCCGGACATGCTCGGCTGGACACGAGACGACGCAGAAATCATTTATGCCGGGAAACAGCCCGGCGAAAGCCGGACGCAGCAGGAAATCACTTCGCTGTTGCTTGACAAAGCCCGCGAAGGAAAGCAGGTCGTTCGTTTGAAAGGCGGCGATCCGTTCGTGTTCGGCCGAGGCGCAGAAGAAGCGCAGGAAATCGCCACTGCAGGAATTCTTTTTGAAATTGTGCCTGGAATCACTTCGGCTATCGCCGGACCGGCCTACGCAGGCATCCCAATGACGCACCGTGCGCATAACTCGCACGTGACATTCTTCACCGGCCACGAAGATCCAACCAAAACGGAAAGCACAATCGATCATGCGGCGCTCGCGAAACTTGGCGGCACGCAAGTGATGCTTATGGGCGTGGAGCACCTCGGAGCTGTTACAAGCGAAATGGTGAAGCATGGCGTGCGCGGCGATTTGCCGGTGGCACTGGTTCGTTGGGCCACAACGGGCCAACAGGAAACGCTCACAGGCACGCTTTCGGATATTGCTCAAAAAGTTGCGACGAAGAATTTTGAAGCACCGGCGGTCGCGGTGTTTGGCGAGGTCGTTTCGTTGCGCGATACGCTAAACTGGTACGAGAAGCGTCCGCTTCTTGGAAAGAGAATTGTTGTCACCCGAACACGAAAGCAGGCGAGCGTGTTGAGCAACAAACTCCGCGCCCTTGGCGCGCACGTCATCGAACTGCCCACGATTCGGATCGAGCCGCCGAGCAACTTGCGCGAGTTTGCGGAACTGGTGCAGGATGCGCATACCTACGATTGGATCGTGTTCACGAGCGCGAACGGCGTCGATGCGTTCTTCGATATTTTCTTCAAGCTTTACGATGACGCCCGTGAAATCGGCGGAGTACGCATGGCGGCGATCGGGCCTGCCACGGCGCAACGCGTGAAAGATTTTCACCTGCACGTCGATCTTCAGCCGGACGAATTCGTCGCCGAAGCGGTGGTGCGCGAATTCAAGAAACAGGGAAGCATCGAAAACGAGCGCATCCTTGTAGTGCGCGCGGAGAAGGCGCGCGACGTTTTGCCCAAAGAACTCTCGGCCATTGGAGCAATTGTGGACGAAGCGTTCGCATACCGGACGGTGCCCGAGACGCGCGATACGAGCGGCGCACAGCGGCAACTCGCTCAGGGTGGCGCCGATCTGATTACATTCACCAGTTCATCAACAGTCGAAAACTTCCTTGCCCTCGGTTTGCCGTGGCCGAAGGGAATGCGCATCGCCAGCATCGGCCCGATCACGTCAAAGACGGTGCGCGATCAGGGACTCGAGGTCGACGTCGAAGCGCGCCGGCACGATATTGACGGGTTAGTGCAGGCGATCGGAGAGCTTTTTGCTCGTTGACTGCATTAGAGCAGTTACATCGTTACAACGATTTTTCCGAATCTAGCGCGTTGTAACCGTTGTAACGTTTGTAACTGCCTTTAGGCATTAAATCGAAACTTCATTCGGGCGCGCTTGGCGTTCGCTCTCGCCTTGCGGCGATGCTTTTGCGAAGGCGTCTCGAACGCGCGCAAACGGCGGACTTCCTCGAGAATGCCCTCGGAGTCCAGCTTGTTTTTCAGCCGTTTTAATGCGCGATCGACCGGTTCACCTTTGCGCACAATCACTTCTGGCATCAATAATCACTCCCCTCGCTTTAGAAAATACTGTAAGTCAGTGAGCGGGAGAGTACTCGGCGGAGCGATGCCCGTCAAATCTGCCCAAATCAGCTCTTTTGACGCTGATTCCGTGTAAATTTGTCCCCTTTTTGGGCCCCTTCGCTGTCCAAGAGCCTCTGCAGCGCATTCGCGATTGTATTTAATTCTATTTCCAATAAAAAAATCACAGGCCGCTCGTCTGTTGAGGTTCAATTGAGACTGCCAAGGTAAAATTCCATTATGCAGGACGCGCTTACTCCGATGATGCAGCAGTACCAGCGGCTGCGGAAAAGCATTCCTCCTGACACACTCCTGCTGTTTCGGCTCGGCGATTTTTACGAAATGTTTTTCGAGGACGCGAAGGAAGCGTCGCCCCTGCTGAACGTCGCGCTGACCAACCGCAATGGCGTGCCAATGTGTGGTGTGCCGTATCATGCCGCGCCCGGGTACATTCGCAGGCTAATCAATGCCGGAAGGCGCGTCGCCGTTTGTGACCAGATGAGTGAGCCACAACGTGGTCGCAAGATTGTCGATCGCGAAGTTACGCAAATTATCAGCGCTGGAACGGTAAGCGAATTGAGCTGGCTCGACGCGAAGCGCGCGAATTATCTCGGCGCGATCTATACCGATGGCGATGCGTTCGGTTTCGCATACGCCGATCTCAGCACGGGTGAGTTCCGATTGACCCAGGCGCAGGACCAACAATCGTTACACGATCAAATCGCGCGTGTTTCGCCGGCCGAACTGTTGATTAGCTCGGAACAGAAAGCGCAGACCGGCGAAATCGATCACGTGCTCGAATACGACAGCTATGCCTTTCTGCCGGAACAGGCAATCTTCACCCTGTGCGAACATTTCAAGGTCAAATCGCTCGACGGCTTTGGTTGCGCGCAGATGCTCGCGGCGGTCGCTGCGGCTGGGGCAATCGTGCATTATTTAAAGCATCAACTGCGGCGCAAAATCGACCATCTCACCTCGTTGCGCTGCGATGCGCCGGCGGATCACGTCCTGCTCGACTCCGCCACACAAGCCAACCTTGAGCTGGTCGAATCGCGCGGCGCGCGCGACGCGAGTCTGCTGAGTGTGCTTGACCGCACCATCACGCCCATGGGCGCACGCAAATTGCGCGCGTGGATTTTGCAGCCGTTGCGTGATCTCACTGAACTGCAACGACGCCAGCAAATGGTTGGCCAGCTTTTGCAGGAGTCGGACCTGCTGGGGTCAATTCGCGCGGAGTTAAAGTCGATCCGGGATATCGAGCGCGCCGCCGGACGACTGAGCCAAGCCTCAGGGAACGCGCGTGATCTTGTCGCGTTGAAAACGTCGCTGCAGCAAATCCCCACGCTCAAGCGCGAGCTTGGCAAACTCATTGATCGGTTAAGCTTCGGAACCGAGCCCGCAGATATGTCGCATTTGTCCCACGCGTCTCATCTCCAGAACGCCATTCGCGAAATGCCGGCGCTCGCTGAGAAACTGAGCAACGCGCTGCTGGATGATCCGCCGCTCGCGCTGAAAGAGGGCAGCATTTTTCGGGACGGCCACGATGCGAACCTCGACGCACTGCGCCAAGCCTCGCGCGAGGGAAAGAATTGGATCAGCCATTTACAAGAGCGCGAGATCGCGAGCGACGGGCATCAAATCACTCAAAGTCCGTTACAATTCAGTCTTCGGTTACTTCATCGAAATCACAAAATCGAATCTCGCCAATGTCCCGACGCATTACACGCGGAAGCAAACCACTGTGGGCGGCGAACGCTTCATCACGCCGGAGTTAAAGGAGATGGAAGCAAAAGTTCTTGGCGCGGACGACCGCGCTCAGAACCTCGAGTATCAACTGTTCCAGAAATTGCGCGACGAAACCTTGCGTGAGATCCAGCCAATTCAGCAGACCGCGGACGCGATCGCCGTGCTCGATGTGTTGTGTGCATTGGCCGAAACCGCGCGACTGTTTCGGTATTGCCGGCCCGAACTAAACGATTCGCTCCGGCTCGCGATTAAGGATGGGCGCCACCCGGTGCTGGATCAAAGCCTTGTCGAAGAAAAGTTTGTGCCTAACGACACAGAGCTCGATGGCGAAACTATTCGCATGGCCATCGTGACCGGGCCAAACATGGCCGGCAAATCGACCTATATCCGCCAGGTCGCGCTGATCGTCTTGATGGCGCAGATTGGGAGCTTCGTCCCGGCGGAGAGCGCGGAGGTCGGCTTGGTAGATCGCATTTTCACCAGGGTAGGCGCGAGCGATGATCTGGCGCGTGGCCAATCCACCTTCATGGTGGAGATGAACGAAACGGCTAACATCATCAATAACGCCACCGACCGCTCGTTAGTCATTCTTGACGAGATCGGCCGCGGCACGTCGACTTTCGATGGGCTCTCCATCGCGTGGAGCGTGGCCGAATTTCTTTACGACAAGATCAAGTCGCGCAGTCTCTTCGCCACGCATTATCACGAGCTGATCAAGCTCGCCGAGGACCGCAAAGGCGTCTGCAATCTGAATGTCGCCGTGCGCGAATGGAACGAGCAAATTATTTTCCTTCGCAAAATCATCCCCGGCGGCGCCGACAAGAGTTATGGCATACAGGTGGCCCGTCTGGCCGGCTTGCCTAAAGAAATTCTCGATCGCGCGAAAGAAATTCTCGCCCACTTGGAAAGTTCCAGCCGCGCTGAGGCAGAACCAAAACGGCGAGGAAGAAAATCGGCCAAGCCGATGCCGGAATCGCAAAAGCCGCAACTGGACCTGTTATAAACGAGATTTTCGCGGGCCGAGGCGAGTTTGCATCTCGCGTGCTCTGACGCATGCATCCGGTTTTGTGATAAGCTGTGCTGCAAGTATGGCAGTCAAAACCGAGAAGGAACTGAGCGAATCGCTGCGCGCGCTCTGGCTTAAGGTGGTGGCCGCCATTGAGCTGCGCAATTTCGGTTACGCGATTTCGCTCCTCCAGGAAATCCTTAAGCAGGAGCCCGAGTTTCTCACAGGCCGCCAACTGCTGCGACGTGCGGAGGTCACGAAAAGCAAATCGGTTAAGAAAAGTTTTTTCAAAATTTCGACCGCGCCGATCGGCGTGATGAAAGCGCAACGAGAGATTAAAAAGGACCCCAAGCGCGCGATTGAAATGCTGGAGGAAGTTCTGGAAGGGGAGCCTTACAATCGCCAGGCAAATTTACTTTTGAAAGAAGCGGCGCTGGCGGCAGGTTGGTCGGAAATCGGGGTTTTCGCGCTGCGGACCTTGCTCGAAGAGAACCCGCGCGACGCAAAAGTGCTGAATGAGCTGGGGCGTTTGTATCACGATATTGGGGACCACGAAAACGAAGTGGAAATTTACAATCAACTCACTGCGATCGATCCTCTCGATGCACAGTCGCTGCGTCTCGGTAAGGACGCTTCGGCGCGCGCTTCGATGAAGAGAGGTGGCTGGACGGAGGCTGAAACGTATCGGGACCTGATAAAGGATAAGGACGAAGCCATTTCACTCGAACAACAGAGCCGAATCCGGCTCACCGGCGAAGCGCTCGATCAACAGATCACCGAAACTTACGCGCGTCACCAGGCGGAACCGGAAAACCTGGACTCTGCGCGCCGGTTGGCCGCGTTAAGCGAACAAAAGGACGACTTCGAATCAGCCATTCGTTGGTATCAGTATGCTGCTGATCTGTCTAAGGGCGCCGACACGGGATTGCTGCGAAAGATTTCAGATTTAAAAATCAAATGCCTCGAACGCGAGATCGCTGCGATCGAGGAATTTCTCTCCACGTACAGTGCACGAGACGAAGTGTACGCCGAAAAGTCTGGGCAACTGCGCGCCGCCAAAGTCAGCCGCGCAGAAATCCTCATCGCGGATGCTCAAGAGCGGGTGAAACGGAATCCGACCGATCTACAGCTCCGGTTCGAACTCGGCGAGAACTTTTTCAATGCCGGCCGTTTTCGTGAGGCTCTGCCGGAACTTCAGCGCGCGCGACAAAATCCCCACGCGCGTTTGAAAGCAATGAACGTGCTGGGTTGCTGTTATGGCGAGCTTGGGATGCTTGATCTGGCAATGAAGCAATTGGAAGAAGCCTCACGGGAAATCGTGTCAATGGACGCGATGAAGAAAGAGATCGTTTACAATCTCGGGCTTGTGTACGAGCGGATGGATGATTCAGAAAAAGCCCTCGCCTGTATGAAGCAGATTTACGAAGTGGATTATGGTTACCGTGACGTCGCCGGGCGCGTTGAAAGCTCGTACGAACGGAACATCTCCGGGTCGTAGCCACCAGGGCCAGCAAACGAAAAGCAGGAAGCGTAATTACTTCGCGTCCAACCAGTGCCGAGCTTTCGATTGTTTATTGAAAGCTGAGGTCTCCCTCGGCACGTGCAACCAAATAAAACCATGAAAACAAAAATCCGAAGTATTTCGCAGTTGTGTATCTTTGCCCTCGTAATCGGGGCCATGAGCGTGGCCGGAGCGGCCAGAGCGGAAACCACGCCAACCGGCGAAGGTTCATCATTAAGCGCAAAGGACAAGACCTTCATGAAGAAAGCCGCGAAAGGCGGGATGATGGAAGTCACAATGGGAAAGATGGCTGAACAGAAGGCTCAAAGCGACGACGTAAAATCGTTCGGCAAACGAATGGTCACCGATCACAGCAAAGCCAACGATGAACTCAAGTCGATTGCTTCTAAAAAAGGGGTCGAACTCCCGAGCAAAGAGCACACCGGCAAATGGACTTCAGACAAGGCCTACATGGACATGATGGTCAAAGACCACGAAAAGGACCTGGCTGAATTCAAAGAGGAAGCAACCAGTGGCAGCGATCCCGATGTGAAGAAGTTTGCGGACGATACAGCCAAGGTGATCCAAGAGCATCTTGACCTAGCCAAAGAAACTCAATCCAAGCTGAAATAGGGAAACACTGACGGCACGACTCGGCAGCCCAACAAAGGCGTTCCGCGTGTTTTTCTTCATTCACACTAGGCCTCGCCGTTAGTCACGAGCGACGGCGACGTATTAGAGGGGGCGGGGATTGTGCCCGCATTCGCAGGCTTGCCTGAAAGATGGCACGACGATCCAGTTTGCCACATCCAAGCGGATAAGAGTTTGCGATTTCCCAATTGCCAAATTGGTGGAATTTTTTCATGGGCTTCGTACTAATCATAGGTAACAGCAGTGTTACTCTTGAAGAGTTGAGCGCACGTTTCATGCACCCCATAGAACTGAACGAGGTAAACCATGAACAACGTCAATAACCAAACAAAAGCGACTGTTATTACACGCTTCGGCATCCTTGTTCTGATAGTCACATTTCTTAGTTTCGCCGGCCTGGCGTCCGCGCAACAGCGGGCGTCAACAAATTTAGGACCAATGGGGAACGGGGGCGACAGCGCGCTCTTCGCCGTTGATGGTCTATCTGCGAAAGACATCTGGGCGGTCGGCTATAAATATCAGGGCTCGCGAAGCTTTCCGCTCGTCGAACATTGGGACGGCAAAGCCTGGAGCATCGTTCCCAATCCGCCTAACGTTGAGCAAAGCCAAATGTACGGCGTGACGGCGGTCGCGCCTAACGATGTTTGGATTGTGGGCCAGACCTGGGTGGTGAGCGACAGAGCTTATGTCCTGCATTGGGACGGCACGAGTTTACAAGCAGTCCCGCCGGTCAACCCCGGTTCCTACGTTGCCCTCTACGAAGTGGCCGCGGTCGCGCCGAACGACGTTTGGGCGGTTGGCTCTTCGTCTCCCAATGGCCACGATTATTTCACCTTGGTCGAACATTGGGACGGCGCGAGTTGGAGCGTGGTCCCGAGCGCAAGCGGCAATTACGACACCCTGACCGGAATCGCGGTCGTGGGTCCGAATGACATCTGGGCTGTCGGCTGGGCACTTACGACCGCAGAGATTCTGCATTGGGACGGTCAGGCCTGGACATTTTCACCGACAGGATCGGTTGGAAATTATGCTAATTTCTATGGCGTGGCGGCGACCGAATCGAATGATGTATGGGCGTTCGGGAATGGGAACGGCTCGGGCTTGACCGATCACTGGAACGGTTCGGTATGGCAACTTGCGCGTAATTCGCGGACAGCAGCTCGCGGCAATTCTCTTCACTCCGGATCCGCGCTCGCGAGCAACGATGTTTGGACAGTGGGCCAATCCCGTGACCTTCAGGGCGCCTGGCACACCCTCGCCATGCACTACGATGGAGTTTTCTGGCGAACAGTCAGCACACCTAACCCTGGCTCCGGCGAATTTTACACCAATACTCTGAATGATGTTCACGCTCTCGCGCCTGACGACGTTTGGGCGGTCGGAGTCGGTGAGCAGGCCATGACCGTACATTGGGACGGCCAGAGCTGGACCGAAATCCCAAATCCTGGCGCGAACTAGCGGGGCGACGCCGTTCCATCGCCTCACTGTGGTTCTGAAATAATTGTAGCTGCCGCTCTGCGAGCGGCGCACGTGGTGCGTATTAGCAGCTCAGTATCACGCTTCCCACAGGGAAGGCGGCTACAGCATCACGCTTCGACCGGCAGTTCCACATCCACCGGGCGCTCTTTCTTTGCGAGCGCACGGCGCAGCTTGGAAAGCGCGATATTTTGCAATTGCCGAATGCGCTCCCGCGTGACACCAAATTTTTTACCGACCTCTTCGAGCGTCTTGGGCTTTCCGCCGTCCAGACCGAAACGCTGGAAGATGATCTTCTTTTCGCGGTCGTCTAGAACGTCCAACAGCCCGCCGACTTCGTTACGGAGGTTTTTATCACGCAACAGCTCAAACGGCGTCTGTGCCTCCTCATCGCCGACAATTTCGCCGAACTCGGTCGAATCGTCGTCGCTGATCGGCGCGTCGAGTGAAGCCGGTCGGATCGAGACCGTCTTCAACTGAGAAACTTTCCCGCTCGCGATGCCGATCTCGTCGCCGAGCTCGTCATCGGTCGGTTCGCGACCGAGCTCTTCGCTCATCTGCAGCGACACGCGACGCATCTTGGAGATTTTGTCTACAAGGTGCACCGGCAACCGGATGGTTTTGCTCTGGTTTGCCAGCGCTCGCTTGATTGATTGTTTGATCCACCATGCGGCGTAAGTGCTCAGTTTTCCGCCCTTTGCCGGGTCAAACCGCTCCACCGCTTTCATGAGTCCGATGTTACCTTCGGAGATCAAATCCAGCAGCGGCAGACCAAGGTTTGCGTAGTCATGCGCGATCTTGACGACCAAACGCAAGTTGGACCGGATCATCAGCGCGCGTGCCTCGCGGTCGCCCTTCTTGATCTTAGCGGCCAGCTCGATCTCCTGCTCCGGAGTCAACAGCGGGATTTGCCCGATCTCGCGCAGGTAAATCTTAATTCCCGTATCGCTATCTTCAGCAGCCATATAACTCTTTTTCATCGTTCATTTGGAAGAATAGATCGACAACTTCCCTATAAATTGTATTCGTCGACGCCTTATCGATCACGCGTTCTAGCATCCGAGGAAGTATTTAACAAGGTTAAATATTCGAATTTGTGACATCGGTTGGATGCCTGTCGTTCAATTTTTTTTGTAGGGGTTTTGCTGGCCAATAAATACGAGGTTGTCCGACGTCATCCGTTGATATTTGACAATACTCTAAGACATCCGTTGCATCTCACTTGGAAGGATATTTGGCGCTTTTCCGCGCAGCGATTTTCTGCAACCCTGCCGCTACATGCTGGCGAAAATTTACTCGGCTGCGGTTTTCGGCGTGGACGCTTACGAGGTGGAAATCGAGGTAAACGGCGCCGGCGGCGACCCGGTCATTGTTATTGTCGGGCTTCCAGACGCGGCGGTGAAAGAAAGCCGCGACCGGGTCACGACCGCAATTTCGAACAGCGGCTACTACTGGCCGCGCGGACGGACCACAATAAATCTCGCGCCGGCAGACATTAAGAAAGAAGGACCGAGCTTCGATTTACCGATTGCGCTTGGAATGATCGCGGTGACCGAGGAACTTGACAGTTCGCCATTCGAAAATTTTAGTTTTGTCGGCGAATTGGCGCTCGATGGTTCCGTTCGTCCCGTGAAAGGTGTGCTTCCGGTTGCGCTTGAGGCACGACGCCGCGGCAAGCGCGCGTTGTTCGTCCCCGAAGCAAATGCGCTTGAGGCCGCGATGGTCGACAAAATCGACATATATGGCGTCCAGAATTTGCGGCAGACATTCGCCTTTTTGCGTGGCGAAATTGCGCTTCTGCCCACACACGCTGATCTGAGCAAATTCTTTGCCGCGCATCAAAGTCATGACGTCGACTTCAGCGACGTGAAAGGTCAGGCCCACGTCAAACGCGCGATCGAGGTGGCTGTCGCTGGTGGTCACAACGTCCTGATGATCGGCCCGCCCGGCTCGGGAAAATCGATGCTGGCGAAGCGCATCCCGACTATTATCCCGCCGCTTACGCTCGATGAAGCGATCGAAACGACCAAGATCCACAGTATCGCTGGTCTACTCGACGCCGAACAATCGTTCGTTTCCAGGCGACCGTTTCGCGATCCGCATCACACCATTAGCGACATTGGTCTGCTTGGCGGTGGCACCTTTCCAAATCCCGGTGAAGTAAGCATCGCGCACAACGGCGTGCTATTTCTGGATGAATTGCCGGAGTTTAAACGGTCAGCCTTGGAGGTGATGCGCCAGCCGCTTGAGGACGGGAAAGTCACCGTGTCGCGCGCAGCGGGAAGTGTCACATTTCCGTCCGAGTTCATGCTCGTTGCCGCAATGAATCCCTGCCCATGCGGTTACTTCGGCGATCTTAAGCGCGAATGCCGCTGCGGCCCAGTCCAGGTACAGCGCTACCGTCAACGCATCTCCGGTCCGCTGCTTGACCGCATCGATCTGCACATTGAAGTGCCTGCCGTTGAATACCGTGACGTCGCCAGCGAACGCGCCGAAGAAACTTCCGCTGCCATTCGCGAGCGCATCATGCGAGCCCGGGAGCGACAGCAGGAGCGGTTTCGCAACGAGGCGAAAGTAAATTGCAACGCCCGCATGGCTACACGTCAGTTAAAGCAGCATTGCAAGCTAAGCCAGGACTCCCAGGAATTGATTCGTGTGGCCATGAGCGAATTGAACCTAAGCGCCCGCGCCTACGATCGTATCCTCAAAGTATCGCGGACCATCGCTGATCTCGACCGAAGAACGGAGATCGCGCCCGAGCACGTCAGCGAGGCCATCCAATATCGCACCTTCGATCGCACGCTGTGGGTATGATCTCGCTTGTCAGCCTCCGCTCTGCAGGTGGCACCAGACTCACATTTTGACATGATAAAAAGTTATATGATACATGAGCCCAGGGATAAATTGACCACCGTTGTGACCGAGCGCGGTCAAGTTTCCATTCCGGCCAGTCTCCGAAAGGGTTGGGATTGAAGACGGGACAGCCGTTGGTGTGGGAAAAAATTTCCGATCGCGAGTGTTTGGTGAAAGTTCTACGAAAAAAGGAACCGTTGGGCGCAATGGCGATGCTTGGATTTGCCGCACGATTCCGCGGTAAAAAAGGGCGTCGGACCGCAAAGGTTATGGCCGAACTCCGCGAGGGAGAGCGGTAGTGGCGTGGGTCGTTGATACGTTTCTGCTGATCGATGTCGCGGAGAACGACCCCGAAGTCAGGAGAGATTCGACTCGGCTCCTGGGCCGTAGGCGAACCGCAGGGCTGGTTCTTGCGCCAGTTTCGTACATTGGACTGGCCCCACTGTTCAATGGCATAAGCGAACCGCAAAACGACTTTCTGGAATCCATCGGTGTGAATTGGACGCACGCTTGGACCCGGCCAGACCCGATTGCGGCGTATCGCGCGTGGTACGATTACATACTCAAGCGACGGGCCAGGCGAATCGATAAACGCCCAATTGCCGACATTCTAATCGGCGCTTTTGCCACTCGGTTCGACGGGTTATTAACGAGGAACACAAAGCATTTTAACTGCTTCTTTCCTGATCTCCGGCTGGAAGGATCGTGACGTGTAATACACGCGATCTCCGGCCCGGTGACAACTCGTCCAAAAAACTTCATGCGCCAGAAGCTTTGCCAAATGATTCCCATGCTGCTGATGTTGCTCAGCGGCTGCGGCGGTGCAGGCAATCGCGTGCTCGAAGAGGTTTCCGAAAAGGTTTACACGGTTGAGCCCGACGCGAACATAAGCATTCACAACCAGGACGGCGCGATTCTTGTTTATGGTTCAGATGCTAATGAGGTGCGAGTGCAATCGCTGAAAAAAGCGTACAGCGAGGAGCGATTAAACCAGATCGCGATTGATATCTCCACAAAACCGGGTGCCGTTTTAGTCACGGTGAAAGTTCCTCCCCAACCAAAGTGGGCGTTCTGGGATCGTTCGGGCACCGTTGATTGCACCATTGTTGTCCCGGCAACAGCCAGCATTTCCGCATTGGAGTTGAATGCGGGCGAAGTTCTCCTGGACAGTATGCACGGCCGAGAAGTCCATGCGCGCCTGGACGACGGCCGGATCTTCGCCCGGAACTGTTTCACGAACCTGAATCTTACAATGAAACGCGGCACGCTCACGCTTGGATACGATTGGTGGGAACAGGAAAAGCTCTCGGCGCATGTAACCGTCGGACAGGGTAATGCCCGGGTCTTTTTGCCCAGCGAAGCAGGCTTTCACCTCCTCGCCCGCAGTGCGCATGGAAAGATCGCCAATGATTTCAATAATGTTCCGTTGACCTCGAATTCCTCTGCAAGGGAGATGAACATCGAACAGATAATCAACGGCGGAGGCCAGGCGACAATCCAAATCCGAGTCGACCAAGGAAACATCAAAATAGCGGAGGCCAATCCGTAATCAGACTTTCCTATTCAGCAAATTTGAAATTTGAAATCTGAGATCCGAAATTCAACGCCATGCCTTCGTTTGACATCGTCTCGGAAGTGGACACGCAGGAGATCGACAATGCGCTAAATCAGGCGCGCAAGGAGCTTGCTACCCGGTTCGATTTGAAAGACGCGAAAACCGAAATCGTTCCTGAACAGGATAAAGTTATTTTGATTGCCGATGACGGCGCGCACTTAAAGGCGCTGCGAGAAATCGTCATCGGCAAGCTGTCAAAGCGCGGCGTGGATTTGCGGAATGTCGAGCAGGAAGAACCCGCGATATCATCCGTCGGTCATGCCCGGCAGGAATTGAAGATCAAGCAAGGCCTCGAAGGGAACAAAGCCAAAGAAATTATCCAGGCGATCAAATCCCAGGGATTCAAAGTCCAAAGCCAGTTGCAGGACCGACAAATTCGCGTCACCGGGAAAAAGAAAGACGACCTGCAAACTGTGATTCAATTCGTGCGCAGTCGCGATTTCGGTGTTGCGACAAACTTCAAGAACTTCAGGGACTGAAACAGCGTTAGATCTTTTCGTGGCTGCAAACGGCGTTATCTGTCGCGTTCGGTCCAATCTGGATTATCAGCCTATTTGGAGGGTCCGCCCGCAGAAGGTTTGAAATCGAATTTGCCTTTGCCCTCCTGGTAGAACACACAATCGCTTCCTGACCGACAGCCGCTTACATGCACCCAATCGGCGGGCATCATCACTACTGACCCCGGACCGAAATCTTTGGCTGAAGCCGCATCGACGCCTGTGTACCACACTCCGCTGATGATCACGTTTTTGATTTCACTGCTGTGAGAGTGCAGTGGATTGTCAGTGCCGTCAGGCACTCGGCGAATTTGCGTATACGGACCGGTTTTAGGGTCTCCCGAAAGCACGGCGAACTGCATACCCTTCCTTTCAGGAAGTTCGACCCACTTCAGGTCCGTAAACGAGACCATCAGCGGTGTTTTGCTTTCAACCTTACGCGCGCCCTCTTGCGCGAGCATTGAGGTCGAAAAGCACACGACAGCTAGTGCGACGAAGAATACTCTCATTGATGCTCCCCTTTTGATTTTGAATCGCATGTTCCCACTCTGCATGTCCACCAACCCAAGCATCCATTAGACGCTCGGCGAATAATCGTGCATTGCTCGTTTCTTGCTCGGTAAATGGGCCGGCATTCTGCAGAAACAAAAACCGCTCTGTAGCCAATTTCTGCGTCATGGAGCGCGCTCGCAACCACAGTTCCTGCGCATTTGTGGCGTGAACCATGATGGTAAAGAACGCGGCCAAGCCGCTCGCTACTGGCAGGATCCATTGCAAAGACAGAGATGGCGTATAGATAGCTTGAAGCGCCGAGATGACGGTGATGCGACCGAGAGAGCGACACTGGAATTACTTGTAGCGAGAGAAGCTCCTCTTGTATCTCCTCGCTCGTTCATCGAAAATGTTTGAAAAGTCTGTCGCATTCTTGAAGAGCTATCGCGAATTATTCTTCGTCTAATTAGGGATCGTTGGGTCGAGCCCAAGCACGGCCAGCATGCGACCGGTTTTTCCTTTTTCGGCGCGATAGGAATAGTAACGACCCAAATCATCGGCGGTGCATGTGCCGGAGTAGTGGATGTATTGAATGCTGAGCGCGCGACATTGCCGGACGATCTCGGCGGCGAAATCGACGTCGTAATGCGGCGGCCGAATGCAGGGGCTGAGTTGCACGACCATGTTCGCGGGATCGGACCCGAAGCGTTCAATCATTTGTCTGATCGCGTTTGTGACGACGCCAAGCTCGGTGCCTTTGCGTCCGGAATGCACGAGGCCAATCGCAGGCGTTTTTGGATCTACCATGTAAACAGCGCAACAGTCTGCGACGTAAATGCCGAGCGCGACGCTGCGTTCATTGGTGATAATGCCGTCGCACGCGGAGAATTCGCGGCTTGGTAGGGACGCCGCTCCGCGGCGTCCGTGGTCGGCGCGGAGCGCCGACCCTACCTCATCGACAATGGCGATTTTGTTTCCGTGGATCTGTTCGGCGGTGAACAGCGGCCAATTCCCAAAGCCGGTTGCGTTGCGAATTTCGCGATGTGCGGCGTCGAGTCGCTCCAGCACTTCGGCTTTATCGTGTGAGACGTCGATGCCGGGAATTCTTTGCGCGAAAACATGACGACAGATCTTGTTCGCGTTTAGAGCGGGAAATTGTTCGAAGGGCAGGTGCATTATCGAAGTTTCAATTTCCGAGCTAACGTGCGTTCTTCAAGGAATGCCGGCTTCCTAGCCGTCAACTTCGAAACCGACGGCTGCCCAAGCCCTCGCTCCTTGAACTTTCTGCAGGATCTCTCCGACGCTTCGAGGTTTCCTTACTTGGAGCTCGTCCTTCGCCTCGTAGTCGAAATCCGTTCTTCGCCGGTTTCCTTTGGATCGCCCATGGCATCTACGTCACTGCCGGTATAGTAGGTCTTTGTCGTCGTGGCGCGCGGCCTGAGGTTAGCGAACATCTCCGTGTAAGTGCTCTGTGCACCGGTGGCGCGATCGAATTCTGCCAACGAAGAGTTATATCCAAACAGCGCTTGCAAGCGCGTCGATTGCGCCGTGAGCAGTTGCACCGTTGCATTCAGCACATCCAACTGAACTCCTGCGCCCGCGTCAAGGCGCGCCTTGGCCAGACGCAATGCTTCGTCGGCGAGCTCAACATTTTTTTCCTGGCTTTGGATGAGCTCGCGGTTCTGTTGCAGATTTGAGTAGGCCTGCTGTATCTCCAGCTCGACCTGCCGAACGTCGTCATCGTACGTGATTTTCGTTTCGGAAAGGAGGGCGCGTTGCTGGATGACCTGGCCGGCGATCGCGCCGCTATCCCAGATTGGCAGGCTACCCTGGACCAGTGCGGTCCAACCTTTTGAAATATCATGCCAGCTCGAGTTGATCGGTGAGCTGACCCATTCGCCACCACCGGTCGTAGTAATATTGGGAAGCCATTGGCCCGCTGCCGCGCGCACTTGTTGGAGTTGGTTCAATACGTTTGCCCGCGCTTGTTTCAAGAACGCGCGCCGCTGCTTGCCCATTTCGATCGCGTCGGCGATTTCAATCGGGCGCGGGATGTATGGCATGTTACCAATCACTTCCAACGGCGGGCTGTCGCCGCGTCGTCGCTGGAAGTCGAGACCGAGCGTCTTTGCCAGTTGCAATTTGGATATTCGCAAGTTGTTCTGGGCAGCAATCAATTGCGGAATTTGATTGTGCAGTTGCACGTCCGCTTGCAGAACGTTGAATCGTGGAACCGTTCCCGCTTCAAAACGATTTTGCTGGTCCTTTAACTGAGCTTCCAAAAGACGTACGTTTTCCTCGTTCACGCTGACCAGGTCGCGGTTGACGATGATTTGGTAAAACTGAGTTTTCACGACGGCGATCAGTTGATCCAAAACATTGCGGAAAGCGAAGTAGGCGCTGTCGCGTTGAAAAAACGTGCCCCGGATCTGGTTGAAGGTTGTGCCGTTAAAAATGAGCTGCGTCCCGGTAACACTGATCGCGTAGGAGATGTCGCTCGTTTCAATATTTCGGACAGGGGCTGGCGTCGCGGCAACCAGTGGTGTACGAACATCGCCGACCTGCGACGGCAGTCCTTCCATCAGCGATGCGGCGCCCGTGGCGGGCGCAAATCCGGTCGTTGGAGTGGTGGTGCCAAGGATGCGCGACCCTGTCAGGTTCGGATCGGTCCATTGGAAATTCGCGTTCGCACTGATCTGTGGCAGCGCCTGCGCACGGACTTGAATAATCACGCCTCTGGTCCGTTTGATCTCCTGCTCTGCGTTGAGAAGAGTAGGATTGCGCTGCACCGCCGTCAGAATGGCCTGGTTCAGAGTAAAGGTCGGCACTCTGCCTCGCGACCCTGTTTCGCCGTCGTATCTTCCCTCGCTGCCGGCAAAACTCGGGTGACTAAGAATGCCGAAAGTTGCAACAATCCCGAGGCAAAGAAAGAATCTGGTCATACAGCGTTAACGATTAGACGCACGAAAGGCGACGCGTGGATTCAACGAAGTCTCATAACACCGCCGCTAACCAAAGGAAAATCATTTCGACTGACAGTAATCGTAAATCTTGCTGTAAATGTGCAGCCATGCCTTTTGCTCGTCCGGTGTGAGGTGGTTCAGTATTTTCATAACGTTACCAACCATTTCTTCACGAATTCGGCGGACGAGAGCCGAGCCCTTGGGCGTGATGCAGACCATCACTTTGCGGCGGTCATCTCGCGCCGCCGAGCGTTCCACATAGCGAAGATTCTCCAGACGCGCCACGAGACCGCTCGCTGCGGCCGTAGTGTGCCCCATTTTTTTCGCAATCTCGGACATGCTGAGCACTTCCTTGCGATCGAGATACGCGAGAAGAAAAAATTGCGGGAACGAAACGTTGCCCGGCGCGAGTTCCTTGGACAGGTGCAGCAGAAAACAGCGCTGCATTTCCAAAATGATGTGGGAAAGCCGTTCGGAATCCGCACGAATTTGATCCGTCGGAGTTCGTGCAAACGCGGTAACCGGTCCCGTGTTCAAGGCGATAAAGCTAGAAACGCGTGCATCAGCTGTCAAACCGCTCGGCGCATTTAGAGTGCGGCACTGCGGCGCCGCTTTCAAAGCGCAGACATGTCGGCGCACTCCAAATGCAAGGCCAGCCCTTCACTCATCCCAGATTTGAACGTCAACAATTTGATCTGCTTTCAACGACTGACCGACCCCGACCCGCAGCAACGCATTCGCCTGGCTCAAACCAAAAAGGGCGTGCGATTCCTGACGACCGAACGGCATGAATTCTCCGTGTTCGAGTTTGCCGCGGATGTAATGCGGCCGATCGCCGTCGCTCGTTAGGTCAACGGCCAACTTCGCCGGAACCTGCGCCAGATCGAGGTTGATTGCGCCCATCAATCTCAAAATCGCCGGCCGGACGAACTGTAAAAACGTCACGAACGCTGACACGGGATTTCCCGGCAGCCCAAACACGAGACAATCGCCTAAATTGCCAAATAGGAATGGCTTTCCCGGTTTAACCGCCACGCGCCAGATTTCGATTTTCACTCCGAGTTCGCGCAACGCTTCCTTCACTAAATCATGCTCCCCGACCGAAACGCCGCCGCTAATAATGAGGATGTGATTTTTGATTCCGCGATTGATAGCGTCGTCTAACGACTTGCGATCATCGCGACAATGTTCCACGACTGTTGCGCTCACACCGCACCGTTGCAGGAGCGAACTGAGGAACGCGGAATTGCTGTCGTAAATTTGGCCTGCCTGCAGTTCTTCGCCCGGTTTCACCAGCTCGTCGCCGGTGGAAATAACGGCCGCAGTTGCTTTGCCCCCAACGATCACATTGGCAAAACCCTGCGACGCCAGTAGAGCAACCGTCGCTGCGCGGATGCGTTCGCCCCTGGCCAAAATCATCTGTCCTTCCGCCAAATCGCACCCGCGCCGACGGACGAATTCGCCAGTTTCGACGCCCACGTTCAGGCTGATGTCGGTGCCTTCGCACGTGATATCCTCCTGCATCACGATCGCGTCTGCCCCTTGCGGAACGGGCGCGCCGGTAAAAATCCTGACGGCTTCGCCACCAGCGACGCGGAGCTTCCGATCAGGGCCGGCAGGTTGCTCTCCAATCACGTGCAGTCGCTCGCCTTTTTTGCAGGAGCTCGCCACAACAGCGTAGCCGTCCATTGCCGAATTATCGAATACGGGCAGCGGCAGCCGCGCGAAATAATCCTCGGCTGCAAAACAATCGAGCGCGCCTGTGAGTGGAACGGCTCGTTCGTCCAGTGGTCTGACCTTCTCCAAGATCCGCCTGCGCGCTTCTTCTTCGCTGATCACGGCAAACCTAATCAGTTGGCAATCGGCAATTGGCAACTCCAATGAAATCGCGAGCACGTGAGGAGCTCTGTGTCGGGAACTCCAAATTGCAGATTGGAAAAGCCCCAATTCTTCGCAATATTCTCGCTCTGCATTGGTGAGGTGGCTGAGTGGTCGAAAGCAGCGCTTTGCTAAAGCGCCGTAGCCCAAAAGGCTACCGAGGGTTCGAATCCCTCCCTCACCGTTTCCCTCGTGGCGGCGCGGCAGAGCCTCGAAAGTTAAAGAAAAACTTAAAGTGTTTTGCTCGGGGCGCGCGCCGATTGGTCGTCACTTTCTGCCATTGGTCAGTCACCGAGGTTATCCGATGATTCTAGCGGGCTTACTGACGGTTGCTCTGTTCCGACCACGACAAAGTTTTCGTAACAACACCGTGTATTTCTCGATGTCTCTGATCGCTTTCTTTTCTGTAGTACGACCTTCAATTTCCCGATCTATTGATCGAACGCGATCTAGGCATCTTGCCTCTAGCCGAACATCCAAAATGTATTGCTGCGCGTCGAAGAAATATCGGGGGTACGATTGCAGCTCGTGAATCTGAAAATTCTCTAATTTTTCCGACTCTGTTTCAGCAATCGCTTTATAGAGCGCCTGAAGATCTCTGCCGTCACTGTTTCATATTAGTGAGTCGCCTGTCTGCAATCGAGAGCCAATATTGACCGCATCATGGGCCTTATTGTTCTCCGTCGTCTGATGCTGGACTAAACGATTGGCGGCGAGCCAGCGTTTATGCGAAATTGGGCTTTCGCGGGCGCGCGCGCGCCGCGCGCCGCGCGCCAATGTTGCGGCAGTAAACTCTTTTCGTAGGCGATGTGAAACCCATCTTCACTCTCGTAACCAATCGGCGCATTGCGAAGTTCCCAGATAACCAGACAAAGCGCACTGATAATTCCTACGAAAGTCGAGAGCACAATCGCCGATCCTCACGGCAGGGAAAAAGGATTACAAGAACTAAATCGACCAATCGGCACCAACACCCAACAGCGACTTACGAAGTGGTTGCTGTCTTCAATTGGAAATCAGGGTGGGGGTCAGTAGGTAGAACGCGTCAATGGCATCGTTGCCTGACGGGGTATCCCGATTTATTCTGATTTGATCTGACGCGCAATGCCAGAGGACGAAATTGCGCGCTTGATGTTCTCACTTGATCTAATGTGATCTGACAAAACCGGCACTGCCGTATAAAACAGCCGGACAAAATGCTTCAGGATTACGCAGAACACATTGCACTAAACGGAAGGCACCCTAGTCGGCCAGAGAGGTGTGGCCGGCACCTCTCCGCGACCTGCGACCAAATCAGCATGACCGCACCGTACCTCAAGCTGCAATGAGATGATCACAATCCCGATCCAAATTACGTTATCTCCAAGGCACCTGGTTTTGCCGCGGGGTCAGAATGCCGCGGTCATTAGGTTCGCATGTCCGACGTGTGGCCAGCATCTCTCCGCGACCCGCGACCAAATCAGCATGACCGCACCATGCCCAATCTGCAATAGCCTGGTCACAGTTCCGATCCAAAGCACCTTACCTCCACGACCTCTGCCTTTGCCGGAGCCTCAGAATCCCGCGCTCATCAGATTCGGATGTCCGAGTTGTGGCCGGCATCTCTCCGCGACCCGCGACCAAATCAGGATGACCGCACCGTGCCCAAGCTGCAATGAGGTAATCACAGTTCCGATCCAAAGCACCTTACCTCCAGGACCCCTTTTGCCGCAGTCTCAGAATCCGCGCAAAACCGCCACATGGGGCGTTGGCCTTCAAGTAATCGGCCTGCTACTTTGCTGGACTGTAGTCGGTGCAATCGTTGGCATTCCACTTTTCATCGTTGGCAGACGCATGGCGATAGGAACGTTCATTTGCAACTGCGGGAATGAGATGACCAAAGACACCAAAATGTGCCCTACGTGCGGAGCATACTTTCCGTGATCGCGGCCATTGTGTCCCGGCGGAGTGACCTAAGCCGAACTAGCAAATTTTGCGGGGCCGTCCCAATCCCGGCTTCGCGCTCTGCGATCCTTCGATGACTTGGACGCCAAATCAAAGCTGAGATTTGGCGCGCATCTGGGGCGTTTCTTGCGGTTTGCCGACAGCCTCTACCTTAACTTCCTGGATGAAACGCTCGACAAGCGATTGTGGCGGGGATATGAGCGCACAATTGCCGACACTGTGGCGTATCCCGGCTTCCAAACATGGTGGGCTACACGAAAACACTGGCACACGGACGAATTCTGCGCCCTGATTGACCGACACATTCAAACGGCGAAGCCGAAGATTTACGACGGGTACAACTGACCGCTTCTGCTCTAATGCGTCGGCCTGAAAGCGTGATCGAATACGTAATCGCCTACCCGACGACCCGAGGCGATTCCTTCGGTCTTATCGAAGGACCAATGAATGCCGAGATAAATCCGGCTCTGGCCATTTTCTTCCTCAGCCTGTGATAAATTGGAAAAGCTGCGCGGCCGAAGGGGCCGGATGTCTCCATTGTTATCGCGGGTTTGCCCGTCGAACTCATCGGAAACGAAAGTGAAAGCGATGTTATCGGTGCCGTAGAAGCGGCGCATGACCTGGAAGAGTGCCCCTCCAAATCCGGCATGACCCGATGGGTATGCGGGGAATGGCGGCGTGAAGTTCGGGCCATTGAGATTGCTGGCAGGCGCGCCTAACGGGCTAAAGCTGGTGTCACCAATCGTATCGGGGTTGCTGTCGCCCATCCCGGTGGGACCAGTACCCGGATCTGATTCGCGAATACCAAGAACAGGACGCCAGAAATCATGATGGTATTTCGATTCCCAAATCGTCATTCCGGCATCGGCCATGGCGGTATTTACCAGGGCCAGCAGACGCGCGAATTGAATGGCGGTCAACCTCCTCTGGTCGGCAATTTGCACCGTGATCTGATTGTAGAGCCTCGGAGGCGCACATAAACTGGGCGTCCCATCATACGCCCAGAAAATGCCGATGAATGTTTGTTCTTCGGTGCGTTGCGTCGTGATTTCCGCGCCCCCCAGGTTTTTCACTTCGTTGTACGCAGCGGTGTAAGCCGAGCTTGTCATGGCGGGTGGAGACGGCGCGCGAAATTGGCTGGTCGAGGTGACAACAAACGGAATGCATTGACCCCAGTAGGCCCCCAGCGCGAGTGGAATCAAGGCCCGTTCGTGACACGAGCCAAATCTTCTGCCAGGTAGGCATTAAAAGTCGGCGTTTGTGATGGAAACATCGCCGCCAGGGTGTCGCGCACGGCCTGGCTGATCGCCGCGTCTACTGAAGTCGAGCCCGATCCGGCGTGTGTCCCGGTGTAACTGGTGTAACCGCCGACGACCGCATCAAGCGCATCGAACATGGCGATGTGCACAATCGCCATGGCCCGGCTGGAGCGCCCCGGCCCAAGTTGTTCTCCGAAGACGCGGTTCTCGCCTGGAGCAACTGGAGTATGATCCAGGCCGCTGGCATTTATCGCGATCACATCCAACGGTGGAGCAAATCGAGCCCCCGTCTCGGACCGACAGGCGGCGGGACATTGTGAGCGGGGTGAAATAACGGACCGAATACCTCGTTGAATCGGTTATCTCCGGACGCAGACGTCAGAACCGACAGCACGAGGCCCAAGAACAGTATTGAAGCCTTTTTCATGTGTGATTGTGTGTAGAAGTAGTTTTTAGACCCGCGTTGTTTCTCTGGCGAGAACAATTTCCGCGTTAAACGTTGGATTTCTAAGTGCAAAGACCTTTTCGGCGCACTTATGCACATCGAACCGCTCCGCTCTTTGTCATTCCGGGCGAAGTCGAGAAATGAAGGGAGCGGGACAAGCGACATAGATGGTGGCGCCGCGCAGGGAGCGGCAGGAGAGTAAGAGACAAACGAGTCGGGTCTCTCGATATTTCTTGAAGTCTCGCACTGCTCGTTGAGCGGATCGCGTTAGACGCTTACAATCTGGAAGCCGTGCGAAGTGAATCACCCCAAATTCGAAACTTCATCGGTGGCGAATTCGTCGAGCCGATCAGCGGAAAATATCTCGACAACATCGAACCGGCGACAGGTAAATCGTATTCGCAGGTGGCGGACAGCGACGCACAAGACGTTGATCGTGCGGTTACTGCAGCTGAGAAAGCGTTTTGCGATTGGTCAAAAAAACCGGCATCCGAACGCTCGCGGTTTCTGCTGCAGATCGCCGATTTGATCGAACGCGACCTGGAGAAATTCGCTCGCGCCGAATCAATCGATACCGGCAAACCGATTTCGCTCGCGCGTTCGTTGGATATTCCGCGCGCCGTCGCAAATTTCCGATTCTTTGCTACGGCGATTTTGCACACAGAATCCGAAGCGCACATCACGGACAACGTGGCGTTCAACTACACGTTGCGTCAGCCGCGCGGAATCGCCGGGCTGATTTCACCGTGGAACCTGCCGCTTTATTTATTGAGCTGGAAAATCGCCCCGGCCATCGCTGTCGGAAACACCGCCATCGCAAAGCCGAGCGAGTTGACGCCGATGACCGCCTACATGCTCTGCGAAATCGCGCGTGAAGCCGGTCTGCCAAATGGAGTTCTCAACATCGTCCAAGGCACGGGGCCGAATGTCGGCTCGGCAATTACCGCGGATCCCAAGGTCAACACGATCTCGTTCACCGGAGGCACCGCCACAGGGCGGAAAGTCGCCGAAGCATGCGCGCCGTTGTTCAAAAAAGTGTCGCTCGAGCTTGGGGGCAAAAATCCAAATATCATTTTCGCCGATGCCGACCTCGACGCGGCGATTAGGGGCAGCGTGCGTTCATCCTTCGCAAACCAGGGGCAGGTCTGCTTGTGCGGGTCGCGAGTGTTTGTCGAGCAATCGGCTTACAAGGATTTCGTCGAACGTTTCATCGAACAAACGGCGCAGTTGTGCCTGGGCGATCCGCTGGACGAAAAAACCGAGCAGGGCGCGATCGTGAACAAGACACAGCTTGAGAAAGTAAAGTTCTATGTCGATCTCGCACAGAAAGAAGGCGGCAGAATCGCGCTTGGCGGTTCTGCGCCGAAAGCGCCTAACGAACGTTGCCGCGAAGGCTATTTCTTCCAGCCGACCGTCATTACCGGCCTGTCGGTTTCATGCCGTACAAATCGCGAAGAAATTTTCGGCCCGGTCGTAACAATCACGCCCTTCGACAGCGAAGAAGAAGTGATCAATCATGCCAATGACGTCGAATACGGCCTCTCCTCGAGCATCTGGACGCAAAACCTGAGCCGCGCCCATCGCGTCGCCGAGCGAATCAACACCGGCACGGTCTGGGTGAATTGCTGGCTGGTGCGCGATCTTCGCGTTCCTTTCGGCGGCATGAAACAAAGCGGCGTCGGCCGCGAAGGCGGCGAGGAAGCGCTAAACTTTTTCACAGAAGCTAAGAACATTTGTATAGCGAAATAAGCAATCTTGCGAAGCGTAGAGCCCGTCGCGCCGTAGTCTTGGCGAGGCGGAATTCTTCACCGAGCCAAAGAACGTCTGCATCGCAAAGTCATAGAGGGACGATCTCCAAAACGTCGAAGTTCTTACGACCTAGGTCCGACGTCAGAGATCCACACCCTCAGGCGGGCGGCGGTTACTGGGGTTCCAAGCTCGCTATTATTTTTGCGAACTCGTCGGTGCCTTCGTAAACGAACTAATAGTCTTCGGCGCGTGCACCGTCGGCGATGCAGCCTTGCTCGAAGGTCGCTCGCGCGAAACCTTCGGTCTGAGCGATAAGTAGGTCGTCGCCCGGAAAACGCTGGGCGATCAGATCGAACACGCGAAAAGCCATTTCGCTCGTCGTGAAGCCGAGCACGACGATTTTTCCGTTGGTGAGAATTAAGGTGTGCACCTTGCCGCTACGATACTGTATCCACAGCAATGAATTGCTCGCAACGGCCGTAAGGTCGTCCACACGGGACTGTGGTAGCCGCGTGTGATCGTGGTCGGCGTCGTTGCACTGTGAGATGACCATCTGCGCCGACGCGACGTCGCTCGAGTCAGCGGGGAGGAACGCGAGGGATTGTTCGGCGAGCTCTTTCGCGCGCGCGTAGTCCTGTGAAGTGCGTACGACGATGATTGCGGCGTTGAGCAATGCCGACGCGCACATCTCGCGGTGGCCGAGTTGCTCGGCGACTTCGGCGAGCAGTAGCACGTCCGGCAGCGCGCGAGCCAATTCTTCGTGCTCGATCAGGACGTTCGTCCAGATTCTCAACAGTTCCTCACTCCGGTCAAGGGATTCGCGCGCGCGGTCCGCCATTCCGATCGAGTTGAATACATTCGCGGCCTGGTGGTACCAGCGCCCGGCCTTATCCAGTTCCCCGACAAACTTGGCGGTGCTGGCGGCCGAGGAGCAGAACTCGCCCACCAACTGCGTCGCGCCGATCTTCGCGTACATCTCGATTAGCTCGGGATAAAGCGCGATCATCTCGGTGGCAGCCGCCCGCATCTCGCTCGACGTTCGGGTTGCATGGCCGGCGTTAGACAGCGCCGCGATCTTCCGATCGAGTCGCGCGGCGGCCTCGCCGAGTTTGCAGTAGTCGAGTTCTTCGCGAGCGCCGACTTGCGTCCAATATTGACCTGCCTCGACGAAGAATGTTACCGCCTCCGCATCCCTCTGCTTAAGGAGAAGGATTGTGCCGAGATTCATCGCCGCGGCGGCATGCGGCTTGGTTGCGCCGTTTGCTTCAGTAAGACTGTAAACATGGCGGAATGCTTCTTCTGCCCGACTGATTCGCCCAAGCTTTAAGCTGGCCGTTCCAATTTCGTTCCACAAGTCCGAGGTCAATACCGGGTTAAGCCCGGTCACGCGCGGCAAGGCGGTTTCAGCCAGAAGGATTGCATCTTCAAAACGTCCGGCTTTCGTTTTGACGCCGGCCAGCCGGTAAAGAGCAAACGCTTCCATTAATGGATTTTTGATCGCGCAAAAAGCCTCCCGCGCTTTGTTAAACCAGCTCTCCGCACTGGCAAGGTCGCCCCGCAGATGTGCCAAGGTGCCGAAACTGAGAAAGGTCGCGGCTTGGTTGTCGCGGCGTTCAAGCCGTTCATCCACTCGCAGGACGGCCTGCTGAATCCGCTCTGCTTCGTCAAACTGACCGAGCGCGGCGAGCACTTCTCCCCGGTTTCCCGCGGCGGCAGCGACGGCCTCGTCGTTCCCCAGTCGTGTAAAGAGTTCCTCTACTTCCGTCAGCAATCTCAACGCGGTCGGATAGTCGCCCTTGTGCTTTGCAATCATGCCGAGGAGGCCCAAGGCGGTCCCGCGCAAGCGTTCGTCCCCCGCCTTCGTTGCCAATTGCGTGGCTTCCTCGGCCAGGGCTTGAGCCTCGTCGAGCCGATATTGTCGGACGAGATGTGCTGCCAGACCGCACAGACCAAAAGCCAGCGCGGCCGGTTCCCCGCGTTTCCGGTAAGCTGCGACGGTCGCTTGATAAACGCTTCTTGCTTCATCAATTCGGCCCAGCATCTCGAGACTGTGCGCAAGATTGCTTCGGAATCGATCGCGCGTGTCCTTATCGTTCGCCGTTTCCGCGAGATCGACGGCAGCATTGAGCCAGTGGACCGCATCTTCGTGCTGTCCGAGGCCGGCGAGCAGGAAGCCGAGCGTGTTGGCGGCAAAAGCTTTTAGTAAGAGAAAGCCTGAACTCGCTTGCTCTCGTGCCTTGGCCTGCCCATCGATTGCCTGCAAGACGGCTTTGGTCAGTTGAACGGCCGTCTGAGGTTCGGCGCAGTGGAAGACGAGTAACGTCAGGCACAGCGCGCTCAGGTTCGGTGTCAGATCGGCGGCCCATTTGGCGGCCGCGTTTTCCAAAGCGACCGTGTTTGCCTTGCCATCGACGGCCGGAGCAGTGCGTGTGTGCTGATCGATCCACGCGCGCGGTTCCGCCGAGAGCAAGTCTGCGAAATCGAGCAACCACTCAGGCAGGCGGCCGTGGACGAGGCTGCCGCGTTCGCCATAGATATTCTTTAGCCGAACCACCGCGGGCTTGGGTTCGGTCTTTTCAAGCACAAACCACGTGAATCCGACGGCACGCTCCGCTTCCTGTTCGAGTGCCAGGTAGTTACGCTCTGCTTCAAGATCCAAACCAGAGAATCCCAAGAAGAGCCAATGATAGGACCCCAACAAATGGCGAACGCAATCCAGCACCGGGGCCGCGAGCCCTCGTTTTCGCTGCGCGAGCGTATCGATCAGGGTGGCTGGATCGTCCACCGAACCGTGCAGTTTCAGGAGGTGACATGGTGCATCCTTTTTGTCTAGCCGGGTGAGGTCGCTGGCCAATGCCCGAAAATCCCCGGGCTGAAAACATCGATGAAGCGAAGTCCCCGTTGCTGCAAAGGCCGCTTCGAGAACGCGGTCGAAATTCGTCGTGATCACCGCGCGCACGCACCCGAGCCGGGCCAGCCACGCAATTGCCAGATGCGTGGGATTTGGACGATCACTGTCGAGATGCCGGAGAACTTCAAAATACCGGTCACGCATGGACTCTGCTAACACTTGCGCTTGATATTCTGGCGGCAGTTTTTCCTGCTTGTGTCGCGCGAGAATCAGGTCTGCGGCCTTGGCTGCCAGGGGTTCGCCCACGGCCGAAGCGGCTGACGCGGCCAGCGAGCGGACGACAATCCGGTTCACGTCGCGCCACGAAGGCAAATTAGTCGGCGCGCTCATTGAAATTCCCGCGCCGGCGAAAATCACCAAGCGGGAATCACGCGCCGCCGCCAGGAGTTTCGCGGGCGCAAGGGCGTCACTAGATTGGCGAAAACTGCTAGAATTCTTTTTGCGTGGCATTGATTGATGGTGATTTTAAACCTCAGTAGGCGGGCGGCGAACGATATTGTAGGGGCGATGCATTGCTTGTCTCTTGGAGCAAACAAATCCGTTTTCATCTGCGCAATCCGCGGTCATTTCCCAGAAGTTGAGAGTTGATAGTTGATTGATGAGAGTCGGGAATGAGCAAGAGCATTCGCGGGAGTTGTCTGTGTGGTGGCGTGCGATTTGAAGTGGATCCGCCATTCATTCAAGCGAGCCACTGTCATTGCGAACGTTGCCGGAAGCATTCGGGAACGGCGGTCTGCACTCAGGCACGTGTGCTGCGCGAGCAGTTCCGTCTGCTTCAGGGCAAGGAATTGATTAAGGTCTATGGAAAAGGCGAGGGCGCGGTAAAAGCGTTCTGTTCAAATTGCGGTTCGAGTTTATTCGGCGGCGATTGGCCGGACGGTCCGCAGGTATCGATTCGGATGGGCGCATTCGATGATGATCCCGGAATTCGGCCGCAATTTCATACATTCGTCGCCGATCGCGCGCCGTGGGATGCGATCACCGATGATCTTCCACAGTATCCGGAACGACGGACATGAACAAAGTCAAAACAGTTGAGGGTTGAGAGCTGAGGGTTGATTGTCCGACATGTGCCGAGCCATCAAAACACTTCATAACTTCAGTCCACCCGCCAGAGAGGATGAAATTCGCGCATCGTCGCTTCAGTTCGTCCGGAAGCTGAGCGGTTTCACGAAACCTTCCAAGGCAAATGAGGCAGCTTTCAATCGTGCGGTGGACGACGTGGCCCAGGCCGCGCATCATCTTCTTGAATCGCTAGTCACCAATGCGCCGCCGCGGAATCGCGAAACGGAAGCGCTGAAGGCGAAAATGCGATCGGCGAAGCGATATGAGACAGCCAAGGCCGTCGCGGCCTGACGGATTGCCGCAGACTTGCGCAGATTACCCAACGGCCCTCCTCTTAGAAATCTGTGTAAAGCGCCGTTACTTGACTAGCGGTTCGGCGTTTGGCACAAACGCCGCTACAACAACGTACTCAAAAGATCCGCTTCATCCTTAATCCGGTTTTTTCGGGCTGTCGCTGCAACCAGCTTGACCGAGGGTCGAAGGAAACGATGTAATGAGGCCAATCTGCGATTAGCCTCGTTAGAGGTATCGGAGCCGAGCCATGGAACCGTCGACCATAAGCGGCACGAATTTGCGCACGGCGTTTGTCCTGTTGCTGGTGGTGGCGGTTACAGCGTTGTTCCTGGCCGTCACGTGGCCGTTCTTTAAACCGCTTCTGCTCGGCGCGTTACTCGCTGGATTGTTTCATCCACTCTATCGCTGGATTACCCGGCTGCTGGGTGGCCGCCGATCATTGGGTGCAGCACTCACCTTGTTGGTGTTGCTCGTTCTCGGCCTTGGCCCCGTCAGCGCATTTTTAGGGATCGTTCTGCAACAGGCGCTGACGATGAGCGACCAGGCGATTCCTTGGCTGAGTCAGCACCTGGGCGCCGCCAGTACCTTCAACGTGCAGGAGTGGGTGGTGCAAAGATTTCCTGCACTGGCTAAGTACATGCCCAGCCAGGAGCAATTGCTGGAACAGGTCGGCAACGCCGCTAAAACGGCCGGTTCGTTTCTTGTGGGTTTCGCCTCGCGCATGACCGCTACCACAGCCGCGTTCCTCCTCAATTTGTTTGTGATGCTTTACGCGATGTTTTTCTTTTTCAGAGACGGCGACAAAATTCTTGAACGGATTTTTTATTACACTCCGTTAAGCGATGAGGATGAGACACGTATGCTCACCCAGCTCGCCTCGATCACCCGAGCGACCGTCAAAGGGACGCTGGTGATCGGCATCATTCAAGGCGCGTTGGCCGGCATCGCGTTTTGGGTAGCGGGGATCGAAGGAGCGGCTTTGTGGGGAACGATCATGACGATTCTTTCGATCATCCCCGGGATCGGTGCCGCTCTGGTGTGGGTGCCGGCGGTTATCATTCTATTTGTAACAGGCCAGTATCTAACGGCGACCTTGCTGGCGACCTGGTGCGCCGCTGTAGTCGGCACTGTTGATAATTTCCTGCGGCCAGCGCTCGTCGGCAGAGACGCGAAAATGCCGGACCTTCTCATTCTGATTGGCACCCTTGGCGGACTGTTCCTGTTCGGTCTGATCGGATTCATCGTTGGACCGATCGTCTGCGGACTCTTTCTTACTGTTTGGGACATTTACGGTGCGACCTTCAGGGAAGTCCTGCCACCGGTAACAAGCTTCCGTCCCCCTGATCAAGATGCCCCAGCAATCGCTCCGCGAAAATCCTCGGATCACTAGATTGCGCTTTGTGCTAATTGGAAATGTGCGTTGCCTTGTCTTTCCAGTCGCGCATTAGATAAGCCATGAACGAAACATTCAAAAGCGAACGAGCGCCCGAACCGGTGGGTGCATTTCCGCACGCCAAGCGCGTAGGCGAATTTTTGTTTCTGTCGGGGATCGGACCGCGTGTGCGCGGCAGCAAAGAAATTCCAGGAGTGACGCTCGATTCCTCGGGCAACGTCGTCAGTTACGACATCGCAACGCAATGCCATGCCGTATTCGAGAATGTGCGGCTCGTTCTCGAAGACGCCGGCGCGACCTGGCAGGACATTGTCGACGTCACGGTTTTTCTCACTGACATGAAAAAGGATTTTCCCATCTACAACCGCATTTACGCCGAGTATTTCGCAGGCCCGGCCAAACCAAATCCGACCCGCACAACCATCGAGGTCACTGCATTGCCCACACCGATCGCGATCGAACTCAAGGTGATCGCCGCTGTGGGATAAACACGCCCTTTCCTTTTTGTCATTCCGAGCGAAGTCGAGGAATCTCTCGCTATTTTCACCGAGATTCGCCGTTGACGTTCGACGTTTGCTTTCGATTACGATCATGAACAAGAGCAGGCAATTTTGCATTTCCGCCGATCACACCGGCATCACCGTTTCTAATCTCGAACGTTCGCTCGAATTTTGGCGCGATGTCCTGGGCTTCGAGCTTTCACACACCGCGCACCAAAAAGGTGAATTGGCCGAGGAGATCACTGGCGTTGAAGGCGCTGAGATAAAGCTTGCGGTGCTAAAAACTCCCGGCGGTCACAAAATCGAACTACTCGAGTATCTTGCCCCGGCGGATCGCAAACACGCAAATCTCCGACCGTGCGACGTTGGTTCAGTGCATGTTGCGTTACTCGTTCACGATCTCGACGCCGTGCTCGAAAGGATTGCAGCGTCAGACTGGAAAGCCGCCGGTAAACCGCAAACGCTGCAATCGGGTCCGAATGCCGGTAAACGAGTCGTTTACGTGCGTGACCCTGACGGGACCATCATCGAGTTCATGCAGGTTCACGCATGCATGATGCTAGGAATTCAGAGTTGGACGTTGGACGTTGGGCGTTGATTTATTGCGATTCGACTTTTGCTGCCCATTTATCTGACAATGCGTTTCTCCGCTGATGAAAATTTCGCGCAGCAACTCGACCGCGACGACCCGCTGCGCGATTTCCGCGACAAATTTTCTCTACCACTCGGCAAAGAGGGAAAGCCGGTCATTTATTTCTCCGGAAACTCGTTAGGCCTGATGCCAAAATCCGCGAGGCGGATCGTCGACGATGAGCTGGACAACTGGGCCACGCTTGGCGTTGATGCGCATCACGCGACCGGGACGCCATGGTATTCGTACCACGAAGCGCTGCGCGAACCGACGGCGCGCCTCGTTGGCGCAAACTCACTTGAAGTGATCTGTATGAATAGCCTCACGGTGAACCTTCACCTGATGATGGCGACGTTTTATCGGCCAACCAAGTCGCGCTTCAAAATTCTGATGGAAGAGCCGGCGTTCCCTTCTGACACCTACGCGATTAAGACGCAGCTCATTCACCACGGGCTGGATCCGAAACAGGCGCTCGTTCTGGCGCGCCCGCGCAAAGGCGAATTCACCGTTCGCACGGAAGACATTCTCGACCTTATCGACAAGCACGCCGATCACCTTGCAGTGGTGATCATGGGCGCGGTGAATTTTTTCACCGGTCAATTAGTCGACATCGAAAAGGTTACGGCTGCAGCGCAGAAACACGGAATCGTCGTTGGGTTCGATCTCGCACACGCTGCCGGCAATGTGCCGCTCTCGCTGCATGATTGGAATGTCGATTTTGCTGTGTGGTGTTCATACAAATATTTGAACGCCGGCCCCGGCGCAGTCGCAGGCGCGTTTGTGCATGAACGCCACGCGACGAACACAAAATTACCGCGGTTCGCCGGTTGGTTTGGGAACGATCCGAATACGCGTTTCAGATTGCATCTCGAGCCGGAGTTCGTCCCCGTAGCGTCCGCTGACGGTTGGCAGATTAGTAATCCGCCAATTTTCTCGATGGCACCGCTGCGCGCGTCGCTTTCAATTTTCCACGAGGCCGGCGGCATGGAACCGCTCCGCGCCAAGTCGATGAAACTTACCGGCTATCTCGAATTTCTGATGGAACAAATAGGTTCAAAACAATTCTCGCTCATCACTCCTACAGACCCGGGTGCGCGCGGCGCGCAATTGTCGATCCAGGCGCATGAGCATCCGAAGCAGTTACACGAAGAACTCATCGCCGGCGGTGTGAAATGCGATTTTCGCGAGCCGAACGTGATTCGCGTCGCGCCGGCGCCGCTGTACAACACCTTTCACGAAGTCTGGCGGTTCGCCCAAATACTTGCCGCGCACAAATGATGTCGCGTGTAACCGGTGCCCCGCTAGGTAGGCGCTTCACACTCGTTCTCCTGGTTGTCACCATCTTGCACACGGCTTCTGCCGAAACTGCAACAGATCGGGTTAGCAATTTTGTAAACGAATATCTGAAGAAAAACCAAATTCCGGGGTGCGCGGTGATGGTCCGGCACGATGGCAAAATCGTGCTTTGCCAGGGATACGGTGTCGCGAACCTTGAGCACGGAGTACTCGTCACGCCGCAGACGGTGTTTCAATCCGGCTCGATCGGAAAGCAATTCACCGCAATGGCCATCATGATGCTGATTGAAGAGCAGAAACTCGCGCTCGAAGATCCGATCTCGAAGTACCTGGACGTGCCAGAAAACTGGTCGGCCATTCGCGTCCGGCATTTGCTGACGCATACCTCCGGGCTCGGCGATTATCCTGAAAGTTTCTCGCTGCAGCGAGATTATACCGAGGATGAGCTATTGAAGATGATCACGGCGCAGCCGCTCGCTTTCGCTCCTGGCGAAAAGTGGAGCTACAGCAATCTCGGCTATGTCACGCTCGGAATTCTCATTCACAAAGTGAGCGGCGAATTCTGGGGCGACTTTCTCCAGCAGCGCGTTTTTGCACCGCTTGGTATGAAACACACGCGCGTGATCAGCGAAGCAGACATTATCCCGAATCGCGCGGCCGGTTACCTGCTCAAGAATGGCGCGCTCAAGAATCAACAGTGGGTATCGCCCACTGTAAACAACACCGCAGACGGGAGCTTGTACTTCCCTGTCGAAGACCTCGCGAAATGGGATGAAGCGCTGGAGACGCGAAAATTAATAAGCGGCGCCAGCTATGATCAAATGTGGACGCCGGTCAAACTTAACAACGGCACGACCGCCCCTTACAGCTTTGGTTGGCGAATAGCAAAAACTGATTCAGGTCACCGTGTGCTCGAACATGGCGGCGCCTGGCAGGGATTCTCTTCTTACATCGTGCGCTTTCCTGAGGATCGTCTGAGTGTCGCAGTGTTGTGCAGTCGCGCTGGCGCGAGCGCCAGCTACATCGCGAAGCGCATCGCCGGATTCTATGTTCCGTCTGTAGCGCCGCGTGTTCGCACTGCTGTCAAACTCGATCCTGCAATCCTGAGTTCGTACGCCGGCGAATATCGCCTCGAGGATCGCTTCACTATCAAGGTCAGCGTGGCCGGTGGTCGGCTCGAGACAATGTGGCTTGGCGAAAAAATTACGCTCCTTCCCGAATCGGAAACGGACTTTTTGCAAAAAGATTCAGATCGCACATTTCACTTCGTAAAGGACGCCGGCGGCAAAGTCACTTCGCTCGTTATCTCCGTGCCCGAAGAGCTGGTGTTGCGGAAGGTGCGATGAAGCAGACCGCGTCACGCACTTTTGTCATGGAAAACTTCATCTGCGTGCAATGTGGAACGCAGTTTGGTGAGACGGCGGAACCGCCGCCGCGCTGTCCAATTTGCGAAGACGAACGGCAATTCGTCCGTCACACAGGCCAGGAATGGACGACGCTCAAACGGCTTGCGGCCAATCATCACAACCGGTTCGAAGATGAAGCGCCGCAGCTTCTGGGCATCGGCACCGAACCGGAATTTGCGATTGGGCAGCGCGCTTTGCTTCTGCAATCGCCCGGAGGAAATCTGCTCTGGGATTGTGTTTCTTTGCTGGATGACGAAACAATCACCGAGGTAAACGCACGCGGCGGCATCCGCGCCATCGCGATCTCGCATCCCCATTTCTACTCCTCGATGATCGAGTGGGCTGAGTGTTTCGACGCCCAAATCTTTTTGCATTCAGCCGATCGCGAGTGGGTCATGCGCCAGAGCCTGCGCATTCAAATCTGGGAAGGACCAACCCTGTCACTTTGGGATGGGCTAACACTAATCAATTGTGGGGGTCATTTTGAAGGCGGCACCGTGTTACACTGGCCAGCCGGAGCAAACGACCGAGGCGCCTTGCTCACAGGCGACATTATTACCGTCGTGCAGGATCGACGTTACGTCAGCTTTCTGCGGAGTTATCCCAATCTCATTCCACTCGGACCGTCTGCGATCCGCCGCATCGTCGAAAGGATCGAACCTTTCTCATTCGATCAGATTTATGGCGGCTGGTGGCAGGCGAACGTTCTTGCCGATGCAAAAGCAGCCGTTGCGCGATCCGCCGAACGCTATCTGCGCTGGATCGGGGCCTGAGGTCATCATATCAATTGTAGTGCAAGCGCTCCCGCTTGCCCACGATTGGTTTGGCAACCGATGCGGTTGTCCTACAACTATAGAGGCAGCGTGTCGGCTGCTTTGAATGAAAACGCAGGCGGCACGCCTGCCACTACAGCGCATCTCGCTTGACCACCTCATTCACAATTCGCGGCAAGACGATCGCGGCGGGTTCGCGCACTAACCGCGTCGCGAATCGTGAGAGCGGCGTCTCCTCGGGATTAACTTCAATGAGTTCGGTGCCATTCTGGCTGCCGCGCTGCGCCCAATCGATGATGTAACCAAACGTGGCAGTCGTCCCGGCGACGATTACAACGTCGCAAGCTCCGCCATCGAGAAAATTTTCAACTCGTTCCAGCTCGTTCCATGGCAATTGCTCGCCGAACCAGATGACGCCAGGCCGCATAAGCGCGTGGCATCTTGCACATGTCGGTACGCCATGCTCGGCGTCCTGTTGTTCAGCACGCGCAGTGGAGGGGCGAGCTCCCGCGAGCCCGGTCCCGACAGCAGCGTCCATACGATCGGCGTCGCAGAGCTCCGCCCTCCAATCGCAGCGCGAGCAGCGCGTGACGAAAATGTCCCCATGAATCCGCACCATCCTTTCTGCCGGAATTCCAGCGCGGGCATGAAGATCGTCCACGTTCTGCGTAACGAGCAGGAACTCGTCTGTGTGGCGGGCAAGCCGTGCGATTGCTTCGTGCGCGGCGTTTGGTTGCGCATTGCGGATGCGCTCCCGGCGTTCGTGATACCATTCCCAAACTAATTGCGGATCGCGCGCGAACGCTTCAGGGGTGGCAAGTTTTGTCGGATCAAGATTCCGCCAATAGCCGTCCCTTCCGCGAAAAGTCGGGATGCCGCTTTCAGTCGAAACACCGGCGCCGGTCAGAACGAGGACACGCACAACCCAAAATCGAGAAGAAACGGCGATTTCAAAATCATCACTTAAATGGGTCTTTGCTAGGACAGTTAATGTTGCCAGCTTACGCTCGACTTGCCAGATTCGCGCGATGAGCGAGAGCACAACAGAGATTGCGTCGGGCGCTGTGCGCGACATTGAGCCGGAACTTCGGGAACTCTTCACCAAGGTAGTCGAACGCGATCCGCGCGAAGCAGTAAAGATGCTTGATCCGTATCCGGATGAATTCGTGGTTAAGATGCTCGAGCTGCTTAATCCCGCGGCAGCACTACAGATTCTGCAACGCTTCGGTTTATCCCGGCGCGAGACGATTCTGGCCACCGCTTCTTCTGAGACAACGCAGCAGTGGATGCGTAATCAAACTTATCCGGAACGTACTGTCGGGCGGCTCATGCAGCCGCCGCTGGCAGTTTTTAGACCGACAACGACCGTCGCCGAAGCTACCGAGCAAATTCGCCGGCTCGCGAAAAAAACGATTATCACCTACGCGTTTGTGACCGACGAAGAGGACAAACTTCTTGGGGTGGTGGTTATGCGCGACCTGCTACTGGCGCAACGCGAGCAACGATTGGAAGAAATCATGCTGGGGGATCCATTCTATTTAACGCCCGATATGTCATTGACGGACGCGATGAGAGCTGTGCTGGTTCGGCATTATCCAGTCTATCCCCTCTGCGAAAAATCCGGACAACTCATCGGCCTTGTGCGCGGTCAGATGCTTTTTGAAGCGCAGGCGATCCAGTTAAGTGCGCAGCCGGGCGAGATGGTCGGTGTCGAATCGGAGGAACGACTCACCACACCGTGGTCGAGGAGCTTAAGATTCCGCCACCCGTGGCTGCAGGTAAATTTGTTTTGCGGCCTGCTCGCCGCTCTCGTCGTCGGATTATTCGAGCACACGATCGATCGCATCATTGCGCTCGCGGTGTTTCTGCCTGTGCTCATTGGTCAGGCCTCGAACACCGGGGTGCAGGCGCTCGCGGTGTGTTTGCGTGGCATCACCCTGGGTGACCTGAGAGCTGGGAAAGAACGCCCGCTTCTGGTTAAGGAAGCTTTGTTAGGGACATTTAATGGCGCACTGACCGGAATCACGGGAGGCGTCGCGATGTTTGTCTTTGCCAGGATGGTGAAAAGCCCCGAGGCGCTGATGCTCAGCTTTGTGGTGTTTCTTGCCATAACCATCAGCTGTTGTTTCAGTGGCGTGGCCGGCGCGATGGTTCCGCTGGTAATGAAAAAACTAGGAGCCAATCCAGCAATGGCGTCCAGCATCGTCGTCACCACTTTCACCGACGTTGGTTGCCTGCTCATTTTTCTTGGGCTGGCTGCCGTAATGATTTAACCGATCGAAATCAGCGCGCGCTAAAAAAGATGGCCTTGCTGGCCGCGCTACGTTATCAATCGCGCACTATGAAACAAAAACTTGTCATTTTGCTCGTGCTTACATTTTCCGCCTGGTCTCCAGTTTTCAGTGCGGCTGACACTCCTGAAACGCGACGCAAAGAAGCCGAACGTTATCTCCAGGTTAGCCCGCCCAAGGCGCTATTCGAGGACATGGCTGACAAAATGGCTGCAACACTTCCGGCGGATCAACGTGAGCAATTCAAGAAATTAATGACTACTCAGGTGGATATTGCCGCATTATCCAAAGCGATGATCGATGCGATGGTAAAAAATTTCACAACTGACGAGCTGAAGGCGTTGGCCGATTTTTACGGCTCGCCAGTCGGAAAATCTGCGATGCAAAAATTTGGTGCTTACATGGCAGACATAATGCCTGTGGTGCAGGCTGAGATCATGAAAGCCGCCGCAAAGATGAACCACTGACTTCGCGAATTAGTCGCTGCCGTATCAATCGCCCCGCTAACACATCAACGAAGGGGCGACTTCCTAGTTGCCCCGGCGGCTAAAGAACCGCCGCTCCTTGAATTGTGTTTAGCGCCGAAGGCGCAGGATTCACCGCCAGCATGGGGCAGCGCCCCAGGAGTCATGTCACCGAAAATGCGCCAGCGCTGAAAGCGCGATTCATTTCATTGATTTCGACAGGTATAGTGTGAACCCTCGCGGGATTGAGGCGCGCTTTTAGCGCTTAATGTATCAACAATCGGACAACCTGGGGCGATGCCCCAGGCTAACATGAGGCCGCGCCCGTAGGCGCTAATCAGATACGCTCCTTGAGATTTAGTCCCAGCATATCGGGGTAGCGTTAGGTCAACTTGCGACAAGCGGTCTCGGCTTGGGGATGTTTGTAGGAGAGCCACAAAAACACAAAGCCGACAATCGGCATTAGTATGTCGATTGGAAGAACCAGTCCCACGTTACCGGGGGAGAAATTATGCGCGACGATCATCTGGTAAAAATGACCGCCTGCTGCGCCCAATGAAAAGCACCAAGGCGGAATCAGTGTCGCGAAGCGAAACGGCAAGCTCGCCTTGAACGCAATGACTCCTGCAATTCCCACGCCCAGACTTGCGAATCCCACTTCTGCCTGAAACGGACTGTTTTCCCAGCCGATAAACTTTGCCGACACATCCCCGAACAACACGTGAAAGACGAAGTTGATCAGATTGTTTATTCCAATCGCGAAAAGCAGATGGTACGAGAGCAACGCTTCGCTCACTTCGGCGATTCGCAGCGGTTTTGGCTTATTAAGGAGCGATATTCCTGCGGCAACCAGACCGATGATAAAAAAGGTCACGAAATAATTCCCGACGAAAAAAACCAAGGCTGAAGACAATTTCGAGTCCTCCATGTGAGCGATCCTAATTCGCCCGAGGCGGATTTTGTGAAGCGAAGATCTGCGCTCGCGTCTAGCTTCCCGCAGAGTCTGCCGGTCCACTTTTTTCGCCCGAAAGCAAGTCAACACGAACTATTGGATCCGTCGGCAGCACGATCGGGCCTTCCCAGCGTAGAAAACCAGCCGGCGCCGGATTCGTAAGCCAGATTTTTGTGTCTGGCACAGTAACGAAGAATTTCGCGATGAACGGAACTTCCGGATGAATGATGAAACGATCGCCCTTCAGCGAGCGCCCCGACATTCTCATACGGTCAACTCCGCCGTGAGAAATTGTCACTGTTACAACTTGCGGGCCAAGCGTTGGGAACTCAGAAAAACCGACTGCCTTGAGCTGAACTTGTTCGCCACTCAGGAGGCGTTTGCGCAGATTACTCAAGGCAAGGCTGAATCCAAATCCGGCAAACGTCCGGCCCGGTTCAATATCAACCTTTTTGGATACATTCTTATTATCCTGGCGGATGTGTGCGCTGGCGATTCCACTCAGAAAATCCACAGCGAATTCTCGCTGCGACGTTCCATTTTTCGATTCTTTCCAGGACCATTTTTCCTGGATCAGCTCTGTTTCTTGTCGAAATTGCGAATGTTCCTCATAGACTTCGCCGGCGGAAAATTTGTAAGTGATAACGACATGCAGCCGATCGTTTTCTACCCATTGCCGGAATTCGCCGTCGGCGAGTTTTTTCCCGTTAATGTCGCACAAGCCGGGGTAACCGTGCGAAGCGGCCGCCGGCTCAGTCACTTTTAGTGCAAAAACTGGCGCCACGATCGTTCCCGCAGCAAGAATTGAGAAAACAGTTACCAGCCTTCTTATTGCAAACATTCTGTACCCTTATCGGTGTTGGCTCGAACCACGGCTGCACCGGGGTTCCTCCCAACGTTCTATGATTGGTAACGTGGCTGTTACCCAGCATTCAGATTTTCAGTCGACAATTGTCGGACGGGCGCTATGCTCGTGGGCGATGAGCGCTGATACGCGTTACTCAGCAGAACCCGCAAATAGCTCGCGGTGCATCTTAGCGTCGGTGCTCGGAATCTGGCGATAGAGAGCGACCGTTTTTTCAACGGACGCTGATTCATTTCTCTCCCGCAGGAGATCTGTCTCTGCGTCTGTCGAAATAAACCCAACCACTTATGATCCAATGTTAATCGTAATGAAACCCGGCGCCACGACATCGGAAATCGATGCGGTGGTGAATATCGTCAGGGCAGTCGGCTTCCGCGCGCATTCCATGCCCGGAGCGACGCGTACCGCGATCGGCATCACCGGCAATGAAGGGCCGATCGATGGCCGGCGTTTCGAAAACCTGGCTGGTGTTGCGGAAGTCATCCGCGTCACAAAGCCGTACAAATTGATTACGCTCGACCTGCGACCAGATAAAACTGTGGTTCGCCTCGGCGACGCGACAATTGGCGGCGGCGAGCTGGCAATCATTGCCGGGCCGTGCGGGATCGAGAGTCGCGAACAGGCGTTCGCGATCGCGAAGGCTGTGCAGCAGAGTGGTGCGCGTTTCTTTCGTGGCTGTGTTTGGAAACCTCGAACGTCACCTTACTCGTTCCAGGGGCTTGGCGATAAAGCCTGGGAAATTATGTCAGCCGTTCGCGAGGAATTCGGGCTCAACATCGTGACTGAAGCTGTTGAAGAATCGCATGTCGATCTCATCGAGAAGTACGGCGATGTAATCCAAATCGGCGCTCGCAACATGCAGAACTTCTCGCTTCTGAAGCGCGCTGGCCGATCGACGTTGCCCGTGCTGTTGAAGCGCGGAATGGCTGCAACACTCGAGGAGTGGTTACTCGCAGCGGAGTACATAATGGCTGAGGGAAATTACAATGTCGTCCTTTGCGAACGCGGCGTGCGCACATTCGCGCAGCATACGCGAAATACGCTCGACCTTGCCTCAGTGCCCGCGATCCGGCGCATTTCGCATTTGCCGGTCATCGTCGATCCTTCCCATGGCACCGGCACGGCATATATGGTTACGCCGCTCGCCCGAGCCGGCGTTGCCGTCGGCGCGGACGGCCTCATGATCGAAGTCCACAACCAGCCGGAGCTTTCGCTTTCCGACAGCGCACAGGCGCTAACGCCGTCGCAATACCTCCAACTTGTCGCCGAAGTTCGAGCGATTCGCGAGCTTACCTCTTCAAACGGAGACTCAATGACCTGAACGGCGTTGTCATGTTGAGCGAAGCGAAACATCTCTGGCTGTTTTCGACGCGCGATTCGCCCGGAAAAGGATCAGAGATTCTTCTCCCGCGACCACGGGATCAGAATGACATCTGGCAGCTTTCAACATGCTTTTGCTAATCGATAATTACGATTCATTTACTTACAACCTCGCGCAGTATTTCGGCGAGCTTGGATCTGAACTTGTCGTAAGGCGGAATGACGCGATTTCGTTGAAGGAAATTGGCGCACTAGCGCCTGAGCAAATCTGCATCTCGCCAGGACCGTGCACACCGCGCGAGGCGGGGATCAGTAAAGATGTCATTCTGGAGTTTGGCGCACGGACTCCAATTCTAGGTGTTTGCCTGGGGCATCAGTGCATTGCCGAAGCATACGGCGGAAAAGTCGTGCGTGGTTTGCGGCCCATGCATGGGAAATCCTCCATGATCACGCATGACGGCAGTGAGCTGTTTTCAGATTTGTCGAACCCGTTTGAAGCCGCCCGATACCATTCGCTTGCGGTCGAGCGAAGCTCGTTACCGGCATGTTTGGAGATCACCGCGGAAAGCGAGGATGCCGAAATCATGGCTCTGCGCCATCGCGATTTTCCCGTGCTGGGACTGCAATTCCATCCTGAATCGGTTCTGACTCAAGACGGCAAGAAAATCCTCGCGCGATTTCTCGCGTTTGTATGACCGCAATGATGACACAAGTCACTCCTGCTCTTGACGAATTCGTTGAGCTCACGAAGAGCGGCAATGTCATCCCTGTTTTCGCGGAGTTCATCGCGGACGGAGAAACGCCGGTTTCAGCTTTCAAGAAACTGGACCACGGCGGTTACAGCTTCCTTTTTGAGTCCACCGAAAAGAATGATGTCTCGGGACGTTTTTCGTTTGTGGGTGTGGACCCTCGCGTGATTTTGCAAAGCTACGGGCGCGAGGTTCGAATCATCGAGGACGGAAACGAACGGCGACTCGAAACAAGCAGCGATCCCCTCGATGAAGTGCGAAAATTAATGGCGCGTTATCAGTTCGTGTCGCACCCGGAATTGCCGCGCTTCGCCGGCGGCGCTGTCGGATTTATCGGCTATGAGACGATCCACTTTTTCGAGCCCAAAGTTCCACTGGCGCAACAGGATGAACTTCAGCTGCCCGAAGCGCTGTTCATGATTCCGAGCGCGCTTCTGGTTTTCGATCACCGGCTGCGCAGCTTGAAAATAATCGTCAACGCATTTCTGGGCGATGGTTCGCCGGAAAAGGTCCATGCGCACGCTGTCGAATGCCTGGCCTCGATTAAGCAACAGCTGACGCAACCAGTCGATCTTCGCCTCGTTCCGATCGTGGAACATGGCGAACAGGCGCTGCCGCGCAGCAATTTCTCTCGGGAAGAGTTCGAGCGTGCAGTAAAGCGAGCGAAGGGATACATCGCCGCAGGTGACGTTTTCCAAGTCGTCTTATCGCAACGATTCGAATCGCCGTTCGCCGGCGAACCACTCGATTTCTATCGCTGCCTTCGTTTCATCAATCCTTCGCCGTACATGTTTTGTCTCAACTTCGGTGGCGAATTTTCACTCGTCGGTAGTTCGCCTGAGATGCATGTCCGATTGTCTGACGGCACCGTGGAGATTCGTCCAATCGCGGGAACACGCGCTCGCGGTTTGACTCCGGAAGAAGATGAAGCCAACGCCGCTCAACTACTGGGTGATCCGAAGGAGCGGGCCGAACACATTATGCTTGTGGATCTCGCGCGGAATGACGTCGGTCGCGTCGCAGAATTCGGTTCCGTTCGCGTAACAGAGTTCATGCAGATCGAGCGCTACAGCCACGTGATGCATATCGTTTCGAACGTAACGGGGCATTTACGCGCTGATGGTAGCGCGTTCGACGCGGTGCGAGCGACATTTCCTGCCGGCACTGTCTCCGGCGCGCCGAAAATCCGCGCGATGCAAATCATCAGCGAATTGGAGAAAACGCGGCGCGGCTGTTACGCAGGCGCGATCGGCTATTTCGGATTCAACGGGAACGTTGATTCCTGCATCGCGCTGCGATGTGCCGTATTGAAAAACGGACACGCGTATTTCCAAGCCGGCGCGGGTATCGTCTCCGAATCGGATCCGCAACGGGAATACGAAGAAACAGTGATCAAGGCACGGGCAATGATGAAGGCGCTCGCAATGGCGAGTCAGATAAAATGCGATGAACCTGCAAGCGATGGTAAGTGAAACGGACAATGTCGATCTTCGCGAGACGACGAAGCGTCTTGTGCGCGGAGAAAATCTTTCACGGACCGAAGCGGCGAATTTTCTCGACGCATTGCTTGATCCAGTTGCCACAGACACGCAGATAGCAGCGGCGCTCATCGCTTTGACGGCCAAAGGCGAAACTGTCGACGAGCTAGCGGGCATGGCTGAGGCGATGCGCGAACGCGCGACCCCCATGCATTCGCGGCATGAGCACTTCATCGATACGGCAGGAACGGGTTCGAGTGCGGCCAAACGGTTCAACGTTTCAACAGCTGCAGCATTCGTCATCGCGGGTGCCGGTTTGCCCGTGGCGAAGCACGGTGCGCGCTCCGCCTCCTCGACCTCGGGAAGCGCTGACGTTCTCGAAGCGCTGGGTGTAAACACTGCCGCCCCTCCCAAAATCGTGGAACGTTGTCTCAATGAGCATGGAATCTGTTTCATCTTTGCGCCGCTTTTCCATCGTGCGACCGCTCGTGTCGCGCAGGTGCGCCGGGAATTGGGCGTGCCTACCACGTTCAATTTGCTAGGTCCCCTAACGAATCCAGCGCGTGCGCCTTTTCAACTTGTGGGCGTGTGGGATCATTCGCTCGTTGAGCCGGTCGCATCCGCGCTCGCGCTTCTCGGCGTGAAACAAGCGTGGGTCGTTCACGGCGCCGACGGGCTGGATGAAGTTACGATCACTAGCGAGACTTTTGTCGCAGCGTGCTCGGTACGGGCGGACGTGGAGACGTTCACCGTTTCGCCAGAGGACTTTGGATTACAGCGCCGATCGCTTGATCGACGCCGCGACGGGCCAATTGAAAATGCACGAGTAACCCACGCAATTTTGGACGGCGAAAAAAATGGCGATTTTGCGGTGGCCCGCGATCTGATCGTTATAAACGCCGCTGCGGCGCTGTATCTCGCGGGCGTGGCGAACGATTTTCAAAACGCAGCAGCAATGGCACGTGAAAGCATCGAGAATGGAGAGGCGGCATCGAAGCTGGAGGCGCTGATTCGCGAGACAAATCGGAGCTGACGATGGCCAGTATTTTCTCTGAAATTCTCGATCGAAAACGAGAAGTCGTAGCGCGACTTCGAGCCGATCGGGCTTCGCGAGATTTTCGCGACCGCGCATTGGCGATCCGAGCAAACGCGACGCCACATCTATTGTTGCGAGCACTCGAATCGAACTCAGGAGGAATCAACATTATCGCGGAATTCAAACGCAAGTCGCCATCGGCTGGAACGATCCGCAACAATCTGTCCGCGACCGACGTCGCCACTCGTTACCAGCGCGGTGGCGCCTGTGCCATCTCGGTTCTGACGGACGAACAATACTTTGGCGGTTCGATTATCGATCTCGAAGCGATTCGCAAGAGCACGGTCCTTCCGCTGTTGCGCAAAGATTTTATCATCGACGAAATCCAGATCTACGAAGCGGCTGTTGTCGGCGCGGATGCTGTGTTGTTGATCGCAACAGCTCTTGACGATGATGCGTTAGCAAAGCTGCGAGCAACCGCGGAGGACGAACTCGGTCTGGATGCCGTGGTGGAAGTGCACACTTCAGAAGAGTTGCGTCGCGCGGTGAGGAACGGCGCAAGGATCGTCGGAGTCAATAATCGAGATCTCCGGACGTTTCGAACTTCATTGGAGACAAGCGAGCGTTTGATTGCCGAAGCGCCGCGCGACCGAATTTTGGTTTCCGAGAGTGGTTTGAAAGGCGCGGACGACTTGCGTCATCTTCACACGCTCGGGTTTCGCGGTTTTCTGATTGGCGAAGCGCTAATGCGCGCGAGCGATCCCGAAGCAGCGTTGCGCGAGTTGATCGACAGGACAATCGCGAAATCGCAGTAATGACGACACTACGCCAAAACTAGCGATAGGAAAATTGTAGGGCGTCTGTGTCAGACGCCATGGCGTTTCACAGAAACGCCCTACAGCTTCTATGATGACTCCGACACAAATCAAAATCTGCGGTGTTACAAATGCGAACGATACACGCGCATGCGTCGAACTCGGCGCAGACATGATTGGGTTTAATTTCTATCGGAAAAGTCCGCGTTACGTTGAGCCTATGATCGTCCGCCGAATTGTGGACATGCTCTCAGCGCGAACTTGCGCTGTCGGCGTTTTCGTCGATGCGGATCCAGCAGAAATTCGCGAGCTCGCCAAGACTGCCGGCGTTCGATGCGTTCAATTGCATGGACATACGACGCCTGAATCCTGCAGCGAACTGGCCCGAGAATTTCGCGTCATTCGCGCGCTGTCAACCGATACTCGATTCGAGCCAGAACACACAGCAGCGTTCCCCGAATGCGATGTACTCATCGATGCGTACCATCCCGAGCTCAGAGGCGGGACGGGTCAGACGTGCGATTGGTCCGCAGCGCAAGCCGCGGTGCGCCTCACGCGATTCCTGATTCTTTCCGGTGGATTAGATGCGCAAAATGTTGGTCGAGCGATCGCGACTGTGACGCCTCACGCGGTCGACGTTTGTAGCGGGATAGAAAGCGCGCCCGGCATGAAAGATCATCGTAAACTCGAACAATTCATCAGCGCTGTGCGAGCAACGAACTCTGGTACGCGCGACACCGGCTCACAACCCACGCCCGCACAATGTCATCCTGAGCGAAGCGAAGGATCTCGGATCACTTTCTAAATGAAACTCATCGCAATCGGCCAGAGTGTTGGAAAGCCTGGCCTCACGCTTCGCCGCGTATAAGGCATCCTTTAGGTGGTGTAAATCATGTTGTTTACGCGGCCTCGCATTTCGTTGCTGCGCTTGCTCAACATGACAACCTATCGATGATCACATCGAGCGAACCGGACGCGCATGGACATTGGGGCAAGTTCGGTGGCCGCTACGTTCCGGAGACATTGGTCGCGCCGCTAGAGGAACTAACGAGTGAATTCATGCGTGCTCGAGGCGACGCGAATTTTTGGCGCGAACTCAACATGCTGCTGTGCGATTACGCTGGCCGACCCACTCCATTGTTTCACGCGCAACGGCTGACTGCACATGCTGGTGGCGCACAAATTTACCTGAAGCGCGAAGATCTTCTGCATACAGGCGCGCATAAGATCAACAACGCAATCGGGCAGGGGCTGCTTGCCCAGCGCATGGGCAAAGCTCGCATCATTGCCGAGACTGGGGCAGGACAGCACGGTGTTGCTACGGCAACGGTGTGCGCATTGCTTGGATTGCGTTGTGTGATCTACATGGGCGCAGAAGATGTGCGCCGACAAGCGCTCAACGTTTTCCGCATGCAATTGCTGGGCGCTGAAGTGATCACAGTAAATTCCGGCACCCGTATTCTGAAGGACGCTATCAACGAGGCGCTACGCGACTGGGTGACTAACGTTCATGACACTTGCTACCTGTTAGGGAGCGCGCTTGGACCGCATCCGTATCCCCTGATGGTGCGCGAATTTCAAAGCGTGATTGGACGCGAAGCGCGAAAACAGATTTTGTCCGCCACAGGAAAGTTGCCGCTGGCGCTGGTTGCATGCGTCGGCGGTGGATCGAATGCGATCGGCTTGTTTCATCCGTTTATCGCAGATGAAGGTGTGCGATTCATCGGTGTAGAGGCTGGAGGTTGTGGCAATTCGTTAGGCAAACACGCTGCAAGGTTTCACAGCGGGGAAAAAAGCGGTGGCGGGCGCGTGGGCGTTCTTCAGGGCACAATGTCCTACGTGCTTCAGGACACGAACGGTCAGATCGCCACGACGCATTCCATCTCGGCCGGACTCGACTACTCGGCAATCGGCCCCGAGCACGCGTTCCTTCACGACAGCGGGCGAGCCGAATATACCCAGGCCAGCGATGCAGAAGCCCTCGAAGGGCTTCGACTCTGCGCAAACCTGGAAGGCATCATTCCTGCCTTGGAAACGGCACATGCCATTCTGCCTGCGATTCGCCTCGCGCGCGAGCTGCCGCCAGACGATGCGATCATCGTGAATCTCTCCGGGCGCGGCGACAAGGACGTTCAAATCGTACAAGACTTGCAAAGCGAATGAGTCGAATTCGAGAAAAGTTCGACGAACTGAAGCGATCGGAGCGCGGTGGTCTCATCCCATTCATCACTGCAGGTGACCCTGATCTTGCAACGACTGAGCGCTTGCTAATTGAGCTCGCGAAAGCGGGAGCAGACATCATCGAGTTGGGCGTTCCGTTCAGCGATCCGGTCGCGGACGGCGAAGTGATCCAGCGCGCATCTGAACGGGCGCTGCGAAACGGCGTGACCGTGCACGACGCGCTCATCTGCGCGAGGAACGTCAGGCAACACATCGATGTACCGGTCGTCCTCTTCAGTTATTTCAATCCGCTCCTGCAATTCGGTCCGGAACCATTCGCGCCGTCAGCGAGACAGGCCGGTATCGACGGTGTGCTCGTGACAGATCTGATTCCTGAGGAAGCGGAGTCGTGGACTCAGAATCTGCTTCGAGACGGACTCGATCCGATTTTTTTGGTCGCGCCAACAACTTCGGACAAGCGTCTCGCGCGAATCGCGCAGCAAGCGCACGGATTTATCTACGCGGTTTCGCGCGCCGGCGTGACAGGCGCACGCGATCAAATGACGAGCGATGCTGAAGCCCTGGTGAAACGTGTTCGATCTGTCAGCGATTTGCCGGTCGCGGTTGGATTCGGCATTTCAAGTCCAGAGCAAGTCCGCGCCGTGTGGCGTTTTGCAGACGCAGCTGTTGTCGGCAGCGCCATTGTGAAACAAATCGAGAAGCTCGGGGATTCACCCGATCTCGTGAAGCACATCGGCGAGTTCGCAGCGTCGTTGAACAAACCGTTGTAAAGCGTCGAATTGAGCAATTAACCCGCACGGCCGATTCTTCCCGCGACTATGCCTGCGGAAGTCAGCAAAATTCAGGATTACGCAATCATCGGCAACGGACGTTCGGCTGCGCTAATCTCAAAGCGAGGATCGCTCGATTGGCTTTGCTGGCCGCGATTTGATAGCCCGTCAGTCTTCGGAGCGATCCTCGATTCGAAAAGTGGCGGCCATTGGAGCATTCATCCATTACACGAATCAGAAGTGAGCCGGCGATACATCGAGAATACGAACGTTCTCGAAACGACATTCCTGAGACCAAGCGGCCAAATTGTCCTGACCGACTTCATGGCAGTCAGCTCTGAAGAGAACAAGAGGCGCACGCTCTGGCCCGAGCACGAACTCGTTAGGCAAATCAAATGCCAACAAGGCGAAGTAGAAGTGGTTGTGGAGTTTTCGCCGCGGCTCGATTATGGTCGCGTCGCTCCAAAGATCAGAGACGCCGGGAAATTCGGATGGCGGATCGATACCGGACCGAACGTCTTCATCCTGCGCGGGGATATTGGGCTTGAACCGACGCCAGACGGTTTGGCCTCGCATTTCGTATTAAAATCCGGCGAATCGGTTGTCTTTACATTCAGCTTTTCTGCTGAAGCACCAGCTGTAGTTCCGCCGCTCGGAAGCGCGATCGACGAGAAGTTAAATCTGGCGATCAATTGGTGGCGGAATTGGGTGGCACAATCCATTTACCGTGGCCCGTACCAGCGACAGGTGACCCGCAGCGCGCTTGTGCTGAAACTGCTTTCCTATGCGCCGTCGGGCACAATCATCGCCGCGCCCACCACCTCTTTGCCGGAATGCATCGGCGGTGGTCTCAATTGGGACTATCGCTTCGCCTGGCTGCGCGATGCGTCGTTCACCGTCCATGCACTATTCGGTCTCGGCTATAAGGACGATGCCGCAGCGTTTGTGGACTGGTTGTTGCACACTACGCGCCTGACCAGACCAAAATTGCGCGTGATGTATGATGTTTTTGGCGAATCGCCGCCGCCAGAGCGTGTCCTGTCGCATTTGGTCGGACACCGCGAGTCACGGCCAGTGCGCGTGGGCAACGCCGCAAGCGAACAAATGCAGCTGGATGTTTATGGCGAGCTGGTCGAAGCCGTGTCGCATTTCTTTGGTAAAACCGAAAAACTGGATCGCGATGTACAGGGAATGCTGCGCGGCATCGGCGAATGCGTTTGCGAACACTGGCGCGAATACGACAACGGCATTTGGGAGGAGCGCGACGAACTTCGGCCTTACACACATTCACGACTGATGTGCTGGGTGGCGCTCGATCGATTGCTGCAAATGCACGCGCGCGGTCAGGTTCGGCGGCTCGACGCCGCACGATGCGTCGCCGAGAGGGAGAACATTCGGAAGGAAATCGAGCAGCATGCCTGGAATCCGCAGCTTGCCGGCTACACGCAAGCCTGCGGCAGCGACATCATGGACGCGACAGTGCTGCTTTTTCCGTACCACGGTTTCGAGTCAGCCGCTTCTCAACGGATGCAGGCAACCTACGCACGGATTCAGGAACGACTCGTGCCGCGCCGCGGTCTCGTTTACCGCTACGAAAAAAGCAGAGATCGACATGAAGGGGCGTTTGCCGTTTGCAGTTTCTGGGAAGTGGATTTTCTGACGCGTAGCGGGCAAGTAGCTGAAGCGCGCGAAGTTTTCGAGGCCGCGCTCGGTTACTCCAACGACGTCGATCTTTTCGCGGAAGAGATTGAGCCCGACACAGGCGAAGCGATGGGAAATTTTCCACAGGCTTTCACGCATTTGGGTGTAATCAATGCCGCGCTGGCATTACGTGACAACGCAAAAACGACACGTTAGCATCCGACCAATGAACTGGAGCAGCTGGCTGTTGTGGGGATTCGTCGCCACCGTGGTCCTGACTACTTTACTCGCAGGAAGTCAGGGCCTGGGAATGACCCGGATGAACGTGCCTTACCTGCTGGGCACCATTGTTACGCCAAATAGGGATCGGGCGAAGCTTATTGGCGTTTTACTGCATTTCATTAACGGATGGCTGTTTTCCTTGATCTATGTCGCCGCCTTCCAACTTATTGGAAGATCGACATGGTGGTTCGGCGGGCTGATTGGGTTAGTGCAGGGGAGCTTTGTGCTGGCGGTGGCTTTACCTGTTCTACCCGCTTTGCACCCGCGCATGGCCAACGAGCAATACGGGCCAACCGTTGCGCGGCAACTGGAGCCCCCTGGTTTTCTCGGTCTGCATTACGGCATTCGCACACCGATTTCAGTCCTCGTAGCACACACGATCTTTGGCGTGATTCTCGGCGCTTTTTACGTGGTAAAATAATTGTGACATCCGACGATTATCTATTGCGGATCCCATTATTTCTCTTTGCAGAGCGCGAGAAGCCCACAAGTGACGAGCGTTCCCATGACGAGTGCAACCAAGCCTCGGTGTTCAATGCCCCATAGTTGCGGACTCCAACTGCGAGCGCGTGCGTCGAACGCGCCGTGCGCGCCATGATCGCCGGGAACCGGTTGCCATAGATTGTCTGGTCGGTTCGGATCTTCGGCGCCGTCGTATTGTTGCGAGTCGTAACCGGTGCGGGCTAGATAATGATCGAGCAATGCCGGCGCAATTTTGTCTGCAACGATGGCTTTTACTGTGGGCAGGCCGATATAGAATTCGCGCCGCGGATTGTGCGCAGCGAAATAAATCGCTTCCGCCGCGACCTCCGGCTGGAAAATCGGCGGCACCGGCTGCGCTTTGCGTGGCAATCGGCTTTTAACCCAGCCAAATTGCGGCGTGTTGAGCGCGGGCATTTGTATCATCGTGACTTTCACGTTGCTGTTGTCGTGGAGTAGTTCGCACCACAGCGAATCGCAAAAACCCTGGACCGCATGCTTGGCTGCGCAATACGCGGCCTGCAACGGAATTCCGCGATACGCCAGCGCGCTGCCAACCTGCACGATTACACCGCGATCGCGGGGGAGCATCCGTTTTAGGGCAGCGAGTGTTCCGTAAACGTAACCGAGATAAGTCACCTCGGTCACGCGTCGAAATTCCGCGGCCGTCATTTGTTTGATCGGCGAGAAGACCGACGTCATCGCGTTGTTGATCCAGATATCGATTTGACCGAATTCAGCTTCGATCTGGGCGGCTGCTGATTCGACTTGATCTGCGTTGGCTACGTCGGTTGGGACGACGAGCGCTCCGCTTCCCAACTCTTCTACTTCCCTGCGCGCGGCCTCTAGTCCATCAGGTCCTCTCGCGAGCAGACCGATTCGCGCGCCATGACGCGCAAACTTTCGCGCGGCTGCGCGGCCGACGCCGGCTGACGCGCCTGTGATTACGACAACTTCTGCACGCGCTCTCATTTCGTCTGAAAGGCACCTCACCTCGATCCTCTCAGCGCTCCGCCCCGGTCGCGATCCCGAGGGAGGCGGACGCGAAGCGTCTGGTGAGGGTGTTCTCTATTTTTCTTCCTCTATCTTGGCGTAGGCGCGGTGGAGAAAGTCCGAGGCGGCTACGCTTACCAAAATCCCGGCGAAGAACCGCGTCACACGCGGAGCGAAAAGTAGACCGAAACTCAGAGCTGTGGCGCACCAGGGCGCCATGCAATACGGGCACGAAATCAAATGACCGATGCCGCGTTGAAATCCACGGCCACGTGGTTCCTCGTCCACTTCGCCCGAGCCGGCACTGCGAATGTAATTTACGAACGGCGCGCGAAGAATGCCGGTAATCCTGTCCTTGGCGACGATGCGGCTCAATTTGTGCGTGGCTATTCCAAGCAACGCCAGATCAAGCAAACCAAATTTTCTGGGCAGACGGTTGTGTTCAACGGCAATTCCCGTTAAAACGGCAGCACTCGCGAGATAAAACCCGAGTAGTGTCGCGTATTCCGTGAGCAATAGTTCTTCACACTCCTCCTTTTCCGCAGTTTTCGCGCCGTACTCCTCGATCGAAAGGTTCGCTTCAGTTTCGCGAGACTGTGTTTGCTCCATAGAAATGAATCGAAAACCTCTGCGCGTTTGCGCGTGGTACGCAGGCGACGGCCTTGCGGAGTCGCCGGTAGTTGTAGGCGTCGGTATCAGCCCCAAACGTTTCGGGGTTCACAGAATGGAGCCGCGGGCATGCGAGCGACATAGACGGGCAGCCCATCTGGGCGAGAGAGCGGGAGCGAACGAGTCAAACGCCCTACAACCTGATCGTTGCAGGCTACGTCGCGAAGTTCTCGATCTCTGCGCGTTTCAGACCGGGATTTCACCTTATGTCATATTGAGCGAAGCGAAACATCTCTGACTCTTCCCGAAAGCCTCATGGGAAACTGATCAGAGATTCTTCGCTTCGCTCAGAATGACAACAACGCATTTGTAAACATGCCGATTGAATATGATGCGATTGTCGTTGGCTCGGGACCGAATGGTCTTGCTGCGGCAATCACACTGGCGCGTGCAGGATGTTCGGTGCTCGTTTGCGAGGCGAACGCCACAATTGGCGGCGGCGCGCGCTCGGCCGAGCTGACTCTGCCTGGCTTTCTACATGACGTCTGCTCGGCAGTTCATCCACTCGCGGCAGGCTCGCCGTTTTTCAAAACGCTGCCGCTGGAACGCTTCGACCTTGAATGGATCCAGCCTGAAATTCCGCTGGCGCATCCGCTTGATAACGGCTCCGCCGCCTCTCTTTGCAAAGACATCGATGTTACGGCTGAGCAATTGCATGAAGATTCGCACGCATATCGGCGCCTGATGAAGCCGCTGGCGCGTAAGTGGGAAAACCTGTCGATCGAGTTCCTGCAGCCAATGTTGCATTGGCCACAGCATCCGATAACGCTGGCGCACTTTGGAATCCTGGCGCTTTGTCCGGCAACGTTGTTGGCCAGTTTATTATTTCGGCGCGAATCAGCGCGTGCGCTTTTCGCCGGCATCGCTGCGCACTCGTTTCTTCCACTGGAGGCGCCGGTCTCGTCAGCATTCGCATTGGTGCTGGGGCTTGCGGGACACGCGGTGGGTTGGCCGATTCCACGCGGCGGATCGCAGCAGATTTCGAACGCGCTTGCAGGTTATCTGCGTGAGCTTGGCGGGAACATCGAAGTGAATCATCGCATCGAGAATCTTCGCGACCTGCCGAAATCGCGCGCGATTCTTCTGGACGTTTCGGTCTGGGAGTTTTTGAGAATCGCCGGTCAAGAAATGCCTTCGAGTTATCGTCGCAGACTGGAATCATTTCGACATGCGCCTGGAATTTTCAAAATCGACTATGCGCTAAGTGAGCCGATCCCATGGAAAGCGGAAGCCTGTCGTCGCGCAGGAACAATTCATCTCGGCGGCGACAATGGATGAGATCGCGGCGGCGGAACGCGAGGTTGCGCGTGGGAAGATTCCCGAGCGCCCGTTTGTGCTGGTGGCGCAACAAAGTTTGTTCGATGCAAGTCGGGCGCCCGCCGGCCAACACACTCTCTGGGCCTATTGCCACGTTCCGTTCAACTGCGGCACGGATATGTCGAATCAAATCGAATCTCAGATCGAGCGATTCGCTCCCGGTTTCCGCGATTGCATCCTCGCCCGCCACAAGGTGAGTGCCGCTGGTCTCGGAAGATCAAATCCCAATCTGGCAGGCGGCGACATCAACGGCGGCGCAGCAAGTCTGATGCAATTAATTGCGCGACCGATTCTCAGCGCAAGCCCTTATCGTACGCCGTTGCCCGGTGTTTACTTATGTTCGGCATCTACGCCTCCGGGCGGCGGTGTTCACGGCATGTGCGGTTATCACGCTGCGCGATTGGCGTTACGCGAGCTTTTCGGGAAACGCTAGAGCTTATCTCATAAATGTCGCTGTCATGTCCGCCACGGCGGATTCGTCCTGTGGCGAATTGAGCGAAGCGAAACATCTCTGTCTCTTTCCGTTGGTGGATCGGTCCAGATTTGATCCGAGATCGAACTCGTTCATCTCCCGACTCACTCACCGCTACCCTGTGCGGCTTGGCAGTCCATGTCGCTCGTCCCGGTTGCTCCATTCTTCGCTTCGCTCAGAATGACATTCAGGATCTTACCAAATCCCAGGGAGGTAGTTTGCTGGGTAGATACGACCGGGAGGCCTTCGGCAACCGTCAATAAGTTGATGGGAGACCCACGAAACGTCGCGCACGCCAAAAAAGTCAGTCAGGAGAAGCATCATAAGGACAAGCATGCTCCGAAGGCTGCTGCACCTCAGTCGCCTAAGAAGGCGCAAACCGAGAAAGAGCCTGTGGACAGCGCCGTTCCCAAGCCCGAAGTTGGGAAGCCCGCGCAACCGCCAGATTCAGCGCGGTTGGAGAAGTCACTTGCCGTTCTCTCCACGCTTAAGGACCTGGAGTTCCACTCGCGCAGCAACATCGAGAAATTAGCCGAGTTGAGCCTGACGATTGAGGAAGAGCTCAAGCAAAAGGCGTTCGCTGAGGGTATCGGAGCCGTTTACGGCGCGCAGGATGCATTTCAATCCAAGATCCTGGACTTGATCGGAGCCTACGAGTCGGAGTGCACTCGCTTGTCGGGTTCGGCCTGACATTCGGATCACTAAAGAATAGCCATGAGTCTGAAGGACGCTCAATGCGATCAGTGAAACGCGGCGAAGCGGGGTAGTGTAACGTCGTCTTCGCCGCGTCCATACGGTTTTAACGCAGACCTGTCCCAATCCGCCGTTGTTATTCTGGAAACTGCCTCACCTGTCTGGGGATGGAGTCGGCGATACAGATTACTGTGTTCCCGCTTTTGGCCCCGTTTTCTTGTGCACCTTGGACGGTGTGGGCGTCGGAAGCTGCTGCCGAAGCTTTTGCTGCGCATACTTTTGTTCGGCATACTTTAGCCGCGATTTGGCATCGGCGTCGTTTGGCTTCAGTTCGAGCACCTTGCGAAAATCATCGGCCGCTTTCGCGTAATTCCCCATCAACCGATATGTGAGACCACGCTGGCGATATGCTTCCGCATCTTTCGGCTTCGCTTCGATCACTTTCGTGAGATCGCCAATCGCCTCATTATTTTTGCCAAGACTCCGGTACGCGTAGGCTCGGCGCTCATGCGCACCAATATCATTCTGCGACCTCTCAATCACCTTCGAGTAATCCTCTGCCGCCTTGTTCCATTCCTGCTTGGAGAGAAACGCATAAGCTCGGTACCGTTGCGCATTTTTATTCTTTGGGTCGAGCTCCATCGCCCGCGTCAGATCCTGGATCGCTGAATCGAACTTCTTTTGCTCGATTTCAATCTGACCTTTGGCTGCATACGCGTCAGCGTCTTTCGGGCGCAGCTCGATTATCTTCGACAAATCGCCAAGCGCTTGCGCCGGTTTACCGCTCAATCTGTAAGCCATGGCACGATTCTCGTAATTCTTGCGGTCATTCGGCTGCGCCTTAATCGCCTTGGTGAATTCGGCGATCGCTTTGTCGTACTGTTTGTCTCGCGCATATCTGACTCCGCGATTTGTATGTCCACCGGGATCGTACCTCCGAGACCTCGCATGCGCCAGGTCTGGCACAGCAAAAACAAGGACAACGGAAAAAGCGGCGATAGTACAGCATTTCAAAATCAAGTTCATGTTTTCAACATCGTTTCTGAAATTCCGGCATGCAATTTAACTCATCTTGCCAAAGGTGAATCAGTAAAGCGACACAAAAGTTACGTCGCAGCCCGCCTTCTCGGACGATTAGGGCCGAGGTAAAATTCACGCGAACACGCGTGCGCAGGAGTAAATAATTCCGGCAATGATTGCCCCGACGGCTACCAAGGCGACGTCCCGCTTCAGAAACGCGATAAGAAAGAACGCGACTACTGAGATGGCGACAGTTATCCAGTCAGTCAACGCTCCGGGGATCAGATCCAGCGATACAACTGCGATTACGCCTACTACTGCAGCGCTGACCCCGGCGAGGAACGCCTGAAGGGCGCGGTTTTCGCGGACTTTTTCGATGTAGTGCGCGCCGCCGAGCACGAATACGAACGACGGCAAAAACACAAAAAAAGTGGCAACCGCCGCGCCAGGAATTCCACCGGCGACATAACCCACAAAAGTCGTGAACAACATGAACGGTCCCGGCGTTGCTACGCTGAGCGCGACGCCGTCGAGCAGTTGGCCATCGGAGAGCCAGTGGTATTGCGCTACGGCGCCGCGCTGCACAAACACAAGGGAAGCGTACGCGCCGCCGAAGCTCAGCAGTCCTGTCTTGAAAAACAGCCAGGCAATTTGGAATAAGCGCGAATCGCTGAATGGAATCAGCGCAGTGGTTCCAATGAGCATCACCGGTACAGTCGGCGCAGCTTTTTTGAGCAGCGCTGAGCCATGTTCAAAGACCAGGTTCAACAACCCGGCGACTAGAAGAATTAGCAGGAAGTTGATTCCCGCGAAGCGCATTCCCACAAAGGCGCCGACCAACAGAACTGCAAGAAAAATGTTCCGGATCGAAGCCCGCCCGAGTTTAATAATTCCCGCACCGATGATGCCGAGCACTGCTGGCTTGAGCACGTATAGAGCGTTCGTGACTTCAGGAAGTTTTCCATACCGAACATAAAGGCAGCTGAGCGCGACCATGGCGATCGCACCCGGCACAGTGAAGGTGACACCGGCCAACACGCCGCCCCATAGTTTGCGTTTAAGGTAACCAACGTAGATCGCCAGTTGCAGCGCCTCCGGCCCGGGAAGCATGTGGCAAAAAGCCATGATTTTGATGAAGCGATCTTTGGAGAGCCATCGGCGCTTCTCCACCATGTGATTGAACATCATCGTGATCTGTGCCACCGGGCCGCCGACGTTGACGAAGCCAAGGAAAAGAAAATACAGGAACACTTCGCGCCACGACGGCATTCGATCGCCTGAGGGCGCGTTGTCTTGGTTGTTCACGGCTCAGCGCAAGGCAGCTGTGCCGCTGCCCGTTCGTCGTCGATATTCGCGCGGTTTGGATTTATTCGCGAAAACAAAAAACGTGGCTGGCATCCACATTAAGTTCCGCTCGCGAAGCAAGCGGCGACTTGAATAACACAACCGAATCCGACAAAACTCGGACGTGCCGGCACTGAAGTCTCTGGCTGCTTTCTTCGGGCTCAAACGCAATCTGGTCATCCTGCTCATCGCCATTTTTGTCATCGGCGCTGGCGAAGAGCTTTGGATGCGTTTTGTGCCGAAGTATCTGCAAGCGGTCGGCGCGTCGGTTTTTGTTATCGGCCTTTATGATGCGCTGCGGACTTTGCTCGGTGCTATCTACGCTTATCCCGGCGGCGTGCTCGCGGACCGCTGGGGACATCGGCACGCGTTCATCATCTTCAACGTGGTCTCAATCGTCGGCTACGCGCTTGTCCTGCTCATTCCAAATTGGGGCGCAGTCATAGTCGGAATGTTTCTCTTCCTGTCATGGACCTGTTTTTCGCTGCCGGCAACGTTTTCGCTCGTCGGCGCTGCACTCGAAGCACACCGCCATTCCATGGGCATTGGCGTTCAATCGGTCATCAAACGATTGCCGATCATGATTGCGCCAATTTTCGGCGGGATGTTGATCGATAGGTTCGGAGTCATAGGCGGCGTGCGCATCGGGCTTGTCGTCTCCATTTTTCTTTCCGCCCTTACAATTCTGGTGCAACGACAATCGCGCGAAGAAAGCAAAGAGCAGATGGAACCAGTCCAGGCGGAGTTGCCTCTGGATGCTTCGCAAACGGAGCGCTGGAATTTTTGGCGAAGCCTGCGGGAATTCAATCTGCCGATGAGGCGTTTGCTGTTAAGCGACATCCTGATCCGTTTTTGCGAACGACTTCCCTACGCCTGGGTAGTAATTTTCGCCATGGACTACATCGGGGTCAGCGCTCAGCAGGTGGGCGTCCTCACCACGATAGAAATGCTCGCCGCCATATTATGTATCATTCCCGCCTCGCACTACGCGGATCGGCATCGGCGCGAGCCGTTCGTGATCGTGACCTTCATCATGTTCACAATTTTTCCGATCAGTTTGCTGATGTCGCGAAGTTTTCCGGCTTTGGTCATCGCGTTTACGATCCGCGGATTGAAGGAATTTGGCGACACATCGCGCAAGGCGCTCATCATCGGCTACAGCAATCCCGCCAGACGCGGCCAAATGGTCGGTACTTACTATCTTGTTCGCGATTTGATAGTCAGTATCGGCGCAATCCTTGGCGCGTATTTATGGAAACTCGGACCAGCGCTGAATTTTCTCGGAGCAGCGGCCCTGGGAATGGCTGGAACGATTTTCTATATCAGAACGACTCGCCGAAGCAGACAATCAGCGTTGACCGATTTGAAAAAAGAGTTGGAGATGCGGCGAAGTCGCTGGAATTAGCGATGTGTTTTATCGCCAGCCCGGACGCCAATACTTTCGAATCAGAATTTGAGATTTCTCGACTTTGCTCGGAATGACATAGTAACGCGATGTCGGTAATACTTTTTCGAATCGCAGCTGCGCTTTGCTTCCTGGCAGTCGCATTGGGAGCGTTTGGGGCGCATGCTTTGCGATCGACCCTTGAAGGGCGGGGGATGGTCGATGTTTGGAACAAGGCGGTGTTTTATCATTTCATTCACGCGATCGCGCTGCTCGTTCTCGCGCTTTACGGTACGATTAATCGCGGCGCCTGCTGGCTGCTTCTTGCAGGCATTCTGCTGTTTAGCGGCAGCTTGTATCTGCTTGCGCTGACAAATCTCCGTTGGCTCGGCCCGGTTACTCCCGTAGGTGGTCTTTGTTTCCTTGCGGGGTGGGCTTGGTTGGCTCTTGCTCCGCCGAAATAGACGCCTGGCCAGACCGTAACTCTGACGCATGGGCCCCGTATTTTAAATGTAACGCAGAAAAACTATTCTGGCGGCCTTCTTCTGGTATAATATGCGCTCGATGTTGGACGCCCTTTCCGAAGCGCAGCGGGACGCGATCACGGTAGTCGTGTTTATCGCGACGTTTTTTGTCGCCCTCGGAATTGGGCGATTCTTAAAGCGTCGCGCCGGTGTGCAGCTCGGCTTATTCTTTCGGCTTTTCTGTTTGATCCTCGCGTTTTACGCCGCGATTGCCGTTTACGGAGTTCATGCATCATGGCGCTTTCATGTTGGTGCAGCGGCAATTTTGCTGAGTACCTGCACTGATCGTCGCTCTCGTTAATCGGTACGTTTGGGACTTATATTTCGAAAAGAAACGACAGACAGCCATTCCGCATTTTCTGCGTGAGGTAGTTGGCGGAGTCATCTTCCTGGTCGTCCTGCTCGTTATTCTGAGTTACGGCTACCATGCCGAAACACAACTGAAAGGACTACTGGCAGGATCCGGGGTGGTCGCCATCATTGTCGGGTTTGCCGGACAGAATCTCTTCGCCGGAATCATTGGCGGAATATCGATTCAAATTAATCGGCCCTACAAGGTCGGTGACTGGTTGCAGGTAGGGGAGCGCTATGCCGAAGTGATGGAGATTAACTGGCGTTCAACGCGCTTGCGGACGAACGACAACATCTATCTCGACATCCCTAACAACGAGATGGTGAGCCACCAGATCGTTAATCTGCACTATCCGACTGAAGTCCACGCCATGCGGATTCGTGTTGGAGTCGAATATAAGAACCCACCTAATCTGGTGAAAGACGCGCTGTATCGAGCAACCTCTACGGCCAAAGGCGTGCTGGCGGAGCCGAAAACAAGGATCTTTTTGGTAGATTTTGGAGAATCAGCCTGCATCTACGAAATCAAGTTTTACATGGGAAATCATGCACAAATAAATCAGATCAACGACGCTGTTCGCACAAACGTTTGGTATGAACTCAAGCGCAGAGGCATCACCATTCCTTTTCCCATTCGCACGTTGCAAGTGCAGCGCAAAGCAGGCTTCCCAGCACAGGAAGAGCAGGCTGAGGCATTCTCCATTCTGCGCGGGGAACGGCTCTTCGAGTGTCTTTCCGAAGACCAACTCAACCAGATGGTCAACCAGGCGCGCCTCAAACTTTTCGGTCGTGGCGAACCGGTGATCGAGGAAGGCGCCGCGGGCGATTCAATGTTCGTGATGCTGCGCGGGGCAGCGCACGTTTTCGTGTCGAAAAATGGATCGAAGATCCAAGTCGCAACGCTGGCGGCGGGGGATTGTTTTGGCGAAATGTCGCTGCTCACTGGCGAACCGCGTAGCGCCACCGTCCGCGCAGACGGCGATTGTTACGTAATGGAAATCGGAAAACCCGTGATGGCCGAAGTGCTGAGCGGCGCTCCAAGCTGCATGGAGCAATTGAGTCAATTGCTTGCGCAGCGAAAAATGGAAACCGACGGGATCCTAAAAGAAGCTAGAAGCACCGACGAGCATGCGTTAACAGAACGCCAATACACCGCCAACTTCCTGCACCGGCTCCGTACGTTTTTCCAACTGTAACATTTCGGTAACGCCCAAATTGCATCTGGACGCGACGCAAAATCCGATTATAGGGCTTCGCGGGATTTGCGAGATGAGCGAGAATCGATCGAGGGCGGAGTATAATTCGGGCAAGAGTTTGCGCATTCTCGTCGTGGAGGATCACAGCGACACGCTCCAGGCGTTATCCCGGCTTCTGAATCATTTCGGCCATGACATTTCCACGGCTGATGACGCCCGGAGCGCGCTGGACATGATCAACGCCAAAGAGTTCGACGTTGTGCTGTGCGATATCGCGCTGCCAGACGGGAATGGCTACGATGTCATTGTGGAAGCGAAACGAAAAGGAGCCGTGAAAGCCGTGGCGATATCTGGCTTTGCAGCGGGTGACGATATCGAGCGCGGCAGAAAGGCTGGATTCGATTTCCATCTGGCCAAGCCGGTGGATTTTCACGAACTGCGCAGCGTTCTCGGCCAGATCGCGGCGTAAAGCTGTGTTCCGGATTTTTTTCAATCCACCGCTTCGCTTTGACTTTGTCCAATTGACACATCATATTGTGTCAACTGAATCAGACCATACACCTTATGAAAACGGCAATTATCGATAAGAATACGGTCGGTGGAAAGTCAACGCACCCAACTGAACTGATTCAAAGAATTCAGAAAGGCCTGCGCTTTACTGAGCTGAAGACTTTGCAAGACACCCTCGATCTGCCATTTGAGAAGCTCGCGGCGAAACTTTGTATTTCACGGTCCACCTTGCAGCGACGCAAAGTAGCAGGACGACTCACTCCAGACGAATCCGACAAGGTTCTGCGGTTCGCGCGACTGCTTGAGCATGCAACAGGCGTTTTTGGCGATGTCGATAAGGCGCGAGCCTGGTTGAAACATCCGCAATACGGTCTTGGTGGCGCTGTTCCTCTCGACTACGCAGAAACCGAGATTGGCGCGCGCGAAGTGGATGATTTGCTCGGGCGAATCGATTACGGCGTTTATTCCTGATGCCGTCAGCGTGGCGAATCGTCCGCGCGAGTCGCGAGAAGACAGCGTTCACTGGAGAAGGTCCCCGGCAATACGGAGGCCGGTGGAACTCGCGCGGCGTGCGTGTCGTTTATGTCAGTGAACATCAATCCACCGCTGCGCTTGAGGTCTTCGTTAATCGCATGCCGTTCATCCTGGACGAGACATACAAGGCTTTTCACCTGGAATGGCCGGACAGTCTTACCGAACGATTTCCAGCGGAAAAATTGCCAGCGAATTGGCGAGGTTTCCCACCGCCCATGGAGATAAAGGAAATCGGCGATCGTTGGGTTCAAGAGCGGCGTTCTGCAGTACTGGCCTTGCCGAGCGTGATCAGTCCCGCCGACACAAATTTTCTTCTCAATCCTGAACATCGAGATTTCAAACGGATCCGCATAGCGCCGCCCATCCACTTTGAGTTCGATTCCCGCCTGTTGAATCGCTGAGGATATTGTTGAACACCTGTAGCCGGGGGGCGATGACCCCGGACGGGTCGAGCCACCGGATGGACGGAACAAATCAGCCAGTCGGCGGCCCTTGAAAATAGAACAAAACAAAACGACTCGCATCGAAGAGTCCGTGTCCGATGATCACGGCCCAAAGATTTCGCCCAGACGCAAGAACCAGCAGCCCCATCAAAATGCCGAGTGTGCCGGTGATAGCGATGCCGAGCGGATTCTGATAAGCATGCGCTGCCCCGAAAAGCGCCCCTTGCACAATACAAGCGCCAATCCAAGCGCTGCGGCTTCCACCAAACAACATCGCCAGTCCCTGCATGAGAAATCCACGAAAGGTGAATTCCTCATAAAACCCCGCGCCAATTAATGCATACAAAACGGCTAGGAACGCGAGTTCCGGATTCCCATGCACATCCCTGAACTTGCCGAGGTCACGACGAAACCCCGCCTTTTCCGAGAGATACATGGCGACGAAAACAATTGCCGCGAACCCAACGCCGATGATCAATGTGCGCGTCCAACTGTCCGGCCTCTTCAATCCGATGTCGGCCAATCTCTCGCCGCGCAACAAAACCAGTCCGCATCCAACTCCTACTAGCAGCACTTTAACAATTGCATCCAGGACAAATTCCTTCTCCAAGTCGATCGGCACTTGAACAAAAGCACCGAGAACCGCATCGAGAAGAAACGTGACCGCCAGGAGTACGATGATGTCGATCAAATAACGCCACCGCCGGGGTCCGCGACTTCCTTCGGTTGCGACGACGTGGGCGTCTGTCATTCGCTAGAAATAATCATCTCAGCGCAGAGCCGGAACACTAAACTAGAAGTTCCCGGCGGATATGGAGCCGATGGAGTCGAGCGACGTAGACGAAGCTGTACGCTTACTTTCGAGAGAAAGCCCGTCAATCGAAGTGCTTAACTCACGCATCCTCTCAGCGAGTCTCAAGCTCAGAAAGGTACAGACGATGTTCCAGTTGTGGAACTCTAACCGCCGATTTGCGTTGACCGGCCGGCGAGATTTTTCCAAACTCGACGTCGCTAAAGCGGATCTGAATCAGGGCGGAGGACATTTCCCCGCCAGGTTCTTTCGCCTCTCCGGGTCCGCAACCAACACAACCAACGTTGGCGGGGAAGGAAAGGGAGAACATGAATCCATTCATTGAGATCCAAAAAGCAACTCCAGTATTACTCGTGGCCGTTCTGTTTGGCTGCTTTGGGCTTTCGCCCTCAGCACACGCAGTTGTTCCCGCGCCGGATGGGTGCTATCCGGGGTTCACGACGGCGGAAGGATGCGCTGCGCTCAATTCCCTCACGACCGGTGCTGGAAACACGGGCGTCGGTTGGCGCTCGCTCTTTTTGAATACCACTGGCAGCTTCAACACCGCTCTGGGCGCTGGAGCACTGCTTCTCAACAACGGGGATACCAATACGGCCATCGGCGCTGCGGCGCTTTTGCTCAATACCACGGGGCCTACCAACACAGCCGTGGGTGTTAGCGCGCTCTCCAGCAACACCTTCGGCGGGGGTAGCACGGCTGTCGGTTATCAAGCGCTCGCAAGCCAAACCGGCCGCGGGGGCAGCACGGCCATTGGTTCTGGCGCGCTCGCGAGCCAGACCGACGGCGAAGCCAACACTGCTACTGGCGCTGCAGCGCTCGAAAGCACCACCGGCAGCCGCAATACGGCCAATGGTTTTACAGCGCTCCGCGACAGCACTGGCAACGACAACACCGCCTTGGGTTCCGGAGCGGGCGGAAATGTCACCACGGCCAGTAACGTTATCTGTATCGGCGCGGGAGTCTCCGGTGCGAACTTGGACAACAGCTGCTATATCGGAAATATATTCGGCTCGACCTCTGCCAATGGCGTTGGAGTCCTTGTCAATTCAAACGGGAGGCTTGGAACGATGACCTCTTCGGCCCGCTACAAAGAGGAGATCAAACCCATGGCCAAGGCGAGCGAGGCGCTCTTTTCACTCACACCGGTTACCTTCCGCTACAAGAAGGAGATCGATTCGGCAGGCATTCAGCAGCTGGGCCTAATCGCCGAGGACGTGGAAAAGGTGAATCCTGACCTGATTGTGCGTGACAAAGAAGGAAAACCCTACAGCGTACGCTACGATCAAGTAAACGCGATGTTGCTCAACGAGTTCCTCAAAGAGCACAAAGCATTCGTCGAAGAACAGCGCAAAGTGCAGGAGCAAGGCGCGAGTATTGCGCGTTTGGAACAGCAAATTGAAGCACTCAATGTGGGACTACAGAAAGTGAGCGCCCAGTTCGCCGCAGCGAATGGAGCGGCAGGGATGCGAAGCGACATAGATGGGTCAAGCCGAGAGGCCGACATGAGCGGGAGCGAGTTAGTCAATCCGCCCTGTGGCGGACTTGACGCTAGCAAATTCGCTACAGGACGAATCCGCGGTGGCGGACCCATACCGCAGACGGTGCTAAACGATCAGTAAAGCTGTCGATTTGCTACCACTCTTTGAAATCGCCGCCGGTTTCGTCGAACGCGCGAATGGCAATCTTTTGCGTCTTGAAACAGGACTCGCAGAATCGCAGAAGCGTTCCCAGCGCGAATACGTCCGGCTGGAGCCGAGACGGATAGACGGGAAAGCGCGAGAGCGTTGATGAGCGGGGGCGCGAATCAATCAATGGAGCCGATGGGAATCGAGCGACATAGACGAAGCCCGCAAGGGTGAGCGAACGGGCGTGAGCGAATCAATCGAACCTTGGTTACGCGCTTTCCAGTTGCGTGTCAGCACTCGAACCGTAGAAATACGTTCCCGGCGGGAATCGAACCCACATTTAAGGTTTAGGAAACCCTTGTTCTATCCGTTGAACTACGGGAACAACGACATTTGCGATTTTAGATTTGCGAAGCCGATGGTAATCGGCTCCCCGAACAACTTCAAGTCGATCGACTTCGGGGTTGTCGATTGCAAACACTGCGCAATACCGGTCCTGTCTCCGAAGGTTGTCGCAGCGATGCACCAGAGCGACCGAACCGCAATCCAAGATCTCCTTGAAATCTTATTGATTCAGCAATGGGAGTTGCGCGCACGGTGTTGAGAAATGAAAAGACTACGCAAGGGAATGGCCGTCAAAGCGGCTGACAGCCTACAAGATCCCATGTAGTTCGCGGCTGCGGGGGGTAAACAAGACATCCGAGCTCTCGTCGCTCGCCGGCTGCAAGTGTGAGCACCTGGTCCGTGGATTGCGTAGTGCCAGGTGGGTAATCTAGGAGTGCGGTGTGAATGGTGACCGTGACTTGTCCATCTGTGCGATCGTTCACGAAGTACACGTGTTGTGCCGCTTGGCACTCTCCTCCTTGTGCTTCGATGCTGATGTGTGCACAGTCGGGAAACTGAGCCGGCGCGCGGCCACCACAGGTCGCGAAGGCGACGATTGCGCAAATAGCGGCGATTCTTGGCTTCATATTGACGTTATCGCAAACACGAACGGCGAGAGCAACTGGTAAAACGGGAGCGTTTTCGGGTGATTCGGTCTTCTGACCAGAGATCTCGCGTTGATTGGGTTTCAATTGCCAAGTGCAAACGGCAGAAAAGGCGGTCTGTCCCTAGACCTTGCCGCAATAGAAAGGCACGATCCGCGGACTAGGCTGCAACTATACGGCGATAAAGCGCCTCGTACCGCGGCAGGATGCGATCTGCCGAGAATTGTTCGAGCGCGCGACTGCGACTGTGTTCACCCAGTTCCCGCGCCAGATCCGGAGATTCGACCAGCGTATCCAAGCCAGTAGCAGCAGCGGTTACATCGCCGAACGGATACAGAGGACAAGAATCGCCTATGACTTCGGGAATGCCACCGACGCGGAAGGCGACGACAGGTTTTCCATAGAACATTGTCTCAAGAATGCTTAGGCCGAAGCTTTCGTATTCGGATGTGTAGAGTCCAGCGTCGGCGGCCTTCACATACTCGTCCACGACAGCTGTGTTTTGGCGAACAATGACGATATCCCGAAGTCGCAATTCATCGAGCAGGGGTTCGTAAGGATCAAAAGGGCCGCCTGCCAGAATAAACAATCGAATGCGTTCCCGGTTCTTCGACACGGCGATCGTCCGCAGTAGTAAATCGATGCGCTTCACCGGTCGCAGACTCGACATATGCAGCACAAGAAATTCGCCGGTGATGCCGAGTTCGCGTCGAACTTCTTCGCGGCTTCGCTTCGGTTTATTCGGAGTAAAGAAATTCGGAATGACTTCAATCGGTCGTTTCAGACGGAAGATCTCCTGCGTTTGGTTCCGGAGACTTTCGGAAACTGCCGTCACCGCATCGGAGTGCACAAGGGCGTGCTCGATGGCGGTGCGGTAATCGGGATCCTGTCCCAGCAGAGTGGTGTCGGTTCCATGCAACGTCGTCACGATCCGCGGAGCCGAGGGGCCTAACATCTGCGAGGCCAGACATGCGGCGAGTGCATGCGGCACCGCGTAATGAACATGAAAAAGGTCAAGCTGCTGGGAACGCGCCACCTCCGCCATTTTCACCGCGAGCGGCAGAGTGTAATCGGGGGATGGAAACAAAGGGTTATTCGCAACATCGACTCGATGGAAATGAAGATTGTCCTGCGGCAGGTCCAGCCTAACGGGTTGAGCATAGCTGAAGAAGTAAACTTCATGGCCGCGCCGCGCCAACTCCGACCCGAGTGCCGTCGCCAGGATTCCGCTCCCGCCGATCAACGGAAAACACGCGATCCCAATTTTGAGCGGTCCCGATTTCATCACTCCTCCGTGTAGGATTTTCCGGAATCGGAAATTTCGTCGCGCCTGACGAATTTCACCTCGGGAGCTTCCGCCTTGTTGATGTAATCCTGCTCGCTCGCGCCGGCGACGTAATGGGTACACTGAATCACTGATTGCATCCAAACGAAACGCGTGTCTCGAGTTGGGCTGATTTGTTCCGGACCGAATTCGTCTCCGGGAATTTCCAGAAACCGATCGCCGCCTTTGTGCAGCAGCAATTTTCCGTCGCGATAACGTGCGCGAACGATTTCTCCTTCATACGGCTGATCGACGAAATAGTCTGAGACCGCCGCAGCACGCGCTCTGAACTGGGGTGCGCTGGAGCGCTCTACGCGGACGCCGTCCAGCAAACCCATCCGGGTATACATCTCGAGACAGAAATCGGCGACGTTCGAGGATCTAGTTTCCTTGAAGTGTTCCACCAGAGTCTGCGGTACATAACTTGGAAGTTGGCGCGCAGTTTTCTCGTGCCACTTCGGAAGAACGCGTTTGGCATAGAGCGGGGAAAACTGCTTTTGGATCCGGTTCTCGAACTGAAAATTCAGAGATGTTTCCCGGTTGCTGTGCTGGTCTCGCAAAATGGTACTTGTCTCGCGCGGGTCATGATCGCTGTCGTGACAGAAAAAGACGATTTCTCCGCCGATCTCTTTTTGCAGACGGCGAGCCGTCACAATTTTAGCGAACAAGAATCGCTTGGGAAAAAATCCGCACGGTTGCTGGCCGAAACAAATAATCGGGTGATCCATGGCTCAGAACGAGCTTCATACCCCGGCGGACGCTTTCGCGCTGCGAAACAGAGTTTGCTGCAGGATCGGCGCGAGAATCAGTACGGCTGCGCACCCAATAAAATTATACCAGAGGTAACCGATGTTCGTCGTCGCGAATAAAACGAACACGAGCGTTTGTGCGATAAGCGCTGCAAAAAACACGGCTGATCCGGTGACTCGGCGAATAAAGAAAGCTGTCAGGAAAAGACCGAGAATGCTGCCGTAGAAGACCGAGCCCAGAATGTTGCCTGCTTCGATGAGGTTCTCGACCAAACTAGCAAATGAAGCGACGCCGATGGCGATCAAACCCCACGCCGCTGTCAGCGCCTGGGCCGCGATTACGTAATGATGGTCGCTCGCGTTCGGCCGAATCAACGGCCGATAAAAATCGATCGCGGTGGTGGACCCGAGAGCGTTTAGAGTTGCTGCCATTGCGGACATGGTGGCGCACAAGATCACTGCGATGAGTAATCCGACAACTCCGTGCGGCATCTGTTGAAGAATAAAAGTGATGAATACGTAATCCGATTCCTTGCTCTTTGGGTCGACGCCCGCTTGCACCAGAACCGCCTTGGTTTGATCGCGTAACGCGTGCGCCTCAGCATCGAGCTTGCGCAGCTTGTTCGTTACCGCATCCTGCTCGCTTGACGATGCAGTCGAGAGAGCGCGAATCACTGCGCGTTTTTGCGCGAAGACATCATCGGATTGCGTCTGCAACTGCGTTAACTGTGGCGCGTAGCCGCTCTCCATCGCGCGCTGGTAAGCAGGTTGATTGAAGTAAACCGGCGGTTTTTCGAATTGGTAAAACATGAAAACAAGCGCGCCGAGTAGCAGAATGAAAAACTGCATGGGCACCTTCACCGCGGCGTTGAAGAGTAACCCGAGGCGACTCTCTTTGAGCGAGCCTCCCGCGAGATATCGCTGCACCTGCGATTGGTCCGCTCCGAAGTACGACAGTGCGAGGAAAAATCCGCCGATTACGCCCGACCAGAAGGTATATCGCTTATGCGGGTCGATCGAAAAATTAACCGCCTCCAGTTTGCCCATTTTCCCCGCGATCGACAGCGTGTTTTCAAAGGAAAGATCGGGCGACAGCCGGTACACCGCCACCGCAAATGCAATCGCCATGCCGACCAGGATCACAATCATCTGGTAGCGTTGCGTGATGCTGACAATCTTCGTCCCACCGATGACTGTGTAGATGATCACCAGGCCGCCCGCGAGCCAGATGGTCAGGTTCAACCGCCAGCCGAGCAACGCGGAAAGAATTATAGCCGGCGCGTAGATCGTAATCCCGGCCGCGATGCCTCGTTGGATTAGAAACAAAAATGCGCCGAGTAACTGCGTCTTTCGATCGAAGCGTTGGCCAAGATACTGATACGCCGTGTAAACTTTCAGCCGCTGATAAATCGGAACGAACACCGCGCACACGACAATAAGCGCGAGCGGTTGCCCAAAATAATTCTGGATAAAACCGATACCGCTTTCATACGCCTGGCCGGGCATGGAAAGGAACGTGATCGGCCCAGCCTGCGTAGCGAGCACAGACAGGCCGATGGTGGCCCAGCGAATACTCGCATCGCCCTTGAGATATTGGCCTAACGAGGCGCTGCCGCGCGTTCGCCAGAGGCCGTAAAGCGGAATCGCCAGAATCGTGGCGATGAGGACAAGGTAATCCAGCCGGTTCACGAGAACCGGAGAGTAAACAGATAGAGGAGCATTACCTCTACCGCAAAAATTAGAAGCGTCAGGGTGTACGCTTTACGCCAGGAAGGCGCATCTGGGTTAGCATCGCGTGCGTTCATTTTTCCAATGACAACATATTCGCGAATAAGCGATAAGCTCCCGGGACTCCAGCCGGCAACTGCCGGAACCAGGAATAACTGGTGTAGACAAAGAAACCTTTGCCTGACTTCGCAATCAGCAGACCGCCGTCGAGTGGCTTTTCCTTTGGATCGTTGCACGACAGGACCGGTGTCCAGGCGGGATCCCACTTGTTAGGAAAATAAAGTCCGCGTTCCTGAACCCATCCGTCGAAGTCTTTTGGTGTGATCTTGTTTGGAATGTTCATGAGCGGACTAGTCGGCGCCAGAACACGCACTTGTGCATTTTCGTCAGTGACGCGGTCCCGTGAAATCTCCAATGGATACGGCCCCAGTTGATTGGTCTTAAGATCCGCGAGTGTGTTGTATTGTGCGATGGCAACTCCGCCTTCTTTTACATAGGCAAATACTTCAGGCAACCAGTTAGATATTCGATCCTGCGTGTTGTAGGCGCGAATCCCCAGCACGACGGCAGAGAACTGCGCCAGGTTTTTTGCCGTGATCTCCGGTTCGCTCAATATCTTCACTGAATAACCGATCTGTCTCAGGCTTTCCGGAATATCATCGCCGGCCCCGGGAATGTAACCAATGCGATCGCCTTTCCTGCGGATATCAGCGCGAATAAGTTTGGCTTGCGCCGGTGGCATCAACGTTTGTACGCCGATGTGCGGATAGGAAATGCGCACGCGTTCGAGTGAATAATCGCGGCCGTCGATCGAAACGATTGCTCGCAACATGCCTTCGCCATTTTGATTCGGTGGTTTAACGGTAAACGTAGCCACCGTCTCGGCATTGGCTGCCTTGAGATCCACCGGGATAGACGCCGGAGAGACTTCCCATCCCTGCGGCACGGCTAGTTTAAGTTCACCTTTTACGGGACCAGTGGCCGCCGTGACGCGCACTGAAACAGGCTTGGGCTGGTTCGTTGCGAATACGAACACGCTGTTACCAACGTTTACGAATGCCGGGGGCGAAATCACTACCGGACTTCGCACTTCGCCTGCCACCGGCTCGACGGTGCGATACTTCGCGTCCACTAAATAACGCAGCTCCTGTCCGTTGACCTGCAAAACTATCTCGACCGGAAGAGCAGGAGGATTCTCAGGGAGACCGATAAGTTTTTGATCGTCCACAGCGAAGGTGCCGAGTGTCCGGGGTTTGCGAAGCCAGTATGGCTGCGAATACGGAGCATCGTCGGGAATCCTGTACGACAGATCTTTTGTAACGAGTTCGTTCGATGGAAGCGCCGCATCGATTTTGTTTGAATCGCCAATGCTGGGGAATCGTACTTCTTGCAGCGTAACCGGAACGTTCGAGCGATTGATTGCCTCGAGTTTTATCGTTGCGGTTTGCCCGGGTGTGAACGCTTCAGTCGCTGTCGACGCTTCGACATGCAAGCCGAGACAAGCAGCGATGATTTTGTCCAGTTGTGCTTTTTTCTCCGCTATCCAGGACTCATCATGAATTCCACTCATCGTCTGCCGTAACTTCAACAATTCAGGTAACGACGCAGCGGCATCGGCGGGATTGAACTTCGAAATGATCTGACGAATTTCTGCGGCAACGGATTCGGAATTTGCAACGCGCGACCAGGTCGTATCGACGCCTTCGAAAAGCAAGCTCGTCATCGGCTGACCTTCCAACGGTTTGAAATATTCCTTTCGCGCGCCGCGTAGCGGCGGCCTACCCACGCCCTGGCTTTTGTGCATACTCACGCTTGCCGCCGCGATTTCCGTGTACGCTTTGCCGAGAAGCGGATTGTAACCGCCGGCTTCCAGAACGGTGAGGCCGGTCGGATCGAATGGAAGATTCCGGTTGGTAAAGAAAAACGGCGACGTATTCCAAACCAGCCGCGTCGCTTGCCATGGCTTCATGAAAGCCAGTTGCTCTGGAAAACGATTTGGGTCGGCCGCTGCTGAGAATGCTTCCTGCGCCAGAATCGCTGACGCCGTGTGATGGCCGTGCGTCTTTTCATCCTCGGGACTGAAACGCGTCACAATTACATCGGGGCGAAAGTTCCGGATGACCCACACGACATCAGCAAGAATTTTGTCGTGATCCCAGATGCGCATCGTTTCGTCAGCCGTCTTGGAAAACCCGAAATCGATTGCTCGCGAAAAGAATTGCTTGTGCATGATCGATGCGGCGCGCATCGAGCAATTCCTCTGTTCGAATAACGCCGAGCCGCTCGCCCAGTTCGGGTCCGATCAAATTCTGGCCGCCGTCCCCGCGCGTAACCGAAAGATAAGCGGCGTCGTAAAGCGAGCCGTTTGCCCAGAACGCCATCAGATTTGTGTTTTCGTCATCGGGGTGCGCCGCAATGTAAAGAACACGGCCAAGGACATTGAGCTTTTGCAGTGCGAGCTGAATCTCGCTGGCATTCATTTGTTCTGGAGACAACAACGGCGGCAGATCGGCGGAATTGGCCATGCCCGCTACGGCGAAGATCGCGACCACGACGGCCACTCGCCAACAACGCTTTCTGCAGCGGCGGTCGCAGCTCGCTCGCCGTGGCGAGACCGCCGATCGCGCGCTGCTATGGTGCATCACGGGCAACGGGGCACTTTCCGGTGAGCGTCCCATCGAGCCTATCGTCCCAGGTCCGAGATAGCCCGCGTTACTTGTTGATATCCTGCTTGGCCTCGAGCCGATCGATGAGCCCCTTAATAGCCTGCTTCTGCCCATCACTTGGAGCGGCAGCTTCCGCCTGCTTCGCATCGTTCAGCGCGCCGGCGAAATCGCCTGCTGCAGACTTGATGCGGGCTTGAGCCAGACTTCCGTAGACTCCCTTTGGAAAACGTTTGGCGACTTCCTTGAAGATCTCCATCGCTTGGGCACCCTGCTTCTGATTCTGCAACTGTCGGCCGTACGAATATAGTTGCGGTGCAGTGGCCTTTTCGAGCGCCTGGTTCCAGGTGGTTTTCGCCTCATCCGGGCGGTTCAGGGCTTTCAGGATGTCCGCTTTGGTGCTGAGATTTTCGAACCTTTCCTCATTCTGAATGGAGGCATCCGCCCAGCGCAAAGCTTCATCGAGATTAATCTTTCTGGTTAAACAAAACTGCGCCCCCTGGTCCAAGGCTTGCCAGGCAAACTGGCCTGCGCCCTTCAGTTGAGCGCGAATATTCTGCAACGTCTGATCCGCATCGTTGACAGAGACGGTGAAAGGAACACCCAACTTCTCCCACTTCAGCGTCACCGCCGTCGAAGTTGGTTTCAAATCTTCAAACTCGAATTCAAGCGCCTCTTCCTGTCCTGCGAGCGGTTTCGGCTTCACATCCACACGCAAAGCATCGTCTTTCTGGTCGTAGCTGTAGCTTCCCCATCCCGGTGTTGGTTTTCGAAAAGATCACCGTCCACGAATCCTGGTTGGGGATCATATGCAAACCATAAACTCCTTTAGGGAGCGGCTTGCCTTCCACCGAAACTGCATCGCTGAATTCAATCGTCGTGTTTTCGTCAGCGCCCGCGCGCCAAACTTTGCCGTAAGGAACGAGGCCACCCCAAATTTTTCGCCCGTTCACCAAAGGGCGGTGGTATTTGACCGTGATATCCGTCAACGCAATGCGCTGTTTGGCCTCGGCAGCCTGGCTAACATCGGGCAGCTTCAAATCGCTTTGTGCGGAAGCGATTTGGCCGAGCCCGAAAATGGCGAAACAAAGAGCGAATGGCTTAAGCGTGATTGTTTTCATATTGTGGCGGTTACCCTTCCCAAATTTTCGATTCTCCGCTACCAGATAATTCACAGATTTCAGAACGGTCGATTGGATCCTCCCGATTCGGCATTCCCTGCCAAAAGCCGGTCGCAACGAGACGTGTCCCTATCGCAGCGGAAAAAACACAAAAACTGCCGCGGCCCGGGTTTCTGTCATTCCGAGCGGAAGTCGAGGAATCCCGTGGCGTAACTCTGAGGTACCTTCGAGAGATGTCTCGACTTCGCTCGACATGACAAAGAGCGAAGGGTGCGCCGCTACTACTCAACCTCGTACGTCGTAATCTCCAGCTGGTGGCCGTCGGGATCGCGGAAATAAATCGAGTGCGCGATTTCGTGATCCTGGAATTCGAATTTGATTCCGCGCTTTTTCAATTCCCGTTGCGCAGCACGAAAATTTTTGCGATTCGCGCGAAAGGCGAGATGAAGCATTCGAATCTCGCGGTGCGCCGACGTTCTCGGCTCCTTGTTAGCGGGGAACAAGGCGAGCCCGGTGTTTCCTTTGCCTATAAAAGTTGGCACCCCATTCCACATGCCTTTGTGAAGCCGCTTGAATCCAAGAACGTCGATGTACCATGTGGCTGAGCGTTCGATGTCGCGCACGCCCATGGCTACGTGATCAATACCTTCGAGTTGCATGAGATGTTCGACAGAATTTACAGAATTAGTCGACTCGATAAAGAAGACCCGTGAGGGTATGCAGGGTGTTACGTGGCGAGCTTGAAACTGATCTCATGAAGCGTGCTGTCATGTTGAGCGAAGCGCTGCAACGAAATGCGAAGCCGCGTAAACAATATGGTTTCCGCTACCGAAAGGATGGCTTATACGCGGCGAAGCATGAGGCCAGGCTTTCAAACATCTCGGATCTCGGTACCCGGGTTCGACTGATCAATAATCAGAGAATTCTTCGCTTCGGCTCAGAATAACATTCATGAGACGTTTTGTAAGATCAGCCGCGGGCGAACACGCGCAGTGTGAGGGGAGCACCGGCGGCTGCATCCCGGATTGGGCTTCATTCATGGCCGGCCCCATTCAAGGCTCCGAACAACAGGTGAGCCATTTTCCGTTGCAATGACGACGGTAACAGCCTCAGCCCAATCCTTTCCGGCGATCGTCACGTAGGCCCAGCCAATATCGTTTTGCTGTTTGCCTGGCCAGACGTCCATTGTGGCCGTCAGATCGACATGCGACGGCGGTGAGTCATAGGCCGCGATCATTTCTTCGTAGTTCTTCTTCAAGTTCTCTTCGGAAAGCGACGATTTCAACGATGCTGACAGTTGGTTATGCGCCGTCGCGAAGTCGCCGTCCGTCAAAGCATGCGCGAAGGCCAAGGCGGCCTTTCCGCGCGGGCTATTTGTGTCGGTATGAGGAGAGACCACGACCTGTGCGGGTCCTTGAGCGGCGGGTTGCGATCTGTTGCAACTGACGCAGACGGCGAGCAGCGCCAGACAAAGATACTTGCCTTTCATGACGCCTAACGAGAATTCGGCCCCAAAAATCCGGAATTAATTACAGATAAAATCCGTATAATCACTGTTTCCATGCCGCGGCGTGGGCGCGGATTGGAGAATCGAAGCCTTTGAGGGTCACTTCGCCGACGTCTTCAAATGAAAGGCCTTTGCCGAGGCACAGTTCAGCGATTGCGTTCGATACGAGGATTTGTTCCGGTTGCGCATGGGCGCAGAGACGGGCGGCAAGCTGAACGGTGCATCCAAAGAGATCGTCATGTTGTTCCACAGGCTCGCCGGCTGCAGCCCCGACTCGGACCTTGAGCTGGAGGTCGGGATTCGCTTGCACATCCTTGTCCAACTCGCGCTGGATTCGAATTGCGCAGCGAACCGCGCCCGCTGTCGAGACGAATGACGCCATGATGCCGTCGCCAGTATGCTTTATTTCGCGGCCGCCTAATGCAGACAATGCGTCGCGGACAATCGTATCGTGCACGCCCAGCAGTGCCAGGGCCACTTCGTCGCCCAGCGATTGCGTCAACGTTGTTGAATTCACAACATCCGTGAACAGAATCGTCCGAATCCCGGGATCTCGCTCATTGGGTCCGCCACCAGGGAGAAGGACCGCTCCGGCCGGACTTGTTTCTGTACCGCCGAGGAATACTTCTGCTACGTCGGGTTCCACCTCGATAATTTTCTCGGCCATCATCCCATGAGCTTCGCGATGCACACACTCTGCCGCCTCTGCATTTGGCGCATGTACGAGGCAAAAAACTTTGTTGCCAGCCTCATTGACCCAGTACTTGTGATATTCGACGCCGTATTTCCGCTGGATTTCCGTATCTTTGGCATGGGCTTGCGCGACCTCTTCCGGAGTCGTTCCCTCCGGAAGCTTGTGAATGTCCATGTATAACGGCATAGGGCGCTGAATTTAGCGTGATACAACGCGATGCAAAACGCTGATCTCGGCAGGATGACTCAAGGTTTGGTAAACGACGCAATAGCGTTCGGTCAGACGAATCAATGTGGCGAGCTGCTCTTCCGTGGCGTCGGTATCCAAATCGAAGTTTAGGCGGATCTGCTTGAAGCCGACGGGCACATCCTTCGAGACGCCGAGCGTGCCGCGAAAATCGAGATCGCCCTCCGCGCGAATTGTCGCCTCGCGTAACGAAATGCCGAGAGCGGTAGCGACTGCCCGCAAGGTAACACCTGCACATCCGACCAGCGCTTCGAGCAACATGTCGGCCGAACAAGCGCTCTGTCCATCGCCACCGGTTGCGGGATGGAGACCGGCTTCGACGCGCGCTTTTCCGGTCTCGATTTTGCACGTCATGTTTTCGCCGACGCGTCCCTCGGTCGTCAGCGTGACCAGTGCCGTCTCAGGACGTTCTCGATACTGCGCTTTCAGTGGCGCTTGCAATGATTTCAACTCCTCAGCTGTCATTGCTAGTCGTTTTCCGTTGTAGAGGCGTTTGTGTCAAACGCCTGCTTGCGGGTTCGGCGCTCGCCGCGGCGAGCGCCGTTACATTTACTGGGTCTTAATGTTTTGGTTCACGCGGAAGAAATTATCGGGATCGTATTTTTTCTTGATGGCGACTAATCGTTCGTAATTGCCCCCGTAGGTTTTCTTCACCCGTTCCTCTCCTTCATCGCCCATCAGGAAGTTTACGTATGCTCCGCCCGCCGAAAACGGATGGACCGCGTCGTAATAGCTCTTTGTCCACGAAACGATTTTGTCCTTATTCGCTGGATCTGGATCAACGCCGACCATTACCTGCGCCCAGTTGGCATCGCGATAATTCCAAGCCGTATCATTTTTGCCGACCCGTGCTGCCGCGCCGTTGATCGGGTACATGTGCATGGTGGAATGCATGGTTGGAAGCGCTTCGCCGAAGCGAACGTGCTGCGCAATCGCGTCGTCGCTTATTTCATTCACGAAATCGGCGCGCCAGTACCATTGCAGGCCGGGCGGATAAAGGGCGTCGAACATGCTCTGCAACGCCGGCTGCGGCAGCGGCCCCACGAAATCCAGCGCAGGCTTTTTGAAGGCCCGGATCGGCGCGAATATTTCTTCTGCTTTCTCTTGTGGCCCAGCGTATGCCCACACGACTCCACACATTTTTTTCATGTGCAGATGTTCGGGGAAAGGCGGAGCTGGCGGGACCGTAAGGAAAGCGAAGAAGCCATTCAGATCATCGGGTGCCGTTGGGATCAGATCGCGATACCATTTCATTACGTCGGCTGTCTCGCTCAGCTCGTACAGCATCGGACCGCCATAGACAGTGTCGATCGGATGCAGCTTGAATGTGAACGACGTGACGACGCCAAAATTGCCACCGCCGCCTCGGAGGGCCCAGAACAAATCCGGATTTTCGTCGGCGTTCGCTTTTACAAATTTGCCGTTCGCCAGGACGACATCAGCGGAAAGCAAATTATCGATGCTTAGACCGCATTTGCGGGTGAGATGGCCGACGCCGCCGCCCAGGGTTAATCCGCCGACGCCAGTGGTGGAAATGATTCCGCTCGGCGTCGCGAGTCCGAACGCGTGCGTAGCATGATCGACGTCGCCCCAGACGCATCCGCCGCCGGCTGTGACCGTGCGGGCGATAGGATCGACTCGCGTGTATTTGATCGGCGCGAGATCGATCACCAGACCGTCATCGCAAATTCCCAGACCGCCTGCGTTGTGACCGCCTCCGCGGATGGAGACAAGCAGATCGTTGTCTCTGGCGAAGTTCACTGAACGGATGACATCTGCGACATCAGCACACCGCGCGATCAACCGCGGTTTCTTATGGATCATACCGTTGTAGACCTTGCGAGCTTCATCATAATCTGCGTCGCCCGGCTGGATCAGTCTGCCTCTGAGGCTTTGTTTTAGTTCGGTAATGGAGTCTTCGGTAATCATGGCAAGAGGTTTTCGACACAGTTACCCTGTGTTACCAAACGATCAAGGAACGACGGCTTCTCAGCCGTCGATTTAGATTTCGGCGGCTGCCCCCGCCTTCGCCGATCCAGCCTTCGCAGCTGCTTCGGCGGAGCGGGCGGCTACGGCGGGCAGGCAAGCCGCGGCCTCCTTGCACTGCGTCGGCACGTCTTTTCCATTGAAGCGGACGTTCATTTACGGTTAGCCTCTCGGGAGAGGCCATCCCGCAATGTCTCACCCATACAGATCCTGGACGCGGCGCGATTTTTTGAAACTCGCCGGTCGCGCAGGATTGCTCGGCGTTTTTCCGACGCTTGCGAGTGCCGCTGCCGCGCTTGAGCCGGACGCAGTCTGCATCTCGATCCTGCACACGACGGATTTGCACGGCCATATTTTACCGACATCTGATTACGACGGAACTGCTGATCGCGGCGGGTTAGCGCGTTGCGTCACGCAAATCCGCCGATGGCGACGGCAAAATCCGAACTCGATCCTGATCGATGTTGGCGACGTCTATCAAGGCACAGAGGTGAGCCTCCGAAACAAGGGCGAACTGATGATCGATCTTTTCAATCACCTCAAATACGACGCCTGGGTGATTGGCAATCACGAATTTGATTGGGGAATCGAGCCGTTTACCAATGCGCTACAAAAATCGGCAATGCCAGTGCTGAGTGCAAACACCACGCTAGACGGAAAACCGGCCGGCTCATCTTCGGATTCGCAACGCCCGTTCGCAAAAATCCAGCCCTTCGTTGTGAAGGAAATCGCGGGCATCAAAATCGCCATCATCGGGATCACTACGCCCGGGATGTCGTTCTGGCTTCCGCGGGAGTTTACGGTCGGAATTGATTTTCAACATCCCGTTGAGCCCGTACGCCGCGCCATTGCGAAAGCGAACAGCGAAGGCGCGGACGCGATTGTGCTTACAGGTCACATGGGATTGAAGCCGCGCACAGGCGGCGATGACTTTGCGAACACGGTGATGGCGTTAACTTCCGAGTTCCCGGATGTGGCAGCGTTCATAGCGGGCCATACTCATCAGGCAATTCCAAGTCGCCTGACGAATCGGGTGCTCTTCACGCAGGCGGACCACTTCGGAATTCACGTGGGCCGTGTCGATCTGCTGTTCGATCGAAATTCAAAAAAATTGCTGCGGCGTGAAGCGATCTGTGAGCTGATGGATAACCGTTTCGATCCGGATCAGGTTGTCCTTTCAAGGGCAGGATCGCAGCTTGCGGAATCGGAAGCGGCGCTTGCACAACCGATCGGTGAGTTGACGGAGACGTTGCACGCGCGGGGCCGGCGCGGTCACCCGAGTGAAATCGAGAAGCTGATCGGCGCCGCGATTACAGAGACATTGGCGGAACGAAGCATCACGGTCGATGCGGTCATGCACGGTGTCTTCGATGAAAACGCTAAACTTGCTGCAGGGCTGACGACGGTAAACGACATTTGGAATATCATTCCCTACGAAAACCTCATCGTTACCGCCACGCTTTCCCCTGATGAAATAAAAAGCGTGATGGAAGAAGTGTATGCCAGCCATGAGCCACGAAGTTTGCTGGGGATCGCAGTAAGAGTGGAGGGTCACGGTCTGGATCGCAGGGTTACCTCAATGACATTTCCAGATGGACGCTCCTTGGAGCGCGATAAGAAATATTTAATCGCGGTCAACAGTTTCGATGCGCGGAGCGGCGGCCATCATTTCATGAAATTGCGAGCGTTGCTTGACAAAGCGGAGGCAAATTGCGTCCTCCACCCCGTGCAAACACGCGACGCGGTGATCGATTATTTCCGGCGGCATAAAGTTGTACAAAGGATTGCTGAAGCACGCGCGTGGAGAGCCGCCGCATGATTAGCTGGTCATCCTGAGCGGAGCGCAGCGGAGTCGAAGGATCCCGTGGCTCTAGAGATAGGTTATTCTTCGGGATTGAAAGCCTGGCCTCGCCCCGAAAGCTTTCCGGGCTGCGTTGCAGCCTCGACTTCGCTCGGAATGATAAAGAGTTCCTCTTGCAAAGACGGCGCGTTGCGCTTGCCTATTGCGCCATGCAACTTGGGATTCTTTGCTTTGTGGGTTTGTTGCTGAGTGCTGATCTTACATCAGCGCAGACGCCAAAACCCGGATCACCATCACCGTCACCGCGGCCAACGCTGCCAGAGGTTCGGCCAGCGTTGGTCGGAACGGCTCCAAATTCGCTAATCAACACGATAGATACCACCGACCTGATCAAGAAGGGACAAAAGGAAGCCGCGGTAATGTTTTCCTGTCTCGTCGCGCCGACTGGCCAGATCGTTACTAGCGGCACGTATCGCGGTACGCGCGGATCTGAATTGCTGGAGCAGGAATTACTCAAACGCCTGGCCACGGCCAAGTTCATCCCGGCAATTCACAATCGCGAGCCGGTCATTGCCGTTTTTTATGGGACAGTAAAATTCGCAGTAGTGAACGGGAAACCGCGGCTGCGCATCTTTGCCAATCAGCAACTGGATCAGTTGGACAAGGAAAGCAATTTCATTGATCCGCAACCGTATGTCGGCCAGGACTCAAAATTCACTGGCGTCCATTATCCCGAAACGGGGAGCACGGTGGCGGTGACCGGTGTTGTGGAACTCGCGCTCAACGTGGACGCACAGGGGAATCTGGAAAGCATGCAGGTGCTATCTGAGGAGCCACCGTTGCTGGGTTTTGGGGATGCGGCAATATCCGATTTCAGTGGCGCTAAATTCATCCCGGCGTTCCGCGACGGGCAACCGGTCGAAAGCACCGTAAAGATTTTCGTTTACTATAAGCCGTCGGCTTAGTCTCGTTTGGTAGATGCTCGATTATCACATCGCCACGATCGGCGAATATAGGCTCGCATACCGGACGCTTCTCCCTTTGGAGGGAGAAGGGGAGGATGAGGGTAGATAGAACGCCAAGCGAGCGGATAGCCACGAAAACCCCTCACCTTAGTCCTCTCCCCTTAGGAAGAGGAGAGGCGGACTTGCCGACGTTGAAAATGAAAAGGCACGAGAAAGCTGAAAACACCGGGGGCGAAATTATCCGCTCCGCATTTTTCAAGCGCGATCCGCTTACGTGTGCGCGCGAACTTATCGGCACTGAACTGATTTGGGGCGAATGCTCCGGGATCGTCGTCGAGGTGGAGGCGTATGCGGCAATCGATGATGAAGCCGCGCACACCTTTACGCGTCCGAGCGCGCGCAGCTTCATCGAGCGCAACAAAGCGGGCGCCGCCTACGTTTATTTCAACTACGGCGTTCACTGGATGTTGAACGTACTGGTGAAAGGGCATGCGAACGGCTTTGTTTTGATTCGCGCGCTCGAGCCTCGGCGAGGGGTTGAACTGATGAAGCGACGCCGTGGCGTTAACGATCTCCGTCAGCTTTGCTCCGGCCCGGGCAAAGTCACACAAGCGTTCGCTGTTACGGGCCGAAACCATGAGATGGATCTGTGCTCCGATCCGCGCCACTGCTTCGTTTCCAACTCAAGCGCGACTTTCGATGTTGTAGCGGACAAACGCATCGGCATCAGACGCTCTGCGCATCTGCCGTGGCGCTTTACGCTGCGCGGTAGCGAGTTCGTAAGCCGGCCGCCAAGGTAGGGGCGATTGACCTCAATCGCCCAACTCATGGGACTCTGAATGGCGGTTCAGGTGAACCGCCGCTACCTCGTTGACTCAAACGGTGCTTGATCCAAGTTTCTTGCTTCGATGAACAAAACCACCAAACAGCGTGTTTTGCTCGGCATGAGCGGTGGGGTGGACTCCAGCGTCGCCGGATATTTGCTGCGTGAGCAAGGCTACGAAGTCATTGGTGTGACGATGAAGGTCTGGCCGCAGGATTGTATCTCGCGAGCGGAGGACAAGTGCTGCGGGCCGCAGGCGGTCGCCGATGCGCGGGGTGTGGCGCATGCGCTGGGCATTCCGCATTACGTGGTTGACGAGGCCGATCAGTTCGAGCGCGTCGTGATTGATTATTTCGCCAGCGAATACCAGGCCGGCCGGACGCCGAACCCGTGCGTGATGTGCAACGAAAAACTCAAGTTCGGAAATCTCTGGAGCAAAGCCAGGGCACTCGGCTGCGATTACATTGCGACGGGGCATTACGCGATCATTGAGCATGTTGTAGCCGGGGGCGATGACCCCGGTTGTGTTGATGCACGAGTTGGTTCCGAAACTGCCGGGGTCGCCGCCCCCGGCTACAAGTACGCCGTGCTGCGCAAAGGCGTCGATCCGCGCAAGGATCAGTCATATTTTCTTTTCAGTCTGCGTCAGCCGCAATTGCGCCGTGCGCTTACACCGCTGGGCACGATGACCAAGCCCGAGATTCGGGAGATCGCGCACTCGTTAGGCCTAAAGGTCGCCGACAAGATTGATAGCCAGGAGATTTGTTTTGTCCCCGGCAACGATTACAAGGCGTTTTTGCGCTCGCATCTGGGTGAAAATGAATTTCATCGCGGCGAAATTTACGACGTCGATGGAAACTTCATTGGTGAACATGACGGGATCGAGCTGTTCACGATCGGACAGCGCAAGGGGCTGCCTGGCGGTTCGCCGCGCCCGCGTTACGTGGTGGATCTCGATCCACAAACGAACCGGGTTGTCGTTGGCGATGCAGATGATTTGGTCTGCGAGGAATTCGAGATCGATCGTCTGAACTGGCATCCTGTAGCCGGGGGCGGTGACCCCGGCTTCGCTTGCCACGATCCCGTAGCCGGGGTCAACGCCCCCGGCTACAACCGAGAAATCGAAGCTACGGTTAAGATTCGCTATAACCACCCCGGGACGCCGGCGACAGTTGCGCTACTGGAGAACGATCGCGCCCATGTGCGACTGCACGAGCCTCAGCGCGCCGTAACACCCGGGCAAGCTGCAGTCATTTACGACGGTGACGTTGTGCTCGGCGGCGGCTGGATCTGCCGAGCCGAATGCAGTGAAGGCGAAAGGTGGAACGCGTTGTCCTCAACGCGTTGAAAAAGCGGCTTTGCCGCCTGATATTCGCGCCTCCGGCGATGGCCATCGTCTTGAGGACAAGCCGATCCACCCTGGGCTGACGACTAAAACCACAACCGAGAGCTCCAAGGTTTAATGATCTCTGAAAAAATCCTGCTCGCTTTAAGCACATTTCCGGACGCGGAAATCGCGCGCCGAATTTCGAACCAGTTGGTGACCGAACGGTTTGCGGCGTGCGCGAATATTTTTCCGTCCGTAGAATCGATTTACCGCTGGAAGGAAAAAATTGAGTCGGGAAACGAAACCTTCGTTTTTTTCAAAGTCAGCGAAGACCGGCAATCAGCGTTTCAGGACAAGTTGCGATCGCTTCATCCCTACGATCTTCCGGAGATTATTTTCGTTCCAGTCGCGAGCGGTCTGCCAGAATATCTGCAGTGGGTTAGCGAGAACTGCGCTCAGGCGCGCTGACGCTTCTTGCCAGCCAGGTAAATCGCGACGCCAATCGCGTTCGCGATTGCCGTCACGGCAACGATTTTCACGGCGAAGCTCAACGGGTTCGGGACGTCGATAATTGGATGGATAGTGAAAAAAATCGCGGCGAGCGAGACGAGTGCCCCACAAACGGCGGCGATGCGCAACCAGATCGGAGCACCTGAACGAATCGCACCCGCTCCGAAAATCGGAATCGCGAACATCGTGAAGTAAACGATGCCGTAGAAAACGTTCGAAGCGTTATCCACGAGTTGAAATGCTTCCTGAATGCCAGCGCCGATCTGGCTCGCGACGGCAATGGTGAGCGTTAGCGCGCTGACGAAAATCACCGAGTTGATTGGCGTTCTAAACTTCGGATGCAGACGTGAAAACCAGCTCGGTAATAGGCGGTCCCAGCCTGCGACCATCGGCAACCGCGAACTGCCGGTGACGTGCACGCTCGTGGACGCGATCGTCCGCACGGTCATCAAAATGATAGCGATCGATGCGATTACGCTTGCGACTGGAAAAAATCGCAACCCCAGCCGCAGTGTTTGCGGCACCGGGCCGATAAGATCGATCGGTTGGTCGCCGATGAAGGCGAGCACCGAGCTGGTGCCGAAAATAAACGCGAGAGCGATGACCGGTGACGCGATGATGACGGAGCGACCGATGTCGCGCGCCGGCGACCGTGTTTCTCCAGCGAGAATCGCGACGTATTCGAATCCGCTGAGAGCCCCTACCGACAGTTTGGTGAAAATATTGATGCAATAAAACATCGACAGGGTCGGCGCGGCGAGGACGAGCGGATGATATTCCTTCAAATCGCCGCGCATCAGAGCCAGGAACGGCAGCGCGATGAGCGCCGCATAGACCGCAAGCATGGCAAAGCCGCCGACATTGTGCACCCATTTGCCTAACGACAAGCCGCGCACAGCGATCCACCCGAGACCGGCGACCATGGCGCAACTCACCAGTGAAACGCACCATTTGCTTTCCGGCATCCACGCTGCGTCCGGACCAATAGCGTAGGAGATATTTGTGGTGACGAACATTCCACCCAGCGCAATCACCATGATAGACAGCAGCCACAAATTCCACGCCACCATAAAGCCGGCGAATTCGTTGAAGGCGAGCTTGGCCCATTGGTAAATACCGCCTTCGAGCGGCATGACACGGCTGAGGTAAATTACGACAACGGCTTGCGGAATGTAGAAGAGCATGATCGCGAGCAGCCAGAAGAACAGATGCGCATGTCCGAGCTTCGCCGCCGTGCCGACCCAGCTTGAGCCGACCACAAACAGAATTTGCGTCAAAACGAGATCGCGCAGTGCCAGCGGCTTTTTGAGCGCGACGCTTTGTTGTTCAACGTAGCGTTCTGCGCGATCGAATTCAGTCTTCATAATTTGTAGGGCGCTTGTGCCAAGCGCCCAGGCATTCGCCGCGGCGAACGCCTCTACAACGCTTCGCAAAATCTAATCCGCTTGCGATTTTATCGGCGGCGGCGGTTCGTTGCGAAATTCACGGTGTCGGATTTTTCCTGCTGCGTATGCGATGTAGCAGCCAGAGCCCAACGTGGCCGCTCCCAGCAACACCACTACAAGCGCGAGTGGCACGGAAGATTTCGGCCACCACAACGGAACGACGATTGCCGCGGCGCTTAAAATTGCGAGTGCGTAGAAAACGTAAATTAACTTCTGACCGCGAGCCTGGTGCTCGTCGAGCCAGGCATGACCATCGTCATCAGTCATGGCCAGAACACGATCGTAACCTTCTTCGCCGAATTCATAGACCGGCCATGCGGAAATCGAGGTAACGAATATGAGGATCAACGTGACAATGTGTGCTCGGCGGCTTTTTGAAATCAGAGCGGCAATAAGAGCGATCCAGCTAACAAGCAGCCCGTAAACGGGCAGCGGGTTGAGCAACACGTGAACGTATTCCGGCTGGCGCAAACCGCGAAGCAAGCCGTCGATCATAATTTACCGTTCCACTGAGTTCCCTCGACATGCGCGGACTGCTGTGCTTCTTCCGGCAAGAATTTTTTCCAAGTCGCGATCGTAAAATGCCACCATTCAGTGCGCATTCCCCAAAACCCGGCGCGATGCATCGCCCATTGCAGCAAACGGACGTGACCGAGGGTTTCAAAAGACCGACCTGTGTAACGCCACATCGCAGCAGGCGTCAAATCGTCAAAATCGCTCGGCATGCTAACGGGACGATTCCATGAATCCACCAGGGTAGCGTCGATGGCAATTCCCCAACTGTGCAGCGAGCCTATGCCGACTTCAGGGTTCGCAACGTAGTCACTGTTGCGCGATGCCCGCCAAAGCTCTGTCTGTACGGCGACGGGCCGATAGGCGTCCCAAATTTTAAGTCCATATTGATAGCGACGCAGAAGCGTTTGCGCCTTGGTCAAAGCTGCGGCGACCTCGGGGCGGGCGAGAGCGCGGGTGCCTTGAGGGTAAAGCGGATGCTTGAGCAAATTGTTATTTCCTGCGTAGCGCAACTCTACCACGATCGTTGGGTCGACTGATTGAATATCAACGAGAGAACCGTCAGCATTTGCGTTGATCGGCATGAGGGTTGCCGTCAAAGGAACAAACAGCCAAGTCCAAATCCTGTTGCGAGATCCGGGCATCGTTTGACTAATATTCTGCCACAGCCCCTTCGGGAACATCTGTTCCAGCCAGGCGCTCGAGGAGAAGGCGTGCGCTGTCTTCCGGCACATTGAAACGCAATTCGAGATTGGAACTTCCCTGCGTTTGGATCTCGGGTGGTTGCGAATAAAGCAATAGCGGCGAGTCAGGCAAACGAAGCCACTGCTCCGGATTGCTGCGCAAATCGCGCGCGACGTCGGTGGCATTTTTAGGAGTATTCACCTTGATAAGGATTCTGGCTTTTACTGGATTTTGCAGGTTCACTGCAAGGCCGATCAGTTGCGAGGCATCGAGTAATTCACGCGAAAAGATGGGATGGAAAACGCGGGACAGATCCGGTGGATCACGGGATATGAGCCGCAGCGCGCTCTCGTGATCGAGAGCCTGGAAACGGTCGAACAGCTGCCCGGTGATTTTCAGGTCTGGCTTCATTCCCAGTCGCACGAGTAGCAGCTCATCCACTTCTTCTGGCGCGCCAACAGCGAGCGTTGCCGGCCCGACGCGGGCCATGGCAAAATCCGGCTTGACGGCGGTACCGTCGGCGGAGGTGGGCTGTCGCTCCCAAACGGGCAAACCGTGGAAGTTGTTCGGACGCCTTCGGAAATTCTTGTTGTCAGCGACGGTACGAATCACCTTGGCAAGGCCGCGACGGCTTTGGACGAGGTTGAACTCTTTAGTCTCACCGGTCTCGTTCGTCGTGAGCGCGCGTGTGATGCGCGCCGTATCGCGCGAAGGGTTCAACCCAGGAACGGAAGCGGCGGGGCCGATCAATCCCAGCCACAGTTTGGGCTTCGCACCGGGCCAGCGCTTTGCGAGGTTTGCGCGTTCAAATTGATCCGCGTTAATCGACAGGATGGTGTCGGTTTCCTGCGGGAGCCATTCGCGTCCTCGCGGCGATTGGAAAACAACCAGTAACGTGATCGCAAGCAGAACCAGCACCGAGAACACGCTGAAGTAAAACTTCCGCAGCTCCTGTTTATCGATCTGACCGGAGAGCTGGGCCAGCTCTGTCTGGTGCTTTAACTGCAGGTCCACGGCCTCTCTGCGACGATGAGCCTCCTCCAGCAGGTGCGGCGCATTCGGCGGAGCAACACCTTTTTCGCACAAATGCCGTCCGATGCTTAAATACGCCGGATTCTTTCGCTCTTCGACGGTCTGATGCCGCGTCCGCGCGTCGTGCGCTGCTTGTTGTTGGGTCCGAATGCTCTCAGCCAGTTTCCGGTCGCGAGTTTCAAACTCGCTCCGCGTACGCGCCATGTTTTTTTCCAGGGCGGCAAGTTCGGACTCGGCGGTGCTTAACTTTTCCTTCGCCGTACGCACCGCGTCACCGCTGCCCATGCGTGCCCGCACGAGTTCGGCGCGTTCGTCCGGAAGGCGCGCCCGTTTTGCCATAATACCAGCAGAGAGCGCTTCGAGGTCGGGAGGAGCAGGATCAAGTGCGTGCAGATCGGAAAGTTGTTTCAAAAGATCGCGATCGGCAGCTTCGCTCTCCTGAATGCGCCGCTCCACGCCGGCAAGTTCTCGCTCGCAGACCTCCGCGGTGCTCTTCGCCTGGTTCCGCTTTTGAAGGAGCGGCTTTTTCTCTGCTTCGAGTTTCGCAATTGCGTTCGCCTGCTCCCGCGTGATTTGCTGGCGTTCTTCTTCAATTCGTTTTATGCCTTCGTCAATCCGCGCGATCCGCATCGCCACTTCTTTTTGCTCCTGTTCCAGTTTCTTTAGTGCAACGATCTCATTGCGCAGCTCGGGAAAATTTGCGGCCTGCGTTGTCCCCTCGCGCCCGAGGTTTATTTCACTTTTTTGCAGGAGACGCCGCTCGTGCCGGAGCGCTATACGAGTTCGCTGGCGCTTGAGCTTTAAGGCCAGTTCGCGAAAGCCTGTGCGAAAGAAGCTCACGAGAAGACGCTATACGAACCCGGAATGGGAAAAAGATTTTTCGGCTCCATTTGGCCCATGTGTCGCAGGAATCGCACGTGGCAGATGTGGCTATTCCTCTGGTGCTGCCAGCTTTGCCAGTACACTGAAATCCTCCAGAGTCGTCGTGTCCCCGGTGACTTTTGCACCGCTGGCGATTTCTTTGAGTAGCCGTCTCATGATTTTGCCGCTGCGCGTCTTTGGAAGCGCTTCGGCGAAACGCACTTCATCGGGTTTTGCAATTGCGCCAATGTGCTTGCTCACGTGATCGCGTAACTCGTCCTTCAGCCCGCGGCTGACCTCAACCCCGCTTTTCACTGTCACAAACGCGACTACGCCCTGACCCTTTAATTCATCCGGTCTGCCGACCACCGCCGCCTCTGCAACTCGCGGGTGGCTGACAAGCGCGCTCTCGATTTCCGATGTGCCGAGTCTGTGACCGGCTACGTTCAGAACATCATCAATGCGGCCGACGATCCAAAAATAACCGTCTTCATCACGGCGCGCGCCGTCGCCTGTGAGATAATTGCCTTTATATTCGCTCCAGTATTGCTGTCGATAGCGCGCATTGTCGCCGTAGATCGTACGCAACATCGAAGGCCACGGTCTGCGAATAATCAATTTGCCGCCGATATTCGGGCCGACTTCCTGTCCCTTTTGATCGACGACAGCCGGGACGACGCCGAAGAACGGAAGCGTGCCGCTACCCGGCTTGGTTGGTATCGCGCCCGGGAGAGGAGTAATCATGATTGAGCCAGTCTCGGTTTGCCACCACGTATCGACGATGGGACAACGTCCGCCGCCGATTATTTTTTGATACCACATCCATGCTTCCGGATTAATCGGTTCGCCGACTGAGCCTAACAACCGTAGCGACGAGAGATCGTGTTTCCTGACCCAATTATCTCCCCAACGGATGAATGCGCGGATCGCGGTCGGGGCAGTATACAAAATGTTGACCCGATACTCTTCGATGATTCTCCAAAACCGATCGGGCTCGGGCCAGTTCGGTGCGCCCTCATACATCACAACTGTTGCGCCATTCGCGAGAGGACCATAGACGATGTAGCTGTGACCGGTGACCCACCCCACATCCGCTGTGCACCAAAAGATATCCTCATCGCGGATGTCGAAGACGTACTTGGTGGTGCAATAAACGTTCACCAGGTAACCACCGGTGGTGTGCAAAATTCCTTTCGGTTTGCCAGTCGATCCGCTCGTGTAGAGAAGGTAAAGCGGATGCTCGCTGTCTAGGGGCGCTGGCGGGCAGTTTGCATCTACGTATTCCAGTTCTCGATGCCACCAAACATCGCGGCCTTCCTCCATGTGGATGTCGCTTGCCGCGCGGCGAAAAACGATTACGCGGCGAACAGAGGTGCCATCGCGGAGCGCGTCATCCACGTTTTTCTTTAGCGGCACAATTCCGCCGCGACGATACGAGCCATCGGCGGTGACGAGCGCAATCGCGCCGCTGTCGTTGATCCGGTCGCGAATGCTGTCCGCGCTGAATCCGCCGAAGACCACTGAGTGCACGGCACCGATTCGTGCGCAGGCCAGCATCGCCATTGCCGCCTCGGGAATGTTCGGCAGATAAATGATAACGCGATCGCCTTTCTTGATGTTGTTCCGTTTCAGCACGTTCGCGAAGCGGCAGACTTCGCGATGCAACTGCTGATAGGTAAGCGTGCGCTTGTCGCCGGGTTCGCCTTCCCAAATTATCGCTGCCTTATTCCGACGGGATCCGGCGAGATGCCGGTCCAGACAATTTTCGGAAACGTTCAGTTTCCCGCCCACGAACCATTTCGCGAACGGCGGCTTCCATTCCAGGACCTTTCTCCACGGCGCGCGCCAGACCAGCTCCTTCGCTTCGCGCGTCCAGAACATGGCGGGCTGCCTGATCGATTCTCGATACATCCGCCGATATTGAGCCAGGCTCTTGATTCGCGCCTTGCTGCTGAAACCCGGGGCTGGCTTGAAAACGCGCTTTTCGACCAGATGCGATTCAATGTCGTCGTGCATGAGCAGTCCCTAATATGCGCAAGAAGTTTTCAGGGCAAGCGCCCGCTTCCTCTGTAGCCACTAGCCTGTGGCCGTCAAACGTCGTTGGTTATGCGTTGGACGACCCACAGGGCCGTGGCTACACGTTAAAGATGCTCGAACCGCTGCCCGACGAATATTTCATGCGTGAAGCATTGCGACAGGCGCAGAAAGCGTACACAGCGGAAGAAGTGCCGGTGGGCGCGGTGGTTGTGCGCGAGGGCAAAATAATCGGGCGCGCGCATAATCAAGTCGAGTTGCTCAAGGACGCGACCGCGCATGCCGAAATGCTCGCGCTGACACAGGCTGAAGCGGCCGTTGGTGATTGGCGGCTGACGAATTGCGATCTTTACGTGACCAAAGAGCCGTGTCCGATGTGCGCAGGCGCGATCGTGCACACGCGAATCCGGCGCGTGATTTTCGGGTGTGTAGATCCCACTGCCGGAGCCGCCGGGAGCATGATGAATCTTTTACAGATGCGGTCCCTCAATCATCGATGTGAAATCACCTCGGGCGTTTTGCAAAAAGAATGCGCTGAAATCTTGCAGGATTTTTTCCGCAAACGCCGCGACCAGCAAGGAGCGACGGCTTCCTAGCCTTCGACAGAATCCACCCCCTCCGAGAGCTTTCGAGTCGTTCATTGGCGCCTTTCGGCTCGGAATTTTCTTGCCCGGACTGGCGAGACGTGTTTAAACCCGACGCGATTGAGGACACGGCAGGAAGCTTTTCTCCCGAAACTTTCTTCCCTTTTCTCAGAAGTCCCGCCTAAGGCGGGCAGGGTCAACCCGAGCGGGGGAAATAAAACTAAAAAGAAAACTAAACATGAAACTTCAAAATCGAGCTCACATTCTAGTCCTGGTTATCTGTCTTGAGGGTTTTCTAGCAGGGGTGCAGGCAGTCGTCCCGCCGCCGGACGGAGGATATCCCAACTTCAACACGGCGGAGGGACAGAAAGCACTGTTCGGTCTTACAAGCGGCCAATGGAATACGGCCTTGGGCGCCTTCACGCTTTGGCAGGACACAGACGGCAGCTACAATACCGCTGTGGGAACGGCGGCGCTCCTTTCCAATAATGCAGACGAAAATACGGCGGTTGGCGTGGCGGCGCTTTTATTCAACACGACCGGCAACAACAACACCGCCGTTGGAGCGACAGCCCTTTTAAACAACACGGCCGGCAGCTTGAACACGGCGACCGGTGCTAGTGCACTCTCAACCAACACCAGCGGCGCTGGTAACACGGCTGTCGGTGGCCAAGCGCTCTCGAGTAACACTACAGGCAACTTCAACACGGCCAATGGCGTTGTCGCACTTGCTGACAATACAGAAGGTGTCGGCAGCACGGCGACCGGCACCAGTGCGCTCCAACATAATACCACAGGCGGCTTAAATACGGCCACCGGGGTTAACGCGCTTACAAGCAACACCACGGGCACTCAGAACACGGCCATCGGTGCTAATGCGCTCTTTAGCAACGTCACTGGCGACTCCAATACCGCCACGGGTTACCAAGCGCTCTCGGGCAATACCGGTTCTCACAACAGCGCTTTTGGTAAGGACGCGCTGGCCGCGAATGTCACCGGCGTCAACAATACCGCGATCGGTGAAGGCGCACTCGAGAACGCTGACGGCAACTTCAACACAGGCATTGGCTCTTTTGCGCTACTTAACGCCACATCTGGGGGCGGCAATACTGCCTTGGGTGCCTTTGCCGGGTCAAACGTTATCAATGCGAGTCAGGTAGTGGCTATCGATTCTCCTGCCGCCAACGTGGGCAACAGCTGCTTTATTGGACATATCCGCGGCGTTACAACGGCAAACAGTGACGCGATACCGGTATTGATTGATTCCGCCGGCCAGCTCGGAACGATGAGTTCCTCGAAGCGGTTTAAGAAGGAAATCAAACCGATGGATAAAGAAAGCGAAGCGATCCTCGCGCTTAAGCCGGTGACGTTCCATTACAAGAGCGATAAATCAAACACACCGCAATTCGGTCTAATCGCTGAGGATGTAGCCGAGGTGAGTACCGAACTGGTGGTCCGCGATGAGAACGGCGACATTTATACTGTCCGCTACGATCAGGTGAACGCGATGTTGCTCAACGAGTTTCTTAAAGAGCATCACAAAGTCGAGGCACAAGAATGCAAAATTCGGGAACAGGAGAGCGGTATCGCGCGCCTAAAGAACGAGTTCGAGAGACTCAACGCGCAGCAGCAGAAGGAAATGCAAGCTCTGAGACAACAACTAAACCATCAGGCGGTACAGATCCAGCGAGTTACCGGGGATCTGAAGATGCGCGATTCAGCGCCTGCCTCGCAAGTTGTAGTGAACAGGCCATAGCGCGAGCGGCGGGGGATTGGTTAGCTGGATTTCTCGAGCCTCTCAGACGATCAGAGCCACTGAAGAGCCGCTCTCAAAAAAGAGGCTGGCTTGGAATTCATCCAAGCCAGCCAATGAATCTCACTCCACCCAAGCACTTAGTAGCGGTAGTAATGACGCTTGTGATGCTTGTAATATCGATGGCCGTTGTAGTTGTACGGCCGCCCGCTGTAGTAATACGTTCGGGAGTATGGATAACCCCTGTAATAGCTGCGCGGGTAATAACCATAATTGTATCCCGGGGATCCGTAGTAGCTGTATCGGTATGCGGGGTAACCGAATCCGATTCCGACTGGGCCGATTCCAACCGAAACTTGAGCACCAGCCTGATTTGCCGGAACCAGAGCCAGGCCTATTGCTACCAATGGAAGTAAAAGAAGTTTTTTCATACAATTCCCCCTTGTTTGATCGTTTGCGAGGAATGCGAACCCCTGCCACGGAATGCACCGGCGCACATGAAAATCGCGCCTCTTCCTCTTTTATTATGATTCGAATCCGACCCGCATCGCGGTTCCCTGTGCCGAGAAGCTGATCCAAAAAGTAACAATGCCGTTACTTTTCCGATGCGGCCCTCTGCCTTGACTGCGACGAAGCGTTATTGCCAAAATCATTCAGGCAAACAACACCACAACACAAAGGAATACATTATGAAAACAAAGGACATTGGTTTTTGGGCAATAACCGCACTCGCTGTGAGCATGCTCGTCGCAGCGGCAGCTCCCTCACATACGGAGCGTTTTTCTGCGACCCTCAGTGGGGCAAACGAGGTGCCTCCGATCAACTCTTCAGGCACTGGCAACTTCCAGATGACGATCCGGTCAGGTGAGATCAACTTCTCGTTGAGCTTTGCCGACCTGTCATCGCCGCTTAGTGTCGCTCACCTTCACTTTGCGCCCAGTAAGGTCGCTGGTGGCGTGATGATATTCTTGTGTGGTGGTGGCAACCAACCGGCCTGCCCGGCGACGACTTCGGGAAATATCAGCGGGACGATCACGGCAGCAAATGTCACCGGACCCACGGGCCAGGGCATTGCTGTAGGTGACCTCGACTCCGCTTTGGAAGCCGTTCGCGACGGTCTGTCCTACGCGAACATGCACACGACGAATTTCCCCGGGGGTGAGATTCGCGGCAACGTTCAGCGGGGCGGGGGGCACGGTAACGGTGGTGAGTAATCTGCGGAATCGGGCAAGGTGCTTCGCGCACTTTGTCCGTTCCCCGTGAGAGCGTCAGGCTTTACGGGGGATGATTCGCCTTCAGGCAAAAAAAGCTGGCTTGGAATTGCTCCAAGCCAGTTCGTTAGACCTCACACCAACTGCATGCAAAAATCCGAAGAAAATCGGACTCGTACGGTTGAGCAAAATTTGCTGCAAAAGGAGCGCGCCGGCCTATTCGGGGCAACGGTGAGGGGACAGCACGAATTCAGCCATGAGCGGAAAATGATCGGAAGCAATCCGCGCCAGAGGTGAGCGATGTACAGTTAAGCTCAGTGGCTGAACCGCTCCATTGACGAAAATATGATCGACAGCCAGCACCGGAAATCGCGTTGGGAAGGTGCGAATGGGTCTCGTCGCTTGAATGAGTTCGCGCACATCTCGCAGATGGCGGTTAAGGGTGCGATATGGTCGCGAACCACGCAGACTGTTGAAGTCGCCGAGTAAAATAAGTGGTGTGTCATCGGCGATTGCTGCGCGCCACTCGGCGCTACTAAACAGTTGTGCTTGAACCAAGCGTTCGCGCCAGCCGAGACCGAGATGCGTGTTGATGATCTGGACAGTCCCGAGATTGGTTTCAATGTTCACTTCAATCGCTGCGCGATTCTCACGGCAGAAAAACGGCGGGCTGCCCGGCAATTCGACTGCGCGACGAAAAGTCAGCTGGTAGCGACTAAGAATGGCATTGCCGTAGTGTTCATCGTCGCGCCGCATGGCGGGATGAAAATGGCTGTACCACCCAAGTTGCTCGGCGATGATTTTAGTCTGATCCGCGCCGGCGGAACGTCGTCGCCCGAGATCGAGCTCTTGCAGCGCAACAATATCGACTGACATCTCGGCGATTACCTCGGCTATGCGCGCTTCAGAGCGCTGCCGATCCATTCCCATGCAGCCATGTACATTGTACGTCGCGACCCGAAGCTTCGTTCCGGACGTTGGAGTGTAGGTCACGTTCGCGTGTCGTCGCCGATACTTACATCTGCGACCGGAAGATCGACATTGCTCGGCCTTTGATTTTTTCCTCCCAGGGTCGATCTCGCCAGTCCTGGAGCGTAACTTCGTGGGCATGGCTCTTGTCTTTCTCAAAAACTTTTGCGTACGACGTAACGAATTGCCGGTCGAGCACGTTGAGGTTTGCCTCTTCGTTCAATGACATTGAACGGTTGTCGAGATTGGCCGAGCCGAAGGAGGCCCAGCAATCATCGACAAGCAGATATTTGCAGTGGAATCGCGCCGGCTGATACTCATAAAAACGCGCGCCTGCTTCGAGTAAAGGTTTCCAGCGTGCCTTTCCCACGGCACGGACAGTGCGCGCATCAATGTCAGCACCTGGCGTAATGATTTCTATCTTCACGCCTCGATGCAGTGCTGCGAGCAAAGTTCGCATCGTGAGATTATCCGGAATGAAATAGGCATTCGCTATGCGGATGTGATGGCGAGCTGCCGCAATGGATACCAGCAACATCAAACGCCCACTATCGGAGCCTTCACCAGCTGAGCTCTTGAAGATCTGGCAAATCTGCTCTCCGGCGCATTCTTGTCTAGGAAAATAAAGATCGCCGTGTAGCAACTCGGCCCGGGTTTCCAGCCAATTGTCCATGAAAGCCTGTTGCAATTGCGCGACTACAGGGCCTCGCACCTCGTAATGAGAATCGCGCCACAACCCATGGATCCGGCCGTTGCCTTTCCAGTCATCGGCAATTCCCACGCCGCCGATGAATCCCAGAGTTCCGTCGACGACCAGGATCTTTCGATGCGTCCGAAAGTTAATGCGCGAGAAATGGACGAAGCGGAAAATCTCCACCGCGACACCGGCCCGTTTCATCAGCTTGATGGCGCGCCCGTGGACCGCGTCGCATCCAAGCGCATCCTGAAGAAAATGCACTTTCACACCGTTACGCGCGCGTTCCGCAAGCGCTTCAGCGAAAGCGTCAGAGACTTCGCCTTCCTTGAACAGGAAATTTTCAAACGTAATTGTGCGCTGCGCCGAACGAATACCGTTCAGCATTGCCGGGAAGATCTGATCGCCGTTCTCCAGCGGTATAATTTTGTTCCCCTCTATGAGAGGGGGGCCCAGCAGGTGGCCCATGGTACGAACGAAAACATCGTCGCCGACGTTGTAGATGGCGCTAATCGGATGGCGGACTTTCTTTTCCGCCGGAAAGAAATTCCGAACCACGAACAGAGTAGCCAAACTGCTTGCGGCAGCGGTGCCAATCAGCTTCGGCCATTGCGGTGAGTCAGAACAAGAACGCCGGTTCACTGCATCTGTATCGCAGCGACCGCCCAGTTAGGCTCCCCGTTGCGGGCAAGTTTAAGATGCAGGTGCGGAAATTGAACAATGCGTTCGCGGGCTTCTCTGGCTAAGAGTTTGATTGACGCGCGGCTCGAGCCGAAAAGAGACGGTCGTCCGAACTTGGTCGTCTTCCGCAACTGCCGGAATCTCATCCGGACGCTTCCGGCGTTGACCTGCAGCAACCCGGCATCCGGAAGACGTCGACGCCGAGGCCGGGGAAACTCACGCGTCCGATGCGCTCCGCTACGGGCTGAGCTATAAACCGTGGTAATCCGGTCGCGTCCCGGTCAAGTTCTGAAGCGATGGACGACGGCGTCGAGGAGCTGCGGACGATCTTCTCAGACTGGCGCGACATCGTCTTCCGTCATTATCCGGAGACGCGCTTTCCGTTCATGCGCTGGCAAGCTCTGCGCTCGGTCAGCGAAGTCTGCAATCTCCGGACAGTGACGGCTTCGTCACCGAACGGTACGAACTTCTCGCGTGGGCGAGCACACGCGAATGTTTGATCAAAGAACTCGGCGTGAGGCCTTCCAATTTCATCACCGGATGATCTCCCATGCTGGGTAGCCGGGAAGATTCTTTCTTCGGTTTGATCTGTGCTTGCGGCAAATAGCCTCGACAAAGTCCGGAGAGTTTTCCGAAACTCCCCGGATATGAAAGCAAGCATTCCACCAGTTCTACTTGCGTTTTTACTCGCCTGCTTTGCGCTTTCGCCCAGAGCGCAGGCGGTCGTCCCGCCACCGGACGGAGGCTATCCGGGAGGCAACACGGCAGAAGGGCAAAACGCCCTGATGCACCTCACCACGGGTGTGCAAAACACGGCGGTTGGTTTTCTTTCACTGAAAATCGATACCAGTGGCAGCTACAACACCGCGATTGGATCCGGCACGCTGATGTCGAACATTTCAGATGCAAATACCGCCACCGGCACATTCGCATTGTTAAGCAATACCAATGGCCGATTGAATACGGCCAATGGGGCGCTCGCCCTCCTCAGCAACACCAACGGCATCGCCAACACGGCCGTCGGTTATACTGCGCTCTCTAGCAACACCCTCGGTCTTGGCAACACGGCCGTCGGTTATGAGGCGCTCCGTAGCAACACGACCGGCGACGCCAACATAGCGATTGGTGTCCAAGCGCTCATTGGTAACAGCACCGGTGGCGGCAACACGGCCGTCGGCGACTCGGCGCTTTATCATAACACATCCGGTGATGTAAACATCGCGTTGGGGTTTCACGCCGGCGATCTCACCACAGGCAGTAACAATATCGACATCGGCCATCTTGGTGTGGCCGGCGAGAGCAACACCATACGTATTGGGGGAAACGTATTTGGGCATGGCCCTCAGACCGCAGCATTTATCGCCGGTATTAGCGGAACCGCCGTCGTGGGCGACGCCGTTGTCGTGGATGGAAACGGTCAATTAGGAACGGTCGCTTCGTCGGCGCGGTTTAAGAAAAACATCAAGCCAATGGATAAAACCAGCGAAGCAATACTGGCTCTTAAGCCAGTGAGCTTCCAATACAGAAGCGACAGCAAAGGGACACCCCAATTTGGCTTGATCGCCGAAGAAGTGGCGAAAGTGAATCCCAACTTAGTCGTCCGCAATCGCAACGGCGAAATCTACAGCGTCCGCTACGAGGCGGTGAATGCGATGTTGCTGAACGAGTTTGTCAAAGCGCACCAACAAATCGAGGAACAAGATAAGCGCATCGACCAATTGACGGCACAGCTGAAACAGCAAGCAGCGCAAATCCAGATGGTGAGCGCCCAGCTCGCCGCAGCGAGTCCGTCCGGTGGCGGACTTGAAGCGAGCAAACCTGCGCCGCAAGTGGTCAACAATCCTTAAAGCTGGCTGCGTCTCAGCTGTGGATCGTAACCGGCGAACGATCTGGATTGCAGACGCGCATGGCGATAACGGAAAGCGTTTCGTTGTCCGGGCGGATGAAATACTGACGGCGTTTTTGGAACTGGAATCAGCGGGGAAGCGTGGCTGCCTCGCTAGATTCGAACCGCGTAAAAGGCTTCGCCTCACGCGGTTTGACTGTGAGTGGCATGTCCAGATGTGGGCGTCCGCGCTTTTACGTGGCTGCCTCGCTAGGATTCGAACCACGTAAAAGGCTTCGCCTCACGCGGTTTGACTGTGAGTGGCGTCGCCACGTGAGATCGCAAGATCTTTTACGTGGCTGCCTCGCTAGGATTCGAACCTAGACAGAGAGATTCAGAGTCTCTAGTGCTACCATTACACTACGAGGCAACGAGCGAACAAAATAAAGATCGATGCGCCTCGCTGCAAGTCGCGCAGTTGCCGTCGAGGATGAATTTACGCCGCGGCGATTTTCTTTGCTTCGAGCAGGATTTCGGTGCCTTGCTGAGCACCTGCGACTTCCAGATGGCCTCCGCTCTTTATCACGAGTTCGCGAGCGGATTCCACCATCGTGTCTATCATCTCGTCGTCATGACTCGGATCATGGTGAAATAGCAGTAGCGTCTGAACCTCCGCTTCGAGCGCGAGCGCAACGGCGCTGGAGATCGAACCGTGTCCCCAGCCGATATGCGTCGTGTATTCCTGATCAGTGTACTGCGTGTCGAGAATCAGAATGTCGCTGCCGCGCAAAAATTGAACCAACGCAGCGTGCTGGTCCGCCGCAATTTCTCTGGCTTGTTCCGGACTCAATTGTTTTCCGCGGGCTGTATGCAGAAAGAATTCATACGGCTCGTGGTCGGGGAGAAAAGCAACTGAACCGCTGCTGGTGAAAATTCGGTAACCAACGCAGACGCCGGGATGATTTACGAATGCGGCGTGAATGTCCAACTTCCCGAGCGAGAACTTCATCTCGTTCAGTTTGTTAATGTCCATCTTCGCGGAGAGCTCACGCATGGTGATGGGAAAGAACGGCGATTTCATGGGCTCGGCCATGATCTCGCGGAACGTCGCCCCGGCGCCATCAAAACCGAAAACGCGAATTTCGTTTTTCGAATCGTACGCGGGCTTAAAAAATGGGAAGCCCTGAATGTGGTCCCAGTGGGCGTGAGTAATTAGCAATGAAAGTTTTATTGGTCGCGCTTGAAATTCACTATCGAGAGCGATACCGAACGGCCGGATGCCCGACCCGGCGTCGAGCACGATAATCTCGCCGTCGGCTCGGAGCTCCACGCAGGTGGTATTGCCGCCGTAACGAAGAGTCTCGGGGCTGGGCACCGCAATCGAGCCGCGTGTCCCCCAAAACTTAAGCCGTGCAGGCGATGACGATCCCGAGATGCTGGGCATGATAGAGAACGCGGATTTTGGCATGCCTTGGTAATTTAACCAAGCGTTTTTAAGGGATTGGTAGTGGCGGTTCACCTGAACCGCCTGGGCGATTGAGGCCAATCGCTCCTACCTAAAAGAAAATAGGGATGATCAGGATCGCGAGAATGTTTACGACCTTGATCATCGGATTGATCGCAGGGCCGGCGGTATCTTTATAAGGATCGCCGACGGTGTCACCGGTAACCGCGGCCTGATGCGCGAAGGAACCTTTGCCTCCAAGATTGCCTTCCTCGATGAACTTCTTGGCGTTGTCCCACGCGCCGCCGCCGGAGGTCATGGCTATGGCAACAAAAAGACCGGTGACAATCGTTCCCACGAGCAAACCTCCAAGCGCGACCGGGCCGAGTTGCGGAATCACCGCCACCGCCACCACGAAAATTAGCGGCAGCAGCGCCGGCACGATCATTTCGCGCAACGCCGCTTTAGTCACGATATCCACGCAAGTTCCGTACTCAGGCGTGTCCTTGCCGGTCATGATGCCGGGATGCGCTTGTATTTGCCGACGTACCTCGCGAACAACAGCGCCGGCGGCTTTGCCCACTGCGTCCATGCTGAACGCGGTGAAGATGAATGGAAGCAATCCACCGAGGAACAAGCCGATAATCACTCTCGGATCGGTAAGCGAAAACTCGAACACGAAAGGCTCCCCGTTGCGTGTAACGTGCATTTTGAGTTCCTGCACATAGGAGCCAAATAAAACCAGCGCTGCCAGACCGGCTGAAGCAATGGCGTAACCTTTCGTCACTGCTTTCATCGTGTTGCCCACCGCATCGAGTTGATCGGTGACGTTGCGTATTTCGCTGGGCAACTTGCTCATTACTGCGATGCCACCCGCGTTATCGGTAATCGGACCGAACGAATCGAGCGAGATGATGATCCCGGCCATCGACAACATTGCCATCACTGCAATAGCTATTCCGTAGAGCCCGCCAAAATGAAAGCTTAGCAAAATAGCGATTGCGATGAATCCGACCGGCAGCGCGGTGGCGTGCTGACCAACAGCCAGGCCGGCGATGATGTTCGTCGCATGACCTGTCTCTGAGGCACGGGCAATTTTTTGCACGGGCCGGTGATGCATCGACGTGTAGTAATTGGTGATCACTACAACAACGGCTGTCATGACGATGCCGACAACCGACGCCCAGTACAGCTGATTGGGTGAGCGCATCTGCCCGGCGATCATTACGCCGGTTGGAAACATGTAGTGGGTGGCTGGCCAGAAGAGGACGGCCGAAACGATCGCACTGGTGATCACGCCACCCATCAACACGTTGGCCGGTTTTCCGTCGACAAAATTTACAAACAGCACGCCCAGGATTGCACCCAGCACGGAAATTCCGCCGAGCACAAACGGGTAAATCACGGCCGCGGGGGTGTCCGGCAAAGTCAATGCGCCGACAAGGATGGCCCCGATCAAGCTCACCGCATACGTTTCGAACACGTCGGCGGCCATGCCCGCGCAATCGCCCACATTGTCGCCGACGTTGTCCGCGATCGTTGCCGGGTTGCGCGGATCGTCTTCTTCGAGACCCTGCTCGATCTTGCCCACGAGGTCTGCGCCGACATCAGCGGCCTTGGTGTAAATGCCGCCGCCGAGTCGCGCAAATACGCTGATCAGACTGGCTCCGAGCGCAAGACCCACCAGGCTGCTGACCGCTATCCGCGGCCCGAGCATACTCCCGACCACAGTGTAGAAGATGGACACAGACAAAAGCGCGAGTCCCACCACGAGAAGCCCCGTGACAGCACCGCCATTGAAGGCCATTCGCAAAGCTTTGGTAATCGACTCTGTTGCCGCCTGCGTCGTCCGCACGTTGGCCACCACGGCGATACGCATCCCAATAAAACCAGCCGAAAGCGAACAAAACGCACCGATTACAAACCCAATGGCCGTCGGCCGATCTTTGAAGATGAAGAGTAAAATGAAAATGATTACTGCGATCGAGCTGATCGTGATTACTTGTCGATTCAGATACGCCTTGGCGCCTTCCTGAACGGCTCCGGCGATCTCTTGCATCCGTTGATTGCCTGAGGGCGACCGAACCACCGCGGCAATTAAGAAAAACGCGGCCGCGAGACCGATCACCGCGCAGGCCATCGAGAATGGCACGCCTGAAGTAAGAATGTTGAAGGCGAAAAAAATCATGGTCGGCTCAGGCTGAAGCGCACGATTCTATGAAGAATTGCTGCCGTGGCAACTGCCTTAGTTCAATCTTTCGCGACTATGCGGTTTTGTTAGGTCGAGCAGCGGGCCAACGGGAACGATGCGGGTTGGATTGATCGCCGTGTGCGTCATGTAGTAATGCCGCTTGATGTGATCCAAGTTCACCGTCTCGGCGACGCCGGGCTGCTGGTACAAGTCCATCAGGTAGCCCTGCAGGTTTGGATAATCGACGATGCGCCGCAGGTTGCATTTGAAATGGCCGTGATAAACCGGGTCAAAACGCACGAGCGTGCAAAATAATCGCCAGTCCGCCTCGACAACCCGGTTCGCGAACAAATATCGGCTTTTCGATAAACGCTGTTCGAGCTCATCAAGCGCTTGAAAAACTCTGCGGCAGGCGATCTCGTACCGACTCTGGCGCGTGGTGAATCCTGCTCTGTAAACGCCATTGTTCACATTTTCGTAGATAAAATCGGAGAGCTTCGCGTGCTCGGCTTGGATTTCTTTCGGGAAAAGGTCGACGGATTTATTTCGGGCAAAGTCGTTAAACACGTCGTTGAACATGCGGCAGATGTCGTCCTCGCAATTGTTTACGATCCGCTTTGTTTTCGTGTCCCAGAGGACAGGCACAGTCACGCGGGCCTTATAACCAGGATCGGTCGCTGTGTAGGCTTCGCTCAAAAATTGGAAGCCGTTGATCGGATCAGTGGATTCAAACGCCGCACCGGGTGCGATCTTGCCTGACGTATCGCGAAACGCCCAGCCCAGGTCGTCTCGAACCGGATCAACCACAGTCATGCCGATTGCGTCTTCGAGTCCTTTTAGTTTCCGAACAATAACCGTCCGACTCGCCCATGGACAGGCCAGCGAAACATAAAGAAGATAGCGCTGCGCCTTAGCAGCGTGAGGTGTCGAACCGTCATTCGAGATCCACTCGCGAAACGCGTCCTCCTGGCGTTTGAATTCTCCGGACTTAGTCTCCTCGTCTGGAAATTGCGCTTTCATATAACCACGAATGGACACGAATAAGCGCGAATGCAAAGCCAGGAAGCCATTTATGACGATGGGGTGACCGGTTCCGCCCCCGTTGACACGTAATAGCGCTAATGATAGCGTCGGCCAAATTTACGCGGAAGTCCGTAAAAGGCGGGCCATAATGCGGTTACCTTTCCAGACTTGCACACGTTATTGAATAGTCAGGTTTTGGTGCTCAACCGGCTCTGGCAGGCGGTGAACATCTGCTCTGCCCGCCGCGCTTTTTCGCTCGTATACGCCGGGCATGCCCAAATTGTTTCTTCGGATGACGCGAACAATTTTTCGACGCACGATTTCGAAAGCTGGCGTGACCTGTCCGCGAACGCGCCCGATCATGAAGCGGTCACCACCATTTCATTCAAAATCCGCATCCCGCGGGTGATCGTGCTGCTTGTGTTCGATCGGCTTCCGAAGAAGGAAGTAAAATTCACCCGTCACAATGTCTTCGAGCGCGACAAGAACACCTGCCAGTATTGCGGGCACCTCTTCGATCGTAGCGAGCTCAATTTGGATCATGTCGTGCCGCGCGATCGGGGCGGAACGACGACTTGGGAAAATGTGGTTTGCTCCTGCATCCCGTGCAATACACGCAAGGGGAACCGGCTTCCGCGCGAAGCACACATGAGCCTGATCCGCAAACCGAAGCGGCCAAAGTGGCGGCCGTTTGTCCAAATCACCTTTGCTGCGCCCCAGCACGATCTCTGGAAGCACTTCGTGGATCTCGCGTACTGGAACGTCGAGCTGAGCGATTGAGCTTCGCTCATTCGACCGTGATTTGTTAAAGCGGCTGCTCGCGAAAGTTTTCGGAGTTAAAGCGGCTAGGGGGCAAGTAGCGGATGCGTCCCGCTCGCAACGCCAACGGATTTCTTCTTGCCCTCGAAATACACGAAAGGCGCGAACCTTTCAGAAGTAAAACATCAATAGGTTTTTGCTTTATGCCGATCTTTCGTGTCGTTTCGCGTGTTTAGTGGGGAAAAAGCTTCTCTTCACATCCGTGTTATCCGTTTAATCGGGGGTCAATTCCCCTTTGGCGCGTGCGAGGTAGCGAGTTTTTGAAAACGCGGATCATTCCGGAGCGGGTCGAACATTGGATCGAGGCGAAGGACCGCGGGAGTGAGCGGCACAGGCACAGCCAATGCACTCGCGCACGGGATCGAGAGCAGTTTCTGTAAAGCGGCGATGGCGCGGTCGGGCTTCCCCATCTGCGCCGCCACTCGGGCGAGGACTTCGATCGATTTGGAACCCAGTAAGGCATCCTTCTCGATTGGATCCGCGGCTATGGCCTGCTCGATCAGTTCAAATGCAGCGGCTTTGTCACCGAGACCCATATTGATCAGCGCGAGATCGTTCAGGAGAGGATTTTCCGGCTGTTGGTTGCGAAAAGACTGGAGTTCGCTGCGCGCCTGTCGCCAACTCTCCCCGGCGGCGGCATGGTCGCCGGCGATCTCCTGCGCCCAGCCTAACAAAAAGCGCAGTTCTCCATTGGTATAACGCAGGGCTGGATCAGACTTGGTCAGTATTTCCTTTAGCCGAGGGATGATCTGTTCGGGGCGGCGTTCCAAGATCGCTTGGTAAGCTTGTGTTGCCAAGGCGGAGCCATCATCGGCAGTCGGGTGCAGCGGAGCGAGAATTGCAGCAGCACGCGGCAGATCGCCCTCGGCTTGTGCAACAGATGCCTTTTCCGCGAGAATAGTGACGTCGTCCGGCGTAATATTCAGAACCTGATCGTACTTCCGCAGCGCTTCGGGAAAGCGACGTTGGTGCAAATAGGTAACCGCGTGTTGCCCGAGCAGGCTAGCGTTGCGCGGGTCGAGCCGCTCGGCTTCGTTGAAATACGACTCGCTCCGGTCCCAGTGGCCTCGCCTCCGCTCCAGAAACGCCAGTGACTCAAGAACCCGGCTGCTATTGGGCAAAAGCTGACGTGCCTGCTCAAAGTAACGCAACGCGGTGTCGTAGTCCCTTAGGCACGAATAATGGTAGTAGCCCTTGGCCAATATGGCCTCGCCGAGATTGGGCTGAAGAGTCAGCGCGGTTTCTGCGGCCTGGCGTGCCTCTTCGCGCAGAGCGACCGTTGGTGGAAGAGCCAGTGAGCGGTAACCGGCCGCATCAACGTATGAAAGCATCGCCCAACCAAGGGCGAACTTCGGGTCCAACCGCACCGCTTCTTTGAAATATTTCTGCGCGCCAAGGGCGTTGGCGGTCGTGTTGGCCGTTTTCAAACTATAAGCCAGACCACGCAGGTAGGCATCGTAAGCCTCGACGTTGTTTGTTGGTTTGGCCGCGATGACTTGCTCTTCCTGGCCACTCAACTGCACTCGCAATTGGTCGGCGATTGCCTTGGCGATTTCGCTCTGAATTGCGAACACGTCCGCCAGATCGCGATCGTAAGTTTGCGCCCACAGATGCGCATCATTACGCGCATCAATTAGCTGCGCATTGACGCGCACACGATTGCCGGAGCGCTGGACGCTTCCTTCCAGCACACGGGCAACGCCGAGCTCCTCGCCGATTTTGCGCAGGTTACGCTCTACTCCGCTCTTGTAATGCATCACGCTCGTGCGGCTGATTACCTTTAAATCCGCGATTTTTGCCAGGTCAGTGAGAATCTCGTCCTGCACGCCATCGGCAAAATAGGAGTCTTGTTTGTTCTCGCTTAGGTTTTCGAAAGGCAACACCGCGATGCTCTTTTCGGAAGCCGGAGTCTTAGACGCCAGGAACTTCTCCCCGAGTAGCCAAACAACGGCGAACGCAAACAAAAGGCATGCAGCGCCTGCGCTCGCCAAAATTGGATTGCGGCGCGACCAGCGGAAAACTCGCGCTGGCGCTCGCACGGGACGCGCGATGATCGGTCGGCCGTCCAGCCACCGCTCAAGATCTTCTGCCAGCGCACCAGCAGTCTGATAGCGCGCTTTGGGATCGCGCTCGAGACAACGCTCGACAATTGTTTCGAGATCGCGATTAAGCGATGGCACCAATGAGCGGAGCTTCGGCGCCGGTGTTGCGGCTGCCTGCTGGATAACCGAGAGCGCATTCACGCCGATGAAAGGCGGCCGGCCGGCAAGCAAATTGAACAGGATCGCGCCGAGACTATAAATATCCGCCGCGGGACCGCAGTCAGCGCCCGAAGCCTGCTCGGGAGCGATGTAACCGGGAGTTCCAAACGTGGTGAGTGTTCGGGTCAGGTCGCTCTCTTTATCGAGCCATTTCGCCAGGCCGAAATCGCTCACCAGCGGTTCGCCGCGCGCATCCAGCAGAACATTTCCTGGCTGAAGATCGCGGTGAAGAATCGCCTGCGTGTGCGCATACTCAATGGCACGCGTGATCTTCGCCATCAACCGTACACATTCGCGCTGTTCCCCGCAAAGGCCTGCTCCGACAGCGCGCAAGCTGCCTCCAGTAGCGAATTTCATACTGAAAAATGGAAGGCGGTCCTCTGTTTCGCCGACCTCGTAAACAGGAAGAATATTCGGGTGATCGAGACTGGCTGCTGCTTCCGCCTCGCGGCGGAACCGCGCGAGCGTCTCGTGCGAATCTGCGTGATACGTGAGCACCCGCTTCAATGCCACGATGCGCCCAGAGTGGCGCTGCCGCGCACGGTAAATCACACCCATTCCGCCGCGTCCGACTTCCTCGAGAATTTGGTAATTGCCGAGCCGCCATTCCTTGTCAGGCACTTCGGCCTCTCCCAGCACGCCCTCGAAAACTTCCGCGGACTCTTCGACCTCGAGTTCGAAGTTTTCTTTGAGAAGACAACTGACGCAGCAGCCATTAGCAAGACGGCTCCTAGCCCCGCACTGCTCGCATTTTGCCGCACCTTCCACGATGCCCGCGACTGAACCGGAGAGATTTGCCACCGCTTTCCTCAGTTACCCTCTGCCAGAACGGTACAGAGATAGCGAATCTCATCGTCAATGTCCGCCGGGTTTTCCACTGTGTGAGCGACTTCATCGCGCAAGAACCATCGGTAACGCTTTCGCAAATTGTGCAGCTGTTTTTTTACCATTGTCTCCGCGATTCCCAAGATAGCAGCGAGACTGACGTACGATACATCGCTGTATCCCGAGGTAAGATTCACGCTTAATGTTTCGAATAACCGGAGCCGGCCTTTGGCCTCGCATTCCTCGCGGAGACGTTGAAGAGCGTGTTCTACAACTGTGGCCGCCCAGCGGAGATCAAAAAGATGCTCCGACGGAACATGCTGGAGAGACTCAGCCGGGATGGACAACTGCGACGGCGCTTCAGCCATCCATTCGTCCCAGGAAACGAACGCCATTCTGCCACCGCGTTTAACTGCGCGAGTCCTTTCTTCGGCATGGCTGAGAAAATTCTGAAGCGACTTAAGCAGAAACGAACGGAAGCGGCCGCGATGTTCATCGGCGCGCCGGAGCCAGTTGGTCTCCAGGACCATGGCAAAAAAATCCTGGGTAAGATCCTGCGCTTCTTCCAGAGAGTAACCCTGGCGACTTACAAACAGAAAAACGGGCCGCCAGTACGTCCGGCAAAGTTCAGCGAGCGCTTCGCGCGCCTTTTGCTCATCGACGTTTGAGCCGCCGGCGGAAAGAATCAGGCTCCAGCGCGTCGTGACGAACCCGCGCGATTCGGCTAAACCCCCCGCAGCCGTCTCCGATCTCATTAGAAAGTACAGACTGCCTTCTTTTTCATTTTCTTACAAGGCAAAACGCCCGTCCTGTAGATTCGGCTCTGTGAGTCGTGACCGCTGTAGCCGCAGCCGTGCCTATTGCGGCGATGCGAAGGCGAGCCGCAGCGTAAACCCGTTTCGACTCGTGCGTATCTCTCGGGCCCCGCGGCGAGTGGCTGCAGCATCGGATGAACCATCCCGGATACAACTTTCCGAAAATTATTTCGGAACTCGCGTTCCTCACTTCGTTAGAACCCTGATGAAAGAAAAATTAATCTATGAAAAATCAATACATTGCATTCACAGCAATCATTATGTTCGCGGTTGGCTCCTTTCTGCTTCCACCGCCGGAAGCTTTCGGGGTTGCTCCGGCTCCGGGCGGATTCTATCCCGGGTTCAACACGGCGGAAGGGCAGAACGCCCTTTTCGGCCTCACCACCGGCGTTGCGAACACAGCAGTTGGCTGGTTTTCGCTAAAGAGCAATGCAGAGGGCAACTTCAACACAGCCACTGGTGCCGGGACGCTTCTTCTCAACACCGGGGACGAGAATACAGCTACCGGTGCCGGGACCCTTTTAAGCAACACCACCGGCTTTGAAAACACTGCCAATGGAGCGTTCGCCCTCTTCAGCAACACCGAAGGCTTTGTCAACACCGCCAGCGGCAATTCGGCGCTTTATAGCAACACCACCGGCAGCTTCAACACCGCTAATGGGGCGTCCGCGCTCTTTTCTAACACCACTGGTGCAAGCAACACGGCCACTGGTGATCAAGCGCTTTATAGCAACACCACCGGAGGCGGGAACTCGGCCTTCGGTCGATACGCGCTCTCCAATAACACTGAGGGCGAGCACAACACAGCCATTGGGTTTGGAGCGCTCTCTCAGAATAGCACGGGTAGCGGCAATGCAGCCACCGGAAGTGTGGCGCTCAACTTTAACACGACCGGTAGCTCCAACACCGCCAATGGATCCGCGGCACTTTATAGTAACAGTGAGGGCAACCAAAATACAGCCATCGGTTACCAAGCGCTTCTTAGCAACAGCATCGGCGAATACAATACGGCCACCGGTTTTCAAGCGCTCTTTCTCAACCAGACCGGCTACTACAATACAGCTTACGGTTGGAAGGCACTCGGCGGCAGCAACACCGGTAGCTACAACACAGCGGTCGGTTATCTATCGCTCAATCAGCTCGCCATCGGTTCTTTTAACGTGGCAGTATCCGGTGGTTTCAATCTGACCTCGGGCGACTTCAACATCGATATCGGCAACGACGGTGTTGATGGCGAATCCGGTGTCATCCGCATTGGCAGCAGTTGCTGCCAAACTCGTACCTTTATCGCCGGGATTTGGAACGTAACTGCAAGTGGCGGAACGCCTGTTTACGTTAATTCAGACGGGAAGCTAGGCACGGCTACCTCCTCGGCCCGTTTCAAGCAAAACATCCGAGACATGGAGAAAGCGAGCGAAACGCTCCTTGGGCTGCGGCCGGTCACCTTCCGCTACAAACCGGAGCTGGACCCAAATGGGATTCCGCAGTTCGGGCTGGTGGCAGAAGAAGTCGCTGACGTGAATCCCGATCTGGTAGTGCGCGACAAAGAAGGAAAACCTTACACCGTCCGCTACGAAGCAGTGAACGCGATGTTGCTCAATGAGTTTCTTAAAGAGCACAAGAAGGTCGAGAAATTGGAAGCGACGCTTGAAGCAGTAAACACCCGTTTGCAAGAACAGGCCGCGCAAATTCAGAAGGTGAGCGCGCAGATTAATGCAGCGAAGCCGCTGCCGCATCTGGTCCTGAATAATCCGTAAAACTAGAAACCATTAGAAAAAAAACAAGAAAGACAAAAACAAGGAGAAAATTATGAACCATCTAAAAACCAACCATTCCTGTTCGTTCCGCTGTCTGCCTGTCCGGATGACGCTAGCCGCGCTGGCTGTGCTTGCGCTTGCGTCCATTCCGGTTGCACGGGCGGGCCAGGACAACCGTGCACCGGAACTGCCCTCCCCTCTGTGCGACAGAGTGCACGTACAGCCAGGAAATAAGGTGGCCTTCCATGTGTACGCGCTGGGCGTGCAGATTTACAGATGGAACGGCACCACTTGGGATTTTGTCGCGCCATCGGCGAGATTGTTCGCCGACGCCGAATATCACGGAGAAGTCGGCATTCACTACGCTGGCCCCACTTGGGAGAGCCACAGTGGCGGCAAAGTGATCGCCAGCCGCGTGGATGGCTGCGCCCCCGACCCGACCGCGATTGCCTGGTTGCTGCTCCAGACCGTCTCCACTCCAGGGCCCGGCATTTTCAATCGCGTGACCTACATCCAGCGGGTGAATACCGCCGGCGGTTTACCTCCCACTGCTCCCGGCCCATACATCGGCGCTGAGGAACAGGTGCCGTACACTGCCGAGTATTACTTCTACCGAGCCCAGGAGTAAATGCGAGGAATACACTCCCGTTCAAGCCTTAAGTGAGAACAAGAAAATGAAAAAGAACCCCAAAGAAAACGCACCGAAACCTCCGACCATACTAACGATCGCAGCCGCGCTCTCCTGCCTGGCGCTTTTCTTTGCCCCGCACGCTTTCGGGGTTGTCCCGGCTCCAGACGGAGGCTATCCCGGGTTCAACACGGCAGAAGGGCAGAAAGCCCTTTTCAGCCTCACCACCGGCGTTGCGAACACAGCGGTTGGCTGGTTTTCGCTAAAGGGCAATGAAGAGGGCAGCTTCAACACAGCCACTGGTGCCGGGACGCTTGTTCTCAACACCGGGGACGAGAATACAGCTACCGGTGCCGGGGCCCTTCTAAGCAACAGCACTGGCTTCAATAACAGCGCCAATGGAGCGTTTGCCCTCTTCAGCAACACAGAAGGCGCCGACAACACGGCTGTCGGTTGGAAGGCATTTTTTAACAACACCACCGGCAACGAGAGCACAGCCGTTGGTTCTGGCGCGCTCTTTGCCAACACCACCGGCAGCAACAATGTGGCCAATGGTTTTCAAGCGCTCTTGAGCAACACAGAAGGCGCAGACAACACGGCCGTCGGTTGGAAAACACTCTTTAACAACACCACCGGCAACGACAGCACAGCCGTTGGTTCTGGCGCGCTGTTTTCCAACACCACCGGCAGCAACAACGTGGCCAACGGTTTTCAAGCGCTCTTGAGCAACACCGACGGCAGCGGCAATACAGCCACCGGTCATAGCGCCCTCGCTACCAACAGCACCGGCAGCTCCAACACGGCGAATGGTTTTCAAGCGCTCTATAGCAACACCACTGGCTTAGGCAACACGGCCACCGGTGCTGCCGCGCTCTATAGTAACACCACCGGATTAGGCAACACGGCCAACGGTGACGACGCGCTCGCGAACAACGTCACTGGCGCCGGCAACACGGCCCTAGGGCGTTTTGCCGGCTTCGGCGTCACTACAGCCGATAACGTTACTGCTATCGCCACCGGTGGTGCGAACGTGAGCAACAGTTGCTTTATCGGCAGGATTCGCGGGGTGACAACGGCGCAAAACGACGCCATACCAGTGTTGATCGACTCCGTCGGCCAGCTCGGCACGGCCAGCTCTTCGCGCCGGTTCAAAAAGGAGATTCGACCGATGGACAAAGCCAGCCAATCGATTCTGGCGCTCAAGCCGGTGAGTTTTCGCTACAAGAGCCATCCGGCAGGCGCGGGACCGCAATTTGGGTTGATCGCCGAGGAAGTCGCCGAGGTAAACCCGGACCTGATAGTGCGAGACGACAAGGGCGAGATCTACACAGTCCGCTACGACGCGGTGAACGCGATGTTGCTTAACGAGTTCCTTAAAGACCACAAAAGAGTCGAGGAGCAGCAAGTGTGCATCACGGAACTCAACTCCAGGGTCGAAAACCAGGAAGGAATCATCGCTCAGCAGCAGAATGGAATGGAGGTTCTCACGGCGCAGCTCAAGGAACAAGCCGCCCGAATCGAAAAAGTCAGTGCTCGGCTTGAGGTAAGCAATCCTGCCTCAAAGCTAGTCATCAATTGTCCATGAACCCGCGCAGAAGCAAAGCAAGGAGCGGTTGCCGCGGCGACCGCAGGGCGGCTTGGAATCCGCCCCTCCTTGAGCCAACGCAAACCCAAGAACCACTGAACAGAACTCTACCTAAGAAAATAGAAATCACATGAGACCATCAATGAAAATCAAAACGACAACTTGGTCCCTTCTGATCGCCTTTGCGCTTGGCTGCTTTGCGCTTCCCCCAATGATGCAAGCTGTCAATCCGGCACCGGATGGCGGCTATCTTGGAGGCAACACGGCGGAAGGGCAAAACGCGCTTCTGAGTCTCACGACGGGCGGCTACAATACCGCGGTCGGCTTCCTTTCGCTCAGGAGCGACACGACCAACAGCTTCAATACAGCAATTGGCGCCGGAGCGCTCCTGGCCAATACCGCAGACAGCAATACCGCCATCGGTGCTGGGGCGCTTTTAAGTAATACCATTGGCATATTCAGCACGGCCAATGGAGCATTCGCCCTCTTTAGCAACACAGAAGGCCACCACAACACCGCCGTTGGCGCTCGAGCGCTCTTGAGCAACACCACGGGCGAGGAAAACACAGCCCTGGGGTTTGGTGCCCTCGGGGACAACACAGGTGGGGACCAAAACGCAGCCACCGGTAGTCTGGCGCTTTCTCACAACACCACCGGCAGCCACAACACGGCCAATGGTGATTTGGCTCTCTTCGTCAACAGCACTGGCAACAATAATGTTGCCTTGGGGTTTTTGGCTGGTGGCAACGTCACGACGGCCAATAACGTTATCTGTATCGGTGCGGATGTCGGTGGTTTTAACGTGGACGATAGCTGCTTTATCGGCAGCATTCGCGGTGCCTCTGTAGGGGTCGACGCCCTACCCGTGATAATCGACTCCACCGGCAAGCTTGGCACGATGGCTTCATCCCGGCGTTTCAAGACGCAGATTAAACCGATGAATAAAACAAGCGAAGCTGTCCTGGCGCTTAAGCCGGTTACTTTTAGCTACAAGAGCGACAAGACAAATACTCCGCAATTTGGCTTGATTGCCGAGGAGGTAGAAAAGGTGAATCCCGATCTCGTAGTGCGCGACAAGGGGGGAAAGACCTACAGCGTGCGCTACGATCAGGTGAATGCGATGTTGCTCAACGAGTTCCTCAAGGAACACCATAAGGTGGAGCAACAGCAAGCGGCCATCACGCAACTGAAATCAACAGTGGCACAGCAGCAGAAGGACTTCCAAGCGATTGCCGCGCACCAGCAACAAGAAATCCAAGCTCTCGATGCAAGCCTGAAAGAGCAGGCCGCGCAAATCCAAAACGTGAGCGCACGACTCGAGGCGAAGAACTCAGCGCCGCAAATGGCGTCCCTCTCCGTCGTAGCGCGGACGATGACCGACGAGGCGGGAACAATCAGTAAGTGAATTCCAATCAGTCCATTTAAACGATTCCCACCCTAACAAATGATAATAGAACACATGAAAATTTCACCTCTAGGAAATTCAATCAGCCGCTCACTTTTAGCAATGCTCGTGCTCGTCTGTTTTGCGCTTTGCCCAATAGCGCAAGCTGTCAATCCGGCTCCGGACGGAGGCTATCCCGGCGGAAATACAGCGGAAGGGCAAAGTGCTCTTTTTAGCCTGACCAGCGGCACATACAATACAGCCGTTGGTCTCTTTTCACTCAGGAGCAATACAGAGGGCAACTTCAACACGGGAATCGGCGCTGGGACACTTTTTCTCAACACTGCAGACAACAATACCGCCACCGGCGCCGGCGCACTTTTTAGCAACACCACCGGCTCTGGAAACACCGCCAATGGAGCGTTCGCCCTTCTTAGCAACACCGAAGGAATAAATAACACGGCCATCGGCGATAGCGCGCTATTGAACAACACCGACGGCGCAGTCAATACCGCTGTCGGTTTTCAAGCGTTATTTAGCAACACCACCGGCGTAGTCAATACCGCTGTCGGTGCCCAAGCGCTATTTAGTAACACCACTGGCCTCGCCAACACGGCCAGCGGATATGAAGCCCTATTGAACAATACAACCGGGGTCGCCAACACAGCCAACGGATATCTTTCGCTCGCTAGCAACACGACCGGTGACGGCAACACGGCCATGGGCAATGGAGCGCTCTTGTTCAACACTACTGGTGTCGATAACACAGCCATCGGCGCTGACGCCCTACTTGACAACGCCACTGCCAACAACAACACGGCAATTGGCTCTATTGCGCTCAATAGCAACACCACTGGCGACGGGAATACCGCTGTTGGCCGGCAAGCGCTCGTTTTCAACACCACCGGCGCCAACAACACAGCCAACGGTTTTCAGGCGCTTTTGAACAACAGCACCGGGTTCGCCAATACAGCCGACGGCGTTGACGCGCTCCTTAACAACACCATCGGTTTCGGCAACGTGGCTGTCGGTTTTTCCGCTGGTGCAGGCATCAGTACGGCGAGTAACACCATAGCTATCGGCGCCGTTGGTCAAAACGTAAGCAACAGCTGCTACATAGGCCAGATCTTCGGTTCAACCTCTAGCGGAGGGAGTGCCGTTTTCGTTAATGAGTTCGGTAAACTCGGTACGATTACATCGTCCCTGCGGTTTAAAGACCACATTAAGCCGATGGACAAAGCCAGCGAAGCGATCCTGGCGCTCAAACCGGTCACCTTCTGCTACAAGAAAGAGATCGATCCAGAAGGTAGATCGCAGTTCGGGCTTGTGGCCGAACAGGTTGCGGAGGTGAATCCCGATCTGGTGCTGTGCGACAAGCAAGGAAAACCCTACACCGTGCGCTACGACCAGGTGAACGCGATGTTGCTCAATGAGTTCCTCAAAGAGCACCGCAAAATCGAAAAACAGGCTCGTGAAATAGAGGAACAGAAGGTCACGATCAGCGAGCTTAAGAAGGGAATGGCGACTGTCGTTGCCCATCTCAAGGAGCAAGATTCAAACATCCAGAAGGTGAGCGCGCAGTTTGAGACGGGCAAGTTCGCCGCAGGTCGAATCCGCAGTGGTGAACCAGCGCCGCAAGTCGTCCTCGCCAATCCGTAAAACCTCGTCCCTCTTAAATATGTATTCCTTTTTTTTAGAGTCTTTCGCTCGCCCTACTTCATCGAACGTGGATTCGATGCGAAGCGAGCCGTCTGTTCCCATCAATTCAAAACCAACATCAAGAAAAACCATGAATCCGTTAACGCAGTTGAAGAAAATATTAATTCCGTCACTTCGCATCGCACCCGCTCTCATTGCGCTCACCGCATTGATAACCGTGCCCGCCCTGTTAGGCGAAGGCACGCAGCACCGGGACCCTGGACCTCCGGATGTAACGATAGCCGGGAATTTTGGTCGCATGTTCCGAAACCTGCCGCCGTTCGCGCCACCAAACAATGCGGTTCGCGACGCTCTTATGGAGCTGGGCAGTCTGGGCGGGATTCTGGATGCGAACGACGATTTGGCAGCGGGTCCTGTGGCGCTGATCGTGGATCCCAACCTCAGCCTAAACAACCGGAACAATCCAACTCACACTGCCGGAGTAACGTTTTTCGGTCAGTTCCTTGATCATGACATGACGTTTGACCGGACGTCACGGCTCGGGTTCCCGACACAACCTATAATATCACCCAACCTGACGTACCCCCTTCTTTGATCTGGATTCGGTGTACGCTCGCGGACCAGGGGGCAACCCGGAATTATTCGATGCAGCTGATCCAATCAAATTCCGGATGGAGAGCGGTGGCCAATTCGAGGATGTGCCGCGCAATCCGAGCTACAACGCAGCGATTATTGGTGACCCGCGCAACGACGAAAACATGATGATCTCCGGTCTGAACGCCGCTTTTCTTTTATTTCATAACCGTGCCGTGGATTTTGTTCGATCGCAGAATCCGTCGATTCCCGACAATGACGCTTACTTCCAGGCGCACCGCCTGACGGTTTGGCATTACCAGTGGATGATCCTTCACGAATTCCTGCCACATATTGTCCCCCAGGCGGTGATAGATGATGTTCTAACAAACGGTCGCCGTTTCTATGACCCCCTGCACAACGAAGCTTTTATTCCCGTAGAGTTCCAGATCGTCTATCGATTTGGGCACAGCATGGTGCGCCCATCTTACCGCGCCAATCTTCATGGCGACAATGGACAGCCATTCTTTGGCTTGGTTTTTGATCCGGCGGAACAAGGCACCGTTGACCCTGTGGACCTGCGTGGCTTTGCAAGAGCTCCGCGACGCTTTATTGGCTGGCAGACTTTCTTCGATTTCGGTGGCGTTTTCAGCGCCGATGTCCGCCCTAATAAGAGAATCGATACAAAGATTTCGACACCGCTCTTCCAGCTGCCGCTGCCGACCATACCCAGCGGAACGCCGCCAATCTCGCTGATGCAACGCAACTTATTAAGGTGCCTTACATGGATGCTCCCGTCCGGTCAGCGCATCGCCGATCAAATGGGCATCCCATCACTCAGTAACACTGAGCTGGCTGAGCTGCAGGCGATCCGTCCTTCGTTTGTTACTTCGACGCCGCTTTTCTATTATATTTTGAAGGAAGCCGAGCTGCGCGAGGACGGATTACGTCTTGGGCCTGTCGGTGCGCGTATCGTGGCCGAAGTGTTTATCGGATTGCTCCAGCTAGACCCTGACTGTTATCTTCATATGCAGCCTGACTGGGCACCAACGCTGCCAACCCATGCCGGAACGCCACAAAGCTTTTGCATGATCGACTTTTTGAGTTTTGCCGGCGTGGATCCCGCAAGCCGCGGTCAGTAGTAGTCGGCTAACGGGTATGTCGCTTTTGGGCGACACACATACGAAATTTGCAGGAAGAGAATCAATCCATGATTCCGTCATTGATCGGACTCGAAAAATCCCTGGCAATTAGCAATTGAATTTCAGCACGCTCAACGGGCTGCGCTGAAGTGCGTTGCGAGCAGATAAATGCGACGTTGTTCAACGGAGCACAAGAAAGTCGAGCAACAGCAAGTGGCGATCCGGCACCTGACGTCCAATGCGGCAAAGCAGGACGCCACGATTGTGGCACTCAAGAAAGGCATGGGCGTTCTCACTGCGCAACTGAAAGAGCAGGCAGCACAGATTCAAAAAGTGAGCGCTCAACTTGCGACGAGGAAGTCTGGGCCGCAATTGGTAAGCAAGCCATAACATTGCCATCTCGGTATGAAGCATGCGTAGCCGGGGTTTATCACTCCGGCTACAGCTTGTACGCCGTTCACCTACACCGCGAAATTTGGACCCAGGTGAGCCGATGACGATTGAAGCATTAGAAGGACAACTTTCCCTCAATTTTTGGATGTTTCAGTGCTTCAGCGCGTCAAGAATGGGTTGCGGATAAACGCCCAGCCAAATCGTGGCGACGATCAATGCGCTGATCGCAACACGTGAGAGGCCGTTCACAGGAATGGCGTCGGTCTTGGAATCAGACTGCCAATACATTGCGCGGATAACCTTGAGATAATAATAGAAGCCGCATCCGACCGTGATCACGCCGACGACGACGAGTGCGATCTGACGCTGCAGAACGGCTGCGTAAAAGATGTAGAACTTGCCAAGAAATCCCGCCGTGAATGGGACACCGGCAAGCGAGACCATCCCGATCAGCATCGCGAATGCGAGAAATGGCGAGCGTTTGGCGAGACCATCAAAATCGGAAATTTCTTCACCGGTTTGCTGCGCAACAATTATCAGCACGGCAAAACTCAACGAGGTCATGAGCAAGTAAGCGACTAGATAGAAGGTAATCGCGCGGACATCGAAACAGACCACGCCGATTAGCAGATAACCCGCATGCGCAATGCTCGAGGTACGCGAGCAGTCGTTTCAGGTTCGTCTGCGGCAGCGCTGCGAGATTTCCGTAAATCAATGTGAGCAGCGCGATCACAAAAATCAGCCGTTGTGTTTGCGGCAAATTTATAAACGGCTGCAAAACCCGTATCAACACGACGAACCCCGCTGCTTTCGAACCGACCGACAGATACGCAGTCACTGGCGTGGGCGCGCCTTGATAAACATCCGGCACCCAAATTTGGAAGGGGACGGCCGCAATCTTGAAACCGAGCGCGACCAGAACAAACACCATGCCTAACAACGCTGCACCGGAGTCGCTGCCAGCATTCGCCAGCGCCGCGGTTAGCCGATAGAGATTCGTCTGGCCGGTCGCACCGAAAATCCATGCAATTCCGTATACGAGAAAACCTGTGGAGAGCGCGCTGAGCACCAGATACTTCGTTCCCGCTTCAAGCGTCGACGGATTGCGCCGGGTAAAACTGACCAGCACGTAAAACGACACGGTTACCAGCTCGAGCGCGACAAAGATGAAAACGAAATCGATCGCCGACACGAGATACATCAGTCCGGCACAAGTGAAAAGAGGCAGTGCGACAAATTCGCCGAGACCTGTCTGCGGCGCGGCGCCGGGAAAGAAGCTGCGCACCACTGCCGCGTAATCAATCATCATGATCAGCACAAGAATGGTGGTCAGCAGCGCGAATTGCTTGAAGAAGATTGCCAGCCGGTCCGCCGTGTAAAAGCTCCAGAAACCGGTCGCATGAGCCGGCGAGGAAAGGGGAGCGACAAAGAAACTTGCGAGAAGAACTATCGCGAGCCCGGTAATGGCAGCGTAAGCTAAAACACGCTTGTCGATTTTCCCGGCAAACGCTTCGGTCATCAGGATCAGCATCCCAAGCACCAGCACCGCAATCTCAAGTAGGGGCGCGGTGATCGAAGTCATCTCCGAACAAGCTCGTTGTAGCCGCCTCGCTGAGTCGAGGCGCTTGGGCGATGTTGCTCCGTGAAGAACGCTGACACAGCGCCGTGGCTCGAACCGGCGTGCTCCAGCGCGACATGTTGTAGCCGCCTCGCTGTGTCGAGGCGCTTAGTTGGGCTTTGCTTTCCCTGGTCGCACGGCGACGCAGCGCCGTCGCTACAGGTCTGTTTTTCTGCGTTGGCGGAGAGAAAAGTCCCAAAGGTCGGCGCCACCATTCGCACAAACAATTGCGGGAAAAACCCGCAGCAAAGAAGTGCTGCTACGAGCAATGTGACGGGCACACGTAACGCCGGGCGAAGATCGGGCAATTTTTGCCATTGCTCGCGAATAGAACCCATGAACGTCTTGCGGTAAGCGCGCAGCATGTAAACCGTCGACAGCACCACGCCCCACAGCGCAAGAACCGTCGCGATTTGGAACATGTGAAACCGCCCGATTTCCCAGCCGTTCCTGAACGCGCCAAAAAAGATCATGATTTCCCCGGCAAAATTGGCGAAACCCGGAAGACCGATTGCCGCGAAGACGCCAAGTCCAAAGACCAACCCGGCGAAAGGCATCACCCGCGAAAGTCCGCCGACCTCATCAAAAGCCAGCGTGCCCGTTCGCTGGCGTAATTCGCCTGCGATGCCAAATAGCAGCGCGATTGAGAGACCGTGAGCAAACATCAAAACGACGGCGCCGGTCACACCAAGAACACCAAAGCTGGCGATGCCGAGGAAAATGTAGCCCATGTGCATCACGCTCGAGTATCCGAGCATCCAATCGAGCCGCTTCTGCGCGATGGTAACCAGCCCGACGTAAATGATGTTGCCGAGTAACAGCACGATCAGCAGAGCCGCCCAGTGACGGGCGCCTTCGGGCAGCATCGGAATGGCCAGACGCAGAAGCCCGTACAGCCCGAATTTTTTCAAAACGCCTGCGTGCAGCATCGCAGCGGGCGCTGGCGCTGCGGCATACGCTTCGGGCGCCCAGGTGTGAAACGGAAAGAGCGAGATGAGAATTCCGAAACCGATAAGCAGCAGTAGATAAACATGCCGTTGCGCGTCCGGAGCGATCTGGCCCATTCCGGCTGCAGTCTGCAACACGCGAATATCAAAACTCCGCGAGGCAAGAGGGAAGCTTTGATAAAGCAAGATCAGGCCCAGCAGCAGAATGAAACTGCCGATGGCCAGATAGATTGTAATTTTCCAAGCCGCCGCGACCCGATTCCCGCTGCCCCAGATTCCGATCAACAAAAATGTGGGGATCAGCGCGAGCTCGTGAAACGCGTAAAAGAAAAATAAATCGATTGAAGCAAACGCGCCGATTGCGCCGCCGGAAATGAAAAGAAGACAGGCATAAAACGCGTTTTCATGTCTCTCGATCGTGCCGGCGAACCACACCGCAGCCAGCGTGACGATGCTGGCGAGCAGCACCATGATTACGCTCAAGCCGTCGACGCCAGTGGTGAAGCTCAGCCGCCACTCGGGAGAGATGCTAAACGATGTGACGTGTTGGAAGTCGGCGTAACGGTGGTCGAGGGAAGCAAACAGAAATAACGCCGCTGCAAACGTCAAAAGCGATGCAGCCAGAGCAGTCTTCCGCGCGGGCGCGCCAACCATGATTAGGACGGCGGCAACGATGGGACAGAAAATTGTGAACAGGACCATTAAGGGAAATGACGAAATCCGAATGCCGAATGACGAAGGACTGACGAAGCTCGAATGCTGAATCTTTCCGGGGAGCGCACGCGCCTCGCGTGCACGTTTCGGCGCCCTCGCCGAAACGCTCTGTGAGCAGCCCAACCCACGGTGCGAGCGCGTTGTGTCCGGAGGCGACAGCGGAGGCGCGCTTGCCAGCACGCGAGGCGCGTGCGCTCCCCGGATTTTTGATCTCGCACTCGGGCTTCGTTCATAATTCTGTCATTCAAGATTTTCTGGGTGGGCCCTATCGAAAGACAGCGAAATAAATCAGCGCCACAATACCGAGACCGAAGAGGAACGCGTACGCTTGAAGATTGCCGACTTGGATTAGTCGCAAGAGCGCACCGACGCCCCAGATCCCTCGACTGCTTCCGCCCACCGCTCCTGCATCGATGACCCAGCGATCAATGAAGGCTGCCACACGAGCGAGCAGCTCCTGCGTCCAATAAATCAGCCAGCCATAGAACTCGTCGAAATAGAACTTGCGACGCAATATCTCGACCTTGACCGGTTCAGTCGCGCGTCCGCGGTAAAGAGCAAAGGCGAGTCCGACTCCAAGAATCAGAGCGATGATAGCTAGCACGGGAACAACCCAGACCATTGCTTCTTTTTCGGTTGGGAGCTTGAGAAAGTTTTGAGCGAAAAATGCAAATCCGCCGAGCGTTGCGAGAATTGCGAGTACGATCAACGGCATTGTCATGACGGGCGGGGATTCGTGACATTCGCGCGCGCTGCCGCTGCGTGGGTTACTGAAGAAGACAATGACGAGCATGCGTATCACGTAGAAAGCAGTCAGGAAGGCGGTGAACAACGCCACTGCGAAAATCGGCAGGTTGTGTTCGTAGGCGACCGCAAGAATCGCGTCCTTACTGAAAAATCCGCTGAATGGCGGACAACCGATCAACGCCAGCGCGCCGGCAGCGAAGGTGACAAATGTAATCGGGAGCTTTCGCCGTAGCCCGCCCATTTTCCAGATGTTCTGTTCGTGATGAAGCATGACGATGACCGAGCCGGCCGCGAGAAACAGCAGCGCTTTAAAAAACGCGTGAGTGAAAAGGTGGAACATAGCCGCGTCGTTTGAGGCCAGACCTACAGCCATCACCATGTAACCGAGTTGCGAGAGCGTGGAATAGGCGAGAATGCGTTTGATATCGTCTTGCTGCGTCGCGATCAACGCCGCCATCACTGCTGTAATGGTGCCGATCCACGCGACGACCAGAAGCGCCGTTTGTGACGCTTGAATGATGAACGCGACGCGTACCAGCATGTAAACGCCCGCTGCAACCATCGTGGCGGCGTGAATCAATGCTGAGACTGGCGTCGGACCTTCCATCGCGTCCGGCAACCAGACGTGCAGCGGAAACTGGGCAGATTTTCCGACCGCGCCGCAGAAAATTAAAAGCGCGACAATTGCCACAAACGTTGCATGGCCGCCGAACATCGGCATTCGCGGCGCGATTTCAGCGAAAACTACGGAGCCGGTGGTCATCCAAATCATAAGGATGCCAGTCATGAATCCGAAATCGCCAATCCGCGTCGTGATGAATGCCTTGTTCGCTGCGTCGGCTGCGGCGTCTCGAAAGAACCAATGACCGATCAGCACATACGACGTGAACCCGACTAATTCCCAAAAGATGAAAAGCATCACGAAATTGTTGGCGAAAACGATCCCGAGCATCGCGAACATGAAGAGCGACAGCGCCGCGAAATAGCGCGACTTGCCCTCGTCGTTCCGCATGTAACCAAGAGAATAGATGTGAATGAGCGCGCCGACGCCGGAAACCAGAACGGCCATCGTCCTGCTCAGCTGATCAAGCGTAAGGCCAAACGGCACTCGAAAGATCGGCGTGATATCGAGCCAGACGAACGCGGGTGCAGCGGTGGCTGACTGAGCGAAGATGAAGCAACTACCGCAAAAACTTAGGAGCACAGCGGTGATGGAAATCGCACTGCTCAAGGATTTCCATCGGAGCGTGAAGAGCGTGATGACCGTCGCGCTCGCGAACGGTGCGAGAAGGATGAGCCATGGATAGAATGAGTTCATTGCTCCGTCTGAGTCGCGGGTTAGAACTTCAGGCTGGTGATGTCGGCGACATCCGTCGTTTGCCTTGCTCGATATAACGCGACGAGGAGGGCAAGCCCCACCGCCACTTCAGCCGCCGCCACCGTGATGACAAAAAAGACGAACACCTGCGCGTTATAGTCCGGCAGCCCATTAGCACCGACGCGAAATCGCGAGAAAGCCACGAGCGACAGGTTGGCCGCGTTCAACATCAGCTCGAGCGACATCAAAATGATGATGAGGTTCCGACGTAGCATCACGCCGGCGAAGCCGATCGCGAAAAGGATCGCGCTTACGACCAAATAATCCCCGAGCGTGATCATGTTATCGTGGTTCCCGTCGGCTCAGGATAACCACGCCGATTGTGGCAACGAGCACCAGGACGCCGATGATTTGGAAGGGCAGATTGTAGTTGTTGAAAAGTAGCTGGCCGATGTTCCGCACATCATCCGTCGTCGAACTTGCCAGCGGCGGAAAACTTCGTCGTGCGGGTTGAAAATGACCAATCACCATGCAGATCTGAACCAGCAAGATCGCGGCTATTCCAATGCCGCCGGCAGCGGCGAGCCAGTTGATCCGGCGCAGCTCTTCGGCGCGGATATCGAGCAGCATGATGATGAATAGGAAAAGCACCATCACCGCGCCTGCATAGACGAGAACCTGAATGATGCCGACAAAAAACGCGTCGAGGGACATGAACAGCGCTGACAATCCGAGGAAGGAAACAACCAGGCTTAAAGCGCTCGCGACCGGGTTCCGATTAAGAACGACAGCCGCGCCGAAAATCACCGTCAGCACTGCAAAAATCCAGAATAGGAAAGGAGACATCGGTTAACGGAGTGTTGGAGTAATGGAGTGATGGAGCAATGGATTTGTCGTCGTCACCGGTACTCCATCACTCCAGTTCTGCTCATTTCTTTTCGTTCCATTTCAATACCACGCCGTGCATTACTCCTCCGATCTCGAGAAGTTTTTCCTTGTGATGCACCATGTCGGCGCGCGTGAAGCCGGTAATGGCGTAATCTTTGCGCAGATAAATGGCCTGCTCCGGACAAACTTCCTCGCACATTCCGCAGTAAATGCAGCGGATCATGTCGATATCGAATTCTTCAGGAAACTTTTCGACCTTGGCGAAACGGTCAGACGGAGGAATTTCGCCGGGAATAATTTTGATCGCGCGCGGCGGACAAATGAATTCGCAAAGTTGACACGCGACACAGCGCACCCGTCCATCCGCGTCGCGCACCAGCGCGGGCGCGCCGCGGTAATAATCGGGCAGGTGACTGTCCCATTTTTGCTCCGGGTACTGCATCGTCACCTTGGTGCGTCCGAGCAGCATATTTTTGAAATGCTTAAACGTGATTGCCAGCCCGGCGACAATGGCTGGCAGATATAATCGCTCGCGCCAGTTCAATCTCGGTCGTGGAACAGTAATCGTCATAAGCGTCTAATCTGGAACCCAGGAATCCAGGATTGAGCCTTAGTTAACCTTCGTGGTTTCCTGGTTTCCAGATTCATAATCTTGGCGCGAAAGGAAGAATTGCCGCCACCAGAAAAATGTTCACCAATGCAATTTCGAAAAAGAAAAGCCAGCCCAGCCGCATCAGCTGATCCCAGCGAAAACGCGGGAGCGTCCAGCGCACCCACATAAACAAGAAAATCACGACGGCGACCTTGGTGAAAAAGACTGCGATGTTGATCAGGCCGAAGATCCATCCGTGGGAGCCATCTGGTATGCCGGGAAAATGCCAGCCGCCAAAAAATAACGTCACGACAACAGCGGACCCCGTGATCATCGCTGCGTATTCGCCGAGAAAATAAAGGGCGAACTTCATCGAGCTGTATTCGGTGTTATAGCCGCCGGCGAGCTCCTGTTCGGCTTCGGGCAAATCGAATGGCAGCCGGTTCGTTTCAGCGAAAATCGCAATCATGAACACGAGAAACGAGATGATCATTGGAATCGTGAGCAGCCATTTCCATGGATTCATCCAATCGCCAATGAAAGGCGCTATAAACCAGCCATGCTCGATCTGGTACTGCACAACGCTTGTCAGCCGCAAACTGCCAACAATGAGAAAAACCGGAATGACCGCGAGTCCAAGCGAAAGCTCGTACGAAAGCATTTGCGCGCTGGAACGAATGCCGCCGAGGAAGGGATATTTCGAGTTGGACGCCCAACCGCCGATGACGATTCCGTAAACGCCTAACGATGAGATCGCGAACACAAAGAAGATCCCGACGTTCACGTCCGCAATCACCATCGGCACACCGAACAACGTGCTGCCGAACGGCACCACCGCGATGGTGATGATGGCCGGCATGACCGCGAGGCACGGCGCCAACCAGTAATAAAACGTATTCGCAGCGCGCGGCGTGAAATCCTCTTTCAGCAACAGCTTGAACATGTCCGCGATGGGCTGGAAAAGACCAGCCGGCCCCACGCGATTCGGCCCGATACGGTCCTGAATAAACGCGCTGACCCGGCGCTCCGCGTACACTGCGTAAGACACCATGAACAAGATCACTCCCAGTAGAATTGCGATCTTCAGCAGGGAGGTGATGATGAAAAAAAAGTCCATCGTCGTCGTCGGTTCTACCGCTGAGGCGCCGTTTCTGGTTCGACTTGCCGAATGTCAGACGGACCACGATGAGTTTGTGCCTGATCTAAATGTGAGCGAACAGCACGACGTGCAGCCTGAATTTCGATCGCTTGTTCGATTGCTTCTTCGTCGCTGGGATGCGTCGTCGGCAGTTCTTCCATATTCAAAATCTGGACGCCGAGATCGCCGATTTTGCTGAGACTCAAACCGGCGAACTGCGGGACCGTTTCACTCATCCGGCGGAAAACATCTTCAATCGAATGAAGTGAGTCGCCGCCGCCGATCGCCTGAAGGAGGTCGCGTAAAATCTCCCAATCATCGCGCGCATTGCCAGGCGGGCGCGTAGCGCGATTCAACCGTTGCAACCGGCCCCTGCCGTTGACCATTGAGCCACGTTTTTCGGCAAAACCGCACGCGGGAAGAACAACGGTTGCGTTTTTCGTCGCTTCGTTAGGCAAACTATTCATTACGACCAACGCTGGCATTTGTGCAAGTTCCTGCACTGACAGGCCCAGGTGCATTGCATTCTCTTTCAAAATCACCAACGCTTTGATTCCTCCGGATCTTGCTGCGCTGGCAATGGTCACCAGTCTTGCGCCTGGCGCGGAGCTCGAACCCAGGATCAACCGCGCGCCGTTCGTGTTTGGATTGCGATCTTTGCTCAGCAAAATGTGGTCTGCTTTTCCACGCCTCGGGACGATATCGATCCGTTTCACGCCTAACGAGTTGGCCAATTGCGCCGTTAGCCAAAGCTCTTCGTTGGTCATCCGTCCCGAAGCGACGATGGCAATCTCGGACCCGGCAAACTGCTTCAACTGGAGCGCTGCTTGCCCAATCGCAGTTGGCCAATCGGCCGGAACCAGTCTTCCCTCGGAACGAATCTGCGGCTCGAGCAAGCGGTCTTCGGTTTCGAGATATTTGTAATTGAGCCGGCCATAGTCGCACATCCAACACGAGTTAACTTGATCGTTCTGGCGCGGGGTTAGCCGATAGATTACGTCCTCTCGAGTGCCGAGCACTGTGTTGCAACCTGTGGCGCAACTTGTGCAGATGCTCTTCGTTTCCTTCAGGAACCACACCCGCATTTTGAAGCGGAAATCGGTCGAAGTCAGCGCGCCTACCGGACAAATGTCGACGGTGTTAAGCGAATAATTGTTATTCAAAGATTTGCCGGGATGCGCCGTTAAAACGGTGTGACTGCCGCGATCGACGAATCCGAGTACGTCGTCATGCGCAATTTCCTGGCAAAAACGGATGCAGCGCGAGCAGAGAATACAGCGCTCGTCATCAAGCGTCACCCGCGGGCCAAGCTGCACAGCTTTCGGCTTTTTGACTTTGTTCTCCAGGAAACGCGATTGCGAACTGCCATAGTCGACACTGAACTCCTGCAAACGGCATTCGCCGGCCTGATCGCAGATCGGGCAATCAAGCGGATGATTGATCAAAAGAAATTCCATGACCCCGCGCTGACATTCCTTCACCAGCGGTGAATCGGTGCGAACGGCCATGCCTTCAGCCACATCCTGTGCGCAGCAAATTTGCGGGCGCGGCATCCAGTTGATGATCGGTTTGCCGTCGGCGCCAAGCTCCGGCTTGCGATCGGGCCCGAGCCTCGGAAATCCCATTTCGACCAGACACATTCGGCAATTACCCGGCGAGCTAAGCTTTTTGTGATAGCAATACCGAGGCACGAATACGCCAACCTGCTCGCACGCCTCGATCACACGCGTGCCCTTCGGAAACTGATGCCAGACCCCATCAACCTGGACATTTAATAACGGAACTGATTCGTTAGCCATGATTGAATCTGGAATCCAAGAAACCAGGAAGATTACAGGACAAGATCTTCTCCTTTGATCGTTGGGTGGTATTCGCGCCCGACGCGCTTCACAATGAGCCGCACGCTCGCGAAGTTTAGCACCAGCGCATCGTGCAGGTTTGCTGCCTTTAGATAAGACCGAACAATTGCAAAATGGATGTCTTCAAGCGCGCTAATCGCTTTGAGCTCCACAATCACCTTGCCCTCCACTAGCAAATCGAGTCGGTGCTCGCCAATCAAGTGCTCACGATAAAACACCGGCAATAGTTTTTGTCGCTCAAACGCTAGGCCAGCAGTAGTCAATTCGATCGCCAAAGCCTCTTCGTACATGGCTTCCAAAAACCCAGGACCAAGCTCCTTGTGAGCGTGAATAGCGGCGAAGATGATTCGCTCCGTGAGATGTTTGTTTTGTAGTTCCATTCCTGGATTCCTGGTTTCCAGATTCGTATTTAAATGGTTCCTTTCGCTCCGGCTTTTTCCCAGCCGGGGTCGTGGGCCATGGGGACGGTGGGAATCGATTCTTCCAGGATTAATTCTTCGGATGTGTACTCGGGCGGGAGGGGTGGGGGAATGGGTTTTCGGGCGCGTGTCGCAAATTCTTCCGGGAATTTTTCGACAAAACTTTGCGTTGGCCACGCACAGGCTTCGCCAAATGCGCAGATTGTGCGCCCCGCAATGTTGTCGCCAATCGTCTTCAGTGTTTTCGGATCTTCCACCACGCCGCCGCCGCGCAACATTCGGTCGGTGATTTTTTGCATCCAAAGCGAACCTTCACGGCAAGGTGTGCATTGGCCGCAGCTCTCGTGCGCATAAAACTTGTTGATGTTGTTGAGCGCCCAAACCATGTCGCGTGAATCATCCAGCACGATCACGCCGCCGGAACCCGCCATCGACCCTGCGGCTGCGAGGGAATCGAAATCCATCGGGATATCGTCGATTGACATTTCCCGTTCCACTGTGGAGCCGCCCGGTTGTCTTTCCTTTAGTTTGAAGCGCTCGTTGGCGCGCAATACTTTCGCGGAGCTGCCGCCCGGAATAACGGCTTTTAGTTTCCGGCCCGGTCGCAAGCCGCCAGCCATCTGATAAATCAGCTGCCCCATCGTAACGGCGCCGACTTCGACTTCGAAGTAACCTGGACGCTGCACATCCCCGCTGACGCAGAGAACTCGCGTGCCGGTGTTGTTAGGCCGGCCGAGGCGCGCATACTCCGCGCCGCCCATCGCTATGATATGTTTAATGTTACATAGTGTCTCGACGTTGTTGACGATCGTCGGACACATATAAAGACCCAGCACCGCAGGAAAATAAGGCGGCTTGATCCGCGGATAACCTCGTTTCCCCTCGAGCGATTCGATTAAACCCGTTTCTTCACCGCAAATGTAAGCGCCAGCGCCGCGGTGAACGTAGAACTCAACGTCGAATCCCGATCCGAGAATGTTTTTGCCGAGGAAATTGTGCTGCCGCGCTTCCTCGATCGCGCGCTCGAGGATTTCCGCGCCCTCCGGGAATTCTCCGCGGATGTAAATGTACGCGGTATGAACGTTGAGCGCATAACACGAGATCAACATTCCTTCGAGTAATTGGTGCGGATCTTCATGAATGATGTAGCGGTCTTTGAATGTGCCCGGCTCGGATTCGTCGGCGTTGCATATCAAATAGACCGGCCGTTTTTCGTCCGGCTTGATAAAGCTCCATTTCAAACCGCAGGAGAACCCAGCTCCGCCGCGGCCGCGGAGTCCTGAGTTTTTAACTTTATTGACAATGTCATCGCGCGACAGAGTCAACGCTTGCTTTAGTTGTTCGTAACCGCCGTCGCGGAGGTAACACTCGATGTCAGTCGTCCAACCGGGGCGCCCGATATTCTTATAGACTAACCGGTGCTCCAACGGATGAGGCGGCCATGACAAGGGAGCGGCGGTCTCCAGTCCGCCGCCTATCGTGGGCCGGACTGGAGACCGCCGCTTCTTGAACAGATCGGCGGCGGACTCTGGATTCACCTTCTCGTGCAGCTCGTCGCCAACCATGCACACCGGCGCGGTGTGGCAGCTGGCCAGACACTCAACAAGTTCGACGCTGTAAGCTCCGTCGGCGCTAACCGCGATCGGATTGTGCACTTCTTCACCATCATTCGGGTGCTGAATTCCCAGACTCGCGCACAAATTTTCCATCAGTTTCAATCCACCCGACATCGCGCAACTGAGCGTGCGGCAGACCTTGATATGCGTTTTCCCAGCCGGATGCTGGCGGAACATTGGATAAAAAGTGACAACCTCGAGAATGTTGATCGGCTGGAGGCCCAGTTTTTCCGCGATCCAGAAGATGGCTTCGTCGCTGATGAACCCGAAGTGTTCCTGCCACAAATGCAACAGCGGCATCGCCGCGCTTCGACGGTGTTCGGTCGGATAACGCGCAATCGCATCATCCATTTTCCGCTCCAAATCGGCGGCAATTTGGATGCGCGTCGCGTCTGCCATCGTTGAACCTAACCCAGCGCAGTGATACGCGGCAAATCGCGTTTCGTTCTGTAGAGTCCGCTGTTCCCAGCGGAAACAGTGATCGACGTTGGCGGACAACTACGCTGGGAACAGCGCACGCTACACAGATCAATCGGAGAGAGTGCTGTCCTTCGACTGCACTTTCTCGTCCTTGAAAACGATCGTAACGCTGTCTTTGCCCTGACGATAAACGTAGGTCGTTTGCTTCATTATCGTGGGATCCTCAGTCTTCGACGAAGTAGGCTGACCCAGGATCGACTCCACCTGCTTTTTCGACATGCCCTCCGTCACCTGGTCCACGTTGGCCTTGGTGATTCGTTTGCCGAGGCAGCTATCGAGCATGAGCACGAGCATGACCACGAGCATGAATCGCGACGCAATTCGGAACATCGTAGTCACGGGTCTCATTCGGATCATCTATCGCATTCGCCCATCACGAAGTCCAGACTGCCGAGCACGGCGGGCACATCACTAACCAGGCAACCGGGCAAAAGCTCCGGCAGGATGCTAAGGTTCACGAACGATGGAGCCCGAATTTTCAATCGATACGGAACACCGCCGCCTCTGCTGTTGATGTAAAAGCCAAGTTCGCCCTTGGGATTTTCTGCTCCGAAATAGACTTCGCCCGGCGGCGCATCGAGTCCTTCGGTCACCACGATGAAATGATGAATTAATTCTTCCATCTTCGTCATCACCCGCGATTTTGGCGGGGTCATATTTTTCCAATTCGAAACATTGATCGGACCACTGGGCAGTTTATCGATGACCTGCCGCAAAATCCGCGCGCTCTGACGCATCTCCTCGAGTCGCACCAGATAACGATCGTAACAATCGCCCGCACTGCCGATGACCACGTCGAAATCGTACTGGTCGTAGTCGAGATACGGATGTTTGCGGCGCAAATCGTGTTCGATTCCACTTCCCCGCAGGTTTGGCCCGGAAATCGCATACGCGATCGCGCGCTCCTTCGTAATGACGCCGATGTCTTTTGTGCGATCGACAAAAATCTTGTTCCGGGTCAGCAACCGGTCGCATTCGTCGAGACTCGGTCCAAAGTCGTCCAGGAATTTTTTGAGTTCCGGAATAAATGTTTCTGGAAGATCGCGGATTTGTCCTCCCACGCGGGTGTAGGACGTGGTGAACCGAGCGCCGGTCAGGAGTTCGAACAGATTATAAAGCTTTTCGCGCTCGGTGAACGTATAAAGAAAGACCGACATCGCGCCGAGATCGAGCGCCATCGCGCCGAATCCGAGCAGATGCGAGGAAATGCGCGATGTTTCGCAGCAAATCGTGCGGATCGCTTTTCCCCGTGGCGGAATATCCCAGCCCATCAGTTTTTCCACAGCGAGCGCGTAGGCCACATTATTCGAAAGCGGCGCGAGATAATCGAGCCGGTCGGTATAGGGCACGAATTGGTTGTATTGCATGTTCTCGGCGATCTTCTCGTCGCCGCGATGGAGAAAACCGATATCCGGTGTGGCTTTGATGATGATCTCACCATCCAGCTCCAGCACTAGCCGCAAAACGCCGTGCGTGGCTGGATGCGATGGCCCCATGTTGAGCACCATCTTCTCGCCAATATCGTGCTGCCCCAGCTCGCGCAATGCCGCGTCGGCCGCTGCCACCCGAGTTACCGGGTCCGGTGATTCAATCTCGCGCGTCGTGAATGGCATGAACGAAGAACGTTAGAAACGGATAACGCTTACGGTGGTGAGTCAACTGTGTGAAGTTCGCGATCGCGAGGACGCGTCTCTCCAGGTCGCCGCGGCGACCGCTCCCCGGAAGACACTCGCGCCCGGGGCGAAACACGATTTAACTACCTGCCCATATGCCAAAGAAAATCGCACTACTTTTCGCTGGGCAGGGCGCGCAATGTGTCGGAATGGGGCACGACCTTGCCGAGCAGTTTTCTGTTGCAGCGGATTTGTTTCGTAAGGCTGATGAAATTCTGGGTCGCAACTTGAGCGACATCGCGTGGAATGGACCGATGGAGGAGTTGACGAAGACTTCCAATTGTCAGCCGGCGCTTTACGTTCATGCGCTCGCGGCGCTGGCAGCGTTTCGCGAGGTCTTCGGCCAGTTTGAAGTGGGTGGCGCGGCCGGGCTGTCGTTAGGGGAAATCACTGCGCACGCGGCGGGGGGCACCTTCGATTTTGCGACTGGTTTGAAGCTCGTGCAAAAGCGCGGCGAATTCATGGATGAAGCGTGCGCAACAACGCAAGGCGGGATGGCGGCTATGATTGGTGGATTGGAAAACGATGTGCGCCGGCTCGCCGCGGATGAAGATGTCGATATTGCCAACATCAATGCGCCTACTCAGATCGTCATTTCCGGCGAGTTGGCGAATGTGGAAACCGCTGTTGGTGTTGCGAAGGAATACGGCATAGGCCGCGCGATGATGCTCAATGTTGCCGGCGCATATCATTCGCGTCTCATGGAAAGTGCCTATGTGAAATTGGAGAAAGTGCTTGCCGATGTGCCGATGCAATCGCCGCGTTTCCCTGTGATCAGCAACGTAACCGGTGAAGAAGTAAGAACGCCTGAGGAAATCCGGGAGACTCTCCGCGATCAAGTGACTGGAACCGTGCGGTGGGCAGATTGCATGCAGCGCCTTATTCACCTTGGCTGTGATTTTTTCATTGAGCTCGGACCGGGCAATGTGCTGGCGGGTTTATTGAAACGCAGCAACCGCAGCATCAACGTCATGTCGGTAGGTGACGCCGAATCGGTTCGCAAGTGCGGCGAAGCGCTGTAGCCGCTTCGCTGGTGGGCGGTCCGAATGGTGATTTGCAAGCCCGAAATGGACGGCTCACAGAGCCGTGGCTACAACATGACAATTGTGTTTGGTCGTCGTAATTGTGCCGCATGACACTGCAACAGCGTGTGGACTCGGATCTGAAGGAGGCGATGCGCGCCAAAGACGCAACGAAACTGGGCGTGCTGCGGATGCTTAAATCGGCATTGAAATACGCGGCGATTGCAAAATCCGGCGCGGAGGCCGAACTCAGCGACGCTGAAGTCGTTCAGGTCATTCGCAAGCAAGCAAAGCAGCGCCAGGATTCGATCGAAAGTTTTGAAAAAGGTGGGCGCGCGGAATTGGCTGAGAAGGAAAAAGAAGAGTTGGCGATTTTGACCACTTACTTGCCACAAGGGATGAGCCCGGACGAACTGGCGAAAGTCGTGCGCGAAACCATTGCTGAACTAGGCGCCACGTCCAAAGCGCAAATGGGCGCGGTGATGAAAGCGTTGCAGGCGAAGGTAGACGGTCGCGCCGATGGTAAAACGCTTAGCGCGGAAGTGCAAAAGCAGCTTTCGTAATTCTTTGACGCCTTACCACATGTCATTCCGAGCGAAGTCGAGGAATCCCGTTGCGTCACTTTTACGCGGCGCCACGGGATCCTTCGACTTCGCTGCGCTCCGCTCAGGATGACGCCGCTTCAAGGCCTCAACCGTTGACGTTTCAACAATGCTAAGCGCGATCATCGTAGCCGGCGGCAGCAGCCAGCGCATGGGGTTCGATAAATTGTTTGCCCTAATCGCGGGCGAACCAGTGATCGCTCACACAATCCGCGCGTTCGAACACGCGACTTCGATAAGCGAAATCGTAGTCGTAGCGCGTGAAGAACGGCATGATGAAATTCGAAAAATCATTTCCGGTGCAGCTTTTAGAAAAATCTGCGCGATTGTCCCCGGCGGCGAACGCCGGCAGGATTCCGTTCGTGCTGGCTTGGATCGCATCGATCGCGACTCGAAATATGTCGCCGTGCACGACGCGGGGCGCCCGTTGGTTACCCCGGAGCAAATCGAACGCTTGGTTGAGCAATGCCGCATTCACGGCGCAGCAGCTTTGGCGCAACCAGTCAACGACACCTTAAAACGTGCGGATGCCGATCTTTTGGTCGTCGGGTCGATCGATCGGCATCAGCTTTACGCGATGCAAACGCCACAGATTTTCGAGCGGAAATTAATTGAGGACGCTTACCGCGCTGTTTACGCGGAAAACATTTTGGTGACCGATGAAGTCTCAGCAGTCGAGCGACTCGGTCGCAAGATCGCGCTCGTTCTCAACGATGATTTTAATCTCAAAATCACTTACCCTCGCGATTTGCCGGTTGCAGAATTTATTGTCAAGCAGCGCGTGAGCCCGCTGTGAACTGACAGTGTCGGAGATTCCGACTCCTAACGCGATTTCAGAACGTTGTAGCCACCGGCCTGTGGCCGGTCATCGTAGCACGCGTTTGCTAAGACGGCCCACAGGGCCGTGGCTACAGGAACTGCGTTTGTATTTTCGATTCGGATTGTCTTCAGCGGCCCATGGCAAGCCGCTCCGCAAGCATTCGCGGCAGACCAGCCTTCGTGATTTTCTTCTGCGCGGTGGCAAGATCATATTTTACTCGCAACAGTTCGACGAGCTTATTCTCGACGTCGTAAATACAATATCCGGCGCGCCAGTTTCCGTCGCGCGGTTGGCCCACACTGCCGGCGTTGATGAAATATTTTTTGCCCGGCTCAATACGAATGTGTTCGGAGTTCTGGCGTCTGACGCCGTCATCGCGCACAAATACCATCGGCACATGGGTGTGACCGAAAAAACAGACGGTGGTCCGCTGATACGTAAAACTCGCAACGGCATCGAGATTATTGAATACGTAGCCCCATTGCCCGGGCGTATCGAGCGTAGCGTGCACAACGGTAAAATCCTGGACCCGTCGCTGCAACGGCAGACTGCCCAGCCATTCCCTGTCCTGCTCATTTAAACGTTCGCGCGTCCACTCAATCGCGCGTTCGGCGAGCTCGTTGAAACGTTCCGATGACGCGGGGAACGTTGCCTGCTCGTCGTGGTTGCCTTTTACCACAGGGCAATCCAGCTCGCGGACAACCTGGATGCATTCACCCGGATTTGCGTTGTAACCGACGACGTCGCCCAGACAAACGAAGTGCGTGCATCTACGTTGACGCGCATCGGCCATCACGGCTTCAAGCGCTTCGAGATTGGAATGAATGTCACTGAAAATGGCGAACCGCATTAAAAGTCAGAACGTTACAACGGAAGCGCGCGGACGCACCAATGTTTTAGTGCGTGAAATGAATCTTTGCGGCCGCTACTGACCTAAGGAATTCAATGATTGAATCGCTTAACGTTTGATCAGCTTATCTTGGATTCGTTGGTCCTCCGGAATCGCGAGTTTGTCTTCAAGGAATTTCAGCCGCTTGATCAACGTCGGTAGCTTTTCCTTCTCGCCCTCGTTGTAGAGGCTGCGGAGGCGATCATATGCTTCGCGCTCGCGCCCCTCGCAATACGAAAGCTCGTATGCCGAGAAACGCCGGTCCCACGGCGCTGCTTCCGGCAACGTTGCTGCCTTGGAGTAATATTCGGCGGCACGCTCGTGGTCTTTGTATTTTTCCTTGTACAATCGTGCGAGCGCTTCGTAGAGTTCGGGGCGATCGGGATTATTTTTAATTCCGCGCTCGAGGAATTCCTTGCCGAGCGCGAAATATTCGCGTTGCGCCTTCACACGAAGCGCCTGGCGCGGCTGATTGACATCGTTCATCGCTGCGATGCTCGCGTTCCACGCCATGTGCCATGCGGCGGTGTCCCAAAACAGGAGGACCCGTGGTTGCAGCGTTGTGATTTGTCGAAACAGCAACAGCATTCGGCCCCATTGAGTGTTTTCCCAAGCCGCATGCGCCTGGATAAAGAGAGCATCGGCAACAATGGCTCGAAATCCGCTCAGTGCCGCGATGAACCCGAGTTGCCCGAGTTTCTCGCGAAGATCGAGATTGAATTCGACCCCACGGAAATGTTCCTGCCGGTGAAGCGCCGCGAGATCGCGTTCGACCGGCAATTTGAGCAGACCCATTACGATCAAGATCCCCAGCGCGATCAGGCCTCGCGTCATAATTCTTTCCCGTAAAACACAAAGATCGCCAATAACGTGTAGATCACGGTGTAGAAAATGCCGAGCAGCGCAGTCTTGGTGAACACTGCCATTGAAATGGCAGTGCCAGCGACGATGTCATCCACCAGGTTGAAAGCCTGCAGATCAGGAAAGAGCAGCGCCACGATCGCAAGAAACACGCGTGTGACTAAACCGCCGCCGTGTGCGGTGAGCCAGTACTCGCGCGCAGTAGCTTCCAAGTGTCCGATGAAATAAATAAAAACCATCACCACGATGGTGAAGATCGTTGAGGTGGCGAACGTCGAAACAAACAGCGTTAGGGCTGTGAGCAGACATGCCTTGAGAAAGATGATGATGATTCCGGGAACAAGATCGGCGTTGAAAGCAGAGGCGCGAACGGCGCGCAGAGCATCGGCGAGCTGGTCCGGCGGCGCGCTGGCCATTTGATTCGCGGTCGCCTGCAGCACTGCCTGCTCGCGCATGTACAGGACGGCGAGGAACGCCGCCACCATCACCAGAGTGCTGATTGCAAGCAACAGAAGAACTCCGGCAATTTTACCGACAACATATTCGAAACGCGGCACCGGCTTGGCGAGAATGGTATAAACCGTGCGATCCTCGATGTCCCGCGGCAGCATTCGCGCCGTGGCGACGATCGCCAATAGCGAAGTGAACATCGAGATCGCACCTAACGAGACGTCCTTCAAGATTTGGAATTCCTGTTGGAACGAGAACTGTGCCATGAAAATCGAGCTGCCAATCAACAGCAGTCCGAACACCAGCAGCACATAAAAAACTTTCAGGCGCGTCAGTTCAGTCAGCGTGGTGCTGGTGATGGCGAGAATGCGCGAAAGAGAGACAGCGCGGTGACGCTTCGGAATCGTTGAAGCGTTGAATGGTTGAAGCGTTGAAGCTGTGTCGCTGTCTGTCATTTTGGTCTTGTTAGTTCGTCACTCGCGAGTTGAGCTTTTGTCATTCCCTCCGGTCGATTCGAGGAACAATCTTTCCAGCGTGGTGGTCGATTTTCGCCGCTCGAGCAATTTGGCCTTTGACTTTCGGATGAAGGATTCAATCTCGTGTACGAGTTCATCGGAAGCATCGGCGATCACAAGTTCGGTTTGATTTTCAATTGCGATTAATTCCCGCAAAGGGCCTTCGCGAACCAGCACGCCATCGGCGAGAATCCCTATGCGGTCGCAAATTTCCTGCGCTTGCGCCAGTAAATGCGACGAGAGCAGCACGGTGATTCCACGACACTTCAGGTCCATGATCAGGTCGCGAATTTCGCGTGAGCCCGCCGGATCGACGCCGGCCGTCGGTTCGTCCAGAACCACCAGCCTTGGATCATAAATCAAGGCTTGCGCTAGTCCGATGCGTTGCAGCATTCCTTTCGAATAAGTGCCCAACCGGCGGTCGCGCGCCTTGTTGAGCCCAACAAGATCGAGTAGTTCGTTTATGCGGGTTTTCAATGTTGCGCCTGTCATTCCGCAGAGACGTCCAAAAAAACGGAGCGTTTCCGTGCCAGTAAGAAATTTGTAGAAATACGGGTTCTCTGGAAGAAAACCAACTGCCTCGCGGCTTTCGACGAGGCGACTGTCTCGTCCAAAAATTTCGGTGCGGCCGCGTGTCGGTGACACCAAACCGAGAATAATCTTCAGTGTGGTGCTCTTACCGGAGCCGTTCGGCCCGAGCAATCCGTACACTTCGCCTGGTTCGATGCGGAGGCTAAGGTCCTTTACCGCGACAACCCTGCGAGTGGGATGGAACGGAACGGGAAAAATTTTTGTCAGTCCGTGAACAGCGACGGCCGGACCCGTTTCCGCGCCGCTGTGACTTGGCGAGTTAGTCATGGCGAATTTCAAAGCCGCGGGCAGCGACCGGTTCGTTCAACTTGTTCTCGGTTTGTTCGCGAATGAGCGAGTGAAGTTCGCTTTGAGCGACTTGGTCGAGAAACGCGCGTACCTCGTCCTCCTCGCCTGTGACCTGAAGTTCCACGCGACTGTCCGGCAGATTGCGCACCCACCCGGTCAGGTCAAAGCCTTTGGCAATATGGCGCACAGTGAAACGGAACCCGACACCTTGGACGCGACCCTCATAAAACACCTGAAGCGAGATCATCACCTGCTCCAAGAGAGAACCCCGGCATCGTCTATTTATACGAATAGACGAGACAGAAACTACCTTCCTGGTCCTCCACCGAATCGACCGATACAAAGTACTGGCCGCTGTTCTCCGGCGAGAAGCCGGCCGCCGCTTTGTCCCCGTTGCTGAAATTCTCGGTGGTCATTTGGTTTCCGGTTTCGTCATAAACGCTGACGGCAACTTTTTTTAACGGCTCCGCCGTGCCCACAGAAAACCAATACTGATTTCCCGAATAAAGGTTCACTGCGACGAGGGCATGATCGTGTGGCTTAAGCACGCCGCACGAATGTCCATCTCGAATTTTGAACCCGTCATTTCCAAATGCTCCCGCGAGTTCGAGTGCGTCTTTGCGCGCACTAACTTCCGCGTCTGTATCTGCGCGGAGAGCAACACTCGCGCTCAGTGCAAAAACCAAAAGGGAAAATTGCAGGCAACGTTTCATTTGGGCGATTCCTTGCTTTCTATTTTTGTCATCAGCTTACCGACCGCCTCATTGAGTTTTTTCACGTCTTCTTGACTCGGCGACTTGCCCTCTGGAAACGTAACGAGCTTCTCAATTCCGGTGAGTTGCTCGCTTACATCTTTGACCAGAGGTTCCTGACGTAATTCAGGCGAAATTGCATTCAGCTTTGACTGCATGAAACGAACCAGTGTCGGTTCGCGCAGAACCTTTGCGGCGGATTCGTTATAATTCTTCATGATCGCGCCGGTGACCACCTGCGTTCCGCGGATCCACCCGCCAAGAGTAACCAGGATAACCAGGTCCTGGTCGGCGTGCGATTGCATTGAGGATTTCACCTCGTTCTGGGTCGCTTCCAATTCCTCCTGAAGCGTGTCCCATTGGTTGTCCTCCGCAAATTCATTGATGCTATTGCCGCGGCTGAGCAGTTGCTCGCTCACTCCGAGCGCTTTTCCGAGCTTCGCGATGTCCGAGCCGATATTTTTCACCTGCTGACCGTCCTTGGCTTCTACGGCAATAAACCCATCGGCTATCAAACCGCCGAGGTTGAGGGCGATCTGCGCGCGATTGGCGTAGGTCATAGGAATTGGAGCGCGGTATTGAGCTGACCAGTTAATTTTTCCCGATTTCCCGAGGGCGGCAAAAAGCTCGCCCGGCGTCGGGACAGTGATCGAATCGCTTTTGACGGCTTTTGCCATTTGATCCGACGACAGACGTTGCCCTTCCTCGGCCGCCACTGTGGAAATAGCAGTAACAAAGGCAAGCATGGGCAGTGTAACCAAACGAATCATCGCGAAGATTATGCGCGCCTGAGCGAAATTGCCAATCGGAATCTCTCACGCCCCCAACCGATTCCTTCCGGCCTTCTCCATACTGGCTCGAACGATACGGATTTGCCTCGTGAAGCCAAAGCTGTTCTAGTCCGCGCAGAAACTATGGCGAGCACCAGCATTACCCACATTCACGCCCGCGAAATTTTGGATTCACGCGGCAATCCGACCATCGAAGCGGATGTGCGGGTTGAAAGCGGCGCGCTTGGACGAGCGGCCGTTCCCAGCGGGGCCAGCACAGGCGAACATGAAGCATTGGAATTGCGCGACGGCGACAAAAGCCGCTTCGGCGGAAAAAGCGTGAGAAAAGCGGTTGCCAACGTAAACGAGAAGATTGCGCCGATTCTCAAGGGACTGCATGCGCGAGACCAGGCGAACATCGATAAGAAGCTAATCGAACTTGACGGTACGCCGACCAAAAGAAATCTCGGCGCCAATGCGACGCTGGCTGTTTCTCTGGCGACAGCCTGCGCCGCCGCAGCCTCGGAAAAGTTATCTCTATTTCGATACCTCGGCGGACCCGATGCACGAGTGCTTCCCGTGCCGATGATGAACATCCTAAACGGCGGTGCGCACTCGGATGCGCCGATCGATTTTCAGGAATTCATGATCGTGCCCCGCGGTGCGCCGAGTTTCTCGGAAGCATTGCGTTACGGCACGGAAGTGTATCACGCGCTCAAATCTGTTTTGAAGGCGCGGCATCTTTCCACGGCCATTGGCGACGAAGGTGGTTTTGCGCCGCAACTCGATTCCGCGGAAGACGCACTGGACTCAATTTCCACGGCCGTTGAGAAGGCTGGTTACAAGCTGGGCGAACAAATCTTCATTGCGCTCGATCCCGCTGCGTCAGAGTTCTATGACTCTGAAAAGAATGTTTACGTTTTCAAGAAATCTGATGGCTCAGAAAAAACCGCTGAAGAACTGATCGATTATTACGCCGCGCTTTGCGCGCGGTTCCCCATCATCTCGATCGAAGACGGTTGCGCGGAGAACGATTGGGACGGCTGGAAAAAATTGACGAAAAAACTCGGTTCCAGCATCCAACTGGTCGGCGACGATCTTTTCGTCACCAACGTGAAGTTTCTTGAAAAAGGAATTGCCGAGCACGTGGCGAATTCCATTCTTATCAAGGTAAATCAGATCGGCACGCTGACGGAAACGCTGGCAACGATCGAGGTGGCAAAGAAAAATGATTACGCAACCGTGATCAGTCATCGCTCGGGTGAAACCGAGGACACGACCATCGCCGATATCGCGGTAGGGACAAACGCCGGCCAGATCAAAACCGGTGCGCCATGCCGGAGCGACCGCGTGGCCAAGTACAACCAGTTGTTGCGGATCGAAGAAGAACTTGGTGACAAAGCGGTGTACGGCGCTACACTCCGCTGAAGTGGAGCACGGTTACGCTGATTTCCGCGCGCGTCGCGAAGCCACAGTCTGGCAGCGACTTAACCGCATTCTCCTCGTCCTGCTGATCATCGCCGTCTGGCTCGTCATCGTGAGCCTGTTCGTGCCGCCGTATAAGAAACTGATGCAGAGCCGCACGGAGATCGACAACCTTCAGCAACAGGTCAACGAGCAACACACTTTACTGGCGCGGCAGACGCGCGAGGTCAGTTTGCTCAAGACCGACGTGAGCTATCTCGAAACCATCGCTCGCGACCGGCTTGATCTGATGAAGGAAGGCGAAACAATTTTTCGCCTGGAAGCGGCGCGCCCGAAGGCAAAACCCGTCGCTCCTGCGCACAAGTAATTGTAGAGGCGCTTGTGCCAAGCGCCTGCACGTTTGCGGGTTCGGCGTTTGATACAAACGCCGCTACACTTTGCACTTTGGGCAGACTCAAATTATCGTTCCCTCATGCCAACGGAAATCTCCATTCCAGACGCTGAGGATCTGAAATCGCGCGTGCGCGAGTTGCGGAGGTTTCTTTGACGTCGAGCAGCTTCAGAAGAATCTGGCTGTAATTGAAGGGCGAATGGCTGCGCCCGATTTCTGGTCGAATCGGGAGCGCGCTCAGGCTGACGTCGAGGAAGTTTCGCGTTTGCGTTCGCTGATCAATCCGTTCCAACAATTGGAACGGGAGATCGAAGATTTCAGCGCGCTGCAAGAACTCGCTGCGGAAGAAAGCGACCCGACGCATCGCGCGCAGGCGGAGAAAGAAGTGGCGACCGAACACGGCCGTCTGGCTCACAAGCTGGACGAGTTCGAGTTGCGCCAGTTTCTTTCCGGTGAAAACGATCGCGCCAACGCGTTTGTGACGATTCATTCAGGCGCGGGCGGGACCGAATCGTGTGACTGGGCCGACATGCTGCTTCGGATGTATCAGCGCTGGATCGAGCGCAGCGGTTTCAAATCGCAAACAGTGGACATTCAGCAGGGCGAAGAAGTCGGAATCAAATCGGTGACTTTGCTCGTAACGGGCGAGTACGGCTACGGACATCTGCAAACCGAGCGGGGCGTGCACCGGCTTGTACGCATCTCGCCGTTCGACGCGAATAAACGGCGGCACACATCGTTCGCGAGTGTGGATGTTGTGCCCGAAATCGCCGACACTGCGCCGATTGAAGTTAACCCGGCCGATCTAGAGATCGGCACGTTTCGCAGCGGCGGCAAAGGCGGACAGAACGTGAACAAGGTCGAAACCGCGGTGCGGATTTTGCACAAGCCGAGTGGAATCGTCGTGGCCTGCCAGGCCGAGCGCAGCCAGGGCCGCAACCGCGAGCTGGCGATGAAAATGTTGAAAGCAAAACTTTATCAGCTCGAAGAAGACAAGAAACGCGCCGAGATAGAGCGGCAATATGGCGAGAAAGGCGAGATCGCGTGGGGAAATCAAATTCGCTCGTATGTGTTTCAGCCATATCAAATGGTGAAGGACCACCGCACCGGCGCCGAGACGAGTAACGTGCAAGCCGTGATGGATGGCGACATCGACATGTTTATCCAGGCGAAATTGCGCGGCCAAAGAGCAGTCAAAGATGAGGCGAGGGACGCTGAAGTGGAACCGTAGTTAGGCCGCGGATCGGTTTGCTGCAAAAGCGGCGCAGCTGCGCCGCATTCCAAAACGTGGCCATAAAATCGGGCGCATTTGTCGCTTGGCGTTTTGGAGTGCGCCGGTGCTCCGGCGCTTTCGACACGTCAAGTTGTTGGGCTTGGCCCAAGTGGGCAATCAGGGAGTAGGCTCGCGCGATTCACAAGCCGAAGACGAAAACGAACATCGAACTCGCCGCCGTTATGCGCGCGGCAACAGGCCAGACAGGCCACTGTGCGTTTGATTTTACGTACGCGAGGGAAATCGCGCCCGCAATTCGGGCAGCGATAGATGAAACGCGGCACATAACGCTTCGCCGGAAACGGCAACGTATGACAGCGCTTCTCGCCTGCGATTCCCAAATCCCGACAAGCCTGCCGCCACTCGGGTCCGTGCGGTGAAATCCGTCGCCGCCTTTTTTCTCGAAATTGCGCGAGGATATGAGCAAGCTCGTGCCGCAGTGTGCGGTCGGTCTCCGCGGGATGCTCAACCAGCCGCGGGTTCAACGAAATCAGGTTCTGGCGCTGATCAGCGCGGCCGGCGGCGGTTTTGAGACGGGAATTCCATTCGACGCGAAGTTTTGTTGCGATCCGTTTGGCGCCTAACGAGTGTAAGAGTTGACGCGCTTTTGTTTGAAGTAGCACAGCCGTCTCGGCTGTGTGGTTAGCAGGCATCTTGCCTGCTTGTTCGGTTATTAATTCGCCAGGCGAGACGCCCGGCGGCCCCACCGACAAGATGTCTGTGCTACGGAACGTGAACTCGAGTTGCCTAAGCGAGGGCATATTCGCGGGCGTCTTTAGTTCGCTTCGCGATTCGATCAAGCGCATCGCCAGTAGCGGCGATTTCTTCCGCAGTGGTCCATTTGCCAAGTGAAAAACGGATGGCGGAACGGGCGCGTTCCATCGGCAGACCCATCGCCAGCAAAACATGCGACGCTCTCACCGACCCGACCATGCAGGCTGAGCCGCTCGAGGCGCAAATCCCTTCCAAATCCAGCGCCATCAACATCGTCTCTGAATCAACGCCGACGAAGCTTGCGTTGAGCGTGTTGGCGAGCCGATGAGTTCTGTCGCCATTTTGCTGCGCATCAGGAAAAACATCTACGATGCTCCTCCACAATTGATCGCATAGCTCGGCTCTACGTTCCTGCTCCGTTTCGCGATCGCGCAATATCCATTCCGCAGCGGCAGCCATCCCCGCGATGCCAGCCACGTTTTCTGTCCCCGGGCGCCGCTGATTTTCGTGCGCGCCCCCGAACATGATTGGCTGGATCGGTAGGCCGGCGCGAAGACAAAGAAAGCCTGTACCCTTTGGTCCATAGAACTTGTGCGCTGCAAAACTCGCGACATCGACAAGAGAGACATCGACATCCGTTTTCCCGAACGCTTGGACCATGTCGCTGTGAAGCAAGACGCCGCGATCTCGGCAAATCTGTGAGATTTCGGGCATCGGCTGGATCACGCCTGTCTCGTTATTGGCGGTCATGATCGACACGAATCTTGTGTCGGGCCGAATTGAATCGGCCAGCTGATCGAGATCGACCATTCCGCTCTCGGACACCTTTAGCCAGGTTACTTCGAAACCTTCATGCTGTTCTAAATGCTCGAGCGGGTGCAGCACCGCATGATGTTCGGCTTTGTTCGAGATGATATGACCGCCGCGTGAGGACGACGATCGCGCCAGGCCGAGCACACTCAGGTTGCACGATTCGGTTGCGCCTCCGGTAAAAATGATCTCGCCCGGTTTCGCCCGAAGCAATGCGCCGAGCTTGTCGCGCGCATTGTCAATAGCCGCGCGCGCTTCGCGACCGGCGGCGTGCACACTGGATGGATTGCCGAAATAGCGACCGAGATATGGCAGCATCGCCTCCCGCGCTGCATCGCATAACGGTGTGGTGGCGTTGTAATCAAGATAGATCATCAAATACTCCTATTCTTCCTACTCTTGCTCATTCCCGTTGTAGCCGCGTCTCTGTGAGACGCGCTGGGTGCGTTTTGCAACCATCGCGCTTCGCGCAGCGAAGCGGCTGCAGGATTGGCCGCTTTCACTTTTGAAATTCATCGCGTGCGGTTTTGGTCCTTTTTCGTTTCGGCACGACACGAACTTCTTTTTCTTCGTAATAGACGAGCGAATGGCGTGGAACGCTTTTTGTCAGGAAAACGTTGGCGCCGATCGTCGAATTTGCCCCAATCACCGTGTCGCCACCCATGATCGTAGTCCCGGCATAAATGCAGACGCCGTCTTCGATAGTCGGGTGGCGTTTTTTGCCATGTAATCCCCGTCCCGCCCCGAGCGATCGCGCGATAAACGACACGCCCTGGTAAAGTTTCACGTGCGACCCGATTTGAGTCGTCTCGCCAACGACCACTCCAGTGCCGTGGTCTATGAAGAAATGCGAGCCGATCTGTGCGCCGGGATGAATATCAATCCCCGTGCGGCTATGTGCCCACTCAGTCATGATGCGCGGAATTAGCGGCACTTTTCCGTAAAGCAGATGCGCCATTCGATAAATGGCGATCGCCTCCAGGGCCGGATAAGCGAGGATGATTTCCTCGTAAGTCGTGGCGGCCGGGTCGCCTTCGTAAGCGGCATCGATGTCCGTCCAAAGCATGCGGCGCACTGAAGGCAACTGCTTGAAAAATTCCGCCAATACTTCTTCGGCTTTTGCTTCCGTTGCTTCATCGGGGGGAATTCTGCCGAGGCTCCTGCAAATTTCAGTTTTGAGCCGGGCGTGTAAATGTCTGACGCGAATGCGCGTGGTGTCGGCGAGATCTTCGGAGCTCACGAGTGCTTCACTGCGGAAACCGGGAAACATCAGGCTCATCAACTCGGTGCAAGCCGCTTCGATGGATAAACGCGAGGGGAGGGAAGCGGCCGCGGCGAGATAATTTATTCCGCCGGTTTCGCCATAGGTCTGAAGCAGTTCCTCAATTGCGTCCCGTGTTGTTGTGGCCATCAAACGAAATATGCGCCCGCTGAGCGTGAAACAAAGTGAAAGTATGAGGCGTAACGGTTGTGGCCGGAGGTTGAAGCATTAAAGCGTCGCCGGCGCGCACGGAGTGAGGCGCCCTCCCACGGATCGGATTCACCAGCACAGGTAGGGCGCGCAGTCCTCTGCGCGCCGTTTGCTGCGCTACTTTACGCGCCGCGGGCTTGCAGCCATTGCAGAGCAAAGCGGGCGACTTCGCGCGAGTTTTTCAGGTCTAGCTTGTCTTTGATGTGCGCTCTATGCGTCTCCACCGTTTTGGGACTGAGATGCAATAATTTCGCGATCTGACGCACTTCGTTGCCTTTGCCGATCAGCTCAAGAATTTCCAATTCGCGGTCGCTCAGTCTCTCCACGGCGTCCACTTCGCCATCGGCCTGGCGATGCGCGAATTTCGTGATGACCTGCGCTGCCATAGCCGGACTGAGATACGGACGCCCGTTAAACACCTCGTGGATTGCCTGGACGACATTTTGCATCGCTTCATGTTTCATCACGTACCCATCGGCTCCGGCACGCATCGCCCGCAACGCATAGAGAGATTCGTCGTGCATCGAGAGCACCAGGATCGGGAGCTTCGCAAACTCTGCGCGGATATTCTTGATCAGCTCGATGCCATTGGCGCCCGGCAAACTGAGATCCACAATCGCAAGATCAGGATGCAACTTCCGGATCACCTCCATCGCTTCAGACGCGTTGCTGGCCTCGCCGCAGACGGCGAACGCGCTGTCCGAATGAATGAGTTGTTCGAGCCCTTTGCGAAACAGAGGGTGATCATCCACGATCACCAGCCGTTTCGCTTCCGGTGGATCGCATCGCGAATTCTTGTTGGTCGAGCGCGCGAGGCTTGTCTTTGCTGCGGTTCGCTGGGTTACGGAGTGGTCCATGATAAGTGCCGATCTTCCCTTGATCGTCTTATGTAGAGTTCGCTGCTCGGAGGCCCTCTAGATGTTGAAAATTTAAGGTGACAGCGGCTGGTGCTCGTTGCAGATTTCGCAGCCGATCGCCTTACCTGTCCGTTTTCCAGCGGTTTGCCTGACCCCGGCGCGTGGTTCGGCAAATAGCACGACACACATGTCCCGCCGCCCTTTGGAGAATCAATTTTCAAACGGCCTCCCATCAGTTGGGCACGGTAATTCATGATGTGAAAGCCCAGGCCTTGCTTCAATTTGGATTCATTCGAGCATCCGATCCCATCATCGATTACGTGCAAAGCCATTCCCTGTCGCGAGTTTTCCAGCTTGACCACAATTTCCCGGGCTTGAGCATGTTTGTTTGCGTTGATGACTGCTTCGCGCGCGATGCGATACAGGTGCGCTGCGGCCGCGTCGTCATCGATTCGAAACGACGGTCTGACCTGCAGCCGGCAAGGTGTTCTCCAGATTTCCCGGTCCACCAAATCTTGCAACGCGGTGACCAGCCCGGCTGCGTCGACATCCATTCGGTGCAGGGCGCGGGAGAGGTCGCGCGTACCGCTGGCAGCGTCGTTCACCAGTTGCGCAATTTTTTCAATATCGTTTGCGTCGACCACACGGTGGTTTTTCAAACGCATCGCGATAGAGCGGGCCATGAATGCGACCGCGGTGAGATGTTGGCAAAGGCCATCGTGCAATTCCTGACCCAACCGCTGTTGCTCCCTGTCGGACACCGAGAGGATTTCTCCTTCCAGTCCCTTTCGACGCTCGATCTCGCCTTTCAATTCGGTGTTCGCAACGCTTAACGCTTTTGTGCGTCGATCCACGAGCTGTTCCAACGCTTCGTTCGATTTTTGCAGGGCTTGTTCGACTTTCTTACGTGCGGTGATATCGACGATCACCGCTACGATCGATTGGGCCTTGCCGTTCGGTTCGCGCACTGCGCTGGCGCTGACGTCCGCCCACAGAACAGAGCCGTCTTTGCGGACATAACGCTTTTCAAGCTCGAACGGTTTGCCCAGCTGGATCATACGCTGAAAGAGACGCATGGTTTTTTTCAGGTCATCGCGATGCGTCACGTCCGCAACACTCTTGCCGATCAGTTCCGATTCTGTGTAACCGAGCATTTTACAGAACGTTCGATTGGCAAAAACAAATCGACCATTCGTGTCGCAGCGTGCCACCCCCGCCGTAGCTTGCTCGACGGTTGCGCGCAGGCGCGCTTCCGATTCGCGCAATGCTTCTTCGTCGCGTTTGTGTTCAATCGCCTGTGCAAGTTGGGTGGCAAGCGTGGTCGCCAGTTTCAGCTCGTCGTCGGTAAACAGATGCGGCGCGTCATAATAAGTCATGAATTTGCCGATCAATCTTTGGCTGCTGACCAATGGAATGAACGCAGCCGCGCGAATGCCTTCGCTTCGAATGATTGATTTCAGGGGCTTCGGAATATCGGCAATATCGACGTCGTTAATGCAAACGGGCTTGGGATTTTTCGCATCCGGTTTCCATGGTGAATGACCCTCTACCGCCTTGCGATATCTTTTTGACAAACCCCGCCAGGCGACAAAGCGCATCACCTTCTCTTTATCGAAAAGCAAAATCGACGCGCGGTGGCAGTCCATCGCGGAAAGAATCGCGTCCAGCGACGCGTCATGAATTTCGCCAACCTTGGTGGACATGTATTGCAGTTGAGCAAATTGATAGAGTGCCCGCTGTTGTTGCTCTGCACGTTTGCGCGCGGTGACATCAGTATTGGTTTCGAGAATTAACGCTGGTCGCCCGCGTGCGTCTCGGTCCAGGCTCAAACGTGAAAAGACGGCAATAAGATTGCCGTCCTTTCGGGTATGAACCAACTCACCCGACCAACGATTATCGCGTTCCAAAACTTTTTGAATGCTTTTATAATTTCCCGGATGCGTCGTCCGCAGTAGCTCGTGTGTAATTTTTCCGAGCGCTTCTGTGCCGGAGAAACCGTACATTTCCTCAGCACCGCGGTTCCAATAAAGGATCCGGTTTTGAGGATCGCGGACGATGATTGCGTCGTTGGTCAAATCAAGGAGCCGCGCCTGTTCGGTCAGGCGTCGTTCCGTTTGTTTTCGGTTGGTGATATCGCGAGCAATTTTTGAAACACCGACAATCTCGCCTTTCGGGCCTTTAATCGGCGAAATCGTCAAGGAAACATCGATCAACTGTCCATCCTTCCGGCGACGAACCGTTTCGTAGTGATCCAATGATTCACCACCACGAATTGTTCTCAGAATCTCCTCTTCTTCCATTTGCCGCTCTTTGGGAATCAGAGTCAGGACCGATTTGCCGATGATCTCTTTTGGTTTGTACCCAAAGATGCGCTCGGCGCTTTGGTTCCAATCGGTGATGATTCCATTCAAAGTTTTTGCTGCGACCGCGTCGTGGGAGGATTGAACTACCGCAGCCAGGCGCATCGCTGCCGCCTCTGCCCGCTTGCGCTCGGTGATGTCAAAAAGAGAATTGATTGCGCCGGTGATTTCGCCGTGAATGTTTGTGAGAATTCGCGGCGCCGGAATCACGTGTCTCCGATCGCCATTCGGACGTTCGATGATAATGTCCAAATCTTCCGCCTTCAGTTTTTCGCCGCGTAAGGCCCGCGCCATAGGGCATTCTTCGTGCCGCATCAGGCGCCCGTCGGGATAATAGAGTTTGTACGAACCGCAGAACCTCGGCTTTTCTCCATTTTGGCCGGCTTCGCCTCCCCACAATTCAACGGCGCGACGATTGTATTCCTGAATGATTCCGTCTGCATCGCAAACATAGATCGCCACCGGAACCAAATCGAAGAGTGTACGGTAGCGCTCTTCTGAGCGCTGGAGCTTTTCTTCAAAACGTTTACGCTCGGTAAGATCGACGATCGCAGTTTGATAAAGCAGGGCGCCGTTTCTCGTCGTCGAATTGATTGGCGTGCTGTAAAGAAGTGCTGGAATCCGCTCGCCTTTTTTCGATTTCAACTGCAATTCTGTCTTCGTTCTTTGCTGCGATGTGCGGCACTTAAGCAGGTGCCGCATGAACAAATCCAGGTCTGCGACATAAAGCGCGAACGGGCGTCCGACTAACAAATCCCTGGATTCACCCAGCAACTCGGTGACGGCCAGATTGGCTTCCTCAATTCGGCCGGTACGGTCGAAGCTGACATAAGCGATCGGCGCAAAGTCGTAGAGATCGACAAATCGCTGAGTGGCGGCTTCCAACTGAGTCTTTGGATTCCGTAACGCCTGAGCGCGTCTGGAACGAAGCGGTGCACCATTTTTGCTGACGCCCGGGAATGTCTTTTTAGACACTTTCGTCAGCACTCGAGTCGATCTGTGATTGCCTGGAACAGCAGCGATCCTGCGTTGGCGGATACGCTTTGCCCGGTGCTTGTTATTTACGCGATGAGACATTTTTTGTCCGGTTCTCGGTTTTGGATGCATCGCCTTTCTTCGTTCCATCGATATCCACCAGGGTGAGAACGGCGCCGTCAATCTTGTTGTCAGTTGTGCGATAGGGCCGGACCCGAAGCGAATAGTCGCGGCCTTCCTTATCAGTTACTTTGCGCTCGCGCGTGCCCAGCGTGTCGACTACCTCGCGCAGGATATTTTCCAGGTCGGGAACATCAATGTTCGGCCGCAGCTGGCCTAACGGCCGGCCTATGTCGGTCGGCAAAATATTAAAGGCTTCGCGGGCCGCCGGTGTTGCGCGTCGCACCGTCAGAGCGTTATCCACCATCACGATTGGCATTTGAATGCTGGCGAGCAGATTGTTCAGCTCGTTGGTCATCTGCATCATCTCAAGATTGCGGTTGCTCAGCTCTTCGTTCAACGTCGTCAACTCTTCGTTGGTTGACTGCAATTCTTCCTTTGCAGTCTCCAATTCTTCGTTGGTTGATTGCAGTTCTTCGTTGCTCGACTCGATTTCTTCGTTGGCCGCCTTCAACTCTTCATTGGTCGCTTCCTGTTCTTCGATGATGGTTTGCAACGAGTCTTTGGAAGCTGCCAATTCCTGGCGCAGATCCGTCACTTCACGTTGCGCTGACGCTTTCCCCAGCACGCGCAGCAACCTCTCCCGTTTATTGCCCCTCGTGTTCTCATCAAAAATCACCAGAAACGACGGCTTATTGGTCCCGGGTATTTTGAATGGTACAACCTGAATATTTATCTCGTAGTTTTTGCCCCGAAGCGTAACTTTCGCCCGCTCTGTCCGGGCAGGTTTGTCCGTTTTGATGGCGCGACGAATCGTGGCCCGGAGGTCGGGCACGAGATTCGGCCGCGCTAATTGAATCAGATTCAATGTCGCTGGCCCGGGCGCATGCTCTAGAAAAACATCGGTGCGGCCACGGAATTGCTGCACCTGGAAATTATGATCAATCACCACTGCCGCTGGCGCGTAGGTACTGAGAATGATGCGATCCGCCATTTTCAAAATGTCGCTGTCAAAATTCGCACCAGCACCAGCTCGGGTTGTCGTACCGAAGAGCGAGAGTCCAAGACCGGGCTGTGGAATGAAACCGCCCGCGGGCGGACCAGTCTTGGCTTCCTTGGTGTAAATTTTATTTTTCTTATCCACGAGTTTGAAAAGCTCGTCGTACATTCCCACCGATTCGGCCGGTCCCAGGATCAAGTAGCCGCCGGGATTGAGCGCGTAGTGAAATTGTGGGATGCAACGCTTGTGCAACTCCGGGCTCAGATAGATGAGCACGTTGCGGCAGCTGATCAGGCCCAGTCGCGAGAAGGGCGGATCGGCGGTAATGTTTTGTCGTGCGAACGTGCAGATGTCGCGCACGTTGCGGTGAATCTGATAGGAACCATCGCGCTTAATGAAAAAGCGATTGAGTCGCGCCTTCGGCACGTCTTTCTCGATCGCGCCCGGATAAATTCCCGCACGCGCATGTTCGATGACTGATTCGCTCAAGTCGGTGCCGAAAATCTGGACGCGGATTTTGGAAAGTTGGTTGCCAAGCACTTCGAGGATGCAGATGGCGAGCGAATAAACCTCTTCACCGGTGGCACAACCAGGTACCCAGACGCGCAATTCTCGTTGCCGATCTTTCTTTTTGTCTTTGAGCAGCGCCGGCAGGAAACGTTTTTTCAAGGCTCGGAACAACGCTTCATCGCGAAAGAAGCGCGTCACGTTGATGAGCAGATCGGCAAAGAGCGCTTCAATCTCTTTTTTGTTGTTGCGTAAATACCGCGCGTACTGGCTCAACTTTTCGAGCCGCTGCAGCGCCATCCGTCGGTTCACTCGCCGAATCAGCGTGCTTTGCTTGTAAGCGCTGAAATCAACACCCATCTGTTTTCTTAACGAAAGAAAAATCCGACCCAGGTCGTCGGCCTGACGGTAAGCTTCCTTTTCGGCTTCCTGTGCATCGGCTTGCGGACGCCGGATGTATGGATGGTCGGAAACGCTTCGGATTTCGCGCGCGATTGCGTCCGGCGGCAGGACAACGTCGACAAAACCGGAACGAATGGCGCTACGCGGCATCGCATCGAACTTTGCGCTGGCTTCAGTTTGCGCGAAGGTCAAACCGCCGGCCGCCTTGATTGCACGCAAACCGGCTGTCCCGTCGCTGCCGGTTCCGGAAAGCACGATCCCGATCGCTCGTGAACCGCATTCTTCGGCCAGCGATTCAAAAAAATGATCGATCGCGAGGTTGAGTCTCTCTGTGCGCTGGACCAAAGTCAGCTTGCCATTCTTGGCAATCACGCATTTGTCCGGCGGCTGCACATAAACCGCGTTGGGTTTTGGCACAGTTGTTCCTGTAATCTCGGTCACTGGCATCGACGTCGCTTTGCCGAGCAGATTTGGGAGCCGGCTACCGTGATGCGGATCGAGATGCTGCACGATCACAAACGCCATGCCCGTTCTCGGAGACAAATTGCGTAACAGTTCCATTGCCGCTTCAAATCCGCCGGCTGAACCGCCGATTCCTACAATCGGGCAGCTCGAATTCTTGCTGTCCGACCTTGCCTTTGCTTTCGCCCTGGCTCGTTTCGATCGGGACATTTTTGTGCTGCTCGGCTTTCGCCGTCTTACGGGTGCGGCTCTATTCGATTTGCGCTTGGCAGGCATCGGCCCTCGTTATGTTACCCGTGCCTTCTGCGTCATACAACAGGTGAATTGACACGAACGCGGTCTCTCATAAGCAACGTTAATGAGAAAACAGCGAAGCGGGAGACAACTTCGAAAAACCCCCACGGCGTGGCGGCGATATCACTGCCTATGAAGCGGCCGGCGCAGACCTTTTGGTGGCCAGGCGCTCCTCAATCAGATCGCGCTCAACCTCCCAGTATTTGAGCGCTGAAAGCAGGAGCCTGTCATGTTGGTCACAACCAAGAGACTCGTCTGGATCGACTGTGTTCGGTCCTGGATCTTTCGCGGCTCGTTGCAGTTTGCGTCTGGATTTTGCTCGTCGCCATCTTCCGCGTCGCCGTGTTGCTGCTCCCGTCACCATTGTTCCGTCCTTTGTTCTTTCTGCCTTTAATTCGAATCACAATTTGGGAGCGGCCGTCACAAGATCTTTTCGCCCCCTTCTGTTTAAACAGCGGCGGAACTCCGAAGTTTCGCAAGCTCGCTCTCCAAAACGTGACCGTCAAAAACGAGTGCTTTGGGAGTTTCAGTTACGTGCGGGGTCTTCAGCAATCGGGCGACCGGTGCAGATGCACGGTGAAGGTTTCCTGAGGGTTCATCGGAAGATTGATCTCCTCGTCAGGCGAATGCGATCGACCCAGGTATTGCGCGTCGAATGCGCGGAGGGCTGCCGCGACGGTTGGCCCGATACCTACGATGCCCTCCTCTATAGTGGGCCCAAGCAGTGCAATCCAAAGATCGCTGCGAAAGAACAGTTGAGGGCGGCGCACTGCGGACGGGCTCCCGGGATGGGACGCGCAATAAACCTTCATTTCCTCGATAGCCTCCCCTGCATAGTTCACGAACCGGCGCCGACGGGGGGGCTGACCGTTTTTATTCATCCGCGTCTATAACGCGCGCCTCCGCGAGATTGGATGTGAATTTCTTTAACCGACGTATCGCGAGATCGGATTTTCACCGATACCAGAATCCACCGTGCGCCCGATTGTGCGATCGCTTGGCAGGAACGTAATATCCAGAACTGTGACGTTAACTACTGCAATCAGATTATCGGATCAGGAAAAACTCGAAGCGTTACGCCGGCTCGATCAATTTCGGCAGTGGCATTCGCTTGACGAGAAACGTTACTGTCTGGTTTGCGGCAATCTCATTATGGGGCGGCAAATCCAGGTCGCTGGCGGAACCCGCGGCAACGGTCCGCTGCAGCTCAGTTGTCCAACGGAACGGTGCAACTCCATTCCGATGGACTGGGTGCTGCCCACGGATGAAGTCCTCGCCAAAATGGAAAGACTTGCAGAGGAAGAGCGCAAAGCTTCGGCGCTAAAACCGGCTGCCGTCACTATTGGCAACGGACAAACAGTTTACACAGACAAAAACCACGAGCATTTCGTGTCGCGATTACGCAGGCTGGCGTTTCATTTGAAGCGACATGCTAAAGCCGTCCCCTCTAATCCCTGCGGGCTTTGAGCTTCCCGGTGGGTTCGCAGGGTGACATTTCTATAGAAGGTAACGATCTGTGTTTCGAGTTTCGGCTTCTTTTCGCGAAAGTTTTTAGGAGTGCGACGGCGTTCTCACGTCGCTTCTTTCACCGCGACCTGTGTTTTCGCTTCAAAGCGATCCGAAATCTGCACTAGCGTAGAGAAAAATCTGTATCCACCGGCCCACCGGCGGCGCACTTAGCGGCGGTCGGTCATGGCCTGGAACTGCCCGCCTTTTTCCCATGGTTCCTGCTTGTTCCACGGGATGGCGGATCCGCCACGGTCGTCGGGATCGCTGACGAGGGCTGTCTCCTTCTGTGATGCGCATGATGTCAGTGCGACCACGAACGCACACAGCAGAACCGGAACGACGATTGTTCGGAGCTTAAGGACTTGTGCCAGCATAAATCACACTGTCTCCAGGTTGTACTTGGACGCCGCGCGCCAAGCTGTTGGTCATGATATCGCCGATAGCAGTGGCTGGTTCAACTGAAGAAATGCGAATTTTTCCAATCAACGTCCCGTCTCGCAAAACAAGCATCTCGGAGTGCGGCTCGACTCCATTACGCGCCCCGAGATTTAACACTACAAAATTGTAAGCCTGATTGTACGCAAGCACGGCTCCGTGCACACCCGCACGATGACTGCTGCCGCTTTCCCGTTGTACACTAGCAGTCTCACGCCTTTTCCTTGTTTCTGCTTTGGGAGCTTCTTTGACCTGCGCCGGGCGCTGTTGTGCGTCCTGGAGTTTTTCGGCCAGCAACGCTTTTTCTTTCTCGGCGCCATCGAGCTGATGCCGAAGGTCATCGACTTGCGATTGTAAATCAGAGGTTTGCGCATTGTCTGTGGGCGCCGGAGGGCCGGGCGCGGACGGATTCGAGTTCGTTTGCGTTCCCGCCGCGCGTTGGCGTAACGCCGCAATTTCCTGCTGGCTAGCGTCTAGTTTGCCTTTGAGATCTGCTGTTTCTTTTTCTGCCTGCGCGAGCGCTGCTTCGGCTTTTGCGGCTCGATCTTCCGTGTCGCCGGTTTTGCCCTGTTGTTGCGGTCCAGCTGGGGCGTTCACTTTTGCCAGCACGGGCGCGCCCGGCGTCGCGGCGTTCGCGCGAAGGGCTTTCACTTTCTGGCCGTTGAGGAGAGCGAAAAACGCCGCGAGCAAAAGAAAAATCACGGCGAGCCCGGTCAAGCTTCCGGGGGTGAGCGTGAAAAGCGCTGATTCTCTTTGCGCCATGAGTGTGCCTTTAACAACGAATCTCGTGAAAAAGCAATGACGAATTCCACGGCCCCCTAGGAGATTTGTGCGGCTCAATGGTCGGTTCGTCGTCCAAGGAATGAATGCGAGCACGCGCACAGGTCGCCTCTTCTTCGCAAGGAGAGGAACGGATTGGTATCCTCTTAGGGACTGCCCCCGGAAGATTAAGAGCCGTCCCCCTAGTTTTCGTCTTTCAGCCCGAGAGACCGTACGAAGAAAAAGCACGATCGGTTGCAATGCCGATTGCGTTTCTGCGATTTTCAATCCATAGAGAGCCCATGGGACAGCAGCTGCGGATACGAATCAAGCGCAAGCGACGCGTAGCGTATTTGCGACGCAAGAACGCAGCGCGGCAAGCTGCGGCGACCCGATCGACCCCAAGCAAACAACCGGCACAGAAAGAATCCGCAGCGTCGGAGTGATCGGTACTATTAACACCTCGCTTCACCGAGGTGATGCTTGCAGTGCCAGAGACGAAGCCGCTTCAGCGGGTTTACTTCACTCGGGCGAAAACCGGTGAAGCGGTAGCGAGAATACAAAGCATCGGCCCACTCGATGAAGCGAGGTGTCAATGATAGATATGGCAGTTCCAAGCGCATCGATTCATTAGAAACAAAACCGCGTAAATCATATCGATGCAATCGCCGCCGCGTTATCTAATTGTCGATGGGCACAGTGTTATTTTTGCCTGGCCGGAGTTGCGCAAACTTCACTCGCGCCGGTCGTCTCTCGCGCGCGAAGCATTGGTCAAGCAGTTGCGCGATTATCAGGATTGGACCGGGGTGCACGTTGTCGTCGTTTTCGATGGCAAAGGCAAAAAGGTGGAGGCGACTTCTGATCCAGCGGACGTTCAGATTTTCTATTCGCGCAGTGGACAATCAGCCGATGCCATCATTGAGCGGTTAGCGAGCAAGTACGCCAAACGGTACGAGCTGATAGTCGCCACTTCCGATTCGCTGGAGGCCGAGACCGTGCACGCGTGCGGCGCGGACTCGATCTCGCCCGATGGGTTGCGGGGACTTATTGCTGACGCCCGACGCTAAGGTGATGTAGGAATTCTGTAGCCACCGGCCTGTGGCCGGTCTGTTTGGCATTAACCTTCACGTTTGTGAGACGGCCCACAGGGCCGTGGCTACACCGTGCCTTTACAATCCCAACTTCTTTTCGATTTCCTTAACTCGCGCGAAGAATTTCCCTAGGCGGCGAACCCAGGCAATCTGTAGCTTAGCTTCTTCAAGCGGCACGGCAGGTGATGCCCACCATGCCCCGCCGTTAATATTCTTGGAGATACCGCTTTGCGCGCCGATGGCGGTGTTATCGCCAATCTCGACATGCCCAATGATACCAACCTGACCGCCAATTAGGACACGCTGACCGATCTGGGCGCTGCCGGCAATTCCACTCTGCGCTGCAATGACAGTGTTCTTCCCGATCACGACGTTGTGCGCAATTTGCACGAGATTGTCGATCTTGACGCCTTGTTGAATCCAGGTTCGGCCAAATCGCGCGCGATCGACAGTTGTGTTCGCGCCGATCTCGACGTCGTCGTCGATTTGGACTATCCCGAGCTGCTGAATTTTTTTCTGGCGGCCATCAACCATCTCGAAACCAAAGCCGTCAGCTCCGATAACAGCGCCGCTGTGAATGATTACGCGCGAGCCAATTCGGCTTCGCTCGCGAATTGTGACGTTCGGATAAATGTGACACGCGGACCCAATCACCGTCTCGTGTCCGACGTAGCTCCCCGCGCCAATGATCGTGTCGTCGCCGATTTTTGCTTCGGCTTCGATTACCGCCAGCGGTTGAATGGAAACCCGGTCGCCGAGCTGAGCGCTTGGATCGACGACCGCGCTGGGATGAATACCAGGCGTAAAAGTGATCGGCTTCGGCGCGAATTTGAGCACCACCTGTTCGAATGCCTTGGTCGGATTCGAAACGCGAATCTGCGCGGCATTGATTGGTTCGGAAAAATCGGGCGGAACAAAAACCGCCGATGCCCGAGTCTTGCGCAGCAACCCGACGTATTTTCGATTCGCAAAGAAACTGATTTCTCCCTGAGTCGCTTCCCCGAGCGATGCCGCGCCGATGATCTTCAGCGTCGAGTCGCCCACTAATTCGCCGCCGGATAGCGCTGCCAGTTCTTTAACAGTGAAAGTCACGGGAGTCGTCAAACTGTTGAAGCGTCAAGGTAGGGCGGGTCCCGCCGCGGCTCGCACGGGAGTGCAAGCCCTGCCAGTCGCCGATTCGATGAATCGCCGAGTCATTCCTTGTTCCAGCGAGGTGGGCGTTTTTCGATGAATGCTTGCACGCCTTCCAGCGCTGCTTCGTCCATCATGTTGCACGCCATGATTTGACTCGCCGCGTCGTACGCGTCCCCGATACCCAGCTCGACCTGGCGGTAGAAAAACTGTTTTCCCATTGCGACTGCGACGCGTGGTTTGCTGATGATCGCCGCGGCGAGCTTCTCGAGTTCGGCTTCGAGTTGCTCGGGTTCTGCAACACGGTTGATCAGGCCACACGCTTTCGCCTCTTGCGCACTGATGAATTCTCCGGTGACGAGCATTTCGAACGCCTGCTTGCGCAAAACATTTCGTGAAAGTGCCACGCCGGGTGTGGAACAGAAAAGGCCGACGTTTACTCCGCTCACGGCGAACCGGGCGGTGCTCGAGGCGACAGCGAGATCGCACATCGCCACCAACTGACAACCTGCGGCAGTCGCGATTCCCTGCACGCGCGCGATCACGGGCACCGGCAACTGCTGGATAGCGAGCATCATCTCGGAGCACTGAGCGAAAAGCCGCTCGTAATACTCCATTGATGGATCGGCCCGCATTTCCTTGAGGTCGTGACCCGCGCAAAAAGCTTTCCCTTCAGCCGCAATAATAACTACACGCACGCATTCGTCGGACGCGATCGCGTCGAACTCGCGCTTCAAATCGGCCAGCATTGCTTCAGATAAAGCGTTGAAGGCCTGCGGGCGGTTCAGGACCAACGTGACCACGCCGCGCGCATCCTGACTTCGCAAGATGAGTTTCTTTTCGGCTTCGGACATTTTCGGACGCGATGCCGATTCAATCGTTGCTGGAGAGGCTTTCACAGCTCTGTGACCGTTAAACCGCTACTGCTGAAACTCCAAACCTGAAATTCGAAAAATTTAGTTTCCGTTTACCGCAAGCAACAACATCATCATGGCTGTTGTCCGATGGGCGCGTTTCATGAAAATCGTCGCGATTGCTAATCAAAAGGGCGGTGTCGGCAAAACGACCACGGCCGTGAATCTCGGCGCCGCATTGGCGGAGTCGGGGAAGCGGATTTTAATTGTCGATCTCGATCCACAAGCAAATGCCACCAGCTCCTTTGGTTTGCAGGCAGTGGAGAACGTCAGCCTTTATGAGCCGCTGCTTGGCGAGGCTTCAATTACGGAAAAGATTTTGCCAACCCGACGCGAAGGCCTGTTCATCGTGCCCGCAGATCTGGATATGGCCGGCGCGGAAGTGGAGATCGCGCGAATGCCAAATCATCTCACGCGCCTTGCTGAAACGCTGAAACCGCTGCACACCGATCAGACATTCGATTTTGTTTTCCTGGATTGTCCTCCGTCGCTTGGAATTTTGATGAGTAACGCGTTGGCCGCTGCAGACGAGCTGCTGACTCCCATCCAATGCGAATATTTCGCGCTTGAAGGGTTGGTGAAAATTGTGCGGCTCATCGAGCAAGTACTGGATTCAGGCGCGAACGAGCGCCTCGAACTGGGCGGGATCGTGATGACTATGTTCGATGCGCGGACCAACCTTAGCCAACAGGTGGTTGCCGACGTACGAAAGCATTTCGGTGAACGCGTTTATGAGACTGTGATCCCGAGGAGCGTTCGGTTGAGCGAGGCGCCGAGCTTTGGGAAATCGATTCTGGAATACGCTTCGAGCGGACCTGCCGCGCAGGCGTATCGGACGCTGGCTCGCGAGTTCATGAAGCGTCACGATTCGCCAGCCAAGCTTCGCGCGTCATCGCATACACCAGCGTCGGAAAACCGCGAAAAGTGATTTTCTTTTCCACCTTCATTCCATTTTTCTCCGCCACGCGACGTGACGGTCTGTTTTCCGAATGAATCAATGAAATTACGCGTGCCAGTTTTAGATCCGCAAAGCCGTGATCGCGCACGGCGCGCGCCGCTTCGGTGATGAGGCCGCGGTTCCAGTAATCGGGATCCAGCCGGTACCCGATCTCGATGTTCCCCGGCACTTCAGGGTGATGGTGAAAACCGCAATAACCGATAACCATGTCTTCATCCCTTCGAACGACTGCAAACTGCGACGGAATACCGGCGCGATCCCAATCCATCACTTTCTGGATAAAAGCGACGGTCTGTTCGCGTTTGGTGAAAACGCCTAGCGAGAAACGCATACAGTCGGAATTGGCGAACAACTGCGCCATCGCATCGATGTCTTTCTTCGCCGAAGGAGCGCAGGATCAGTCGTTCGGTCTCGAGTTGCATATCCCTTCTGCCGCGTACGGCAGCTACAATGTAACTGATTTACGATTCTTTAGTTAGAGATGAGAACGGATGACGACGACTACGCGCGACCAGCGCAGCCGCCGGACACATCAAATCTAAACGTTGTTCGCGAAGCAGCAGCTCACTGCACTGCGTGTCATTTACACAAACGCGGAACGCAAACTGTGTTTGGCGAAGGACCGAAGCGCGCAGCGATGATGCTGGTTGGCGAACAGCCTGGCGATTACGAAGATGTCGCCGGCAAACCCTTCGTTGGTCCGGCGGGCAAGATCATGGACCGCGCGCTCGAGGAAGCTGGCATTGATCGCTCCCAGGTTTACGTCACCAACGCAGTGAAACACTTCAAATGGGAGCCCCGCGGGAAACGCCGAATTCATCAGAAACCGAACTCGCGCGAAATCGCAGCGTGCCGTCCGTGGCTGGAAGCGGAACTGCGGATCGTTAAGCCCAACCTCCTCGTGGCAATGGGTGCGACAGCCGCGCAGGCCATTTTCGGCCCGGGATTCCGGGTCACGCGGGAGCGTGGCAAAGTGTTGTCCTCCAAGCTAGCACCAAGGGTGCTCGCGACTGTTCATCCGTCGTCGCTTCTTCGGCAACCAGATGAGGAATCGCGCGAACGCGAATACAAGCACTTCGTTGCGGATTTGCGCGCCGCGCTAAAGGCTGCATGCGAGTAGAAGCACGCTGCTGCTAACGGAAACGAGTCCAAATTAACGGCGTGGCGTGGCAGTTGGCGTAGGTGTCGCTTTTCGCTTGATTGGCCCAATCTTGATCGTTCTGGCCACGAGCATTCCATCGGGGTCCTTCAGATAGGAGCCGCTTACCTCGTCGTCTTTGTTGATGTCGTCGATCGTCGCGGTTTCCCCGCCTTTGCTTATAGAGGTCCCGTCGATCATTTTCAAAACGCGCGATTTCCTTCTGCCTTCGATGGTGAATGTCTTAGCGTCTTTGTCCACGGCGGAGATGGTTCCATGAAATGGCACAAGAAATCCTTTTGGTCTGTGCCTGACGCGGGAACCGTTCGGCGACGTTTGGGAAGCCGGAGATGAACTCGTTGACTGGCAGATTGCTTGTTCGCTGAGCAGTGTGCAGAGACAAAGTATCAGCACAGCACCGAGGTGCTTGGATGGGGTTCTCATAAGTTTGGGTAGATTGTTAGGCATTACGGCGTCTCAACTATTTCTCAAGCTGCATCATTTGCATCCACTGCATCTCGCGTTTTGTATCCTGCTACGAATGCCTCCCGAAACTGATCGAATGCGCCACTTTCAATTTCGGTCCGCACCCGGTTCATCAGGTTCAGATAGAAATGCAGATTGTGAAGCGTGATCAGACGAAGCCCGAGAATCTCCTGCGCTTTGATCAGGTGGCGAATGTAGCCGCGTGAAAACTCGCGACAGGCCTCGCACGCGCAGTTTTCTTCTATCGGTCGTATATCCAGCGCGAACTCTGCATTCTTTAAATTGAGCGTGCCTGCGGCTGTAAACGTCGTGCCATTCCGGGCCAGGCGCGTCGGGAGCACGCAATCGAACATGTCCATCCCGCGCGCGATCATTTCCAGCATTTGCGGCGGCGAGCCGAGTCCCATTGCGTAACGCGGTCTGTCCGTTGGCAAAAACGGTTCCGCCGATTCGACCGCACGCATCATTTCCTCTTCTGGCTCGCCCACGCTCACCCCGCCAATCGCGTAGCCGTCGAAATCAAGCTCAACAATCGCCTGCGCCGATTCGCGCCGTAGATTCTCGAACGGTCCGCCTTGCACGATGCCGAACAGCAGCTGACGCGCTGTATCGTCATTCCGAGCGGAGCGCAGCGTAGTCGAGGAACCCCGTGGCAAAAGGTTTAGGCTAGGTTCACGGGATCCTTCGACTTCGCTCAGGATGACTGAATGTGCAGCTTTGCATCTTTTTGCCCAGCGCGCCGTCAGCCCGGCGCTTTTCGCCGCGTAATCGTAATGGCATGGATATGGAACGCATTCATCGAGCACCATCGTGATGTCGCTGCCGAGCGCGGCTTGAATGTCCATTGCGATCTCCGGTGAAATGAATGCTCGCGCGCCGTCGATGTGATTTTGGAATTCGACGCCCTCCTCCGTGATCTTCCGCAACTTTACAAGCGAGAAAATCTGGTACCCGCCGCTGTCTGTGAGAATCGGCCCATGCCAACTCATGAAATTGTGCAGGCCGCAAAAATGTTTGATAATGTCGAGTCCAGGCCTAACGAACAAGTGATAGGTGTTTCCGAGAATAATCTGCGCTTTCAGCTCGCGGAGTTCGCGCGGACTGGCGCCCTTCACGCTGCCTTGTGTTCCCACCGGCATAAATGCGGGAGTATCGATCACGCCATGCGCGGTTCTTAATCGTCCGCGTCGGGCTTTTGAATGTTGATCGCTCGCGAGGAGTTCAAAGCAATTTTGCATGTGAGTTAGAGGTTCCTCGACTTCGCTCGGAATGACAATTCGAGGACAAAATATTTTTTGCAGATCGTGATCTTGCCTCTATATTCGGCGCTTACCGCATCAGGAGCGTGAGAGAGTTTGTTGCGCGGCCTGAAGCGGGTTTTTTTGTCGCTCGGAGCAAGACCTTTGGCGGCGCTTTACATTTAGGATTTGGAAAATGCCCACGATCAATCAGCTGATTCGCAAAGGACGCCGGAAGGTGTCGGTGAAATCGAAGTCACCGGCGCTGGCGGGTTGTCCGCAGCGACGCGGCGTGTGTGTGCAGGTCATGACGCGCACTCCGAAGAAGCCGAACTCTGCGCTGCGCAAAGTGGCGAAAGTACGGTTGACGAATGGCCAGGAAGTGATTGCCTACATTCCGGGCGAAGGGCACAATCTACAGGAGCACTCGATCGTGCTCGTACGCGGCGGACGAGTGAAGGATTTGCCTGGCGTGCGTTATCACATTGTGCGCGGAACCCTTGATGCGCTGGGTGTGGATGGTCGGCGACGCGGTCGCTCCAAGTACGGAGCGAAGCGACCGAAGGGCGGGGCGGCTGGTGGAGGCGGCGCGGCGAAAGCAGCGCCAGCAGCGGCCAAATAAAATAAATCAAATTTGAAACAGACGATCGACAATGTCGCGACGGAGGAGAGTTCACAAAAAAGAAGAGCACGTCGATTCCCGATATGGGAGTCCGGCGGTAGCCCGTCTCATCACCACAGTAATGGAGCGGGGCAAGAAATCGCTCGCCGAACGAGTCGTGTACACCGCGATCGATAAGTCGCGCGAAGGCTCTGATTCAGTCGATCCGCTGGAGATTGTAAACAAAGCAATCGAAAACGTTCGTCCGCGGCTGGAGGTGCGTTCCCGCCGAGTTGGCGGCGCGACGTATCAGGTGCCGATGGAAGTGACGCCTGCGCGGCAAATCTCACTAGCCACGCGCTGGATTGTGAGATTTGCCGATGGCCGTAAGGGATTGCGATTGGCTGACGCGCTGGCTCAAGAACTCAAAGACGCCGCAGCCGGCCAGGGCAACGCCGTCAAGAAACGCGATGACACGCATAAAATGGCGCAGGCGAACCGCGCATTTGCCCATTTCAGGTGGTGACAATTATGGCGACGGCGACAATGGAACAGAAAAACGCCCCGGCGAAAAATCCAAACTCGCCGGATCGCAAGTTTCCGCTGGAACGGACGCGGAACATCGGGATTGCGGCGCATATCGACGCCGGTAAAACAACGATTACCGAGCGCGTTCTCTTTTACACCGGCATGATCCACAAGATGGGGGAAGTGCACGACGGGACCACCGTTACCGATTGGATGGAGCAGGAACGGGAACGCGGGATCACGATCACGTCGGCCGCGACAACCTGCACCTGGTCACAGCGCAAAGAAGAAGGCGTTTACAAGATGTTCGAAGGGGTCAAGGAGCGCATCAATATCATCGACACACCGGGTCACGTCGATTTTACCGCCGAGGTGGAGCGTTCACTTCGCGTGCTCGATGGCGCAATCGCAGTTTTCGACGGTGTGGCAGGCGTACAGCCGCAATCCGAAACGGTCTGGCGTCAGGCCACCAAGTACAACGTGCCGCGCCTGGCATTTATCAACAAAATGGATCGCGTCGGCGCAGATTTCGAAATGTCGGTCGACAGCATTCATAAAAAACTGGGCGCAAACGCCTGGCCGGTTTTGCTGCCGCTGGGACGGGAAGATCAGCTGCGCGGCCAGCTCGATGTCATTAACAAAAAGGCGATAATCTATTCCGATAACGATCAGCTTGGCTCGACCTATGAAGTGACCGATCTGCCGAAGGAGCACGTGGACGCAGTTGAGAAGGCGCGCAACGAACTAATCCAACAGGTTTCTAATCTCGACGACGAAGTGGCCGAGGCAGTGCTCGAAGAGCGCGAGATCACGCCTGAGTTGCTGAAGGCGGGCATTCGGCGCCAGACGATCGCGAATAAATTCGTGCCGGTCATTGGCGGGTCAGCTCTCAAGAATATCGGTATTCAATATTTGGTCGACGCGGTCGTAGATTATCTGCCCAGCCCGCTCGACATTCCGCCGGCCAAAGGCCAGAACCCCGACACGGGCGAGCCAATGGAAGCGGTGACCGATGACAACGGCGACTTCTGTTCCATCGCGTTCAAGCTGTGGAGCGATCCGTTTGTCGGGAAACTGGTGTTCTTCCGCGTTTATTCCGGCACCCTCAGCAAAGGCGACACTGTTTACAATCCGCGCACGAACAAACGTGAGCGGATTTCGCGTTTAATTCAGATCCAGGCGGACAAACGCGCAGACATCGAGACGTGTTACTCGGGCGATATTGCGGCGATTGTTGGAATCAAGAACATCACAACTGGCGACACGCTTTGTGATGAGGATCACCCAATTCTTCTCGAACCGCCATCGTTCCCAGATCCAGTTATTTCGATGGCCATTGAGCCGAAGACGAAACTGGACCAGGAAAAAATGGCGACCGCGTTGCAACGCCTCGCCGAAGAAGACCCGACTTTCCGCGTTTACACGCACGAAGACACCGGCCAGACCATTATCGCCGGAATGGGCGAGCTGCACTTGGAAATCATTCGTGACCGGATGTTCCGTGAGTTCAAAGTGGACGCAAACGCCGGCAAACCACAGATCGCGTACCGCGAAACCATCACCAGCAGCGCCCATGGCGTTGGCAAGTTGATCAAGCAGTCAGGCGGCCGTGGCCAGTATGGGCACGTGGAAGTGGACGTGCGTCCCGCCGCGCGTGGCAACGGTCTCACTGTCGAGAACAAAATCGTGGGCGGCGTCATTCCGAGGGAATACATCCCGGCGGTGAAAAAGGGAATCGACGAAGCGGTGCTCAACGGCGTGCTGGGCGGTTATCCCGTTGTCGATGTGGAAGTGGACATCGTTTATGGCTCGTTCCACGAAGTCGATTCCAGCGAAATCGCATTTAAGATGGCGTCGATTTTCGCGGTGAAAGACGGTTTCAAGCAGGGCAAACCAATTCTGCTGGAGCCGATCATGAAGGTCGAGAACATCACGCCGGAAGAATATCAGGGTGATATTTGCGGCGACTTGAGCCGGCGGCGTGGTGCAATCACCAGCATCGAGATGCGCGGTAACATGGTGATCATTCACGCGGTGGTGCCGCTCGCGGAATTATTTGGATACGCGACGGCGATCCGGTCGTTGTCGAAAGGCCGCTCGAGTTATTCGATGGAGCCGTCGCATTTTGAGCCAGTCCCGGCGAATCTGGTCGCGGCGATTCTTGATCAAAAGGAGGCGAAATGAGCAATGGCCAGCGCATCCGTATTCGCCTGAAAGCGTTCGATCACCGCATGCTGGATCAATCCGCCATGGAGATTGTGGATACTGCCAAACGAACGGGCGCGCGCGTGGCTGGGCCGATTCCGCTGCCCACATTAATCGAAAAGTTCACGGTGAATCGTTCCCCGCACGTGGACAAAAAATCGATGGAACAATTTGAAATTCGCACTCATAAACGGTTGCTGGACATCATCGAGCCAACCGCGAAGACAGTGGACGAATTGAAGAAACTGAACCTGCCTGCGGGCGTTGATATCACAATAAAAATTTAAGCATTAACACTGTCATTCTGAGCGAAGCGAAGCGAAGTCGAAGAATCCCGCAAAGCTACCTTAAAGGTAACGCCTCGGGATCCCTCGACTGCGCTCGGGATGACGAACGGACAAATGAGCATCGGACTGCTTGGACAAAAAATTGGTATGACCAGCGTTTACGACGCCAGAGGCCGATTGTGTTCAGTGACCGTCATCGCGGCTGGCGATAATGTTTTGCTGCGCCGTTTGACAGAAGAAAAGGAAGGTTATTTCGCCGTGCAGGTCGGGTTCGGCGCGCAAAAGGAATCGCGTCTGACGAAGGCGTTAGTCGGCGAATTTAAGAAGGCCGGAGTCGAGCCCCAGCGGTTCATGCGTGAATTTCGCCTGAGAAACGATCTTCCCGAGGGCGAGGTCAACTTGAGCGTAACGCAATTTCAGCCAGGCGACTTCGTCGATGTAATCGGCCGCTCGAAAGGCAAAGGCTTTCAAGGCGTGATGAAGAAGCACAACTTCCATGGGCAAGGCGCGGCGCACGGTTCGAAAACGCACCGGCGCATCGGCGCGGTTGGCAATCGTTCCACGCCGGGACGCATTTGGAAAAACCAGGGGATGCCCGGTCACATGGGCGATCGGCGGGTAACAGTGCAAAATCTTCAGGTCATGCAGGTGCGCGAAGCAGAAAAAATCATTTTGGTAAGCGGCGCTGTGCCCGGCCCGAACGGCAGTTATGTGATCGTGCGACCGGCCATCAAACATCCCGAACGCTTACTGGCCTTGCATGCTGAACACCGACAGCATGAGGAAGAAGAGAAGGCGAAGAAGCCAAAAACCTTACGTGAGATGGCCCAGAAGAAATGAGCGCGAAAGTTTTAAGTAAGGCCGCAGCGAAAGAAGCAAAGATCGACCTGATCGAGGACGGTCGCGGCACACAGGCTGTGCACGATGCGGTAGTGGCGATGCGCGCGGCGCGGCGTTCTGGTTCTGCCAATACGAAGAGCAAGGCCGAAGTAGATTTGTCAGGCGCAAAGCCATGGCGGCAAAAAGGAACTGGTCGTGCCCGGGCCGGTTACAAATCATCCCCGATTTGGCGGGGTGGCGGCGTCGTTTTTGGCCCAAAGCCGCGCGATTATTCGAAGAAAGTTGGAAAGTCCGTTCGTCGACTCGCTTTTCGAAAAGCGCTGAGCGAACGAATCAACGCCGGGGATGTTTTGACCATCGACAAGTTTGTTGTGTCGGAGTGGAAGACGAAGGCGTTCGTCGATCTTCTCAGAAAACAGACTGATGCCAAGAGGGTGCTCATCGTTTCCGATTCGTTTGACGAGAAAACCTACAAATCGGCCCGCAACGTGAAGCCTGTGAAACTTTCCACTGCGTCGGATGTTAACACGGAGCAGTTGCTCGCGTTCCAGAAAATTCTCGTTACTCAAGAGGCCTTGGAAAAACTGGCGGAAAGAACGCGATGAACGAGCCATACGATATCATTAAGACGGCGTCGCTGACTGAGAAGTCAACGCTGATGAGCGAGAAGCAGAACAAGTATGTCTTTCGCGTCAGCCCAAAGGCGAACAAGATTCAGATCAAGAACGCAATCGAACGGTTGTTTGAGAAAACAGTCGTCGATGTGAACACGTGTAATTACGCTGGCAAAGAGAAACGCTTGCGCGGGCCTCTTGGACGTCGCCCGCGGTGGAAGAAAGCGATAGTGACGTTAAAGGAGGGCGACAAGATCGATCTGATCTGATCGCGAGAAGTTATGGCACTCAAAGAATTTCGCCCACTAACGCCTGCGCAGCGTTTCAAGTCGTTGCCTGCGTTCGATGAAATTACCAAGTGGCGCCCTGAAAAGAGCCTCCTTCAGCCGAAGAAAAGGAGCGGCGGTCGCAACAACCATGGTCGGTTAACATCGCGACATATCGGCGGCGGTCACAAGCATAAGTATCGCAAAGTCGATTTTAAACGGCGCAAGTACGGTGTCGCAGCGGAAGTGATTGGGATTGAGTACGACCCGAATCGCTCTGCGCGCATTGCTCTCATCAAATACACCGATGGCGAACTAAGTTACATTCTCGCGCCGAATGGTCTTCAAATTGGAGCGACTGTTGTTGCCGGAAATGATGTTCCGTCTGATTTGGGGAATTCGCTGCCGCTTCGCGCAATTCCTCTAGGCACGAATGTTCATAACATTGAATTGACTCCGGGCCGTGGCGGTCAGGTCGCGCGCAGTGCCGGGCAACAGGCCACGCTTACTGCGCTGGAAGCCGGGTATGCGCTGGTGAAAATGCCTTCCGGCGAAATTCGTCGGATTCACGAGAAGTGCTTCGCGACCATTGGCCAGGTCGGCAATGTCGATCATATGAACGTTTCGAGCGGCAAGGCAGGACGCACCCGCTGGCGGGGCCGACGACCGCATGTGCGCGGCATGGTGATGAACCCCATCGACCACCCGATGGGTGGCGGCCAGGGGAAATCAAAAGGCGGCGGTGGTCGCCATCATCCGGTCAGTCCGTGGGGGCAATTGGCGAAAGGCTTCAAGACGCGCGCGAAGCACAAGCCGAGCGACCGTTTCATTTTGGATCGGAGACGAGCGAAGAAGAAGTCGTGACAGTAATCGACTTCTCACTTGAAATTTATGGCTAGATCGTTAAAGAAAGGACCCTTCGTCGAGTCGTATCTTCTTGAAAAGATCGACAAGATGAACGCGTCGGGCGTCAAGAAACCGATCAAGACCTGGTCGCGACGCTCGATGGTGACGCCGGACTTTGTCGGCCACACGTTTTTGGTACACAACGGGAAATCGTTTATTTCCGTTTTTGTCACCGAGAATATGGTCGGCCACAAGCTCGGCGAATTTTCGCCGACACGTGTGTTTAGGAAACACGGTTCGCACACGGCGAAGGTGACCAAATAAGGAAGAATTTTCGATTGCGGATTTCCGATTGCCAATTGAAAAGACGCGGCGACGGCCCGTTTCAAATTGGGGATCGGCATTTCGGTGTTAGCAATAGGGTGCTTGATGGCTGCTTCGGCAGTGCAAGCGCAGGGAAACAGTTCTTTGTCAGAATCCAAAAGTGAAACCGTAACGCGGTCAACGACGGCGGAGCCTGCGACAGCGGAAAATGAGGAATTGCGAAGGCAATTGTCCATTGCCCAGGAATCTTTGAAGGCGTTGACGAGTAGTTTGGCTGAATCGAATGGGCAGGCGGAAGAACTGCGCCGCAAGTATTCCGATCTTCAATTGCGAATGGAAGCGCTGGGCCTGGCATCGGCGAATAAGGACAGGTCGAAACTGGAGCAGCGTTTGCTGGCGGCGGTGAGCGATCTTCAACTGGCGCAGAAAACGCGAGACGAGTACCGCGACCAAATGCTGCGGCTAAACGAAGCGATATTGCGTTACATTAAAACGTCGCAAGGTGACGACGCGCAGGCGCGGATGGATGTTGAAATGCAATTGCGCAGTACGAACGAGCTGGTCACGAAATCGACAAATCCGTCAGAGGCGCCTGAGCCGAGTTTGATGGACGGCAGTGTGGTCAGCGTCAAGGAGGAGTGGTCATTTGTTGTCGGCAACCTTGGCGAAAAACAAGGAGTTAAGATCGGGATGCCGATGCGAGTGATGCGCGACGATCGAAAAATTGCGACGCTGCGGGTCGTCGATGTGCGGCAGAAAATCTGCGGCGCGGTGGTTCAGGAGATGGATTCGAAGAAGGAGAAAATTAAAGTGGGGGACCGCCTCCAGGTGGATGCGCAACCCGATGTGAGTTTAAGATAATGGAAGTTAGATCAACATATAAATATGCGCGGATTTCGCCATTCAAGGTGCGCGAAGTCACGCGTGAGATCCAGGGTCTGCCTGTTTCGGCGGCGCTCGATTTGCTCGCGTTTACTCCGAAAAAGGCGGCGTTTCTCATCGGCAAAACGCTGAAGAGCGCGATCGCCAACGCGGAGAACAATGCGAACCTCAAGCCTGACGGTTTGGTAGTAAAGGAAGCGACCGTCGGCGAAGGACCGACGTTGAAGCGTATCATGGCGCGTGCTCGCGGCAGCGCCAGCCAGATTTTGAAGCGCACCAGTCACATTCGCATCGTGCTTTCGGACGAGATCGTCATTGAGACGCGGGAAACACGAAAAGCGAAGCGACAAGCCGACAAGAGAGCGGCAAAGAAGGACGTTGCTGGCGAAACAGCACAGGGTGCGGCAACTGTGCCGGATCAAAAATCAGCGAAGTCGAAGCGGGCTACGAAGACAAAGAAACGGTAAATTTATGGGACAAAAAGTTAATCCAATTGGGTTCCGCCTGAACGTGAATCGCGACTGGCGCTCGCGGTGGTACGCGTCGCCACAGGAATTTCCCGCATTTTTGCACAATGACCTAAAGATTCGCGACTACGTGAAGAAAAAACTGCAGTTCGCGGCAGTCGCGAAAATTGTAATCGAGCGGGCGTGGAATTCCATTCGCGTAACCATTCACACTGCACGGCCTGGAATTGTGATCGGACGCAAGGGCGCGGAAATCGAAAAGATGACGGAGGAAATTTCCAAGATGGCCGATGGCAAACAGGTAAAGATCGACATCCAGGAAATCAAGACGCCGGAGATCGACGCGCAGCTGGTTGCCGAAAACGTGGCGCTGCAGATTGAACGCCGCATCGCTTATCGTCGCGCAATGAAAAAAGCAGTGCAGATGGCAATGGATTTTGGCGCGGAAGGGATCAAGATCCGTTCCTCCGGTCGACTGAACGGCGCTGAGATTTCGCGTTCGGAATGGTACCGGGAAGGGAAAATTCCGCTGCACACGCTGCGCACGCCGATCGACTACGGTTTTGCTGAGGCCAACACGGTTTACGGCAAGATCGGCGTGAAATGTTGGATTTGTAGAAAAGAAGAGCGGCCTGCCGAAGCGCCCGCTCCACCTGCCGCGCCGCCACCGCCGCCACCCGAACCGGCTGAAGTTTAGGAGAATCTCTATGCCATTGATGCCAAAACGCGTGAAGTATCGGAAAGCCCAACGTGGGAGTCGAAAGGGGACTGCTTCGCGCAATCTCAGGATTGATTTTGGCGAGTTTGGTTTGCAGACACTTGAACGCGCGTGGATCACCAACACACAACTGGAAGCCGCCCGCGTCGCGCTCACTCGCAACATGAAGCGCAAAGGAAAATTGTGGATCCGTGTTTTCCCGGATAAACCAGTAACGTCGCGTCCACCGGAAACGCGCATGGGTAAGGGTAAAGGCCAGCCCGAGTCTTGGGTCGCTACTGTGCGGCCCGGCAACATTTTGTTTGAGCTCGATGGTGTGCCGGAATCGGTGGCGCGTGAATCTCTGCGCCTCGCAGCGGACAAACTGCCTGTGCGGACGAAGTTTCTAACACGCCATCACGTGAGGGCTGCTTAACAACCATGAAAATGAAAGAACTCAGCGAGCTGGGAATGGACGAGTTGCTGACCAAGCGGCGCGACCTGCGCCAGGAAAGTCTGCATCTGCATCTACAACAGCAGAGCGGTCAGCTCGAGCAGCCAAGCAGACTGCGTTTACTGCGGCGCGACCTCGCCAGAATTGAAACAGAGCTATCGCAACGCGCGAAAAAACCTCAGGAAAAATAGATTATGGCCGAGCAAGCATCTCAGTTATCACCAGCGTCAGCGCAGCAACCGGCGGCTCGTGCCGCGCGCAAGACGCGCACAGGCCAGGTGGTTTCCAGCAGTATGAACAAAACGATCATCGTGCGGACGGTTACGCGTGTGCCGCACCGGAAGTTCGGCAAGATCGTCAAGCAGATGAAGAAATTTTATGCGCACGACGAACAGAACCAGGCGAAACCCGGCGACACTGTTCGCATCATGGAAACGCGCCCACTAAGTAAGCTGAAGCGGTGGCGACTCGTGGAAGTCGTTCAGAAGTAAAATCCGATGGTGCAAATTCGATCCAGACTGGATGTAGCTGACAACACCGGCGCGCGCATGGCGACGATGATTGGCGTGATTGGCAAGCAAACGCGCTACGCCGGCATCGGCGATGTGATCACTGCCAACGTCAAGGAAGCCAGCCCGACCGGGACGGTTAAGAAGGGCGAAGTGGTGCGCGCAGTCCTGGTTCGCACGAAACAGGCAATCCGACGCGAGGACGGTTCGCTACTGCGCTTTGATAACAACGCCATCGTGATTATCGATAAGGATTTGAATCCGCGCGGCACCCGTATTTTCGGGCCGGTCGCACGCGAATTACGTGAGCGCAACTTTATGAAAATTGTGTCGCTCGCCCCGGAAGTCTTATGAACCGCATCAAGCATCACGTTAAAAAAGGCGATCAGGTCGAGATCATCTCGGGGAATTACCGGGGCTCTTCCGGAAGAATTCTTGCAGTGTTTTCAGGTAAGCAGCGCGTGTTGGTCGAAGGCGTTCGCATTATCAAGAAGCACTTGCGAAAATCGCAAGATAATCCGAGCGGGAAGATCGCCGAGCGCGAGGGCCCGATTCATATTTCCAATGTACGATTGCTCGAGCGCGAGAAACCGGAGAAGAGCGGGGGGAAGCCAAAAAAAGAAGCGGAGAAGAAGTAATGAGCAGCGAGCGAATAAAAGGGGTCATCCCGAGCGTAGTCGAGGGATCCCGTGGTAGAATCGTTGTTAGCGCCACGGGATTTCTCGACTCCGCTTCGCTTCGCTCGAAATGACAGTTATGGAAAACGAATTTCGTCGTCACTATAAAGAGCGCGTCATGCCGGCGTTGCAGAAACGCCACGGCTACAAAAACGTCCACCAGATCCCCAAGGTCGAGAAGGTGGTAATTAACACCTCGATCGGCTCGCAGTCCGACGTTAAGCAAGCGCTGGAAGAAGCCAAAGCGGAGCTCGCGTTGATTACGGGACAGCGGCCTATGGAGACGCTAGCGAAGAAAAGCATTTCCAATTTCAAATTGCGCAAAGATCAGGCCATCGGAGCGAAGGTCACGTTGCGCGGCGAGCACATGTACGAATTTCTGGAGCGCTTCATTAAGGCTGCCCTGCCGCGCATTCGCGATTTCCGTGGCGTATCACCCCGCTGTTTCGACAAGCACGGCAATTACACGATCGGAATTTCGGACCAGTCGATTTTCCCTGAAGTCGAACTCGACAAAATCAAGCGCAACATCGGATTTGATGTTACAATTGTCACCACGGCGCGAACGGACGAGGAAGCTAAATCGCTGTTAAGCGAGATGGGCATGCCGTTCAGTGACCGGGCAAAGACGCCCGCCGCGCAAGCCGCCTGAATTTTTGTATGAGCACTGTTACAGACCCTATTGCTGATTTTCTGACGCGCGTCCGCAACGGCGCGCGAGCGCAACAGCCGGAGGTGTTCATTCCGTACTCGAAGATCAAAGCCGAAATTGCACGGGTCTTGAAAGAGGAAGGTTACATCTCGGATTACTCGGTCGACACGAGCGGCGAGCATCCGCGAATCAAGCTCATCAACAAGTTTGCTGACCGGGCGAGCGCGATTGCAGGACTGCGGCGGGTCAGTCGCCCCGGGTTGCGGCGTTATGTTGGCGCGGATGAAATTCCGCGAGTGCTTGGTGGAATGGGTCTGGCGATCCTTTCCACTTCGCGAGGTGTTGTGTCTGGGCGCGAAGCAAGAAAGCAAAAACTCGGTGGCGAACTGCTGGCCTACGTCTGGTGACCATTTAAGGTTGTAACGATTTAACGAATCACGAAGTCATGTCACGAATTGGAAATAAAGCAGTCGAGATTCCCGACAAGGTCAAGGTGAACGTCGGCGACGGCGGACAGGTATCGGTAGAAGGGCCGAAGGGAAAATTGCAGTGGACGCTTCCCCGCGAAATCAGCGCGAGCGTGCAGGACAACCGTGTATCGGTCGTTCGGGAGGCGGAAACGCGCAGCGCCAAAGCATTGCACGGACTTTCGCGCAGTCTCGTGCACAACATGGTGCAGGGAGTCAGCGAAGGTTTCACCAAGCAACTGGAGATCGAGGGCGTCGGTTTTAGAGCAGCTGTCCAGGGGTCGAACCTCAACTTGAGCCTCGGCTTCTCGCATCCCGTTGCGTTTCCGATTCCGAAGGAGATCAAGATCACGGTGGCCGATAACACCAAGATCACCATCCAGGGCGTCGATAAAAAATTAGTGGGCCAAGTCGCGGCCGATATCCGCCGCTTTTATCCGCCGGAACCTTACAAGGGCAAAGGTGTTCGCTACGCAGGCGAGCAGATTCGTCGCAAGGTAGGCAAGACAGTTCAATAGGCATGGCGACGTTTCGTAAGGCAGCGCGGCAGCGCATTCATCGAAGGATCAGGAAAAAAGTCGCAGGCACAGCGCAACGGCCGCGACTGGCAGTCCATTTTTCCGGGAAACATATTTATGCGCAAGTGATCGACGACGATGCGGGGCGCACGATCGCCGCTGCATCGACTGCTGAGCCCCGAATGCGTTCGGGGTTGCTTGGCGAAAGTAAAGCGCACGCAAACCAGGCTGCGGCGGAACTAGTCGGCAAGACAATCGCGGAACGCTCACTTGCGAAGAACCTCGACCGGGTTGTTTTTGATCGTGGCGGGTTTCTTTTCCATGGAAAAGTGAAGGCACTGGCCGATGCAGCGCGGGCGGGCGGTTTAAAGTTTTAATTCATGAATTACTCAAGCTCAGGAAGACGGGGAGACTCGCGCAGGCAAGAAAGGGCGTCCACTGCGAAGGGTGACACGAGTGAGAAAGTCGTGTTCATAAATCGCTGCGCGAAAGTGGTGAAGGGCGGCCGGCGTTTCAGCTTCAGCGCATTGATTGTGGCCGGCGACCACGATGGACGGGTGGGATACGGGTTTGGTAAAGCCAACGAAGTTTCCGAGGCTATTCGAAAAGCCTCTGAGGCGGCACGCAAAGGAATGGAAAAAGTTTCACTGAACGAAAATACGATCCCGCACGAAGTGGTCGGCGAGTTTGACGGTGCACGAGTGCTGCTGCGGCCTGCATCGCCCGGAACAGGGATCATCGCCGGCGGCGGTGTCCGGGCCGTCGCAGAAGCGGCCGGCATTCGCGATGTGCTCGCGAAATCGCTCGGGTCAAGCAATCACGCCAACGTGGTGAAGGCAACGATCGCCGCACTGCGATCGCTTCGCCGCAAGGATCAAATTTTTAAACTGCGCGGGATTACGTCCCGCGATGGAAGAGGTGAACCACATGATGCGGCTCCATAGTTTGCGCCCGCGGCCCGGCTCGCGCCACCGCACTAAACGCCTCGGTTGTGGTGAAAGCTCGGGACACGGGAAAACCAGCGGGAAGGGGAGCAAAGGCCAAAAAGCGCGCTCGGGTGGGAGCATCCGGCTCGGCTTCGAAGGCGGACAAATGCCGCTGATTCGGCGATTGCCGAAGCGCGGATTTAATAATGCAGCATTTCACAAGCATTACGCTGTGGTCAACGTGAGTGACCTCAGTGCATTTAAAGCCGGCACAGTTGTAAACGAACAACTTTTGCGCGAATCGAATCTCGTCCGAGGTCATGTTGCCGGGATCAAAATCCTCGGCGAGGGCGAGCTGAAGCACGACCTCGAAGTGCAAGTCGACAAAATCAGTGCGGCGGCGCGCGAAAAAATTGAAAAGGCCGGTGGAACCGTCACGCTGCGTGAAGCGCGCAGGATTGAAAAAAGCCAGGCAGACGTTGCTTCGTCTCAAGCGGCGCCAGACGCGGCGGTCGAGACAGATAAGCCGCGGGTTAAGAAAACGAAATCGCGCAACAAGAAAAGCGAATGATTTCGGCGTTCTTAAATAGCGTCAAAATACCGGAGCTGCGCCGGCGCATTTTGTTTACGCTGGCCGTAATTGTGATTGTGCGTTTGGGTGCTGCGATCACGACACCTGGTGTGAATCAGGGAGTTTTGCAAGAATGGTTTAACACTTCGCTCAGCCAGCGCACCGGAGGCGGTCTGGCCGCGCTGTTCAACTTATTCAGCGGCGGAGCCCTGGAAAACTGCGCTGTCTTTTCTCTCGGGATCATGCCGTACATTAGCGCGTCGATCATGATGCAGTTGCTGACTGCAGTGATTCCGCGACTCGGCAGGCTGGCGCGCGAAGACGGCGGTCGCCAGAAGATCATGCAGTTGACGCGCTATACAACACTAGTGCTGTGCATTTTCCAAGGTTACCTGCTGGCGCTCTCCTTTCAGCACCCGGAGTCGTATCACACGATGCTGCCCGGAATTACTGACACAATCAGGCAACTTGGGGTGCCGCTGGTGGACGATCTTGGTTGGAAATTCCGAATCGTCACCGTGGTCTCCCTAACGACCGGCACGTTGGTTTTGATGTGGTTAGGCGATCAAATCACCGAGCGCGGTATCGGCAACGGCATCTCTCTGATCATTACGATCGGGATTGTTGCGCGGTTGCCCGCTGCGCTGGTGCAGGCCTGGAAGACTTTTGTTCCATCGGGGCAGGGAGCGAGCCAGGTGAACCCGATGGTGCTGGTGCTGCTCGTATTGGTTCTCGTCTTTGTCATCGCCGCAGTGATCGCGATTACGCAAGGCGTCCGTAAAATTACTGTGCAATACGCGAAACGAGTAGTGGGGCGAAAAATGTACGGCGGACAAACGCAATACATGCCTTTGAAAGTGAATTATGCGGGCGTGATGCCGATCATCTTTGCGTGGGCGCTGCTCTTGTTCCCTGCGACGATCGTGAGCTACGCCTTCCAGAACAGTCCCACTGCGAATCGCATTGCGGCAGCGCTTTCGACCGGGTGGCCGCATTATGTCGCTCTTGCGGCAATGATCTTCTTCTTCAGTTACTTCTGGGTCGCCACGCAGTTTCAACCAACCCAAATCGCGGATGATCTGAAAAAATACGGAGGCTACATCCCCGGTGTGCGACCGGGAAAACCGACTGCCGACTTCCTCGATTACACCATGACGCGCCTGACTTTTGCCGGCGCAATCTTTTTAACGCTGATCGCGGTGTTCCCAAGTTTGCTCAGCCAATCGCTGAATGTGCCGGTGATCACGGCTCAGTTCTTCGGCGGCACAAGCCTGCTGATCATTGTAGGCGTCATGCTCGACACCATGCGGCAAGTGGAGACGCACCTGATTCAGCGGCATTACGACGGATTTTTGCGCAAAGGCAAAATCCGGGGCCGCTCGTTTGATCGCGCTGCCTACGCGCGCGGCGAGGCGGCGGCCAGCGGCACGCTGATGTGGCTGTATGTGGGCATTGCGGTGCTCGTGATCGCCGGGGTCGCGATATTTCTTTACGGGCGATAGGTGAAAAGGCGGCTTGTTCTTCTCGGCCCGCCCGGTTCCGGCAAAGGAACTCAGGCGGAAATGATTACGCGGCACTTCGGGATTCCCGTGACTTCACCCGGGGCGATTCTGCGCCGTGAACGCGATCTGGGGACGCCGCTGGGGCAGGAGACTGCCGAGGTGCTTCGGAGTGGCGGACTGGTCTCCGACAAGATCATCATCGAACTGATCGAGGACTGGTTGCGCTTGCATGGCGGCCACGGATTCGTTTTCGACGGATTTCCCCGAACATTGCCGCAGGCTGAAAGTTTGATGTCGATGTTGACGAAATTACGCACTGCACTGGATCTGGCGATCTGGCTGGAAGTATCGGAGGAGACTGTGCGCGATCGCATCACCGGGCGGCTTCAATGCGGCGAGTGCGGTTTTACGACGAGTTCGTCGAGTGCACAGTTCGCCAATCGTCCCGTGTGTCCGTATTGCGACGGTCGATTAGAGCGCCGGAATGATGATGATTTGGGTGTGTTGCAAACACGTTTGCAAGAGTTCCGTACGAAGACCGAACCGCTGGGAGCCTTTTATAAAAGGCTGTCGATGTTGCATCGTATCGACGGGAACCGCGACCGCGATGCGGTCTTTGCAGACATCTCAAAATTGATTGAGGACAAGACGGCGAAATGATTCCGATCAAGAACGCCCGGGAAATTGAGAAGATGCGGCAGGCGTGCCGCACAGCCAGCGACGTACTCGACCGGGTCAGCGATCTGATTCGCCCTGGAATTACAACCAAGGAAGTGGATCAGGCGGCTGCGGATTTCATGAGCGACGCCGGCGTAAAAAGCGCCTTTCTGGGCTATCGGCTGGGCCATCGCGTTTTCCCCGGGAACATTTGCATCTCCCTTAACGACGAAGTGGTCCACGGTATTGGCAGCCAGCGGCGCATTCAGTATGGCGACGTGGTGAAACTCGACATCGGCATTATTCAGGATGGTTGGGTTGGCGATAACGCTACGACTGTTCCCGTCGGAATCATCGATGAGCGCACGGACCAGTTGCTGCGTGGTACCGAAAACGCGCTCGCGCGCGCAATTAGCGTCGCTCATGAAGGCCGGCGCGTGGGCGATATCTGCGCCGAAATTGAGGATGAAGCCCGCCGATATGGTTTTTCAGTCGTGCGCGAATTCGTTGGGCACGGCGTTGGGCGCAAAATGCATGAGGAGCCCCAAATCCCTAATTACGGCAAACGCGGTAGCGGACCAAAATTGAAGGCGGGAATGACCCTGGCGATTGAGCCGATGATTAACGTCGGCACGTCCGATGTCCGATTGCTCGACGACGGCTGGACAGTGTGCACCGCGGATAGCATGCCGTCGGCGCACTTCGAGCACACGGTTCTGATTACGAAGGATGACCCCGAAATTCTGACATGGCGCGCAAAGACGCAATTGAGTTAGAGGGCACCGTCGTCGAGTTGCTGCCTAACACCATGTTCCGCGTCGAGATTCGGGGCGCCGTCATGTGCTGGCACATATTTCCGGCAAAATGCGTCTGCATTTCATTCGCACCTTGCCAGGAGACAAAGTTATGCTACAGATTTCACCTTACGATTTGTCGAAAGGGCGAATTATTTATCGCCAAAAATGACAACCCGGCGGGCGGCCGCGGTTTCGATTTCGCGAATTATGAAAGTACGACCATCAGTAAAAAGACTTTGTGCGAGTTGCAGGATTGTGAAGCGCAAGAACGTATTGCGCGTGATCTGCAAAAACCCGCGGCACAAGCAACGTCAGGGCTGAACGGTCTTAACTTTGTGACGTTCTAACTTATTTAACCAGCACCATGCCAAGATTACTCGGAGTTGAAATTCCCGCAGACAAACGCGTCGAGGTGTCTCTGACGTATATCTACGGAATTGGTTTTAGCACTGCGAGGCGCATTCTCGAGCAGACGAACATCGACCCAAACATCCGGGCGAAAGATCTTACGCCCCAGCAGTTGAATGAGATCATTCACGCTATCACTAACAACAAGATCAAAATCGAGGGCGATCTGCGCCGCGACGTACAAGGCAATTTGAAACGTCTACAGGCGATCAATTCTTATCGCGGCATTCGTCACCGCAAAGGTTTGCCCGTGCGCGGTCAACGCACTTCAACAAATGCCCGGACACGTAAAGGACCTCGCAAGACGGTGGGGGTAATTCGCAATCCCGACGCGAAAGCCGGCAAAGTTTAAGGATCGACTCAAATGGCTGAAGAAACGAATCCCACAAACCCGGACGAAACGAAAACGCAAGGCGAAACTGGTGACAAGCAACCGGCCACCGAAGAGGCAGCTCCAAAAACCGAGGCAGCTCCAAAAACCGAAGCAGCGCCTAAACCTCGAGCGGAAAAGAAGACGGCAAAGCCAAAGAAGGAGCAGCCAGCGCCTGCAGCCGGAGCGTCCGAAAATCTTTCGCTCTCAACCGAAGAGGTTGACAAGCCGAAGATCGTCAAAGCCAAAGGGAGCAAGAACGTTCATTCAGGCGTTGCGCATGTGCTCGCCACATTTAACAACACGGTCGTGACGATCACGGATCTGAAAGGCAACGTGATCGGATGGTCGAGCGCCGGCAAGGTGGGCTTCAAAGGTTCCCGCAAAAGCACCGCTTATGCTGCTCAAATGGTGGCTCAGGATGCCTCTCGCCAGGCAATGGGCCATGGACTCAAAGAAGTGGAAGTGTTGGTTAAAGGCCCCGGAGCGGGGCGCGAATCCGCCGTGCGCGCTTTGCAGGCGATCGGGCTCGACCTCACGGTGATTCGCGACGTTACGCCGGTGCCGCACAACGGTTGTCGTCCGCCAAAGCAGCGCCGCGTGTGATGTTATCAGCTATCAACTCTCAACTATCAGCTTCCTGAAATGGCCAGATATACAGGACCAAAAACAAAAGTAAGCCGGCGTTACGGCGTGCCGCTCTTCGGTTCGTCGAAAGCATTGGAGCGCAAGAATTATCCACCCGGCATCCACGGCCCGAGGGGCTCCCGGCGCAAGCAATCCGATTACGCCATTGCGCTCGGTGAAAAACAGAAGCTGCGCTATCAGTACGGGCTCCTGGAACGACAGTTCCGGCGCATTTTCCAGCGTGCGTTGCGCAAGCGTGGTGTAACCGGTGAAACGCTTCTCCAGTTGTTGGAAACGCGACTCGATAATGTGGTTTACCGGCTTGGGTTCGCCAACACGCGCAGTGCAGCGCGCCAGCTCGTGTCGCATGGGCACGTGCTCGTGAACGGGCGTGGCGTCAACGTCGCTTCGTATAATGTGAAAGCAGGCGACGAAATCGCGATCAAGGATAAGCCGAAATCGCGGCAACTCGTGCTGCGCAATCTTGATCTCACGCAGATTGTTCCCGTGCCCGACTGGCTCACAGTCGATCGCGACGGGCTCAGCGGCAAAGTCGTGCGCATCCCGTCCCGGGAAGAAATGCAGCCGATCGTGAACGAACAGCTAGTCGTTGAGCTGTATTCCAGATAAGAGGCGGGCTCACCGTCGCCGCAGTCCGAATGTTCACCCCGGTTCCCGGGAGCTTCAGTCCAGCGGACTCTTCACTCCGATGCCCGGTTTGTTGAGCACATGCGTGTAAATCATGGTCGTGCTTACGTCCTTATGGCCTAACAATTCCTGCACAGTTCGAATATCGTAGCCGTCTTCGAGCAGGTGCGTGGCGAATGAGTGGCGTAGCGTGTGACAACTCGCCGGCTTTTCGATGCCCGCCGCATGCACGGCATTCTTGATCGCATTTTGCAGCGGTTTCTCCAAGACATGATGGCGACGAACTTCGCTGCTTACCGGATCAATCGATCGCTTCTGGGCGGGGAAAACATATTGCCATGGCCATGACGTGGCAGCGTTGGGATATTTCCGCCCCAGCGCGTCCGGTAGATGAACGGCCCCGAAACCGAGTGTTCGGTCCCGCTCATACACGGCTTTGGCGTGAGCGAGATGTTCTCGCAGCGGCCGCTGCAATCGCTGCGGCAACATCGTCACGCGGTCTTTCATTCCTTTACCGTCGCGGACGATGATGCGGCCGTAGCCGAAATCGACATCTTTCACCCGCAATCGCAGTGCTTCGAGCAAACGCAAACCGCTCCCGTAAATGAGATCGGCGATGAGGCGGTACGTCGGCGCGACATGCGCCAGCAACGCGCGCACCTCCTCACGCGTGAGCACCACCGGCACGCGCGCCGGACGCGACGCGCGCAAGGCGCTGTCGAGCCGGCCAAGCTTGCGCTCGAAAAACTGCTGATATAAAAACAGCAACGCACTCAAGGCCTGATTTTGGGTCGAGGCCGCCACGTGTCGATGCACCGCAAGATCAGTGAGAAATTCGGTGATCTCCTGTTCGCCCAACTCGCGCGGGTGACGCTTCCCATGGAAAAGAATGAACCGGCGGATCCAATCCAGATATGCCTCTTCCGTGCGCAAGCTATATCGGCGTGCCCGCATGAACGTGCGCAGCTGGTCAAGCAATTTCGGCTTGCCCGGAAAGCTGGTTTGGGATTGCATCATATCGGAGGCGCTCAAACCAGTAAGCTCGATATGCACCAAAAAGACAATCCCGAATTAGGCGAACAATTGTTCGTGACCTTTTGCGAACGTTCGTCTACTTCTCGTTAGACGTAGATGACCTCGACCTTCACAAGATCATTCCGTGTATTCTTGGTATCATCGCATCACCATTCTTCGCGGCTTTACCCTTCAGCCGAAGATATTGCGACGCTCCTCGATGGGTTCGAGCCGGTTTTCTCCTTGGCACCGACTCGTTTTCGTGTGGGGTATTACCGGCGTTTATCTTGCAATGCACGAAGCCAACCACGATACACAGATCTTCCTTTCCCGCGGTTTTGGTGCTCCGCAGCGACTTTTCAACTGCACTCGATCACTGTCAGTCGGTCGGCATGGGCTTAGGTATTCTTCGCGCGTCAGCCCAGTCATCAGCCGAGAGCTTCTACAGACGTCATGATCGCGCTCTAACGTCTAACCAATCGCTCCAGCCAACCGCTGGCCGTCGTGATGACCAGCTTTCATTACATGAAACAGTTCTATGTCTCGCGAAAGCTCGCCGCCGCCAGCGGAGGCTGAGCTCCGTCTCGTTAGATGCTGAACGCGCACCGCAAGTATGCGATTGGCTTTATTTGGTGCGCCGTTATCGCAGCGCTTCTCTGGTTCGTCATCTATTCTGAGCATTCCCCGGTCGCATTTATATTCGGCATGCGTCACGCGATGCTCCAGCAAGAGCGCTACGTTCTTTACCACATTGACCATGCAGCGATCGCTTCACAGCTGCGCGAGCTTGCTCAGCAACGCGGCTGGGACCGCTTCGATATGCCAGCGAGCGATCCAGCATTTCCGCCAGCGCTGCGGCTGCTCAAGCCGTGGGGCATTTGGGCGTTTCCAGATTACGCAGAGCTTGAGTTTGGCGGTGCGTTCGGAGACATTGGCCTCCGTGCTTTTCGCCCCGGTCTAGCTGGGTATGGCACTAAGCGCTTAGCCGATGGCATCTGGTTTTACTCTCAGGATGGTAGCTGCCCCGATCCATGACGCATCTAACCATGCGATGGAGCGAACGGCGGACCGCTGTACGCTCCACTTTTAAGATGACTTCCACACTCCCACCCCGAGCGACGCGCGGTCTCGTCCGCCGTCGCTCATCTTGTTCTCGTTGATATGGCTGTGGATTTGTCAAGTGGCAAAAGGAGTCTGGTGCGAGTGTTTGCATCGCTCTGTTGTGTAAGAGCTAAGTAGGAGCGGGTTTGAGGCGGCTGATCAGTCGGGGTGAGTTAGGTTCCCGGCGGTTAGGCATGCTGATATTCGCGGGCTATCCTCCTTTTTGGAGAGGACCTATCCGGCATTCTTTTAATTCACCGCAGCCTTGGTCCAACAGTCTAGGTGACGCGTGCTCGGGCTGGATTTGTTCTTCCAGCCTTAACGCTAACGAGAGCTCGTGGGTTGGCTACCGTGACCTGCCGCCTCAGAACCGCTTCTTGTAAGTCTGTGAGTATCGAGTCTTGCGCTTAAGTGGTGTCACCTCCTTGTTCGTTAGTGACTGTTCCCCTCGAACTAACTTTTTAGACCGATGGCGAGGGCGCCACAGTGTAGCAATCTTGGGTGCGCAACAGTTCCCAGATAAAACCGCACAGCTCCCGCGCCACTGCCACCATCGCTTTGTTGCGCTGGAGTCGCCGCGCCAAAAGACGCGTGTAGCGACGATGCAACCGGTTTTGCGCGCGCCAACTGATGGCCCGTACCTCATGGGATTGAGCTTCCTGGCGCCCGCTTAGTTCCTTGCTCACTTTAGGCGGCGCGGCGTAATGCTGGGCGCATTCCACCAATAACCAGCGTGCATGGGCATTGCCACATTTGGTGATGTGACCCTGGCGCCGTCTGTCACTGGAACTGTTCTCCGTTGGCACCAATCCCAGGTAGGCCATCACCTGTCGCGGATGCCCGAAGCGATGCACTTCACCCAGTTCGCTCACCAGGATCATGGCCGCCACAGTTTGAAAACCTTTCATCGCCATGAGAGCGTGCACTGCCGGCGCCAGTCGCCATTGCTCCAACAGATCCCCCATCGCCGCTTCGCACCGCGCAATTCGTTCACTCGCCGCCACGATCCCCTGGAGATATTCTTCTAAGATCACCTTCATCGCCGGATGCGGCAGCACCAACTCGCGCAAGTAACGTTCATGCGCCGCGCTCCAGCTGCTTTTTCCCTGGTAACGATACCCATGGCGCAGCAGGAACCCTTTTAAGCGATGCCGAGAGCGGCGCCGATCATCCACCGCATCGCTGCGCGCCCGGCACAAATCCCGGATCGCTTCATCAGTCGCTTCGGGAATGTACACCGGTGTCAGTTCCCCGGCCCTTAAAAGTCGCGCCAGTTTGCGTGCATCACGCCGATCGGTCTTGACTCGCTCACCCGAGCGCTTGGGAGTAAGCGAAGGCGCCACCACCTCGCATCCCACCCCCAGCTGCTTGAGTCGCCGCGCCAGACCAAAACCACACGGCCCCGCTTCATAGCACGCCCGCAGGATCATTTCTTTGCCATGCGTTTTACGCAACCGGCCAATCCATTTTTCCACCGCGTGCAGATCGTTGCTGAGCGCACCGGTCTCGCGCACTTCCCCTTTGCGCCCTTCCTCCGCCACCGCCGTGATAATACAGTCCTTGTGGACATCCAGTCCAAGATAGAGTTCTTTTTTCATTGGTGTGTTTGTTTGTTCGACTTGTTAAACTGCAACCCCGAACGCTTTCGGGGTTGGTGCGGCTCTGCTCCACCTCAAAAAAGGAGGAGTAGCCCGCGAAAAAATATGAACGGCAAACACACCCCTCTTTTCAACCCAGTGCTCGCGCGCCCATCTCGCGCCCGCAGCCATAAGGTCTAGGTCTATGCGACGTACGATAGCTATTCTGCTCTTGAGCGTTTCTGGCGCATTTGCGCAAGGCACGATGGTCAGCGATGACAGACTTCCGCCTGACAGCATCGAATTGAAGCGCAATGATCCGCCCGCGACCTCCACACCGTGGCAGTTGCCGAAGCCAGGCGAGCCGTTGTACGACGCCGACAAGGAGGCGCAGATCAAAAGAGAAAACCAAAATCTCGCGACGAAAAAGGAAAAGCCCACTCATCATTTAGTGCGCGCGTACGAGCGTGGCGTATTCAAAGGTTACGAGACAGTTCAGTGGGGAGAGCTTGCGAAGAAGTTGGATGACCCGTTCACGCCTAATCCCAAATTGCCGCCAGACGCCGTCGAGCTTTCCTCAGCCGCGCGCCCAGACAAATCAGACTTCTTTCCCACTCGTCCTGAGAGACGCCCTTGGAACGTGCCAGATGACTACATCGCTGTGCGAGTTTTTCACCGCGGCAAAGTGATTGGTTGGACGTTCATGCCGAAAGAAGCAGTCGCAATGTTGCACAAAAAGACCTAACCATGCGATGGAGCGAACGGCGGACCGCTGTACGCTCCACTGTTGAGATGACTTCCACACTTTCACTCCGAGCGACGCGCGCACTCGTCCGCCGTCGCTCATCTTATTCTCGTTAGATGACTTTCCCGCGCCTGAAGCGATTCATGTTCTTTGTCATTTTGCCGCTCGTCATCGCGCTGGTGGTAGCCGTATTTGGCACTTCGCTCCCGATCGTCGCGTATGAGACCACCCATAGTGAGACATTCGAACCGCACAACGTCATTTGGGAGTCCATCTTCGGGGCCGGCTTCTATGGCGCAGCATGGGTTTGTCATCTCTTCTCGCTGGAGTATCAGAGTGCAGCAGTCGGTCTCATCGGCTTACTTCTCTGGCCGCTGCTTGTCATGGTCGCCGTCTTTATCGCCGCACGTCGCGTGCTTCGGAGTTCGCGTCGCACCCGTCTTATTTGGGCTACTGCGTTTGTTCTGTCCCTATGCGTCTGCGTTGGACATGACGCAGAGAATTATTTGGCAGTCCACGGTCTGCCCGTGTATTGGAACTACTATGCCGTCTTCTACTAACCCGTCATCTAACCAATCAGTGGAGCTAACCGCCACCCGCTGTACGCTCACGTTTTTGTATGACTAGAACATCTCCACTGCGAGCACGCCTCGCTCTCGGCGGCGGTAGCTCACTTCTTTCTCGTTAGACGTAGATGACCGTCGACCTTCACAAGATCATTCCGTGTATTCTTGGTATCATCGCATCACCATTCTTCGCGGCTTTACCCTTCAGCCGAAGATATTGCGACGCTCCTCGATGGGTTCGAGCCGGTTTTCTCCTTGTAGCACCACTCGTTTTCGTGTGGGGTATTACCGGCGTTTATCTTGCAATGCACGAAACCAACCACTACACAGATCTTCCTTTCCCCCGGTTTTGGTTTTTCAACTGCACGCATCTGACAGTCGGTGGCATGGGCTTAGGTATTCTTCTCAGCCTGGTCATCAGCCGAGAGTTCTACAGACGTCATGATCGCGCTCTAACGTCTAACCAATCGCTCCAGCCAACCGCCGGCCGTCGTGATGACCAGATTTAATTTCATGAAACAGTTCTCTGTGTTGCGAAAGCTCGCCGCCGCCAGCGGAGGCTGAGCTCCGTCTCGTTAGACGAATGAAGTCGTGGGTGACAGCGACAGTGCTCGGAACCATCTCGGCAGCCGCAATCGCGGCGACCTACACGCGCTCGCCTGAATCTGATTTTGTTGGCGCCGTCGTGGATTACAATCTTACTTTCTATTACCCACTTATACTTCTCGCCTTTGTGTGTTGGCTCACAGCTCTTTGCTTCTACGTGGTTTTCATTCGACGGTCCGGATACAAATCGCCGATGAGGATTATTGTTCCTCTCGTCCTTTTGCTTCCGTTTATCTATGAAAGCTTCCTCATCGTTCGGCACTTCCTATGGCCGCAGAGATTCGTCTAACCAATCAGTGGAGCTAACCGCCACCCGCCGCGCGCCCACGTTTTTATGACTAGAACACTTCCACTCCGAGCCTCGCTCGCCCTCGATGGCGGTAGCTCACTTCTTTCTCGTTAGGCGATGAGGCGCATCTCCATCACGCTCTTGTTACTTGCGTTCGGGTTTTCCTGTTTCGCAGAGGAACTGCCACGAATTCGTGGGGTCGAGGCCGAAGCGGTATCACTCGCGATCGAAAGCTTCAAACGCGGCTACGGCCACAAGGACCAGGAGGGTTGGCCAGTTTATGGCGATCTTCGTCATTACAGCATTCAGCTGGAGCGCCACCCAAAAGAGTTTGAAATCATCTTTGTTCCGGATGCAGATCCAGGTAGCAAGACGGGCGGTCGGACATTATATGGTTGGGAGGTGCACTATCATTTCTCATTGAAGCCGCTGAAGCTTCTGAACGAAGATTATGGGAGATAGCACACGAAATCGCCTAACCAATAGATGGTAGAGCGCTTCGTTATTTGTGCGTTACTTGCGGCTCCGTTGCATGTCAGTCTACCGGCCTTCACCGGACGCTGACCGCGGCCGAAGCGGAGCGTCTTGCCGAGACGAAGGCGCGGTCTTATCGCTCGGACATCAGAAAGAAAGAAAGTGGTCAGTCCTTACTATTGACACAATTTGGCGGTTCCAATGGCTCGGATCGCGTCGGGGGCAGGTCGTTAGGCGATGTCGCATTTAGGCGGATTTCGCGAAATGCTTGATGAACAGTTCGCGAGAGCGTTGCAAACCTTCCTCCGTGAGCGCAACAGACTTGGCTTTTCCCACTGGATCGCCGATCATGCCTTTCTTGTGCAGGCGATCCATCGCGCCCCAGTCGTGTCCCTTCCAGGCGCGGTAGCCGTCGTGCAGCGTCAGAAAGAGCAGCGCGAGCACCATCTCGTCCACCTTGTCTTCGTCATATTCCATGTGCCGATCGTACAGTTTTCCATGGGCACTCGCAAGATTCGCCACATCAATCGTCTAATCCAATGACTCCGACCGACCTCTGGCCGACGTACTGAAAGGCTGAAGGAAGAATGATGAAAGATGAAAGATGAAAGATGAAAGATGAAGCCCTCGGTTTACATGGAGGCAACCGTTTGCAGCTACTATACGGCCCAATCGAGCCGCGACATCGTCGTAGCGGGACATCAGCCGACAACGCGCGAATGGTGGGATGGGCGACTTTCGCATTTCCGAGTCTTCATCTCGCAGCTCGTTCTGGATGAAGCAGCCATGGGCGACGCCGAGTTCGCGGCGCGGCGTCTGAAAGCGCTCAAGCCTTTTCCGCTCCTTGATTTGCACGACGACATTACAGAGCTTGCGCGCCACTTCGTAGTGGCAGGCTCCATTCCCGCGCAGGCTGCGCGCGCCGCGCTGCACATTGCTGTTGCCGCTGCCCACGGCATGGACTTTCTGCTCACTTGGAACTGCGCTCACATCGCCAACGCAGAAATTGTTCCCAGGATTGCTGCGATCTGTGGCGAGCACGGCCTCGAGTGCCCGGTCATTTGCACGCCTGACGAACTAATGGGAGCCTAGTTTTATGAGCACTGATCCGATTGTCGCCGAAGTTCGCCGCGTGCGCGATACGCTTGCCGCTAAGTTTGGCTACGATCTGACCGCCATCCTGCGCGACGCCCGCAGGCGTCAAAAACAATCTAAGCGGAAGGTCGTTTCTTTCCGGCCACGGAAAACGCAGGTGGCCAGGCATGCGATGCCGACCTCGGACGCGAGCTGTTAGTTTAGCGCGCGAATTGTGCTTCCAGTAGCGGCGTTCCATGAACGTCGCGGAATTTTATCCTTCGGTCGCGGAACTCGCTATAGCGATTCGATGAACTCGAGGGCCTTATCGTAGCTTTTGCGCTGGAGATAATGCGCTAGACGCGGATCGACTGACTTCGGAAGCGACTCTTGCATCCGGTCGATTTTGTCTGAGACTGCGCGCAAACGATCGATGTGTTTTGCATGATCGCGGCGGCTTTCCTCGTCTCGAATCACTGCGAGCCGTTCTCGCAAAGCCTCTTTAAGATCCACAATCGCCTTTTCCATTAGATCAAGAACCACGGATTACGCGGACAAAACGGATGAACAACTACAGGTTTTCTGATTGATCCGTACCCATCCGTGAAATCCGTGGTCAGAATTTTTCTGGTGTAAAGACCATGCATTACACGGATTGACACGGTTATATGGGAAACACTTCTCTGAATTCGTGTTCATTCGTGGTTACCGCTCTCAGTTTAGCGCCGGGCCTCAGCCAGCAACTGGCGCTTCGCTTCGAGCCAATCGGACTCTGCGTCGCCAGGCAAAGCAAATCTGCGCCGGCGTTCGGAAATGAAATAGGCTCGAAGGCGAACGGCGTCCTCTGAAGGTTCCCCCGACATGGGCGTCACGTCCGCCTGTGGAGAGGTTGAAATGTGGGCAGTTCGCTCACTCGCATCTCTCAGCTTCCGGGGCTTTCTCGTCGTGGTTGCACGCCGTGGCGTCTGGCGTTTGCCGGCTTTTTTTGTTGCAGTCGGCGCGGCTGACTCTGGCGAGGGTTGATTTAGATCTTCGGCAGTTTTCGTTTTTTTTGGCACAGGTGTTCGGTGGTTAAGTGATTTCAACTCGTTATCGTTCATCGACTCGTTCGCAAGTGCTTTCTCGCCCTCGGTGCGAGATCGGGTAAATTAAGGGAGACATGAAGCAATTCGTTTTCCGTTGGGCTGCGACGACGATTGCAGTGATGGTGGCCTCGTCCATCATTCGTGGGATCCGTTACGACACAGTCGCGGCGCTTATTGGGGCTTCGCTTTTGCTGGGTATTCTTAACGCCTTTGTGCGGCCGTTTTTGTTGATTCTCAGCGCGCCGGTCATTCTCATTACGCTGGGCTTGTTCATTCTGGTTCTAAACGGACTCTTGCTGCTTCTGGTACCCAGTGTCGTTGCCGGATTTCATGTAGACAGCTTCTGGACCGCATTCTGGGGCGCGATTGTGATCAGCTTCGTCAGTTGGGTTTTAAGCGCGTTTTTCCGCGGGAGCGACGGACGCGTGCATGTGTTGACCCATCACAACGAGACACGCCGCGTCCGGGGTCGAGTCCTTGAGGACGAGGAGCGACAGTGAGACTCGATTAGACGGACTAATCGAGATATTTGCTGAGCCGGGAACGGAGCTCAGTCCGTGCGCGAAAAAGCACGCTTTTTACAGCCGGTACCGAGAGATCGAGTACCTCGGCAATTTGTTCGTAGCTGAGCTGTTCATACCTGCGCAGCACGAGCGCCATCCGCTGAGTTTCCGGGAGCCGTTGAATCGCTTCTTCGATTGCCTGCTGGAGTTCCGACTCCAAAAGAGATGCGTCCGGCGCGAGGTTCGCTTCATCCTTCAGAGGCAGATTCTCCACGCCCGGCTCCGATTGCAGCGGAACATTAGGGCGACGCTTGGTGCGGCGCATCTCATTAAACACCAGGTTGCGGGTAATTTTCAACAGCCAGGTCGTAAACTTGGCGCGCGGAACATATCGGCGCGCACTTTTCCAAACCCGGATAAAGACCTGCTGCGCGATGTCTTCCACGTCAGAACTGCTGCCGAGCATGCGGGCGACCGTGCCCGCCACTAACGTCTGATGCTTCTCGATGAGCTGCTCAAATGCCTGAGTATCGCCCTGGCCGACCAACAGCATCAGCCGCACGTCATCGGCATCTTCTTCCGATCTGCCCTGGTTTCCTCGATCGTTCTGAGACATCGTGACTTAGACGTTGGCACACGGCGAAACTTGCCAGAAAAATGCGGCTCAGCCATCCACAATCCTCGTGGCCATCGTTTTTGTTGCAACCGGCTAGCCCTCTGTGCATGCTTCACGCGCGATTAACAGAGTCTGCCGATGAATTATCACCTCATTCCGAAAGAGCTCCGACCGATTGCGGAGAAGGTCGAGGCGCAGCAGCGGATTTCTGAAAGCGATGCTTTGACGCTTTATGGAACTAACGATCTGAACGCTTTGGGAATGGTCGCCAACGTGGTGCGCGAGCGAAAGAACGACAATTACGCGACCTATATCCACAATCGGTACATCAACTATTCAAACATCTGCATTTTATCCTGCCAGTTCTGCGCGTTTGCCGCCAAGAAACGCGACGCCCACGCATTCGAATATGCAATTGAAGAAATTGTTCAGGCCGTGACGGATGCGCTCCCCCTCGGCGTCACCGAGGTACATATGGTCGGCGGATTGCATCCTACTTTGAAAAAAGACTGGTATCTCGATCTCTTGAAGAGACTGCGCGCTCTTGATCCAAAGCTGCATATAAAGGCATTTACCGCCATCGAAGTCCGCCATTTGGCCCAGCGAGTCTTCAAGATGCCGATTCGAGATACGCTGGAAATTCTTCGTCAAGCCGGGCTTGGTTCGATCACCGGGGGTGGGGCCGAGATCTTCGATCCGATTGTGCGCGACCAAATCTGCCGCGGCAAGGAAACCGCCGCCGAATGGCTCGACGTGCATCGCACCTGGCATTCGATGGGCGGCCGCAGCACGTGCACGATGCTTTACGGACACATCGAAACGCTTACTCAACGGGCTGATCACCTGCGCCAACTGCGGCAACTGCAGGATGAGACAGGCGGATTCACTGGGTTTGTTCCTTTTGCGTTCGAGCCTACGCAATCCCACGGAATCCTTGCCCACACCAAGCGCGCCTCCGCATTCGAGCAACTGCGCAATCTTGCGGTCAGCCGTATTTACCTGGACAACATCGACCATCTGACGGCGTATTGGGTCAGCCTCGGATTGCCTCTCGCGCAGGTCTCGCTGAGTTACGGTGTAGACGATCTTCACGGAACAATTCTGGAGGAAAAAATTTTCCACATGGCCGGCGCCACCACGCCGCAGCAGCAAACTATCGCTGCGCTTGAACACGCCATTCGCGAAGCTGGCCGCGAGCCTGTCCAGCGCGACAGTCACTACCGGCATATTTCGCGTCGGACGGCTGAGACACATGCGGCGCCAGCGTCTGCTGAGCTTGCGTGCGCGTAGGACTTCCTGTCATTCCGAGCGAAGTCGAGGAATCCCGTTGCGAAAACCACAGGTAGCTTTGCGGGATCCTTCGACTTCGCTTCGCTCCGCTCAGGATGACCGCGATTTTGATCACCTCCCAAATTGAACTCTCTGCACATCGGTTGCGTTAAATATTTAAACGCTCGTCCGCTCATCCGAGGCCGGCGGGACAATGTTGAGTTCGACCATCCGTCCGCCTTGTGTCACCGACTCGCGAAAGGCCAGCTCGACGTCGCGCTAGTTTCCAGCTTCGAATTTCTGCGCAACCCCATCTATCGAATCGTTGACGACGTTTCCATTTCATCCGACGGCCCGGTTTACAGTGTAGTAGTCGCGCACAGTGGCGAGTTCGCGAACATCGAAGAAATCGAACTTGATCCCGCATCTGAAACTGCGGTCAATCTTTTGCGTTGTCTTCTCGCGGAGCTTGGATTAACCCCTCGTTTGATCGCTGGCACTTCGGATAGCGCAGGATCATCTCGCGCACGGCTCATCATCGGCGATCAAGCGATTAGCTTCCGGCAAAACCACGCCGATCCATTTCAATTCTGGGATCTTGGCGAGCAATGGAAGAAACTTACCGGGCTTCCGTTTGTTTACGCGCTCTGGCTGATCCGCCCCGAAGTCCCCGATGCAAAGTCCATCGCTCAACGCCTACGCGGATTACGAGATGAAAATCTTGCCGACATACCGGCCATCGTGTCAGACGCTGTGGCGGACGTCGCGGATCACAAACAGGAAATCACCGCGGAATTTCTCGATCGTTATTACAAGGAACATCTTCGATTCGGCTTTGGAACTCGAGAAAAGCAAGGGTTGCAGACTTTCGCAGATCTTTGCTCCAAACACGGAGTGCTATCAAAGCGAGCGTGCGAGTTTAACTTGGTTTAAGACGTCGTCTTCGCAATCGAGTGCTCATTCTGCGAGCCATGTGGAAAATCAGGGCTTTTCGTCCGTCAAACCGAGGTCAAGCTCGTAAAGCTGCCAGCCTGAGGCTCTGAAATGGAACCGAAGCTTGATTCCATCACGATCGACGACAAAACTGCGCGGCCCGGTGAAGAACGCATATTTCACTTTCCACAAGTCTACGTTTTTCCCGAATTCGAAATGGAATTCTCGCGGTGCTTTCAGGTTCTTTAGCGCTTCGGGATTTGAGAGCAACGCCGCGATTCCCTCAGGTGTTATGTAAGCATCTATAATGGCATCGATGAGCGTTGGCCCGAGGTTACTCCAGCGCTTGTGACTGCCCGTTTGGTTGGCGAAACGCGCCACCAGTTGCTTTTTCAGGGAAGCTCGGACTGCAGGAAAATCAACGCGTGCACTTATTGCGGCGGCATCGCGCAATTGTACGGCGACCGTGAATCGCCAAAACGAAAAGTAAGGCGAGGCGACGTAAATCAGCAGAATGATAGCGCAGATGATTACGAGCAAGCGGATGAATTTCATTTGTAGCGCGATCAATTGTGAGGTTCGACCCGTTGTTGGACATGGTGCACCATCGCTACAGCACCAATCAAAACGAGCGCCGCAATTACCTGATGCGGGTGAAGGCTGGCGTGGAAGAAACCCCAGGTGATGCAGACTGCGGCGAGCGTTTGCATCATTTCGAAATAACCGGCTGTGGATGCGCGGGTGAGATGCAACCCTTGAAAATAAATCAGGAGCGGAATCCCGCCTGAGATCGACGCGAGCAAAAACAGCAACACAATGGCCTTTGTTGCATGGGCCTGCGCGGCCTCCGGCCAGAGTGCCGCGCCGTTCAGTTTTCCATAGGCCAAAAGAATCAGCGTCATGCAAACGAGTCCGATCACGATACGGATGCCGGAGGCGAGTCGCAGTGACATGCCAACCATTACACCGCGTCCGGCGACGGTAGAAAGACCCCAAAACAACGCACAGATCAGCGCGTACCCGGTGCCCACGTTGAGACCTGCGCGCTCAAATGAAACTCCGATTTGCGTCGGATACGCAACCGATACAAACACGCCCGCGACGATTGCGATTCCGGCGTAAAGGAAGAAGCGGCGAGCAAGGCGATCACCGAAAAGGAGGAAGGCCCCGACTGTTGAGATAACAGGCTGAATGTTCAGGATTACGTTTACGACCGTCGGATTGCCGTACTTCAACGCCAGCGTGAAGAAGACCGTGCCCACCGCGGAACCGGCAAACCCCGAGAAAATCAAAAAGCCCCATGTGCGTGCGCGTACTCTGGGAATTTCGTGCAGTCGCGAGATCAGAATCGGCAGGAACATGATCAGGATGAAAACGTGTTCCCAGAAAACGATTACTTTTGCGTCAAATAATTCGTTTAGCGGGATACGCCACGCGCTTTCTGTTCCCCACAGTGCAGCACCAAGGCCTACCAACCAAGGCCCGTAGGTCGCGCTGCGTGTCTTGCTATTGTGCATCGAACTCCGCGTAACTTGCTGGCCGTATCGCTATCTCGTCGAGGTCAAACATCCAACTTCGAATTGATCCGCGGTGTTCTTGTTCATTTCAGGGTCCGAAGATCTTTCGTTCATAAATTGAAACGAAACGTTGACGCCACAATTCATAGTGTGCTATTTAGCGTCAGACACTATGCGTTGCCCCAAATGCGGGTCGCGTGACGACAAAGTCATCGATTCCCGTCAATCGCGTGACGGTTCCAGCATCCGTCGTCGCCGCCAGTGTCTAAAGTGCAAATACCGCTATACGACCTATGAGGAGGTCGAGCGTTCGGACCTGCGCGTGATAAAAAGCAACCGAACACATGAACCGTTCGACCGTCGGAAACTTGCTGCCAGCATCGCCAAGGCTTTTGAAAAGCGTTCCACCAGTCTGCTTACATTAGAGGACATGGTGGACGAAATCGTGCACGAACTCGAGACCAGCGGACGCGAAGTTCCCTCTTCGGTGATCGGCGCGAGAGTGCTTGAAAAGCTGCGCCAGATCGATGAGGTCGCTTACTTGCGTTACGCGTCGGTTTACCAGCGCTTCCAGGACGTCGACCAATTCGTGGATGCCATCCACACGTTGGGACGCCGGATAAAGCCAAATGCGCTTCAACGGGAATTGTTTCCTCCTGAGACTACGAAAGAGAACGCGAACGTCGCACGGCGTTCGCGCGAGCGGGCAATCAAAGATCATGGTCGCGTTTAAGGAAGAATTTCCATATCTCCGGACAACCTCAGGGCAGCTCTTTGAGTTCAACCGTGACTGGCTTCATGCGGCGATCACGCGGGCTGCTAACAAAGCCGGTTACCCCGGCTGGTGGCTCACAGAACACGTGACCGAAAGCATTGCTTTTTATCTGCACCTGCGAAATGACGAGACCGTGGTCGCTTTCAACCAATTATCGCAAACGGTGCGCGACGTGTTGGCGGCGATCGGCTACAAGGAGATTTGCCGGCATTTTACACCCGGACCGCCACCCATTTCCATTTCATTGGTGGATGTCGCTTATTGCGCCGGCGCGGGCTACGAGCTCGCATTTTTCGGTCTATTGGAAAAGCGAATCGACGCCGTGATCGAAGCTGGCGCTGACAGCCTGCGGCTTTCGTCGCTGCAACTTTGTGTGAAGCATCTCCGCGGCACCAAAACATGGACGCGCGCATGCGACGTATTGCGCGAGGAAATTGTCTGCTTCGTTCGCGAAAAACTGGCGTTCGCTACCGATCAGGCGCGGCTTGATTGTTCGCTGCGCTAATGAAACGCTAGGGCTCATGACGATTTTCGAAAAAATCATCGCACGCCAAATTCCCGCCAAAATCATTTGGGAAGATGAGGACGCGATTGCGTTTCACGACGTCGATCCCCAGGCGCCAGTGCATGTCCTGATCGTGCCGAAGAAAGCCGTTTCCCGCATCGCGGACGCGACCGATGAGGACGCTGCGCTGCTCGGCAAACTGCTTCTGGTTGCGCGCGATGTGGCGAAGGAGTTGGAGCTCTCCACCGGCTATCGAGTCGTGATCAACTGTGGACCGGACGCAGGTGAAAGCGTACCGCATCTGCACGTTCATCTACTCGGCAAACGTGCGCTGGCGTGGCCGCCGGGATAAGATAACGCAAGCGTCCACGCTTGCGGGTTGGCGACTCGCAAGCCAGAGGCTCGCGCTACTTTACTCACGCACAAGCGCCCAGTCGATTCCAATGATGCGCTTCTCGTCAAAGCGCCTTAGCGATTTTGGAAAAATTAGATGTCGCGCTTCCCTGCTTTCCTTAAAACCCACCATCCCCAAATCGGTTCCGCTTTCGCTCTTAAGGATTGTCATCACACGGGTTTTCTTGATTTGCGCTTGGAGATGGCGGTCAGCGGACGGTTTCTGCCACAGCGTGTAGACCTGCGGCTTACCGCAGTTTTCGACTACCTGGGAGAAGCGGGCTGTTTTGATCTTAAGAAGTTTCATCGCGAATCGCTGGACCGGCGCTGGCGGAGTGACGCCGTTTACCAAAAAGAAGCCCGCCAGAGAACTACGGCAAGGAGGATCATACTACCGTTGCTGCATTCCTGCCCTGGCGGGATTTGTAAGTCCTCAATCCATAGCCCCTGACGGAGAAGAAATTTCCTCGCGCCAGAGCGATGCGCAACTCGAAAACGCAGCGTCAGACCGGTGCCATGGTGTGCGCATGTCGGCAAACGCATCAGCGCATTGACAGCGCGTTGCGCTTCTGTTTGCATCGAGCCCGTGAAATGGCTCGCGTTTCTTTTGCTTCTTTTTGTTTTGGTTGCGGCGACCTCCTGCACAACGCTTGTCAATCGGCGTGATCTTTACAGCCCCGAGCCTGCGCCTGATTCGTTAGAAGCGGCCCGGCTGTGGTACGGCGTCACGACCACAACGACAATCCGAACACAAAGCGCAGCGGGAGAGATCGCGGCGCCGGACTTTCGTTACTAAGCTGCAGTCCCGTCAGCCGAAAGGAAGGTTCAACTTTATTCTCGCCACGTCCGTCTGGTCGACGCACGCTGCTTTGGCCAGCCGGCGTTTGCGCTTCGCGTTTTTCGTCGACATCAAATGGCGTCGCGAGGAACGCGTCCTTAGGACCTTTCCCCGGGCGGTGATCTTAAAGCGTTTCGCCACTGCTTTGCGGGTTTTGCTGCGTGCAATGGACTTCGGCATACGGCGGGAAAGTTAATTCGGGCAGGCGCAATGACAAACGCTTTATTATGGGCGTCTGTACTTGCCCTCCGAATACTTTCGGCATCCACAAAACGGAGCCGGTGGATAGCCAGAAGGGCGGGCTCGCTGGCGCGAGCCAGTCAAACGTCGTACAATTTACCGGATGCAATCTCCCGCACCGAAACAGCCGCAGGTGATCATTGTCGGTGCTGGCTTTGGCGGGCTCGAGGCAGCCAAGAAGCTTGCGTGTGAAGATGTGCGTCTGACGGTAATCGACCGCACAAATTACCACCTCTTTCAGCCTCTACTGTATCAGGTGGCAACAGCGGCGCTCTCGCCGGCCGACATTGCCGCCCCGGTGCGCGCGATCTTGAGCAAATGCAAAAACGTCGAAGTCATCCTGGCCGAGGTGAAATCCGTGGATATTGAAAACAGAAAAGTAAAAACGAATGATCGGGTATTCGATTATGACTATCTGATCCTCGCCACGGGTGCACGGCATTCCTATTTCGGGCATGACGAGTGGGAAAAACTAGCGCCCGGATTAAAAAGTCTTGAAGACGCTGTTGAGCTTCGCCGGCGGATTCTCTTGGCGTTCGAATACGCTGAAAAAATTGAACACGAAGCGGCGCGCAAGGCAGCGATGACATTCGTTGTCATCGGCGGTGGCCCAACCGGTGTCGAAATGGCGGGTGCGATCGCGGAAATCTCGCGCTATACACTCGCCAAAAATTTTCGCCACATCGATCCATCGCAGGCACGCGTGATCCTCATCGAAGGCGCGCCGCGTCTGCTCGCGGCATATCCGCCGGACTTGTCCGAGAGCGCGCGAAAACAATTGCTCGAGCTGGGCGTGGAAGTGCGCACGAACGCACGCGCGACGAACGTTACGGAGGAAGGCGTGCAAGTGGACGGCGAATTTATTCCGTGCCACGTGAAAATTTGGGCGGCCGGCAATGTTGCCTCGTTTGTCGGGAAAACGCTCAGTGTACCGGTTGACCGCGTTGGCCGAGTTATTGTGAACGACGACCTCACTATTCCTGGGCATCCGGAAGTGCAGGTGGTTGGCGACCTTGCCAATTTTTCGCATCAAACTGGAGAGCCCTTGCCGGGGGTCTCGCCCGTGGCGATGCAACAGGGGCGCCAGGCAGCTCGCAACATTTTGCGAATGATCCGCGGTGAAAAACCGCGGCCATTTCGATATTTCGACAAGGGAAGTATGGCCACGATTGGGCGGAATAAAGCCGTTGCGGATTTGAAATTTTTTCATCTCAGCGGGCTTCCCGCGTGGCTGACATGGTTATTCGTGCACATCATCTTCCTTGTCGGGTTCCGCAATCGGTTGCTCGTGCTCCTTCAATGGGCGTGGGCGTATTTGACCTTCGATAAAGGTGCACGTTTGATCACGCGCAATTTTCAGTCGGAACACAGGCCGCCAGCGTGACGAACAATGTCATGTTGAGCGAAGCGAAACATCTCTGATCATTTTTTGTTCGCGGAGTAGCAAACGAATTGAAGATTATTCGCGTCTTTTCAAAATGACCGTTCCCGAAGTCTTGGTGCGCAATTTGCAGCGAAAAATCTCAGTGAATGTCGCCGAACTGGAAAAGTTCGCGGGCAACGCGGCGCATCATTCTTTGCAGTTGTACCAGCGACAGCGAACTGACTTGCGCAAGCTGAGCGAAATTTTCATTTGGTTGATTTCAGATAGGCGGATGACGCTTTTGCATCGGCAGTTTCTTGGACAATCGAGGCCGACTGACGTAGTGACTTTTCAACACGGCGAAATCTTTATCAGTGTCGACACTGCGCAACGCCACGCGCGCGCATTTGGAAATTCGCTCCTGCGCGAGTTGAAGCTGTACATCGTCCATGGGTTCTTACATCTGCACGGGTTCGACGATCAGACGCCAGCTGAGGCCCGCAAGATGAAGACGGCGCAGGAGAAAATTCTCCGTTGTGCATTGTCATGTTGAGCGAAGTGCTGCAACAAAATGCGAAGCCGCGTAAACGACATGATTTCCGTCACCCAAACGATGGCCTATACGAGGCGAAGCATGAGGCCAGGCTTTCAAACATCTCTGGATTTTTTGCGTGCCCAGCTGGGAAGAATAGCAAGAGATTCTTCGCTCCGCTCAGGATGACCATTGCGTCACGAGCCGTTGGACTTTTGGATTTGGAGCTTCCCCAGGTTTGAACTGAGAGCTGCGTATGTTAGCATTTTTTATGGGCGCTGCGCCACTTACGATAGATGTGGAAGTGCCCCTAATTCCCGGAATCATGCGTCCAAAGAGTGCGGCGCCGTCCACTATCGGCGCGCCGACGATTGAAAAGGACACGCGTACGGAAGAGGAGCTTGATCTGCCGTGGCACGTGGTGGTCCACAATGACCCGGTAAATTTGATGAGCTACGTAACGATGGTTTTTCAGCGCGTCTTCGGTTATCCGCGCGAGAAAGCGGAGAGACACATGTTAGAAGTGCATCAACAAGGGCGTTCGATTTTATGGAGCGGCATGCGGGAACGAGCCGAACTTTATGTGCAACAGCTGCACGGTTACCTTCTACTCGCCACAATTGAGAAGGTTTCTTAGTCATGGAGATTCGCCGGCGCAGGAACCAAATCGAAATCTCCGAGCTTGACCCGTTTCTTGCCGAACTGCTTCGGCAAATTCCCGCAAGCACCAACACCGAAGGCGCGCCTGCCGCCGAACAACGCATTTTCAGTCCGCCGATAAACGGAAAAGAGGCGGAATCGTGCGCCGAGTGGAAAATGTATGTCGAACCTGAATTGCGCAGACTATTTCAGACCGCGACCCAGACCGTTGGCGCCGATCTGGAGCAACTAAATGGGAACGAAAAAAGTCTCGCAAACCGCACTCTGCGCATTCCGACCAAGCATGCCGACGCATGGTTGAGCGCGCTGAATCAGGCTCGGCTGGTCATAGCTGCAAAAAACAATTTTACCGAGCTGGAACTGAGCGACCACCTTCGCTCACCGATTGGATCCCGCCGCGACCTGAGCTTGTTCCAGGTAAACTTCTACGGCTTTCTGCAGGAATTTATCCTGCGGGAGCTGGACTGCTGAGAGGAGAACGGACAACAATCAGCCTTGCTTCTTGGCCTTTACCATGGCCATCAATCGGTCCTTGATTGAATCGGAGGACTTTGCTGGTCGCAGGCTCAGCGCGAATGCTTCGTGCAACGCATAGCATTTGCTGATGAAGTCTTCGGCCTTTTTCCCGAATTTCTTTCGGGCTTTTTCGAACTCTTCCGCTTCTTCCGGCTCCAGAGCGCCGATCACGTAAAGTCGGGACTGATTTTGAAACTGCTCAAAGTTCATCTTTCAGGTCCTTGAGGCCGTCATATATTTTTTTCAGTCCCAATTCAAGCCGCGTTTTCACCGTTCCCAATGGTGTATTCGTTTTCGCTGCGATTTCGCGCTGGCTCATGCCCTTGAAAAATGCGAGGTCGATTGCCTGCTGCTGCGCCGGTGGCAGGCCGCTGATCACCTTGCGAATCAGCACGCGCGTGTCGCCCAGCACGATTTCTTCTTCGGTGGCGTTGTGCACCCATGCGTCGGGTTGCTGTTCTGTTTCGTTTTGCAAGCGTTCCTCCGCGCGCGCGTAAGCCTGCTTCTTGCGCAGGCCATCGATCGCCCGTCGCCGTGCGAGTGTCACCATCCAGCCGAGCGGTTTGCCCTTTTGGGCGGAGAAGTTTTTGGCCTGGTTCCAGATCTCCATGAAAATTTCCTGCAAGAGATCATCGGCCTCAGCCTCATTGTGAATGACCCGCAAGATCAGCGCCTTGAGAATGCCGTTATAGCGGTCGTAGAGTTGAGACAACGCATCGGGGTCGCCGGCCTGGATTCCCTTCATCAATTCGAAGTCACTCGGGGCTCCGGGTTCGAGTGGCGGGGCGATGGTGTGCGATCCCCCCCGCGACTGTGGCATTCGGGCGCGTTTCTTTGGTTTGGGTCCCACGGAAGAAGTTAGTTTCGAATTTCCCATCCGTGATAAAAAATGCCCTCAATAAAGAAATGGAGTACTGATACGGTAATCGGGTGTGTTAAGCCGAACGGACGCATTACTTTCGAAGGATTCAAAATCGATCAATTGCGCTGCACGTTCCGTGCGTCAAGGTTAATCCATGGGACAAGGGGATACCAATACATCCGTCGATCCGCTTTGGTTCAAGGACGCCATCATCTACGAGCTGCACGTTAAAACATTTTGCGACAGTGATGGCGACGGCATGGGCGATTTTCGCGGGCTCATGGAGAAGCTGGATTATTTGCAGGAACTCGGTGTCACGGCGATCTGGTTGCTGCCGTTCTATCCGTCTCCGATGCGCGACGACGGCTACGACATTGCCGATTATTTTGACGTAAATCCGAATTTCGGCACGCTCGATGATTTCCGAGCGTTTCTCGACGCCGCGCATGAGCGCAATCTGCGCGTGATCACCGAACTCGTGATCAATCACACGTCCGACCAAAATCCATGGTTCCAAAAATCGCGGCGCGCTGTCGCTGTAGCCGGAGTGACTGGCTCCGGCAGCGCAAAATCCGCGGCTGGAGTCAACGCCCCCGGCTACAATGACGACCTTGCTTACAAGGACTTTTATGTCTGGAGCGAAACGCCGGAAAAATACAAGGACGCCCGAATCATTTTCAAAGATTTCGAGACATCCAACTGGGCGTGGGACCCGCTGGCGAAGGCCTACTACTGGCATCGCTTTTATTCACATCAACCGGACCTGAATTTCGATAATCCAGCCGTGCACGACACCGTGAAGGAGGTCTGCGATTTCTGGCTCTCGATGGGCGTGGATGGACTTCGGCTCGATGCCATCCCGTATCTTTACGAGCGGGAAGAAACGAATTGCGAGAATCTTCCCGAGACACACAAGTATCTTCAGGAACTTCGCGCTCACGTGGACGCGAAGTTCCCGAATCGCATGTTGCTTTCAGAGGCCAATCAGTGGCCGGAGGACGCGGCTGCGTATTTTGGGAGAGGCGACGAGGCGCACATGAGTTTCCATTTCCCGCTTATGCCGCGCATGTTCATGGCGCTCCAGATGGAAGACCGGTTTCCGATTATCGATATCATGGAGCAGACGCCGGCGGTCCCGGAGAATTGTCAGTGGGCAATGTTTCTGCGCAACCATGACGAGCTCACGCTGGAAATGGTCACCGACGAGGAGCGCGACTACATGTATCGAGTTTACGCGACCGATCCGCACGCGCGCATCAATCTTGGCATCCGCCGGCGGCTTGGTCCGCTGCTGGCGAATAACCGCCGAAAAATTGAGCTGCTCAATACCCTGCTGTTCTCCATGCCCGGCACACCGATTATCTACTACGGCGATGAGATCGGCATGGGTGACAATTTTTACCTCGGCGATCGCAATGGCTGCCGCACGCCGATGCAATGGAGCCCGGACCGCAACGCGGGATTTTCAAGAGCGAATCCGCAACAGCTTTATCTACCTGTCACGATCGATCCCGAGTATCACTACGAAGCGATTAACGTCGAGAACCAGCAGAAAAATCTTTCGTCACTGCTTTGGTGGACACGTCGCGTGATTGCCATGCGAAAAAACTTCAAGGCGTTTTCGCGTGGCTCTCTCGAATTTTTGAGTCCGGACAATCCGAAAGTTCTGGCGTTCCTTCGGCGCTGGGAAAATGAGACCATCGTGGTGGTGGCAAATCTTTCGCGCTTCTCGCAGTCGGCTGAGCTGGATCTCTCCCGTTTTGCAGGCTGCGTGCCAATGGAAGTTTTTAGCCGCAATCTATTTCGACCGATCAGGAAAACGCGTTACGTCATCACACTCGGGCCGCACGCCTATTACTGGTTCGCGTTGCACGCGCCGATCGACGCGCGCCGTGCGTTGAAGAAACGCGTTGTCCCGACCATCAAAGCCCCAGCTCAGTTGGATGTCTTGCTTAGCAACAGCCAGCGAGAACGTCTCGAGCGCGACATCCTCCCCAATCACATCCAAAATTCCCGCTGGTTCGGTTCTAAAGCGCGCAGCTTTCGTAATCTAAAAGTGATCGAGCAGCTCGCTTTATCGGCGGATGCCGATGGGGCGCGACTCTGGTTCGTTGAGGTAAATTACCTCGATGCACCTACCGAAAGGTACGCCATCCCGGTAAAGATCACCTCGGGCGAAGCCGCGCACTCCATTACGCAGAACGCGTCGCACGCGATCGTAGCGCATTTCGGACGAACGAATGGCGCCATCCTGTGCGATGCCATTTGGGACGGGTCGTTTCGTTCACAATTATTCGACGCCATTGTGCGGCGTCGCACGCTCAGAGCTCAGGGAGGACAATTTGTCGGCCTTGCAACCTCGGAGCTCGAGTCACAAGACTTTGATGTTTCCGTCAACTCGCACGTCCTAAGCGCGGAACAGAGCAATTCTTCAATGCTCTTTGATAATAAATTTTTCCTGAAACTCTATCGGAAACTTGAGGACGGCGTGAACCCTGACGTGGAAATCACGCGATTCCTGACGGAGAAAACCGATTTTCCAAACGTGCCAGGTTTCGTCGGAGCACTCGAATATCGTCGGGCAAAGGCGGAACCAACTGTTGTTTGTCTCCTGCAACGCGCGGTCGCCAATGAAGGCGACGTCTGGACGCTGACTGTAGACGCACTCGGTCGCTACTTCGATCGCGTGCTGGAGCGCAAAGCCGATTTTCAGAATGAAAAAACGCCGTCCGGTGCTCTTCTCGAAGAACTGGTAGGCGGCGTGTATCCTGAAAAGGTCAAGCTGCTGGGGCAGCGGACCGGCGAGTTGCATCTGGCACTCGCGTCGAGGAGTGACGATCCCGCGTTCGCGCCGGAGCCATTCAACGCCATGGCACAGCGCTCCGTTTACCAAAGCATGCGCACATCCCTGCGCCGCGCGTTTACATCTTTGGAAAAGAAATTGTCGGATGTTCCTGCGAAATTTCGAAGTGAAGCCCGGGAAGTGCTGGCTGCGGAAAAAGAGATATTGGCGCGCGAAAAACGATTGCTCGACCGTCGAGCGAACGCCGCGAAAATCCGGATCCATGGCGACTATCATCTGGGGCAACTGGTTTATACCGGCAAAGATTTCGTGATTCTTGATTTTGAAGGAGAACCTGCGCGTCCTCTAAGTGACCGTAAAATGAAACGGTCCGCGATGCGGGACATCGCCGGTATGATGCGCTCGTTTCAATATGCTGCGTACGCCGCGCTCTGGCAGCAGGCGATGCGTAAAGAAGACGTGCCTTTCCTCGAGCGCTGGGCTGATCTCTGGTATCGCCAGACGAGCAGCATGTTTCTGCAGAGCTACCTGAACACGACGAGCGGCGCGATTTTTATCCCGCAAAACAGCGATGACCTCGAGATCATGCTCGAAGCGTATCTGCTCGACAAAGCGGTGTACGAAATTAGTTACGAACTAAACAATCGCCCGAGCTGGGTCCTCATTCCCATTCGCGGCATTAAACACATTTTGCAAATGACATGAAAATGATCCACAGGTTCCGCGAATCATCGCAGATTATAAATCACATTGCATAAATCTGTGTAAATCTGCCTAATCTGTGTAAGACAAAAAAGTCTATGAATCACGATCTTGACCAAATTGATAACGACATTGCAGCGAAACATCTCTTGAAACATCCGTTCTATCTCGCGTGGACACGTGGGGAGCTAAGCAGAGAGGCGCTCGCAGATTATGCGCGGCAATATTACCACCACGTTGCTGCGTTCCCGACGTATCTGTCCGCGGTGCACGCAAAGTGCGACGATCAAGCGACAAGGAAGGAATTGCTTAACAATCTGATCGACGAGGAGGCCGGCTCACCGAACCATCCCGAGCTATGGCTCAACTTTGCCGAAGGTCTTGGCGTCTCTGCCCGGGATGCACAAAGCGCAGAGAAATGTGATGAAACAAAAAACCTGATCGACACGTTCCGATCAGTTTGCGGCGATGGATCAACCGCAGAAGGTCTGGCGGCGCTTTACGCGTACGAAAGTCAAATCCCGGCGATCTGCGAGTCCAAGATTGATGGACTGAAAAAATACTACGGCTTCGCTGATCCCAAACATTACAAATACTTCAGCGTGCACATCGACGCCGACCGCGAACACTCCGCCGCCGAGCAAAGAATGCTGGGCGAACACATCGGCTATCAGAATTTTGAATCCGTGCGAGCATCGGTGAATCGCGTCCTCGACGCACTTCGGGAAATGCTTTCCGGGGTGTGCCGTCGCCACGCGATTGCCTGCTGAAGCCGGACAAATTTCTACGTTGCCTCGGACGTATATTGTCCGTTAGCTAAAAAGCGCCGGCGCACCGGAGCACTCCAAAACGCGAGCGACAAATGGCGCTTTCGCAATACGGCCACATTTTGGAGAGCAGCGCTGCTGCGCCGCCTTTGCGGTGGCAGGCTAAATGATACGGCTCACGCCGACGTCATCGCGGTCGCAAAACCAGGAACGACCGCGCCCGATGGCGGCAGACAGATAAAACTTGCGGCTGGTCCGGGTCGAGCGACCCGGCGATCTTCTTGTAGTCGGAAACTGACGTAACAGGCTGTTGATTGATTTCTTCGATCACGTCGCCTTTCTGCAATTCTGCCACACCGCTGTCGGGATCCACGTCCGTGACTAAGACGCCTTGCACGTTCGGAGGCAGATCAAGCTGGCGCGCTATTTCCGAGGTTAGTTCGCCCACGTGAATTGACGCCAGTGGACTGTCTACCGTTTCCTGGTCGTTGGGCTGTTGCGGGCCTTGTGGCTGCGGCTGGTTTCCGCGAGGTCGAACGCGCGCGCTTTCGTAATCAACTGGTTGCTCTTTAATCTGTGTTTTTACCGTTAACGGTTTTCCGTTGCGGACGATTTGAAGCTCTACCTGCTTATCCAACGGCGCCTCGGCGACTAGTGTGCGAAGTGCCCTAAAATTCTTAACCTCGCGTCCGTCGAACTTGCGAATGACATCGCCAGGCTGCAGGCCTGCCTGTTCTGCGGGCGACCCGGAGATCACTTCTCCCACTGTTACACCTTCGGTATCCGAGTTGCGCACGCCGGGCTGCAACGGGCCGCTCTGAATCCCAAGGTATCCGCGAATGATGCGTCCTTGTTTGAGTAAACTTTCCAGCGCGCTGCGAACTGTGTTTGACGGGATTGCGAAACCCAATCCTTGCGATCCGCCGGTGGTCGAAGCGATCACCGTATTAATGCCGATCACTTCACCTCGAATGTTGATCAGGGGGCCACCGCTGTTACCCGGATTAATCGCCGCACTAGTCTGCAGCAGATCAGCGAAAGCATCGCTGCGATTCGGACGGCCTTTCGAACTGATGATCCCGTCGGTGACCGTTTCCTCAAATCCAAGCGGGTTACCAATAGCAAGAACAAGATCTCCCGGCTGCACCATGTCAGAGTCGGCAAGCTTAAGCGGCTTCACGCCGGGCTCGTCGATTTTAAGCACGGCGAGATCCACCTGTTCATCAGCGCCCACGAGACGCGCCTTTTTGGTTCGGCCATCGCTCAGTTGCACTTCAATTTGATCGACGGGACGGCCTTGTCTGTCGGTCACCACATGATTGTTAGTGATGATGTGACCCTCGTTCGTCACGATCACGCCCGACCCAAGTGAATTCTGCACCAGCGCTTCGTCGCGTGGATTGCGAAATCGTCGCTGGTTCGGAAAGAAGAATTCGAACGGATCAATTCCATATTCGCGCCGGACAGCGAGCTTGGTCGAGGTTTTTACTGCGACGACTGATGGAATCACACTGTTCACCAACGCACGCCGCTCCTGATTCAAGGATTCGAGGGACGCAACTTGCTTTGGATTGACGGCCGACTCGGAAGCAACCGTGTACTTCTCCGGTGTGCGTCCGGACGGAACCTTTAAACCGCCATGTTTGAGGCGGTAATCGTAAAGCAGCGAGATTCCTGCGCTCAGCAGCAGTACAAAGAGTAAAAATTTCGCGAGGTTTTTCATCAACTAACGTGGGAGAAACTTTGTCCCTGTTCTTCGACAATTATGCGTCGGAAACGTTGATTTTCAGGCAACTCCAGCCGCGGGTCCATTTCGAATATCGACATGGCAGCTGCACGCGCGCGTCGCATCAGGTCTACGTCACGTTTCAAGTCGCCAATCTTCAGGGCAGGCATCCCGCTTTGCGCCGTGCCGAGCAGATCACCGGGGCCGCGTAAGTCCCAATCCGCTTCGGCTACTTCAAACCCGTTTGTTGTTCGTTCCAAAACGGCGAGCTTCGCCGAGGCCTCTTTCGCCTCGCTTGAACTCATCAAAATACAATACGACTTGTGTTCGCCGCGACCGATCCGGCCCCGAAGCTGGTGCAGCTGCGCCAGACCAAATCGCTCGGCGTTTTCAATTAGTATCACGGTTGCATTCGGCACATCGACGCCGACCTCGAGCACAGTCGTGCTTATCAACGCGTTGGTGTCACCGCGGCGAAATCGATCCATGGTGTGCTGCTTTTCCGGCGCCGGAATCCGGCCATGCAGTAACTCGCATCGGAACGGATGCAGGCGTTCACGCCACAGCTCGTATTCCGCCGCGGCGGCTTTTACGTCCAGCTTGTCGCTTTCATCAATTAAAGGGTAGATCACATAAAGCTGACGTCCCTTTTCCAATTGCGTTCGCAGGAAGCTGAGAACCTCGCCCAGTTTTGACGTGTCGCGCACTGCGGTGACAATCTTTCCACGGTTTCGTGGCATCTCATCAATCGTGGAAACGTCGAGGTCGCCGTAGATGGTCATCGTTAGAGTGCGCGGGATCGGGGTCGCAGTCATCACCAGCACGTCTGGCGCTGGCTCGCGCGCAGTCAGCCGCCCGCGCTGCGCCACCCCGAACTTGTGCTGCTCATCAATCACCGCCAGACCGAGATTCGAGGATGAAACGCCTTCGTAAAGCAACGCATGCGTCCCGACAATAATTTTGGGTTCGTTGGTCGCGTCTGGGTAGCGCACGCGTCTCGCGTGCTGGTTTCGGCGTTTTGCGCCGAAACAATCTTTCGATTGCGAGCTTCGTCATCCTGCAGTCCAGACCCATGGATAATCTTCATTCTGTTTGGCCTCGCCGGAATCCCATGGATCGCGCAGTATGTAGTGGAACTTTTCCTCGAGATCGCGATCCGATCGTACATACCGATCGAACCGTTCCTTCTCCCAAATCGATCCGCTCTTGTTTTCGACTTCATTAATTCCATGCGCTGAAAATGATTTAATTGAGTGCAGTAATTCGCTGAGCGCCCAGAATGCGCTCTTTCCTGCGTCGTCGCCTGTTTTTGGCCAAGGCTGGAGGAGTACATGCACATGATCCGGCCATTACGCATGCAGCGAACATTTCGTAACGTTTGTTGTGAAAGTGTCGCAACGAATTCAAAACAGTCGTGCGCGCCTTTGGATGAGAGGCAACGATTCTCCTTCGTCCCGATTGTCACAGCGTAAATCGCCCACGGTTTTTCGAAATGCGGGAGACGTCGGCGAGAGTAACGAGCTCCCCTGACTGCGTCCGCTTCAGGAAAAGTCCGCGACGGCGCGACGCCGTCGCCAGCACGCGAGACGCGTGCGCTACCCGAATCCTGCCGCGCAAACAACGGCAGAGGACCGCTCTGTTCGTGCCTTGCGGCTGTTCGCAAGGCAACACGGACGCCCAGCGGCTCCAACCAGCCCCGCAGTACTTCGTAATGTTGCTCGGCTAGAATTTGGGTCGGCGCCATGAAAGCGGCCTGATATTCCGCTTCAACGGCAAGAAGCATCGCCGCAATGGCGACGACCGTTTTTCCCGAGCCGACGTCGCCCTGTAACAAACGATTCATGGGATGGCCCGCAGCCAGATCGCGACGGATTTCCGAGATCACTTTTCGCTGCGCAGCAGTCAACTCGAACGGAAGTGCCTTTAGAAATTTGTCCAGCAGCGCGCCCGCCCCGCAGTGTGCCTGGCCGGTTCGAGCGGATGACTCGAAACGTCGCGAGGCAATCAGCATTTGCATGGCAAAGAATTCCGAGAGCACGAGATGCTCGCGCGCGGCGTCCCGGGCTTCCCAACTTTTGGGAAAATGTATCGCTCGAATCGCGTCCGATCGCTCGCCGCGTGCCAAACTGGTCGGGGCGATCGGCTGCCATCCTGCGTCTGGAAATTCGTGCAAGACACGATAGATGATGCCGCGCAAGACGCGCTGCGAAAGACCTTCAGTCGCGGGATAAATCGGCGTGATGCGCCGAAAATGGACCGATATCTCTTCATCGTTCTCGATCACCTCAAACTCCGGATGATCGATGCAAATTCGCTTTCCACGCAGACGCGGCCTGCCGAAAACGACGATGCGCTGACCTGTGGCGATCATTTTTTGCACGTAATGCAGATTGAACCAGCGGCATACCAGCGGCTCACTCAGTGCATTCGGCTGCGATTCCTCCAGCGTCGCTTCAAAGATTTTCTTCCAGCCGCCAAACCGGCGCAGCGACGTTTTGATCACCTCTCCGCAGAGACAGATGGGAGCGTCGGTCTCTTCCCGCGGAAACTGTGGGAACTCGGTCCGATCTTCATGACGCCGCGGGAAATGCGTTAGTAAATCTTCCGTGGTCTCGATCCCGAGCCGCCGCAGCGCGAGCAACCGCGGGCGCGGGATCCAGCTTAAGTCCTCGAGGTTTGTCGAAACATTGATCATGCTGTTAACGCATCATTCCAAGCGAAGTCGAGGAATCCCGTTGCATTACTGACCGTAACATAACGGGATCCTTCGACTTCGCTGCGCTCCGCTCAGGATAACGATTAGCGGTGGCGTGTTTGAATTCGTTACTCTCAAATCGCTTTCGCTGCGCGTAAGCCCTCGATCCGCATTGCAACCAAAGCCTCGCCGCCATATTCATCCACCCCAATGCGGAATGCGACGTCCCAGGGCGGCGGCGGTAATTCATTTGCCGCGCCGTCGAAATAGATGCCGCGACGATGCCGGCCGCCCTGACGCAACCGAAATATGAGATGCTTTTCGTTTGAGATTCGCGGTGCCCCAACTGGCTCGACCGCACGCGCCAGGAAAATCGGCTGCGGATTTCCATTTCCGAACGGCTGCAAAAGTTCGTGCCAGCGGAGAAATTCGACATCGATGTTTGTGAACGGCAGCTCGTGATCCAGTCGCAGCGAGCGTTGCAGAGCTTGTTCTGAAAGTAACTCGCGCGCCGTACTGCAAAACGCGTCGGCGAATTTCGGAAAATTTTCCTCGTGTAACGCCAGACCGGCTGCCATTTCGTGGCCGCCGAATTTCTCGAGCGTAGCAGCGCACCGAGTCAGCGCGTCGACGAGATTTAACCCTTCGATGCTGCGTCCGCTTCCCTTGCCGATGCCGTTCTCGTCAAAACCAATCACGATGGTGGGCCGATGATATTTGCGAGCAATCCGGGACGCTACGATGCCCAGCACGCCCGGATGCCAGCCGCGCGCGCCCGCCACGATGGCCGCGTCACGCGCTGCGTCGAATTGTTTTTCGATTGTCACAGTGGCCGCAGCGAGAATTTCCTTCTCCACTTCCTGGCGGGCGCGGTTTTGTTGGTCTAGCTCTATCGCCAGACCCGCCGCCTCGTCTTCGTCGTTCGTGAGCAACAGCCGCAAAGACTTCTCCGCTGTGCTCAACCGGCCGGCAGCGTTCAGTCGTGGCCCCAGGCGATATCCAATGTCCTCGGGCAAAATGGGCGGACGCACTCCGGCGACTTGCATTAACTTCCTGAGACCGACGCGCGAAGTGCGGCCGATTTCGACCGCGCCGCGCTGCACTAGCGTACGATTCTCTTCTACGAGAGGCACGATGTCGGCCACCGTGCCGAGCGCGACAAGATCGAGTTTTGATTTCAAATCAAACTCAGGCAGCGGCCGCGTTTTCAACAGCGCATGGCAAAGCTTGAATACAATCCCCACGCTGCAGAGATAATGAAATGGCGAGGCTGAATCAGCCTTTGGATTCACGATTGCGGCGCAATCCGGCAGCTGCGATTTCGGCTCGTGGTGGTCGAGCACTATGACATCGACGCCGCGGTTCTTGAGTTCAGCAATTTCACCGGCCGAAGCGGTGCCGCAATCAATGGCGATCAACAATTGTGGGCGATATTGCTCGAGGCAACGTTCGACGCTCTCGCGGCTCAACCCGTAGCCCTCCTCCATCCGCAAAGGCAAAAAGAGTTCCGGCGTCGCGCCGTAACCGCGCAGCATTTCCGCGAGCAACGCCAGGGAGGTCACGCCATCGACATCGTAATCTCCAAACAGTACGATGCGTTCGTGCGAATCCAGCGCACCCAGAATCCGGGCGACTGCCGGACGCATCTGCGGCAGCAAAAATGGATCGCTCAGCGAGCTAAGACGCGGCTGGAGGAAAGTTTGAACTTCGTCCGTGCTCCGAAACCCTTTCCGAAAAAGCAATCGCGCGATGCATTCTGACTCGCAAATCTCGTTCCACGCAATCACGCCGCCATTCAGATTTTCGCACGGCGGTAGAATCCATCGGTCCTGCACCGGCTCAGTTTATTTACTGCGCAGCGAGTGACAAGATGAGGACGCAGATTCCGTCACCGAATTGGCTTCCCTGGGTTCGCGCAGTTAGCGAAATGCGAGTCGTATTGGGGGAGGGCACCCATGCAACAACAGGTCGAATCCGACACCAACCGGCGTTCGCGCTACTATGATTCTGTCGCGCTCGCGGTTTTTTCGGGAAATTCGAAACCGACTTTTCCTTCATCGAATTTCAAATACGCCGAGAAAGGTCGCCCGCGTTTCGAGATGAAGCCTTCAAGAAGATCGGTTTTTCCCGTGGTGAGGAGCTTTTGCGCCTGTTCTTTCGGAATCTCGCGCCCGAGGATCGTTTTGCTGAGTTTGAATTTACAAGGCTTTCGGTCGGCCTGTGAATCCTCGCAAATATAACTCGTCTCAGTCTCAAAAATTTTTCCGCCGGATATTGGACATTCGCCGAGCGGCTCTTTTCCTGTGAAATCAATTTTTTCCGTCGGCTCTTTGGGTTTTCGTTCCTTTTTTGCTTTCGGCTCACGCTTCTCGAATTCAAATCCGACATCTTTCTTGTCGGTCAACACGAGAAACGCTTTGAATGGCCTGCCCTTGCGGGAAATGAACCGTTCAAGCAAATCCGTTTTGCCGCTCGCGAGCAATTTGTTCATCTGTTCTCGCTCGATTGGTCGTTGCAGAATGACTTTTCCCGATCGGAAGTCGCAGGTTTTGTTTGGACCGACTAAATTTTCGCACACGTAGGTCATTCCGGATTCGAATACGCGTCCGCCGCACTTCGGACATGTTCCCAGTGGCTCCTGGCGTGAGAAGTCCACGGGCTGCGCTGCGCCATTCTCTTGCCCGTTTGGTCCGAAATCGAATTCTGTCTTGAAATCGTCGCTCAATTTGAGCGCGGCATGAAACCGTTTGCCTTTCCTACTGCGAAAGCCGCCCAACGGCTCGGTCTGTTTGTCGCGGACGAGCGTCTCGAATTCTTCACGGCTCAGTAACCGACCGGCGATGGTTTTCCAGATTGTGAAATCGCAGTCCTCATTTGTGCAGGTGAAACTTTTGAATCGCTCGACGATTGGCGAACCACACTTCGGGCACCGGCCAAAGGGCTCAGTGTCAGGCATATGCTCGTCAGGATGAAAATGCTTGGCTTTCCCCACGATATCCTTCGTCAGATCGCGGATGTCGCGCATGAACGCGTCACGCGTGAGCTTGCGATGCTCGATTTCGCGCAGGCGAAATTCCCATTCGCCGGTAAGTTCGGGACTGGTCAATTCCGGCACTGCGTTTTTCAGAAGCATGATTGTCTGGATCGCCTTGGCGGTGGGCTGGAGCTCCTTGCCGTGCCGAGTCAAATAATGAGCTGAAATCAGGGTTTCGATAATGGATGCGCGCGTGGCAGGCGTGCCGAGGCCTTTCTCCTTCATCGCATCGCGCAGTTCTTCGTCCTCCACGAGCTTGCCCGCCGATTCCATCGCGCTCAGGATCGTGCCTTCGTTATAACGAGCGGGTGGCCGCGTTTGTTCCGTGTTGATTTCAATCCGCACGGTTTCGACCCGTTCGCCTTGCTGCACGGCCGGCAGGTTCTCTTCGGGTTTGTCGCCGGCGGCTTCGCGTCCATAGACCTCCAGCCATCCGGGCGAGACCATGATTTTTCCTTCTGTTTTGAAAGGCTCGCCTTCCACGCGCGTGATACGGGTCGTGTTCTCGTATTGCGCCGGTGGAAAGAACACAGCCACAAAACGTTTGCTCACCATGTCGAAGATTGCCTGCTCGTTGTTATCGAGTGAATACGGGACAGTGTCGGTCGGAATAATCGCGAAATGGTCGCCGACCTTCGCGTTATTAAAAATCCGCTTGTTAGGCTTGACCCAATTGTTGTTGAGCACTCTGCGCGCGAACGGATTTTCGAGTTTGCCCAACGTTGATTTTACTGTCGGCATGTAATCTTCAGGCAATGCGCGCGAATCCGTACGTGGGTAGGTAATGGCCTTATGCCTCTCGTACAGCGCCTGCGCGATCTGCAAAGTGCGCTTCGCGGAGAAACCAAAGCGACTGTTTGCTTCGCGTTGCAAGCTCGTGAGATCATACAATTGGGGCGCGATCTGCGTGCTTGGCTTTTTTTCCTCCAACTCAACAACGCCTTCTTTGCCCGTGCACTTCTGCTGAATGGCCTCGGCGATTTCGCGATGCCACAATCGAGGCGCAGCGCGGTGCTCGTCCCAAAGCGAGCCGTTCACGGGATCCAGCCGTTGCTCGGCATCCCCCAAATTCAATTGAAGCCGCGTGAGCAGTCTTCTCGTTCTTTCGATCTCGGTATCTTCTTTGTTGAACGCTTCGTCGAACCATCGCCCTGGATATTCGCCGGTCGCGGCACGGAATGTGCCGATGAGCTCATTCAGTTCACGGGGCTTAAAATCCTTAATCTTGTTCTCGCGATCGACGATAATGGTGAGCGTAGGCGTCTGGACTCGCCCGAGTGAAGTGACAGTGCTGCCGCGTCCACCGCTGAGGCGTAAGGTAAATGCACGCGTGGCGTTAATGCCTACCAGCCAATCCGCCTCATTCCGGCTTCGTGCCGCGCTCGCCAGCGGTTGCATCTCGTCGTCGCTACGTAATCGCGCGAATCCGCCACGGATGGCTTCTGACGTCATCGATTGCAGCCAGAGACGCTTGATAGGCTTTTTCGTACCGGCGTATTGGACGATATAACGGAAGATCAGCTCGCCCTCACGACCCGCGTCGCAGGCATTGATGATCTCGGAAACATCCTTGTTTTTGATGAGTTTTCGCAGAATGCTGACGCGCCCGCTCATTTTGTCCGCCGGTGCAAGCTCGAATTCCGGCGGCATGATGGGCAGCTTCGTCATGTCCCATTTGTCCTGCTCTTTCATTGAGGCAGGCACGGCGAGTTCGAAAAGATGGCCGACTGCCCAGGAGATCAGGTATCTATCGCTCTCGAAGTAGTCCTTACCTTTCTTGAAGCCGCCAAGGGCTTTGGCGATGTCGCCGGCAACCGACGGTTTCTCGGTAATGATGAGGGACTTGGGCATGGGGCAGGAATCGAACTCACTTACGGTGGCTTTGCAAGTCAGGGCCAATTTGCGAGGCGTGCAGCGCCTCAATAACTCTCTGGCTAGCCCAGCTTAACGAAGTATTTTCCGGGCAATTGCTTGACCAGACGTTTCAGTTCGAGCTGCAGGAGTGTAGATGAAACGGCCGCGCTTGGCAATTCCGTTCGCGCGGCGATATCGTCGATGGAAGTCTCGGTCGCGTCGATGGCTCCAAAGACTCGTCGCTCTTCTTCTGAAAGCGGCGGCAACGGCCGGGCAGCGGTTTCGGGAGATGGTTTTGCCTCGGGCAACAGGATCTCCAAGTCATCAAGAATGTCTGATGCATCCATGACCAGCTTTGCGCCCTGCTGAATCAGCCGGTTGGATCCCATCGCGCTCGGTGCGTTGATATGGCCGGGCACTGCGTAGACAGAGCGGCCTTGTTCCAGCGCCTGCGCAGCCGTAATAAGCGCACCACTGTTTAATCCAGCTTCCACGACGAGAATGCCGTGGCTCCATCCGGAAATAATGCGGTTGCGCATAGGAAATGTTTGTCGATCTGGTTCGATATCCATCGAGAACTCGGAAACGACTGCGCCGTTCCCGCTGCGGATTTTCTCCGCCAGCGGCCCGTTCTCCGGCGGATACAGTTTGGCTAATCCGGAGCCGATCACCGCGATGGTACGGCCTTTCGCGGCGAGCGCGCCCTGGTGAGCAGCCGTATCAATGCCGCGCGCCAACCCGCTAATCACGGTGAGCCCCGCGTATGCAAGTTGGTAGGCGAGTTTTTTAGCCGATTCGGTCCCGTAATGGGTGGTGCGTCGCGCGCCGATAACGCCAATAGCGTGATGATCGCGGTCGCGGAGTTCGCCCCAGACGTAGAGCACAATCGGCGGCGCATGGATCTCGCGTAACGACGGGGGATACCAGGACGATTGCTGCGTGAGAACAGTCGCGCCAAAATCACGGATCCGCTCAAGCTCAGCGGAAAGATCAACTGTCGATTCCCAATTTGAGATTTGATCGGCGACCTCGTTTCCGATGCCTTCGACCTTGCGAAGGTCGCCGCGTTTAGCCGCCAGGATTTGTTGCGGTTCCTGAAAAATCTCCAGCAACTTGCGCAACCTCACCGGCCCAACCGTCGGTAGCATGTTGAGCGCGATGCAGGCTTCGGTCGCGTTCATAAGAAAGGTAGCGCGAGCGTCCCCGCTCGCCGCGGCGAGCCGGAGGCTCGCGCTACCTCAAAACGGAATCTCGTCTTCGTCTGGTTCGGGACCCGCCGATTTTTTAGGCGGTGCGCTGGTTTGCCGGCTCTCTCCAGTCGCCTCAGTCCCTCCTGGAGGCCGACCTCCCAGCAGTTGCATGTTCTCGGCCACCACGCGTAGGCGCGTTCGCTTCTGTCCGGTTTGTTTGTCGTCCCACGTGTCCATCTGTAAGCGTCCTTCGATGAAAACCGGTCTGCCTTTTTTCAGGTACTCGCTGGCGACCTCCGCTGTTCGTCCCCAGAGCGTGACATCAACAAAGGTGACTTCCTCGCGCTTCTCGCCGCTGTCAGTCGTATAACCACGATTCACGGCGATGCCGAGATCGCAGACAGCACTGCCCTTGGGCGTGTAACGCACTTCGGGATCACGCGTGACATTTCCCAGCAAGAGAACTTTGTTGAGGTTCGCCATGTCGCGGTTATAGCGAAATCATTTCGATTTTGCCACTTTTTTTGGTGCCTTCTCCTTGTTCTCCGCGAGTCGCTGGTAATGCTGGCGATAAACGTCGGGATCCAACTTGAACTTGGTCCGCAGCCGCACAATCAGTTGAGGATCGGCGTTCAAGATAAAGTTGACGTAATAACCGGCATCAAGCGCCCCGGCGTCATATGAAAAGTGCCGCTTGTCCATCTTCTGGACCTGCTCAACCTTAGCGCCTTCCTTCTCAAACTCGGATTCCAGACGCTCGATCATTTCTTTCACATTATCTTCTTTGGCCTGCGTGTTTAGTACCAGCAGAGCTTCGTAACGACGATTCATATTTCTTCGGATTTGTTAAACGTGTTCATGGCTGAAATGAGACCGTTGTCAATCGCGCATTTCAACGCTTCGACTGCGCGATCGATTGTGGATCGCACGATTGGCTTCTCCTCATCGAAGAAGTGACTTAGTACGTAATCGGCTGATCCTTCTCGCGGCGCGGCCCCAATCCCGATGCGCAAACGTGGGATCTCTTCCGTTCCAAATTGGGCTATGACCGAGTCGAGACCGTTGTGGCCGCCAGATCCGCCCCGGTCGCGCAATCGAAGGCGACCCAGAGGCAGCGCCAAATCGTCGAGTGCGACCAGGATTTGTTGCGCCTCAATTTTGTAGAACTGCGCAACTGCGAACACTGGATACCCGCTGCGATTCATGAAGCTCAAAGGTTTGACCAGAAGCACAGCTCCGCATTTCGCTGAGAGTGCGTCCCATTTTGCCGATTTTTCCCAAGCTGATCCAAACTGCGCTGCCAACTGGTCGACGACCATAAATCCGATGTTGTGCCGCGTAGGCGCGTACTCCGGGCCGGGATTTCCGAGACCGGCGATGAGCCGGATTGGTGGATCTGTTTCTTCCACAGGTATCGTGGCCGCCGTCATTCTGAGCGGAGTGGAGCGCAGCGAAACGAAGTCGAAGAATCCCGAGAATTACCTTGAGGCTTGGCTGCGGGATCCCTCGACTTCGCTGCGCTCCGCTCGGGATGACGACACTTACTTCTTTTCTTTGTCCTTTGAAGCTTTTTCTTTCCCAGCTGGAGCCGCCGCCGCAGCAGCTTCGCCCTCTTCCTTTTTCTCGGTGATCACTTCCGGTCCTGCAGCAGCAGCTTCAGCTTCCGTTGCAACTCGCTCTTCTTCAACGACGGGCGCTACCACTGAGAATGCCGTCAGGTCAAGCTGCACTTTTGGCGTTACACCCGCTGGAAGCTGAATGTCGCGGACGTGAATAGAATCGCCGATGTTCAGCTGCGAAACGTCCACCGTGATCCGATCCGGTAAATCAACCGGCAGACACTCAATTGCTAATGCGCGCAAGCTCTGCTCGAGCAATCCGCCAAAAGTCTTTACGCCAACGGCCGTGCCCAAGGGTTCGAGCGGCACCTCAGCTTGAATCATCTGGTCCATGGAGATGGCGTGAAAGTCGACGTGACGAATCTCGCCACGGATAGGCGAGTGTTGGACTTCCTGCACAAGCGCCGTGCGGCTTTGTCCGTCGCCCCCAATTTCGAGCTCGACCAGGACGTTTTCTCCAGAGGCCTGGCTCATCATCGCGTTGATGTCTCGCGCGGAGACTTGTAGCGGCTGCGGTTTGTCGTGTGCCTCCGTAGATGACCGCCGGGATGAGTCCACGCGCTCTGAGTTTGCGCACAGCGGAGCGCCCCACAGTCGAACGCGGTTCTGCCTTGAGCTTAACTTGTTTTGCCATTTTTTTCGTTCTCGATGTTGAACAGCGACGACACCGATTCGTCGTTGTGAATCCGTTTGATGCCTTCCCCGAGAAGCTCGGAGACGCAGAGCACCATGACCTTAAATCCCTCCACGGTGCGCACCGGCGTGCTGTTGGTCGTTACTAATTCCGTAATTTCGGATTTTTGCAACCGCGGAATGGCCACGTCCACCAGGACCGCGTGCGCTACTCCAGCGTAAATGTTGCGTGCGCCGTGCTTTTTTACTATCGCAGCCGCCGAGCTAAGTGTGCCCGCCGTTTCAGTAAGATCATCCACGAGCAGCACATCGCTATTCTCCACATCGCCGATCAGGTAAAGCGCTTCAGTCTCAGTGGCGCTCTTACGCTCTTTCGCAACAATCGCAAGATTGGCGCCGAGCGCTTCTGCGTAGGCCGAAGCCATTTTCAGCCCGCCGAGGTCGGGGGAAACGACAGTTGTTTTGTCAGTCATCCTCTTACGCAGATACTTGATTAATACGGGAGCCGAATAGAGGTGATCCACCGGGATATCGAAAAAGCCCTGCACCTGTTGGGCATGCAAATCCATCGTCAGCACGCGATTCACGCCTGCTGCGTACAGCAAATTCGCGACGAGTTTCGCTGTGATCGGCACGCGCGGCTGATCTTTACGATCCTGGCGCGCGTATCCAAAAAATGGAATGACAGCCGTTATTCGGTCCGCGCTTGCGCGTCGCGCCGCGTCCACCATGATCAGCAACTCCATCAAATGTTGATTTGTCGGCGGGGAAGTCGGCTGAACAATGAACACATCGTGGCCTCGAATGTTCTCCTCGATCCTGACGTATGTCTCGCCATCGGGAAACGAGCTGATTGTCGCCTGACCCAGCGGCGCGCCAATGTACTTGCAAATTCGCTCGGCCAAATCACGGTTTGCGGACCCGGTGAAGACTTTTAATTCAGGTTGAAGCGCGAACATCGCAAGCCGCTACAATAGGCGGACACGACGAAAATTAGCAAATCCGGATTTGACGCCGTCCCACAGGAACAGGAATCACGGATTGCCCGCGGACGGCTCGGAAGGGGGCGCTCATTACTGCTCCCACCTTGCCAAATCCGTGGTTATCCGCCAAGGTACCTGGTCCCCCAAGCCCAATAGGACCATGGCTACTGACGCGATCCGAATAGAACGCCCGATCACGAGGTCCAAGCTCTTCTCGCACACGCGCTGGGATGCCGTTCCAGCCGCGGCGGGGCTTTTTCATCTCACGTATCTTTTCGGGCTCTACTTTCTGTTTCCGCACGCGCCGCTGTGGGTAATGCTGATTCTCGGATTCGTTTACTCGCTGATGGTGAATGCGAACATCAATGGCGTCGGGCACAACTTCATTCATAACCCGTTTTTTCGATCGCAACTTCTCAATCGCCTTTTTGGAATCACTCAGTCCATCGCGTGTTGTTTTTCACAGACCATGTACGACGCCGTGCATATGCAGCATCACAAAGGGAACTCCGACCGGCAGGATGAAAAAGGTGACACGATTGATTGGTTATCGATCTACAGGCACGGCCACGACGGCGAGGCCGAAAATCCGTGGAGCTATGTTTTTCTGAGTTTCTTCCGCGACGACGTCGGCACGATCCGCAAAGACCTGCGGAAACGGAAGAACGGCGACGAGTTCTGGGGCAACGTTGAGCTGGCGGCATTCGCCACGACGCTTTTGGTCATGGCGATCATCGTACCGTCGAATCCGATTCACTTCATCAACTGGCGATTCATCCTGTATTTCCTGCCCTTTTGGTATCTCGGCCATTGTTTTAGTTACTTGAATGGCTACTACCGGCACTATGGGGCGAACCCCGAGAAGCCCATTGCGTGGGGCGTGAGCAGCTACGGAAGAATCTACAACTGGCTATTTTTCTACAACGGCTATCACGCCGAACATCATTTCCGTCCAAAGGTTCACTGGACTAAAATGGAAAAATTCCACCGAAGCATCGAGGACCTGCAGAAGCAGGAAGGCGTGCGCACGATCAGGCGCGCGCACATGCTCGGCTTTCTTGATCCTGATTTACCGAAACGCGGCGGGCGCGACCGCGCGCCTGAGCGCGAGAACGCTACTTCGCTGGCGAGATAATTGTCGTAGTCGCCTTGCTGTGCGAGGCGCAGAGGTTTTTGCATCACGTGCGGTGCGCGTCTCACAGAGACGCGGCTACAGTTTCGCGAAGCTGGCGCGCAGTTTTTCTTTGCTCGCTTCGCACTCGCCCCGTAACCGCCGAATCTCTGAGGTCAGCTGCTTCTCCAGCGATTCGACCTCCTCAACCTTGCCTTCTGCTTGCGCCTTTCGAATTTGCTCGTTCAGGAAGAGCTCTTTCTCGGCAATTTTCGCCTGATACTTGGAATCCAGTTCCGCGAGTTCATTCTTCTGTTCGTCAGTGAGCGAGAGCGATGGCGACGTTTTTTGAAGACGCTCCATTGCCAGTTCGTAAGCCGATTTCATCCTAATTTTGCGGTCCTGAAAGCAATCGACGCATTGCGTCTCGGAAATCAATTCTTAAATTGCCTTTGAATGCCTTCACCAATTCGACTGCTCAGTATAGATTTTGATGGGACGCTTATTTCGCGTGCTACCGAACCTATGTTCGACTCGCAATGTATGGAGTTGATTCACGAGTTGCAGGATGCTGGCGCGATCTGGGCGGTCAACACGGGGCGCTCGGTCGATCTGCTCGAAAAAGGCATTGCCGAGTTCGCGCTCCCGATTCGTCCGGACTTCATTCTCACGACTGAACGCGACGTTTTTCGTCCGGCACAAAACGGTGAGAAATGGGAACCGTTCGGCGATTGGAATCACAGATGCGCGCGCGATCATGCCGACTTGTTTTCTTCTGCTGGTTCCGTCCTGGCCGACTTCGTGGATTTCGCCACGAATCAAACGAAAGCGCGTCTGATCTACAACTCCGAAGGCTTGGAAGGACTCGCCGCCGAAAGCGAGGAAGAGTTGGACCGCATCACGGACTTTATCCGGCAGGCGCGTGGGGGCCATCCGAAGCTGGATTACCAGCGCAATGGGATTTATCTGCGTTTCTGTCACGCTGATTACCACAAAGGCGCGACGCTGGCTGAACTGGCGCGTTTACTGGATGTCGCCCGCGAAAACATTTTCGCGGCGGGCGATCACCACAACGATGTGTCGATGTTGGACGGAAGATTCGCAGCGATGCCGTCGTGTCCGGCGAATGCCATTCCAGAAGTGCAAATTGCCGTGAGTAACGCTGGCGGTTATATCGCACAGAAAAACCATGGCGCCGGTGTCCATGAAGCGCTGCTGCACTTCACGAATGGGGCGATCGGTAGCGGTCTCTGAGTGCCGTCTCGTAACGACACTTACCAGCGTACGTTGCTGGATCCCATCGGGCCTGGAGCGTAACGTGCGTCATCGGACATTTTTTCTCCGGGGACAGCTGCGGCAGATTGGGAGGACGACGGATTAGAGATCGTTTCCTCAGTGGTTGACGTACAGGCAACGAGCGAGAAGGCCATCAGCAAAACCAAAACGGCTGTCGGTGCGGCTTGTTTAATCACTGACGCAAACCTATGTGCGGGACATCTCCGATGCAACCGAGCCGCAGGGGACGGCGGTCACTGACCGCCCCAGTGCCCAGCGTTCGTTCCCTGGCTGCCGGGAGCATATGACGGACGTGAGAAGTGGGCTGCGGTAGATGTCATCCCTGGTTCGGATGCATTTTCCGTCACCTCGCCTTCCTGGGATGACGAGGCACAAGCGGAAAGCAGCCACACGAGTACCAAAACAAGCATCCCACACCATGCAGAACGTTTAGTCACGAAGCCGAACCTACTGATCGCAGAGCCAGCTGCAACCGGCGAACTTCGTGGGTTGATGTTAAAAGAAAGGTGCCACGAAAAACTTTTGCGCGGACAGAGAAGCTCGCGTTTAGTTCTGCATGGCCGGCAACTGGGGCGAGCCTGAACGCATGTGGGACGAATACGATTGGGAGCGTTTTCTTCAGCAACAAGATGGGAAGACCGAAAAGTACATGCAGTTGCTGGAAACATATCTTGATGATCCGCGCCGCGACGAAATTATCGCGCGCGAAATGGGTTGGACGCAGTTGCTGGATGAAAAAGACTGGAGCGCGGAGGTGGACGCGCTTCTGGATGAAACCGTTACCGAAGAGGAAGAGCCCAACGTCGACAATACAGCTGCCTCCGGCGAAACCTTCCAGGAGCATAATCTTTATCGCGCTGCCTTCGATCTCACGCTCTGGATCGATCAATTGTTCGATCAAAACGCTACGCTCCAGAACGAGCCCGCAGCCGTTAAGCTGGCTACTCACGCGGCTCTGGCCAGCGCGAAGCTAGCAGCAGCGTTGAGCGGTGATCATCTGGACGAAATCGGGATGACCATCGCTTATTTGAAACGGGCCTTAAAGGCGATCACGACCTCGATGAATGCAGCAGCGCAACTGCGAAAGGCTGCCGGACTGATCAGCCGGTCGGAGTATCTGGTGTTGCAGCAACGACTCTTTGAAGTCCGTGACGGCATCGTAAGCCTGATGGGTGAATATCGCGGTGAGTGGCGCCGTCGTTTCGGCCCAGACAGTTTTCAGCGTTGAATGAAATAAGGGCGCGCTCCGTCCAATCATGCAAACGGAAGCGACTCTGGCGCAGTCCGATGTGTCGGAAGTGGACTTGGTGAAACATTGCCAGGCCGGTGACACCGAAGCGTTCGACGAGCTAGTGACTCGCTACCGGACACGAGTATTCGGCATGATTTACAACATGGTTCACAGCGAACAGGACGCCTGGGATCTGGCTCAGGAGAGCTTCCTCAAAGCATGGAAGTCGATTGGTCGCTTCCGCGGTCAGTCATCCTTTTACACTTGGATTTACCGCATCGTCATGAACGTGACCATCGATTGGCTGCGCAAAAAGCAAGTCAAAGGCGGCGGCACTGAGTTCGATGACGCAATTCAACTGAGGGAGATTGATCCGGCATCCAAAACGGTTCCGAAAACGGAAGCGTTGCCTTATCAAGCCATGGAACGAGGCGAGGTCCGCGCCCGTATCGAAAAGGCAATTGGCCAGCTCTCGCCGGAACACCGCGCCGTCATTTTAATGAAGGAAATCGACGAGATGCAATATCACGAGATCGCAGATGCGCTGGGGTGTTCGATTGGCACCGTGATGTCTCGGCTGTTTTATGCGCGGAAGAAATTGCAAAGCTTACTGAGAGACGTTTATGAAAACGTTTGAGGAAAAATGGACGGCATGGCTGGACGACCAGCTCAGCGGGCACGAATTATTGGAATTCGAAGCGTCGCTACCTGACAAAGCCGCCGCTGAATCCGAAAAAGTCGAGGCAAAAAAACTCGGGGAGCTGTTGAAGCGGGAGTTGAGTGCGCACCCACTGAAGAATGAAGAATTCTTTAGTCATCAGCTCCGCGAAAGGATCGTGCAGGAAAGCGGCGAGCAAGGTCGGGAGCGCCCTGGCCGAAGTCCAACCTCCAGTTGGTGGACGATTCCGCGCCTGCTGTGGGCTGGCACGGCGTCGCTCGCTGTGTTTTTGATTTGCACCGTCCTGGTGATGCATCAGGAACGACCGGCAGAAGAATCGCAATACCTCACACAGATTCTCAATGCCCGGGTCGATCCCGTCGTTAGTCCGAATGCGACCGTCTCGATCTTCGAGGTGAAACAAGACCGTGTAACAGTCCTGTGGACTGAAGGACTACAAACCTTGCCGGCCGATTACGCCGCGAAATAACTGCTCATGCATCGCTCGCTGGCGGTAGCAATCTCTGTTGTTTTCCTGACGATCATCGCGGCGGCGCCCGCGTCCCAAGCGGCGGAAAAAGTTTGGAGCGGGCTTGTCATGGCGGAGAACGTTACGAAGCCGCAGCCGATTCCGTCGGAATTGACTCGGATTGAAGGATTGCTGAAAAGGTTTTTCGGCTACAACGAATTTCAGGTGATTGGACAATCGCAAAAGACCCTTAAGACCGGTCAGGAAGATTGGCTTGCGACAAGCAAATTTTTCGCACTGCACGTAGACGCGCGCGGTGAAACCCAGGGTGGGTATGTTTTGAATCTGAAGCTTTACAAGGAGAAGGAGCTTTTGCTCGAGACCGAAGCCAAGTTGAGCAAGCGCAGCCCGCTGGTGATCAAAGGCCCGCAGGTGGGTGGGGGACAATTGCTGCTTGTGCTGGTTGTGCAATAGCACGGTCGACAAGCGAAGCGCTTGCCATACAACAACGTGTCATGTCGAGCGAAGTCGAGACATCCCGTTGTGCGACCGTTGCGGTAACTTCGCGGGATTCCTCGGCTTCGCTCGGAATGACTGAAATCTGAGCTCATCATGCGCATTCCGCTTGTCGCATTTCTGGTTTTGCTTTTGATAAGGTCGTTAGTCGGAGCTGTGGAAAAACCGTTTAACTTCAACGAGACGCCCGGAAAACTTCCGAAAGAAGTAGTCCCGACGGAATACGCAATTCGCATCGTTCCGAATCTCGACAATTTCACGTTCGCCGGAAATGAAAGCGTGAAGCTGAACGTGCGGAGTCCGATCAATCAAGTGGTGTTGAACGGGCTCGAACTCAAGATCGAAGCGGCCTCTGTCGATGGCAAAGAATTGCCGCTCTCTGCGATTAAGACCGACAATGAAAACCAACTGCTGACGCTTACGTTGCCGTCAGAACTCGCGGTCGGCGATCACGCGCTCGCGCTACGTTTCACGGGCAAGATCAATCAGCAAGGGCAGGGGCTTTTCTACATGCGCTATCAGGAACAGGGAAGCGCTGCGCGCAAAGTTATGCTCGGGACGCAATTCGAAGCGACTGATGCGCGTCGATTCTTCCCCTGCTGGGATGAACCGGCTTTTCGCTCGCGTTTTCAATTAACCGTTGTGGTGCCTGAGAATTGGCTCGCCGTCTCAAACATGCCGATCGAGAGCGAGCAAAAAATCGCGGGCGGGAAAGAAGTGCGCTTTGCGCCCACTCCGCCGATGTCCAGTTACCTGAATGTATTCGTCGCCGGAGAACTCGATTTTATCGAGTCGCGAGTCGGCCCGACGCAGATCCGCGTAATCGCGACAAAAGGCAAAGCAGAACTGGGTCGCTACGCGCTCGATGCTTCAGCGGAGATTTTGAAGTACTACAACGATTATTTCGGCGTGCCCTATCCGTTGCCAAAGCTGGATCAAATCGCTATCCCGGGCGGCTTCGGTGGTGCGATGGAGAACTGGGGTGGCATTACCTATTACGAATCGAGGCTTCTTTTCGATCCAAAAAGTTCTTCCGGCGAGACGAAGCAAAATATTTATGAAGTGTTGGCCCATGAGATGGCGCACATGTGGTTCGGGGACCTTGTGACCATGGCGTGGTGGGACAATCTCTGGCTCAATGAAGGATTCGCCTCGTGGATGGGCAGCAAATGCACCGCGCATTTCAACCCGCAATGGGAAGTCTGGCTGGCACGGAGCTTACCGCGAGATCCTACGCGGCGTAGCGGAATCGCGAAGGAAGCGGCCATGGAGGGCGACGCGCGCTCGACCACCCATCCGATTCAGCAGCGTGTCGCAACGGAAGCCGAAGCCAATAGCGCGTTTGACGATATCACATACAAAAAAGGCCAGTCGTTCCTGCGAATGCTGGAGAGTTTTCTCGGCGAGGACATTTTCCGCGATGGAATTCGGCGGTACATCGCTGCGCATGAATATTCGAACACAACCACTGCGGATTTGTGGAACGCGCTCTCAGATGCTTCGAACAAATCAGTAGGTGAAATTGCGGCCGGCTGGACGGAGCAGCCCGGATTTCCTGTCGTGACCGTTAAACGAGAGGCCGACGGCAAAGTCCGGCTTACTCAGGAGCGTTTTACCGTGAATTTCAAAAACGCCCCGCCACTGCTCTGGCAAATCCCCCTGACCTATTCAGTCGTTGGCCTGCCCGCCGAAGCCTCGGCGCAGGTGGGCGAAACACCGGCGACTTTGCTGATGACCGATAAGACGGCGGCTCTCGAAAACATTCCCGCAGATCGCGCACTCAAATTGAATCTCAACGGCGCTGGAAATTATCGCGTCGAATATGATGACCGGTCATGGGAATTGTTGCTTAACGCGCTCCCGAAGTTAGGCGTTGAAGATCGCGTGAATCTTATGAGCGATGCCTGGGCGCTTGTGCAAGCCGGTCGCGCGCCGGTCTCGCGCTACTTTGGATTGATCGAAAAGTTGCCCACTTCCACCGACCTGGCCGAACGCGAACAGATCATCAACGTGCTGGATTTCGTGAACGGTCTGTTGTTCGGCAGTTCTGAACGTGAAAGATTCCAACGGTATGCCCGATCGCTCTTGCGCCCAATATTTTCGACTTGGGGTGGGAGCCGAAACCGGACGAACCGCCGAACGCTGGAAGGCTGCGCGCAAGCTTGATCGGCGCCCTCGGATATTTGAATGATCCGGAGATCATCGCCGGCTGCCGCGAGCGTTTCCAGAAATACCTCGCACATCCAGCGTCGCTCCCACCGGATCTCCGTGCTCCAGTCCTGGCGGTGGTCGGTCGCTATGCCGATGAGAAGACTTGGAACAAACTGCACGAACTCGGTCTGAAAACCACAAGCATTGAGGACCAACAGAATTACTACGAGGCGCTCGCTGGCGCGACTGATCCGAAATTGGTGAAAAAGACGCTTGCGATTGCGCTTACGGACGAGCTGCCAACAAGCCGTGCCATCTTCCTGGTTTCGCGAGTCGCCCGCGACAGCGGTCATCCCGAGATTGCCTGGGAGTTCGCAAAAGCAAATATGAAAGCGCTGCTCGCCAAAGTCGATGCGGCAGGTGCAAACCGCTACGCGCCCAGTCTGTTTACTTTTTTCTCCGATGGCTCGCGCGCTAACGAATTAAAAAGCTATGCCGAAAAGAACCTGGCCCAGGCGAGCGCATCCGAAGTAGCTAAAGTCGTCGATGAAATTCAGTTCCGCGCGGAATTCAGAGACCGCCTCGTATCTCAATTGCCGGCGCTCATTCACAGCGGCGCGAAGTAGCTCAGCCTAGCGTTGTCGCTCTGGAATTGGCGGTGGAGAAATTGCCGCTTCACGGCGCGCGGCGTCCTCTGATTCCATAGCGAGGTTTTGAGCAGCACGCCATCCGGCTTGGGCTTGCGCGAAAATGAAGAAGGCGAGGATACCTATCCAGATGGATCGCGATGCGATCGCCCAGAACGCGAATAGAATTGCTCCTCCAAAGCCAATTATGCTGGCTGTTTTCAAGCTGCGAATCGGTCCAACCTTGAACCAAAGCAGTCCGCGCAGAATTTGGCCGCCATCAAGTGGATAAACAGGCAGCAAATTAAAAAACAACAACACGGCGTTCATGAACCAAACGGTCCGAACAAACTGGTAGAAATCCGGGTGAACTGTTTTCCAGTGGAGCTTGATGACCACAAAGGCGAACAAGGTGAACAACGGAAATAAGATCACGTTCACAAGGGGCCCGGCTGCGATACTCCAGAGGTAAGCGCCAGCTCGAGCTGGTGGTTTGACGAACGCGATTCCTCCAAGCGGCCACAGCACGATCGTGTCTGCCTCTCCGCCAGTTTGGCGGCAGGCGAAGGCATGTCCAAATTCGTGCAGCAAAACGACACCAAAGAGCGCGCAATATTCCAATGCTGCCCAAATTGGATTGCGATACCGGTGCGCGAATCGCATCACTTCAAGCGCAGCGACAATGAACCAGGTGAAATGCAGATACACGCGTATTCCTGCCAATCGGAATATTGGCAGCGCGCCTTTCATGGACAACGATGGGCTGGAAGGCTGAACATCAACAATTGCTGCAGCGCATTTCCGCGGAGCGGCCTATTCTTTTGATTCGGTCTCCTCGTTCTGGGTGCTGACCCACAAGCGCATCGGAATCATCGAAGAATCGACGAAGCCATGCTTCCGGAAAAACGCCTGCGCCACATTTTCAGGGCGATCGGTCAGCAGCGTGATTCGGAGAAAGTTTTTCTTCTTCGCGAAATCGATCGCGTGTTCGAGAAGCTTGTTGCCGTAACCGTGACCTTGATACTGCGCGTGCACCACCAGGTCCTCCAAGAGCATGACGAACCCGCCTTCGGCCGTGCTGATGGTGAAGAGCAAATTGATCATCCCGACGATTGCGCCATTGCGGCGCAGCACAAAGACCCGGCCACGGCTGGGCTGTTCGAAAATCAGCCGCAATCCGCGAAGCTGTTTGTCCTTATCGGGACGGAAGTCGCTCTCGTGAGCGAACAATTCGCCGAGCAATTTCGACAACTCGTCCAGGTCGGCTTGAGTCGCCGGCTCGATTACGACATTTTCTTTCTCCGCCATTTCGCTGCGAGTCGTTATTTCAGAAATGCACCCTGTTGGCAACTTTGTAAATTGGACTCTCTTGTCTGTCGGGGATAACGCGCCGTCGTGGGAAACTTGGTCGCGCCCCATAATTCTTCCTGCCCGGTGTCGTTGACAATGGTGCCCGTGCCCCTAGTGTAACCGCTCTCAGATCGGGCCCGAGCAAGTCCACGGTTTATGAAACGCACTTATCAGCCATCGAAGCGAACGCGTAAACAGCAGCACGGTTTTCGCGCACGCATGCGAACAAAGGGCGGCCGCGCCACTCTTGCGCGCCGGCGCCAACGCGGTCGCAAACGCCTGCTTCCAAAGGGCGTTGGCATTCACTACGCCCGCCACACGCAAGCTTGATCTTCGAGCTTCGGAAACGGCTGATCATAAATGCGGTGTCATGTTCAGCGAAGCGAAACATCTCTGGCCTGTTGGCAAGAGTCTCATTTAGAAACAGTTCCGAGATCCTTCGCTTCGCTCAGGATGACATCGTTGAATGGCGGACGGGTTAGTGTTCCTTCACGTCACCACTAGGTTCCGTGGCCAGCACGCAGCGAAATCCGTAAATCACGTCTCGCTCATTGCGATCGACTACATTTCGGTAAGAGGATTGCATTTCGAGACGATTCCTTGTGGCCCAGGAACCGCCGCGCAGCACTCCCCAATCGCGACCAGTTGCACTGTTGTCGCCCTTGTAAGTGTCGAGACACCACTCCCAAACGTTGCCGCTGAGATCGTATAGGCCTATCGAATTGGACTTGAAACTTCCGACTGGCAGCGTTGCGCTGCGGCGCTTTCCCGAAGTTCCTGCATAATTTCCTGCGTCGTTTGGCGGAGGCCATTGTTTACCCCACGGAAATTCGTTCTTAATTTTGCCGTCGCGCGCTTCGGGCGTCGGACCGCTTTCATTCATCAAACCGACGGCCATGCTCCATTCGACGTCCGTCGGCAGCCGATAAGCTTCTCGATCGTCAATCAAATTTTCATTCTGTTCCTTTTCGGTCAGCCATTTGCAAAATGCCACGGCATCGAACCAGCTTACTTTCACAGCCGGATCAGTTGGTGTCTGATGAAAATCGGGCGGCTCGTATCGTCGGCCGGTCGCCCGGCAAAACGCTTCGTAATCCTGCACGCGCGTTTCCCAGATCGAAATCTGAACGTCGCCCAGCGGAATGAACTTCATGCCTAGCGAATTGGTGAATGGTTGTCCCGGCGCAGGACCGACGCTTTTTTCCAAACGCGCCGCCAGAAATGTCTGCTGTTGCGGCTCGACTTTGCCACTGACCGACCCCGGCTTGTGACCGGATAGGCGCAGCTCGTACGTGACGTCGCCGGGTTTTACTTCCTCGATCACCAGCGGCGTTTGACCCAACTCTTTTCCGCTCGCCATCACAGTCGCACCGCCCGGTGCGCTCGTGATCTTCACGCTGCCATTCGCGAACACAAAATGCATTGCGTTATCTCGTTGCGCGACGACGTCAATCTTTTGCTGTTCGTCAGGCCAGCCGTCCAAATGCGCGACTACTTCGTGCGAACGCACGGGCAGATCCAGACGGAGCGGCGTACGCCCCCGCGATTGTCCATTCACGAAAATCTCGGCGCCGTCTGGTTCGCTGGTAATGTTTGTAAGCGCCCTAACAAATGCGAACGATCTATTTGCCCTTTGGCCGCGCTGCACGTCGGCGTCGCCGCGCATCTCCCAGTCGCCGTGGCGCGCGACGATGGAATATTTGCCAGTTGGAAGATCGGCTACGGTTTGCGGTGTTACGCCTTCGCGCGAGACCTGACCGTCCTCGCTTCGTAATGTAAACTGTGCGCCGGGTGGTTCGGATTGGATTTCAAGAGTCCCTTTGCTTCGCACAAGTCGAAAGGACGGCAGATCTGGCAACTGTTTCCGTCTGAAATCAACACTGGTTTCTACCGGTTCGTATCCGGGGCTCATAATGCGCAGGTTGTATTTGCGGGGTTCCAAGTCTGCGAATGTCGCCGGGCTTTTTTGCGCACGATCGCCTAAAACGACAAGCGCTCCGGCAGGCTCGGTCCGCACCGTCGTTTGCAGGTGAAGATCAGCGTTCGGTCGTGACACATTTAGCCAAAATCCGATTGTGGCGACGAGAAGAACCACCAGTGACAGCGTCACCAGCCAAATTTTTGCGTGCGATTTTCGTGGGCGTTCACCCTTTTTTAGTGCGGTGAGGTCGCGATGCATCTCCGCGGCCGAGCCGTAACGTCTGTTCGGATCGTTGGCGCATGCTTTCACCAATACCTCGTTGAGTTGCAGCAGACGTTCGCGATCCGGGCGCGTGCTTAATTGCGAATCGACCTCCGGAAAATCGAGCCGGTCTTTTCCAGTGCAGGTTTCGTAAAGAAGTTTGCCCAGACTGTAAATGTCTGCACGCGGCGTCCCAGGCCCTTCCGGCGGGATGTAACCTTCGGTACCAACGAAAGATCGCTGTCCGCTGGCCGCCACCAATCCGATGTCGGCCAGCTTCGGCACGCTTTCGCTGAAAATGATGTTCGACGGTTTGATGTCGCGATGGGTCAGCCCGCGTTTGTGCAATGCGTCGAGCGCTTCCGTTAACGAAAGACCGAGCCCGATCGATTCGTCTGCCGAGAGGCATTTGTGCCGCGCCAGATCGGTCTTCAATGTGCGCGGTTCGTAGGTGCCAATATCGATCTTGCGCCCGTCCAAATGATCGTCCGCCAGTTCCATGCTGTAATAGAGATAATCGGTGGTCCGTCCGACGTGCAGGATGTTGATAAAGCCGGCATGCCCTCGAGAGATCGGCTCGAATGCTGACATCCCTTCGAATTCCCGGAGAAACGTGCGTTCGCTTTCGAATGTGCTGCGGTAGACGACTTTCACCGCGCGAAACGCACCGGTCACAGTCCGCGCCAGCCAAATCTCACCGTAAGCGCCACGCCCGATCACGCGCAGTAATTCGTGATCGGGAATGATTGGTATCTGAGCCGTAACCTGATCGGGAATGGGCGATTTTACACAAACCGCGGATCCGAAGCAATTCCGGGGAGCGCACGCGCCCTCGCGTGCTGGCGATGGCGCCCTCGCTATCGCGAACTTTTCGAAGTGCCTAAACCTTTAGTGCCGCATGCGCAGAAGGTGTTTCGGCGGGGCGCCGAAACATGCACGCGATGCGCGCGCTCTCCCCAGACGCAGAACTGATCAGCGACCTCTCTCTTCCATCGCTTTGATTGCTTTCTTCAAGAGGGCGCCGACGCGATGTCGCGCCAGATACACCTGGCCGATATTTACTCCCAATTGCGCGGCAACTTTCTGTGCCGGCCATTCTTTGCGTACGTAACAATCAAAAATCTGAAACTGCTTCGGTTCGATTTGCTTTTTCACCCGCGCGATCGCTGCCTCAAACAAATTCTCCTTCCACTCGGTTTCCCAAACCACATCCAAATCAATGCCGCGCGAATCGGGGACACGCTCGATTGTTGCCGTCGCGCGATCGTCGGATGAACAAGGACGTTTCGGATTGCCGGGTTCGCGTTTGCGAAACTGATCGGCAATTCGCCAGCGCGTGATCTGCAAGAGCCAGCCTTTAAACGAACCAATTGCGGGATCGTATTTCAACTTATCGATGTTCTTCGCAACCGTGATCACGGTTTCCTGCACCACTTCCTGTGCTTCAGCATCCGTGAGACCGGATCGGCGCGCGGCGGAGTAGATCAGCTTCGAGTACGTGTCGAAAAACTCCTGCCAGCGCTGTTGATCGCCCCAATCGGCCAAACGCTCGACCAAACTGCGCCGCGTCCCGAGCAAGCTGGGCTGCTTCACACCGATCTTCTAACTCCGGGAACCGACCCCGGGCAAGGTGGATCGGCTGGAAAGCCCGGCCGTTGCTTCGCATCCGTTACGGCTCCGAAGACGATGGGGAATGGCGAAGCCCAATTGAATCCCCAACGCGTTGGGGACAACGCGTTCCACCTTTTTTCTGAAAGATTTTGGCGAGGCGCCCGTATTCCTGTCATGAACACGCCTGACCTCCTCTCAAAACTGAACAAATCCACCTCGCGGATCGCCCACGCACTGCGGCGATTTGTAGAGCTGATTTTTGGAAACATCTCCTGGCGACCACCTGGTTGGCTGAGCCGATCCGTCCGCGGGTGCAGTCGCTTCGGACGCGCCCATCCGAGGCTAGTCGCATCGGGAGTGCTCGCGATTCTTCTGATTTCGTGCGGCGGAGCGTGGACCTGGAAGTGGTATTCACATCTGCCGAAACCCAGGAAGGTTTCGGCCAAGATCGTGCCGATTGAAGTCACCAAGCTTGAGAAAGAACTGAAGTTCCCCCGGCTGGTAGTCTATTTCAGCGAATCCGCTGCACGCCTCGAAGACTTGAAAAAACCATCCGTGCAAGGTGTGCGACTCGAGCCGCATTTGGATGGCGCGTGGCATTGGGCCCAGGCCGATATTCTCGTGTTCGAACCGAGCGCAGATTGGCCAGCAGACCAAAAATTCCGAGTCATCTTCGACAAGAATCTCTTTCCGCGCCACGTCTTGATGGAGCGGCTCGCCTACGAAACGCGCACGCCGCCATTCTCAGTCACCGTTAAAGAACTGGAAATTTACCAGGACCCGACAAATCCAACACGACGCGAAATCAGTGCGACCCTGGAGCTGACGCACGCGGTCGATCCCGGCGAATTGGAGCGACACGTCCAGCTCAAGATGATCGGCGCTTCAAATATTTTTCCGCCTAACGATCCGGGCCCGCATTTTACTACGAGCTACGGGTTGCATCGTCGCATCGCTTACATCCATAGCTCGCAAATCGTGCTGCCGGAGCACGAGGATTTTCTCAACCTAACGGTGACGAAAGGTCTTCGCACTGCGCAAGGCGGTGCCCAAACGCGGGACGCAATCGAGCAGAAACTCCGGATCCCGTCGGTCGCGTCGATGTTTCAGATCGATTCGATTCAAACAACCGTCGCGCGCAACAAAAACGGTGAGCCTGAGCAATTGATCGTAATGACCACTACCGCCGACATCAGCACCCGCGAATTGTCGAAAGCGCTCCAGATCCGGTTGCTGCCCAAACGCAAAGTTTCCGACGCCGAAAAAGCTGCCGAAGTCGAAACAGAAGGAGACCTCGATGAAACTCCGATGAGTCCGCTGCTTCGAACCAAGAAAATGATTCCGATGAGGATTCAGTCGGATCGCAAGTGAAAGAAACCGAGCTTTGGAAAAGTGCGACCGATGTTCCCGATGACGTTCTTGACGCTGCACGTCCAGTGGCACTCGTGCCGATGGAGTCCGAAAAGCCGCTGGCTCGGCAGCACGCGTTTCGAGTGCGTGTCGAAAGCGATGGCGAGCTTTACGTCCGCGTGAAGAAGGGTGTGCAGGCGTTTGGCGGTTTTCCGTTAAGCGAAGATTACAACGCTGTAGTCGTCGTCCCGGCGTTGCCGCGCGAAGTCCAGATCGAAGGGCAGGGCGGGTTGCTTGCGCTCAGCGGCGAACGCAAGCTTTCGATCCGTTCTCGCGGACTCACCGCAATCGAATACGAGATTGCGCGTGTCGCCACCACGCAGATCAATCATCTGGTCAGCCAAACCGATGGAAGATTCGAGCATCCGCATTTCCGCGACTCCGATCTGTTCGACCAGGAAAACATTTCCCGCATAGCGCTCGAGCAACAGGGCATCGCGCTCGAGAACAAATGGAAAGCAAACTATTCGGCATTCGACTTTTCCGAGCATCTGCGCCAGCCGGCAGACGGCGGGAGCGAACGCGGTCTTTTTTTCGTGACTGCGCGCGGTTGGGATTCAGAGAAGAAAAAAGCGATCAAAGCGGTTAACGACTCCCGTTTCATCCTCGTCACCGACACGGGGATCCTGACGAAAAAGAACGCTGACGGCAGCCACGACGTTTTTCTCATGTCAATCAAAGAAGGGACGCCGCTGCCGAATGTGGTTGTCGATCTTTTGGGCAAAAACGGCATCGCAATCCAAAGCGCTACGACGGACGCCAATGGCCATTGCGCATTCGGATCGGTCGCGAAATCAACGCGGGAGAAAACGCCGGTCGCATTCGTGGCGCGTAACGGGGATGACGTATCGTTCATTCCGTACAATCGCGAAGATCGGCAACTGAACTTTTCGCGGTTCGACATCGACGGCGCGGACAGTGTTCTGCCGGAAAACCTCGATGCGTTCGTGTTCACCGAGCGGGGTGTTTATCGGCCCGGCGACGACGTTCACATCGGTATCGTCGTGAAGCAGCGCAATTGGAATGGCAAGCTCGGAGGGCTTCCGATTGAAACTGAAGTAGTGGACGCGCGAGATCACCGGGTTCAAACCAGGAAAATTAATCTGCCCGACAGCGGATTCACCGAGCTGACTTATCAGACAGCCAGTGAATCGCCGACCGGCCTATACATCTTCAATGTTTACCTCGTTAAGAACAGCAAGCGTTCCACATTGCTCGGTTCGACCACGGCGAACGTGAAAGAATTTCTGCCGGATCGAATGAAAATCGAGACGCGGCTTTCGCAAAATGCAGCGCATGGCTGGATCCAGCCAAAGGAAATGCGCGGAGCGGTTGTGCTCGCAAATCTTTATGGAACGCCGGCAACCGATCGGAAGGTAACCGCACGCCTCGAGCTGGCGCCGAGCGCATTCTCTTTCACAGAATTTCCAAACTACATCTTTTTCGATCCGTTATTTGACGATAAAAAAGAACGGCACGAACAGACGGTCGAGCTTGGTGAGAACAAGACCGACTCCGGCGGCCAAACAGAATTTGATCTGCAGCTCGAGCGTTTCGCCGACGCGACTTACTCCATGCGTTTGATCGCGGAAGGATTTGAGGCGGAAGGCGGCCGCAGTGTCACGGGCACAGTAGACGCGCTCGTTTCAGCTTTGCCGTATGTGATTGGCTGCAAACCCGACGGCGACTTGCGTTACATCGACATGGATAAACCCCGCATGGTCGATCTCATCGCAGTCGATCCGCAACTCAACCGCATCGCGCTGGCAAACGTGACTGCGAACGTGATCGCGCAGGAACAGGTGTCAGTTCTGACCAGGCAGGAGAACGGCAACTTTGCCTACGAATCGGTTTTGAAAGAGCGGGTGGCGAAATCAGAAAAGATTTCGGTCTCTGCTAACGGCCTTCATTACGTGCTTCCCACCGACGAGCCAGGCAATTACGTGTTCGAGTTGCGCGACGATCAGGACCGGCGTCTCACCAAGCTGAAATTCTGTGTCATTGGCCGCGGCGCAGTTTCGCGGTCGCTCGAAAAGAATGGCGAACTGCAAGTCAAACTGGACCGCGCTCAGTATAGCAGCGGTGACGAAATCGCGGTTAGCATCACCGCTCCTTATGCTGGTAGCGGATTGATTACTATCGAGCGCGACCACGTTTACACGCACCAATGGTTCCACGCGGATTCGGCCAGCAGCATTCAACACATTCGTGTTCCGGAAGATTTCGAAGGCAGCGGCTACGTCAACGTCGCCTTCGTCCGGGCGCTTGATTCGAAGGAAATTTTTGTGAGCCCGCTGAGCTACGGCGTCGTGCCATTCACCGCGAACAAAGAAAAGCGCCGGCTCAACGTTGAAATTAACGCATCGGCCAATGCGAAACCGGGCGAACAATTACACATTGATTACAAGACAGATCGGCCCAGCAAGATCGTCATTTTCGCTGTCGATGAAGGAATTCTTCAAGTCACCGATTACAAAACGCCGGACCCGCTCGGATTTTACTTCCGCAAATGCATGCTGCGCGTCGATACGGCGCAAATTGTCGATCTGATCATTCCGGAATTTTCGCTGCTGCGTTCGGTATCGGCGTTCGGAGGTGGCGGTGACAATCAACGGTTGAATCCCTTCAAGCGCGTTACGGAAAAGCCAGTCGTCTTTTGGTCGGGCATCGTCGATGCCGATAGCACCAAGCATGAAGTCGTTTATGACGTCCCTGATTATTTCGATGGCACGCTCAAGATCATGGCTGTCGCGATCGCGGACGATGCCGTCGCTTCGGGCGAGCGCAAAACGCTAATTCGCGGGCCTTTTGTAATTACACCGAGCGTGCCGGTGCTCGCTGCGCCTGGAGACGAATTCGAAACCGGAGTGACCGTTGCCAACAACGTCGAAGGCTCCGGCCCGAACGCCGAGATCGAACTGCGCGCGCAAACCAATGAACAACTGTCGACCGCAGGCGGCGCGTCGCAGACGTTGCATATTGCTGAAGGCCGAGAGCAAACAGCGATCTTCAAGTTCCGTGCAACGGACAAGCTCGGCTCCGGAGAAATCACGTTCATCGCGCGTGCAAACGGCCAGCAAACAAAGCGCCGCGCTACTCTGAGCGTGCGGCCGCCTGTCCCGTACATGACTGACGTGCGCAGTGGCAGCTTCAAAGAGAAGATCGAAATCCCCCTGACTCGCGAGATGCACCCGGAGTTTCGCAAACTCGATGCGACCGTCTCGGCGCTGCCGCTTGGTCTCGCGCACGGGCTCGATGCGTACCTGAAAGATTTTCCGTTCGGCTGCAGCGAACAAATCACCAGCGGCGCGTTCTGCCGATTGATGCTGGCTGATGAAGCCGACTTCGGATTAAGCCGCGCCGAGATCAACAAACAACTCGAACGCACGTTTGGCGTCCTGGCGCGCCGGCAAAATGACCAGGGCGGTTTCGGCTACTGGGTGCCGGAGACCGGCGATTCAATCAGCTTCGTCTCGGCATATGTGATGGATTTTTTGAGTGAATCGAAAGCCGCGGGATTCGTGCCGCCGCCGGAAATGTTTGCGAGCGGCCTGCGCAACTTACAAAAAATGGTGACACGCGAGCCGACAGACTTCGCTGATGCGCGCACGGTCGCTTACGGGATCTACGTTCTCACCCGTGAAGGTGTTATCACAACAAACTACATTTTGAACCTCCGCGATTGGCTCGAAAAGCATGAGCACGATCGGTGGCAGAAAGATATCACAGGCGTTTATCTCGCCGGTGCGTTGCATCTACTTCACAAAGACGCTGAGGCTGAACGTTTGATCGACAGCTACAAGATGGATAATCGCGACACGATTGAGCGCGACGATTTCTGTCAGCCGCTCGGCATGAATTCGCAATACATCGCCGTGATCGCTCGCGAGTTCCCCGCGCGGCTGCGCAAAATCTCAGCCGAGCAATTCCAACACATTCTCAAACCGATTGGGGATGGCGATTTCAACACGCTTTCCTCTGCTTATGCAGTGCGTGCTTTGAAGGCGTACTCGCATGCAGTAGCGCAAAACCCGCCGGAGCTAACGATCGCCGAGGTGCGCAAGGATAAAAATGAGACCCGGCTGACGAGCGGAATGAAGTCGCTTCTGCGATCGGAGTTTTCAGGTAATGCGACTGCGTTGCGCTTCGCGAGCCGCCCGAAGCTGAACGACCCCGGTGCGTTTTACCAAGTCGTTGAAGCAGGCTTCGACGGCCACGCGCCAACTGAGTCGCTTACGAATGGCTTGGAGATTTATCGAGAAATTCTCGGCAAAAATAACGAAGCGGTCACTAGTACACACATTGGCGAGCCGATCCACGTGCGGCTGCACGTTCGCAGTTTACAGCGGGAACCGATTACCAACGTGGCGATCGTCGATCTTCTGCCAGGCGGATTCGAAGTTATCGATTCCTCGGCGCGCACCGGGGCATCTCCAATGAATGGCGTGGATTACGTCGATGTCCGCGAGGACCGCGCGGTATTCTTCGTCACCGCGCCGACGAACGCGCTCGAGATCGATTACCAAATCAAATCGTGCAACCGCGGCCAGTTCATTGTCCCGCCGGTGTTCGCGCAGTCCATGTACGATCGCAACGTGAAAGGACGCGGCAGTCGGCGGAAAAATCACTGTCACCGAATGAGTGCGTGGCCGGAAACCTCTGGGGAGCGCACGCGGCCTCGCGTGCCGTCGCTCGGCGGCCTCGCCGAACACCCGATCGTCCACTATCCGACGGATAGTGAACATTCGGGTGCCCCGGCGAGGCCGCCGAACGGCGGCACGCGAGGCCGCGTGCGCTCCCCAGCAATTCGCAAGCTGCGCGGCGCGTTCCGTAACGGAATTGTTTTTTGTGCAGTTATCGCTGCGGTCTGGCTAGCGCTGCCAAAGCCGCCGCTGCTTGATGGGATTTCGTTTTCCCAATGCGTGCGTGACCGCAACGGCAAATTGCTCCGGGTCACCCTTAGTGCCGACCAAAAATTTCGGATTTGGACGCCGCTGGAAAAAATTTCGCCGGACCTGATCGATGCGACGCTGCGCTACGAAGACAAATATTACGCGCGCCATCCCGGGGTTAATCCAATCGCACTTGCCCGCGGCGCGGCGGAACTCCTCCGTTTTCATCGAGCGACTACAGGCGGGTCGACCATCACGATGCAACTAGCCCGCCTTCGCTTTCACCTTCACACCCGAACGATCTCCGGAAAACTCGAGCAAATCATGCGGGCACTCGAGTTGGAACGGCATTACTCAAAGAATCAGATCCTCGAAGCATATCTGAATCTCGCGCCGTACGGGCGCAACATCGAAGGCATTGGCGCCGCCAGCGAGATCTACTTCGATAAGCCTGCGTCGAAACTAAGCCGGCCAGAAGCAATCGCGCTCAGCGTGATCCCGCAAAGCCCGAGTCGCCGCGCGTTACATACAGATCGCGATAATCATTCGGTGAATCTCGCGCAATCCAGTTGGTATGATCAGCGAACAAGGAACGACGGCCTCCTGGCCGTCGGTTTGATTCGACGGCTTGGAAGCCGTCGCTCCTTGAGTCCTTCGATGCGCGAATTTCGCCCGCGCATGCAAACGGAGCGAAAATTCCTCGCGCCTCATTTTGTTCAGGAGGTGCTAGAGACGTCGCATGGGCGCGATCAAATCATCACCACACTCGATTTGGAAAAACAGCAGGCGATTGAGCGAAGAGTAACCGATTACGTCGCGAATAATCGCAATCGCGGCATCGAAAACGCAGCGGTGTTTCTGGTCGATACCCGCACAATGGACGTGCTCGCCCAGGTTGGTTCGGCGGATTTCTACAAGGCCGACATTAACGGTCAGGTCGACGGAACGCGCAGTCCACGCTCGCCGGGTTCGACGTTGAAACCGTTCGTTTACGCGCTCGCGATCGAGCAAGGATTGATTCATCCGTTATCGATCCTGGCCGACGCACCGCGCAGTTTCGGTGAATACAATCCCGAAAATTTCGATCGCGAATTTCTCGGACCGATCCGCGCATGCGACGCGCTCGCGCGCAGCCGCAATGTGCCGGCAGTTGAACTCGCGTCGCACCTTGCGCATCCCACGCTTTACGAATTTCTGAGCACAGCCGACGTACGTCTGCCGAAAGCCGAATCGTTCTACGGTCTGGCGCTTCCGCTCGGTGGAGCGGAAGTTTCGCTGCAGGATTTGGTGCGGCTTTATGCTGCGCTCGCGAACAATGGCGAACTGCGACCGCTGCGATTCACGGCGCGCGACCGCATTGCAAAGCCAAAGAGAATTCTTTCGCCGGAAGCCGCATTTCTGACTCTGGAAATGCTTGGCAATGTGCCGCGACCGGAAATGAATTGCGCCGATGGAAATCACAGCGCGCGGGTTTATTGGAAAACGGGAACGTCGCATGGTTTTCGGGACGCCTGGTCAATCGCGGTGTTCGATCATTACGTGCTCGGGGTTTGGGTTGGAAATTTCGATGGGCGCGCCAACCCGGCGTTTGTCGGCCGCACTGCGGCAGCGCCGCTGCTGTTTCAGATTATCGATAGTCTGCGCGCGGCGTGGCCGGAACCAACGGTGCCGCATCAACCCCCGCCGGGAGCAAATTTGAAACGCGTAGAGTTCTGCGCGTTGTCGGGGGATCTCCCGAACCGGTTTTGCACGCAGCACGTCGAAGGCTGGTTCATTCCCGGTGTGTCGCCTATCAAAACCTGCGATGTGCATCGCGAAGTGCTGGTTGATGTCGCCACCGGACTTGCGCGTTCCCATCGACGACGGCACACGTCAGCTAAAACGCGAAGTTTACGAATTCTGGCCGGGCGACTTTCTCACGCTGTTCGAGCAAGCCGGAATTCCACGCAGAGTTCCGCCTCCCTTTCTGCCGGACACTGGCAGCGAGCTGGCGAGTCGGGTCGGACAGAAACCGATAATTGTGTCTCCGAACAGCAAAGAAATTCTGCTCGTTTCGAAAAAGACAATTCCGCTACGCGCCAAAGCCGATGCCGACGTGCGTGAGATTTTTTGGTTCGCCGGCAAGCAATTCGTTGGCAAAGCCGCACCGAATCAGGTTCTCGAGTGGACCGCAGCCGCCGGCGATTATGAAGTCACTGCGCTGGACGATCACGGCCGAGCCGGTTCGCATAGCGTCGTTGTGCGATGAAAATACCCGGAAGTGAGCGTGTCTCCTAAGCCGAGGGCCTTCAGCTGTTCTCGTCATGAGAGATCATTTTCCAGCCTTCACCGAGGTACGTAGAGAAAATTCGGCCAAAGTTTGCGCGGGAAATTGGCTCCGCGCGCGCAGTGCGAGCATAACGGCAACAGCGCAGTGATCCGCGAGCGCATCGTCTTGCCGAGGTAGCGCTTGCCCACCAACGGGATCAAGCGCTACGCTCGGCGACGGTTTGGCAGAGGCCTGCCAACGCTCACCGTCCTCTCACGACGATGGTGCCGCTGATGGTACCGCTGGTCTCGCCGGTCACAAGTTCAGGCATCGGTCCATGGTGAAGCTGCCTCTAGCACCAGCGTACCGGCCCGTTCCGCCAACAATGGTATTGTTTTCTACAAGGTGAACATCGCCGTTGGCGCATGAACCAGGGTTATTTCCAATTGAAGACGTTACAATGCTGTCACCGTTGGCGGCGTCTCCCACTATCATACGACTTGCCCCGGCGCTCTCAGGTGGCATATCCAGGAAAGCAAAGGCCAGTAGGGCCGTATAAAACAGTGTGAATGGACCAAGCTGCGTGTCGGTTGACGTGACGCTCCCATTGACATAAAACCCTTCTGTCGGATCGGGAAAAGGTGCCTCACTTTCGCTCCCTGCGATAGTACCATTAATTCGTATCACTCCCGCTTCCACCGCGGAGCTGACGAGCGCCACGGTCAGGAAGATTGCTGTCATTAGGCTGATTCTTTTAATGTTATTCATTGTTTAATTTCCTTTTCTTGTTTTGGCCTTCCGTGGCTTCTCGTTATTGAGTTGTCATTTCCGGCCGTTCAGTGAGGTACTTGGCGGGATTTGATGATTCGTTACGCGGAAAGTTGGTTTCGGCGCGGAGACACCACGAATCACGCGGATACCACGGATCGATTCTGAAATAGAAGGAAAGGGAACGAAAACGTCTGCCGCAATCAGGTCAGATTGGGAGAATCCTTGCTTCCTTCGCTATCTCCTGTTGAAGAAACAAGCGATTCGGTGCACCCCGATTTCGACTTCGCCTCACGGCAAGCTTGGTAGGGTTCTACCAATCCGTGTTATCAGTGTAATCCGTGGTCAATTCTCTTTCGGCGCGAGAGAAGCCACGATTTTTTCGAAGCACGGATCGCCGCGCAGCGGGTCCCACATCGGACTCAAGCGCAAGTTGCCATAAGTGAAATAGATCGCCCGGGGTTTCGGTGAGGGCTTCAAGTTGCCCAAGCGCCAATTCACGTTCGCCTGTCCAGGCACAGATGATGGCAAAGCAAATCTTTACGTGTGGACTCAGTGAATGAGTTTTTGACGCTGGACCCCAGTTCCATCGCGCGGCGGCCTTCGTTCAGTGCCTCCTCTTTTCGCCCCAACGCCGCATCGATTAGGCCGAGGCACGGAAATGGTTGGACCAGTCATCAGGGTGACCGCGGATCTCTTCCTCCTGTTGTGCGCGTGCCGCTGATAAAGGCAGTTGCGCGCTGAAGTTTCGTCATCCTTTCAAACGAGCGACTACACCCACCCAAAAGTCGCGGCCAAGTTGGGGAAAGCTCCACTCGAGCGAATTCTTCTGGGAAAGCACCGGCGCAACGCTGCTTGCGGTGTCCCAGTCACGTTCGGACAAAGCAAGAGTATAGCGTTGGCCCGCCACAAATGGATCTTTCTCTGATCCAGCTTCATTGGTCAGGATCTTTTCAATTGCAACTACGCAAAGGTCCCGTGTCCGCCTCGCCGGTATACCTCGACGGAAGCGCGAAAAATCCGCTCTCGCCTGCGTCTCTGGAAGAAGCGCAACGATGCGATCCATGATTTTGGCGTGCTGGTCATAGTCGTGCAACCACAAGTAGGTCGATCTCGAGGTTAACAAGGTAAGGGAAGTTTCGCGGATCGAGCTCACATGCGCGCTCGAGATTGTGCATGGCGTCAGCCCAGCGACGCTGACTGCGGTCCATCGATCCAGCTAACTCGTAAACCCGCGGGTTATTTGGTAAACTCTGTTGAGCACGAGCAGTTCGGCGCGAGCGCGATCATAATCCAAATAGCCCCATATAAAGGTGCCACGCCAGCGCCAGGTGCGCTTCCCCCGAATCCGGCCTGAACCGAAATGCAGAATCGATGGCCGACTTTGCCAGGGCCAAGCGCTCGGGTGTATCGCCAATCAAGTCGTGCGGTCTGCGAAGGCTAGCTGGCAATAGGCGAGAAAGAAGTTAGGATCACGAGCAACTGCCTTGTTAAGCAGATCCACAGCCTCGGAAAGACTCTTCTCTGTATCTAAACCCAGACTCTCGTCGGGCACCTGGGCGTTGTAAATCATTGAGACAGCACGGACGTAAAAATCATAAGCGACCAGATCCTGAGTTGGTCTTTCTTCAACGGACGCCTGCTCACTGGCTGACAGCTTGGCGTGAAGGTGCTGGGCAACTTTTTGCGCAATCTCACTCTGGACTGTAAACAAATCATTCACATCGCGGTCGTATTGTTCGACCCAGACGTGGGTGTCGGTGCGCGTGTCGATCAACTGCGCATTCAAGTGAATCCGATCTCCGCTCCTGCGTGCGCTACCCTCCAGCACATGAGACACGCGAAGCGCATCGCCGATCTGGCGCACATTTCGCTTGCCGCGATATTCCATCACGCTAGTCCGGCTGATGACTTTCAGACCGGCGATCTTCGCCAGCTTGCTCAAAATGTCGTCCTGCACACCATCGGCGAAGACGGAGTTCTCCTTCTGTTCGCCCAGATTTTCAAACGGCAGCACGGCGATTCCGGTTGTTATCGGACCACGGATTAGTTCGCTTTTCCAAATGTTCCATCCAACAACCGTAGCTAACACCAGCAGGGAAGCTGCCAGAAGCGCGCTGGTTGGATTGCGTCGCACCCATTTTTTACCTCGCGCGAAAACTCCCGTATGCCGCGCCTGAATCGGTTCATGTTTTAGCCAACGTTCGAGATCCTCGGCAAACGCAAGCGCAGATGGATATCTGCGCTTGGGATCTTTCTCGAGGCATTTGAGGCAGATTGTGCTGAGATCGTGATCGATTTTCTGATTGAGGAGGCGCGGTTGCTTCGGCTCGGTGTCCAGGAGCAGCTTGATGGTCTCGTAGGTTGCTCCACCGGCAAACGGCGGTTGACTCGTTAGCAGTTGGTAAAGTACTGCACCAAGTCCATACACATCTGTGACACTGCTGATCGCCTCGTTGTTTCCTACGGCTTGTTCCGGTGCCATGTAACTGGGTGTGCCCAGGACGTCCAGGGTCTGGGTGACACTGCTTTCAGATTCGACTAATCGGGCAAGACCGAAATCTGTCAGATGCGGTTCGCCTTTTGGATCAAGCAAAATGTTCCCCGGTTTGATGTCACGATGGAGAATTCCATGTTCATGCGCGTAATGAACGGTGCGGGCGACCTTCGCGATTAGATTCCGCCGCGCTGACGCGATCGACATCGGCGCTCCGCCTCACGACTTCGTCAAGCTGACCTCCTTCAATGAACTTCATGCTGAAGTAGCAGGAGCCATCACGCTCGCCGACTTCGTGAATCGGAACGATACCGGGATGCTCCAATCTGGCCGCGGCTTCGGCTTCAAGACGAAAGCGTTTCAGATGAGCTTTGCTCGCCCACTGACCTAGCCTGATGACCTTTAACGCGACAATACGATTGAGACTTTTCTGTCGCGCGCGAAACACCACGCCTTGACCGCCACGACCGATCTCTTCGAGCAATTCGTAATCGCCTAATTCTCCCAGCAGCTCGGCAGCACGCGCTGATTTTTTGTTCTTAGGCGCAGCATTCTCATCAAGCGGGGAGGGTTTGTTCGCGCAGCCGGGGTCGGCGCCCCCGGCTACAGCATCCGGCCCGATCCCCAGCGCAGCTTCGAGCACGCAGCCGGTACAAAGTCCTTCCGGCGCGTCGGACAAAATTTTCACACCGCAATTGCGGCAAATTCTGATTACTCTAATCACAGCTGGAAAGTCGCCTCCGCACTCCCCCTGTTGTACTTGGCAGGTTTCGGCCATACGTTACGCAGACACGAATTTCGCGAATTTACACGAACTCAGACGCGGAGTGCCTGAATTCGCGTCGATCGAGACACGAATTTTAGCAATTTGCGCCAATTGCCCAAGCCTTCGAAACCTTCGTGATAATTCGTGTAATTCGTGTCTCTTAAAAAGTCGCGTAATTCGTGTCGAGCCTTCGTGTAATTCATGTCTACGCTCGGACCACCGCGATCAGATGGCGCAGTTCGTCTTCGATGTCGCCGGGGTTCGCAACGGTGTGCGCAATTTCCGCTCGCAGCAAAGATTGGTATCGCTGCCGAAATCGGTAGAACGCCTGCCGGACCGCATTTTCAGTCATGCCCAATTGCGCGGCAATGTCCTTTTGTGGGGGAGCGTCGGGTTCGCCTGGGAGCAATTGCTTTAGCGATTCAAACAAGTCTGCGTTGCCTGCCCTGTGATATTCATCCTTCAATAGATTTAGCGCGCGTTCCAGTACCGTCGATGCCCAGCGGCGTTCATAAATCAGATCAGCGGTCATCGGATCTGCCGGTTCCATTGCGAACCGCTCGTCGGCGCGCAGTTCTTCCAGCGGGATGATCCGCTGACCTTTTCCTCGCTTGATCGTCATTGCGCGACGCCTTTCTTCGCCGAGGAAGTATTTTAACGCCCCGAGTAGATAGGAACGAAGCCGCCCTTCCTCTTTGCGGACAGCATTCAAGTTTCGGTGCTGCAATAATGACGCGAAAAAACCCTGCGTAAGATCCTGTGCGTCATCGGCGCTGATCCCCTGTCGCCTGAGAAAACTATAAATCGGTCGCCAATAAATGCGGCAGAGTTTTTCCAGCGCCTCTTGTGCTGCGGGCGATTCGCCTTGTGCCTCCAGCACCACGCTCCAATGCGTAGTGGTAAACGCCGCCTGGCCGTAATGAGCATTTCCGCCAATCGCGCTCAGCGACGTCACGTCGTCTTCAGCGGGGGTCACATGGCAATCGAACTAAAGATTCCCGCGGAGATCAAGCCTGCATCTCGCCTGCGGCAAGCTCTCTTTGGGAAAACGTTCACATGGGGTCGGATAACATCAGTGTGCGATGAAGATTAACATTTTGATGTGAATTAATCGGAATCGGTCATTCCCAGTCTTCAGATCGAAGATTATTCCGCCGACGCATAACTTTTGAATCCAAAGCCGAGGGGAGCTGCATCTCAATGAAAACAAAGAAGGATCCTTATGATGCAGGATTTCAAGTTTGCTGTGCGGCAGCTTCTCAAGACGCCGGGATTTACGACTCGTAGCGATATTGACGCTCGCGTTAGCGATCGGCGTTAACTCGGCCATTTTCGCGCTGATCAATGGCGTGCTGCTCAAAGCCGGTGGTGCCGGTTCGGCCTGCGTGAAGTCGTGAATGTGTTCACGGCCCGACAGAATGCGAGTCACGATTATCGGCAGTTTTCCTATAACGAATACCGCGAGCTGCGCGAGAACGGCGGAGATGTGTTTGTCGATGTAGCCGCGCTTGAGTTCGCCGTCGCCGGCATCGGGCGCGATCACGAGATGCGGCGCAGCTTCGCGTTCCTGACTTCGGAAAATTATTTCCCGATGATGGGCGTCCAGGCGTTTCGCGGCCGTTTTTATAACGCTGAGGAATGTAAGCCGAATGCGAACATGGCTGTAGTCGTGTCAAGCTACGGCTTTTGGAAACGCAACGGCGGGCGCGACGATTTTGTCGGTAGCACGCTACAGATCAACGGGCAGCCCTACACCGTAATCGGCATCGCGCCGGATGGATTCAGCGGCGCGAACGCGTTGATCGCTCCGGATATCTGGCTGCCGCTCGGCATTCGTTCGCAGTTGGGTTCGGCCTTTGGCGATGCCGAAACAACGCACGACCTGTTGGACCCAAAAAATTATACCTTCAATCTCGTGGCACGGATGCGTCCCGGCCTGACGATCGACACGGCAAAAGCCCGTTTGCCAGTGCTGGCGCAACGGTTAAATGCGATTCAACCGGACGGCAGTGAAGGTTCGCGCGAGCTACAAATTCAAACGCCGGCACGATTCGGCCTAAGCACGCAACCGGAAAATGACGGACCGCTCACGCTGGTCGCGACATTGCTCATGGCGATGGCCGGAGCGGTCCTGCTCATCGCCTGTTTAAATCTCGCGAACATGTTGCTCGCGCGCGGCACATCGCGTTCGAAGGAAATTGCAATACGGTCTGGCTGTCGGCGCATCACGCTGGCAGATTGTCAGGCAATTATTATGCGAAGGATTTTTGCTGGCTGTCTGCGGCGGCCTCATTGGCCTGATTTTGAGCGCCTGGTGCAACGATGTTTTACTCCAACAACTGCGCGGCCTGCTCGCGTCGGTCAATTTCTCTTTCGTCGTGAAATTGCGGCCGGACGCGACTGTGCTTGCAATCACGTTGTTGTTTTGCCTGATCGCGACAATGCTTTTCAGCCTCGGTCCGGCGTTAAAAGCAACGAAGGCCGATCTTGTTAAGGACCTGAAAGAGCAAGTCGGCGAACCAGCGCGCATCGGACGTTTGAGTCGTTTCTTCGCGCCACGTCACATTTCGGTGATGGCGCAAATCGCGCTTTCGCTCATGTTGCTTTTCGCCGCCGGATTATTCTTCCGCGGCGCGCTCAAGGCAGCCGGGCTTAATCCGGGGTTCGTCGCGCGCGGCGATATCATTAGTGAGTTCGATTTCAGTTTGATCAAGAAAGCGCCGGCCGATTCGCGTCGCTTGATCTTCGACATGGTACGACGCGTACGAGAGTTGCCCGGCGTAACCGCGTCGGCCACCGGCACCATGCTGCCGTATTCCGATTTCACCAGCGCGCGCCGCGTTCTCCGCACGAAAGACGCCATGCCTAACGACCCGAAGGCGCCGGATCCAAGTGTCAATTCGCTCTTCACCGCGATAACGCCCGGTTACTGCGAGGCGCTCGGCATAAAACTGCTACGAGGTCGCGATTTCACCCAGAACGAATGCGAAAACAAGGATGCGCGGCGCGTGGCGATGATTGACGAAGAAATGGCGAAGAAACTTTTTCCGAACGAAGACGCGATCGGCCAGCACATTCGCTATACCAACCCGCCGAAAGACGGGTCGCCTAACGACATGGAAGTCGTCGGTGTTGTGAGCAAGCACCGGCATAGCGTTGACAACGATTCCCTCGTCTGCCGTTTATTTGTGCCGTTGGCGCAGGGATACAGCGGCCAAACGTTTTTGCACGTTCGGCTCAACACACAGGATCGCCAAGCCGTCGCCGCTGTTTATTCCAACGCTTCGACAAACGCTGCGCGAGATCGATCCCGATCTGCCGCTGCTACAGATAACCCCGTTTCTCGACTTGATGGAGAGGTCGCCCAACCTCTGGATCGTTAAACTGGGGGCAACTCTCTTCGGGGCTTTTGGTGCGATCGCGCTTATTTTGGCCGTCGTCGGTGTTTATGGTGTGAAAGCTTATGCTGTGGCATGCCGGACCCGCGAAATCGGCATTCGTATGGCTCTGGGTGCACATCGACGTGACGTGTTCGCCCTTATTATGCGACAAGGGGTGATGCAAACGGCGCTTGCGGTGGGCGCCGGCCTTCTTCTTTCACTGGCTGCAGGGCGCGTCCTGGCCAAAATCCTGTATGACGTAAGTCCGAACGATCCGTTGGCGCTTGCTACCGCAACTTTGATGCTCGCGAGTGCCGCGCTTCTTGCTTGTTTCTTCCCGGCTAACCGCGCCACTCGCGTGAATCCGATGACGGCACTGCGAACCGAATGAGGCTATCGTTTCGCCTTGACCCACCCCCAGTGCCATCAAAATATCCGATGGCGTAGCGATTGCGTTCGGATACATCTGTTGCGATAAGCATTGGCGAAGCAAAAATACCCGATGAAAAAATTGTTTGTTGTTCTTACGTTGTCGTCTCTTGCAGTGGTGATGGCGGATGCCGCCGAACAGGACACTGTGAATCGTTGTGCCGCGATCATTACCCAATTTCAGCAAATGCCTGAGAAAGCAATTCCAAGAGATGTGCTCCGGCGGGCAAAAGGGCTCGCCATCATGAGCGTGGTCAAAGCAGGATTTATTTTCAGCGCTAAAGGCGGGCAGGGTGTCGTGATCGCTCGCACGCCTCGTGGCTGGTCTGGCCCATCATTTATCGCCACTGGTGGTGGAGGCTGGGGCCTTCAGGCTGGTGCCCAGGTAACTGATTTCGTGATGGTCCTCAACAACAATGCTGCCGTGCAAGCGTTTTCCCGCGGAGGAAACGTGACGATCGGCGTGGATGTCAGCGCTGCGGCGGGTCCGGTGGGTCGCACCGCGTCAGGCGCGGTCATGCCAACAGCGGCCGTTTACACCTACAGCAGGAGCAAAGGCCTCTTTGTTGGCGTGTCGTTGGAAGGCGCAGTGGTTGGAACGCAAAGGCAATCCAATTTCAACTACTACGGAGGACCTGTTAGGGCCGATTCGATCTTAAGTGGGGTCACAAAGGCACCGCCGGGCGCTGCCCCTTTGCGTCGCGCGCTTGGTCCCTAACGTCTGCATCGTTGACGCGCATCGCGACGGATAGCGGTTCATAATGCCTGCTGCTGTCAGGGCACCTTGGCCAGGATGTTCTCCATCTCGGAGGCTGTGAAAGCGCGCATCGTCTGCGTGCGGATGTTGCCCAGCATGTCCGCTGCCAGCAACACACTGGCGGCCGTCTCATCGTCCGGGGCCTCGAAAATGCACACCTGGTCATACTGACCGAGCGTCCAATACATCTGCTTAATAGTGACTCCCATCGACTGCACCTTGGCTGCCCAGGCGGCTACCCGCTGAGTCGTCTGCTTGGCGCCTTGGATGCCCTTATCGGTGAATTGCACCAAACTGATGTAGGTCGGCTTAATTTTCTCCGTTCCAAGGGTAACCTTTGATTTGGAATCGTTCGGCTTCGAGGTGCTCATGTGTGGATCATCAGCGAAACATAATGCCGCTCCAAAAAAGCAAAGCGCCAAAATCAATCCAGTCGTTTTTATTTTCATGAGGCCGATCGAATCTGGATCTCCATTTCCCGTCAACATTCTTTGTTTCGCGGACGAACAATCTGGATTGTTGACGCGTATCGGCGCGACGAGAAGCGCTTAGGAACTATCCTTTAAAACGCCGAAGGAGAGCAAGTCCGCAAAATCATCGGTGCACCCACGCGATTGCCTAGCGGAGTCTCCCTCTTTTGCGCCAGACACGCTAGTCACGAGATTCAGTCTTGCGTTCCTGCGCAGAATCCGCCATCAACCTGTTCCTTATTAAATGTCTTCTACTGTTTTTCATCGTGTCTGCAGCCTTTGCGTACGGTCTTTTCGCGAATGATTCGCTTCCATTCCCGGTGAGCGTTGGCGGTCAGGCCGCAAAAGAAGGTACGCCGTTCCCAAAAATCCAAAATCCGGTTGCGGCAGATGCGGAACTGTCGATTCAATCCAAAGACGCCATGATCATTGTCAACGTGCATCCGGTGAATGCGAAGAACGAACCGGTCCCAGGCTCAACGCCCGCGGTGATTTTGCTCCAGGGCAAAACCAAAACGAACCTCGACAAAACAATGGATGGAAAGAAGCTCGCTGCCGGAAACTACGTCATGAGCGTGGTAACCGAAGGAAAGACTGCCAGTATCCTGTTGAGCATTAAGTAGCGTCTTGTCCGTGCGAAAACGATTTCTTTCTCGCGACCCATCCGAAGTGTTTTACGATTGAGGCCGCAGGTTTAGGTCGCTTCTTCACGGGTCTGCCATACGCTCATCCGGGCAAAGCCAGTGAATCAATTACGGTCCCTACTGACGCCAAATTTCTAACGGCTGCCTCTGTTTCCCGCGGCGCCCGTACCGCCTGTGGTGGGTTTGGATTTGCCTGTAACACCCCCGCCACCTTTTACGTCTTTTGCCGGCTCTAGGTCACAAATCTTAGCTTTCTTAAGTCGACGCCAAACGGAGTGAACTACATTGATATTCGGCGTTTTTTCCTCCATGACCACCGTAGAGTTTAGCGGAATGATAGGCACTCGCAACCCTTTATCGTTCACAACTTTGAATCTCTCTCCCGCTGTCGGGACGAGTGACCGACAGGCTCGACTTTGTTGCTAAAATGCTGTAGAAAAGTTGCTCTTCATGTCGAGCATAGAGTCAGTTTCGCCTCACGATGTAATTGTGTGCGCGTGCGGAGCTCAGGAGTACACGGCGCGCGATGCTATCGCTGCTGCTATTTTCCGCGGCGAATTTGAGGAAAAATGGCAAACATTTCTCCATCACGTCGCAGCGGAAGGTCGCGCAGACGAATTGGAATTAGAGTTGGACGAGTCGGCCATTTCAGCTGCGGCAGAGGAGTTTCGTTACCGCCATGATCTAATCACGGCGGAAGAGACGGAAGCATGGCTGGCAAATCGCGGCCTTACATTCGACGACTTCAGCGATTACTTTGCCCGTCAATATTGCGTCGGTGCGGTTGATGAAGGCTTTTCTCCCGAGCAAATCGGATATACGTCCGCAGGTCCAGAGCTGCGCGAGTTGTTCGTAGCAGAGTTGATATTGTCCGAGGCACTAGAGGACATGATCATTAAACTCATGTGGCGTCTGGCCGCGCGCTGCGCTGGAAACGAACCTACGCCAGATGCAATTGCCGCCGAAGAGCGGAAATTCTTGCATCGGATTAGGATTGAACCAGCACAACTGGCGAATTGGCTGGAGGAATTGGGCCGCGATTCGCAGTGGTTAAATGAAATGCTTGCGATCGAGGCGGCGTACGGGACGCATTGCGATAGACTGCTTGTCTCCGAAGCGCGCCAACGTGAATTGATGGCGTTGCGATTGCACCTGACCCGATTTGAGATCGAAGTGATTGAGTTGGAATCGCACGATGCCGCGATGGAAGCGCTGTTTTGCGTGCGGGAGGACGGGATGTCAATGGAGGAAGTTGCAACTGAGGGGCGGTATCCGTATCGACGTGCGGAGTTTCTTCTGGAAGACCTTCCGGCGGATGGGCAAGCGAAATATTTAAGAGTCTCGCCACGGGACGTGTTGGAACCTATACCGCATGGCGACGGATTCGAACTGTGTCGCATCATCAAAAAAGTCGAGCCGCGGCTAGAGGATCCAACTGTCAAATCACGTGTCGACCAGCGACTGCTTGACCGGTATTTTTCACAACTGACCACCAAACATACGTGCCCACGGCTGGGCATTCCTGTTTCAGTGGAATGAAAATTCAAGACAGCGAAATTCTGCGGCGTTCATCGGTGTTCCGCTTTGTTTCCGATGAACATTTTGCGGCGATCGAGCCGCTCCTGGGGGAAGAACATTATGAATTCGGCGACGTAATCGTAAAACAAGGCGATCCGGCCAATTCATTTTACGTTCTGACAAGAGGACGAGCGCGTGCTCTCAAGATCAAACCGGATGGTGCGGAAATCCCATTGGGAGTACCTGAAGCCGGGAGACTGTTTCGGGGAGGCTGCCTTAGCTGAGGGCGGAACCCGAAATGCGACCGTGCGCTGCAGCACCGCGGTCGATGTCCTGCGGATCGATCGCGATGACTTTCTTCAGTTGGTCCACCGGGTGCCCGACCTAAGACACTATATCGAGACAACCGGTCGCAACCGCGCTCTCCAAAGTTTTCTTTATCAGTTCAGCAATTTCGGTCGATTGCCGACTCCCGTGTTGCGCGGGATGATCGACAAGCTAATCCCCGTCACATTCGAAAAAGGCAATCTGATCATTCGAGAAGGGGACAACGCCGGGCCGCTTTATGTAATCGAGAAAGGACGGGCGCGCGCATTTGCTGGCTTGAACGGACGGGAGCGCAATCTCGCATTCTATCGCGAAGGCGATTTCTTTGGCGAACTGTCGATCTTAAACAACTCGCCCCGCTCGGCATCGGTAGAAGCATTCACAGACTGTCAATTGCTTTCCCTTGAACTGAAGTCCGTACGAGATCTCCGCCGGCGATTTCCAGAATTCGATAAATTGTTAAACGAGCGGCTAGCCCTTTATCAGGCAAAAACCGAGGCGCGTGTTCCGCTCGATTTCGCGAGCGAACTCCTTCCTGCCGAAACACAGGTACACGATAAAGTGCAGCTCGACAGCCAACAGCCCCCGGAGGAGATCGCTGGCCCGGAAGAGCCATTCGCCGACGAGCAAGGCCTGTTCCGAAAGCAGGGCAAACGCCTCCGAACGATCGATCATATCATGCAGATCGACGAGATGGATTGCGGTGCGGCCTGCCTCGGAATGATCTGCCGACACTTTGGTCGCAAGGTAAGCCTGGCACGGATTCGACAGCTCTGTCACACGGCGACCGATGGCACCAGCCTAAAAGCGATTTCTCGTGCAGCGACCGAACTTGGGTTGGCCGCGCGTCCATTGAAAATCTCGTTGCGCAATCTCCCGCTCATGCCGCTTCCAGCGATAGTGCACTGGGAGGGCAACCATTGGGTCGTGCTCTACGACGTTGATGAGCAATTTGTGCGCGTCGCCGATCCCGCGCTCGGGCTACGCAAAGTTCCGCGAAGGGAATTTGAGACGAAGTGGACTGGTTACGCAGCACTGTTCGATTACACGCCAGCATTCGAAGAAGCTCCGGAAAGCAAGCCAGCACTGGCTTGGGTTCTGCCGTTTCTTTCGCGATTCAAAGTGATCTTGCTCCAGGTGCTCGGGCTGGCGGTCGCCGTTAGTTTCCTGCAATTACTCTTCCCCGTATTCACCCAAATCGTCGTTGATAAAGTCATCGTCGAAAATGATATCGGCCTGCTGAAAATAATTCTGCTGGGCATGCTCGCAGCGCTCGTTTTCGTCCAACTCGCCACGCTTGCGCAGGAATACTTGCTGGCATTTGCGGCCGTGCGTCTCGACACGGCAGTCTTCGATTTCTTGAGCCGGAGACTTCTGTCTCTACCGATGAGTTACTTCACAAATCGTCGAACGGGGGACATTCAGCGCCGGCTGGAAGGTGCGAGGCAAATTCGGCAATTGGTCGTGCAACAGGGGGTTGGCGCGTTACTGGCAGTTGTTTTTCTCCTAGGCGCACTCGTTTTAATGGCGATGTATAGCCCAGTACTGACCATCGCGTTTCTGGCAACAACCCCTTTGTACGTGGGGCTAATGATTTTTTCGGTAAAGGTATTGCGCCCCCTTTATCACCGGGTGGAAGAAAGTCAGGGCAAATACAGTTCGCATCAAATCGATGCGATCAAGGGGATCGAGGCTGTAAAAGCGGCAGGTGCCGAAGACTCATTTCGCGACGTCATGCTGAACGAGTTTCTCTCGGTCTCGCAAAAACTTTTTAAGGCGACGTTCATTGTGATGTCGTGGGACAGCGTCCTGCAAACTGTTGGTCTTTTGTCTACTGCGATTTTCCTGTGGGTCGGTGCCATGCAAGTCATTCACGGCAACTTGAGTGTCGGTGGTTTTGTTGCGTTTAGCTCACTCACTGCAATGGCATATGCGGGGATTTTGCGAGCGGTCGGAGTTTGGGACAACGTTCAGCTGGCTTCTGTCCTGCTGAATCGTCTGAATGACATTTTCGAACAGGAGCCGGAGCAAGGTCATGATCGGTCCCGCCTCGTCCCCGTGCGTAGCCTCGAAGGGCGCGTCGAGTTGCGCGGAGTCAGTTTCAAATATGGCGGACCTGAATCACCTGACATCTTAAAGGATATCACGCTCGATCTTTTGCCGGGACGCACGATGGCAGTCGTTGGCCGCAGCGGAAGCGGCAAGACAACGCTCATCAAATTGATCGCAGGCCTGCTCGAGCCTACGGAGGGAGCGATCTTTTTCGACACCGTCGATCTAAAGACTCTGAATTATCGCGACGTCCGACGGCACATTGGGATCGTTCTTCAGGAAAATCACATGTTTAACGATACGATCGCCCGCAATATTTCATTTGGCGATCCTGAGCCGGACGTCGGTCGCGTTCTTGCAGCTGCCCAAACTGCCGCCGCCCACGAGTTCATCATGCGCCTGCCGCTCGGGTATGAGACAAAGATTGGAGAATCGGGTCTTTCCCTGTCCGGCGGTCAGAAGCAGCGCATAGCTATCGCACGAGCGATCTACAACAATCCACCGCTGTTGATCTTTGACGAGGCAACGAGCGCGCTCGATACAGAGTCCGAACGCGCGATCCAGGACAATCTCGCTCGATTACTGGCGGGGCGAACTACAATTGTAATTGCGCATCGTTTGAGCACCATTCGAGAAGCGCATTCGATCGTCGTGCTTGAAAAAGGCAGTGTTGCCGAGATTGGCACCCACGATGAGTTAATGGCGCAGCGTGGTTTGTATTACTACCTTTCGAGCCAGCAACTCGGAATCTAAACAAGATTTCGATGAGCTCACAATTAACTCAACGTGACTCACTCGACACGGAATCCGAGCTCTCACCACAGGAGATTGTCGGTGGCCGGACGCTGATTGAATATGCATTTAAACCGATTCGGCAATTACGTGAGAGCATAAGCAATAACCACCGATGCAGGCACGGCCATCCAAGTTAAGGCTCGAAGACCTAACTACAAGCAATGACGCCATGGCGCGTTGTCTCCAGTTGGCCACGCTCGCCGCGAGGTCCGACGTCCCAGTTGTACTGCTCGGCGAGACTGGCACTGGCAAAACCTTGCTTGCCCAAGCCATCCATAATTCTTCAGCGCGGGCAAATCGGCCATTCATCGCATTTAATGCCTCGGCAATTAGCGACACGTTGCTCGAAAGTCAGTTGTTTGGTCACGAACGCGGAGCATTCACCGGCGCACAACAAACGGTGAAAGGAAAGTTTGAACTCGCCAATGAAGGCACGCTGTTTTTAGATGAAATCTCGGAGATGAGTCCGCTCGCACAGGTAAAAATCCTGCGCGTTCTGGAGTACGGTGAATTTGAGCGCCTCGGCTCCGAACGAATGCTGACTTCCAATGCGCGAATTATCTGCGCGTCCAACTGTTCGCTGCGAGAACGGGTGCGGCTAGGAAAACTTCGAGAAGATCTGTATCAGCGACTAAACGGCCTTACTCTGCTCATTCCTCCGCTTCGAGAACGGTTGGAAGAACTGCCGGCATTAATTGCCGCCCAATTGCAAGTTGCCGGGGCTAAAGAAGGCAAACACATCACAGCCATTCATCCTGAAGCGATGGAGAAGCTGCTTCGTCACGACTGGCCCGGCAATCTGCGCGAGCTGAGTCACACGGTGGGCACCATGACTCTCTTTTGCAACAGTTCCGTGATTCTACCCGAGCATGTCGTTTTCCCTTCCGATCTCAAGCCCGATCTGGCGCCATCAGGAACTGACAAACCAGCGCCCCTGCTCGTGGGCAATCATCAGGATGCTGACGTTGGTCCTGACCTCTCACTCGAACACGCGATGCAAAGGCATGTTCGATTCGTTTATAATCAAGCAAATCAGAACCAAAGACGCACGGCACGATTACTCGGTATTTCTCGCTCGACTCTCTCCCGCTATCTCCGAGACATGCCTCAAAATAAAGCACGATTGGTCTAAATCTGAGGCGAGACGGCATAATAATGAAGCTGGAATTACCCTTCATAGGTAGTAGCCATTGTGGCGATTGGAGAAGTGTTTGGCTGCATAAAAGCCACTAGGTTAACAACAAACGTAGCGACCGTCTCTGCTTTTGTCCCAGCCGTCGGAGACTTGGCACGGATGCTGATATCCACAGCGAGCTAAGGTGAATACACCGAAGGACAAAAAGAATGCGCCCGCCGCAGAACCAGGAAATAAGAGGCGGAAGCGCACGAGAGATAAATTGATTCGCCTCGACGACCTGATTCCAGAACAGGACGTTAAGGGCGGGCGTCAATTACCCTTCGGTGTCACTGACACAACACAAACCAACGAAAAAAGAAAATAAAAATGGGTCCGGGACTGAAAACCGAAAAAAAACCAAGGCGGCTCTTCTCTCCAGACGCCGAGACCCAACCGCATTGTGATCTGACTTCTTGATCAAAAAATGACCGCCCCCCACACCTGAGCAGGTATGAGAGGCGGCTGTTCCCCCCAGAACAATCTGCGAAAACTTCGACGCTATTAAACGAGCTTCGAGCCAATGGCAACAAATTTCACTCGGCTTGGCCGCCGTGATTACCACTCGTTGTCAAATTTGGCGTTCGTTGAATACGAAAAGGAAGCGCAAACCGCAGCCGACCGCTAAAACTCGAAGGCTGCGCGATTTCCCGACAAAAAAGGACGCCAAAGGTGGCACGAGCCCAGCGCCACCTCTGCCGAGGCCCTAGCATTTCACAAAGGCCGCCTATGAAGGGGAAAAAAGCGGCTTGCGGCGCATCGTCGACGGGGTCGTTCGGCGACTTTGTGGTCACCGTTCTTTCGATCCGCGCTAACTCTTCTGTTGTTTGTATTGCCAGACAGAGTCGCTGCTTCACAAAATGGCAACGATGTCGGATTACGAACCAACTTCGCGGCGGCCGATTGCGGCGGTGTTCCGGCAAACTGGAGACGCTGCTACGCGGTTCTGTGTGCGTCACGGAATTCATCCGGATGCAATTTCGTATTTGTCGATCGTAGCGGCGGTGATCGCCGCAATCTGTTTTTGGAAATCGGGCGAGAAACGTTGGCTACTCATTGTCGGGCCGCTTTTTTGTTATTTGCGGCTGTGGTTCAACATGCTCGACGGTCTGGTCGCGTTCGCGTCGGGAAAGGCGAGCCGCCGTGGTGAAATCCTGAACGATCTGCCCGATCGCATTTCCGACATCGTGATTTTCGTCGGGGTTGCGCACAGCGGGTTGATGAATCCGTTGATTGGATATTGGGCAGCAATTTTGGCGGTGCTCACCTCGTACGTGGGTCTGTTTGGACAAGCGCTCGGCGTGCAACGCCAGTTTGGCGGGATTATGTCCAAACCCTGGCGCATGGTCGCGCTGCATATTGGCGCGTGGCTCACGTTTTTTCTCCCGCCACCATCATCCGTGGCTTTCACCGTTTTCGATTGGACCTGTCTTGTCATCATCGCTGGTTGTGTTGAAACAATCGTTGTTCGCTTGAAACGCATCACCGCCGCGCTGCAAGATAAGCGGTGATGTCGCCGCAGATCGCGCTACACGATCCTGTTTTTCGCGCTTACTTCTGGATCGTTTTGATTTCTCTCGCAATCGCCGGCGCGGTGCTCGGTTTTCTGCGATTCGTTTTGAAAAGGGAAACCACGTCGATGTTCAAGACGTATTGGTCGTGGATTCTCATTGCCGGGATCGGTTTCATTGTTCTTTTTCTCGGACGCATTCCAACGATCGTCGGGGTCACATTGCTTGCCATCTACGCTTTCAAGGAATTCTCGCGCGCATCGGGATTGGATCGTGACTCGTGGATGACCGGCGCGGTTTATGCCGGAATCATTACCGTCGGAATCGCCTCGCTAATTTCGCATCCCGGTGGTGAAGAGCAGGGCACGGGCTGGTACGGATTCTTTGTCGCTACGCCGGCGTTCGCGATCGCGTTGATCCTGCTCATTCCGATTTTGCGCAATCGCGCTCGCGGCGAGCTGCGACGCATATCGCTCGCCATTATCGGGTTTGTTTACATCGGCTGGATGTTTGGTCACCTCGGCTTTATGGCGAACGCTCGCAACGCCTATGGCTTTATATGCTACGTTATTTTCGCGACGGGATTGACTGACGTCGCGGCCTTTGTTTTCGGGAAAATTTTTGGCCACCATCCGTTGCGCAGCGAAATCAGTCCCAAGAAGACATGGGAAGGCGCGCTCGGAGCGCTGGGCGTTGCGATGATTCTTCCCTGGCTTCTTCGCTTCTCGTTTCCATTCTTTGGCGCGTGGCAACTGATTCTGACCGGCTTGATCGTTGGAATTGGTGGGCAACTGGGCGATCTTTCGATTAGTGTGATTAAGCGCGACATCGGAACCAAAGACATGGCTGCAACTATTCCCGGTCACGGCGGAATTCTGGATCGGATCGACAGTTTGGTTTACGCGGCGCCGTTGTTCATGCTCATGGCCGGGTATTATTATCCGCTCCGATGAAAAAGTGGCTTTACGACTCGGTGCGTGAAGTCGATCAAGCGCCGATTGATCCTTTGCGTCAGTTTCCGCGCGAGCCGGACATGCTCGTTTACGGATTGCGATCACTCGGGGCGTTGATCATCCGAAGGCTGTTGCACATCTATAACCATTTCGAAATTATCGGGCACCAAAATCTGCGAACCAACCGCTCGCTCGTTATCGTCGCGAATCATTGCAGTCATATCGACACACTTTGTCTGCTCGCGGCGTTGCCGCTGCGCAAATTACATCGCGCGTTTCCAGCGGCCGCGTCTGACTATTTTTTCCAGAGTGTCCCGCGACTTTGGGCCGCCGCGATACTCGTGAACGCGCTGCCGTTTGCGAGACAAGCGCGCGTTCGACAGAGCCTGTCGCTTTGCCGGGAATTGCTCGCCAATCCAGGAACCATCCTGATTATTTTTCCGGAAGGGACAAGATCGACGACCGGCCAAGTTGGCGAATTCAAATCAGGAATCGGCAGTCTTGTTGCGGGACGCGACGTCGCAGTTGCGCCGTGCTTTATCGATGGATCGTTTCAGGCATGGCCTAAAGGCAAACGATTTCCGCGCCCGCGAAAAGTTCGACTGGTTGTTGGAACGCCTCGCATTTATCGCGATCGCGGAACAGACAAGAACGATATCTGCGCGATTGCCGCTGAACTACGCGATGCGGTGAATCAATTGCACCCAGCAAATGGAAGCCACTGAAAGAACTTTCATTAGTTGGGACGGTGCGGAGCTGTTTTATCGTTCATGGATCCCAAATAAGGCAACGGACAAAGCGCTGCTGCTTTTTCACCGTGGTCACGAACATTCCGGTCGTTGGCAAGAAACCGTCGATTCACTAGATCTTGACGACATAGCGATCTTCGCGTGGGACGCGCGCGGTCATGGACATTCGGCAGGAGATCGCGGCGCGGCAAAGAGTCTTCACCACGTGATCAAAGATGTGGATGCCTTCGCGCGTCATGTTTCGGAGAAGTTCGGAATCCCGATCGAAAACATGATTGTGCTCGCGCATAGTCTCGCCGCTGTCACCGTCGCAGCCTGGATCCACGATTACGCGCCGCCGATCCGCGCCATGATTTTGGCAACGTCCGCATTTCACGTGAAGCTCTACATTCCATTGGCAATTCCGGCGCTGCGAATCTTTCGACCGCGATTCGTAAAGAGCTACGTGAAATCGAAAATGCTCACGCACGATCGTGAACAAGCTGCTCTCTACGATTCCGATCCACTCATCTTCCGGCAAATCGCGGTCAACGTGCTTCTCGACCTCCACGACACGTCGAAACGATTACTTGCCGATGCCGGTGCGATTCGAACGCCGACGCTGATGATTGGCGCGGGAAAAGATTGGGTTGTCAGTCTTAAAGCACAGCAAAAGTTTTTTGATCGACTTTCTTCCACTCACAAGCGCTTCGAGATTTTCCCGGATGCTTATCACGCCATCTTTCACGAAACGAATCGCCAGAACGTTATCGGACTCGTCCGCGAATTCGTTCGAGATTGCTTCGCGAAAGCGACAACCGCGCCTTCATTGGTAAACGCGGATAGAAGCGGATACACGGCGCACGAACATGAGTGCTTGAAGAACAATGGCAGCACAAGGTTCGCAGCCGCTCGCGCTGGACTGAAACTTGCCCGTCGATTGAGTAATGGCATCGAGCTGGGCTGGCGTTGTGGTTTCGATTCCGGTCTTTCGCTTGATTACGTCTACAAGAACGAACCGCATGGCTCGAGCGCACTTGGCCGGCTTATCGACAAATCGTACCTGAACAGCATCGGCTGGCGCGGCATTCGGGAACGCAAAGCGAATCTGAAGAAAACTCTGCACGATTTAATTCTGAAAGTGCATCGCGAGAATCGCCCGGTGAAAATTCTCGATGTCGCTGCAGGAGCGGGTCGTTACGTCATCGAAACAATTCGCGACATGCCAGAGATTCCGATCGACGCCACGCTTTGCGATTATAAGCAGGAGAATGTCGATGCCGTGCGCGCTCTGGCGGATGAGTTAAATGTCGACGGGGCAGTAACAGCGCGCCGAGGCGACGCGTTCAATCGCGAATCTCTCGCGGGAATTCAATCGCACGCGACGATCGGAATCGTTTCGGGCTTTTATGAATTGTTTCCGTCGAACGAACCCGTTTTGAATTCGTTGCGCGGATTAGCCGACGCGATCGAGCCTGGCGGTTATCTCATTTACACCAATCAGCCGTGGCATCCGCAGCTCGAATTCATCGCGCAGGTGCTGACCAATCGGGAAGGTAAACGCTGGATCATGCGTCGCCGGACGACGGCCGAAATGGATGAGCTCGTTCGCGTCGCCGGCTTCGAAAAGATCGATATGGAAATCGATCAGTGGGGGATGTTCACCGTCTCAATCGCACGCCGTGGGTGTTAAACGTAGCAAGGCGCTAGTCGTCTCGGCCGGTTTGTCCGCCTTGTTCCTGATCGTTTACGGCGGTTGCAACTGGATCACAACCCGTCGCGCGAACGTCGGCACGTTTTGTTTTGAATGGGAAAGCAGGATCCCGTTCGTTCCGTTGTTCATTTTGCCCTACATGTCGATCGATCTTTTCTTTGTTGTCGCGCCATTTCTTTGTCGGACCGATCGCGAATTGTCCACCTTAGCTAAACGAATCTCGGCAGCGATTATCGTCGCTGGAATTTGTTTCCTGCTCTTTCCACTGCGATTCGCGTTTCCGCGACCACACGCTGATGGCTGGCTCGGCGCGCTCTTCGATTGGTTTCGCGGAATGGATGCGCCGTACAATCTGCTTCCATCCCTTCACGCGGCGTTCACGCTGATTCTGCTAGATGTTTATTTTCGTCACACGCGCGGTTTCATTCGCGTGGCGACGATGACCTGGTTCGTTCTGATCGCGTTGTCGCCAGTCCTCACGTATCAACATCACGTCATCGACATCATCGGTGGTTTTGTCCTGGCGGGATACTGCTTCTACCTCTTTCGCGAGCCTACGCTCGCGCCGCCAGTTATCGCGAATCGCCGCATCGGTTCGTATTACGCAGTGGGAGCGGCGGTTGTCTTGATTATGGGCGCGATCTTTTGGCCATGGGGAGTCCTGCTTCTTTGGCCGGCGATCGCTCTCGGCATCGTGGCGATGGCGTACTTTAGAGCGGGTCCGATCGTTTTTCACAAGACTGAAGGAAAATTACCGTGGAGCACGCGGTTTGTGTTGGCGCCTTGTTTACTCGGTCAATATTTGTCGTTGCTGTATTACCGGAGGCAATGTCGATCGTGGGACAAGGTCACACAGCAAGTCTGGATTGGCGGCAAACTGGGGTGCCGTTCTGCGAACCAAGCTTTGTCCTCCGGGGTTGTCTCCGTACTTGATTTGAGCGCTGAATTTTCCGAAGCGAAACCGTTCCGCAAAATCAATTATCGAAATATTCCCGTCCTGGACCTGACTGCTCCCACCCAGGCGCAACTTGTGGAGATGAGCAAATTCATCGGCAATCACTCCCGAAACGGTGCCGTCTATGTTCACTGTAAGATCGGTTACTCGCGAAGTGCAGCGGCGGTAACCGCTTATTTAATAATGAGTGGGAAAGTGAAGACCGCCGAAGAAGCATTCGCGATGATTCGCCGCGTTCGACCGTCCGTTGTTATTCGACCCGAGGTGCGCTCTGCCTTGTCCGAATTCGAACATCGAATTCGTTCTTCTCCCGGTGGGACGGACTCTTTTGTTCTCGCCTTGGATCAGGGCGCGCTTTCATAATCGCGAGAATTTATGAATTATAACGAACTGATTCAGCTTTACTTCGAGCGCTCAACGGCGATGCAGCAGTATTGGAATCTCTACGTCATTATCGTTGGCGGTGTCCTGGCGTTTTCCTCACTGCGTAAACAGCCGGCGCCAATTACTACCGCATTGGTGTGCATCTTATTCGCCCTGTTCGCCTATGAAAATCTCGATGCGATGAAAGACACTACCGCGCAACGTTTCGCCACGCTTGAAGCGATCAAACAATTCGATTCTGGCGCCGCCGCCGCTAATCCCTCCAGGCAAGTGCGCGATCTGCTCGAGCCGACTCTTACGCCCGCCACTTTCGGAAGCGTGAAAACCACTCACATCATCAGCGACCTGCTTACCATCGCCGCACTTTGTGCGATGGAACTTCGGCGGCGCAGATTGAAAAGCACAACGCCAGCACAATAAAATCGAGCGCGAACTACGGAAGACGCCGTAGGATTTCAATCCCTTTCGCGACAGGCTGAGCTCCGACCTGGTTCATGGCAATGAAGATGGCCGCGTCCTTGGTTGGATAAATCGCGATCCCATTCCCAAATCCTGCCGTTCCTCCGTTCTTCAGAATCACGGGATCGCCTCCGCCCATATTGTTCACCCAGGCCATCGCCTGTTCGTTGCCGTCCGGAATCGGGTAAATCGGCTTCTGCGCCAGCTGCATCGCCGCGATCAATTCAGCGGAAACCGGTTTTCCATTCACTTCCTTATGGCCGAGGTTGGCCTCGCCAAAGCTGATCATGTCGTGTGCCGTCGAGCGCAGTCCGCCGGCGGCGTACCAGGCGAAGACCGGCCAGCGCGGCGCATTCTGACCTGCGCGGTTATGCCCTTGTGCCAGGCGCTTCTGCTGTTCAGTCGTGGGCCGCAAAGTCGTATCGGCCATGCCCAGCGGTTGGAGAATCTCGGAATTTACCTGTTCTTCCCAGGTTTTGCCGGTCGCGGTGGCGACCAGGTAACTTAGCAGCACCGATTCCGGCGTTAGAGTACTTATACGGCGCAGGTAATTGGGTCTTGGGTTCATAGTTGGAAGCCCAGGTGAGAAAGTCTTTTACTGTGTAAGATTCGATGCTTCGCCGTTGGAGCCCGCGTGGCAGGTCGGTCGGATCGTCCGGCATTCCCGACGTGAAGTCCGCCAGCTCCAGCGGTGTCAACTCTCGCGCCCGCAGCGTGTAACCCTTGGGCATGTATTTCTGAGCGAAAGCGTCAGGGACGATTTGGTTGCGGTTGATGGCTAGCGCGAAGAGCGTGGTGGTGAACGTTTTGGTGCAGGAGCCGATCTCCACCAGGGTTTCGCGCGTGAATGGAGAACCCGCATCGGTAGCCTTTCCATACGGGAAGAAATAGCGATGGCCATGCAGCGAAACCGCGACGATTGCTCCCAGGTCAGGAGATCGTCTCCATAGGTGGCCACCGGCCATGCGTTCTCCTTCAGCCAAGTACGGCTGTATGATACCATCGACCACTTGCTTCACCGCTGCTGCTTCGTCGCCCGCATTGGGCTGTAAATTCTGACCAGCGGCGGAGGGCGCTTGCTGCGCGGCAACCTTCGCCACCGCCAAAACCGCGACTGTCACGATCAGACTAAAACGATTAGTGAGGCGATACATAATCTCTTCTCCAGGCAATTATCTTCTTGCGAAGACGACGACTTCTAATTTCGCCTGGACATCTTGGCAAGATTTTCCACGTGTATAAGCCAGAGAGTGGAGGTGAGCGTTCTGCGACGAAGCGCTCAGATCATTCCTACCAGCAGCCGGACTGAGGACAAAATTCCGCGTTGTGTATCGAACCGGCATAAGTAATTTCCGGTTCTCATTAGCCTCGTAAAAGGCAGTTGCACCGTTAGCTCAATTGGCAGAGCAAGTGACTCTTAATCACTGGGTTGCAGGTTCGATTCCTGCACGGTGCACTTCATCTCTCGGTGATTGAAGAACTTACGCAAAATAAGCTCCTCAAAACGTAGCTGACACCGTAGCTGCGAGGTTCATTTTTGCCACGATCGAGATCCGAAAGATTTTCGCGAACCTTAGCTGAGCAATAGCGGCGGCACTCGTAGGTTAATCGTCAGAGCAACTGACTTTGAATCACCTGATCCGAACATCTGACACACAGTACACAGTCTATTCGCAAAGCGCTTTTCAACCGCCGCTCACGATGGCGGCCCAGTCGTGCTGCGCACGCCCTGCATAAACGCCTGATTACAGTATAGCGAAACAGAACAGTCACTTGGGCGAATATTATCCTGAAATGTAAGGGGCGTTCGATGACGGCCGTTTCGCAATTTTTGCACAGTTAAAGCCAAGCGGTGATCACCGCCGAAGGCAAGACGCTGCCTAAAGTTGACATAGTTTCGACGGCAGGCATGACCATATGTGAAATGACGAAATGAAAACCTCAAGAGTTTCACGCGACCGCGCACGACAACGACTTATCCGTACCATTGTGGTTCCGGTCGACTTCTCCGACTGCTCGCTCGCAGGTCTAACGTATGCGGTTCGGTTCGCGAAGGAGGTTGGTGCGCGCATTGTCGTCGTCCACATCGCTGATCTTGGCCCGGTCATGATGACCACGGGCCGCGGCGATTACGATTCGCCGACCTATATCGAAGCAGCCCGCCGCCGATGTGGTGATCAGATGAAAGATTTCCTGAAGCGCGTTAGTTTCGATGGCGTTCCGGTCGATGCTTCTGCCGTTGCCGGATACTGCCCCGACGCAATTTACGAAGCGGCTGCAAGGGAAGGCGCCGATCTGATTATCATCTCGACGCATGGCCGAACTGGTCTGCGGCGTGCGTTCATTGGCAGTGTGGCTGAAGGCACGGTGCGACATGCAGCCTGCCCGGTGCTTGTCGTGCAGTCGTTTTCGCGTGAGAAGAAGTGCGGGCTGAGCGAAAGCACGAGCCAACCGGCGCTGCGACGATCCGTTAAGAAACAGTCCGCGCGTTCTTCCTTGAACAAGAGCTAACAGAGCAGGTGCCGACAATGAACAAGCGCAAGCATTTTTCGGAACGCATCGTATGCTTGCTGCACGTGGACAACACGCTACTGGACAACGACGGCGTACAAGCTGACTTGCGCGCGAGCAAGTCGCGCATGTCGGATGCGATCGCTCTGTTTTGTGAATCGGCGACGGCGTATGGGCATGCGCACTTTGAAGACCCGCCAAAGATTGCGAATTGGATTTGGGCCGATGTGAAGGAGCAGAAGAATTGAGCCAATTCAGGGGCTCTAAGCCTGCGATGGATAAGAAAGTGAAGCGCCAGACAGAGAGCGCGAAGAAGCTTGCCGCAAATCTTCTCGGGTCGAAACCAGACATAGACGCGACGTCACACCTCGAAATCGGATGACTGCAATATCTCGCTCCGCGCAAAGCAAGGCATTCGCCCAGCTCCCATGGCGAAAGTGGGTGGAGCCGTGGTATTTCATCTACGCCTTACAAGGGGCCGTAATCGGCGGGATGGCTCCGATGCTGTTGCCTCTCGCCGTCGTGCGCGCTGGAAGTCCTCTCTACGTCGGATTGGTGATGGCCGCGTTCAGTCTGGGTGGATTGACCGCTCCGTTGTGGGGCCGTGTCGCCGAGTACCTTTCGCTGGCCGCGCTGGCTGCTGATTGGCGGGTTCTTACTCACCGGCATTGGGCTGGTCGCATTCGCCTTCACGACCACGCCGATCGTGTGGGTGGCGTTGGCGCTGCTTCAGGGCAGCGGCGCGGCGCGAGCGAACACGATGGCGAATTCGTTCATCGTCGAAGCTCGCCCACAGGAACAATGGGAACAGCGTATGGGATGGCTGCAAACATTTTATGGCGGCGGACAGGTAGGCGGGCTCTTACTCACGGGGTTGCTTATTCAGGCTGATGTGCGCACTGGATTGCTGGTCGCAGCAGGCTTGAGTGCAACAGCCGCTTTCCTAGTCATAGTGGTTACGCAGCCCTCCTTTCCCGCGCCGCCATCCGGGCCAACGCCGATCTCGCTGCCTCCGCAGAGCGAAGGGGCGCATGGCTTCACGGAATTCCTTGCACGCGGCCCGCTGCGGCTAGCGTTGCGGCCGGTGTGGCCGGCTTTGCGTTCGCCGTTCGGGCTCTTCCTTGCTTCGTGGCTGATCAGCTTCATCGGCACTGCGGCCTTCTTTTCGCTCTACCCTGTGCTAATGCAGCAGGTCTTCGCTACCGCGCCGGGAGTGTCATGCACCGTCTACGCGATCGCGGCGGGACTAGGACTGATCCTTTACCCGTGGGCTGGGCAAGCGTGCAAGCGCTACAGCGCGACCACGGTGTTGGCAATCGGAATGAGTGCGCGCCTGGCGGCCTTCCTGGGCCTGTTGTGTCTGGGTCTGACGCAGCCCAGCGCGCGAAGCTGGCTCGCCCTTGTTATTTTCACGCTGGTCGTTCTTGCCTGGTCCTTGCTGACCGTCAGCGGCACAGCTTTAACAGCGCGCCTTTCAGCCAGTAGTAAGACCACTAAGGGAGAAGCCATGGGCCTTTTCACCGCTGCATCCGCCGTCGCTGGCGTCATTGGAGCCGCACTCGGAGGCTGGGTTGCCGGGCACTGGGGTTATGCCGCAGTGCTGGCTTTGTCAGTGTGCGGCCTCTGCATAGGTCTGTTGCTAATACCTTCTATCTCTTTTTCCAAACGTTCCTCCGGAGGAAACAAAGACGGGACTGCGTCTCGCCGATAGTCGTCGACGCTAGTCTGAAGCTACAGCCGGCCGTGAACGCCAAACAACCGCCGATTTCTCAATGACCCCGACCGATTCGTCGATCCATGCGCGAAGCGGCTGGTTTGAACGGTTCATTCTTCACACGCAGCGAATGATCCTCCAATACGTGCTGGAGGCGTATTTCGAATAAATTGAAGCCGAACCGCGAGCAAAAAACGCTCAATCTTTCGCAAGTCAAGCTGAGTTCGCAGGCAAGTTCCAGGCGATTGTGATTATTGTTTAAGGATGATGAGGTACGGAGGCCTTATAGTCGGATCGTGGGAGCGCACTGATGGCAGTGTTGGACCGCCGGGCGTGGTCTGGCTCGAGAACGAGCGGGCGTGGAACTTCTCGTTGTACTCGCGTTATGCGACGGGCGTGACGCTGCTCTTATATAGCGAAACGGATTTCGTCGAGCCGGTGTTCCAGCTTCGACTCGATCCGCTGCGGAACAAAACAGCTCGCATCTGGCATTGCTTTGTGCCTAACGAGTCCGCGCCGGCTGCACGCTACTACGCGTACCGAGTCCAAGGACCGTGGGACCCGAAAAACGGACATCGGTTCGATCCGGAAAAAATCCTGTTCGATCCCTATGCCGAAGAACTGTTTTTCCCGCCTGAATTTTCGCGCGAAGCGGCCCGGCGACCGGGCCGGAATGACGGGCACGCAGTACTCGGAGTACTGCCTCGTTTTCAGCCGGAATTCGATTGGGGCACGCAGCGGCCATCGCCACGGCATACGCATGACTCCATCGTTTACGAACTGCACGTCAAAGGATTTACGGCGCGCGCTAATTCGGGTGTCGCAAAGGAGAAACGCGGCACGTTTCTCGGAGTAATTGAGAAGATTCCCTATCTCAAAGAACTTGGCGTCACAGTCGTCGAGTTAATGCCGGTGCAGCAATTCGATCCACAAGAGGGAAACTTTTGGGGTTACATGACGCTGAGTTTCTTCGCCCCGCATCATAGCTACGCCGTGCGCGACGCGATCGCAGAGTTTCGGCGGATGGTCCGAGCGTTTCATGAAGCGGACATCGAGGTGTGGCTAGACGTCGTTTACAACCATACCTGTGAAGGCGGCGAGACCGGTCCAACATATTCGTATCGCGGGATCGAGAATAGCGGATATTACCTGCTCGACGGCGGGGGGCGTTATCAGGACGTTAGCGGCTGCGGCAACACGACGCGCTGTGGTCACCCGAGCGTGCGCGCGCTCGTGTTGCAGAGCTTACGTTACTGGTCGGAATGCATGGGCGTGGATGGATTCCGATTCGATCTCGCATCGGTCTTCGCCCGGGACAAAAACGGTAACATCGATCTCGATGCGCCCGCCGCAGTGGCTGAGATCAGCCTGCTCGCGGCCTTGCTCGATGCGCGTGTAGTGGCCGAGGCGTGGGACCTCGGTACGTTCCTGTTAGGCCGGAGTTTTCCCGGGCTAACCTGGCGCCAATGGAACGGACGTTTTCGCGACGACGTGCGCTCGTTCGTGAAAGGGGATGCCGGGATGGTTGGCGCGTTGATGCAACGGCTCTACGGGAGCGATGACTTATTTCCCGATGGTCCGGGTGATGTATACCGACCGTACCAGAGCGTCAATTTTGTCACATGCCATGACGGTTTCTGCCTCTACGATCTTGTGGGTTACGACCAGAAACACAACGAGGCGAACGGCCACGCAAATCGTGATGGCACCGACGACAATCGCAGTTGGAATTGTGGATGGGAAGGCGATGAAAACGCGCCTGCCGAAGTGCTCGCGTTGCGCCGGCAACAAGCGAAGAACTTCTTCTGCTTGCTCATGCTCGCGAACGGCATGCCGATGTTTTGCGCGGGCGACGAGTTTCTGAACACGCAATGGGGCAATAACAATCCCTACAATCAAGACAACGAAACGACATGGCTCAATTGGTCGTTACTCGAGAAGAATTGCGACGTGTTTCGTTTCGTTCGGCACATGATTGCGTTCCGTAAAGCGCGGCCATCAATCGCGCGCAGCAGCTATTGGCGCGAGGACGTGAGTTGGTATGGCGCCAACGGCCCAGTCGATTTCGCTCCAGAGTCACGCAGTGTCGCCTACCGCCTGCACGGCGCGAGCGACCTGTATGTGATGATTAATGCCTGGTGGCAGCCCATCCGTTTCCATATTCAAGAAGGTGCCGCCGAGGAGTGGAAACGTGTCGTGGATACCAGTCGCGCGAGTCCCGATGACATTGCCGAGCCCGACCACGAACGGACGCTCGAGTCGCTCGATTACGAAGTAGCGCCGCGCTCCGTCGTCGTGTTGGAAAGCACCTAATATTATGGCAAACAACGCATCAGCCGAGCCGGATCGGCATTCGTTATTTCTAACTGCATCTCCATCGCTTGCCGACGAAATCTTCCTCGAAGAACCGCGCTCACGCATTCGTGAGCTAATCACTCTCATTCGAGTGATGCGCGATTTTATTCGCGGCTTCCGGGTTCTGCATTTTGTGGGCCCTTGCATAACGGTTTTCGGTTCGGCGCGGATTAAAAGCGACACCGCATATTACGATCTCGCTAGAAAGATGGGCGCAGCCATCGCGCAG